>NZ_OZ034798.1:0-1454780 GCF_964028605.1 Wolbachia endosymbiont (group A) of Lasioglossum fulvicorne | reverse complement strand
TCAGCCAAATAGGCACTCTTCCACCCGGCTTATTTTTCTTAATAATTCTCGCTATTGTTGTTTTGCTGCTTTTCAATCTATTTTATCTATTCTTTTGTATATTAAAGTATAGTAGTAATAATAGTTCTATCAACAACTTGTTACTAACTTAAAATTCAGTAAAAATTAGCGTTGTTCAACTTGTGGATAAATATGTGAGTAACTTTCGTATATTGTTGATTTTCTGTTATGATTTATGTGTATAAGTAAGGTGTTTAGAGTGTTAGTAATTTTCTTTTATGGAAAATACTTTACCATCATGCATTGTTACACAACTATGTATATGTTGTTGAAAAAGTTGTTGATCAATTGTTGGTATTTTATATCAACAAATAATTCACAAATTAATTTGACATTATTCACATGCTTATTAAACATTTAATAACAGTTTTCTTGATAAATCTAATCTGAAAACGTTTTTGCCATTACAGGGAATAAATTGAGTAAAAAAAGAACCTTAGTAGAAAAAATAGCATATAGAATTTTTCTCTTCCTTTTCAAAAAAGCTTCTGTGTTGAAAAAGTGTGCGACTGAAGCATTAATGAAAGATCTGCCAGACCTTAATATACTTAATGGTCTGTTAAAATTCCGCGATTGTGGTATAATGGATATAATGACTCCACGTACAGAGATATGCGCAGTAGACATTGAGTCAAGCGAGCGTGAAATAATAAAGAAGATAAAAAACACTTGCCACACTAAAATACCAATTTATAAAAATAACTTTGATAACGTAATAGGCTTTTTTTATGTAAAAGATGTTATTTTTAATAGGGATAAAAATTTTAATCTGAAACATATTATACAAAGCGTAATATTTGTTCCACCCTCGATGAAGACAACTAATCTTTTTGTTAGGATGAACTCTTCTAAATCATGCTTAGCTATCGTATTGGATGAATATGGTGGAACTGATGGTTTAATTTCAATGACTGATCTTATAAAGGAGCTAATACCAAACATTGATAGTGAAAACGAAATAAATTCAGAATATACCATTACTGAATTGTCTCAAAATAAGTTTGAAGTATCAGCAAGGGCTCTTATAAAAGATATAGAAGAGGATCTAAAAATAGAATTACGTGACCCTGAAGAAGACTATGTTACACTTGGTGGTTTGATTCTTTCGATTGCTGGTAAAGTGCCTTCTGTGGATGAAGTCATTAAATATAAAAATGGTATGAAGTTTATCATCAAAGATGCAAATGAGCGCTACATTAATAAAATAGTACTAGACTTAAGTGATTACAAAAATTAGATTTGGTACCCCTTGTCGGTTGCCTTGAAACGAAGAAAAAGTTGTAATAACCAAATATGCAACTTAAGTTATAGTTAAACCTATCTCCAGCAAATTATCTTCACAAGTATAATGTATTTCAGTGTTATAGTACTCTAATAATAAAGAGGTCATATAGATATTAATATCTTTTGTATTTAAATTAGTGTCATTTTTTTTGATTAATTTGTCTACTAATGATTTGCTTATTGGTTTGTGTTCATTTAGAATTTTTATAGTTAATAGCATTTTATCTTTTGTTTGACTCAGTAAAACAGACACTAGTTCAACTTCCGCCACTGCACTGGCTATAGTTAGCACCATATTAGAAATTATCTTATTTATCTTTTTAATTAAATCTTCCTTATTTTTTGCGGAGTATGCATCTATTTTCCACGTAAGCTTTACTTTTTTTTTAATAAATAATTTTCGATATTAGATTTGGTCTGATCAAAGCTGTAATTATCCGCTGAAGAAGAATATGCCTGCTTCATAACTTTATGTTTATATATTAAATCATCGGAGCTTTCTTTAAGAAACAACAACGCTTCCTTCTGCGCATCAGCATCATTCTTATCTATTACTTCAAGCTCTTCTACGCCAAACGTTATTCCATTCATAGAGTTAGCAAAGTCATGAAGCAGCCGTCCTGATAGCAGTTCCGTTATTAACAGTATGTTTTTGGTGTTTTCGTTCATTGGATAATTATAAATGATTTAAGTTACCCTATATTGGTAAGTATATAATAGTCAATTAAGAGAAAGTTTCGTTGCACTTTTTATATCAAGGCATTAATATGGTATTAACAATTTTAAAATTTATAAAAGGATTATGAATACTTATACCAGATCAGGAATAGATCTTGAACTATATAATAAGTTAATAAAAGAAGTCAAGCCTATTGCTCAAGAAACTACTAGAGAAGAAGTAATCAGCGAAATAGGTTCATTTTCTGCGTTATTTGATTTTGCTGCACTAAGTAAGAAGTATGACCATCCAGTACTCGTTTCCTCAACTGATGGAGTAGGTACGAAACTGTTGATAGCTCAAGAAGTGAATAAACATGATACTATAGGTATAGATTTAGTTGCAATGTGTGTAAATGACTTACTTGCACAAGGAGCAACGCCTTTATTTTTCCTTGATTACTTTGCAACAGGCGTTTTGAGCAAGGACGTTTTATTATCTGTGGTCCAAGGCATTGCAAGGGGGTGCAAGCAAGCTAAAATAGCATTGGTTGGTGGGGAAACCGCAGAAATGCCTGGAATGTATGGTAATAATCACTATGACCTTGCAGGGTTTGTGGTTGGTGTAGTTGATCGAAAACAAATTCTTCCAAACTTTAGCATGATGGAAGCAGGTGATTATATAGTTGGCTTAGAGTCAAGTGGAATTCACTCAAATGGGTTTTCTTTGGTGCGCCATATTTTCAAAAGCTTAGGTATAAATTATAACGATACATCTCTATGGAATAATAAATCTTGGAGTGAAATACTACTTGAACCAACGAAAATATATGTTGATTCTTTGTTGCCTATTATGCCAAAGGTAAAAGGCATTGCACATATAACAGGTGGTGGCTTGATAGATAATATTCCGCGGATTCTTCCAAAAAACTTATTTGCAAACATAGACATTAATTCCTGGAAATGGCAAGATATATTTTTATGGCTAACAAAGGAGGGTAAAATAGAGAAGAAAGAAATGCTAAAAACATTTAATTGTGGTATTGGTATGGTATTGATCGTAAGTCCTGAGAATATGCAAAACGTGAAAAATCATTTCCAAAAACGTGGAGAAAAAATTGAAATTATTGGAAAACTTGATGAGGCATGTAACCCTCCACTTGATAGAGTAGTATTTAGTTAACCTAACTCTACTGACAATCTTTCCGCAACTTCTAAGTATGCTTTTTTCAAGTTGCCTAAATTCAAACGAAAGACGTCTTTATCTAGCTTTTTGTTGGTGCTTTTATCCCACAACCTGCAGTTATCAGGGCTGATTTCATCAGCTAAAATGATTTTAGTACTGTCATTTATCAATCTGCCAAATTCTAACTTGAGATCAACTAAATATATACTTGCATTTGAAAATAGGTCGACTAAGATTTCATTGATCTTTAAAGTTGTAGTTTTTACTTCATCCATTTCTTTGCTAGATAGCCAATCAAAATACAGTATGTGATTTTCATTTACCATTGGGTCGGCTAGGTCATCATTTTTGTAAAAAAACTCGATTATAGGAGATGCAAGCCTCTCACCTTCTTTGATATTAAAACGTTTGCAAAAGCTGCCAGCTGCAACATTCCTCACTACTACTTCAAGAGGTATGATTTTGAGTTTTTTGACTAGCTGCTCTCTTTCATTCAGAGTTTTTATAAAGTGCGTGCTAATTCCTGCTTTCTCAAGCTTTTCCATGATAAAAGTACTAATATGATTATTAATTATTCCTTTGCCCTCAATAATTTCATATTTTTCCTTATTGAATGCTGTAACATCATCTTTAAAGTGCTGTATAACAGTTGATGAGTCTTCAGTTTCAATAATGGCTTTCGCTTTACCTTCGTATATCGTTTTATTCAGTGACATGCTTAATTTAACTATATATTATATCAATTTACTGTTCTTAGAGTATAGCCCCAAATAACTTAAAATAAACCTTAATGGCATTCAATGTTACAATATTAACCATATTTCCAGAAATGTTCCCCGGGTTTTTGAACTATTCTCTTGCCGGAAAAGCGTTAGAGAAAAAAATATGGAATCTTGAAGTAATAAATATTCGTTCTTTTGCGAAAGATAAACATTCAACTGTGGATGATGTTCCATATGGAGGTGGAGCAGGAATGGTTATGCGTTCTGATGTAGTTGGTGATGCAGTAGATAGTATGCTCTCTGTTCATAAAAACACTAAGTTTATTTACATGACTCCATCTGGAACTAAGTTTAATCAGAATATTGCCAGAGAATTATTAGAGTTTCCTCATATAACAATATTGTGTGGTCGATTTGAAGGTATTGACCAAAGGATAATTGATGCGTATACTCCTTATGAGTTGAGTATCGGAGATTATATACTTTCAGGAGGTGAGCCAGCTGCGATGGTGGTTCTTGATGCATGCATTAGACTTCTTCCAGGTGTAGTAAATAATACCGATAGTATTACTGAAGAAAGTTTTAATTATGGTGGTGGTATACTTGAATATCCTCAATATACTAGACCTGAGCAGTGGAAGGGATATAAAGTACCTGAGGTTTTGTTATCTGGCAATCACAAAAAAATAAGTGATTGGAGGCAGAAGCAGTCTCATGTTATAACAAAAAAGCGTAGGCCTGAATTATTGAATGGAGAGATAAATGACAAATTTACTTAAAAAATTTAACGAACAGAAAATGCAAGTGTTAGCTAAAGAAATACCAGAATTTCGTCCTGGCGATGATTTGAAGGTCACTTTTAAAGTAGTTGACGGTGCAAGTGAACGTATACAGATATTTGAAGGTGTATGTATATCAAAAAGGAACCGCGGGTTACATTCTTCTTTTGCAGTCAGAAAAGTGAGCCATGGAGAAAGTATAGTGTCTCAGTTTTTTGTTTATTCTCCTGCACTAGTTTCAGTGCAAGTGACAAGAAAAGGAAAGGTTCGTAGAGCAAAACTGTATTATCTGTGCAAACTATTTGGAAAAGCTGCAAGGATCAAAGAGCGTACTACTTATGTTAAAAAGAAATCTAAGTAGATACAATAGGGAGTGATGTCAATTGTGTCATCTCAGAACTCTCTCTTGTCATCCCAGTGTGTGACACACAACTGTACGAACATTGTGTTTGCCTCTCGCTGTGGTGTCATCCCAGTGCTCCGACACTGGGATCCAGCATTCATTATTCTCCTTTTGGTTTGTGCTTTCATGGAAAATGTAAAAATTATTTGCAGGCAAAGCCTGCTGGATCCCAGTGTCAGCTACTTGCATGACAAAAAAGGGGAAAGTTTTTTCAAATCCTCGTGTAAAGAAAAGTAAATGAGTATAAAGAAAAAATTCCTTAAATTACTTCAGTCAAGGCGTGTACATGCTCGTATAAAAAGGAAAAATAAAAAGAACAGAGCGTTACGCTTTTGTTCTTTCACGGCACTAGTTATCTCACTTGGCTGTCCTGTGTGTATATTGTTGAGTATATTAGTTAACTCTTACAGTGCCTTAACAGTAACGAAAATTTTATTGCCAATTGAAATAAGTGCTGGTCTTACTTTAACAAATAATCCTGGTGATTTGCGGTATAAGTCCATTGGCTTACTCAACGATTCTTTATGTAAGGTATTTAAAGGAACTGATTTTAAAGACAGTGACGAAATTTTAAGTCGTAATTCTTACAAAGAACTAGAGAAATTTTTTCGTAAGAAAGTAAAAGATAGTGGTGAATATGAGATCTGGTTTACCGCGTCAAGTATAATTAATTCAATAAATAAAGATAAACATTTGAATGATCGTTATGCTAAATTACTTGATTGGCTAAAAGAAAAGAGGAGAGTGAAAAAATTTTTTAATAAGTCTTTATTCCTTAAATCTGACTCTCGTGAACCTGAGAATGCAGGGATTTTAGGGGCATTTATCGGTTCATTAATGACAATTATAGTGTGCCTAGCATTAGCATTACCAATAGGAATTATGTCGGGCATCTGTCTTTACGAATTTATGCCTAAAAATAGGCTAATAACTAATATTGTAGAAATTAGCATGAATAATCTTGCTGCAGTGCCTTCAATAATATTTGGTGTAGTGGGCTTAACTCTCTATCTTGGCATATTTGGGCTACCACGCTCTTCACCACTTGTTGGTGGAATGACTCTTTCATTTATGATGTTACCTAATATTATAATTGCAACAAAAAATGCCTTTGCGAATGTTCCTATTACGATAAAAGATGCAGCGTTTGCGCTCGGTGCACCTCACATCAAGGTGATATTAGATCACTCTTTACCGATTGCGTTACCAAGAATAATACATGGTACTGTGCTTGCAATTGCAAGGATTTTAGGTGAATCTTCTCCTTTACTTATGATGGGTATGGTGGCATTTATTGCTGATACACCTACGTCCTTTTTCGATCCGGCGACTGTTCTGCCTGTGCAAATATACATATGGTCAAGTAGTCCTGAAATTGCATTTATTGAACTTGCTGCTATTGCAATTATAGCTTTATTATTGATGTTATTTGCGTTAAATTTAGTAGCAAATTTTGTAAAAAGGAAATTCGAATTTTTTGATTTTTAGCAATTCATGAAAATCACAGTCTTATCTGGTTATGGCTTAAATTGCGAAAAAGAAACTGCATTTGCATTTATGGAATGCAGCAGAAAACTTGGTATTGGTAATATTGAAGTAAAAATCGTTCACATTAACGATATCATAGATAATCCAGGTGAACTGAAATTAAGCAATATACTTGCAATTCCAGGGGGTTTTTCCTATGGTGATGACACTGGTGCTGGTAATGCGTTTGCTTTACGCATTAAAAACAACTTGTTGGATGAGTTTCAAGAGTTTTTATCTCAGGACAAGCTGATTATAGGAATATGTAATGGTTGTCAGATATTAGTAAAATTAATTCCAGAGTTCTCTAATCTAGCTTTAATCCATAATGATATAGGCAATTACCAATGCCGCTGGATTAGAGTGAGAGTTAATTCAAAGAGTAATTCTGTTTGGCTACGGGGCCTGAGTGAACTATATCTCCCTGTTGCTCATGGGGAAGGCAAATTTTTTATGGATCAAGATATTTTGAACCAATTGATTGAGAGCAATTCCACCGCATTACGTTACATTGATGAAAATGGCAACTATGCTAACCTACAATTTCCTTATAATCCGAATGGATCTACATACGACCTAGCAGCTTTATCAGATAAAAGTGGAAGAGTGCTAGCTTTAATGCCCCATCCAGAAAGGGGAATATTTTTTACCCAGCAAGATAATTGGCCTCTTGAAAAAGAAAAGAGCAAGCGTTTAGGTGTTGCTGTGCCAAAATATGGTGATGGAATGCTTATATTTAAAAATGCACTAAAGTATTTTTGTTAAAATTTATTGGTAGGGGTTGATGGTCGAAATTATCCTCTAATATTACAAAAACTTGCTTGACACACTCCGCCAGCCCCCTTACCATGGAAGTGAGGCTATTTTATTTAACTTCGCAATCTCTGCAGCAGATTAAGATGACAAGAAAACTTGTATTTGGCGTACTATGCTTAATTTTTTGCACTATGTGTACCTTATGCCTTTATCAAATTTCTAGGTTTTTACCTATATAAGCTGAAACGCGCTTACAAAACGTTCAAGACATCACCCAACGTCAAATTTTAAAATAGAGAGTGAATAACTAGCTACTGCGGGTTTTCTATGCCTTTTTTTTCTGCCTGGTAAATTTCTTAAATATTAAAGCTAAGGTTAGTTGCATTTATAGCTCTTTTCATAGAAGTCCGGATGTGATAAGATAAGGATAGACGATGATAAGGAGGTTGAGTGCCAGCAGCATATAGTTATGACTTAAGGAAAAAAGCAATGGAAGCGCTAGAGGAGGGAGGAAGCAGAGAAACAGTGGCAGCAAGATTTAAAATTGGACGAACTACTTTATGGGAGTGGCAGCAAAGAAGAAAAGAAACAGGAGACTTTCAATCAAAAAAACTTGGAAATGGAGGTTACAATCACAAAATTACCGAATGGGATGCCTTTGCTAAATTTGCCAGAGAAAACGGAGGAAAGACTCTGTCGGAAATGGCTAAACTTTGGGGCAACGTTAGTATCCAAACGATCCACCGAGCTCTCAGAAAAATTGGATTTACGCGCAAAAAAAGACATATGGATACAAGGAAAGAAACGAAGAAAAACGTGCTGAATTCTTAAAAATTATAGCAACAAAAGAACCAGAAAACTTAGTTTATATAGATGAGTCTGGCATTGATAACACAGAGGACTATCCATATGGGTATTGCCAGAAAGGACAGCGGTTTTATGGCCTAAAATCTGGAAAGAAAACTCAACGAATCAGTATGGTTGCAGCCTTAAGTAGAAGAAAGATAGTTGCTCCATTAACCTTTGAAGGCCACTGTAATATGGATGTTTTTAATGGATGGTTTGAGCAATTTTTGACACCGATCTTGGAACCTGGACAGACTGTCATTCTTGACAATGCTACTTTTCATAAGTCTGGTAAGATTATCGAGCTTGCTAGAGGAGTTGGTGCAGAAATTTTGTATCTGCCGCCGTATTCTCCAGATTTCAACAAAATTGAGCATCATTGGTTTGCTATAAAAAACAGAGCTAGGAAAAACATTCCTCTATTCGAATCCTTTCGTCGTGCTGTTGATTCTGCCTTCCTATGACCTGTTCGGACTATTATGAGAAATGCTATAAAAGCAGCTAAATTGCAGCGTTTAAGACTTAAAAACGCCAATACTGAAAATAGACAATGACTAGGGTTTCGTGTGCCTTTTTTTTATTTGGTAAATTTCTTAACATTTATGGCTAAACGACAACCGTCATCCCGCTACGTGTTAGCTGATGAGATACCGCGAATAAATCGCGGTATGACGTAGGACTGCTGTCATTCCAGTGCTCCTTTTTTTGTCATCCCAGTCTGGGATCTATTTTGCATGTATAGCATTTCTCATAATAGTCCGAACAGGTCATAGGAAGGCAGAATCAACAGCACGACGAAAGGATTCGAATAGAGGAATGTTTTTCCTAGCTCTGTTTTTTATAGCAAACCAATGATGCTCAATTTTGTTGAAATCTGGAGAATACGGCGGCAGATACAAAATTTCTGCACCAACTCCTCTAGCAAGCTCGATAATCTTACCAGACTTATGAAAAGTAGCATTGTCAAGAATGACAGTCTGTCCAGGTTCCAAGATCGGTGTCAAAAATTGCTCAAACCATCCATTAAAAACATCCATATTACAGTGGCCTTCAAAGGTTAATGGAGCAACTATCTTTCTTCTACTTAAGGCTGCAACCATACTGATTCGTTGAGTTTTCTTTCCAGATTTTAGGCCATAAAACCGCTGTCCTTTCTGGCAATACCCATATGGATAGTCCTCTGTGTTATCAATGCCAGACTCATCTATATAAACTAAGTTTTCTGGTTCTTTTGTTGCTATAATTTTTAAGAATTCAGCACGTTTTTCTTCGTTTCTTTCCTTGTATCCATATGTCTTTTTTTGCGCGTAAATCCAATTTTTCTGAGAGCTCGGTGGATCGTTTGGATACTAACGTTGCCCCAAAGTTTAGCCATTTCCGACAGAGTCTTTCCTCCGTTTTCTCTGGCAAATTTAGCAAAGGCATCCCATTCGGTAATTTTGTGATTGTAACCTCCATTTCCAAGTTTTTTTGATTGAAAGTCTCCTGTTTCTTTTCTTCTTTGCTGCCACTCCCATAAAGTAGTTCGTCCAATTTTAAATCTTGCTGCCACTGTTTCTCTGCTTCCTCCCTCCTCTAGCGCTTCCATTGCTTTTTTCCTTAAGTCATAACTATATGCTGCTGGCACTCAACCTACTTATCATCGTCTATCCTTATCTTGTCACATCCGGACTTCTATGAAAAGAGCTATATCTTTGTAGTTGGCTGTCCACTGCTGGATCATTTAAACAAGTTCTAGGTTGACTATCTGTTTTTCCTGGTAACTCGCTTTCTGACGATCTGACATTGGAATTGTTTCCTTTCTTCTGTATTCTTTCAGATTTTCTTAAACCTTCTGATCCTTTGTTAAGGAAAGCAGATTTACTATCTTCCGCTATTTTCTTCCACGTTTCACTATCTACTAGACCTTTTGACGCAGTAGAAAAGAAATCCTTTACAACTCCCTCCAATCTTTTCTTTAATCCTTCTTTTGATTCGAGATCCATACGTTGCTTTAAACCTTGGAAAACCAATAAGTTTTCAACTATTACATCACTTAACACTTCATGATCTGCAAAAAACTCTGAATAAGTTTTTTGTCCATTTTCAACTTTAGCATTCAGTTGATCGAGTAATATATCTAAAAAATCAGCAGATTTTAAATACTTTCCTCTTAATTCAGAAAATACCTTATATTGTACGCCATATCTTCTTAAAGATTCTAAATAAGTTATTTCTTCCTCGCGAATCGTTACTGGTTTAACGAGTGTATTGACCAGCCTCTCTAAAGCCTTAGGAGCTTTTTCTCCTACTTTGTGTAAAACAGAAGATATATTAATCATTATCCCCTTGTCTTTTAAAAACTTTAAGTAAGTTGTATTTTCTCCGTTAATCTTTATTATTTTAGTGAGTGTAGTGATCATATCTTCTAAAGCCCCAGGAGCTTTCTTTCCTGATCCGCTTAACATGGAAGATACATTTCCCATTATCCCTGCGTCTTTTAAAAACTCTAAATAAGTTATGTGTTCTCCATTATGTAGAATCTGTCCATCAATTAGCTTTTTACATAATACCTCTAAAGCCTCAGGAGCTTCTGCTCCGCTCAACATGGAAAATACATTACTCATTATCCCCTTGTCTTTTAAAAACTTTAAGTAAGTTGTATCTTCTTCGTTAATCTTTATTATTTTAGTGAGTGTAGTGATCACATCTTCTAAAGCCTTAGAGCCTGTTCATAATCTTTTCAGAAGTAAGGCAGTGAAAGCCAGAACGACCATTTGTAGGCTAGTATTGAGTTTTCGCTCACAATTTTTCCACAATCTTCTACATTTTTCTAACCAAGCAAAAGATCGCTCCACAACCCATCTTTTGGGCAATACAACAAAGGAATGTAATTCATTTCTTTTTATCACTTCAACGGTTGCACCAATAATCGTTTTTATTTGAGTTGCAAAATTCTCTCCAGTATAGCCTGCATCAACCAGTACATTTTTAACTCCCGAGAGGTTTTCTTTTGCATTTTCGACCATTCTCACAGCACTGCTACGGTCAGTTATCTCTGCTGTTGTTATATAAATTGCATGGGGCAAACCTTGCGTATCTACTGCAATATGGCGTTTTATTCCTGAAATCTTTTTGCCTGCATCATAGCCTTTTTCTTCAGCAGTATCTGCATTTTTTACACTCTGTGCATCAATTATGCAGAAGCTGGTTTTTTCTTTCCGACCATTGTTTTGTCGGACCACGCCAACTATTTTTTTTTAACACCAGCTCCAGAACACTTTCTTTATCTGCATCTGGTTTTTCACTCCACTTCTTAAAATATTCGTAACAATTGCGCCATTTTGGAAACTCTTTTGGTAGCATTCTCCACTGACAACCGCTTTTCAGAACGTATAACACTCCACAAAATACATCATACAAATCAAGTTTCCTTGGTTTTGTTTTTTTTCTACAGGACTCTAGATCTGGTAACATAATCTCAAATCTTTCCCGACTTATATCACTTGGGTATAAACTCCTCATATATCCTAACTTATATATATTATCTCTTAGTTTATTCTTTTCTTGAGATCATGTACAGGTTCTGAGAGCTCGGTGGATCGTTTGGATACTAACGTTGCCCCAAAGTTTAGCCATTTCCGACAGAGTCTTTCCTCCGTTTTCTCTGGCAAATTTAGCAAAGGCATCCCAGTCGGTAATTTTGTGATTGTAACCTCCATTTCCAAGTTTTTTTGATTGAAAGTCTCCTGTTTCTTTTCTTCTTTGCTGCCACTCCCATAAAGTAGTTCGTCCAATTTTAAATCTTGCTGCCACTGTTTCTCTGCTTCCTCCCTCCTCTAGCGCTTCCATTGCTTTTTTCCTTAAGTCATAACTATATGCTGCTGGCACTCAACCTCCTTATCATCGTCTATTCTTATCTTATCACATCCGGACTTCTATGAAAAGAGCTATAATAGTTGGTGTCATTCGAATAACTGATACACAACCGTACAAGTGTTTATTTAAGGGGATAAATCGCACAGCAAATGGTAGCGCGTGACGCACAACTGTACAAACATTGTGATTTGAGCCCACCAGTAGGGTGTCATCCCAGTGCTTGACACTGGGATCCAGGAAAATAGAATCACACGTAAAGCTACTTATTTCAAAAACAGTATGTTAAACCAATTTTGCCTCGAACACAAAGGCGTCATTCCAGTGCTTGACACTGGAATCCAGATACGATTTCATCATACAAATCTTTCCATCCTTGGTTTGTTTGCTCAATTAAATTTATTTTCCACTTTCTCTGCCAGCTTTTTAGAAGCTTTTCTCTGCTAATTGCTAAATTTATGTCTTGAAATTCTTCAAAATAGACTAGCTTACAAACATTGTACTTTGACGTGAAACCAGAGACAGCTTTGTTTTTGTGCTCCCAAATTCGTTTAATCAAATTTGACGTTATACCTGTATACAGAGTTCCATTTCTTTCACTTGCAAGTATATAAACATAATAACCTTTCATGTATAGTAAATAAATTCACTGGATCCCAGTGTCAAGCACTGGGATGACACCATCGTAAAGGAATCAGTGTCAGCTACTTCCATGATACCATTTGTTATGCGAGTTACCTTAGCAAAAAAATGTTCGTACAGCTGTGTGTCACGCTACTTGGATGACAGGAAAAGAACGCATTGTTATACTAAAAAGAAAAGAAACAGAACATGACAGAATGGCTAATATCTAATCAGCCTATTGATTATAACTGTGCTATAAAATCCATGGAAGAGAAAATTCAACAAATTCACAATAATTCAGCAGACGAATTGGTATGGCTACTCCAGCACCCTTCACTTTACACTGCAGGAATCAGTGCAACAGCTGATGATATTGTTGAAAAACTATTTCCCATATATAAAACAGGAAGGGGTGGTAAACACACATATCATGGTCCAGGACAGCGCATTATATATTTAATGTTAAACCTTAAAAAAAGAAACAAATGCGATATAAAGCTATATATTAGAGATCTAAGTAAGTGGATCATAAATGTTTTAAAGCAATTTAATATACTTGGAGAATTTAGAGAAGATAGAATAGGCATTTGGGTGAACCATAACGGAGTAGAAAAAAAAATTGCAGCTTTTGGTATTCGCTTAAGAAAATGGGTAACTTATCATGGCATAGCGCTTAACGTCTTTCCAGATCTCTCTCACTATAAGGGTATTATTCCTTGTGGGTTGCAAGGTTATGGTGTCACGTCAATGGAAGAACTAGGAGTGAAAGTTCCACTCTCTGAATTGGATGATATACTAAAAAAAGAGTTTTATAAGATATTTTAATGATTGTTTATCTTTTATATTTCATTCTCACTTTATGTGCTAACACACAACTGTACCAACGTTGTAGTTTGGGAGCAATTCCCACCAGTGGGGTGTCATCCCAGTGCCCAGATACTGGGATCCAGCTTCTATGCAACTTAATTAAAAACGTTTGTTTTAGCGTAAGACAACTACCTTTAGCTCATCAGCTCAGTTATAAGCAAAATTTCTGGATTCCAGTGTCAAGCACTGGAATGACACCATTTGCTGTGCAATTTACCTTCAAAAATGAATGTTCGTACAGTTATGGTGCTAACACAGGTATTCATGCAATCGACCAAGTTGATATTATTGCTCCTTCTTCGAAGGGAAAAGAATCAGATCTGACTACTATAAAAGAATATGTAGAAGCTTTGGATTTTAATCCCCATATTTCGGAGAAAATATATAGTAATGATAATCCATTTTATTCCAACTCTGATGAATTCAGAGCAAATGATTTGGTTAGTGCACTAACTAATGATAGTAAAATAATCTGGTGTATCAGAGGAGGAGAAGGGGCTTCTCGGTTAATTCCCTATCTAGAAAAGTTACCCAATGATAAAAAAGAAAGGATTGCTCAAAACAAAAAAATCCTCATAGGCTATAGCGATATAACTGCCTTGCACATCTATCTAAAAGCTAAATATGATTGGCAAACTCTTCACGGCACCATGTTGGAAATGATAGTAAATAACTCCGTTTCTGAAAGCTCTGTTGAAAAATTGGAAGAGTTAATTCTTAACAAGCGGAATTCTATCAGATTTGACAACCTAAAGACGATAAATAATGGCATTAGACTAAAAGATGGCAGATTAGAGTCTAAAATCATCGGTGGTAATATGACTTTAGTTGAAAACAGTATAGGAACCGCTTGGCAAATAAATGCGAAAGGTAAAATTCTATTTTTAGAGGACATAAGAGTCTACCCATACGCAATAGAGCGCAGTTTAGATCACCTAAAACAAGCTCACATCTTTGATGGAGTACATGCAGTAATCTTTGGGGATTTCGTTAACTGCTATAACGATAACCTTGTTGAAGTTGTAAAAGAAAGGTTTGCAAAAAGTGTTAACTTTCCTGTATTTACAATGAAAGGGGTAGGCCATGGACATACAAATGACCCTTTACCTCTTAACACTCACGCTATTATTAGCGTTCAAGACGAAAAAGAAGGTTTGTTTTTTATGGACGTGCAAAATGTTAGCTAATCTTATAGCTAACGCAAGCTCTACGTCATGCTGCCGCAGTATCTCTTAGAACCTGTACATGATCTCAAGAAAGGAATAAACTAAGAGATAATATATATAAGTTAGGATATATGAGGAGTTTATACCCAAGTGATATAAGTCGGGAAAGATTTGAGATTATGTTACCAGATCTAGAGTCCTGTAGAAAAAAAACAAAACCAAGGAAACTTGATTTGTATGATGTATTTTGTGGAGTGTTATACGTTCTGAAAAGCGGTTGTCAGTGGAGAATGCTACCAAAAGAGTTTCCAAAATGGTGCAATTGTTACGACTATTTTAAGAAGTGGAGTGAAAAACCAGATGCAGATAAAGAAAGTGTTCTGGAGCTGGTGTTAAAAAAAAATAGTTGGCGTGGTCCGACAAAACAATGGTCGGAAAGAAAAAACCAGCTTCTGCATAATTGATGCACAGAGTGTAAAAAATGCAGATACTGCTGAAGAAAAAGGCTATGATGCAGGCAAAAAGATTTCAGGAATAAAACGCCATATTGCAGTAGATACGCAAGGTTTGCCCCATGCAATTTATATAACAACAGCAGAGATAACTGACCGTAGCAGTGCTGTGAGAATGGTCGAAAATGCAAAAGAAAACCTCTCGGGAGTTAAAAATGTACTGGTTGATGCAGGCTATACTGGAGAGAATTTTGCAACTCAAATAAAAACGATTATTGGTGCAACCGTTGAAGTGATAAAAAGAAATGAATTACATTCCTTTGTTGTATTGCCCAAAAGATGGGTTGTGGAGCGATCTTTTGCTTGGTTAGAAAAATGTAGAAGATTGTGGAAAAATTGTGAGCGAAAACTCAATACTAGCCTACAAATGGTCGTTCTGGCTTTCACTGCCTTACTTCTGAAAAGATTATGAACAGGCTCTTAGCCGCTAACAAGTAGCGGGATGACGGTTGTCAGGCTAGTACCTTCTCCTGTCATCCCAGTGCTTGACACTGGGATCTCATTTTACTTTATGATGATGTCATGAAAGTAGCTGACACTGGTTCCTTTATGACGGCAGTGCCCCTATGGTGTCATTCCAGTGCTTGACACTGGAATCCAGAAGAAAGAATGGTGTCATCCCAGTGTCCCTATGATGTCATCCCAGTGCTTGACACTGGGATCTAGCAAGCTTTGCTTGCAAACAAGTCTAAGAGCCTGTTCATAATCTTTTCAGAAGTAAGGCAGTGAAAGCCAGAACGACCATTTGTAGGCTAGTATTGAGTTTTCGCTCACAATTTTTCCACAATCTTCTACATTTTTCTAACCAAGCAAAAGATCGCTCCACAACCCATCTTTTGGGCAATACAACAAAGGAATGTAATTCATTTCTTTTTATCACTTCAACGGTTGCACCAATAATCGTTTTTATTTGAGTTGCAAAATTCTCTCCAGTATAGCCTGCATCAACCAGTACATTTTTAACTCCCGAGAGGTTTTCTTTTGCATTTTCGACCATTCTCACAGCACTGCTACGGTCAGTTATCTCTGCTGTTGTTATATAAATTGCATGGGGCAAACCTTGCGTATCTACTGCAATATGGCGTTTTATTCCTGAAATCTTTTTGCCTGCATCATAGCCTTTTTCTTCAGCAGTATCTGCATTTTTTACACTCTGTGCATCAATTATGCAGAAGCTGGTTTTTTCTTTCCGACCATTGTTTTGTCGGACCACGCCAACTATTTTTTTTTAACACCAGCTCCAGAACACTTTCTTTATCTGCATCTGGTTTTTCACTCCACTTCTTAAAATATTCGTAACAATTGCGCCATTTTGGAAACTCTTTTGGTAGCATTCTCCACTGACAACCGCTTTTCAGAACGTATAACACTCCACAAAATACATCATACAAATCAAGTTTTCTTGGTTTTGTTTTTTTCCTACAGGACTCTAGATCTGGTAACATAATCTCAAATCTTTCCCGACTTATATCACTTGGGTATAAACTCCTCATATATCCTAACTTATATATATTATCTCTTAGTTTATTCCTTTCTTGAGATCATGTACAGGTTCTAATACGCGTCGCGTTTTATGCCAAAACACAATTGGAGTTATAGCTCTTTTCATAGAAGTCCGGATGTGATAAGATAAGGATAGACGATGATAAGGAGGTTGAGTGCCAGCAGCATATAGTTATGACTTAAGGAAAAAAGCAATGGAAGCGCTAGAGGAGGGAGGAAGCAGAGAAACAGTGGCAGCAAGATTTAAAATTGGACGAACTACTTTATGGGAGTGGCAGCAAAGAAGAAAAGAAACAGGAGACTTTCAATCAAAAAAACTTGGAAATGGAGGTTACAATCACAAAATTACCGACTGGGATGCCTTTGCTAAATTTGCCAGAGAAAACGGAGGAAAGACTCTGTCGGAAATGGCTAAACTTTGGGGCAACGTTAGTATCCAAACGATCCACCGAGCTCTCAGAAAAATTGGATTTACGCGCAAAAAAAGACATATGGATACAAGGAAAGAAACGAAGAAAAACGTGCTGAATTCTTAAAAATTATAGCAACAAAAGAACCAGAAAACTTAGTTTATATAGATGAGTCTGGCATTGATAACACAGAGGACTATCCATATGGGTATTGCCAGAAAGGACAGCGGTTTTATGGCCTAAAATCTGGAAAGAAAACTCAACGAATCAGTATGGTTGCAGCCTTAAGTAGAAGAAAGATAGTTGCTCCATTAACCTTTGAAGGCCACTGTAATATGGATGTTTTTAATGGATGGTTTGAGCAATTTTTGACACCGATCTTGGAACCTGGACAGACTGTCATTCTTGACAATGCTACTTTTCATAAGTCTGGTAAGATTATCGAGCTTGCTAGAGGAGTTGGTGCAGAAATTTTGTATCTGCCGCCGTATTCTCCAGATTTCAACAAAATTGAGCATCATTGGTTTGCTATAAAAAACAGAGCTAGGAAAAACATTCCTCTATTCGAATCCTTTCGTCGTGCTGTTGATTCTGCCTTCCTATGACCTGTTCGGACTATTATGAGAAATGCTATAGTATAACTATAGAGTAAAAGTGAGTTTACAACAAATGGTGTCATCCCAGTGCTTGACACTGGGATCCAGCCTTGCCGTAATCTCATCAAGGACGTTGTATAACACTTTTATGCTTACCAACTTAATAAAATTCCTGGATCCCAGTGTCAAGCACTGGGATAACAAGAAAGAGGCACTGGCTCTTGGATGGAAACCAGTGTCAGCTACTTTCATGACATCGTTTACTATGTCCATATTGCAATGTTCATACAGTTGTATGTCACGCTACTTGGATGACGGAGGTAATGCAAAAAGCCTATTGTCTCCTAAACCGTACACCTAAGTGAATTAACTGTTTTTCTTGCCAACCAGAGCGGTGAAGATTTGGTCTACATCAAAACTCATCTTAGGACGCCAAATAGGGCCATCCAAATGCATATCGATATAGATTGGATTGCTATAATTTGGTGGTATGAAAAAGAACCTGAATATAGAATTTAAAGTGAAGTTAGATAAGGTTAAATTAGAAGAGATTGATCCTGATGCTTGATCAATCCCGAATTGTAAACTAGTTGAACATATACCACTCTTAATACTTGCTTTTCCGCTAATATTTTCAAAAAATGTTTTACCGTTATATATATCAATATAAGCAAGTGTGGAGATTTCAGACTTATTATTACTGCTTAACAAATTAGTGATAAATGAATTGAAATCTACATTAGTCACTTCTATTTCCTGCGCTTGTAAGTTTACATCTCCTGATAAGTTACTAGCCCAATCATGAAAACTTTTTCCTTGAGTTTTGATTTCACCATTTAAGCTTACCTGACCATTTACATTGTCAATTCCTATAACCTTACCAATCTTTTTAGTGTCCAAATTTACAATAGAAAACCTTGTATTCATTGAGTCTGATCTTAAATAACCCTGAAAAAACACTTGCCCGTGTTCTAATACGTAACTTGCCTGCCTGATAGTGATAGTGTTGTTTCTCATTACCGCATCCAAATTAAAATCTTTCAAAATATTCTGCTCGGTTTTAAATTCTGCAGTATTGATTTGCACATTTGCATCAAAGCCTTCTTTATCACCCAAAAAATCAAGCTGCTTTGTTGACCATTGAATTTGATCTATCTCATTTCTTGAATTTCTTTTCGTCTCTACTAAATTTGGTAATGTAATAATTTTTCCATTAAATTTACTGCCCGTAAGGTTAACATCTAATAAAGGTTTGGCGTATTTTTGATCTGCTAATATTTTTGCATTACCGGTAATATCGAAATCTTCTCCAGATAGTTTTATTTTATCTGCAACTAGCTTACCTTTTTCCATTTTTAGCAAAAAATCCAAATTTTTAATTTTCGTATCATTCAATGTAAGGTTATTAACACTGGCCTTTATGTTTGCATCATACTGAAAAATTTTCAGCCATTGCATTTTAGGTAAACTGCTAAATAATGAATGATCATATTTATCTGCATCAAGATTATGCATGCTAAATTCACCATTGATCGCATTGTGTTTTTTTGTGTGGCTTACTCTAATTGACCCTTGCAAGGATTCCTTATTATTTAGCAGTCTAATGTCTGAGATAGATAATATTCTTGGTGCAAGGTACAATTTAGAACTTAGTGTAAATTGATTTTTCTGGTTTTCTTTCATCTTTATAGAAGGGAAAAAACATGAAATGAATGACTCAAAATCATTTCCTTCGACTAATAAATCACCGTTGAATTCAGATAGGACATTATTATTTGAGATCTCTCCTGATAAGTAAGATATATTATTGATTCCAGGAAATTTAAGAAGCGTATTAACTTTTACTTTGCCATCAGTGGATTTTAGTACAGCACGGAAATTATCCAATATTTTGTTTTGATATTGAATGTTAGAAGCTTCCATATTAAAATTTAAGCTCAAGTTCTTTGGCACAACTTCTCTAAAACATTCCAGAAAGTCTTTCATATTCGTTGTTCTTTGTGAATCATTTTGTATGGAATCTAAATCAACTTTACTGAAGCTAATATTGAGATTAGTGTGATCGCTTTTTCTATCGTTTTGTATTGTACCACTGGCTTGCATGCTTTTGGAATCAATTTTTAAGTCAGTTGCCGTAAACTCACTTTCATTAAGACTTATATTGGATGATACCTTGATATTTTCGCTAGGAATAACACAAGAGAGAAAGCTAAGATTAATGATTTTTGCTAAATCACTCACAGAACCGGAACTATTATTAATCGTTAGTGTTAAATTACCCTGGAGTTCTTCTTGATTTCTATTACCTGTAAATAGCAAATTTACAAAATTTGATTCAACACTAATGTGTACATTCCTTTTTGTGATATTAACCTTTCCTGAAAAATCGTAATTATTATCACCTACCTTTACTTTACCAGAGAATTGCCTATTTTTTTTTACAGCAACCTCCTTTATGTTAACAATATCAGCGAAATCACTCTTAAAACTTACTTGGCTGTCTTTTATTACTATATCAACTGTGTTACCACTGGCTTTTGTATTTATAATATTAATTAAATTTTCTTTATTGCTTTTCATGCCAAACAATGTGATTGACTTTGGTTGCAACGAGAATAAAAGCAACGATAGGAGCGATGGCCTTATTTCAATTTTTCTTACACTAATTAAATCTGACAACTTTTGCTCTTTATTTTCGTTGTATTGTACGTATACATTATAAATAGTGAGCTTTGGGGTAATCAATGAAACTTTAATTTTTCCTCCAATATGCACTTTAGCATCATACGTCTTCTCCAACTCTTTTATAATATATCCCTTGTAGCCACTCCAATCCTTAAAAGTTGCAGCAACGTGCATAAGAATTAATAGCAGCGAGATTGATAATATGGCGTACATTGAGAGCTTCATAATATGCCTCTTAATTGCAATGGAGTTACTCTATTTCCTACCTTTGTCATCTCAGTGTCTATCTTTGTCATCCCAGCACCCACTCATAGCTGTACAAACATTCATTTTTGAAGGTAAATTGCACAGCAAATGGTGTCATTCCAGTGCTTGACACTGGAATCCAGAAATTTTGCTTATAACTGAGCTGATGAGCTAAAGGTAGTTGTCTTACGCTAAAACAAACGTTTTTAATTAAGTTGCATAGAAGCTGGATCCCAGTGTCTGGGCACTGGGATGACACCCCACTGGTGGGAATTGCTCCCAAACTACAACGTTCGTACAGTTGTGCACCCACTCCTGTCATCCCAGTGCTTGACACTGGGATCCAGAAAATTTGATTAGACATTAAGTTGGTTAGCAAAAAAGTAGCTAGTCTTATGTTAAAACACAACATTTTTGATGAGGTTGCATGAGAAGCTGGATCCCAGTGTCTTAGCACTGGGATGACACCCTTCCCGGTGGAAATTGCTTTCAAATCACAACACTCATACAGTTGTATGTGTGACACTGAAATCCAGTGTGACTTAAACAAGGTTTTCCAGATCATACAATCAACAAAATTTCTGGATCCCAGTGTCAAGCACTGGGATGACACCATTTGCTGTTCCTTTAGCAAAAGATCTAGTTTATACATATTTCAAATTATTCAAATTTCCTCTAAAAGTTAGGTAAAGAGTACCAAAATAAACAATAACACTCAAAGCTATTAAAGTCGCTAAATAAACAATACGAGCCAACATTTTATCAAAAAATAATCCTGCCAACAAAGAATTAAAAATATAAAGGGCTATTGACATGACTGCCGTTGCTACAAAAATTTTCATGATATTTAACAATAACGCTTGGCTAACCTTATACATTTTATTTATTGTTAAATAACTAATTAATAGAATGGAGTTTATCCAAGTGGAAACGGAAGTAGCAATAGCAATCCCTGTATGCTGATATTTGTTCATTAACATGAGGTTTAGCACTACATTAATTCCAAGACACATTAGTGAAAACATAGTTGGTATTTTCAGATTGCCTTTAGCAAAAAATGTGGGTAGCAATACTTTATTTATAATAAATGCAGGTAAAGAAAGAGAAAATGCTATTAACGTGGGAGCAGTTTGCTGCACTGCATAATGATCAAACCGGCCGTAAGAAAAAAGCGTAAGTAAAATTATGTCGGGAATAATGATAAAGGCAGCAGTTGTTGGCATAATTAACATTAATCCTATGTTGAGAGCCTTGCTTTGTATTTTGACTATATTTTCAGTATTATTCACCTGTTTTGAAATTAAAGGAAGAAGCACTGTACCAATTGCAGTACCGATTATTCCCTGCGGTAGTTGATTTAGCCTATCGGCATAATATATATAGGACACCGCATTTGGTATAAAACTCGCCATGATTGTATCAATCCATAAGCTTATTTGAGTTACACAATTGTTGATAATTGCAGGTATCACACGCTTAAAAAATAACCTTACTTCATTGCTTAATTCAAGGCTAAAAGAAAAAGCTGCCTTTAACTTGTATGCACTAAATAGTATCAAAAGTAGCTGGAAAATTCCTCCTATAAGGACAGCTATAGAAAGGTTGTGCACTGGAGTTTTTACGTAAGGCACAAACAAACTGATGATTAAACAGAGATTCAAAACGATTGGTGCAATAGCTGTTGAAGCAAAATGCTGCTTTACTTGCAGCATTCCACCAATAAGTGATGCAATTGAAACAAAGATTATGTAGGGCATCATAATTCTTGATAAAGTAACAGTAAGGGTAAACTTACTTTGGTCAAATCCAGGAGCAAAAATTTGAATCATATAAGGGAAGAAAGTTTGCATGATAAGGCAAAAAATTACTAAGATGATAAACGTAATGGATATTACACTACTTGCAAAATTAAATGCCTTTTTATTATCATATGATTCTGTTGAGTATAACGGTATAAAGGACGTGGTAAATGCTCCCTCTGCAAAAAATGCGCGAAATAGATTGGCAAAGCGAAACGAAGAAAAAAATATGTCTGCAAGAGAGTTTGCACCAATAACTGTAGCAATCAATACATCTCTTATTAACCCTGAGATCCTTGAAATAGCCGTAAAAAAACTAAATGTGAAAATACTTTTAAACATACCACTACTTCATTAGTGTCAATACGATTAACTATAATAGTAAAAGTATCAATGAAAATATTTATTGGCTAAACTTAAAATCCTCTACAAAAAGAGAGTTAAATAATCAATTGACTATTTGCGCTCATATGTTAGAAATTTTATATCTTGGCGGGCGTAGCTCAGTTGGTAGAGCGTCAGTTTGTGGTACTGAATGTCGCCAGTTCGATCCTGGTCGCTCGCCCCACTAAAATTTTCTGCTTTACAGGAATATGAACAAATGGTAATATATCAATTAATTAGGGAGGGTATATGTATGACGACAGTGAAAATTATTTAATGCTTTATAGCGTAATAGGTGCACTTGCAGGTCTGGGATTGAGTTTTACAGCTTTGTCACCTTTGGCAGTAGGTGGAATTGTTGGTTCTATAGTTCCAGCATGCTGGGCAGTCTTTTACATAGTAGACTCATTATATAAATTTTTCAAAAAAGATCCTATTGAAAAAGCTATGCTTATCGGTTGGAGTATTGCAACACCCGTAAGCGCTGCTATCGGGGTTGGTCTTGCTGCAGCCGCAACTGCTATTTTTCCTGGTGCAATGCTTGATGCAGCTTTAGCAGGTGCAGTGATAGGAGTAATGGCGCCAATTGCAGGGTTATTTGCGACTGTGGCTATATTACTTGCAGCTGAAAAAGTAAATGAATATATTATATCACCTATAGTTGAGTGTTTTTCTTCAAAAGAGAAGGGGTATGAGCCAGTTTAAACTAACCAAGTAAGCTTTTCTGTTATTCCAGTGTGCAGCACATAGCTGCACGAACATTTGTTTACAAAGTCAGTATATTAAGTGTTATAGCCGGTTTTGCCTCAAACACAAAGGGGTGTCATCCCAGTGCCCAGACACTGGGATCCAGTTTTCTATGCAATCTCACCAAAAACGTCTATTTAGTATAAGATCAGCTACTTTTATGCTCACCAGCTCAGTGTGCTTACTTACAATCAAATTCCTGGATGCCAGTGTCAAGCACTGGCATGACATCATTTGTCGTGCGAATTATAGCATTTCTCATAATAGTCCGAACAGGTCATAGGAAGGCAGAATCAACAGCACGACGAAAGGATTCGAATAGAGGAATGTTTTTCCTAGCTCTGTTTTTTATAGCAAACCAATGATGCTCAATTTTGTTGAAATCTGGAGAATACGGCGGCAGATACAAAATTTCTGCACCAACTCCTCTAGCAAGCTCGATAATCTTACCAGACTTATGAAAAGTAGCATTGTCAAGAATGACAGTCTGTCCAGGTTCCAAGATCGGTGTCAAAAATTGCTCAAACCATCCATTAAAAACATCCATATTACAGTGGCCTTCAAAGGTTAATGGAGCAACTATCTTTCTTCTACTTAAGGCTGCAACCATACTGATTCGTTGAGTTTTCTTTCCAGATTTTAGGCCATAAAACCGCTGTCCTTTCTGGCAATACCCATATGGATAGTCCTCTGTGTTATCAATGCCAGACTCATCTATATAAACTAAGTTTTCTGGTTCTTTTGTTGCTATAATTTTTAAGAATTCAGCACGTTTTTCTTCGTTTCTTTCCTTGTATCCATATGTCTTTTTTTGCGCGTAAATCCAATTTTTCTGAGAGCTCGGTGGATCGTTTGGATACTAACGTTGCCCCAAAGTTTAGCCATTTCCGACAGAGTCTTTCCTCCGTTTTCTCTGGCAAATTTAGCAAAGGCATCCCAGTCGGTAATTTTGTGATTGTAACCTCCATTTCCAAGTTTTTTTGATTGAAATTCTCCTGTTTCTTTTCTTCTTTGCTGCCACTCCCATAAAGTAGTTCGTCCAATTTTAAATCTTGCTGCCACTGTTTCTCTGCTTCCTCCCTCCTCTAGCGCTTCCATTGCTTTTTTCCTTAAGTCATAACTATATGCTGCTGGCACTCAACCTCCTTATCATCGTCTATCCTTACCTTATCACATCCGGACTTCTATGAAAAGAGCTATACCTTAGCAAAAACGAATGTGCGTATAGTTGTATGTGCAGTACGGAGTAACAGGAGAGGTATCACTATAAAATTTGACATTAACCGCTAATAGTTAGAATATTAGAGAGTAAGAATTACTCAAGAAGGCATGCATAAATATGATGTAGTAGTAGTAGGTGGTGGTCATGCAGGGTGCGAAGCGGCTGCTGCGGCAGCTCGCCTTGGTGCAAACACGCTGCTTATAACTCATAAAATTTCAACTATAGGGGAAATGTCCTGCAATCCAGCAATCGGAGGAGTTGCAAAGGGTGTTGTAGTTAGGGAAGTTGACGCTCTTGATGGAATAATGGGAAGAGCAATCGATCAAGCAAGTATACACTCAGTCATTTTAAATAGTAGCAGAGGTGCGGCAGTGTGGGGACCACGTGCACAGGCAGACCGAAAATTATACAAGCAAGCAATACAGGAAATTATTTTAAATTATAACAACTTGACGGTAAAAGAAGAGTCGGTTGACGATTTCCTTATAGAGAGTAATAACAATGGAGAATTGTGCATTAAAGCTGTAATAACAAGCTCAGGGGAACATATACTAACAGGTAAAGTTGTTTTAACTACGGGAACTTTCCTGCAAGGTGTGATTCATATAGGAGAACAAACAACCCCTTCAGGAAGAATGGGAGATAAGCCTGCCGTAGAACTTGCAAATACGTTGAAAAAATATAATTTTAAATTAGGTAGATTGCGTACCGGAACTCCGCCAAGGCTTGATCGTGGCACTATAAACTGGTCAATATTGCAAGAGCAAGTGGGTGATAATCCACCTGTGCCGTTTTCTTACTTAACAGAAAAAATTAACCAACCTCAGGTATCATGCTTTATTACCCATACTAATGAAAACACGCATAAAATAATTAGAGAGAATCTTCACAGGTCAGCTTCCTCATATTTAGATGACATTGTTGCACCAAGATACTGCCCATCAATTGAAGTTAAAGTTAATAAATTTGCAGAAAAAAGTAGTCACCAAATATTTTTAGAACCAGAAGGGCTGGATGATGATACTGTATACCCAAACGGAATTTCAAATTCATTGCCTGTTGAAGTGCAGCGTGAAATGATAAAGAGTATCAAGGGACTTGAAAATGCAGAAATACTAAGGCCTGGATATGCAGTTGAGTATGACTATATTGACCCACGAGAGCTATTTCATACTCTCGAAACTAAAAAAATTAAAGGACTATATTTTGCTGGCCAAATTAATGGCACCACTGGATATGAAGAAGCAGCAGGGCAAGGAATTATCGCCGGAATTAATGCAGCACTTTCTGCATCTGAAAAAAAAGAAAGCTTTGTTCTCCATCGTACAGATTCGTATATCGGTGTAATGATAGACGATTTGGTCACCAAAGGGGTGATCGAGCCTTATAGATTATTTACCTCACGTGCAGAATATAGGCTAGCTATCAGGTCAGACAATGCAGATAGAAGATTAACACAAAAAGGTTATGATATTTCCCTTGTTTCGCATGAGAGATACTCTGTTTTACAGAATAAACTTGAATCCATTAAGCAGCTTGAAGAGAAGTTAGGGAGTCTGACGATTACTCCTGAGCAGCTTAGGTCTTATGGTATTAAAATATCTTATGATGGGATAAGAAAAACGGCATTAGATCTACTTAGCTACCCCAATATCGATTGGAACAAATTACAAGAAATATGGTCGGAATTAAACAGCATCACGCGCTGGAATGACGCCGCAATGGGTAGCATAACTAAGAATGAAATATGCGAAGCGGTTGAAATTGAAGCAAAATACAAACCTTATCTAATAAGACAAGAAGCGGATATGAAGTTTTTACGAGAGGAAATTAACACTCAAATTCCAATTGATTTCAACTATTCACAAGTTAAAGGCCTGTCAAGTGAAGTAATAGAAAAATTGCAGACGATAAAACCAGCGACGGTTGGCATTGCAAAGCAAATACAAGGCATCACTCCTGCAGCGATAGTGAGCATATTAGTGTATTTGAGAAACAGGAAAACGAAAGTAGCTGCTAATTTTGTGTGAGGTGTTCTATGTCAAAAATCGAAGAATTTCGTTCTTTTATGCACGAAATAAACGTTGATGCATTTATGTTGCATACTAAAGATGAATATTTAAATGAGTATTCAGAGGAGCTAACAAAGCTGTGTGGCTTCACAGGAACAAATGGGCTGCTTATTGTCACAAAAAACAACAAGTGTCCATTTTTTACAGATGGACGCTATATCACACAAGCTCACAATCAGCTCGATCGGGGCAATTTTCAAGTATATAATATACAAGAAGAGGATCCACGCGAATGGATAAAAGCAAACTTAACATCGACTGCCTCACTAGGTTATTATTTGCAATATTTTACCATAGAAGATATAAGAAAGTATGAGAATATCTGTAAATTAATACCCTGTTTAGCTGGAAAAAAAAGTGACTATCGAAAACAAGCAGTGGTTTTACATTCTATTAAATATGCTGGTGAAAGCAGTAAGGACAAATGTGAAAAAATAGCTAGAGGCATAGACAAAGAAGCCGAAGCAGTGCTCCTGACTGATCCAAATTCAATTTCATGGTTATTAAATTTAAGAAATGAAAATGCCAAATATACTCCATGTATATTGGGTCGTGCTATATTGTATAAAAGCGGTAATGTTGATTTGTTTATTCAAGATAAAGAACATTCAACTATAGAAGCAAATTTAGGCAATCATATAAATATTTTTGATACTAGTGAGCTAGAAAATTCGCTGCACAAGCTAAATTCAATAGTTATAGATCCAAACACAACTCCAATGAGTATTATGAATGCAATAGATCCCTTGCATAACCATTATTTGAGAGAAAAATCAGCTTCGGTGTCATTCCAGCGCATGACGCTGGAATCCAGAAATAAAAAAGTATGGATCCCAGTGTCAAGCACTGGGATGACAAGAAGTAATGAAAAAGGTCTAGTAGAAAACAAGCAGGTAGCTGAAAGAGAGGATCCTTGTTTAATTCATAAAGCAGTAAAAAACCAAACTGAAATAGCTGGGGCTATAAATGCACACATTAAAGATGGAGCAGCAGTTACAAATTTTCTATATTGGCTTGAAAGTAATGTTGGTACAGAGCTTGAAGCTGAAGAAAAGATTTTAGAATACAGAAAAGAGCAGAATTTGTTTAAACAATTGAGCTTTCCAACAATTTCCGCATTTAATGAAAATGGTGCAATAATTCACTATCGTGCAAGCAGTAAGACGAATAAGGTAATTCAGAAAAATGGACTATATTTGATTGACTCTGGTGGCCAATACCTTAGTGGCACAACTGATGTGACAAGAACTGTAGTAGTTGGTAATCCGACCAATGAGCAAATAACCCACTATACAATAGTGTTGAAAGCTCACATTGCTATAGCAAGTGTCATCTTTCCTCCTGGCACTACTGGTGGAGAATTGGATATATTGGCACGTACGCATTTATGGAAATTTGGAATGGACTATATGCATGGTACAGGGCATGGAGTAGGAAGTTACCTATCAGTACACGAAGGACCACAAGCAATATCAAAGGGAAATAAAGTGAAACTCACGCCAGGCATGATACTTTCCAACGAACCTGGTTATTACATTCCGGGAGAGTATGGAATAAGAATTGAAAATCTGATATATGTCGACAGACAAGAAGACGGCTTCTTAAACTTTAAACAACTGACCTCTATTCCATATGATAGAAGGCTAATAGATGTGCAAATGCTTACTAAAGATGAAATTGAATGGATAAATGGCTACCATCAATTTGTCTATAAAAACTTAGAAAATAGCGTAAAAGATAAGGAATGGTTAAAGAAGGTATGTGACCCTTTATAAGCAAAGGAGCATTTTTTATTATTTAAAAAGTATTAATGCAATTGTGACAGGTATTTTGTATTGTTTTTAATTTTAAAATAATATATAATAGAAAACACGTATTTTTAGGTAGGTTATAATTATGATAGACAAAGGGCAAGAAGATGAATTTATGAAGCAGTATATGGATACTTGCAAAGAGCAAATAGAAAAATTAGCCAAGGATCCTGAATTGCTTAATCAGACTTTAAAACCGTTTATGCAAATGTCTCAGCAGCTTATGGCTGGCGGTGTGTTAGAAGGGGCTGTGCCTGGCATGATACCTGATTTGGGCAGTATGGATATCAACAAGATGATTGCTCAGATGAAGGAAATGATTGACTACATAAGAGGTAACTATAAGGAACTAATGAAAGAGCACAGCTCGCAGATTCAAGAGCTTGATGAATCCAGTAAAAAGCTAAGAGGCTTAGTTAAAAAATTGATAGAAAAGATCGAAAGTAAATAAATAACATCTGGATTTCTGTCATTCTATATACAACTTTCTAGTTGGACGGTAAGTCGAACTGATGTCATGCAAGTAGCTGACACTGGTTCCTTTATGACGGCAGTGCCCAGAGGTGTCATCCCAGTGCTTGACACTGGGATCCAGTTCTTATTACCTGGTGTAAAGTTAAGTTTCCTGGATTCCAGACTGGAATGACAGCAATCCTACGTCATACCGCGATTCATTCGCGGTATCTTAGTATAGATTCCGCTAACAAGTAGCGGAATGACGGTTTTTCAAATCGTCGGTGAACCTAAGTCACTTTAGCTATAGTATCGGGAACGTAATTGCACATGGGTTTTTACAAATTTGAAAATTAGTGTTAAATAAAAATGTAAATGCAAAAGGAAAAGAAATGATTGAACTTAAAGGCCCAGAAATTTGTGCAGGCGGAAATAAGAAAAATTTGATTATTTTTTTACATGGTTGGGGCTCAAGTGGCGATAATTTTATTCACCTTGCCAAAGTTATGAGCAAGTTTTTACAGGGTTCATATTTTGCAGTACCCAATGCTCCGTTTGAAAGAGAAATAGGTGATGGTTATCAGTGGTTCAGTTTGGAAGATCGTAGTGAGGAAGCGCTATATAATGGAGTAAAAAATGCTACATCAATTGTAAATCATTTCATTGATACAAAATTAAAGGAGCTTAATTTAAAAGATACGCAACTTTCTTTAGTTGGATTTTCTCAAGGAGCAATGCTTGCAATACATACAGCTCTCACCCGCTCTCAATCCTGTGCATCAGTTGTTGCATACTCTGGTAGGTTTCTTTCACCTTCAAAAACTGCACCAGAGATCAAGTCAAAACCTAACATATGTGTTATCCATGGTGATGCTGACGACGTGGTACCTTTTTCGTCCCTCGACTTAGCGGTCAAAGCTCTGAAAGAAAATGGAGTAAATGTTGAAGGGCACCCAATTCATGCATTAGGGCATATTATTAATGAAGAGGGAATAAAATTAGGTATAGAGTTTATCAAGAAAAATTTCAGCAACTAACTTCTATGCACTTGTTTTGCTTTGGTTATGGATATGTAGCTAAATTTTTATCGAAAAAATTACTGAACTTAGGTTGGAAAGTCAGTGGCACATCAAGAAGTAAAAATATACAAAATGTAATCCTCTTTAATTATGAGAAAGTTAGTCAAGATCTGCTTAAAAGCGCAACGCACGTTTTAATTTCTATTCCTCCAGATGGTGATAATGTTGTGGAGAGATACGGTGATTGCCTGCAAAATGTTAAATGGTTTGGTTATTTGTCTGCAACTAGTGTCTATGGTGATCATTCTGGTAATTGGGTGAATGAGGAATCTGAAACAAAACCTATAGAAATCAAAGGAGAAAAGCGCCTTAGATCTGAAAAGAAGTGGCTAAATAGCAAACTGCCTGTACATATTTTTCGTTTAGCTGGAATATACGGTCCTGGTAGGAATGTGTTAATTGACTTGCAGCTTGGCAAAGCAAGAAATGTGAAAAAAGAAGGGCATTTTTTTTCTCGTATTCACGTTGAAGATATATCGAATATTTTATTTTCTTCCATGCAAAACATAAAACCTGGTGAAATATACAATTGTGCAGATGATTTACCCGCCACACAATCTGAAGTGGTAATGTATGCAGCCAAACTTCTCAATGTTAGCCCTCCAGAGCCAATTGAGGTTTCTTCCTTACTAGATTATGCACAGAGTTTTTATTTAGGATCAAGAAAAGTAAGTAATGTTAAAATTAAAAAAGATCTTAATGTCTCTCTAATTTACCCTAACTACAAGGTGGGATTAGAAAGTTTGCATGTAAAAAAAACTGAAATCACATCAGAATGATAGATAGGCTTATTGTCACTGCCATTAAGTTAAGGAAAGAATGGTTAAAAACTGAACTAAAAAGTCAGAAATAATTAAGGATTTATGACAAATGCTGAAACAGAATAGAGTAAACTTTAAAGCAGATAAACTCTGAAGTGTAAATTATAGCATTTCTCATAATAGTCCGAACAGGTCATAGGAAGGCAGAATCAACAGCACGACGAAAGGATTCGAATAGAGGAATGTTTTTCCTAGCTCTGTTTTTTATAGCAAACCAATGATGCTCAATTTTGTTGAAATCTGGAGAATACGGCGGCAGATACAAAATTTCTGCACCAACTCCTCTAGCAAGCTCGATAATCTTACCAGACTTATGAAAAGTAGCATTGTCAAGAATGACAGTCTGTCCAGGTTCCAAGATCGGTGTCAAAAATTGCTCAAACCATCCATTAAAAACATCCATATTACAGTGGCCTTCAAAGGTTAATGGAGCAACTATCTTTCTTCTACTTAAGGCTGCAACCATACTGATTCGTTGAGTTTTCTTTCCAGATTTTAGGCCATAAAACCGCTGTCCTTTATGGCAATACCCATATGGATAGTCCTCTGTGTTATCAATGCCAGACTCATCTATATATAGCATTTCTCATAATAGTCCGAACAGGTCATAGGAAGGCAGAATCAACAGCACGACGAAAGGATTCGAATAGAGGAATGTTTTTCCTAGCTCTGTTTTTTATAGCAAACCAATGATGCTCAATTTTGTTGAAATCTGGAGAATACGGCGGCAGATACAAAATTTCTGCACCAACTCCTCTAGCAAGCTCGATAATCTTACCAGACTTATGAAAAGTAGCATTGTCAAGAATGACAGTCTGTCCAGGTTCCAAGATCGGTGTCAAAAATTGCTCAAACCATCCATTAAAAACATCCATATTACAGTGGCCTTCAAAGGTTAATGGAGCAACTATCTTTCTTCTACTTAAGGCTGCAACCATACTGATTCGTTGAGTTTTCTTTCCAGATTTTAGGCCATAAAACCGCTGTCCTTTCTGGCAATACCCATATGGATAGTCCTCTGTGTTATCAATGCCAGACTCATCTATATAAACTAAGTTTTCTGGTTCTTTTGTTGCTATAATTTTTAAGAATTCAGCACGTTTTTCTTCGTTTCTTTCCTTGTATCCATATGTCTTTTTTTGCGCGTAAATCCAATTTTTCTGAGAGCTCGGTGGATCGTTTGGATACTAACGTTGCCCCAAAGTTTAGCCATTTCCGACAGAGTCTTTCCTCCGTTTTCTCTGGCAAATTTAGCAAAGGCATCCCAGTCGGTGATTTTGTGATTGTAACCTCCATTTCCAAGTTTTTTTGATTGAAAGTCTCCTGTTTCTTTTCTTCTTTGCTGCCACTCCCATAAAGTAGTTCGTCCAATTTTAAATCTTGCTGCCACTGTTTCTCTGCTTCCTACCTCCTCTAGCGCTTCCATTGCTTTTTTCCTTAAGTCATAACTATATGCTGCTGGCACTCAACCTCCTTATCATCGTCTATCCTTATCTTATCACATCCGGACTTCTATGAAAAGAGCTATAAACTAAGTTTTCTGGTTCTTTTGTTGCTATAATTTTTAAGAATTCAGCACGTTTTTCTTCGTTTCTTTCCTTGTATCCATATGTCTTTTTTTGCGCGTAAATCCAATTTTTCTGAGAGCTCGGTGGATCGTTTGGATACTAACGTTGCCCCAAAGTTTAGCCATTTCCGACAGAGTCTTTCCTCCGTTTTCTCTGGCAAATTTAGCAAAGGCATCCCAGTCGGTAATTTTGTGATTGTAACCTCCATTTCCAAGTTTTTTTGATTGAAAGTCTCCTGTTTCTTTTCTTCTTTGCTGCCACTCCCATAAAGTAGTTCGTCCAATTTTAAATCTTGCTGCCACTGTTTCTCTGCTTCCTCCCTCCTCTAGCGCTTCCATTGCTTTTTTCCTTAAGTCATAACTATATGCTGCTGGCACTCAACCTACTTATCATCGTCTATCCTTATCTTGTCACATCCGGACTTCTATGAAAAGAGCTATATCTTTGTAGTTGGCTGTCCACTGCTGGATCATTTAAACAAGTTCTAGGTTGACTATCTGTTTTTCCTGGTAACTCGCTTTCTGACGATCTGACATTGGAATTGTTTCCTTTCTTCTGTATTCTTTCAGATTTTCTTAAACCTTCTGATCCTTTGTTAAGGAAAGCAGATTTACTATCTTCCGCTATTTTCTTCCACGTTTCACTATCTACTAGACCTTTTGACGCAGTAGAAAAGAAATCCTTTACAACTCCCTCCAATCTTTTCTTTAATCCTTCTTTTGATTCGAGATCCATACGTTGCTTTAAACCTTGGAAAACCAATAAGTTTTCAACTATTACATCACTTAACACTTCATGATCTGCAAAAAACTCTGAATAAGTTTTTTGTCCATTTTCAACTTTAGCATTCAGTTGATCGAGTAATATATCTAAAAAATCAGCAGATTTTAAATACTTTCCTCTTAATTCAGAAAATACCTTATATTGTACGCCATATCTTCTTAAAGATTCTAAATAAGTTATTTCTTCCTCGCGAATCGTTACTGGTTTAACGAGTGTATTGACCAGCCTCTCTAAAGCCTTAGGAGCTTTTTCTCCTACTTTGTGTAAAACAGAAGATATATTAATCATTATCCCCTTGTCTTTTAAAAACTTTAAGTAAGTTGTATTTTCTCCGTTAATCTTTATTATTTTAGTGAGTGTAGTGATCATATCTTCTAAAGCCCCAGGAGCTTTCTTTCCTGATCCGCTTAACATGGAAGATACATTTCCCATTATCCCTGCGTCTTTTAAAAACTCTAAATAAGTTATGTGTTCTCCATTATGTAGAATCTGTCCATCAATTAGCTTTTTACATAATACCTCTAAAGCCTCAGGAGCTTCTGCTCCGCTCAACATGGAAAATACATTACTCATTATCCCCTTGTCTTTTAAAAACTTTAAGTAAGTTGTATCTTCTTCGTTAATCTTTATTATTTTAGTGAGTGTAGTGATCACATCTTCTAAAGCCTTAGGAGCTTCTGCTCCTGCTGCATGTAACATACTGGATACATTACTCACTATCCCTTCGTTTTTTAAAAACTGCAAACAGGATACTCCTTTAATTTTCTCCTTACACAATTGACGAAATAGATCATTTATACCTTGGAGTGGCATAGGCTGTTTTTTCCCTTCGCAGTAATTCCGATCATCCAGCATACTAGTCACGTTTGTGACTATATTGTTTTGCACAAAAAACAACCAAATATGTTTATTATGTGATATAAGTGACTTACATAAGCTCTGAACAATACTAGAATACCTCCCTTTCCATAAAGAACATTTTTTATTTTTAATTTCATCATTAATTTTCTTTGATCTGAAGAAGTTTTCAAAATCTTCTTGACCTTCATAACCATTTAATATATTACCATGCAGTATTCCCCTTCTATAAAAGGCTTCTACATAGGTCTCTCTTTTACCGGGAACTTTTTTGCCAAATTCACAGCAAAGCGTTGCTAAAGCTCCAAAACCCCTTGATTTTACTTTACCTAACATCGAAAATGCAACTTTTAATATGCCTTTGTCCTTTAAAAATTTTAAACAAGTTGTTTTTTTTCCATTAATCTGTACTGGGCTAGCAAGTGCAATGATCAGCTCCTCTAAAGCCTCAGGAGCGTTTGCTTCCGCTGCATGTAACATATTTGGCACATTACTGATTATGCCATTGTCTTTCAAAAACTTTAAATAAGTTATGTGTTCTTCATTATGTAGAATCTGTCCATTAATTAGCTTTTTACATAATACCTCTAAAGCCTCAGGAGCGTTTGCTTCCGCTGCATGTAACATATCTGACACATTACTGACTATGCCATTTTCTTTCAAAAACTTTAAATAAGTTATATTTTTTTTGCGATGTAGAATCTCTTTCCCAATTAGCTTTTTACATAATACCTCTAAAGCCTCAGGAGCTTTCTTTCCTGATCTGCTTAACATGGAAGATACATTACTCATTATCCCTGCGTCTTTTAAAAACTTTAAGTAAGTTGTGTATTTTCCGTTAATCTTTACTTTTTCCCCTTCAATCTTTATTATTTTAGTGAGTGTAGTGATCATATCTTCTAAAGCCTCAGGAGCTTCCTTTCCTGATCCGCTTAACATGGAAGATACACTTCCCATTATCCCTGCGTCTTTTAAAAACTCTAAACGAGTTATGCATTTTCCATTATGTATAATCTGTCCACCAATTAGCTTGTTATATAATCCCTCTAAAGCCTCAGGAGCTTCTGCTCCTGCTGTATGTAACATACCGGATATATCACCTAGTGAAATACCCACCTTTTTGAGCTTTTTTAGAAACTCCCCCTCTTGTCCATCCTCAGAAAACAATTTACCATATAATGTGTTAAAGATCTTAATAGGATCTGTCCCTATCTTACGCAAAATACTCGATACTTCTCTGTAAATATCACTACTAGATAAAATTTTAAACTTATCAATTCCTTCGCTACACAAAAAACCTTTAAAAATTTTAAAAACTCTTACTCCTTGTTGATCAACTACCAATTTAGCAAAAGAACTGATTTGCTTGATATCTTCTCCAGCTGTTTTATAAGTAGATTGAGTGTTTTCTTTGTTTTTGATACGTTCTAAATAACTTTCCGCTTTTTTTATATCAAGACTTGTTCCTTCAAAGCTTTCTAACCAACGTAACATTACTTCCTCACATTCGCAGTAATCTCCTCCTTCATTTTTAATAATGCTTTCTAGATCTTTATTATGTGACTTGAATACCAGTTTTTTTTTAAACTCTCTCACCAATTCTTTCTTACCATATTTTGCGATCAGAGAGTCCTCTTGACCTAAAAGTTTCTCTTCTTCTTCCGTAAATTGATAATACCTATCATTAGGTCCCTGGGAAAGAAAATCTTTTAAAATTTTAAGATCCATACCACGACCTTTAAGTCGCTTACATTCTACAATATCATCACTAGCACTAATGACAAAATATTCCACTTCTTTTTTTTCTCTTTCAACCAATTTTAAAAAAAACTCAAATTGACCTTCAAGAAAACCCAATATTTTTTGATCATCATCAAACTCTATTCCATGTTGAAAACTTATGCAGATACACTTTTCGCCTTTACGTTTGTCTCCATAACTTAAAAGAACATGATTATCCTCCCCCGACCAGTGTCGCCCAAAGTTTATAGATAACACACCATAATCGCTTGCTCGACCTACTTTAAATAACCTATGAATCAAGAAAATCAATAATTTTAATCTCGACTCAATCGCAGGAACCTTATCCGCTATCCAATGAGACTTCCTATAGTATTCTTTAGCCTGTTCAGACGCATTAGTTTCTGACCAATTGAGATAAATTTGTTTTGTAAGATAATACCCTTTGCAACCTTCATAGTATTTCAACCAGCACAAAAATTTTTTTCGAAATTTGCTATAATTATCTTGATCGATTTTTATCAATTCCCGTAATTCTTCTATATTAGGCTGACCAACTGCAAGCACAAACGTGTCCAGGAAGCGTTCTTGTAATTTTTTAAATTCTCCTTCAGAATATTGTTCTTCAAAAAAAAATATAGGTTCTAATAGCTCTAGCAATCGTTTCTCAACTGATTTCTTAAGACCAAATAATAGTGATTTGACTTTTTCTTTTTTGCATTTTGAAAAATGTTTTAATAGCTTCTTAAGCTCGTCCCTTATTTGAGGAAAATGTTCTAATTCTTGAAGAATTTTCATCCTTGTTTTTGCTGAAATAGGATCCAGCAGCGACAAAAGTTTTTCTCTCGAATTTTTTGAAAATACATAAAACTTTGATTTTTTATCACTCGCGTAGAAGAGGTCGAATAAAACTTGAGTCTCTTCTCCAATAGATAATTCATCAAATAAATTCTCACCAATGTCATCCGACAAAACTTCATTAGTATAAAGAATATTGTACTTTATTCTATCTCTCAACTCATTACCCACCTCACAAAAAGAACTGAAGTACTTAAAAATAGAAAATGGTGCGTTCTTTCTTCTTTTTCCCTCAGGAAATAACTTTGCAGAACCAATAGCACTGTAGACAGGTTCTTTAATTGTAGATTTAATCTGTACGTTAATAGTTTTATCTTGATGATCAATAATTAAATCATCACATTTACCATGTAACTCTTGACTTCCTTCAGTCGACATTTTTAGATCTTTATATTTTTCTTTATGAATATCAAATGCACGATAAGCACATAAGATTAAAACTCCTATTTGGTATAATATCCCTGTAATATCAAAAGGGGTATTATTGAGTTCACTTTCTTTAAATTGAACTTTCTCTAAATTGTCTGTCATCAAATCATCTAGCTCTATATTTTGATGATTTTTATCGAAACTTTTTCCAAAATTAAAGTCGTTACCAGTTTTTGTATTTACTGGTATGGGAGTTTTTAATACCTCTTCTGCTGCATCCATCATTACTCTTTTCATAAGTTTTTCTACTTCACCTACTTTTCCATCTTTAGCTTCTACAATCAATTCGTCGTGAACTGGGAGGATCATTTTACCGTCTTCTTTTTTTAACTTTGTGTGAAGCCCTATCATTGCAAGCTTCATTATATCAGCACGAGTTCCTTGAATTGGCAAATTCACTGCCCTCCTCCTCTCGTGTTCTTTTATATCAGGAATTTTGCTTGCTATATACGGCAGATCGTATCTTCTGCCAAACGCAGTTTTTACGTATCCTAGTGCCCTTGCATCAGTTAATACTTCCCGCCTATAGTCTTTTATTTCTTCATAAGATGAAAAAAAACTCTCAATAAGTTCTTTAACTTCTGGAATAGACCTTCCCAGTCTTTCTGCAAGACCAAATGGAGTCATACCATATATAATCCCTAAAACAAGAGTCTTCGCATTGTGCCTTGACTGCTCATCTACTTTTGCCCCATCTGGCAATCCGAAAAACTTCCTTGAATTAATTTCATAAATATCTTTCTCGCTTTTAAAAGCATCTTCAAACCCCTTAATACCTGCAATTTTTGCAATAATTCTTAATTCCATTTGCACGTAATCACATGAGATAAACTGATGTCCTTCCCTCGCAGTAAATGCCTCTCTGATATGGTACGCCTCTTCGCCTCTGCAAGGGATATTCTGTATATTAGGATCTTTGGTAACAACTGCTCCAAGTTTAGTGATGTCATATGTTGGCTTTATTACCCCTTGATTTGACTCGGCACTATCTATATACGCTTTAATTTTCCCCTTCAGTTTATCATCAACTTTTTCTAACAGAAGTTTTAGCATTTCTGTATTTAACTTTATCCCATTCTTTCCTATATCAAGCAATACTCCCTGAAAAACCTCATCGTGATCATTCTGGGTATGTGATCGAACATCATAAATGCCTTTCCCCCTCCCAACGTGAAAATTTTGATTAGCAGCAGGCTTTTCACCCTTTTGAGACGAGCATTTCTTTCGTTCTCTTAGATCATATCTATGCAACCCATTCCCTTCATCAGAAGATGGTTTTTTGCGCTTTCGTTGATGCCTAGACGCCTCTGATTTTTTAGCACTACCTGCAAAAACATTAGCAAAATGTAAAGATTTACCAGGACGATCTTCAATCTTTTTTTTAAGATTACCAAGAGACTCATCTTCTTTTTCGGTATCTTTAGCTCCCTCAGACTGATCTGGCAACTGCTCATTAGAAGGATCAAATAAATTTTTTTTCTTAGCAAGATATTCTAAATTATCATATTGAGACGAGCATTTCTTTCGTTCTCTTAGATCATATCTATGCAACCCATTCCCTTCATCAGAAGATGGTTTTTTGCGCTTTCGTTGATGCCTAGACGCCTCTGATTTTTTAGCACTACCTGCAAAAACATTAGCAAAATGTAAAGATTTACCAGGACGATCTTCAATCTTTTTTTTAAGATTACCAAGAGACTCATCTTCTTTTTCGGTATCTTTAGCTCCCTCAGACTGATCTGGCAACTGCTCATTAGAAGGATCAAATAAATTTTTTTTCTTAGCAAGATATTCTAAATTATCATAGGCATTATCCTTCCATTTTAACTCTTGTGAATCATCACTATAGACTTTATTATCACGCTGAATCTCTGTAAATCGAGCATTATTTGCTTCTTCTACATGTTGTTTTCTCAATTCATAAGCTCCACTTCCGTACGTTTTCTCCAACCTATCTAACTTGCCTTCAATAATGTCTTTACCATTTTCTGCCGTAATAGCACCACATGAGGTTCGATCATTTTGTTGCTTTTTAGACTCACCTGTAAACATTAATTCTATATGTCCACCGTTATCATTTAATACCTTCTCTAACTCACTTTTTACACTCTCACAAATAGAGGCGGCGCCCATAGGGTCGTATATTTCTAACTGACCATCTTTCAATATACCTTGCTCATATTCAAGAGTGATAACTCCAAGAACCCAATGATTAGGGCCACTGTGATAAGGAAATAATATTTTATGTTTTGTAATTTGATTCTGGCGTCGTTGATTCCACAGATTAATCTGATTTAATGAATCCTTGACTGAGCTGCTTATAGAATTTTCTCCTGTAGCTTCAGAATTATCAACATAATCAACTGCTTGACACATTGAAACAGAATACCCACCAAGATTACGATAAATTTCTCTACCATTGTTAACAAGTAAACCTGCCTTGATAGCTAGTCCCATTTCATCATTACCCTGAAATAAAGATGCTTCATATCTTTCACCACTATCATCACGATCTTTGCCAATATAGAACTCAAGTCTCTTTTCACTAATGAAGTTATCCCAAACCTTTAAGATCATGTGGTCATGATACTGATATTCAGTGTTAATATTGCCGCCTGTATCACGTGTACTTAAAGAATCCTCTGCTTGTTTATTAATAAGTCGATCCATAAACTTTCTCCTTAGAAAACTTTTTCATTTTTGTAATATCCTCTGTAAGATACCCAAGAAGTGGTACAAAATGCTGCTTGTACTTTACTATTCTCACGACCTTTCCACTACTATCTTTATGTAACTGATCAAAATTCTCTCCTTCTATAAAAACTTCCTGGTCATCACTTCCTGGTGTAATTTTAGTTGCTGTAATTTTTGACCATTTTCTTCATTAGTCAAATAAAAATAAAGCACCACATCATAAGAACCTGTACATGATCTCAAGAAAGGAATAAACTAAGAACCTGTACATGATCTCAAGAAAGGAATAAACTAAGAGATAATATATATAAGTTAGGATATATGAGGAGTTTATACCCAAGTGATATAAGTCGGGAAAGATTTGAGATTATGTTACCAGATCTAGAGTACTGTAGAAAAAAAACAAAACCAAGGAAACTTGATTTGTATGATGTATTTTGTGGAGTGTTATACGTTCTGAAAAGCGGTTGTCAGTGGAGAATGCTACCAAAAGAGTTTCCAAAATGGCGCAATTGTTACGACTATTTTAAGAAGTGGAGTGAAAAACCAGATGCAGATAAAGAAAGTGTTCTGGAGCTGGTGTTAAAAAAAAATAGTTGGCGTGGTCCGACAAAACAATGGTCGGAAAGAAAAAACCAGCTTCTGCATAATTGATGCACAGAGTGTAAAAAATGCAGATACTGCTGAAGAAAAAGGCTATGATGCAGGCAAAAAGATTTCAGGAATAAAACGCCATATTGCAGTAGATACGCAAGGTTTGCCCCATGCAATTTATATAACAACAGCAGAGATAACTGACCGTAGCAGTGCTGTGAGAATGGTCGAAAATGCAAAAGAAAACCTCTCGGGAGTTAAAAATGTGCTGGTTGATGCAGGCTATACTGGAGAGAATTTTGCAACTCAAATAAAAACGATTATTGGTGCAACCGTTGAAGTGATAAAAAGAAATGAATTACATTCCTTTGTTGTATTGCCCAAAAGATGGTTTGTGGAGCGATCTTTTGCTTGGTTAGAAAAATGTAGAAGATTGTGGAAAAATTGTGAGCGAAAACTCAATACTAGCCTACAAATGGTCGTTCTGGCTTTCACTGCCTTACTTCTGAAAAGATTATGAACAGGCTCTAAGACCTGCTGTGTGTGTGTGTGTGCGAAAAGTGATTGAAAAAATGATGCGAGAGAGGTAGAAGAAGAATAAGCAGATTGAGTAAGGTAAAAAAATGAGCTTTAGTTACTATAAGATGAAGAAACACCCAAGAAACTTTCGTAATATAGCAGGTTTAACTATAGAGGAGTTCGAAAAGGTGGTGGAAAAAGTGAGGTCTGAGTGGGAAAGACTTGAAAAGCAGAAAAAGTGTCATGGTAGAAGATCACAACTACCAACCCTGGAAGATAAGTTATTTTGCGTAATTTTGTACTATCGCACTTACATAACACACAGATTTTTAGGGTGCCTATTCAATATGCACAACGCAAATGTATGCAGGTTACTGAAGAAAATAGAGCCATTACTTGCCAAAAAAGTTACTATAAGAAAGGATAGAAGTATGATACCAGAAAAAATACTAAAGATTCTGGTTGATGTTACAGAACAGGAAATACAGAGGCCAGAAGATAGTAAAAAACGGAAGAAATCATATTCAGGAAAAAAAAGAACCAACACTATGAAAACTGAAATTGTGATCGAGGAGAGAGGAAAAATTTTGTCAGTTTCGAGGTCGCATAGAGGTCGAATGCATGATTTTAAGATAAGAAAACAAGAGAAATTTCTTCCAAAAGATAGCATAAAATATACTGATTCTGGCTATCAGGGCTGGCAAAAGTTGCAAAGTAATGTTGTGATACTGTATAAAAAGTATCGTAAAAAGCCTTTAACACCAGAGCAAAAGGAGCACAATAGAAAACTGGCATCGTTCAGGATGCGGGTAGAAAACAAGATCAGGGAGATAAAAATATTTAAGATTATGTCAAACATTTATCGCAATTTTCAGAAAAAATATAACCTGAGATTCAATATTATTGCAAGTATTGTGAATCTTAGGCATGGTTTTTATAGCTCTTTTCATAGAAGTCCGGATGTGATAAGATAAGGATAGACGATGATAAGGAGGTTGAGTGCCAGCAGCATATAGTTATGACTTAAGGAAAAAAGCAATGGAAGCGCTAGAGGAGGGAGGAAGCAGAGAAACAGTGGCAGCAAGATTTAAAATTGGACGAACTACTTTATGGGAGTGGCAGCAGAGAAGAAAAGAAACAGGAGACTTTCAATCAAAAAAACTTGGAAATGGAGGTTACAATCACAAAATTACCGACTGGGATGCCTTTGCTAAATTTGCCAGAGAAAACGGAGGAAAGACTCTGTCGGAAATGGCTAAACTTTGGGGCAACATTAGTATCCAAACGATCCACCGAGCTCTCAGAAAAATTGGATTTACGCGCAAAAAAAGACATATGGATACAAGGAAAGAAACGAAGAAAAACGTGCTGAATTCTTAAAAATTATAGCAACAAAAGAACCAGAAAACTTAGTTTATATAGATGAGTCTGGCATTGATAACACAGAGGACTATCCATATGGGTATTGCCAGAAAGGACAGCGGTTTTATGGCCTAAAATCTGGAAAGAAAACTCAACGAATCAGTATGGTTGCAGCCTTAAGTAGAAGAAAGATAGTTGCTCCATTAACCTTTGAAGGCCACTGTAATATGGATGTTTTTAATGGATGGTTTGAGCAATTTTTGACACCGATCTTGGAACCTGGACAGACTGTCATTCTTGACAATGCTACTTTTCATAAGTCTGGTAAGATTATCGAGCTTGCTAGAGGAGTTGGTGCAGAAATTTTGTATCTGCCGCCGTATTCTCCAGATTTCAACAAAATTGAGCATCATTGGTTTGCTATAAAAAACAGAGCTAGGAAAAACATTCCTCTATTCGAATCCTTTCGTCGTGCTGTTGATTCTGCCTTCCTATGACCTGTTCGGACTATTATGAGAAATGCTATAATTCATTTCTTTTTATCACTTCAACGGTTGCACCAATAATCGTTTTTATTTGAGTTGCAAAATTCTCTCCAGTATAGCCTGCATCAACCAGTACATTTTTAACTCCCGAGAGGTTTTCTTTTGCATTTTCGACCATTCTCACAGCACTGCTAAGGTCAGTTATCTCTGCTGTTGTTATATAAATTGCATGGGGCAAACCTTGCGTATCTACTGCAATATGGCGTTTTATTCCTGAAATCTTTTTGCCTGCATCATAGCCTTTTTCTTCAGCAGTATCTGCATTTTTTACACTCTGTGCATCAATTATGCAGAAGCTGGTTTTTTCTTTCCGACCATTGTTTTGTCGGACCACGCCAACTATTTTTTTTTAACACCAGCTCCAGAACACTTTCTTTATCTGCATCTGGTTTTTCACTCCACTTCTTAAAATAGTCGTAACAATTGCGCCATTTTGGAAACTCTTTTGGTAGCATTCTCCACTGACAACCGCTTTTCAGAACGTATAACACTCCACAAAATACATCATACAAATCAAGTTTCCTTGGTTTTGTTTTTTTTCTACAGGACTCTAGATCTGGTAACATAATCTCAAATCTTTCCCGACTTATATCACTTGGGTATAAACTCCTCATATATCCTAACTTATATATATTATCTCTTAGTTTATTCCTTTCTTGAGATCATGTACAGGTTCTTACAACGCTCAAAAGCAGAAAAACAAAAACTTGATTTTCTCAGCTAAATAGTGGACCATCAAAAGCACGCATAAATATCTACAATGAAAGAAAAAACTTTCACAATCATCGATGGCTATGGTTTTCTTTTCAGAGCTTACTATGTACTACCTCACTTAATTACCACAACAGGAATGCCAATAGGTGGTGTATATGGCTTTCTGAATATGGTTCTTAAGTACATTGCCCATTCGGACTACTTAACTATAGCACTTGATGTAGGGAAAAAGAATTTTAGGCACAATTTATATCCTGAGTACAAAGCGAATAGAGTAACGCCTCCTGAGGATCTAACTCCACAGTTCACCATACTGAGGGAAGCGGTAGAAGCTTTTAACCTCAGCTATGAAGAAATTGAAGGTTATGAAGCAGATGACATAATCGCAACACTAGCTGCAAAATACGCCAACCACCAAGACTTTAAAGTGGTAGTCGTTTCATCAGATAAAGATTTGTTTCAACTCTTGAACCACAATATTTTAATATTCGACCCCATTAAAAATATATATATAGATGAAAAACAAATAGTAGAAAAATTTGGTGTAAACTCACACAAGCTTCTTGATTTATTTTCTCTAACTGGTGATGCATCCGATAACATTCCAGGCGTTCCAGGAATAGGCCCAAAAACTGCCACTAAATTATTAGATGAATTTGATTCATTGAATAATATTATAGAGAACATTGATAACATCGAGCAAACGAGGATTCGTAATATTCTTACCGAACATAAGGAAAAAGCACTAATTTCAAGAGAACTTTTATCACTATGCGAAAAAGTAGACCTTCAACATGATATTGCAAAATATGAAGTCCATTCTCCAAATATGGAGAAACTATTATCCTTTTTAAAGAAGTATGAATTCAATTCCTTAATAGGTAAAATGGAAAAGCTTTTTTCCTATAATGGGTCTAGCATAAAAGAGAAAACAGAATATAGTAGTGAAGAGTTAGAGAAATTTTTGGAGCATTGTAGATATGAAGGCAAAATTGCAATTCATTACCACCTTGAAAACAATGTATTAAGTCTATCTTATAGCGAAAGTAATATTTTTTATATAGAGCAAGACAGCATACAAGATGCACTTATTACAATTAACTCAACTTTGCTCTCAAATGGGGTGCTTAAAATAATACATAACATTAGAGAGATCAGGAAAATCTTCCCTGCAGTAGAGAAGATGCTAGATTCAGTTGATGATTTGATGATAATGTCGTATAGCTTGGATACAGGAAAGCATGATCACAGTATTCCAAACATAGTTGCGCATAATTTGAGTAAAAATGCAGAAATTTTCTCGGCAAAAACTTTAATAGCAATTCATGAAAAGCTAAAGCAAAGGTTATTTCAGGAAAAATTGTTTACAATTTACGAGCGCTTCGATAAGCCACTTATGAAAGTAATATTTGATATGGAGAAAAATGGGATATTACTGAACATACAAAAATTACAGGAGCTGTCCGATAAATTTCAGCAGGTAATTGCCGTGCTTGAAGATGAGATATATAATTTGGCAGGAGAAAGATTTAATATTGCTTCGCCAAAACAATTAAGTGATGTTTTGTTCGACAAAATGGGGCTTAATAAAAAGAAAAAGTCAAAAAAATCTGGATCGTATAGCACCAATTATGAAGTTCTAGAGGCACTCGAAGAAGAAGGGGTAGAAATCGCAAGTAAAATCTTAAATTGGCGACATTTAAGTAAATTAAAAGGCACCTACACTGATGCATTAATAAAGCAAGTTGATCCACTTGATGGTAGAATACACACAAGCTTTTCAACGACTGCAACTGCAACTGGAAGGCTGAGCTCCAGCAATCCTAATTTACAGAACATTCCTGTCAGAAGCGAAGAGGGAAATCTTATCAGACAAGCATTTATTGCACCAAAAGGGCATAAGATAATTTCTGCTGACTATTCGCAAATAGAATTAAGACTCCTGGCACACGTTGCAAACGTTGCAGCATTTAAAGAAGCTTTTGCAAACGGACAAGATATTCATGAGATCACCGCAAGGCAAGTTTTTGGAGTGCAAGAAATAGATGAGCAATTAAGACGCAAAGCAAAGTCCATCAATTTTGGAATTATATATGGCATTAGCCCATTTGGTCTTGCAAAGCGGCTTGGAATTACCATTGCGGAAGCTGCTGAATACATTAATTACTATTTTTCCTGTTACCCAGAAATAAAGGCCTATATGGAAAAAGCAGTGTCTATCGCAAGATTGCAAGGTTATGTAGAAACTTTGTTTGGCAGGAGATGCTTTGTAAGAGACATAAACAATACAATTCCTTATATAAGACAATTTGCAGAAAGGGCAGCAATAAACGCACCACTGCAAGGAACCGCTGCTGATATAATAAAACGTGCGACGATTCAGCTTTTTGACCAATTGAAATTAGGTAAAATAATCCTCCAGGTTCACGATGAGCTACTGGTCGAAGTGGAGGACGAAAAGGTACAAGAAACAGCAAAACTTATGAAAGATATAATGGAAAATGCAATAGAAATTTCTGTACCACTTGAAGTAGAAATAAAAGTTGGCGACAACTGGGCTATTAATTATGACTTAAACATGGTGGATTCTAAGAGTATAAATCATTTGAACTAATACGAAAAATATGTTAGAATAGAACATAGCAAATGCAAATAGGTCAGCCATGACAGGCCCACAAGTAAAAAGTTCAAAACCTCCAAAGTTACCTATTCAGGTAACTAACAAAGATGAGAAAGTTTTTGAAAAAGAGGAACATCAGTTAATCTCTCGTGCTTTCCTAGATACTTTAGAAAATCCAGAAAATCTAGAAAAGCAAACGAAACAAGAAATAGAAAAGAAGGAACAGGAAATAAAAAAGAAGGAACAGAAATTGAAAGAAAAACAAAAATTACAGAGTGATCTGAAGTCATTAAAGGAACGGTTACCTCGATTACAGGATGAGAATGAAAAGAAAATTTTTACTTTTATATCAAAAAATCATGAAGGTATATTCAATAATATTAATCAAGAAGATATAAAGTTACTAAGTGAAGAAAATTTTCTTCAGCTTTTACTTCCTGTGTTTAAAGAAATTAGAGAGCAAGGCTTAGCTAGAGAAGAGAAATTCAATAATGATAAAATACAACAAATAATAACCAAGTGTGTAACTGATATACGGGGTACAGAAGCTAAAGATTCACTAATAAAGCTTCTCGGGTGGCCGTTTGGAATAAAAGTAGATCCTAAAAACTTTTTTGTCTCTTTTAAAGACGGGTTATTAGAGAAGGTGCCATTTTTCGGTAAAGACAAGAAAGAAGAGGATGAACCACCACTTAGTGATGAAGAGATGGTAACAACGTTCTTACGTAAGATCTTTCTTCCTATTCTTTTTTCCATTGCTTCAATATCGATTTTTGGTCCTACTACACTCGCGATAGTTGCTGCTGTTATTGGTACAATATTTGCCATAAAAGGAGGAGTGGAGGTTCTTTTTTCAAATAACAAAAAAGGTACTTTGTATGACCCTAGCTCACAAGATGATACAGAAAAGAGAGCAAAACTGAATGGAAAAATTCTCGAGGGCATTGATGATATTTTAAAAACCCCAGTTACAGGAGTTGAGAAAGGCACCTCTGTTTCTGAACAAATTTCCCAAGGAAAAGGAAAGAGTGAACAACAGCCTGTTCCTGAGCAAATTTCCCAGGGAAACAATAGGGAAAACGAAGAAAGTAAGCAGTCTACTGTACTTGAACAAGTTACTTTAGATCAGCAAAAAACCACAGTGCAGCAACCAAATAATACCTAGGTTTGCCAAAAGTGAGTTGTGTAAGAGGCCTACTATTATTCTATAACGCATACAACAGGAGTATGATCAGACGGATTTTCTAGCTTACGCAATCTATCATCTGTGTAACATGTTTCCAATTTATCTACAGCTTGTGGCGATAATAGCATATAATCTATTCGCATTCCTTGATTATTTCTGAGTGAATTGCCTTGATAATGCCACCAAGTGAATTGTTGCAAATCTGGGTGAGATACTCTAAACGCGTCTTTAAACCCAAGATTCAAGATTGCTCTTAACTTCTCACGTTCTTTTATATGAAAGCACACTTGGCCATTCAATAAATTTGAATCAAAAACATCAATTTCATCCAGTGCAACATTATAATCGCCAGCTATAATAGTTAACTCTTCATTCTTCAACAAAGTGCTCATCCTTTCATATAGGTTATCAAAAAACTTGAGTTTATATTCAAATGCGTGAGAGTCCGGGCTTTGACCATTTGGCACGTATACACTTCCTACCCTTACCTTCTGATTATTGTGCTTTATTATGCACTCTATATAACGCGCTTCTTGATAATCTTCTACGATATCAATCTTAAACTTTTCCAGTATTGGATATTTAGATAAAACACAAACGCCATTTCTTGCAACTTGTCCATAGACAGCACATTCATATCCCAGCTTCTCTATCTCTGCATAAGGAAATTGCTCTTCCGTACATTTTATCTCTTGCAGCAAAATTATATCTATCTGACTATCAACTATAAAACTACAAAGTTGGTTAACTCTTTTACGTATGGAGTTTACATTCCAAGTTGCAATCTTTAGCATCAACAATCCTTATTAATTATATCAATTAAACTCTCCCCAGTAGGCAACCTCGATGTTATAATTTTTTTCCATTTGATTAACTTTAAACTATCAGCAATGTTTTTACTCATGGTATATGCAACTGCATTATTCATCACATGAGATAGCCCACTTTTTAGAACTAATGAACAAAACACCCTTGCTGTCTGTGAGGAAAAAAAAGCAACACTATCAATTTTACCATCCAACAGCAAATTTTTACACCTATTAGTTAGACTCCTTTTAATAATTGTTTTATAGAGTACAACTTCTCTTACGTTAAAATCTTCTTCAGATAATCTCTTTTTTAGGTCACATGATACTTCTTGTCCCCTTATATACAAAAACTTTATTGTGTTTGAATAATGAGCTTTTATGAATGATATCAGACCATCAACGTTGCTGTCTGCTGAGATTATATCAGCAAATCCCAAATTTTTTGCAGCCTGCATGGTTGAATTACCAACTGTAATAATCGGAAAGTCATCCTCTTTGCATATTTGACTAAAAGCCTTTACACTGTTTTTACTTGTAGATATCACAACATCAAATTCGTACGCAGATATATCAGGATTTAAGTACTTTATTGTGAATACTGGTTCTATAAAAACTTTGTATCCATACTTTCTCAATATATTCCTTGTATTGAACGAGTCCAATAAAGGCCTCGTTAATAAAATAGACTTCATTCTGATTTGCTCTACTATCGGTAAGATAATATCCTTTATACACAAATTACTGAATAAAAATTTTTATTTTGATAGCTTGAGCAACTATTCAAGTATAGCATTTCTCATAATAGTCCGAACAGGTCATAGGAAGGCAGAATCAACAGCATGACGAAAGGATTCGAATAGAGGAATGTTTTTCCTAGCTCTGTTTTTTATAGCAAACCAATGATGCTCAATTTTGTTGAAATCTGGAGAATACGGCGGCAGATACAAAATTTCTGCACCAACTCCTCTAGCAAGCTCGATAATCTTACCAGACTTATGAAAAGTAGCATTGTCAAGAATGACAGTCTGTCCAGGTTCCAAGATCGGTGTCAAAAATTGCTCAAACCATCCATTAAAAACATCCATATTACAGTGGCCTTCAAAGGTTAATGGAGCAACTATCTTTCTTCTACTTAAGGCTGCAACCATACTGATTCGTTGAGTTTTCTTTCCAGATTTTAGGCCATAAAACCGCTGTCCTTTCTGGCAATACCCATATGGATAGTCCTCTGTGTTATCAATGCCAGACTCATCTATATAAACTAAGTTTTCTGGTTCTTTTGTTGCTATAATTTTTAAGAATTCAGCACGTTTTTCTTCGTTTCTTTCCTTGTATCCATATGTCTTTTTTTGCGCGTAAATCCAATTTTTCTGAGAGCTCGGTGGATCGTTTGGATACTAACGTTGCCCCAAAGTTTAGCCATTTCCGACAGAGTCTTTCCTCCGTTTTCTCTGGCAAATTTAGCAAAGGCATCCCAGTCGGTGATTTTGTGATTGTAACCTCCATTTCCAAGTTTTTTTGATTGAAAGTCTCCTGTTTCTTTTCTTCTTTGCTGCCACTCCCATAAAGTAGTTCGTCCAATTTTAAATCTTGCTGCCACTGTTTCTCTGCTTCCTCCCTCCTCTAGCGCTTCCATTGCTTTTTTCCTTAAGTCATAACTATATGCTGCTGGCACTCAACCTCCTTATCATCGTCTATCCTTATCTTATCACATCCGGACTTCTATGAAAAGAGCTATAATTGATGTTGAAATGAGGATACTCAGTCCCCTATTTATAGCATTTCTCATAATAGTCCGAACAGGTCATAGGAAGGCAGAATCAACAGCACGAAGAAAGGATTCGAATAGAGGAATGTTTTTCCTAGCTCTGTTTTTTATAGCAAACCAATGATGCTCAATTTTGTTGAAATCTGGAGAATACGGCGGCAGATACAAAATTTCTGCACCAACTCCTCTAGCAAGCTCGATAATCTTACCAGACTTATGAAAAGTAGCATTGTCAAGAATGACAGTCTGTCCAGGTTCCAAGATCGGTGTCAAAAATTGCTCAAACCATCCATTAAAAACATCCATATTACAGTGGCCTTCAAAGGTTAATGGAGCAACTATCTTTCTTCTACTTAAGGCTGCAACCATACTAATTCGTTGAGTTTTCTTTCCAGATTTTAGGCCATAAAACCGCTGTCCTTTCTGGCAATACCCATATGGATAGTCCTCTGTGTTATCAATGCCAGACTCATCTATATAAACTAAGTTTTCTGGTTCTTTTGTTGCTATAATTTTTAAGAGCCTGTTCATAATCTTTTCAGAAGTAAGGCAGTGAAAGCCAGAACGACCATTTGTAGGCTAGTATTGAGTTTTCGCTCACAATTTTTCCACAATCTTCTACATTTTTCTAACCAAGCAAAAGATCGCTCCACAACCCATCTTTTGGGCAATACAACAAAGGAATGTAATTCATTTCTTTTTATCACTTCAACGGTTGCACCAATAATCGTTTTTATTTGAGTTGCAAAATTCTCTCCAGTATAGCCTGCATCAACCAGTACATTTTTAACTCCCGAGAGGTTTTCTTTTGCATTTTCGACCATTCTCACAGCACTGCTACGGTCAGTTATCTCTGCTGTTGTTATATAAATTGCATGGGGCAAACCTTGCGTATCTACTGCAATATGGCGTTTTATTCCTGAAATCTTTTTGCCTGCATCATAGCCTTTTTCTTCAGCAGTATCTGCATTTTTTACACTCTGTGCATCAATTATGCAGAAGCTGGTTTTTTCTTTCCGACCATTGTTTTGTCGGACCACGCCAACTATTTTTTTTTAACACCAGCTCCAGAACACTTTCTTTATCTGCATCTGGTTTTTCACTCCACTTCTTAAAATATTCGTAACAATTGCGCCATTTTGGAAACTCTTTTGGTAGCATTCTCCACTGACAACCGCTTTTCAGAACGTATAACACTCCACAAAATACATCATACAAATCAAGTTTTCTTGGTTTTGTTTTTTTCCTACAGGACTCTAGATCTGGTAACATAATCTCAAATCTTTCCCGACTTATATCACTTGGGTATAAACTCCTCATATATCCTAACTTATATATATTATCTCTTAGTTTATTCCTTTCTTGAGATCATGTACAGGTTCTTAGACGTCATGTTAAAATCAGGGCGGACGCAAATCCACTTGACTTAAAATGGAAAAAGTATTTTGATGAGAGAGTGGCAAAAACAAAAATGTTAACAAGCTCTTTCTCAAGAGAAGGTTCTCTACTGTTGGTGTCACCACTAAAAGTGTTGTTTTCCGAGGAATCATGAAAGACAAGCCGGTTCGAGAAAAGAAGAACTTAGATAAGGGGCTCAAGCGTAGTGTGGGGAAACCCGCATGCTGCGTTTCTAAGGGAGGGAGTAGTAGTAATACCACTTCCTTACCTAACCAACTCACTCGCGATAAAGGCTTCGAAAAACGAGCTCAACTATATGCTGCTAAGGCTTACTCAAGGCAAGCTGATAAATCTGGTAAGTACATTGATTTAAAGAAGGTTTTCTTTATTGCTATCTCTAATTGTAATTTATTTCCTGATAAGCTTGATTATATATCCAGCCACACTATAAGAGATGAGAAAACCAATGAGCATGACTTAAAAGATTTTCAATTTGTATTTATTGAACTACCTAAATTTCCTAAGAATAAGGAAGAACAGCTAGAAAGCATAGTGGATCGTTGGTTATTTTTCTTCAAATATGCAGATGAAACTACGGAAGAAGACTTAAGGAAAATAGCAGAAAAAGCACCAATAATAAAGTTAGCCTACGATGAATTAGACAGGTTTAGCTGGAATGAAAAAGATCTAATAGCATATGAAGAAAGAATAATGGATCTACGGAAAGAAGAAGCCATTCTTGAATACAGACTTGACCTTGCTACTGAAAAAGGCATCCAAATTGGCGAAGAAAGAGGCATCAAAATCGGTAAAGAGGAAGGAAAAATCGAAGGAAAAATCGAAGTCGCAAAAGCAATGCTGGCTAACAATGTTGATGTCAACACTATTGTCAAGTTTACTGGCCTTTCTATTAGTGAGATCGAAGAATTAAGTGGAAATCTGTGAACGGTTACAGAGTAATTTCAAAGTGCATTTGCAGTTGGAACGGATACATTTAATGAGAGTCCCATTTCACGGTGTTCAAATCTACTCCTTCTTGTACCATCTCCAAAAGTGGGCTCATTTCTCTCAGTCGGCCAACATTTTTAGTAATAAGATCTGCTGCGTACAAAACTTCTTCTTTAGTTGTAAATCGGCCTAGGCCAAATCTAATTGATGAATGCTCAAGGTCATGGCCATTATTTAGCGACCGTATGACATAGGAAGGCTCAAGAGACGCAGACGTGCACGCAGAACCAGAACTTACTGCTAAATCCTTGATTGCCATGATGAGAGACTCACCCTCAACATAGGGAAAGCTCAAGTTTAGGTTGCCAGGAATCCTATTTTCATAGTCACCATTTAAAACAACATCAGGAAATGCTTCTTTTATCTTATTGTACAAAATATCTCTCAGTCCTTCCAATTTGCTTGCCTCTGTTTCCATTTCTTCTTTAGCAATACGTGCCGCTTCACCAAAACCAACTGCAAGAGGTGTTGGAACTGTTCCAGAACGCATGCCTCTTTCCTGTCCACCACCACTAATTAGTGGTATCAGCCTAACACGAGGATTCTTTCTACGGACATATAATGCACCTATTCCCATAGGTCCATAAATTTTGTGGCTAGAGAGACTCATAAGATCAATGCACATCTCATTAACATCAATTGGAACTTTTCCAAAGCTTTGAGCTGCATCTGTGTGGAAAAATATATTATACTTTCTACATATTGCACCAATTTCTTTGACAGGCTGAATTATTCCGATTTCATTATTTACCATCATCACTGAAACCAGGATTGTTTTATCAGTAATTGCTTCCTCAAGCTTTGTTAAATCTATAATTCCGTTTTGCTTAACAGGCAAATATGTAACTTTAAAGCCTTCATTTTCCAGATGCCGACAAGAATCCAGAACACACTTATGCTCCGTGCAGACAGTTATTATATGATTTCCTTTATTTTTATAAAAGTGAGCAACGCCCTTGATTGCTGTATTATTTGACTCAGTTGCACCTGAGGTAAAGATAATTTCTTTGCTATCTACGTTCACCAGATCAGCGATGTGTTTCCTTGCTTTTTCCACTGCTTCTTCAGCAGTCCAACCAAATGAATGGCTGCGAGAGTGTGCATTGCTGAACTCACCAAAGTAAGGTATCATCACCTCTAAAACACGGGGATCCACTTTAGTAGTAGATTGATAATCAAGAAATATTGGTAATTTTATTTTAGCATCATGTATTTTTTTACTTTCAACATTCATAAAGCTACCACAAAGACAAAATTTACAACCATTTAATAGCACTAAAACTTAATTTTTTCAAGGTATAATCTTGCATTAAGTACAAAAGTGTCATCCAAGTAGCTGACACATAACTGTACGAACATTTATTTGCGAAAGCAGTGTGTTAAATGTTATAGCCAGTTTTGCCTCAAACACAAAGGCAGTGCCCAGACACTGGGATGACACCCTACTGGTGGCAATTGCTTCCAAATCACAATGTTTGTACAATTGTGCGCCGTGCGCTGGAATCCGTTTTAGCTCTTATCTATATCTCAGTTCCACCAACAGTTATTGCGTCGACTTTGAGTGTCGGCTGACCAACTCCGACGGGCACATTTTGTCCATCTTTCGAGCATGTGCCAACACCAGGATCTAACTTTAAGTCGTTGCCAACCATAGATACTTTTTTCAACACTGTTGGACCGTCACCAATTAGCGTTGCTCCTTTTACTGGCTGTGTAATTTTGCCATTTTCTATTAGGTAAGCTTCCGAAGATGAAAAAACAAATTTTCCTGATGTTATATCAACTTGCCCACCACCGAAATTTACTGCATATAGACCTTTCTTTACGCTAGATATCATTTCCTCCGGTGTATGTTTTCCATGCAGCATATAGGTGTTTGTCATGCGCGGCATAATAACTTCTTTATAACTTTCTCTTCTACCATTACCAGTTGGGCTTACACCCATGAGTTTAGCGTTCATATGATCCTGCATGTATCCTTTGAGGATCCCATTCTCTATCAATATATTATAACTGGGTGGAGTGCCTTCATCGTCTACGCTGATAGAGCCACGCAAATTAGGCAGAGTTCCGTCATCAACTACTGTGATGTCACTAGCTGCTACTTGTTTACCCACAGAATTTGAAAATGCTGAGACTTTTTTGCGATTAAAATCGCCCTCAAGTCCATGACCCACAGCTTCGTGTAACAATATTCCTGGCCAGCCTGAACCTAAAACGACTGTCATTTCTCCGGCTGGAGTTGGAATTGCTTCAAGATTTACCAGTGCTTGTTCTAACGCTTGGTTTGCAACTTCTTTCCACTTTTTCTCAGAAATAAACTTACTATAAGAGTCCCTTCCACCATGCCCTGCAGAACCTCTTTCGGTACGGCCATCTTTTTCTACAATGACTAGCACATTAAAACGTACCAGAGGCCTGATATCGCTTAATCTGTGATCACCCTTTATTATTTGTACAACTTGCCATTCTCCACTTAGAGTTATTTTTACTTGCTTCACGCAGTTATTTTTGGACCTTACATACTCATTAACCTCATTGAGTAGCTTAATCTTTGAATTCAGATCCATTTCATTTGTAGGGTTAATCCTCGAATATAGGCTTTTTGTCTCTTCGTTTAAATTTATTGAATTTGTCTTGTTTAAAGACACTGAGCTTTTTACCATAGAAGCAGCATTACTAATTTCTTTTTCGCTGATCTCAGAAGAACAAACGAAAGATGTACTATCCTCACAAAAAGACCTTAAACCAAATCCCCTTCTAGTATTCAAGTCCATGTGTTTTAATATGTTATCCTCAAAAAGCAGGGACTCCGACTGGCAAAATTCTAGAAACAGCTCACCACCATCGCTATTGCTCAAAGCGTTATTGACTATTTTATATACGTTATTAATATTAACATTGTTTTGAGCGAAAAATACTTGATCTAGATTTGGCATTACCTTTGAACTAAAAATTGTTTAAGTATATTATTTAACTTTAACATAGTAAACTATAAAAAGCCCGGGTGGCGGAATTGGTAGACGCGCTAGCTTCAGGTGCTAGTAACTTTTTAAGTTGTGGAAGTTCAAGTCTTCTCTCGGGCACTCTTAGCTTCCATATTGCTTGTTGAATTAATTAATGCTATAATATAACGTATTAGGTAATATTTATGCTATGTATGGTGAAAAAGATAAGTTAGCCTACAGAAAGAAGGTACGAACTTACTCGAAACGCTTAGTTATAGCATTTCTCATAATAGTCCGAACAGGTCATAGGAAGGCAGAATCAACAGCACGACGAAAGGATTCGAATAGAGGAATGTTTTTCCTAGCTCTGTTTTTTATAGCAAACCAATGATGCTCAATTTTGTTGAAATCTGGAGAATACGGCGGCAGATACAAAATTTCTGCACCAACTCCTCTAGCAAGCTCGATAATCTTACCAGACTTATGAAAAGTAGCATTGTCAAGAATGACAGTCTGTCCAGGTTCCAAGATCGGTGTCAAAAATTGCTCAAACCATCCATTAAAAACATCCATATTACAGTGGCCTTCAAAGGTTAATGGAGCAACTATCTTTCTTCTACTTAAGGCTGCAACCATACTGATTCGTTGAGTTTTCTTTCCAGATTTTAGGCCATAAAACCGCTGTCCTTTCTGGCAATACCCATATGGATAGTCCTCTGTGTTATCAATGCCAGACTCATCTATATAAACTAAGTTTTCTGGTTCTTTTGTTGCTATAATTTTTAAGAGCCTGTTCATAATCTTTTCAGAAGTAAGGCAGTGAAAGCCAGAACGACCATTTGTAGGCTAGTATTGAGTTTTCGCTCACAATTTTTCCACAATCTTCTACATTTTTCTAACCAAGCAAAAGATCGCTCCACAACCCATCTTTTGGGCAATACAACAAAGGAATGTAATTCATTTCTTTTTATCACTTCAACGGTTGCACCAATAATCGTTTTTATTTGAGTTGCAAAATTCTCTCCAGTATAGCCTGCATCAACCAGTACATTTTTAACTCCCGAGAGGTTTTCTTTTGCATTTTCGACCATTCTCACAGCACTGCTACGGTCAGTTATCTCTGCTGTTGTTATATAAATTGCATGGGGCAAACCTTACGTATCTACTGCAATATGGCGTTTTATTCCTGAAATCTTTTTGCCTGCATCATAGCCTTTTTCTTCAGCAGTATCTGCATTTTTTACACTCTGTGCATCAATTATGCAGAAGCTGGTTTTTTCTTTCCGACCATTGTTTTGTCGGACCACGCCAACTATTTTTTTTTAACACCAGCTCCAGAACACTTTCTTTATCTGCATCTGGTTTTTCACTCCACTTCTTAAAATAGTCGTAACAATTGCGCCATTTTGGAAACTCTTTTGGTAGCATTCTCCACTGACAACCGCTTTTCAGAACGTATAACACTCCACAAAATACATCATACAAATCAAGTTTCCTTGGTTTTGTTTTTTTTCTACAGGACTCTAGATCTGGTAACATAATCTCAAATCTTTCCCTACTTATATCACTTGGGTATAAACTCCTCATATATCCTAACTTATATATATTATCTCTTAGTTTATTCCTTTCTTGAGATCATGTACAGGTTCTAAGAGCCTGTTCATAATCTTTTCAGAAGTAAGGCAGTGAAAGCCAGAACGACCATTTGTAGGCTAGTATTGAGTTTTCGCTCACAATTTTTCCACAATCTTCTACACTTTTCTAACCAAGCAAAAGATCGCTCCACAACCCATCTTTTGGGCAATACAACAAAGGAATGTAATTCATTTCTTTTTATCACTTCAACGGTTGCACCAATAATCGTTTTTATTTGAGTTGCAAAATTCTCTCCAGTATAGCCTGCATCAACCAGTACATTTTTAACTCCCGAGAGGTTTTCTTTTGCATTTTCGACCATTCTCACAGCACTGCTACGGTCAGTTATAGCTCTTTTCATAGAAGTCCGGATGTGATAAGATAAGGATAGACGATGATAAGGAGGTTGAGTGCCAGCAGCATATAGTTATGACTTAAGGAAAAAAGCAATGGAAGCGCTAGAGGAGGGAGGAAGCAGAGAAACAGTGGCAGCAAGATTTAAAATTGGACGAACTACTTTATGGGAGTGGCAGCAAAGAAGAAAAGAAACAGGAGACTTTCAATCAAAAAAACTTGGAAATGGAGGTTACAATCACAAAATTACCGACTGGGATGCCTTTGCTAAATTTGCCAGAGAAAACGGAGGAAAGACTCTGTCGGAAATGGCTAAACTTTGGGGCAACGTTAGTATCCAAACGATCCACCGAGCTCTCAGAAAAATTGGATTTACGCGCAAAAAAAGACATATGGATACAAGGAAAGAAACGAAGAAAAACGTGCTGAATTCTTAAAAATTATAGCAACAAAAGAACCAGAAAACTTAGTTTATATAGATGAGTCTGGCATTGATAACACAGAGGACTATCCATATGGGTATTGCCAGAAAGGACAGCGGTTTTATGGCCTAAAATCTGGAAAGAAAACTCAACGAATCAGTATGGTTGCAGCCTTAAGTAGAAGAAAGATAGTTGCTCCATTAACCTTTGAAGGCCACTGTAATATGGATGTTTTTAATGGATGGTTTGAGCAATTTTTGACACCGATCTTGGAACCTGGACAGACTGTCATTCTTGACAATGCTACTTTTCATAAGTCTGGTAAGATTATCGAGCTTGCTAGAGGAGTTGGTGCAGAAATTTTGTATCTGCCGCCGTATTCTCCAGATTTCAACAAAATTGAGCATCATTGGTTTGCTATAAAAAACAGAGCTAGGAAAAACATTCCTCTATTCGAATCCTTTCGTCGTGCTGTTGATTCTGCCTTCCTATGACCTGTTCGGACTATTATGAGAAATGCTATATCTCTGCTGTTGTTATATAAATTGCATGGGGCAAACCTTGCGTATCTACTGCAATATGGCGTTTTATTCCTGAAATCTTTTTGCCTGCATCATAGCCTTTTTCTTCAGCAGTATCTGCATTTTTTACACTCTGTGCATCAATTATGCAGAAGCTGGTTTTTTCTTTCCGACCATTGTTTTGTCGGACCACGCCAACTATTTTTTTTTAACACCAGCTCCAGAACACTTTCTTTATCTGCATCTGGTTTTTCACTCCACTTCTTAAAATAGTCGTAACAATTGCGCCATTTTGGAAACTCTTTTGGTAGCATTCTCCACTGACAACCGCTTTTCAGAACGTATAACACTCCACAAAATACATCATACAAATCAAGTTTTCTTGGTTTTGTTTTTTTCCTACAGGACTCTAGATCTGGTAACATAATCTCAAATCTTTCCCGACTTATATCACTTGGGTATAAACTCCTCATATATCCTAACTTATATATATTATCTCTTAGTTTATTCCTTTCTTGAGATCATGTACAGGTTCTAAAGCCATAGGAGTGACGGTCGCTGATTGTTTCAGATACTGGCTCCAGGGCAAACAAATATAATGCTTGCATGGCTCTATCTTTTATCGTGGGTATTCCAAGAGGCCTTCTTTTGCCATTAGATTTACTGATGTAAATTCGTTTTAGCGGAGAAGGTTTATATCCTCTTTGTTTTAACTGCTTTATTCCTTGAAATTTAGCATTGCAAGTTGACCATAGTTGACGATCTACACCTGCTGTGTTTTTTCCTTGGTTTTCAGTTACTCTTTTAACAGCTAAAGTTTTGCCGCTAAAGGAGCGTGTGAGAAGATGTTGTAGAGCTTTCACCTTACCCCATCTTCCTTGTTGGACAGCCTTAACAATACGTCTTTGTAGCCTCACAATAACTTTCTGGCATTTCTTCCATGGCAACTGCTTCCATGCTTCAAAGCTTTCGGTAGATGCACTTACAGGTTTACTTGTAATCATCTGCTTTCCTACCTTAAGTGGTTAACAAAGTTTCTTGTCACGAGGGACCAAATGGAAGTCTGCTCGTTTTCACGCGAATTAATGTTACAAATTCTATCCATTTCGTTACAAAATGGCATTCGCTTTCTCCATTATCCTTTACCTGCACTTCCATCAGCATTCCTTGCGGTTTGCTTGCCATGTAGGCGAAAATACAGGCTTACCCTGTTCCTTTTGTCATACAATAGTGGGTTAGGTGGCTTCTCTATACCGGTGGAATTATTATTTGCGTACATCCAGAAATGAAAAATGTAACTCATCCACATTACCTTTTGGTCGGAGCTTATCAGCATCTTTAGCTCTTTCATCATTACGATACTTATGAAGCTTCACTTACGTTCACCATACCACTAAGCCTAGCCCTCCAACCACATGATGCTTGTAGTTTATGCTTTCTCTCACGATTGAGCATCTTCTTTATCAAGAGGAGGTTCATTGTCCGCATCGCTTGGCACCAACTAGTTGCCCGATTCGCACTGATGCGTAGACTCAGATGGCAAAACATCTGGTTCAATAAGTTTTAGAATCCTTTCAGTTTCTTTCTGAATGAATTCCTCTCCTTTTAAACAATATGACCGAAGACTTTCAGGTCGCACCATTTCGACTATTACTTGCACCCCATTTTCATCCCTGCAGAGTACATCAACGATACTTTGTTTTTTAGAGGCAACTTCGGGATCCATTATAGTACTGAGGAATTCCACTTCTTGTATAGTATTTATCTCGGTAAATCCTAAAATATCATTCAAAAAATGTATGAGAATATTCTTATTTTTTTCAGTGCCAAATATTTTTTTGAAGGTCAAATCCAGCTTAGGGTCGAGAAACTTAGATAAAGCCATAGCCAAAGTGCTTAAAAATATTAATAATTATACACTATTATTAACAATTATTCAACCATATTTTTGAAAATAGCTATAGCTATGCCGCCGCGAACCGTCATACCGCGATTCATTCGCGGTATCTCGGCATAGATTCCGCTAATTAGTAGCGGAATGACGATTGTGTATCGTGCTTTGCTAAAAAAAAAATCACAGAATGCAGTCTGGTCACATTACTCTAGCTATACACAACAACTTCACTTTCAACAATTTTATTAGCAATAATACGACTTTCACAATCAATATTTATTATATCAGATAGTGAATTAATATCAGTATAACTACCAAAACTTTCCATTGTTGATTCCACTACCTCTACTATTTTTAAAAAGCCGATTCGTGACTTCAAAAATTCATTAACAGCTATTTCATTTGCAGCATTGAGCACAATACTATTTGCTTGTGGAGCAGAAGAGTTTAACACTGCCATGCTAAGCTTTAGCGCAGGAAAACGCTTATGGTCTGGTTCTTGAAAGGTCAATTTTCCTTGCTTTGTTAAATCTAATTTACGATTTAAAGCTGATCTTTCCGGCCAAGACAAAGCATATGAAATGGGAATTGCCATGTCAGTTTCTGCAAGCACAGCAAAGTTGAACCCATCTTTATAAGTTACAATTCCATGTACTATTGACTCAGGATGCACTATTGCTTCAATTTTATCCGGGCTGATGTTAAACAAGTTATGTGCTTCTATTATTTCTAGTGCCTTATTCATCATTGTTGCGCTATCAACCGAGATTTTCTTTCCCATATTCCAAGTGGGGTGACTAAGCGCCTTATCTACCATAACATTTCTTAATTGCTCAAGGCTATAATTTAAGAATGGTCCACCAGAAGCAGTAAGTATGATCTTTTCTACGCATTTGTCGTCATTTTGCAAAATTTGAAAAATTGCGTTGTGCTCAGAGTCAATAGGGATTATTTGTACGTTTTTTTCTTTAGCTTTTTTGAGTAATAACTTTCCACCGCAAACAATGCTTTCTTTGTTTGCCAATGCAATGACTTTGGTACCGCTTTCTATAACCTCCATAACTGGCTCAAGGCCTGCAATGCCAACTATTGCAACAACTGAGAGATCAACAGGTATGGTAGCAATATTTGTAGCACCAATTGCTATTTTTACATCTGTACCAAGTAGACTTTCTTTTAAATCTTTGTAAAACCTTTCATCGGAGATAGCAACATATTTTGCACTCAGCAGCTTTGCTTGGTGTGCCAGTAGAGCAAAGTCTGAATGGGCACTTAGTGCTTCCACTTGGTATTCTTCTTTTCTCTTTGAGAGCAAATCTACAGTCTTTTTTCCAACACTTCCTGTTGACCCTAAAACTGAAACCTTTTTCACTAAGACAAACTCATAACAATAGCAACTTTTCTTGCGAACCCAACTATTCAATAGTTTTTAAGCGTTTAACCAAGCTCATGCCCGTGGTCATCGCCAACAGATGGTGAAGGACCAGGTGAAAAAGATTGACCATGGTGATCACCTACATCATGCATGTCTTGCAAACCATCAGCATTATGAGCTATTTCGTTATTGGCATGAGGGTAATCATCTGAGTGATGTCCATCATCACCATGAGCCATATCCATTCCTTCTGATGGCATATCTTCTCCGCCTCCACCTGAAAAATGTTCTGCAAGGCTTTCAAGAAATTTTATGCCAAACATATTACCTGATTTTCCAAACAGCGTTACTAAACTACTACCACTCACTAAACCTTCAAACACATTATTATAAGCAGCAATTGCTCCTTCATGAAAGTTGAACAACCATTTCATTCCATCGACAACTGTTGAAACAGAGTCACTATGACCAAGACCAAAACCACTTTTCTCACCAGCAGCCTCTTGGTGTTGTTGCTGCGCTTGCCATTCTGCAATATTTGGACCTTCGCTCATAAATTTTTACTCTCAACCTTAAGCTATTATTTTATCACAAATATTGATTGTTAGCAATAGTGTATATATCTTTAGCTATATATAACGAATGAATTTTTTTATATATTCGTTATTAGTATTTTGTATTTCCTGAACAGTTCCATGGGAAATGATCTCCCCTTCATATAATACTGCTATTTTATCAGCTATTTTAAATGCGCTATGAATATCATGTGTAATCGTGATAATTGTAGGGTTAAAGTCTTTAGATAATTTTATTATTATCTCGTTTACTATATCTGACATAATTGGGTCCAATCCTGAAGTTGGTTCATCCAAAATAATGATTTCTGGATTGTGTGCAATTGCCCTTGCAAGTGCTACTCTTTTTTTCATTCCGCCTGATAGCTCTATTGGAAACATATCTGCTATGTTTTCCTCCAGTCCAACATCATTTAATTTCTCGATTGCTAGCTGTTTTGCCTCCTTTTTGCTGATATTAAAGCGCTTTTTATAATTAAAAGATATATTTTCCCACACTGTAACGTAGTCAAATAAAGCGGAATTTTGAAATAAAACCCCAAATTTATTTTTGCTTTTACTATTTATTTTAACAGACCCTGAGTCTGGAGCAAGCAAGCCGATAATTGTTTTTATTAGTACAGATTTGCCGCTCCCTGAGCCGCCAAGTATGACTAATGATTCCCCTTTCGATATATCAAAATTTAGATCTTTTAGTACTGTCCTATCATCAAAAGATAAGCTTAAGTTCAATATTGATATTATGGGGTTACGCATGTATCAAAGTAATCATGTAGTTTGCTAAAATGATCAGCATGGACGATAAAACAACAGTTGATGTTGTAGCAACACCTACTCCTCGTGCACCTTCTTTGCAATGGTAACCGTAATAGCAGCTTGAGACAGAAATTATGGCGCCAAATGCAGTTGCTTTTATTAGCCCAGTTATAAAATCATACGTATTAAAGAACTGAGCTGTGTGTTTAATGTATATATTTAAATTGTGGTTAAATTCGAAGACTGCAGTGATACATCCTCCAAATATTCCTATTAAATCTGCACATACTGTAAGTATGGGAAATACTATGATTGACGCTAAAATCCTTGGTGCAATTAAATATTTGAAAGGGTTGATGTTCAAAGTTGTAAGTGCATCTATTTGCTCGGTGATGCGCATTGTACCAATTTCTGCTGCAACTGATGATCCAACCTTTCCTACCATTATTAAGCTGATCAAAACTGGTCCTAACTCTTTAATGATAGTGATCGTAACAAGTTTGGGTATTATCTGCTCTTGGTTAATTAATGAGTCACTCAAGCTGCTTTGTAAAACTATCGCCGCTCCTATGAAAACTCCAGCAAGCCCAACAATTGGCAGAGAGAAAAAGCCTATCTCTATAATTTGTCTTGCTACGTTGCTAAAATAATATGGCGGCACAAGGCAGTGGTATAGAGATTGAATAAAAAATATGAATGCACTACCAAGCCTTAACAAAAAATTGATAAAGTACCTACCAATTATTCTAACACTATTTATATCAAAAAAGCTCACTTTGTATTCATTTTAGCTAGAGGTTAGTCTTACTGATTTTATTAAAATTTTTATTAACTTTATCGCAAAGTATAGCTGAGATATGTTTTAAGTTCAATATACTTGATGTTTTAATTTATAGCTAACCCAAGAAAGGTTTCCCTACGTCATACCGCAATTCATTCGCGGTATAGATTCCGCTAACAAGTAGCGGAATGACGGTTTTTCAAATTGTAGGTAAACCTAAGCCACTTTAGCTATAGAACTCAATTACGTAAGCAAACCTTACTTATTTTACTATCCCTGTTTACTTCCTGTAAAAAACATGTTACTAATGTATTGTATTTTGCAGTAGAATGGAGGAAGTTTTGGCAGTTCCAAAAAGAAAAAAGTCAAAGTCAAGGCGTAATATGCATCGTTCTCATCATGCTATCCAGCCTAAGAATGTTGTGGTATGTTCAACAACTGGGGAATTCATGTTGCCTCACAATGTAGCAGTCGATGGCAGTTACAAAGGAAAACGAGTTTTCATTAAGCAACAGGCAGAATGACTATTATGATATGTTATCTACGGTCAATAATAATATAGTTATTGCACTTGACGCTATGGGGGGCGATTTTGCGCCTCTTTCCGTAATTCAGGGTGCTGGTTTTTTTTTGGATAATCTTGTTGACCCAGGCATTAAAGTTTTTTTTCATATTTATGGAGATAAGGAAGAAGTATCTCCTTTGCTTTCAAAATACAAAAAAGTAAGTAACAATTCTGAGTTTACTCATTGTTCTGACAATGTTCTTGCAAATGATAAGCCATCTTTTGCGCTGAGATATCGTAAAGACTCAAGTATGAAAGCTGCAATTGTTGCAGTGAAAGAAGGTAAAGCTTTCGGAGTGGTATCTTCAGGCAACACCGGAGCGTTGATGGCAATTTCCAGATTTATTTTAGGAACATTACCAAATATTTATCGTCCTGCTATTGCCTCTATCTGTCCAACTAAGACAAAAAGCTTCGCTTTGCTTGACCTTGGTGCAAATGTTGATTGTAATGCCGACTCATTATTTCAATTTGCGTTAATGGGTAGTATATTTGCAAAAATAGCATTAAAAATTGACAATCCTGAAGTTGCTTTGCTAAATATCGGTACAGAAGAAGTTAAAGGTAATGACTCAGTGCGCGGCGCTTTTGAGTTGCTTAAAAACGCTTCTGGCATTAATTTCAAAGGATATATAGAGGCAAGTGAATTTTTAGAGGGTAATATAGATGTGATTGTTGCTGATGGTTTTGTTGGCAATGTAATGCTCAAAACGGCTGAGGCAACCGCTAGTACCTTTATCAATCTAATAAAGCAGGAAGTATTCAACTCGTGGATAGCGAAAATGCTTGTTGGTATATTGTTAAAATCCAAACTAAATAAAGCATTAACGCGTTTTAATCCCCAAATTAGAAGTGGAGCTATGTTTTTAGGGATAAATGGTATCATCATTAAAAGTCATGGAAATTCTGATGCTATTTCTTTTGCCCATGCCATAAAATTTGCAGTAAATGCAATTAGTGAAAATTTAAATCAAAAGATAATTAACGGGGTAAGTCATATTGAATAAGAGTTTCATATTAAGCACTGGATCTTACCTACCAAGAAAAATGTTGAGTAACAACGAAATTGCATCAATAGTTGAGACAAGCGATGAATGGATAAGGCAGAGAACAGGAATAGTTCAAAGGCATATAGCAGATGAAGGAGAATTAACGTCAGATCTAGCTGTAAATGCAGCAAAAAGTGCTATAGAAAAAGCGAGAATCTCAGTAGATGAAATTGATTTAATTGTAGTTGCAACAACAACACCTGATAAAACTTTGCCTAGCTGTGCAACGATTGTACAAAGTAAGTTAAAATGTAAAAATGCATCTTCTTTTGATGTACAAGCAGCATGCTCTGGTTTTATATATGCAGTTACAGTTGCTGATTCGCTCATAAAATCTAACAATAGAATAAAATATGCGCTCGTTATTGGTGCTGAAATAATGTCTAGGATTGTTGACTGGGAAGATAGGTCAACTTGTGTACTCTTTGGTGATGGTGCTGGTGCAGTGATAATAAAATCAGAAATGGGTAGCAGCGGCATCATATCAACAAACTTACACTCTGATGGCAATGTGGACATACTATGTACGAACGGAGGGATATCCTCAACTGGTGATTCTGGAAAAATATGCATGAATGGAAGAGAAGTGTTTAAACATGCAGTGGATAAGTTAACAGCTTCAGTAGAGGAAACTCTGAAATGCAATAATTTGAAAATCACTGATATTGACTGGTTAATTCCCCATCAAGCAAACATTCGTATTATTGAAGCAGTAGTAAAGAAATTAGATTTTCCTATAGAGAAAGTGATTAACACCGTTGATAAGCATGCAAACACCTCAGCGGCATCAATTCCACTGGCCTTAGACTATGCAATACAAGAATCAAAAATAAAATCAGGAAATCTGGTACTGCTGATTTCAATAGGTGCAGGCCTGACCTGGGGTTCAGTGTTGCTGCACTATTAGACTTCCTGCATTACCTCCTGTCACCCAAGTACTCTCTCTTGTCATCCCAGCACCTTCTTCCTGTTATCTGAGTAGCTGACACTGTACGAACATTGTCTATCAGGAGGATGTCATCCCAGTAGCCCCTTCGGTGTCATTCCAGTGCTTGACACTGGAATCTAGACTTTAATTGTTATACTTGTAAATAATCTAGTGAAAATAAACGTTCATCTCAATGCAGTATTTTTGTTGAAATAGCTCAACTGGATCCCAGTGTCTGGGCACTGGGATGACAAAAGAGAGCAGTGTCAAGCACTGGGATGACACCCTTTTTGGGTCCTATAGTAGCCTATATGGTGTCATCCAAGTAGCCTCCCTCCCCTGTCATCCCAGTGTCCCTATGATGTCATCCAAGTAGCTGACACTGGAATGACAGCAGTCCTATGTCATACCGCGATTCATTCGCGGTATCTCTTGGCCGCTAACAAGCAGCGGGATGACGAGCTTATTGTCATGCCGCCGCGAACCGTCATACCGCGATTCATTCGCGGTATCTCATCCGCTAACAAGTAGCGGGATGACGATTGTCAGGGCAGCGCCCCTATGATGTCATTCCAGTGTCCCTATGATGTCATCCCAGTGCTTGACACTGGGATCCAGGAATTTTATTGAGTTGGCAGGCATAAAAGTAGTCGTTTTATGTTAAAATACAACGTTTTGATGATTATGAAAAGGCTGGATCCCAGTGTCGGAGCACTGGGATGACAAGGTATAAACCTTATCGTCATGCCGCCGCGAACCGTCATACCACGATTCATTCGCGGTATCTCATCCGCTAACAAGCAGCGGGATGACGGTTGTCGTTTAGCCATAAATATTAAGAAATTTACCAAACGAAAAAAAAGGCAAAAGAAGCCCTAGTCATTGTCTATTTTCAGTATTGGCGTTTTTAAGTCTTAGAGCCTGTTCATAATCTTTTCAGAAGTAAGGCAGTGAAAGCCAGAACGACCATTTGTAGGCTAGTATTGAGTTTTCGCTCACAATTTTTCCACAATCTTCTACATTTTTCTAACCAAGCAAAAGATCGCTCCACAACCCATCTTTTGGGCAATACAACAAAGGAATGTAATTCATTTCTTTTTATCACTTCAACGGTTGCACCAATAATCGTTTTTATTTGAGTTGCAAAATTCTCTCCAGTATAGCCTGCATCAACCAGTACATTTTTAACTCCCGAGAGGTTTTCTTTTGCATTTTCGACCATTCTCACAGCACTGCTACAGTCAGTTATCTCTGCTGTTGTTATATAAATTGCATGGGGCAAACCTTGCGTATCTACTGCAATATGGCGTTTTATTCCTGAAATCTTTTTGCCTGCATCATAGCCTTTTTCTTCAGCAGTATCTGCATTTTTTACACTCTGTGCATCAATTATGCAGAAGCTGGTTTTTTCTTTCCGACCATTGTTTTGTCGGACCACGCCAACTATTTTTTTTTAACACCAGCTCCAGAACACTTTCTTTATCTGCATCTGGTTTTTCACTCCACTTCTTAAAATAGTCGTAACAATTGCGCCATTTTGGAAACTCTTTTGGTAGCATTCTCCACTGACAACCGCTTTTCAGAACGTATAACACTCCACAAAATACATCATACAAATCAAGTTTCCTTGGTTTTGTTTTTTTTCTACAGGACTCTAGATCTGGTAACATAATCTCAAATCTTTCCCGACTTATATCACTTGGGTATAAACTCCTCATATATCCTAACTTATATATATTATAGCTCTTTTCATAGAAGTCCGGATGTGATAAGATAAGGATAGACGATGATAAGGAGTTTGAGTGCCAGCAGCATATAGTTATGACTTAAGGAAAAAAGCAATGGAAGCGCTAGAGGAGGGAGGAAGCAGAGAAACAGTGGCAGCAAGATTTAAAATTGGACGAACTACTTTATGGGAGTGGCAGCAAAGAAGAAAAGAAACAGGAGACTTTCAATCAAAAAAACTTGGAAATGGAGGTTACAATCACAAAATTACCGACTGGGATGCCTTTGCTAAATTTGCCAGAGAAAACGGAGGAAAGACTCTGTCGGAAATGGCTAAACTTTGGGGCAACGTTAGTATCCAAACGATCCACCGAGCTCTCAGAACCTGTACATGATCTCAAGAAAAGAATAAACTAAGAGATAATATATATAAGTTAGGATATATGAGGAGTTTATACCCAAGTGATATAAGTCGGGAAAGATTTGAGATTATGTTACCAGATCTAGAGTCCTGTAGAAAAAAAACAAAACCAAGGAAACTTGATTTGTATGATGTATTTTGTGGAGTGTTATACGTTCTGAAAAGCGGTTGTCAGTGGAGAATGCTACCAAAAGAGTTTCCAAAATGGCGCAATTGTTACGACTATTTTAAGAAGTGGAGTGAAAAACCAGATGCAGATAAAGAAAGTGTTCTGGAGCTGGTGTTAAAAAAAAATAGTTGGCGTGGTCCGACAAAACAATGGTCGGAAAGAAAAAACCAGCTTCTGCATAATTGATGCACAGAGTGTAAAAAATGCAGATACTGCTGAAGAAAAAGGCTATGATGCAGGCAAAAAGATTTCAGGAATAAAACGCCATATTGCAGTAGATACGCAAGGTTTGCCCCATGCAATTTATAGCATTTCTTATAATAGTCCGAACAGGTCATAGGAAGGCAGAATCAACAGCACGACGAAAGGATTCGAATAGAGGAATGTTTTTCCTAGCTCTGTTTTTTATAGCAAACCAATGATGCTCAATTTTGTTGAAATCTGGAGAATACGGCGGCAGATATAAAATTTCTGCACCAACTCCTCTAGCAAGCTCGATAATCTTACCAGACTTATGAAAAGTAGCATTGTCAAGAATGACAGTCTGTCCAGGTTCCAAGATCGGTGTCAAAAATTGCTCAAACCATCCATTAAAAACATCCATATTACAGTGGCCTTCAAAGGTTAATGGAGCAACTATCTTTCTTCTACTTAAGGCTGCAACCATACTGATTCGTTGAGTTTTCTTTCCAGATTTTAGGCCATAAAACCGCTGTCCTTTCTGGCAATACCCATATGGATAGTCCTCTGTGTTATCAATGCCAGACTCATCTATATAAACTAAGTTTTCTGGTTCTTTTGTTGCTATAATTTTTAAGAATTCAGCACGTTTTTCTTCGTTTCTTTCCTTGTATCCATATGTCTTTTTTTGCGCGTAAATCCAATTTTTCTGAGAGCTCGGTGGATCGTTTGGATACTAACGTTGCCCCAAAGTTTAGCCATTTCCGACAGAGTCTTTCCTCCGTTTTCTCTGGCAAATTTAGCAAAGGCATCCCAGTCGGTAATTTTGTGATTGTAACCTCCATTTCCAAGTTTTTTTGATTGAAAGTCTCCTGTTTCTTTTCTTCTTTGCTGCCACTCCCATAAAGTAGTTCGTCCAATTTTAAATCTTGCTGCCACTGTTTCTCTGCTTCCTCCCTCCTCTAGCGCTTCCATTGCTTTTTTCCTTAAGTCATAACTATATGCTGCTGGCACTCAACCTCCTTATCATCGTCTATCCTTATCTTATCACATCCGGACTTCTATGAAAAGAGCTATATCTCTTAGTTTATTCCTTTCTTGAGATCATGTACAGGTTCTTAAACGCTGCAATTTAGCTGCTTTTAAATGCAACTAACCTTAGCTTTAATATTTAAGAAATTTACCAGGCAGAAAAAAAAGGCATAGAAAACCCGCAGTAGCTAGTTATTCACTCTCTATTTTAAAATTTGACGTTGGGTGATGTCTTGAACGCTTTATAAGCGCGTTTCAGCTTATATAGGTAAAAACCTAGAAATTTGATAAAGACATAAGGTACACATAGTGCAAAAAATTAAGCATAGTACGCCAAATACAAGTTTTCTTGTCGTTTTAATCTGCACAGATTGGGAAGTTAAACAGTATAGCTTCAGTTTCATGATAAAGGGGCTAGCGAAGGGTGTCAAGCAAGTTTTTCTTTTCCGTGAATTCCCTTTGAAGTCGAGTATTGAAAATTAACTGGAGAGTTGTGGATTACTTTGTATATGTCATAACAAGCCATGGCACTCTCGGCAAAACCACTTAATATTAACTTTAGTTTGCCTGAATAAGTAGCTATATCTCCGATTGCATATATTCTATCTCTACTGGTTTTCAAGGTAGTCGGATCAACAATTATGCGGCTATGTTCTAACTGTATACCCCAATTGTTTATTGGACCAAGATTCATTGACAGTCCAAAAAATGGCAGCAAAAAATCAGCGGATATTTCTTTTTCTTCCTTAGAGGCAATGTTTTTTACTATCACTGCGCTCAACTGCCCGTTACCTCCTGCTAGTTCGTGTAATTGATATGGCACTACCAGTTCTATCTTTCCATCATTTTCAAGTGATTCTAATTTATTTCTAGTTTCAGGAGTGCAGCGAAATTCCTTTCTCCTATGTATCACATAAATTTTCTTTGCAACTTTAGAAAGTTCTACAGTCCAATCAGCCGCAGAATCACCCCCCCCTGCAATGACTATAGTTTTGTCCTGAAAATCAGAGATTTTATTTACACTGTAAAATACAGATTTATTTTCATATTCTAATATACCACTTAAGGGTGGACGGTTAGGTTCAAACATTCCGTTACCTGCAGCAATGATAACAGCTTTGCATTTTACCTCTGTACCTATGTTCGTTATGATAGTAAAGTTTTCACCTTCGTTATTTGAAATCTTTTCCACTTTTTGACTTAAATGGTAAACAGGCTCAAATGGTGAAGCTTGCTCCATTAGTCGCTCAATTAATTTTTGGGCAGTAATTACAGGATAACCAGGTATATCACATATTGGCTTTTCTGGGTAAAGAGCTGTGCATTGTCCTCCTGCTTGATCCAAAACATCTATTACATGACATCTCATATCAAGCATTCCCGCTTGAAAAGCAGTGAATATTCCAACAGGCCCTGCACCTATTATTACGATATCGGTTTCCATATTCAGATGGTGATCTATTTATAGATATTAGCTTTCTTTGCTAACAAGGTCAATTTACAAAGGGATGTATTTTTAAAAGATGTGGCTAGATTAGATAAGATTTCCAGCGTTATGAACCACATAGTCCAAATAAGCTCTAAAAATCAGCTAACATAGCGAGATGCTGTGCGGACGGAATGGGATTCGAACCCATGGTACGCTCATCACGTACGTCAGTTTTCAAGACTGGTGCCTTAAACCGCTCGGCCATCCGTCCACTTCTTTTCTATCACAACATTTGATTTTAAGCAATCTATAAAAGCTTTACTTGCCCACGCAAAAGTTGCTAAACACACTATTCAATATTTCCTCAACATCAATAATTCCAATCACCGCACCAAGTTCAAATGCAGCAAGCCTAAAGTCTTCAGATATCAACTCAATTGGATTATCGATATTAAAACGCTGTAAATGTTCCAGTGCTTTCTGCATGTGATTCCTATGTCTTTGCCGAGTAATCACAGGAGTGTCTCTATCATGCCCAAATTTTTCCTTTGCCTTCTCTTTTATGAGAGAGATCAATTTGTTTGTACCTATTCCCTTTAGAATAGAAATGGGTAAAAGATCTATGCCATTAATTTTTATATTGTGATTATTGATAACATCGTCAGCTTTGCTCAATACATAAATAGTATCGCTATTTACAACGTTGCAATTGATATTATAACGCTGTTCAAAAGGAAATAGTTCTATTCTTAAATCAGCTTCAAAAGACCTTTTTTTCGCTCGACTTATACCTTCTGATTCTATTGGATCTGAACTCTCACGAATTCCAGCAGTATCAGAGAGAATGATTGGGTATCCGCCAATGTCAATATGAGCTTCAAGTATATCTCTTGTTGTGCCTGCATATTCAGAAACAATAGCAATATCACGCTTGGCTAAGAAATTAAACAGAGTTGATTTACCGACATTTGGTTCACCAGTTATTACAATATGTAAACCCTCACGCAACCTTTCGCCCCGTCTATTATCATTTAAATGCTCTTGTATCAACTGCACGAGAGATTGCACTTCATTATTAATTTTTTCCAATTCACTTTTTTCTGCCCAAATGTCCTCTGGAAAGTCTATATATGCTTCGATTTTGGATTGTATCGTTATTAATCTTTGCCTCCAATTGCTGTATAGTCTCTCCAATTCTCCTGATATCTGCTTAATCGCTTGTTTAGCTTGCATTTTCGTCTCAGCATCAATTAAGTCTGCAATCCCTTCTATTTGCGTTAAGTCAAATTTACCATTTAGAAAAGCCCTGAGTGAGAATTCTCCAGGCCTGGCCATAACGAAAATTTTTGATAATTCCTCCAAGATGATTTTTATGACGGCCTTACTTCCATGCACTTGTAACTCTATAACATCCTCGCCAGTGAAACTGTTTGGAGCAGGGAAATAGATGATTATTCCATTATCTATCAATTGACTGGAATCATCATATAGATCAACTAAAGTAGCAAATCTTGGTTTAATTTCTTTCTTAATATGAAAATGATTTAAAGCTTTAAGCGCGTAGTTGCCTGAAATTCTGATTACTGCAACTCCTGACTTACCAAATACGGTCGATAAAGCGAAAATAGTTTCATTTGTGTTTGTCATTATTCATGTAAACTACTTAGCAATATTACACTTAAGAAACCAAAATACCTAAAAAGTCACCCAGGTGAAAATATTTATTTTGAAAACTGATAATATGATTTATAATGACTGACACAAGTTTTAAATATTTTATGCTCAAGAAATTAGCTTGGTACTGGTCTTTTGTAGAGTTAATTAAAGGGTTTGTTATTACATTAAAATATATGTTTAAGCCAAAGGTTACTTTGAGGTATCCTATGGAGAGGGGCCCTTTAAGTCCAAGGTTTCGTGGTGAGCATGCGTTGCGTAGGTATCCAAACGGTGAAGAACGATGCATAGCTTGTAAATTATGCGAAGTTATCTGCCCTGCTCAAGCAATAGTTATTGAAGCAGAGGAAAGAGAAGACGGTAGTCGTCGCACCACACGCTATGATATTGACATGACAAAATGCATATACTGCGGGCTTTGCCAAGAGGCATGTCCAATTGATGCAATTGTGGAGGGTCCTAACTTTGAATTTGCTACTGAAACAAGAGAGGAGCTAATGTACAATAAAGAAAGGTTATTGCGTAATGGTGAAGTTTGGGAAGACGCAATTGCACTCAGGTTAAAAAAGAATAGGCCTTATTATTAATGTTCAGAGCTTATAACCCTGTTATCCATTATGATTTAGGGGCAGTGCCCACTAGGGGTGGTGTCATCCAAGTAGCTGATACACAACTGTACGAACATTTGTTTGCGAGGGCAGTATGTTAAATGTTATAGCCTGTTTTGCCTCAAACACAAAGGTGTCATTCCAGTGCTTGACACTGGGATCCAGTAAAATTGATTGTGAACGAGCACACTATACAACATTTTCAATGAAATTACAAAAAAGCTGGATTCCAGTGTCAAGCACTGGAATGACACCATTTGCTGTGCAATTTACCTTCGAAAATGAATGTTCGTATGGCTATGTGCGTGACACTGGGATGACACTGTTGGAAGAAGCAAACTGCCTTCAAGCTACATGTCCATATAGGTTTATTTATGGTTAGGATTACCTTTTCAACCGAACAAAAAGTAAAAGAATACAGTGGTAAAGTCACTGGTTTTGATATACTACAGCCGAATGTTTTAAAGGAAGTAGTTGCATTGAAAGTAAATGGTGAGTTATATGATCTCTCACGTGAAATTGAATCTGATACAGAGATAGAGGTAATACAACTGAGTGACGAAGCGGGTTTAGATATAATAAGGCACGATGCTGCTCATATAATGGCGCAGGCAGTGAAAGAGCTCTTTCCTAATACTCAGATTACTATCGGCCCAACAATTCAGGACGGTTTTTACTATGATTTTGCTATAGATCGTACCTTCACTACGGATGATCTTGCTGCAATAGAAAAGAAAATGAAAGAGATTGTAAAAAGTAACCACAAATTTGTTCGAGAAGTTTGGACTCGCAAGCAGGCAGTTGATTTCTTTAGTGGTATAGGCGAAAAATATAAAGTTGATATTATCTCCTCTATACCAGAGAGTGAAAACCTAACTGTTTATAGACAAGGCGATTTTGTAGACCTATGCCGTGGTCCGCACTCACCATCAACCGGCAGAGTTAAAGCGTTTAAACTTATGAAAGTTGCAGGAGCATACTGGCGTGGTGATGCAAAGGGCCCAATGTTGCAGCGAATATATGGCACAGCATGGAGAAATAAGGATGAATTAAACGCTTATCTTGAGTGTCTCAAAGAAGCAGAGAAACGTGATCACCGCAAAATTGCCAAGGATATGGATTTATTTCACATCCAAGAGGAAGCTGTCGGGCAGGTTTTTTGGCATGAACAAGGATATATTTTATATAATGTTCTTGAGTCTTACATCAGAAAGAAGCTAATAAATAATGGCTATTTTGAGGTAAAAACTCCTATTTTAGTAAGCAAAGAGCTGTGGGAAAAATCTGGACATTGGGATAAGTTTCGTGAAAATATGTTTGTTGTTGATGAATCTGAAAGCAAAAAGCTAGCAATAAAACCCATGAATTGCCCCTGTCATGTGCAGATTTTTAATTCTCACACCAGAAGCTATCGTGATTTACCGATACGTATGGCAGAGTTTGGCACATGCCATAGAAATGAAAGCTCAGGCTCATTGCACGGACTGATGCGAGTGCGTGGTTTTACGCAAGACGATGCACACATTTTTTGTATGGAAGAACAAGTGAATTCTGAGACTATAAAGTTTTGTGACCTTTTAAAAGAAGTATATTCAGAGCTTGGGTTCAATGAAATTTCTGTGAAATTTTCAGACCGTCCAGATGTTAGGGCAGGGGATGATGAAGTGTGGGATAGAGCTGAAAAAGCGCTGCTTGAAGCCGTTAAAGAAGCGGGCTTGAGTTATGAACTGAGCCCTGGTGAAGGTGCGTTTTATGGTCCAAAGTTAGAGTTTGTCTTGAAAGATGCAATAGGTAGAAGCTGGCAATGTGGAACATTACAAGTTGATTTCATTTTACCAGAACGTCTGGGAGCTTTTTATATAGGGGCAGATGGATACAAGCATCACCCTGTCATGTTACATAGGGCAATTCTTGGGACTTTTGAGCGTTTTATAGGAATTTTGATAGAAAATTATGCAGGAAAATTTCCAGTTTGGCTTGCTCCAACGCAACTTGCTATTCTGACCATTACAAATGAGGCTGACGGTTACGCCACAGAAATCAGCAATGTCTTAAAAGAACAAGGTGTGAGAGTCAAGACTGATTTGACCAATGAAAAAATTAGTTATAAGATACGTTTGCATAGTCTAAACAAGGTTCCTATATTGTGGATTGTAGGCAAAAATGAAGTTACAAGTAAAACTGTGTCAGTGAGAAATTTAGGATCGGAAAGACAGGAGTCTTTTTCTTTGGAAAAGGCTACTGAATCGCTGTTAAAAAGTGTTAATTTGAATTAAGGGAGTTAAAGTTTGCAAGTTAAAAAGAACAATAAAAATAGAATTAATGGATTCATCACAGCTAAGGAGGTACGCTTAGTTGATCACAGTGGTGAAATGGTCGGAATCGTGCTAATAGAACGAGCTTTGGAACTTGCACAGGGTGTTGGTTTAGATTTGGTAGAAATTGCACCTGATTCAACCCCTCCAGTATGTAAAATTCTGGATTATAGCAAACAAAAGTATGATATAAAAAAGAAAGCAAGTGAAGCAAAAAAGAAACAAAAAACATTAACTATAAAAGAAATTAAACTAGGTCCCAATATTGGTGATCACGATTACGGAACAAAATTGCGTCAAGCAAGAGACTTACTTGCTCACGGACATAAAATCAAAGTTACAATGAGATTTAAAGGCAGAGAGCTTATAAACACTGAAGTCGGACTGGAAAAATTAGAACGGCTAATTAGAGACACTGAAGATATTGCAAAGGTAGAATTGGCACCTAAAAGAGAAGGGAATCAATATTTTTTAGCTCTGGTTGCTAAGTAGCAAAACGGCTTAAGAAGTATAAGTAGAGTTAAATTATTGCTCTCTCTTTGATAACATGGCGAAAATGTCTTATTAATCCTTGAATCGGCCAAGCTGCAGCATCGCCAAGTGCGCAAATTGTATGTCCTTCTATTTGAGTTGTAAGGTCAAGCAGCTTATCTATTTCATCAGGCTTAATATCTCCTGCTACCATCCTCCTCATAATCCTCCACATCCATCCAGTACCTTCACGGCATGGTGTGCATTGTCCACAGGACTCATGCATGTAAAAGTGTGACAACCTCTCTATTGCAGCTATTATATCAGTTGATTTATCCATCACTATTACAGCAGCAGTACCAAGCCCTGATTGTGCAGTTCTTAATGAATCAAAATCCATTTCAATAGTATCGCATATAGATTTTGGAATTAATGGCACTGAAGACCCACCAGGTATTACAGCAAGTAAATTATCCCAACCCCCTCGCACTCCACCTGCGTATTCTTCAATCAATTCACGTAGTGGAATTCCGAGCTCTTCTTCAACATTACACGGGTTGTTTACGTGCCCTGAAATACAAAAGACCTTGGTACCAGTATTATTTGGTTTACCAAGAGATGCAAACCATTCTCGTCCGCGATTCAGAATATCTGGAACCATGGCTATAGTTTCAACGTTGTTTATTGTAGTTGGGCAGCCAAAAAGTCCAACACCTGCAGGAAATGGAGGTTTCATGCGAGGAAAGCCCTTTTTTCCTTCAATTGATTCAAGTTGAGCTGTTTCTTCTCCACATATGTAAGCTCCTGCACCCCTATGGATAAACACATCAAGATCATAACCTGATTTGCAGGCATTTTTTCCAATTAAGTTTTCTTTATAGGCTTCCTCAAGTGCCTTTTTTAGAACTAAATATTCATTATAAAACTCACCCCTGATATAAATATACGCAACTGATGCGCTGATCGCTCTGCCAGCCAGGAGAATTCCCTCAAGTAACTTATGTGGCTCATATCGCAATATATCTCTATCTTTACACGTACCAGGTTCTGACTCATCTGCATTGACTACTAAATATGCTTTTGGAAGATTTTTAGGCATAAAGCTCCACTTAAGGCCGGTGGAAAATCCTGCACCCCCTCGACCTCTCAAACCAGATTTCTTTACTTCATCAATGATTTTTTCTGATCCTAAATCTAGTAACTCCTTTGTTTTTTGCCAGCTACCACGTTTTTTTGCACCCTCAAGTAGTGGGGTTTCTTTACCATTTAAGTTTGTAAATATTTTGTCCTGCTCTTTTAGCATGTTTTTCAAAATTTGTGAGTGATCCCGACGCGATTCGAACGCGTGACCCACTGATTAAAAGTCAGTTGCTCTACCGGCTGAGCTACGGGATCATTTCATTTTTCAGCTATACTAAACAATAATATAGTTTTTATCCGTTTTAATCAAACTAAAATTTTCATGTGTGGTTAAATAAATTATATAATACACTGCGTTAGTGATAATTTAGTTAAAAAATCTATGGATAATTTAAAAAAATTTTTAAAGGAAAACTTCTTGTTATAGCATTTCTCATAATAGTCCGAACAGGTCATAAGAAGGCAGAATCAACAGCACGACGAAAGGATTCGAATAGAGGAATGTTTTTCCTAGCTCTGTTTTTTATAGCAAACCAATGATGCTCAATTTTGTTGAAATCTGGAGAATACGGCGGCAGATACAAAATTTCTGCACCAACTCCTCTAGCAAGCTCGACAATCTTACCAGACTTATGAAAAGTAGCATTGTCAAGAATGACAGTCTGTCCAGGTTCCAAGATCGGTGTCAAAAATTGCTCAAACCATCCATTAAAAACATCCATATTACAGTGGCCTTCAAAGGTTAATGGAGCAACTATCTTTCTTCTACTTAAGGCTGCAACCATACTGATTCGTTGAGTTTTCTTTCCAGATTTTAGGCCATAAAACCGCTGTCCTTTCTGGCAATACCCATATGGATAGTCCTCTGTGTTATCAATGCCAGACTCATCTATATAAACTAAGTTTTCTGGTTCTTTTGTTGCTATAATTTTTAAGAATTCAGCACGTTTTTCTTCGTTTCTTTCCTTGTATCCATATGTCTTTTTTTGCGCGTAAATCCAATTTTTCTGAGAGCTCGGTGGATCGTTTGGATACTAACGTTGCCCCAAAGTTTAGCCATTTCCGACAGAGTCTTTCCTCCGTTTTCTCTGGCAAATTTAGCAAAGGCATCCCAGTCGGTAATTTTGTGATTGTAACCTCCATTTCCAAGTTTTTTTGATTGAAAGTCTCCTGTTTCTTTTCTTCTTTGCTGCCACTCCCATAAAGTAGTTCGTCCAATTTTAAATCTTGCTGCCACTGTTTCTCTGCTTCCTCCCTCCTCTAGCGCTTCCATTGCTTTTTTCCTTAAGTCATAACTATATGCTGCTGGCACTCAACCTCCTTATCATCGTCTATCCTTATCTTATCACATCCGGACTTCTATGAAAAGAGCTATAATTTTCGGTTCACAGATTTATTTGGGTGGTGTGAAGTATAACGCTAAGGAGACAAGAAAAATAGAAAACTGTATATACCCTGCAGAATTTGTGCGGTATTATAATGCTTCGCAATAGATAAATATTTCTTGCATTTCAGCCTGAGTGATTTATGCTTTAAGAGAATATTTGGGGGCATAGCTCAGCTGGTAGAGCATCTGTTTTGCACACAGAAGGTCAGCGGTTCGATCCCGCTTGCCTCCACCAATCTATATTAGCTCTAGCACGCCACAAAGCCTGTCAAAACAGCTTATTTTAATCTAGGAGTGTTTTATGCTAATTTCCTAAAAATCCCTATTTCTTTTCGTAACTTCTCTCTACACAAGTAATGTTTGTTATTATAATTCTAATATATACTAACTTAACAATAAATTAATCAATGAATGTTAGAATAGCTATAATTAAATTTATTAGGTAATACTTATCTGAGTGGAAAAAAACATGTTTTTAAGATGGTGCCTGGAAAAGAGGCGCTTAACAAGTCTGGATTTAGGATACTTCAAGGTTCCGTAGATGGCGAAGAGTTATAGCTCTTTTCATAGAAGTCCGGATGTGATAAGATAAGGATAGACGATGATAAGGAGGTTGAGTGCCAGCAGCATATAGTTATGACTTAAGGAAAAAAGCAATGGAAGCGCTAGAGGAGGGAGGAAGCAGAGAAACAGTGGCAGCAAGATTTAAAATTGGACGAACTACTTTATGGGAGTGGCAGCAAAGAAGAAAAGAAACAGGAGACTTTCAATCAAAAAAACTTGGAAATGGAGGTTACAATCACAAAATCACCGACTGGGATGCCTTTGCTAAATTTGCCAGAGAAAACGGAGGAAAGACTCTGTCGGAAATGGCTAAACTTTGGGGCAACGTTAGTATCCAAACGATCCACCGAGCTCTCAGAAAAATTGGATTTACGCGCAAAAAAAGACATATGGATACAAGGAAAGAAACGAAGAAAAACGTGCTGAATTCTTAAAAATTATAGCAACAAAAGAACCAGAAAACTTAGTTTATATAGATGAGTCTGGCATTGATAACACAGAGGACTATCCATATGGGTATTGCCAGAAAGGACAGCGGTTTTATGGCCTAAAATCTGGAAAGAAAACTCAACGAATCAGTATGGTTGCAGCCTTAAGTAGAAGAAAGATAGTTGCTCCATTAACCTTTGAAGGCCACTGTAATATGGATGTTTTTAATGGATGGTTTGAGCAATTTTTGACACCGATCTTGGAACCTGGACAGACTGTCATTCTTGACAATGCTACTTTTCATAAGTCTGGTAAGATTATCGAGCTTGCTAGAGGAGTTGGTACAGAAATTTTGTATCTGCCGCAGTATTCTCCAGATTTCAACAAAATTGAGCATCATTGGTTTGCTATAAAAAACAGAGCTAGGAAAAACATTCCTCTATTCGAATCCTTTCGTCGTGCTGTTGATTCTGCCTTCCTATGACCTGTTCGGACTATTATGAGAAATGCTATAACTATCCACATCTAAAAAATATGGTGGAAAACCTTAAGACTATAAAAGGTATAGGATATCTTACTGCTGTTGCTGTTGTTGCAGAAATGCCATCAGTTGATAACTTTGACAATGCTAAACAATTTACAGCTTTTGCTGCCAGGACATTATCAATCGGGATCGTCAGTAAGTAAGAGAAGTTGCATATGCAAAATAGGATCTGAGCGTATTCGAAAAGCTCTTTATATGCCAGCTATAGTAGTAAAAAACCATAATAATCATTTTCAAAAGTTTTGTCAGCGTTAGCAAGTAAAGGCAAATGTCCAAAAGTCATAGTTCTTGCGTTAATGCGAAAATTAATGCATGTATTTTTTGGTATTCTTAAAAATAATCAACCATTTAATTGTAATTTAGTTGGATAATTTGTTTGACAGCAGAGACAGTATCTGGGATCCAGAAAACTTAACTTTAAATAAGTGGCTGCATAATAAAAACTGGATTCCAGCGTCACGCGCTGGAATGACACCATTTTTGGTCTCTTAAATTACTTTAGCTACAAATATTAAGAAATCTACCAAACGAAAAAAAGGCAAAAAAAACCCTAGGGTAGCTAGTTATTCGCTATCCTTATGATAGGGGGGCTGGCGAAATGTGTCAAGGAATTTTTACGTAAGAGATCTATTGAAATGCCCCTGTAAAATTATACTATTAATTAGTACACTGTAAATTTAAAATTATAAATATGTTAAGCAGATTGGTAATTTTGCTGTTAGTTTTTATACTTCCTTTTTCTTCATACTCATACCAGTTTAGAACCAAAGCAAAGCAAGCAGTAGTCTTAGATTTAGCTTCAGATTCATTCATTTTTGACCATAATTCCGATGAAAAAATGGCCCCATCTTCAATGAGCAAGCTAATGACTTTATATATAGCCTTCGATTATCTAAAAGCTGGAATAATACACATGGAGGATAAATTTCGAGTAAGTAGAAAAGCGTGGGAAAGGAGAGGCTCTTCTATGTTTTTGAAAGAAGGTCAATCCGTTACGGTGAGGGAATTACTTGAAGGAATTACAATAGTCTCAGGTAATGATGCCTGCATAACACTAGCCGAGGGCATTGCAGGATCAGAAGAGAATTTTGTGGCTGAAATGAATGAAGTTGCACAAAATTTGAATCTGAATGACAGTCATTTTGTCAACTCAAGCGGGTGGCCAGATGGAGATCATTTTATGAACGCAAAAGACTTGGTAATGCTGGCAAAAAGGATTTTCACTGATTTTCCTGAATATTATGATTTATTTTCCGAACAATATTTGACATATAATGAAATTGTACAAAAGAATAAAAATCTTCTACTTTTTCACGATATTGGGGTTGATGGCTTAAAAACCGGTTATACAAATGCTGGTGGTTACGGCATTGTAGCATCTGCAAAACGAAATGATAGGAGAATTTTTGCTGTCGTAAATGGTTTAAACACTGAGAAAGAGCGAATAGAAGAAGCAAAAAGATTGATACAATACTCCTTAAATCATTTTAATACCAAGAAAATATTCGTTAAAGACAGCGTAGTTGAGGAAGTAAATGTTCTCTATGGAAAAGATAAAAAAGTGCCTATTACAGTTGCAAACGATGTTACCATAACTTACAACCGCAAATTGCATGACCAAATTAAGGTGCGTATTGAATATAAAGATATGATACCTGCACCAATTAAAAAAGGTCAAGAAGTGGGCAAAGTTTTTGTAGAAATACCAGGTATTGAGCAACAAACTACACCTCTTTATGCAGCAAATGACGTGCAGGAATTGAATTTCGTAGAAAAGTTTTTTAGGATGTTATTTTAAGTTTGATATTAAAGCAATTCCGAAAGAGAGATCTATTGCACTTTAGTGTAGTTTTAACTAACAATTTCTGTTACAATACAAGATTGAAATGTTACGAAAATGTGCTGGTTATATTTGTTGCTGTCTAGTATCCTAGAGATACTGTGGGCTGTAACGCTAAAGTTTAGTAACAGTTTTACTAAAGTTGTGCCTTCGATTGCAACATTGGTAATTATGATCATTAGCATTTACTTTTTATCTCTTGCAGCATGCTTTCTACCTATTAGAGTATGCTATGCAGTTTCCTCTGGAATATGCACAATTGGAATAACTATAATTGGTGCAACCGCTTTCACAGAGAATATTAATTTATCTCAAGTTTTATGTATCGTTTTAATTGTAATAGGAACCATAGGGCTAAGGCTCTCTACTTAAACCTGAAAATTTATGCATGAATTGGATATATTTACTCTTATCGTCACTAATTGAAGTGTTCTGGGTCATAACACTTAAGCATAGTTATGGATTTACTCATCTCGTACCATCAATAATTAGCATATTCTCCATGGCTCTTAGTACATATTTACTTTCGCTCGCTACACGTTCTATACCTATTGGAGTATGCTATGCAATTTGGACTGGAGTGGGCGCTATAGGAGCTTCGATACTTGGAGTTTACCTATTTGATGAACCAGTTAATTTATTCGAAGTAATATGCTTTATTTTAGTTACATTCGGGATTATAGGATTAAAATTGTTTGATACTGCAAAACAAACTGTTGATAAAATGGAATAAAAGATCCCAAACTGGGATGACAGAAGCAGATACTCCATATTGTCATGCAAATTGGAATCTACCGTCTTAAGAGTCAAGATAAAAGTTGTTATTTTTTATCATGGCATTTAAACAAACGATAATTTTTCTCATGACAGCAACTAATGCAACCTTAGCAGCTTTGCCAGAATCAACCAAACGCTGATAAAACACTTTCATTTTTCTGTTGTGGCGCATAGCAACAAGAGCTGACATGTATAGTGCTTTCCTTGCATAAAACCTGCCTCCTTTGATTTGAGCTTTGCCAACTTTTCTTCCACTTTCGCTAGTTTTAGGTGCAACTCCAACTAAGCATGCAATTTCTCTATTCTCTAATCTACCAAACCTCTGTCAGTAGAATGCTTGCCGTCTTTGATCCAATATAGCATTTCTCATAATAGTCCGAACAGGTCATAGGAAGGCAGAATCAACAGCACGACGAAAGGATTCGAATAGAGGAATGTTTTTCCTAGCTCTGTTTTTTATAGCAAACCAATGATGCTCAATTTTGTTGAAATCTGGAGAATACGGCGGCAGATACAAAATTTCTGCACCAACTCCTCTAGCAAGCTCGATAATCTTACCAGACTTATGAAAAGTAGCATTGTCAAGAATGACAGTCTGTCCAGGTTCCAAGATCGGTGTCAAAAATTGCTCAAACCATCCATTAAAAACATCCATATTACAGTGGCCTTCAAAGGTTAATGGAGCAACTATCTTTCTTCTACTTAAGGCTGCAACCATACTGATTCGTTGAGTTTTCTTTCCAGATTTTAGGCCATAAAACCGCTGTCCTTTCTGGCAATACCCATATGGATAGTCCTCTGTGTTATCAATGCCAGACTCATCTATATAAACTAAGTTTTCTGGTTCTTTTGTTGCTATAATTTTTAAGAGCCTGTTCATAATCTTTTCAGAAGTAAGGCAGTGAAAGCCAGAACGACCATTTGTAGGCTAGTATTGAGTTTTCGCTCACAATTTTTCCACAATCTTCTACATTTTTCTAACCAAGCAAAAGATCGCTCCACAACCCATCTTTTGGGCAATACAACAAAGGAATGTAATTCATTTCTTTTTATCACTTCAACGGTTGCACCAATAATCGTTTTTATTTGAGTTGCAAAATTCTCTCCAGTATAGCCTGCATCAACCAGTACATTTTTAACTCCCGAGAGGTTTTCTTTTGCATTTTCGACCATTCTCACAGCACTGCTACGGTCAGTTATAGCTCTTTTCATAGAAGTCCGGATGTGATAAGATAAGGATAGACGATGATAAGGAGGTTGAGTGCCAGCAGCATATAGTTATGACTTAAGGAAAAAAGCAATGGAAGCGCTAGAGGAGGGAGGAAGCAGAGAAACAGTGGCAGCAAGATTTAAAATTGGACGAACTACTTTATGGGAGTGGCAGCAAAGAAGAAAAGAAACAGGAGACTTTCAATCAAAAAAACTTGGAAATGGAGGTTACAATCACAAAATTACCGACTGGGATGCCTTTGCTAAATTTGCCAGAGAAAACGGAGGAAAGACTCTGTCGGAAATGGCTAAACTTTGGGGCAACGTTAGTATCCAAACGATCCACCGAGCTCTCAGAAAAATTGGATTTACGCGCAAAAAAAGACATATTGATACAAGGAAAGAAACGAAGAAAAACGTGCTGAATTCTTAAAAATTATAGCAACAAAAGAACCAGAAAACTTAGTTTATATAGATGAGTCTGGCATTGATAACACAGAGGACTATCCATATGGGTATTGCCAGAAAGGACAGCGGTTTTATGGCCTAAAATCTGGAAAGAAAACTCAACGAATCAGTATGGTTGCAGCCTTAAGTAGAAGAAAGATAGTTGCTCCATTAACCTTTGAAGGCCACTGTAATATGGATGTTTTTAATGGATGGTTTGAGCAATTTTTGACACCGATCTTGGAACCTGGACAGACTGTCATTCTTGACAATGCTACTTTTCATAAGTCTGGTAAGATTATCGAGCTTGCTAGAGGAGTTGGTGCAGAAATTTTGTATCTGCCGCAGTATTCTCCAGATTTCAACAAAATTGAGCATCATTGGTTTGCTATAAAAAACAGAGCTAGGAAAAACATTCCTCTATTCGAATCCTTTTGTCGTGCTGTTGATTCTGCCTTCCTATGACCTGTTCGGACTATTATGAGAAATGCTATATCTCTGCTGTTGTTATATAAATTGCATGGGGCAAACCTTGCGTATCTACTGCAATATGGCGTTTTATTCCTGAAATCTTTTTGCCTGCATCATAGCCTTTTTCTTCAGCAGTATCTGCATTTTTTACACTCTGTGCATCAATTATGCAGAAGCTGGTTTTTTCTTTCCGACCATTGTTTTGTCGGACCACGCCAACTATTTTTTTTTAACACCAGCTCCAGAACACTTTCTTTATCTGCATCTGGTTTTTCACTCCACTTCTTAAAATAGTCGTAACAATTGCGCCATTTTGGAAACTCTTTTGGTAGCATTCTCCACTGACAACCGCTTTTCAGAACGTATAACACTCCACAAAATACATCATACAAATCAAGTTTCCTTGGTTTTGTTTTTTTTCTACAGGACTCTAGATCTGGTAACATAATCTCAAATCTTTCCCGACTTATATCACTTGGGTATAAACTCCTCATATATCCTAACTTATATATATTATCTCTTAGTTTATTCCTTTCTTGAGATCATGTACAGGTTCTAATGCTTCAATGTTTCTGACATAGGAAAAGTATCATCTTTATTTTCTATAGAGGAAGGCACACTATTTTGATTATCATCACCATCAATTGGAGTAGTAGGGTGCATTAAAGCAACTTTCATAACTTCATCAATATTCTTAGCAAAAACTACGTTGATCCCCCCTTTGATGCTTGCCGGAATCTCTTGCATATCTTTCTCATTTTCACTTGGTATAATCACAGTTTTGATTGATCCTCTGAGCGCTGCAAGCAATTTTTCTCTCAAGCCCCCAATAGCTAAAACTCTACCGCGCAATGTCACTTCGCCTGTCATAGCAACATTTTTGTTAACTGGTATATTCGTCATAAGAGAAACAATAGACGTACATACCGCGCCGCCAGCAGAAGGGCCATCTTTTGGTACCGCACCCTCAGGTACATGCAAATGTATATCATTATTTTGGAATTTTTCGGGCTTTATACCAAAAAATAAACAATTTGATCGAATATAACTATACGCAGCTTTTATAGATTCTTGCATAACCTCTCCAAGCTTTCCTGTGTATTTTATCTCTCCCTTGCCCGGAATTAGGACTGATTCTATCATCAAAATATCACCACCTGTTTCAGTATAGGCAAGCCCAGTTACTATTCCTACTAAACTCTCATTTTCCGCAATGCCAAAGGTATATTTACGTACCCCTAAATAATCTTGTAAATTGTCAACCCCTACGGATATTTTCTTATTTTTATCAGTCAATATTTCTTTAACTGCCTTTCTCATGAGCTTTGCAAGCTCCCTTTCCATACTTCGCACACCACTTTCACGTGTATATAAACGTATCAACTCGTATAACGCCTCATTAGTTATGTTCCATTCCTTCTGATACAAACCATGCTCCTTCTTTAACTTCGGAATAAGGTGGTGTGTAGCAATACTGATTTTTTCATCTTCAGTATACCCGGACAATTGTATAATTTCCATCCTATCACGCAAAGGATGTGGTAAATTTAAGCTGTTTGCCGTAGCTACAAACATTACACTTGAAAGATCAAACTCAACTTCCAAGTAATGATCCGTAAAGTGTTTATTGTGCTCAGTATCTAAAACCTCAAGTAATGCAGATGCAGGATCGCCACGCGAATCAGAACCCATCTTATCTATTTCATCAAGCAGAAAAAGCGGGTTGCATGAATTAGCTTTTTTCATGTGTTGAATGATTTTACCAGGCATTGAGCCAATATAAGTTTTCCTATGCCCTCGTATCTCAGACTCATCACGCACACCACCAAGAGCTATGCGAACGAAATCTCTTCCTACTGCTCTTGCCATAGACTTAGCTAAAGAAGTTTTACCAACACCTGGCGGTCCAACCAAGCAAAGTATAGGACCTCTTATCTCTTTTACTCTTTTTAATACCGCTAAAAATTCTATTATTCTATCTTTTACTTTCTCTATGCCATAATGATTTTCATCTAAGATTTTTTTAGCTGCATTTAAGTTAATTTTTGCATCTTTGTACTTTCCCCACGGCAAATCAAGTAACCAATGCAAGTAACTAGATATAACTGTAGCCTCAGGAGAAATGGGATTCATTTTCTTGTATCTCTTCAAATCAGTTATAGCTTTCTCTCTTGCTTCCTGAGAAAGCTTTGTTTCATTTATCTTTTTCTCAAATTCATTGAGTATATTCCCTTCATCACCATTCTCAAATTCGCCTAATTCTTTCTGTATAGCTTTCAATTGCTCGTTAAGGTAGTAAACTCTCTGAGTGCTTTCAACTTGCGATTTAATTGTCTTATATAAACGGCTTTGTGCGTTCAAAATACTTATTTCTCTCTCAATAAAAGCAAAAGCTTTTTTTAAACGCTCTTTTGGGTCATAAGCCTCAAGTATGCTTTGTTTATCCGATACTTTTATATTTAAATGTGAAGCTACCGTGTCTACAAGTTGATCAACTTCTTTGATTTGATCAATGGGGTTAATGGCAACTTCAGGCTGATTTTTCTTGTTTAGCTTACACCAGCTATCGAACGCGTCTATAACAGATCGCCTTAAAGCTTCTAAGTCAATATTGTCTTCATCTTCTTTATAATGATTGTCTAACTCTACCCTGGCTTGTAATAAAGTATGAGAGCTAATATATTCTACAACTCTTCCCCTTCTTATCCCCCGGATTATAACTTTTACTGCATTGTCAGGCAATTTGATTAATGGTTGTATAATGTTTGCTAATACACCTACTTCATAAAGATCTTCAGGCTCTGGATTATCAACAGAGCCATCTTTCTGTGCTACAAGAAAAATCTCATTTTGGTGACTACTACTACTTATTGCATACTCTAGTGCATTAACAGATTTTTCTCTGCCTATGAATAAAGGCATCATTATATTTGGAAAAATTACTACATCTCTTAAAGGTAATACTGGCAATGCAGTAAAACTAGAGCTTACAGCACGTTCAATGTTCATAATATATGCCTCAAATTAATCATTAACCGTTATAACATTGCCATTATTATTATGATTAACCGTTGCTTTTCCTAATTCTACCATTTTCTTAGTGATTACTATAGTGCTACCTTCAAAGCCTCCGTTTCCAGCTGTATACATAATGTCAAGCAAAAGTGACTCCAAGATAGCACGTAACATTCTTGCACCTGTTTTGTAGCTTATAGCCTTTTTAGCAATAGCTGATATTGCTTCATCTGAAAACTCAAGGTTTACTTTGCTAAACGCAAGCAATGCTTTGTACTGTTTTATTAGTGCATTCCTTGGCTCTGTCAACACATGTATTAAATCTTCATGATCCAGCTCATCTAAAACAGCAGTTATTGGAACCCGCCCTACAAATTCGGGTATTAAACCGAATTTGATTAAATCTTCAGGTTGAACATCATGTAAAGCATTCTTTTTCTTTTGCTCTTTAGACTGACTTATATCTGCTCCAAAGCCAACTGACGTTCCCTTTTTTCTCGCTTCAATAATTTTATCGAGGCCTTCAAAAGCTCCTCCACAAATAAACAGTATGTTACTAGTATCCACTTGTATAAACTCTTGTTGTGGGTGTTTTCGCCCTCCTTGTGGCGGAACATAAGCAACTGTACCCTCCATAATCTTAAGCAGAGCTTGTTGGACCCCTTCACCTGAAACGTCACGGGTTATTGAAGTGCTTTCAGATTTTCTTGTAATCTTGTCTATTTCATCTATAAACACTATACCACGCTGTGCTTTTACAACTTCATAATTTGCAGCTTGTAATAAACGCGACAACACGCTTTCTACATCATCACCCACATAACCTGCCTCAGTTAAAGTTGTCGCATCAGCCATAGCAAATGGCACATCTGAAACTTTAGCAAGTGTTTTGGCTAGCAAAGTCTTACCAGAACCAGTGGGACCAATAAGCATTATATTTGACTTCTCGATTTCAATATCACTTATAGCATGAAATTGTACCATGGATTGACAATGGTTATACATAGCTACAGATAAAACGTGTTGCGCATGTTCTTGACCTACAACATGCTTGCTGAGAAAATTTTTTATATCCTCAGGTTTCTTTAGTAATAGCTTCATATCAGATATACGATCTGAATTAAAAGATCTATCTTTCTTTTGACTTATTGCTTTATGGGATAATTCTATGCACTCATTACAAATAAACACCTTTAAACCATCCGAAGAGTTAGTAATCAATTTATCTACTTCATCTTGCGCCTTGTTGCAAAAAGAACAGTAGTGTAAATCATTATTGTTATCCATTAACCCACCTTTTGTTTAACTTTAATATTTTCAATTTCAATATCTGTACGCTCAGCTATCACCCTGTCAATTAAGCCAATTTTCCTTGCTTCTTCAGGATCCATGAATTTATCTCTTTCCATCATTCCTTCAATTTTCTTCAGTGAATTTCCAGTATGTTTTTCATAAATTTGATTTAGTTTTTTCTTAACCCGCAAAATTTCATTAGCATGTATTTCTATATCAGTTGCTTGACCATGATAACCACCAGATGGCTGATGTATCATAATTCTTGAATGAGGTAGAGAGTAGCGCTTACCTTTTGTACCAGCTGCAAGCAATAAAGAACCCATAGACGCAGCTTGACCTATACATAAAGTTGAAACGTCTGGGTTTATATATTGCATTGTATCGTAGATCGACAAACCAGCAGTTACAACACCACCTGGTGAGTTGATGTACATACAAATGTCTTTATCGGGACTTTCCGATTCTAAAAATAAAAGCTGTGCTACTATTACACTGGCCATGTTGTCCTCAATAGGACCTGTTACAAAAATTATTCTTTCTTTCACTAGTCTTGAATATATGTCATAAGCGCGCTCACCGCGACTAGTTTGTTCAACTACAATTGGTATAAGAGTCATACCTTTTCCTATTAAATATTATCAAATAATTCCTTTAATTCTTTCACAGAAACAATCTGCTCTTCTTTACTAACTTTTTCTATTATATAATCTGTCACTTTATACTCAAGCGCTTGCCCTCTAACTAATTCTTGAAATTGTTTATTTGATTCAAAATGCTTAAGTACTCTGTCAAATTGCACATCTTTACTGACATATTGATTTACAATAACACTCAAAACATCATTTTGAGTTAATGATATTTTATGTTCTGCACTAAATTTCATAAATAACATAGCAAGCTTTACACGTTTTTCAGCTTCTTTACGAGAATCATTTTGAGCACCCAGTTCTCCTTCCATTCTTTGTTGCTCCTGTTTTACTATGTCTGTGGGTAAATCAAAACTATAATTAGCATCCAAATAATCAAACAGCTCCCTTTTAATTAAGAGATTTCTCATTTCGGTGCACTGATCACCAATCATTTTTTTTGCATGATTTATTAGCAAAGAATAATCTTTAAACCCAATACTCTTAGCTATTTCATCGTCATTTTCAAAATCTTTGGCAATTTGAATCTCATTAACTCGCACAGAAAAATCAGCTTCCTGTCCTGCAAGGGAAATGGCTTGGTAATTTTCAGGAAATTTCAACTTAAAGTTCTTTGTTTCTCCCTTTTTTATACCAGTTAATTGATCTTCAAAACCATTAATAAATGTGCCAGACCCTAAATTAACGGCAAAATTTTTGCTACTTCCACCTTGAAAGAGCTTATTCCTAATCCGCCCTTCAAAATCAATTATCAGTTTATCCCCATCTTTCGCTTGATAAGAAGCATCATCAACAGGGGCGAAATTGGGGAACTTTGTTTTAATAGAATCAATAAATTCTTTTATATCTTCCTCTTCAATCTTTGCTTCAATTTTCTTTAAGTTTATTTTGTCAAGATCTATCACTGGTACTTCAGGCATCGACTCAAAAGATAGCTTGTATACAAAATTGCCCTCCTCATCTTCTTTATCTAGATCTGGTAATGATATAACATCAACCTTAGGATAAATGTGAGACTTGACTTCAATTTTTTTCATCAAATCACTTGAGCAATAATCAATTGTATTATTTATCACATATTCTAAAGCTTCGTTTTTATAATTTGCAACAACAAGGTCATAGGGCATCTTTCCAGCCCTAAATCCAGGTGATTTTGCATTTTCTGCTATCTCTTGCAACCTGGAATTTACCTTTTGTTTTATATAATCACTACTAACTGTGATTTCATACTCATACTTTAGTTTATCTATACTAAGCTCTTTGTAGGTATATACGCTACTTACTTCGACTGTATTTTGAGGTATATTATTAGACATCATAATTCATTTATTAATATTTTAATTCGTATCTTAATAGGGCTATTTTACCAGAATTTAAGTTAAACACAATCCTTAAGAACAGATTTTTATACAAACAAAAGTGTATTTAGTGATTATAAATTTTCCCTTAAAACCTAAGTTACATGACTTTAAAGTGCGGATAGAGGGACTTGAACCCCCACGAGCAAGCTCACCAGGACCTAAACCTGGCACGTCTACCAATTTCGCCATATCCGCAAGAAATTTTCAGTACCCTATTATAGGTATTCCATTAAAAATATTCAAGGTTTAAAGTCTTACTTAATTTATGGTATTTACACAATCAAAAAAGCTTATTAACATTTCTTAATGAAAGCTCTAAACCCTGAAAATCAATAATGAGATTAATAACAAGCTTCTTACTCGCAATTTTTTTGATTACACAAAGTGGTTGCACAACCCTTATAATAGGTGGTGTGGTGGCGACAGCAACAGCAATGCAGGACAAATCCTTGGGAAATATCATTGATGATACGACTATGGTCATCAGAATTAATAAGGGGCTCTTAAAACATGGGCTATTTTCATCCATAAAGGTTAAAGTAAGTGAAGGAAGAGTATTGCTCATTGGAAGTGTTGACACTCCTGAAAAACAACTTACAGCAGAAAAAATAGCTTGGCAGCAAAAAGAAATTAAAGAAGTGATAAATGAAATAAGAGTAATACCAATTCAAATGGCTTCCATGCTAGACACCACTGTAGATGGCATGATAACAGCGGAAATAAGAACAAGACTCCTGGGAAAAAGAAATATTAAGTCAATTAATTATAGCGTTAATACGGTTGATAGAGTTGTTTATTTGATGGGTATAGCCCAAAATAAAGCGGAATTAAAAGCTGTAATAGCAATTGCAAGAAAAGTAAAGGGAGTAAAACAAGTTGTAAGTTATGTACGATATAGGTACAGTAAGTTACGCCATTAGGCAAAAATCGCTTTCAAATTATAACATTTGTACAATTGTGACAATAGGTGGAGAACATAAATGAAAGTTGCCTTTCAGATGGATGAAAATATAAATTTTGAAACTGACACTACATTCGTGCTAATAAAGGAAGCACAAAGGAGGAAGCACGAAGTTTTTGTCTATGCTCCTAACAATTTAGCACTAAAGCTAAACCATCCAATTGCTCTGGCTCAGAAAGTCAGCGTCGATGATTTTAGTTTTATCTCCAAAAAAGATGTAGCTATCAACTTGAATGAAATGGACATCATATTTATCAGACAGGATCCACCCTTTGATATGCGTTACATTACAACAACATATATCTTAGAAAAAACCAGCGCATTGGTAATTAACAATCCAACAGAAATAAGAAATTGTCCTGAAAAATTGATAACTTCATTATTTCCAGAACTAATTCCGCCGACTTTGATCACTGAAAATATATCGATGATTAGAGATTTTTATCACAACTATCAAGATATTATTCTGAAGCCATTGTATAGCTATGGCGGAAATGATGTAATAAGAATACAAGATGAGAATAGTATTCAAGTAGTAGTGGATCTCATGATAGCAAAATACGAATGCCCTGTGATTACACAATCATTTTGTAAAAACATAGATAAAGATAAAAGAATATTGCTACTTTATGGCCAACCAATTGGTGTAATGAAACGAATTCCAAAAATCAGTGGAGAGATCAGAACAAACATGCGACTTGGAGCAAGTTTTGAGCCCGCTCAAATGAACGATAGAAACAATGAAATATGTAACAAAATTGGTCCTGAATTAAAGAAAAGAGGGCTAATATTTGTTGGTATTGATATTATAGATGACTTCCTGCTCGAAATTAACACAACTTCACCCACGGGAGTAGTTCATATCAATAAATTGTATAATATATCGCTAGAAAAGGATCTTTGGGACGTGTTTGAAGAAAAAGCAAGCAGCCATCAACTAAACCTGTGAACAATCACCTTAACAAACTCAGTAGTCCCATTCTTTATCCCTGTTTTTTCTGTACTATTGGTCATATCACGCAATTTTTGAGAATTATTTAATAGATCAAATAGTACCTCTGTTAGATTTTTTTTTGCTTCACTATTCTGCTCAACTATTATAGCTGCTCCCGAGTCTTCAATATATTTTGCGTTATAAAATTGGTGATTATCTTTTGAGTAAGGGTAAGGAATATATATAGCAGAACGCCTAGCAAGAGTGATCTCTGCTATTGAAGTTGCTCCTGCTCTGCTAATTACCAAGTGAGCATTGGCCAACCTACTCTCCATATCATCAAAAAATTCACTCAATTCACAATCGATCTTTTCACTTTTGTATAGACTCTTGACCTTGTTTACATTTTTCTTCGTACATTGCTGCGTCACTCTAATTTTCTTTTTCATTTTAATAGGTAAATCACAAATTACGCTGCTTACTACATCATCAAAAAAATTTGCACCTTGGCTGCCTGCTATGACCAATATATTTAGGACTTTCTCAGTGCTAGAATGGCTCTGTGCTTTTATATCAATAAAATTTCCTGTAAAAATACATTTATTGCCCTCTGCATATTTAGTCTCCGGAAAGCTGGTTGCAATTAATTTTGCACTCTTGAAAAAGAATCTATTTACTCTCCCTAAAACTGTGTTTTGTTCATGTAAAATTATAGGTATAGAAAGAACTCTTGCTGCAAGAAGAGTTGGAAAAGAAGCATAGCTACCAAAACCAATGACCGATTTTGGTTTTAATTTTCTTACTTGATACAGTGCTAACACAGAGCTGTATATCAAGAAAAGGAAAAACTTAAATTTGTTGCTGCTTGGTCTACGTAATGGTAAGGTGTAGCTTTCTATGTCGGTATTTTTATTTGTTTTTTTATCAGTGAATAATATGCAATTGTATCCTTGTGTCTTTAGTGCTTTTGCTAAGGCTATGGCCGGAAAGATATGCCCACCTGTGCCACCTGTTGCTAAAATAATATCCATCTGTAAATAATAAATCCTAGATTGTTAACTGTTATTTAACAATTTGCACGTAGAATTTTATTAAGCTTTATGATAGTTGAGTTAAAAATGCCTAGAAGTAATAGTAAAAAAGAACCTAATGAGAAAAATAAACCTCAAGAACAAAGAGAAGGCAGAAGCGGAGGTTTTTTAGAACTGCTAAAAAATATAATAAAAATTCTTTTCAATTCGGTCGTTGACCTACCTGAGCACGAGCAGAATAATAAAATGAAAAACACTAATCTACAACAAGGTTTGGATACTAAAGGAAAAGGCCCAGAAGATCTTCATCCAAAGGCAAAGCTTAAAGTCAAAGAAGCAGCTAAGGGATTGAAAGAAGAGTTACAGAATTCTGATGCTGGTGGTAATCAATCTATTGAAACTAAAGTGCCTAATCAAACTACTACTCAAGACATTGACAACTCTAAAACAATGGAACGTTAGAACCTGTACATGATCTCAAGAAAGGAATAAACTAAGAGATAATATATATAAGTTAGGATATATGAGGAGTTTATACCCAAGTGATATAAGTCGGGAAAGATTTGAGATTATGTTACCAGATCTAGAGTCCTGTAGAAAAAAAACAAAACCAAGGAAACTTGATTTGTATGATGTATTTTGTGGAGTGTTATACGTTCTGAAAAGCGGTTGTCAGTGGAGAATGCTACCAAAAGAGTTTCCAAAATGGCGCAATTGTTACGACTATTTTAAGAAGTGGAGTGAAAAACCAGATGCAGATAAAGAAAGTGTTCTGGAGCTGGTGTTAAAAAAAAATAGTTGGCGTGGTCCGACAAAACAATGGTCGGAAAGAAAAAACCAGCTTCTGCATAATTGATGCACAGAGTGTAAAAAATGCAGATACTGCTGAAGAAAAAGGCTATGATGCAGGCAAAAAGATTTCAGGAATAAAACGCCATATTGCAGTAGATACGCAAGGTTTGCCCCATGCAATTTATATAACAACAGCAGAGATAACTGACCGTAGCAGTGCTGTGAGAATGGTCGAAAATGCAAAAGAAAACCTCTCGGGAGTTAAAAATGTACTGGTTGATGCAGGCTATACTGGAGAGAATTTTGCAACTCAAATAAAAACGATTATTGGTGCAACCGTTGAAGTGATAAAAAGAAATGAATTACATTCCTTTGTTGTATTGCCCAAAAGATGGGTTGTGGAGCGATCTTTTGCTTGGTTAGAAAAATGTAGAAGATTGTGGAAAAATTGTGAGCGAAAACTCAATACTAGCCTACAAATGGTCGTTCTGGCTTTCACTGCCTTACTTCTGAAAAGATTATGAACAGGCTCTTAGTTCAACTATTTAACATCTGCAGCAAGCACTGATTCGTGTATCATCTCTGAAATGGTTGGATGAGGAAAAATCGTAGATTTTATGTCGAAGTCTGTTCCTTCTAGTTGCTTTGCAAGAGCAAAATTGCTAATTAACTCCGTTACTTCTGCACCTATCATGTGGCTACCCAGAATTTCTCCGGTTTTTTTATCTATAATCGTTTTCACTAACCCTTCAGTTTCACTGAGTGCAACAGACTTACCATTAAAGTTAGAGTGAAATTTTCCTATTTTTATATCATACCCACCTTTTATTGCCTGTTCCTCAGTAAGGCCGATGCTCGCTATTTGTGGATGAGAATAAGTGCAATTTGGTATGCATTCTTTTTTTAACGCATGAGCATTTTTACCAGCAATCTTTTCAATGCAGATCACGGCTTCATGGCTCGCTTTATGTGCTAAACATGGTGGGCCAGCTACATCACCTATTGCATACACATTTGATTCACTAGTTTCATACCATTCATTCGTTTCAATAAAGCCAGAAGGGCTTAATTTAATTTTTGTATTTTCTAAACCTATATTTTCAATATTTGCTTGAATTCCAACCGCAACAATCACCCTATCAAATTCTTTGCTTTCACCACTACTTAGTAGCACTTGAGCAGAGTCTTTATTTTTAGTCAAAGCTTTTACGCTACTATTTGCATATATTTTTATCCCCTGTTTTGTGAATATTTCTTGTGCTAAATCTGAAATGTCTTTATCCTCCAGCGGCAAAATAGTGCTCTTCATCTCTATGATTGTTACATCAACCCCTAAAGTGCTATAAAAACTTGCAAATTCTATTCCAATTGCACCAGACCCTATAATTAGTAGCGATTTTGGTAATCTCTCTGGAGTCATAGCGTGCTGCGCACTCCATATTAAATCTCCATCTGCCTCTATTCCAGGCAGATTCCGTGCCCTCACGCCTGTTGCTAAAATGATATGCTTGGAAACAATTTCTTGTTCTTCCTTATCGCTAACAACTTTTATAGTACCATTGCCTGCAAGTTTACCAAAGCCTTGATGAACTTTGATGTTATTCTTCTTCATCAAATATGCAACACCGCCTGACAATTTATCAACAACGTTTCTTGAGTATTTCACTATTGATTGTATATCAAAACTCGCTCCCTTTACTTCTATACCAAACTCTTTTGATCTTTTTATTAGCCTATAAACCTCAGATGCTCTAAGCAGTGATTTTGTTGGTATACATCCCCAATTTAAGCATATACCGCCTAAATTTTTTTCTTTTTCCACAATTGCAGTTTTAAACCCAAGCTGTGCCGCCCTAATTGCCGCTATATAACCACCAGGACCGCTACCTATAACCGTAATATCATACTCATTCATCAGTTTTCTTCGTATTCAAAAAGATTATATATAACAGATGGAACCCATACAATCAATGGTCTGTCATCTACCGTCTTAAGAGTCAAGATAAAAGTTGTTATTTTTTATCATGGCATTTAAACAAACGATAATTTTTCTCATGACAGCAACTAATGCAACCTTAGCAGCTTTGCCAGAATCAACCAAACGCTGATAAAACACTTTCATTTTTCTGTTGTGGCGCATAGCAACAAGAGCTGACATGTATAGTGCTTTCCTTGCATAAAACCTGCCTCCTTTGATTTGAGCTTTGCCAACTTTTCTTCCACTTTCGCTAGTTTTAGGTGCAACTACAACTAAGCATGCAATTTCTCTATTCTCTAATCTACCAAACCTCTGTCAGTAGAATGCTTGCCGTCTTTGATCCAATACCTTTATAGCTGATTAAAAGCTCATTTTTTCCTTTCAATTCAGGGTCAGAATCTATTGTGTCTTCTATGTCTTGCCTAATTTCTTTCAATTGTTTTTCAGCAAACCCTATCTGTCTTTCTATGTATTCTCTAGCTTTTCCCGTCGCACTTTGCAGGCGACACTTGTTTGCATGAATTGCATCATTTAAATTACGCTCAACTGCCCCCAGCTCCTTTAATTCCTCTTGCTTTTGTGAAATTATACATCCTTTTACTTCACCGTCTTTACTGACAAATTCAGCGTATTTTTCCAGTAATTTAGCATCTAACTTGTCAGTTTTTGCAAAATGATTGCAAGCTTTGGCAAATGCATATACCCGATTCGGGTGAGCTTTATGGACAGTTATCTTGCAACAATTTTATAATGAGCTTTTCATAGCCACCAGTTTACACATAACTTGATGGGTAAATCGACTATATTTGTTTCTATAAACTTAGATATAGCATCACTCACGTTTGCTATGCACTTATGCTTGCCATTAATTGAGATGTCCAATGCTTCCTTGGAAACATCTACTCCCATGAAAATTATTCTAGCTATTTTTGTACCTATAAATATAATCAAACAATAATGCAAAATGCTGTATACAGGATTGTAATTCGATCTTTTAGATCCACCTACCGTTCGTACTAAATTTTGCTTTAAGCCTTACTATTACCCACAAATAAAAACATGGTATTGTATTTACTCAAATAATTTAATTTTATTAACCTGAAAGCTTATTAGATTAAAATTATTAAACTAAGAGTCATAATTTTAGCAACTAAAAGCTGTAAATTGCACCATATAAACAGTTATTTCAAGCAAAAGTTATGCCATTAAGAGCTATGCAACAAACATTTATATTTGTGGGTAATAGTAAGATCTATAGCATTTCTCATAATAGTCCGAACAGGTCATAGGAAGGCAGAATCAACAGCACGACGAAAGGATTCGAATAGAGGAATGTTTTTCCTAGCTCTGTTTTTTATAGCAAACCAATGATGCTCAATTTTGTTGAAATCTGGAGAATACGGCGGCAGATACAAAATTTCTGCACCAACTCCTCTAGCAAGCTCGATAATCTTACCAGACTTATGAAAAGTAGCATTGTCAAGAATGACAGTCTGTCCAGGTTCCAAGATCGGTGTCAAAAATTGCTCAAACCATCCATTAAAAACATCCATATTACAGTGGCCTTCAAAGGTTAATGGAGCAACTATAGCATTTCTCATAATAGTCCGAACAGGTCATAGGAAGGCAGAATCAACAGCACGACGAAAGGATTCGAATAGAGGAATGTTTTTCCTAGCTCTGTTTTTTATAGCAAACCAATGATGCTCAATTTTGTTGAAATCTGGAGAATACGGCGGCAGATACAAAATTTCTGCACCAACTCCTCTAGCAAGCTCGATAATCTTACCAGACTTATGAAAAGTAGCATTGTCAAGAATGACAGTCTGTCCAGGTTCCAAGATCGGTGTCAAAAATTGCTCAAACCATCCATTAAAAACATCCATATTACAGTGGCCTTCAAAGGTTAATGGAGCAACTATCTTTCTTCTACTTAAGGCTGCAACCATACTGATTCGTTGAGTTTTCTTTCCAGATTTTAGGCCATAAAACCGCTGTCCTTTCTGGCAATACCCATATGGATAGTCCTCTGTGTTATCAATGCCAGACTCATCTATATAAACTAAGTTTTCTGGTTCTTTTGTTGCTATAATTTTTAAGAATTCAGCACGTTTTTCTTCGTTTCTTTCCTTGTATCCATATGTCTTTTTTTGCGCGTAAATCCAATTTTTCTGAGAGCTCGGTGGATCGTTTGGATACTAACGTTGCCCCAAAGTTTAGCCATTTCCGACAGAGTCTTTCCTCCGTTTTCTCTGGCAAATTTAGCAAAGGCATCCCAGTCGGTAATTTTGTGATTGTAACCTCCATTTCCAAGTTTTTTTGATTGAAAGTCTCCTGTTTCTTTTCTTCTTTGCTGCCACTCCCATAAAGTAGTTCGTCCAATTTTAAATCTTGCTGCCACTGTTTCTCTGCTTCCTCCCTCCTCTAGCGCTTCCATTGCTTTTTTCCTTAAGTCATAACTATATGCTGCTGGCACTCAACCTCCTTATCATCGTCTATCCTTATCTTATCACATCCGGACTTCTATGAAAAGAGCTATAACTGACCGTAGCAGTGCTGTGAGAATGGTCGAAAATGCAAAAGAAAACCTCTCGGGAGTTAAAAATGTACTGGTTGATGCAGGCTATACTGGAGAGAATTTTGCAACTCAAATAAAAACGATTATTGGTGCAACCGTTGAAGTGATAAAAAGAAATGAATTACATTCCTTTGTTGTATTGCCCAAAAGATGGGTTGTGGAGCGATCTTTTGCTTGGTTAGAAAAATGTAGAAGATTGTGGAAAAATTGTGAGCGAAAACTCAATACTAGCCTACAAATGGTCGTTCTGGCTTTCACTGCCTTACTTCTGAAAAGATTATGAACAGGCTCTTAGCCGCTAACACGTAGCGGGATGACGGTTGTCAGGGCAGTGCCTTCTCCTGTCATCCTAGTGCCCAGACTACTTGGATCCAGGAAAAAGAATGGTGTCATCCAAGTAGCCTCCCTCCCCTGTCATCCCAGTGCCCAGACACTGGGATCCAGGAAACTTAATTGCAAGTAATGCATTGGGTTTGGTGAGTATGGGTTTTGCGTTATAGAATGAAGCACTTTTGGTGAATTTATAAAGAAAGCTGGATCCCAGTGTCAAGCACTGGGATGACACCCTACCAGCGGAAGTTACTCTCAAATGTTTGTTCATGTTAGCTATAAACATTAAGAAATTTACCAAATAAAAAAAAAGGCACACTAAACCCTAGTCATTGTCTATTTTCAGTATTGGCGTTTTTAATTCTTAAACGCTGCAATTTAGCTGCTTTTAAGTGCAACTAACCTTAGCTATAAATATTTAAGAAATTTACCAGGCAGAAAAAAAAGGCATAGAAAACCCGCAGTAGCTAGTTATTCACTCTCTATTTTAAAATTTGACGTTGGGTGATGTCTTGAACGCTTTGTAAGCGCGTTTCAGCTTATATAGGTAAAAACCTAGAAATTTGATAAAGACATAAGGTACACATAGTGCAAAAAATTAAGCATAGTACGCCAAATACAAGTTTTCTTGTCGTTTTAATCTGCACAGATTGCGAAGTTAAATGAAATAGCTTCAGTTTCGTGATAAGGGGGCTGGCGAAGGGTGTCAAGTAAGTTTTTTCGTTCCTGCGGGCTACTTGAATAACGGCTACAATGTTTGTACAGCTATGTACATAGCGCTGGAACCCAAAAAAAGAACCAAGTAGCCTTGGCTACTTGGATGACAAAAGGTAATACAAGAAATCTATTGGCTCTCGTATACCTTAGTGAAACTTAACAAGTTTATCTATAGTTTTAGTGATGATTCTTGGAGTATCCGGAGAAACTGCTGAGCTCAGCCTATTTAACCGCTCTATAGCAAACTCGCTATTCTCATTTGCTATGACATCACATAAAATATTTTCTATATCCTTAGTAACACTTTCATGCTTTCTCAGAGGATGATTATGTGGATACCTACTGATGGTTTTGATACTGGAATACTCAACAAAAGCTTGATCCTTAAAAGCAAGTTGTCTCAATTTCTCTTTGAATTTTCCTTCTTCCTCTTTTGCTAAAAGGCGAGACTTTATCAGTGACTTTATAATCAAATTTATAGCTTGATGTATTTCAGAATGCACTATAACTTTAATGGTATTTTCTTCTACTATACAATCATAAATATTTTTTTCGCTCTGTAACGACTCTATTAATTTCTTGCTACTTTGTGAATTCAATTCCAAATTCTCTTCACTCATGGGAGTTATTATGAAGGTGTTCTTACTCACTCTGATGTTAAATTGTGGAAAGCCTTCAGAAAAGGAAAATGCTACATCCTTAAATTCAAGTGCGTGATTGTATGCAGCAAAAAGGGTGTGTGCTATAACACTGCTGGGCACCTTCATTCCATGTTTACTCAGGTGGTTCAATACATTTTCAACCTCATGATATGTAAAGTCTGTATCTTTTAGCAATTCAACAACTTCTATGCCGTTGTGTTGTTTATACTCTATTCTCACTTCTTCTGTAAAAAGTGTTTTAGCTGCTATATGTTTATCAAGCACTGTGAAAATCTTGATGAAATTCTCTAAATCTTGTTTGTTAACTAATTCGATACTAATTAAGTTTCTGCTAATAATTGAAATATTTTTTGTCATTTTTTCCCACTAAAAAAACTCACTGAATGAATTGTATTTTTAATTCATTAAGAATTGTTTAAAGTGAGCATACTAGTTTTCATTTACGTATTACACGACAAAACAAGATAAAAAGTTACATAAAATCATCATGTGGTATAACACACTCTCCACATTCATCATTGCTGTTTGTGTAGGTTGTGACATCAGTGTGATTGTCATTATTATTTAGCATATCATCCAACTTTCCTTCTTTTTCAAGATCCATCAATTTGTCGCTTCCTGCAATGTGGTCTATATAGTTGCCATTTTCATCAGCAATAAAGATCTGTGGAACTGTTCTAACGTTATACTTTGATTTTATGTCGTTAAATAGATCTGAGTTTTTGAGCACATCGATTTCTTCATATTTCACACCTTTTTTATCTAGTAAATCCTTTGCCCTTATGCAGTATGGACAGCCCTTCTTTATATATATCACAACATTTTTCACAATTTATCTCCGTAGCTTACTAAAATATAGTTATTATATATAAGAAACATGTAAAAACATCAAATTGTATGAAAATTATTTATAATTGTGAGCAAGGGATAGAAAATAATATAGCACTAACCTTCGGAAATTTCGATGGCATTCATTTAGGACATGAATTTGCAATTTCCACTCTAAAGAAGGTAGCACAAGAAAGAGGATTACCCTCTGCAGTTTTAACTTTTGAGCCTCACCCATCAACTGTTTTATTTGGTAGAAACAATTTTAGGTTAATAGACCAAGAACAAAAAAAGGAACTAATCAGCAGTTATGGTATAGATTACTTGTATATTATTAATTTTAGTGGAGGTTTTTCTGAGGTTAGCTGCGATAACTTTATCAGTGAGATTTTAATAGATAAATACGGCGCTAAACACATAATTGTCGGAGAAGATTGCACTTTTGGTCATAAACGATTGGGTAATATATTAACTCTAGAGAAACATTCTGAAACATATGGATACTCTTTGACTAAATTAGAGCCATTAATAATTGACGGCAAAATTTGCTCTTCTTCTTCAATAAGGGAGTATGTACAAAGGGGCGAAATAGAAATTGCTAATAAATTGCTCGGCAGACCTTATCAAGTTTCTGGTGTTGTGACAAAAGGTGCATGTAGAGGTAGAGAAATAGGATTTCCAACCATAAATATTCCTATAGAAGATTGCATGATAAAACCAAAATTTGGTACATATCACGCTAAAGTGATGTTTTCTTATAATAACCCAAATTGGTTATATGGAGTAGTCAATATTGGTATGAGACCTACATTTAAGGATCTGAAAAAGCCCATAATAGAAATGCACATATTCGATTTTGATGAAGACGTATATAATCATAAAGTCAACATACAACTTTTAAAATTCATAAGGTCAGAAAAAAAATTCCATAGTATTGAGGAGTTAACAAAACAGATAAATTATGATATACTTAAAGTTTGTAGGTTAAAGGCAAATTTATGAAAAAGTTATGCTTAATTGTTATATTAATTATAGTATTGATTGACCAAACGAGCAAATTGTACATAAACTCATTGATTGATGAAGGAGAATCAATTGAGATCGCTAGCTTTATAAAGCTAGTTGAAGTTTGGAATTCGGGTATTAGTTTTGGAATGTGTAGCGCTTTACCACATGGCGGTTTCTTTTTTTTAGCATTTTCAATACTAATAATTGGTATACTTGCATACTTGATATACAAGTCTGACGATCAGTCAACTTACCTTGGTTTTTCTCTGATGATTGGTGGAGCAATCGGAAACGTAGTTGATAGGATCTATTGGGGAGCTGTATATGATTTCATATATTTTCATATTGATGATTGGTATTGGCCAGCCTTTAATTTAGCGGATTTATCTATAGTTTGTGGAATGTTTACATTGTTATATAGGTGGTATATATACGATATGCTTATTTCTAAACAAAATGAGGAATAAAATAATTGTTTTTATATTAGGTCGAAATAATGCTTCATAAGTTTTTTAGTTTTCTTATACTACCTGTACTTTTTTTTACTTACCCAATTTCTTCGAATGCTTTAAACATAGAGCACAACATAAAATATACTAAACTCAGTAACGGACTAGATGTTTATGTTGTTCCTAATCATCGGATTCCAGCCGTTTTACATGCAGTAATATACAAAGTTGGGGGAATGGATGATCCAATCGGCAAAGCAGGATTGGCTCACTACTTTGAACATTTAATGTTTGAAACTACAGGAAAGTTCACAGATATAGAAGCCACTATGAGTAGCATTGGGGCTCAATTTAACGCATTCACCACTAAAGAATATACCTGTTATTATGAGTTGGTACCCAAAAAAGATTTACCACTTGCAATGGAAGTTGAAGCAGATAGAATGGGCAGCTTTAATGTTACTCAAGACAAAATAGATAGAGAAAAAAACATCGTATTAGAGGAAAGAAAGATGAGATTTGATAATCATCCTAACAACTTGTTATGGGAAGAAATGAATAGTGCATTTTACCGTACTGGCTATGGCAGGTCTGTTATCGGCTGGGAGAGCGATATCAAAACTTACAATCAGGATGACATAACGAGGTTTCATGATAACTATTATCACTCCGGCAATGCAATATTACTGATTGTAGGTGATGTGGAACTTGATGAAGTAGTGAAATTAGCAGAAGAAAAATATGGAGAAATTAAAGCTAAGCCTGTAATGAGACATTACCCAAATCAGGATCCAGTACATAATGCAGGTTTATCAGTGATTTTAGAGAGCACTGAAGTAAAAGAACCAGTTTTATATTTTCGTTATCGTATTCCCTTATTTGGGCACATAAATGAAGCTTCTGCTGCTCATTTAGCGGTTGACATTTTAGGTGGCGGCAAGTCCAGCAAGTTATACAAAGATTTAGTTCTAGACAAAGACGTAGCGGTGTCTGTATTTGCTGAGTATGACAGCTTAACTTTTAGTGATGGCTACATTGATATTCAGGTCATTCCAAAAAGTGGCGTTAATTTAGATATTGTTGAAAGAGAGTTAGATAATGCTATTAATAACTTCATGTCTAAAGGAATAACGAATGAGGAGTTGCAAAGCTCAAAATATAGGTATAAGGCAGCACAATTTGATAATCTATCTAGCTTAGACAATATAGCATTTTTCTATGGCTCACACTTAGCGCTTGGTATTCCACTTGATGAAATAGATATTACGTACAGCAAAGTAAATGATGTTAATCTAGAGGATGTAAACAACAAAATTCGTACTATCTTTTCTTTCAATAAGTTAATTGGTCGTTTATTACCAAAAGGAGATGATAATGAGAATAAGTAAATTTGTACTTCTATTTTTTTTCTGCCTAAGCTTTAATTTACAAGCAAGTGGTAACTTAAATATAGAAGAGGTTACTACTCGTAAAGGATTTAAGTTTTTATTTGTTGAAAACTGTGATTTACCAAAAGTTTCACTAAATATATCGTTTAAAGATGCAGGTTATGCATATGAAAATGTAGAAAAACAAGGGCTTGCTTGGTTTACTTCTCTTATAGTTCAAGAAGGGGCAGGAAAAAATGATGCCAAAGATTTTGCGAAAAAGCTTGAAGATAAAGGGATTAGTATACGTTTTAGTGCTGGTTTAGAAACGTTTGGAGTTTCGTTGGACACTCTGTCTGAGAATTTAGAAGAAGGTGTTTCACTACTTAGCGACGCTATAACGCGTCCTAAAGTTGACTCTGAAGGGTTGAATAGAGTTTTCGAGAAAGCCAAAGTTGATTTTAATAATCTTGAAAAAAATCCTTTTTTTGTTGCTGGAAAAGAATTGGAAACGTTGTTATTTAAAACGCACCCTTACTCAAAAAGTGAATATGGAACTCTTGATACTATAACAAATATTACTAGAGACGATGTTTTAACATACATAAAGCGCAATTTTGCTAAAGATAACATAGTTATCAGTGTTGTTGGTTGCATAAAAAAAGAAGAAACTATTACATTATTAGATAAATATTTATCTAAATTACCATCAAAAAGATCGAAAGTTAGAAAAATACCTGTAAAAAATAATTTTGGTTCTGCAGAAAGTAAGAACATTTTTATGGATATACCACAGAGTGTGATACTTTTTGCTCAAAAAGGTATAGCTTATGAAGATCTTAATTATTATAACGCTAGTGTCTTGATTAATGCACTTGGTGGCATGGGATTGAATTCAATATTAATGAAAGAATTGAGACAAAATTTGGGTATTACTTATGGTGTTTATGCAAGTATTATTCCCAATAAACATGGGAACGTTATAGCTGGAAATATTAATACTGATAGTTCTACTGCCAGTCAATCAATATCAGCAATAAAAGATACGCTGAGCAAGGTTCGAAAAGAAGGAATTGATGAGCAGTTATTTCTGGATACGAAAATTAGTATGGTAAATTCCTATGTTTTCTCTATGTTTAACAATAACAGCATAGTTGCAAAACTAAATGATATTCAGACAAACAACCGCGATATTAACCATATGAATGATTTTGTAAGCTATATTAATGATGTTAAATTGGAAGAAGTGAACGAGTTAGCAAGTTCTTTACTAGATCCTGAAAATTTATTTTTTGTTGAAGTTGGAAAAAACGCTCAAGGTCAATAATTATTACAGTCATATATCTTCGCTATTGACCTTACTGCTTCTATATAACACTTATGCTCCTCAGCTAGAATGCGTTCTGAGAGGCTTTGAATATCATCATTTGGTAACACTGGCACAGCAACTTGAGCAATTATGGCTCCAGCATCAATTTCAGGAGTGACATAATGTACAGTACAACCTGTAATTTTTACACCTGCTTTTAGAGCTTGCTCTTGAGCGTTTAGGCCCTTAAAGGATGGAAGTAAAGAGGGATGAATATTTATAACCTTGTTATGCCATTTACTCAGAAAATCAGCTTTGAGAATTCTCATAAACCCTGCAAGGCAAATTAAATCAACCTTATGTTGAACAAGTATTTCGTGAATTTTATCAGCATCAAGTGGTTTATTATTAACAACAAACGTTGGAACTCCTGCTTGCTCTGCTGCTTTCAAACCAGTAGCTTCACTATTATTTGTGGTAACACATGCAACTTCTGCGGGAAAATTCTGATCTTGACATGCTTCTACCAAGGCCTGCATATTCGACCCCCTACCTGAAATTAGTATTCCGAGCTTTGTCTTTTTCATTATAGCACAGTTAATTTAAAATTTAGTTAATACTAACAAAACAGCTCAAAAGGAAAACTTATTTTATAGCACAGAAGGCAGACTAAACTCTTTATAGCATTTCTCATAATAGTCCGAACAGGTCATAAGAAGGCAGAATCAACAGCACGACGAAAGGATTCGAATAGAGGAATGTTTTTCCTAGCTCTGTTTTTTATAGCAAACCAATGATGCTCAATTTTGTTGAAATCTGGAGAATACGGCGGCAGATACAAAATTTCTGCACCAACTCCTCTAGCAAGCTCGATAATCTTACCAGACTTATGAAAAGTAGCATTGTCAAGAATGACAGTCTGTCCAGGTTCCAAGATCGGTGTCAAAAATTGCTCAAACCATCCATTAAAAACATCCATATTACAGTGGCCTTCAAAGGTTAATGGAGCAACTATCTTTCTTCTACTTAAGGCTGCAACCATACTGATTCGTTGAGTTTTCTTCCCAGATTTTAGGCCATAAAACCGCTGTCCTTTCTGGCAATACCCATATGGATAGTCCTCTGTGTTATCAATGCCAGACTCATCTATATAAACTAAGTTTTCTGGTTCTTTTGTTGCTATAATTTTTAAGAATTCAGCACGTTTTTCTTCGTTTCTTTCCTTGTATCCATATGTCTTTTTTTGCGCGTAAATCCAATTTTTCTGAGAGCTCGGTGGATCGTTTGGATACTAACGTTGCCCCAAAGTTTAGCCATTTCCGACAGAGTCTTTCCTCCGTTTTCTCTGGCAAATTTAGCAAAGGCATCCCAGTCGGTAATTTTGTGATTGTAACCTCCATTTCCAAGTTTTTTTGATTGAAAGTCTCCTGTTTCTTTTCTTCTTTGCTGCCACTCCCATAAAGTAGTTCGTCCAATTTTAAATCTTGCTGCCACTGTTTCTCTGCTTCCTCCCTCCTCTAGCGCTTCCATTGCTTTTTTCCTTAAGTCATAACTATATGCTGCTGGCACTCAACCTCCTTATCATCGTCTATCCTTATCTTATCACATCCGGACTTCTATGAAAAGAGCTATATATAAGTGGACCTCTAATTTTGGGTTTTGCTGGACAACACAAAAATAACACCCATGCACCAGCTTACACTAGCTTTAATGTTTAGATATTGTACTATTTTTGTACAATATACTACTATAAGTATATATTTTTGTAATCGCGTTATTATTTATTTAACAAAGTATTAGTATAATTTATTACACTGAATTAAATGGAGAAATTTCAATGAGTAAATTACCGAACAATGCAAAAATAGGTAAATCTCAGGTTACTCAGTGGGAGGTAATAAAAAATTGTGAATATGCTGATAATTGCTTGTCAAAAATAGTAACTTTATACGTTATTAGAATAACTCAGCTATCAGATTTTTATACGAGTGACGAACCTGAAATTAACACTGTTTTAGCAAGAATAAGCGTGACAAGTGAAAATGTATTTTTAAACAAGGCTACTACTATTGAAGTTATGGAAGGTATTTTTCCGTATAAATTCAACAGCAAGAAGAGAAATAACATATTAAGGTTAGAAGATTTATATAATTATTTATGTTCTATTGTTAACAATAGCCTTCCAAAAGAAATGCTTGAAAGTCTTGCAAGGGAATATAAGGATGCTGTTAACTTATTTAAAGCAATTACTTAACTGAACGTAGTATTTTTAAGATTTTATTTTCTATTTCAGAAATGCCGCTTTCAAGATCTTTATCTATCAAATACATGGTAGAGAAATATGTTTTCTGCTTACTTTCAACATTGATAGTTAAAGTTCCGGGAGTGATTGTGACTGAATTGGCAAATAACGCAATGCTTTCATCATTATGCCCTTTGCATTTTCTTAGGATAATGATTGGCTCAAGCTTAGATTTGAGTTGTAGCACCTTTTTTGTTACATAAACACTTGATAAAATGATTTGGTACATTAACCATGGTATATAACTTACTAACTTATAAAACGACAGTCTACTCGTACCATTTAAAATCTGGCTAAGAGCTCTTTCAGCGTTTATCAACCTTCTAAAGATAAACAATGTGAATATAGAGGAAAACACTCCACAAAAAATAAAAAACGGCTCAAAATAACCAGACAATACAGTCCATAGAACAAATAAAGTCATAAACGAAAGAGAAAAAAACTTGATTTCCTTCCTAAAGTTGAGGTTTTTCATAGTCTGTAATATAACTTAAATGACTCTTTAAGGAAAGATAATAACGAATATTTAGGTTATTGACTTCTATGTTAAAAGATATAACAACTAAGTTATGTATTTTAAGTGAGGAAGTTATGGAATATAACAAATTTATGGAAATATTAAAAAAAATAAATGACCTTTCAGATTTGAGCAAGGACAATATAGTTGAAAAAATAAAAGCTAAGTTACAAGAAGAAGATCCAGATTTATGTCAAAAGTGGGAAGAGAGTAAATCTGACAACGGCAGTGGATCTGGCATAAATTACATATTCACTATATCTCGTGGTCAAAATTCTAAGGAAGTCAAATTGTTACATCTTGCTTCTTATTGGAACTGTGCAAATGTAGCAAAAGCTCTGACTGAAAACGGGGCAGATATTAATGCAGAATATGATAATAAAATTACTCCTTTACATATTGCTGCTCACTATGGCCACGAAGATGTAGTAACCATTCTAACTGGAAAAGGAGCAAATGTTAATGCAAAAAATAGTGATGGATGGACTCCTTTACATTTTGCTGTTGAAAAGAACCACGAAAATGTAGTAAACACTCTAATTGGAAAAGGAGCAAATGTTAATGCAGAAAATGATAAAGGATGGGCTCCTTTACATCTTGCTATTACAAATGGCTACAAAGAGATAGTACAAGTTCTATCAAAAGCAGAAGGAATCAACGTTGATGCAAAAAATAGTGATGGATGTACTCCTTTACATATTGCTGCTGAAAAGGGCAAGATAGAAGTGGTGAAAGCTCTGCTAGAAGCTGGAGCATAACCTTCATTAAAAGATGTTGATGGAGAAACGCCAAGAGACCTTACTAAAGATCAAGGTATAGTTCAGCTTTTAAAGGAAGCGGAAGAAAAACGGACGTTAAAAAATGAGAATAAAAAAACGCCAAAGGATCTTACTGAAAATAAAGATGTAATGCAGCTTCCAGAGAAAAAGGAAGAAAAACAGGTTGGAAAAAATGCAATTGTGAAAGAAAAAGAACAGTCTGCAAAAAATGCAATTGTAAAAGGTGTTATTGTGTGTTTTGTATAGCTCTTTTCATAGAAGTCCGGATGTGATAAGATAAGGATAGACGATGATAAGGAGGTTGAGTGCCAGCAGCATATAGTTATGACTTAAGGAAAAAAGCAATGGAAGCGCTAGAGGAGGGAGGAAGCAGAGAAACAGTGGCAGCAAGATTTAAAATTGGACGAACTACTTTATGGGAGTGGCAGCAAAGAAGAAAAGAAACAGGAGACTTTCAATCAAAAAAACTTGGAAATGGAGGTTACAATCACAAAATCACCGACTGGGATGCCTTTGCTAAATTTGCCAGAGAAAACGGAGGAAAGACTCTGTCGGAAATGGCTAAACTTTGGGGCAACGTTAGTATCCAAACGATCCACCGAGCTCTCAGAAAAATTGGATTTACGCGCAAAAAAAGACATATGGATATAAGGAAAGAAACGAAGAAAAACGTGCTGAATTCTTAAAAATTATAGCAACAAAAGAACCAGAAAACTTAGTTTATATAGATGAGTCTGGCATTGATAACACAGAGGACTATCCATATGGGTATTGCCAGAAAGGACAGCGGTTTTATGGCCTAAAATCTGGAAAGAAAACTCAACGAATCAGTATGGTTGCAGCCTTAAGTAGAAGAAAGATAGTTGCTCCATTAACCTTTGAAGGCCACTGTAATATGGATGTTTTTAATGGATGGTTTGAGCAATTTTTGACACCGATCTTGGAACCTGGACAGACTGTCATTCTTGACAATGCTACTTTTCATAAGTCTGGTAAGATTATCGAGCTTGCTAGAGGAGTTGGTGCAGAAATTTTGTATCTGCCGCCGTATTCTCCAGATTTCAACAAAATTGAGCATCATTGGTTTGCTATAAAAAACAGAGCTAGGAAAAACATTCCTCTATTCGAATCCTTTCGTCGTGCTGTTGATTCTGCCTTCCTATGACCTGTTCGGACTATTATGAGAAATGCTATAACTGCAGTGATAGTTGGTGTTGCACTTGCATTTGCTACTGCCCTATCTGTACCAGCAATAATTGGGCTAGCTGCAGGATCTGCGCTCATAGTTGGTGCTGGTCAATATATAATGTCAAAGCCTAAAACTAAAATGAAAGGAGTAAAGCAGGAACTTGTGCCTAGAGGGACAGAAAAAGCACTTACTTGATTTTTGTTATCCTGTTGCTATCAGACTAGCCTGGCACCTTATATTTATTGGGATAACTGTTTTATTATGAATTAAGTCAAAAACTCTGTAATATATTGAAGCTTAAAGATCTCTTTAGATATGGAAGTTATTGCAGAAAATAGGAAAGCAAGGTTTGAATATTTCATCTTAGAAGAATTTGAAGCGGGTATGGTCTTATTAAGCAGTGAAGTTAAATCGCTAAGAGAAAGAAAAGTAAATATTTCTGACGCTTACGTTATTGAAAAAAATGGTGAAATATGGCTACATAACATGCACATTGCAGAATATAAAGCTGCGAACAAAAAAAATCATAAGCCAAAAAGGGAACGTAAATTACTCTTGCATAAAAAGGAGATAAACAAACTAATTGGTCAAATCAAGACTGCTGGGATAACTGTTGTGCCGCTTTCGGTCTATTTTAACGATAAAGGATTTGCAAAAACTAAAATTGCCATTGTAAAAGGAAAAAAACTCTACGATAAGAGAGCAACCATAAAACAGAGAGAGTGGGATCGTGAAAAAAGTAGATTGTCTAAGAATAATTTATAGCAAAATATGTCTTTAAATCCAGTAATTTTCAGCATCGGTCCTGTTTCTATATATTGGTATTCCTTAGCTTACGTTTTGGGTATAGTGTTTGCATATTGGTATTTACATAAGCTAGATGACCAAAAAATATTTACTAAGAATTTTTACGATTCGTTATTAACAGCCACTATTGTAGGTATTATCCTTGGAGGCAGACTTGGCTACGTATTGATATATGATCCAGTTCTTTATATAAGCAACCCTATCGAGATATTGAAGACCTGGGAAGGAGGAATGTCATTTCATGGTGGTGCTATAGGAGTTTTGCTTGCAGTAATAATTTCGTGTAAAAGACATAACATTCCTATATTTTATGCACTGGACCTAATTTCTTGCGGAGTTCCCATAGGTTTATTTTTAGGTCGCATAGGCAATTTTATAAACGGAGAGTTATTTGGCAGAGTTACAACTATGCCATGGGGTATGGTATTTCCAGAGAGTGGTGATAATTTGCTGCGTCATCCAAGCCAGCTTTATGAGGCACTTTTTGAAGGACTGCTACTTTTTGCAGTTGCAAATTCACTGTTTTTCTTGACTAGAATAAGACTGTATCACGGTGCGTTAACTGGTATTGCAGTTATGTGGTATGGAATAGCACGTTTTTTCGTTGAGTTTTTTCGCGAACCAGACTATCAAATTGGCTATTTGTGGCTTGATTTAACTATGGGGCAGTTGCTTTCTATACCTATGGTTTTGCTAGGAATGCTTGTATATCTAGGCGCATTAAATTTAAAATTTAATATGAAATCTGTTACATAGAGGAAAGGTAAGTTTAATAGAAAAATGTAGCCAGAAGCCCCACATTATGCACAATTGTACGAATTTTCTGCGTTGCAGTAGAATGAATGTGAGGTCCGGTGTCATTCCAGCGCGTGACGCTAGGCCATAAAAATTCCTTGACACCCTTGGCCAGCCCCCTTACCATGGCAGTGAAGGTATTCATTTATCTTCAATCTGTGCAGATTAAACGACAACAGTATTACGTAATTGGCGTCTTATTTTTAATTTTTTGCACTATGCACACTTTGCGTCTTCACAACATTTCTGGGTTTTTACCTATATAAGCTGAAACGCGCTTATAAAGCGTTTAAGACAGTATAGAAAGCCAATTTGCAGGATTAGAGAGTGACAACTAGCTAATACGGGATTTCTTTTGCCTTTTTTTCTGCTTAGTAAATTTCTTAAACATTCAAACTAAGGTGAGTTGCATTTAAAAGCAGCTAAATTGCAGTGTTTAAGACTTAAAAAACGCCAATGTTCTAAAATAGATATTAGCCGGGGCTTCTTTTGCCTTTTTTTCCATTTGGTAAATTTCTTAATGTTTATGGCTAAAGATTACACGAATGTTGCAATTACAAAAAAGATTTCTACTAGGGTGTCATCCCAGTGCTTGACACTGGGATCCAGGTTACTATATATGAAAAGTTATTATATTTATATACTTACAAGTGAACGAAATGGAACCCTGTATATAGGTATAACATCAAATTTAATTAAACGAATTTGGGAGCATAAAAGCAAAGCCATTTCCGGTTTCACGTCAAAGTACAATGTTGGTAAATTAGTCTACTTTGAGGAGTTTCAAGACATAAATTTAGCAATTAGTAAAGAAAAGCTTCTAAAAAGCTGGCAGAGAAAATGGAAAATAAACTTAATTGAAAAAACAAATCAAGAATGGAAAGATTTATATGATGAAATCGTATCTGGATTCCAGTGTCAAGCACTGGAATGACACCATTTGTTATGCAAATTACCTTTGCACAACAAATGTTCGTACAGCTGTGTGTCACGCACTTTGCTTCAATATTTGCACATTAGCCACTCCCCTGAACAGGTACCTCAATTTTGAATTAGGCAATGAAGGAAATATTAACTATACTTCTTTTTACCATTGTTTATATTTCCTATTCACATATATTAATATTTTACTCACTTAAAGTAAGCTAACTACCGTTATTAATATTTTTGTAATAAAAATTGTATATGGTGCATGTAATCAAATTAAGAGGAAGATTGTGGAAATTACGCCATCAATAAAAAAAGAATTGAAGCAAAGTACTCTATATATTTGCCTAGAAAAATGCAAAAGTGCATTTTGGTTTATCTTTTGGTTTAGTGCGGGAATCAATTTATTAATGTTATTCCTACCACTTTATACCTCTCAAGTGCTTGATCGGGTGATATCGAGCGAAAGTGTATCAACACTAACTATGCTGACAATTATCACTTTATCTGCATTTGCATGTTCTGCAATGCTTGAAACTTGTCGATATTTAGCCATGGCGAAGATAGGTGATTGGATTGATAAAACTGCAACACCAGATCTGATAGTAAGGTCAATTAGATTAACATCAGTGCAGAGCTCAACTTCAAGTGGTGAAGCAATACGAGATCTCGGAGTGATAAAAAATTTCATTACAGGAAATGGCATATTCTCACTGTTTGATACTCCGTGGTCGTTAATTTACCTTGTTGTGATTTTCATGATACATACCTCCACGGGGTTTATAGCTATTACTGGAATCATTATATTAGTCTCTATGGCAATATGGAATGAACTTGCCACTAAACGAATATTACAAGAAACCAACGAAGAAACTATACGGAATATCAATGCTATAGATGTTGCAACAAGAAATGCAGAAGTGGTTGAAGCTATGGGCATGTCAGAATTCATAGTCTCTGATTGGTGTAAACGAAATGATCAGAATCGAGCAATGCAAATTAAAGCACAAAATCGCTCTAATGTAATTACTGGAATCACTAAATTTTTGCGCTCAACTCTGCAAATATCAGTAATTGGAACAGGTGCATTACTTGCAATCACAGCTCATAAGACTGCCGGTAGCATCATCGCTGCTTCAATTTTAATGGGTAGAGTATTAGCACCATTTGATGCTGCGGTTCATACTTGGAAGTTTTTAAATCAGGCTAGAATGTCATATGGAAGGCTACAAAGACTTATATTAACATCGCCAAAAAGAGAGCAAACGATGGCTCTACCAGAACCTGAAGGAAAATTGGAGTTTGATAGAGTATTTTTTACTCCTTATGGAAGCAATAAGCCGACAGTAAAAGGAATATCATTTGTAATAGAACCAGGGGACGTAGTTGGTGTGATTGGTGCAAGTGCTTCTGGTAAATCCACTATCGCAAAATTAACTGTTGGTGTATGGAAGCCAATATCTGGTGTAGTCAGACTAGATGGCGCTGATGTATATACTTGGAATCGAGAAAATTTTGGTAATTATGTTGGCTACTTACCTCAGGATATTGAGTTATTTAACACTAGTGTTAAAGCTAATATTGCTCGCATGAGGCCAGATCCAAATCCTGAAGAAATAATCAAAGCAGCAAAAATTGCAGGGATACATGAACTAATACTAAGCTTACCAAATGGATATGATACAACAATAGGAGGTCCTGGAGGAGTAACGCTCTCTGGCGGCCAAAAACAGCTTCTTGGACTTGCCAGAGCTTTTTACGGTCACACAAAACTTTTAGTACTTGATGAACCAAACGCTAACTTAGATAGCAATGGAGAGGCATGCTTAATTAATGCAATTGGCATTGCAAGAAAACAAAATACTACTACTGTTATCATCACTCACAAGCTACCGTTATTGTCCGTAGTTGATAAGGTGATCCTCATGTCAGATGGTGTCATTTACGCTATGGGACCAAAAGATGAGATTTTGAGCAAATTAGTTGCTCCATCATCAAATACCACAGAAGATGAGCGCTCTTCAGCAAATGGTTAGTTTACTTACACTAAATTCTGTATCTGAAATAACAACTGTTCCAGAAAAATATATATTTCTTTACCATTAGAAATAATATTACAAGAATAGTAAATAGATTAATAACTCTTATTAATTAAAGTTAATCGGCAGATATAGCTAAAGTGGCTTAGGTTTACCTACAATTTGAAAAACAACAAATTCGTCTTAATGAATTTTCTTAATTTATTATCTAAATAGCTTAATATTAGTAGTAATTTTATAAAAAAATTATAATATAAATAATGTTGCTGCGAAAATTTATAACAATATTTCCCTCTAACGTTTAATGAATTTCAATAAATTGCCTTTTTAATTCTAGATAAGTATATGCTTTGTTAATATGTTTAGTTCAAAATCCAAAAGTAAGTTTATGCTTTCTATTGGAGAAGAAGGCATAATGTTACTATATTTTAAAAATAATACTTTAAATAAAAGGTATTTTGCTAAGGGCAAAAACGATAAAGCAGTTTCCGATTTAATTTCATGTCTTTCGTCAGATAAAAAAGCACCTTTATACCTGGTGCTTAATCATGCAGATCAAAATTACTCGCTACAGTTTATTACAAGGGCAAACAAGATTAGTGCCTATCTATCAGCAAAAACAAAGATGGAGCATTTTTCTCGTAATAATGACATAAGTTCAGTTTTTTTGGTTGAGAAGCCAAACAAATTCAATCAAAACTGGTGCTATCTTCTTGTTTCATCAAAAGCAAAGCATTTAGTAGAATATTGGTTGAATGTGTTTATTGAGATAGGCTACAACTTTAAGGGAATATTAATGTTTCCTATAGAAATAAGTAATATAACAAAAAAGATTTTACATAAAGATCTTAATAATTGGAAAATTATAGTTGCTGCAACTAAAACGGGAGGCTATAGACAAGTGGTTCTTAAAGAGAATAAAATGGTATTTACGCGTTTAACATCATTTACTCATGATAATTTACCAGGAATTATCGCTGGTGGAATATATCAGGAAGTGCAAGATACTATTCGATCCTTAACTAAGTTTGGGTTTGAAAAAAATAACCCTATCGACCTTTGCATCATAGTGTCAGAAGATATTAAAGCTAGTTTATCAGTCATAAATTTTTCAGAGAACAGTGTGAACATATTAACTCCATATGAGTTAGGCAAACTATTAGGAGCAGAACTAGCTATAAGTGAAAAAGATAACTTTTGCGATACCATAATTTTGTTTCATAGCTTTAAGAATAAATTAGCAGCTATTTTTAATACAAAGGAAACTAAAGAATTTTATCTATTCAATTACCTTTATTTAAACTCTCCTCGAATTTTTCTATACTTCGCCCTGGTTTTAGTTATAACAAACACCCTTTGTTTGCTAAATTTGTATTTAAACTTCAATGTCGCTGATAATTTATCAGCAAAGCAGAACACCTTAAATAACCAATTAACAAAACTTAGCCAAAGCTATAATGTAAAAAAAATAGATGAAATTTATGATTTTATTAATATCAATAATATTTTATCAAAAATAGAATACTCTCCTCTTACACAAGTTAAGTATGTAGAAAAGTTAAAAGTACCAGGTATAGAGCTTCGATCATTTGAATGGAATTATAATGAGGCAAAAAGTTATATTACCACAACTTTAAAGTTTAATTTTCAATCCGGTAAAAATATTTCTCATCAATACGAGAAACTACGAAAAAATTTAAACGATAATTTTCGTACCTACGACATTAATATTTCTAGCTTACCTGCTGCTAAAGGGCAAAATCTATCTATTGATGTTGAAATAGGAGAGGCAATGTAGATTAATGACTATCTCTCAATTAAAAAGAAAAGCTACAATTCAGTTTATATCGTATTTGTTATTATCTGTTGGATTAATAGGGTTATTAACATATGTTGTTATCTATAACGAAAAGATTTATAATAAAAACCAAATTGCGATTGATAAAATACGTTCTATTAATTTACAGATTACTGGAATTCAAAAAAAGGAAGTTGTTCTAAATAAAAACCTAGATTTATGGAAAAAAATTTCTTCTTCAAATTTACACAGTAGCAGATACATTGCAAATTTAAATTTCGAGCTTAGCAAGTTATATAAAAAGTACTATATATTAGAACCTGAAATATCAATTTCTATACCCGAAGAAGTTGAACTCCACAATAAAAGTGAACGCACAAAAGTAATAAAAAGTGAAGTGATCCTAAATTTAAGCTCAATCAGCGATAAGCATATTTTTTTATTTCTACAGTCTATTCCAAATCTGCCCGGTTATGTTATGATCAAATCTCTTATTTTAAATAAGCAGAGAAATATTGATGCTGCAACTATGAATCAGATTTTGAATGGTAATATGATAGAGATAGTGAGAGCTAATATAGTCTTTGATTGGTATACTATATTAAGTAGATAAGGTGATGAACATAAAGCTGTTTTTTATTTTTACGCTACTCATTTCCAATGTTAATGCATATTGCAGTTGTGAAGATATCATAGAAAGCATAGAAATTTGTAAGGAGTATTCTTGCCGACAATATATTGGCAATGAAGATTTTATTGAGCATAAAATATTAGGATTAAATAGTGGAAATTTATGCGTATATATAGAAAAACAAGGTAATGATGAAATGGTTTGTCATCATTCTCAGTATGGAATGATGATAGAAAAAAGATATTTTGAAAGTATTCTTAAAGTTGGCAATCAAGAAATCGATGATTTTATTGATATAGCAAATTTGCGTGCAAAAGAGTGTTTCTTTATTAACAATCAAAAACTAAGCTATACAGATCGGGACGATATAATAAGAGAAGCAGTGGAAAGTGACTTTGACGTTTTGTCACAATATAGTAACGTAAAAAGCATTTTTTTTGATGAAGAGCCAGTTAATAGAATGGTCAATGAAATGGAAAAGTTCAATTTACGATCTTCAAGAGCTGCAAAAGAGGAGGTATTAGATAATTTCAACGGTAAGGTAGTGAGTTTAGACTCAATTTTATATCTTTCTCCCGATACATGGAAAATATGGGTAAATGGAAAGCTGTTTATAAATACTAAGGATTTAAAAGTGCACTCAGTCACTGAAAATTATGTAACTTTTGTATGGACCGTAGATCAAAAAGCAATAAAAAAGCATGCGAACGATTCTCAAAATGTATATTTTGGATATGGGAGTATTATGTTTACGCTTTATCCAAAACAAAAATTTGACTTGGATAGCTTATCTATTAAATAATTTAGTATATAGCCAAAGTGACTTACGACAATTTGAAAAACCGTCATCCCGCTGCTTGTTAGCTGATGAGATACCGCGGCGGTATATGTGACGGTCCGCTACGTGTTAGCGGGATCTAGAGATACCGCGGGTCTATACATGCGCTTGTAGCTCAGTTGGATAGAGCGTTGCCCTCCGGAGGCAAAGGCCGTGGGTTCGAATCCCTCCAAGCGCACTTTTAATAAAATTTGACAATAGTACTTCCATATAAGATAATAAGGGGATTTATTTAGAACATAATTATGTCTGGTGGTACCATAAACAAAGTCATACTAGTTGGTAATTTAGGAAAAGATCCTGAAATTAGGACTACACAAAATGGAAAAGAAATGGCAAGTTTTTCAATAGCTACATCTGAAAGTTGGGCTGACAAACTTTCCGGTATGCGCTCTGAAAAGACAGAGTGGCATAATATCGTAATTTTTAGTGAAGGATTAGTAAAAATCGTCAAAGATTTTGCACGTAAAGGCAGTAAAGTTTATGTTGAAGGTTCTTTGAAAACTAGAAAATGGACTGACCAAAACGGTGGTGAAAGATACACAACAGAGGTGGTTCTATATAATTTTAATAGCGCTCTTACTCTCTTGGACTCACGAAATAGTGCGCCAAATCCTGATTACAAGCCAAGTGAATACAAACAAGGTGAAACAGAACAAAAAGATAAACACGAAAGTTTTGACAACGATATAAAAGATGAACTACTCGACGATGAAATACCATTTTAACAATTTAAATTGAAATCTACATTTTTATGGACTGCTTGTGTTACTCCATTTAATTGCAATGGAGATAGCATAGATTATAGCGGTTTGCAGCATTTACTGACAATACAAGTTAAAGCTGAAAATGGTGTAGTGTTGCTGGGTAGCACCGGTGAAAGCCTATCGCTTTCTGATTCTGAAAAGCGCACATTAGTTGAATTCGTATGTAAGCTAAAATTAAATACGAAAATTATAATTGGTGTACCAGGGGTGAGTCTATATCAAACTCTTGAATGGCTTGATTTTTGCAAGGGTATGCCTATTCACGGCTATCTAATGACAACTCCCATTTATGCAAAGCCCGGAATTATGGGGCAGACTTTATGGTTTGAAAAGCTACTTGAAAAAGCACATGTGCCAGCTATGCTTTATAATATTCCATCAAGAGCAGGAGTCTGTCTTCACGCTGAAACTGTACGCAACTTATCCAGCCACGAAAAATTTTGGGCTATCAAAGATTCAAGTGGCACTGTTGATACTTTAGCTCAGTATAAGAAAGTTGCACCAAATATTGAGGTCTTTTGCGGAGATGATAATATGATATCTGATATGGCAGCTTATGGTGCGGCTGGCCTGGTTTCCGTTGCTTCCAATGTTTGGCCACGCATAGCGCATGAATATGTTAAGAAATGTCTGAACGACGAACTCTCTTCACTGTCATTCCAGCGCATGACGCTGGAATCCAGAAGGAAACCTGTTCAAATGACAGGAAATGACATGAAAAGTTCAACAGATATCTGGCAACAAGCTTGCAAAGCTCTATTTATTGCCAGCAACCCAATACCCACTAAAGCACTTTTGCATGATATTGGGCTCATAGAACACAAAACTGTCCGCCTACCACTCAGCACAGAAGACTTGCCTTCCGTTGGAATACTAAGGCAAGTGAATGAAATGATTCTTGGATGGAAAGAACTGACTAATTAGTAGGACAAGGATTACGACCTGTACCAGTACCAGCAGCTTTCACATCATCAAACGAGCTACCTGGCTGCTTACTTCCTTCTGGAAAAAAGCACTCAATTGCTTTGTCAATCAATAATTTTAAAGGAATACCAGCAACTGCAATTGCTATAAAGGTTAAAGCACCTATAGCTGCAGGTGATGTGAAACCAAGAGCAACTAAACCTGCTCCGATTCCAAAAGAAATACCAATTGAGATAATATAGCATTTCTCATAATAGTCCGAACAGGTCATAGGAAGGCAGAATCAACAGCACGACGAAAGGATTCGAATAGAGGAATGTTTTTCCTAGCTCTGTTTTTTATAGCAAACCAATGATGCTCAATTTTGTTGAAATCTGGAGAATACGGCGGCAGATACAAAATTTCTGCACCAACTCCTCTAGCAAGCTCGATAATCTTACCAGACTTATGAAAAGTAGCATTGTCAAGAATGACAGTCTGTCCAGGTTCCAAGATCGGTGTCAAAAATTGCTCAAACCATCCATTAAAAACATCCATATTACAGTGGCCTTCAAAGGTTAATGGAGCAACTATCTTTCTTCTACTTAAGGCTGCAACCATACTGATTCGTTGAGTTTTCTTTCCAGATTTTAGGCCATAAAACCGCTGTCCTTTCTGGCAATACCCATATGGATAGTCCTCTGTGTTATCAATGCCAGACTCATCTATATAAACTAAGTTTTCTGGTTCTTTTGTTGCTATAATTTTTAAGAATTCAGCACGTTTTTCTTCGTTTCTTTCCTTGTATCCATATGTCTTTTTTTGCGCGTAAATCCAATTTTTCTGAGAGCTCGGTGGATCGTTCGGATACTAACGTTGCCCCAAAGTTTAGCCATTTCCGACAGAGTCTTTCCTCCGTTCTCTCTGGCAAATTTAGCAAAGGCATCCCAGTCGGTAATTTTGTGATTGTAACCTCCATTTCCAAGTTTTTTTGATTGAAAGTCTCCTGTTTCTTTTCTTCTTTGCTGCCACTCCCATAAAGTAGTTCGTCCAATTTTAAATCTTGCTGCCACTGTTTCTCTGCTTCCTCCCTCCTCTAGCGCTTCCATTGCTTTTTTCCTTAAGTCATAACTATATGCTGCTGGCACTCAACCTCCTTATCATCGTCTATCCTTATCTTATCACATCCGGACTTCTATGAAAAGAGCTATACTATGTACTAAAATATCGGCGTTTTTTTATTCTAAAACGCTTGATCAAGAGCGATTTAGCTGCTTTTAACTTGCAACTAACCTACACCGCAAGTGTTTAAGAAATTTACTAAGCAGGAAAAAAGGCAAAGAAACCCCGTAGTAGCTAGTATTCAAATTCTCCCTTGTCAATTTGACGTTTTTTGCTGTCTTAAACGCTTTGTAAGCGCGTTTCGGCTTATATAGGTAAAAACCTAAAAATTTTTAAAGACATGCGATGCACGTAGTGCGAAAAATTAAACATGAGACGCCAAATACCCTAAGTTTTTTGTCATTAACCTGCACAGATTGCGAAGATAAATAAATAGCTTCAGTTTCATAATAAGGGGGCTGGCAAAGGGTGTCAAGTAAGTTTTATTAAAACTAAAGAGCTCAAATGAAAGAAGGTAAACTCTAAAGTATACATTTAATAGCGCTTTCTATGAGAGAAATCGTATTATCCATTCCATAAAGCTTTATGAAAGATCCCATTCTTGGACCGGTTTTTTGGCCAAGTAACGTTTCATATAATAGCTGAAACCAGTCACGTAAGTTAGTGTAATCATATTTTTTTCCAATAGAAAATACCTGAGATTGAATTTCTTCAGCAGTAGCAGTTATAGATAGAGAATGTAAAGTGTCCTTCAAATCTAGTAATGCTTCTTTCTCTTTTTCATTTGGAGTTTTATATGATTTTGTTGGCTTGATAAAATTGTGGTAATACTTTACTGCAAAGTCTGAAAGTCTATCAAGCATTTTATTATTTTCTGGTGTAACGTTCGGTGCATAAGAGGATATAAAACCCCATAGGATCTCTTTGTTTTCAGCATTACAAGCCGCTGCTAGGTTTAAAAGTAGTGAGAAATTTATGCCTGAAGTTTCTATACTGGGAACATTGCCCTGGTGGATATGCCAAGCAGGGTTACATAACCTTGTTTCTGATGGCAATTTTGTCGTTAAAGCTTGCTTGCGCTCCTCAAATACATTCGAGTATTCTGCGGTGCTCACCTGCGCTTCTCCTAAAAATTTCTCATCATAATCAGGTTCTGTATGAAATTTACTATTTGTGTTTTCCCCGTTATTCTCATTATAACGCTTAACAAACTCTAGATACTCATCAGTTGATTTTGGTATCACATCAAAATATAAACGTTTAGCTTTTTTAGGACTCTGAAAAATGTACAATGCTAAGCTCTCTGTTGGTGCGTAAGTTAACCACTCTTCAATTGAAATGCCATTTCCTTTTGATTTTGATATTTTCTTTCCTTCTTTATCAAGGAAAAGCTCGTAGCAAAACAGAAGTGGTGGTTTTTCTCCAAGTATTTCACATATTTGACTTGAAAGCACAGCAGATGGAGTTAAATCTTTTCCGTGAGCTTCATAATTTACTCCAAATGCGGCCCACCTCATTCCCCAATCAGGTTTCCACTGCAGTTTACATTTTCCTTTTGTCACTGGAACTTCTATTTTTTCCCCGTTTGGGTTTTCATATGTGATTGTTCCTTTCTCTGTATTTGTTTCAATTACTGGAACTTGTAAAACTTGAGAAGTTTTTGGGCATATTGGCAATAATGGACTATAAGTCTGCTGTCTTTCTTCCCGAAATGATGGAAGCATTACGTCCATCACTTTATCATAATTTTTCAGCAAGAGTAAAAGTTTTTCATCGTAAACGCCAGATTTATAACACTCTGTTGCACTCCTGAACTCGTATTCAAATTCAAACATATCAAGAAATTTACACAACAATGAATTCATATGATGGCCATAACTCTGATGAGTGCCAAATGGATCAGGTATCATAGTCAATGGTTTATTTAAGTGCTCTCTTAGCATCTCTTGATTTGGCACATTATCCGGTATTTTTCGCAAACCATCCATATCATCTGAAACTGCAATGATTTTGGTTTTTATACCAGGAGCTATTTTTTTTAATGCATTTACAATAACTGTAGTGCGGAAAACCTCTCCAAAGGTTCCTATGTGGGGTAAACCAGAGGGTCCATAACCAGTTTCAAATATTATTTCTTTTTTATTAGGAAACTCTTGCAATATTTTTTCTGCTTCTTGAAATGGCCAACTTGTCATTATCGGGATTAAACGATGTATCCTAACTTAAAGTGCTACTAGTTTCAATGGATTTTTAATATAATGATATAGTATTAGTTATTATTAGAAGGTTAAAGATATGTCCACAGGTAGTATACAAACAGATCAATTATTTAAAGGTCTTACAAGACCTGCAATGCTCTTTGGTGTGAGTTATATGTTTGCAATATTAAACGTCCTGATTTGCATGCTAATTTTCATTAATTCAAATGATTTAAGAGTGATTCTCTTAATGTTACCAGGTATACATGGACTTGGTTATATAGCTTCTGCAAAAGAACCGTTGTTTATTGAATTATTTATGGTAAAATTGGGAAAGTGCTCGAAATGTTTAAATCGTTTTTACCATGGAGCTAATTCTTATGATATTGCTTAACGTTGTGTGATGCTGAGGTTTAGGGCTATTCAATCAAAAAATAAATCTACTCTGAACAGGGAAGTTCACGCTGCTGAATTTATTCCTTATTCTTGCTATTGGAATAGCACAACCTTGATGACAAAAGAAAATTGGTTGGTTAAGGTTATAAAATTAAGTGGTTTTGCATTTGAAACCGCCGATGACGAGGATTTAGTCATACAGAACAACATCAGGAATCAGATGCTAAGAAGCATTTCATCTCCGGCATTTAGTTTGTATTTTCATACTATCAGACGTAAGAAAAATATTTTTTCTGATGAATTTGCAAGTCAAGGTTTGCCGAATTTTTTCGCTAATCACGTAAATCTAAAATGGAGAGAAAAACACGCAACAAGGCAATCATTTATTAATGACCTATACATTACGATTATCCGTAGAGCGGACACAAAAGGAGTAGAATTTTTGTCACATCTACTAAAAAAATTCGGACATGTAACTTCAAAACATGCTTGGGAAAGTGATATACGTGCCACGTATGAAGATTTAGAGGAAACGACAAATCGTGTAGTGACAAGCCTTAGAAATTATTCGCCTAAAATTCTTGGAGTAAAAGAAACTCCAGATGGTTTGTTCTGCGAAATAATGGAGTTTCTATCTAGAATCGTAAATTGTGGCTTCGTTACAAATACGCTTTTTCCGCTAAGAACTGAAATATCAAGGTACTTACCAGTACATAGGTTATTCTTTGGCCGTAAGATGATACAGGTTGTGACTCATAATGAGAGTAAATATGCTGGAATAATTAGTATCAAAGAATATGGAAATCATACTTCTGCAGGAATGCTTGATTCGTTTTTACAACTTCCTTACGAGTTTATAATTACGCAATCTTTTCAATTTATAAACAGGCAAATGGCGATTGGAAAAATGCAGATACAGCAAAATCGAATGATACAGTCTGCAGATAAAGCTATTTCTCAAATAGCAGAAATTTCTCAAGCGCTTGATGACGCAATGAGTGGTAAGATTGCGTTTGGTCAACATCACCTGACTATTTTATGTATAGAAAAAAGTCCTAAATCATTGGATAACGCTCTGTCGTTGGTAGAATCAGAGCTTTCTAATTGCGGTGTTTACCCTATACGTGAGAGAGTTAACCTTGAACCAGCATTTTGGGCGCAAATTCCTGGTAATTTCGATTATATAGTGAGAAAAGCTACAATAAGTAGTCTTAATTTGGCTGGATTTGCATCTCAACATAATTATCCTACTGGTAATAAATTCAATAACCACTGGGGAGATGCCGTTACAGTTTTTGACACGACATCTGGTACTCCATTTTTTTTCAACTTTCATATAAGGGATGTTGGACACACTATGATAATTGGCCCAACTGGTGCTGGTAAAACTGTTTTAATGAATTTCCTGTGTGCCCAAGCGATGAAGTTTGCTCCAAGGATATTCTTTTTTGATAAAGATCGCGGTGCAGAGATTTTCTTAAGAGCACTTGGTGGTATCTATACTGTAATAGAACCAAGAACTAAAACAAATTTTAATCCTTTACAACTTGATGACACCTCTGATAATAGAACATTTTTAATGGAGTGGATAAAGTCTTTAATTTCGGTATATAATGATAAATTTACTTCAGAAGATATTGCACGAATTAATGATGCAATTGAAGGAAATTTTAAATTAAGAAAAGAAGACAGATTCTTGAGAAACCTCGTACCGTTTTTAGGGCTTGCAGGTCCTGATACTCTAGCTGGGGCAATATCTATGTGGCATGATAATGGTTCTCATGCTGCAATATTTGACAATAAAGAAGATTTGCTAGATTTTTCACGAGCAAGAGTATTTGGTTTTGAGATGGCTAGCTTGCTCAAAGATCCTGTTGCTCTTGGGCCAGTATTGATTTATCTATTCCATAGAATTAGTATATCTCTTGATGGCACTCCATCTATTATCGTTCTTGATGAGGCATGGGCGTTAATAGATAATCCAGTTTTTGCACCCAAGATAAAAGACTGGTTGAAGGTACTGAGAAAACTAAATGCTTTTGTGATTTTTGCTACTCAGAGTGTTGAGGATGCAAGTAAAAGTACTATTAGCGATACGCTTGTACAACAAACAGCGACACAGATTTTTTTACCAAATCTGAAAGCTACTAGTGTCTATCGGGATGTTTTTATGTTAACTGAACGTGAATATATATTAATTAAGCACACAGATCCAAGTACTAGATTCTTTTTGGTGAAACAGGGAGTTAATGCTGTAGTAGCTAGAATAGACTTAAAAGATCTAGATGATATAATCAACGTATTATCCGGACGTGCAGAAAGTGTTCTATTGTTACACGATATATTAAATGAAGTTGGGGACAACCCAAAAGTATGGTTGCCTATATTTTATCAGAAGGTAAAAAATGTTTAAGACTAAGCTGTCATTGCTATTAATTGCGATATTTTTACTAAATATAGACTTTTTACTCTCATATCCAGTGCTTGCAGATGGAGTAAGTGGTACTGACAAGACGGAATTTGTTAGTAGATTTAATTCTACTGGCAACTTTAGCCGTGCCTCTAACCCTGATTGTGGAGCGTTTAAAACAGCTGCAGCACTTGCTGGAATAGCGATTGCTGTTGGCGCAATATTTACTGGCATTGTCTTAATCATCTCTTCTGCTGGTTTGTTTACCGCTCTTGTTATTGTTGGAATGATAGCTGCAATTGTTGGAGTCTGGAAAGCTATAGGAGGACTTGTTGTTTGTGAACATAGTTTTGTTAAACACCCAGTTGCACGTGACCATGATGGAAAATATAAAAACTTTAAATTAAAAGATACAGATTATAGTGTCTACACAGATAAAAATTATCAAAAAGAAGACGAATATTTTTCTGCATTACAAGGAAAATCAGGAAAAGATGGAAAACAAACAGAAAAAGAGATTTTAGACTCTAACAACTCGGATACTATAAATAACGAATATAAGAATTATTTTTGGCCAAAAAACGGTGTGCAATACAGTGAATATATAGAAGTATGCCATAGAAATCCTTTAACTTTTGGTAATATTTTTGGTGATATAGACTTTGATGTTAGAGAGAAGGACACTGGGTATGTAGATGGGTCATGGTCACCAAGAGTTGATGGTAAGCTAGAGTGTAAAGTTCTCAAAGCAGGACAGAGCGAACCCATACATGGAGCTACATTCAAAGCAGTGAGAAAAACGGGCAGATTATGTGTGGAGTTAGCCAGTGTTAGCATGCTTGGTATCGAAATGACTCCTTGGCCGCAAGGGGTTGATATGGGGTGCACGGAATTGCCACCTGACCCACTTGCTCCTATGTGTGAAAAATCTGTGATGATGTTCAAAGATGGTACAAGGATTGATCTTAACAGCGATGAAAATAAAGATAAAGATTACAAAACGATTATAAGGGAAAAGGAGAAAGAAGGAAAAATTTTTGTAGGTTATAATAATGCTGGCTGTTTTAGCTCGTATGTCTCTGAAGCTTGTTATAACCAGGCAGGGAGTAAATCATTAGCTCCTATTCCCGTAACTTCTATGATAGTGCAATGCATTAAGGAATCGTTAGATAATTTAGTTGCAGGTAAAGGTGCACCAAATGGTGAGAGTTTTATATCTGTAGCACAGAAAAGGCTGAAGAACACTGTAACTGCTGTTTTGGTTCTAGCTTTAGTATTGTTCTCTATAAAAGCCATGTCTGGTGGAGTTCAAAGACCTCAAGAAATGTATATGTTGATCATTAAGTTTGCTTTAGTGATTTACTTCACAACAGGTAGTACCATGTCTCATTATTATGGAGAATTAACTCGTCTCTCAAATGGTTTGTCAGAGATAGTGCTAAAAGCATCATCTGAAAGTAAAGGCATATGTAATTATAAAGCAGGTACAGATTATGAATATACTCGCGCAGGACAGAAGGTATCTTACAGTTATCTTGCACCTTGGGATAGGCTTGATTGTAGAATTTTATTTTATTTAGGTGCCCCTTTAGATGGAATTGGTGGCAAAATTGGTACTGGAGGTGTTGCAACGTTAGCAGTCTTGCTTGGTGCTGCTCCTGTCTTATTAGTTGCAGGTTCGGTAATCGGTATTATTTTTGCTGGTGGACAGATTTTAATAGCTCTTGTTGCTATATTTATGGCCATTTTGCTAATGATGGTTATTTTGTGGCTGTGCTATGTATTTATTTTATCTCTAGTTGCTTTGAGTGTAATCATCATTTTATCACCTTTGTTCATTCCTATGGTTTTATTCCAACACACCAAAGGATATTTTGACGGCTGGGTAAGAGAATTGATCACCTATAGCTTATACCAGGTTATCCTTTTTGCGTTTTTGTCTTTTATGTTTATAGCATGTGATAAAATCTATTATAAAAATTTAAATTTTGAACCGGATAAGTCATATGAAAATAACCAAACAAAACCCTCAGCTAGTAAGAAAAAACAGTGGTTTAAATTGAGAGATGGGGAATGTGATAACAATAAAACTACTCTAGCTTGTATGATGCAAAACTACAGCTTTAAAAAGAGCACTATACTTGGTCTATTTGATTTTACATACATGGAATTTGGCAGCTCTCTCATCGTAGAATTATTAAAATTGTGTCTAGTGTTATTCCTCTTTTACCACTTTTTAAACATTCTTCCTAACATGGCTGCTGAACTTGCTGGTAACCATAGAGCAGCACTTGGCTCAGGTCAGACACCTGGACAAATGGTGGGCAAAGCTTTATCTGCTGCCAAAGCTGCTGCTGGGGGCGTTGCTGGAGTCGCTGCTGCGGCTGTCAAGAAGGCAAGAGGTGGTGCTGGTGGAGGAGGTGGAGATAGTGGTAAAGGTTCCAGCGAAGCTATTAAATAAGGTGGCGGTGATGCTAGTTAAGGTAAGTAACAGATGCTTAAACGTTTAAGTAACCAAAACTTGGGTAAGCTATGCATGAGTTTTGTGGTGCTCTTTTTATTGTCTGGGTGCGGGGAACATCACTGTATTAAGCCAGAAAATTTATCAGGTTTGCGTGGAAAACTAGATATAGTGTCAACAGAGCAAAAATGGGTTGATTCCGGTGTTAATATCTCAGATAGAATAAGAGTAACAGAGATTGATATAGTGCCTAGCAATATTAATTTTTGTCCTAAGCAATATGCAGATTTTGCAATTAGGCCTGGGGGAAATGACGTTACATTACCATTTGCACTTAAGAAAGGCGATACGATAAGCTTTAGTGTTATTGGAAGTAAAATGTGTGAGGGTAAAGGAAATGATACAAAAGTTAGGTATGTGAAAATTGATGAAAAGTGCAGTGAAAAAGAAACGGAATATTTTGCTCATGTTTTAAATCGAGAAGGATGTCAGGGTGAAATATGTCCTAATAAATATATAATAGGCGATGCGCAATGGTTGAATGGAAAAGAGTACTGGGATTCAGATTTTTCAAAGTCAGATCAAGATGAAAAAAGAAAGGGGATTGAAAAGATTGTCAAATCTATAAAACAACAAGGGGAAAACATAGACTGTAGCGGGCTTTCAAGTGATCGGAAAAGCAAAATAGATACGTACCTTTTAAACCTTGCATGTAAAAATACATGTTATTATTCTGGTCAAAATTGTGTTCAGATTGGGTCTAATACTATAGATGGTGGCAGTGTGGCCAGAGACCTTGCTAACGCTTTAGCTGTTGGTAACGATGAAGCAAGTAAAGGAAAAGCTATCGAGGAAGCTGTGGATGGTATAAGAGAAAAGGGAGTAAGTACTTACATTCCATCATTAGTAGTGTCAATGCAGGGAGAAGATTTTGAACGTGTGAGAAACGATGGTATACGCACTAACTATGATCATGAAGTGAAGGGCAATCATCACCAAGGTGAGAATTTAACTTTCACCCTTGGTACTGGAGGCAAAGGTGGTTTCAACATAAGAGTGACGAAGAACCATAGTCTAGAAAATAGCTTGTATATAAGCGTCTCTGACAAACTCCCTGAGCATAAGCCTGGTGAAAATCAAGCGGATATATCTGTAGATATCAGCAAAGTTCATGACATGGAAAACTTGAAAGGAAAATTAAAAGACAAAACAGGCACCATATATTACGGAATAAGAGACCATGGCTGCGATTACAAAAATGAAGGTCAGTTTAGCATTAACCTAACAACTCAAGAGCCACCTACAAGAACTTTTAGTGCAATATATAATTTCTTTGATGAAAAAGTGAAAACTGCATTTTTCGGCTCTAGCTACAAAGATCCTAACGCAATTCACTCTGATACTAGTCCTGTAAAGTCTCTTTACGAAAGTTTTATAAAATCAAGCAGAACAAATACCATTAGATCCACGATAATATCGCTGTTAGTATTATACATAACCTTATATACCCTTTACTACTTTTTTGGTTTAACTCATATTTCTATATATGAGTTTTTAATTATATGCGTAAAGATAGGAATCATCGTCCAGTTGTTGCAGGATAATAGCTGGAACTTTTTTTATAACAACGCATTCTCTATATTTATTAACACTCCAAAACAACTAATAGAAATAGCAAATTTTAGAGGCACTACTTCAAATGTTTTTGAGTTTCTTGATTTACCGCTCAATAGGTTCTTGTCATCGCATTCAGTATTGTTAATAGTATCTCTTATATTTTCTGGTCCTTTGGGCATTGTATCTTTTTGCTTGGTGATTTGGGGTTTAATCACAGTGAGCTTATCTATTTTTAACGCCTTATTTTCTTTTATTACATCTATAGCAATAGTTGCGTTATTACTTTCTTTAACACCTATTTTTATTATTTGTCTTTTATTTGCGTATACTGGGCAGATGTTTCACAACTGGGTTAAAAATTTAGCAAGATTTGCGATTCATCCAGTAGTGCTTTTAATTTTTATATCACTGATAAGCCAGGCTATGGATTATATTGTGTATTCAGTATTTGATTTTGAAGTCTGCTCTACGTGTATACTGAGTATTAACCTAAAGATTTTTAACCCTTGTATCTTCTATGGTTATGCTTCCAAATATACACCTAATATTACCGCTATGATGGCTTTTGTTATTTTGGGACACGCTATGAAAGCTTTAGTTGAAGCTTCTTCGACAATATCTGACTCGTTGTTTGGTGTTTATGTGCAAAACGAACCTGGGAGACAATATCAACAAAGCTTAATGGGAACAGTAGGGTTAGATAAGGAAAGCGTTCAAAACAGAGAAAGAGGAGGTGTTTCTCAACAGTCAGGTACGTCAAGCCGAAGACCTCAAATACCGCAGCAAAGGACTGAGCAAGCAGCTCAAGGGCCTAGAGGAGGCCCATTATGATAAGTAAAAGATCACTATTATTGATACTGTGTCTTGCAATCACTGGTTGTAACATGGATTGTGTCGAACCTGGGTTGCAGAGCAGAAACACCAGCGTTAATGTGGATGTTCCAGTTCATAAAGCCGATAAAATTCATTGGGTTGATTCTGGTCAGGTAATTAGTAAGGGTGAGGAAATCAAATTCACCCTCGATGGATCAGTAAATTTTTGCCCTCTTAAAGAAGACAAAAATCCAAGGGAAGTACTTGTGCCTGCTGTATTTTGTACTGATGGCTCAGAACCAAATTATAGTAAAGCTGCAAATATTAACGATGTGCCTAATAATTATGGCGTTGATGAAAAAGGCGTAAATGAAAACGAATTGTGCGATGGTAAAGGATTTGGCAGCAATAGACGTTATGTGGATACTGGAATTAAAGTAAATCTTGGTGATAAGTTAAGCTTCAGCTTAGTTCCCAGAGAAATAAAAATTGATTACGACAACCCAGAAGGAAAGGGCATCAGCTTTGATGAAAATTGTTATAAAGCTGTAGAAAATGACCGTAAGGAAACTGTATATAAGAAAGCTACAGTGAGTGAAGTACATCAGGGGGGAGAGTTTTTTTGTGATGGTAAAGATGGTACAAAAAATAAAATGCAATTTTTACCTCCTGATAAAACAAAAGCGCAGGAAAGAAAAGCTCTAGTTGGTGAAGTGCTAGTTGGCAATGGGTACACTCCATATGATAATAAGGTACATTTTAATAAAGGTTACATTAAAGACAACGAACCATGGGTATATGGTTCGCTACTTGGTTTACGCCGCGCTAAAATAGGATTGAACGAATTATGTGATGGAAAAAGCTGCGATTTTAACGAGGTGAAAAAGTATAGCTCTTATGAGCTTAACTGTTACTATCAGAACATATGCTATACCGAGAAGGGTATATGGAACTATGGTTCAGGTCAAGCAGGAGAACGGAACTGTGTCTCCTCTATAAGGCATGATAAGTATGATAAAAAAGATAAAGAAAAAAAAAGAGAAAATAAATGTGATATGTATTCTCACCTTAAAGAGGTTGAAGATAGACTTGAGAAGAGTAAGGAAAATAAAGGGGATCCCAAGCAGAGTAACATTATTGATTTTACATCAAACACCAAAGAAAGCACAGCGGATATTTCCTGGGCTGAGGCTCTTGTTGCAAAAATTGGTGACCTTAATAATCAAGATGCTGCTGAAGGTACTCAGTGCCTTCCAAAGGAAAAGGGTGCAAAAGGGGATAATGTGTGTTCACAAATTAAAGATGAATTTGGAGATTTTTCTCTGAGGTTAAATCATGACTATCCAATAGGAAGTGTAACACTTGGTAGTAATGTGATGCTTGCTATTGCAGATTATGGTCACTATGAAGCTAATAGGGGTGGGTACCATGTTAAGGTAACTAGATCATGTGATTTTGACGGTGGTGAAAAATTGTATATGTACTTGGGTGATAACCCGCCAGGTGATCCATCTGCTTCAGAGACTAATGATTTCAAAAAAGTAGAGAACTTAGGTAAAATAACAGAGGATAATGTAAATTATTATATAATAGATGGAGGTCTTTCAACAGATGAATGCAAAGACAAAAGACCTATAACAGATGAATGCAAACCTAAGAAGATATATTTCGGTATCGATGTAAGCAATGTAGAGAAAGGTGACATTACAGACAAGGAGGGCAAATATTACGAAAACAATAAGTATAGTGTAACTTTATTTGTCAAAAGAAAAATTAATGATTTTATTTCATCAACTATAAACAAGGTATTTGGTTTGGCAACAGGAGGATTTAAAAACAGTGTTAGCGATTCATATGAAGGATATAGAAAGGGGCTTCTACAAGGAGTAAGAGCTTTACTTACTCTATACGTTATATTTACTGTCGTTGGCTATATGCTTGGAACAATACAGCTAAGTAAATTTGATTTCATTGTAAGGATGTTCAAGATAGCATTTATAGCTTTTGCCTTTAGCGATAGAAGTTGGGAAATTTTTGGTACAACTTTATCCAGACTTTTTGTAGATGGTAGCACTTATTTAGTTGATAGCTTTTCTGGCTATATAGAGGAAGGGGGGAGAAAATTTGCATTCTTAGACTTAACAGCAGGAGTATTATTCACAACAGAAACTTGGTTAAAGTTTTTATCGTTGATGCTCTCTGGTCCTTTTGGCTTTATTGCATTTTTGGCAATACTCTACGCTACTTTTATGTTCTTAAAATGCATTATTAGCGCTACATTGAAATATGTAATATCTACTGTTTTAGTAGCGTTTTTATTGTCGTTAACACCTTTGTTTATTGTATTTATTCTATTCCAACAGACTAAATCCTTGTTTGATAACTGGATAAAAACGCTGGCTCACGTTGCAGTACAACCAGTCATTTTATTTTCATCTTTATCTCTTTTAAATCAGTTGATGTATTCAGTTCTATACAATCTCACAAATTTTTCTGCATGCTATCAATGTTTAATTAGCGTAAATTTCTTATCGTATGATCTATGCCTGATGAAATCAATACTGCCTCTTGGATACAGTCCTGGCACTAATGTTGATGTTGCATTAAGTACCGGAGAAAGAGCTGGTGGGCACTTTGCAGCGTTGCCCGTAGATCTGATCCAAGCATTTATGTACTTAATTATTGCCGGTGCAATGGAAGCTTTTGTTTCTATATCGGAAACTATGGCACAAGCACTATTCAGCTCTGGTTTTGGGGTTGCTGCCAGTGTTGGTCAAGTTGCTAAGAGCGCATCGCAAGCTATGCTGTCCACCGTTGGCCTTGATGATAAGACCCAAGGTATGATACAGAGTATCAAGCAGAAAATGGGTAAAGATCGGACAGAAGTTGAAGGTACATTGCCTAAAACGCAATCTGAAGTACCAAAGCAATCAGGTAAGCAAGAAAGTTCTGATAAAGAAACGGGGAATAATTCCTGGAGTCCTAAACCTGAAACACTAAAACAATCAGGTCAGCAAAAAGATTTTGATGAAACAATAAGAAGTGGTTCTAGTACTAAAGCTAAAAACAAGGAAGAAAATGGAGAGGAGTAAGATATAAATGATATTATGGAGTAACTAATTAAAAAGATATTTTAAGTAAAGTTTTAGAAATTTATTTCTATATTTGGAAAAAGTTTAGATATGCAATCACGCTTAGGCAAATGTTGGTTTAGGGTATTACTTCTTGCAGCTTATGTGCTGATCACAGGTTGTAGTAGGAACGATATGCCTTTTCCAAGGTGCATATCTGCTGACTATTTTGGTCCTAAACCTATTGCAGTAAGCGCTCATTTTTCAAGCGACCACGATGCGTTTATTCCAGGAGATGGAGAAGTTATTGATCCTGAAACTGGTGAAATTAATTCTGGTTTTCACCATAACCAAGTGGTGAAGTGGGAGGATACCGGACTCGAAACCAATGGAGATAGTTTGGAAGTGCGAGTTAATGGTGCATGGACATCTTGGAGTAATAATAACAAGAAAGAATCTAAAGGCAGTTATGACTTACAAAGCTTGGAGCAGTTAAAATATGCAACTAAATTTGAAGGCAAGTCAGGTGATAATAGTCTACCTGACTTTCACTTAATTTGTAATGATTACAAACCTAGTGCGCCACAGAAAATTTCAAGTAAGTCTAATACAAGTTGCACTGTAAATTGCAAGTGCATTAATGAAGATGATAGCGCAAATACAGTATCACGTGGTGCTCCATGTTGGTTTACCAATGGTCATGGTGCTTATCTTTTGTTTAAAACGGGGAAAGATGATCCTAACGAAAATCTAAAGTTAATGCGCGATCCTCAATATCCTACTGTACATCTAGGTTACAACTCCGTGGCAGAAAATGGGAGCGGTATTTTTACTTTAGACAAAGATAGCACTAAATTAAAGGACAGAAATTGTAACTCGGTAAAATTAGAAAAAGGATGGAAAATATATGTAAAAATATTAGATAGATATTACTTAGATAATGCAGGTGGCTACTCTTTTGAGTTCTCAAATGGAGTGCAGCAGCCAAGTAGTTTTGGGTTTTTTGATTACATTTATAACTATCTAAAATGTGTATTATTGATTAACGAAAATTGCAAAGAACATTTTAATAGCAATGATCCTGCAGTTGCACAAGCTATGTTCGAAAATATAGCTGAAAAAAGTACGAGCTTTCACAATTTTGTTCTTTCCTTGCTTGTTCTATTTGTAATGATTTCATCGCTTCTTTATCTTTTTGGCATGATACGAGAAACTAAGCATGATATGCTCATCAGAATGATGAAAATCACTCTAGTAATAGTGCTTATATCTCCTGGAAGTTTTAGATTTTTCTATGATCATTTTCTTGTTTTATTCGTTAAAGGTCTTGAACAATTGATAAGTGTAATTACTAACTTTGCTCCCAACATGAACACCGGAAGTATTGCTCAAGGAGATGAAGCTAAGTTGTTTAGCTTCATGGAGGACATGTTCAATAAGTTTTTTGCTTATTCTGTTTGGAAAAAGTTTGCAGCGTTTTTACATTACCAAATGTGGGCAAGCCTTCTTATGATACCGGCAATTTTCATAGGGATTGTGCTATACTTCTTGTTGTGCTTGTATGCTTACATAATATTTCTCTCTGGCTTTATGGGTATAGCTTTTCTTATAGCTATTATGCCACTGTTTCTAATTTCTATTTTATTTTCACCGCTGAAAAGTCTATTTGAAGGTTGGATAAAATTCTGCATCAGTTTTTGTTTACAATCGATTATGATATTTACTCTCTTGTCATTGTTGGCTTCAATGATAATGAACACCTTTTATAGGCAGTTAGGTTTTACTGTATGCTACAATAAATGGTTCGAGGTAAAGTTATGTGCTCCAAAATGGGTGTTTGGCGGTTTTTGTATTGTTGATAAGCAGTACTTTGGTTGGACCCCAGGGCAAATTTTCGTACCTTACACTCTTGGAGAAGCTTCTCCGCTGAACGTAGATAAAAACATAGAAGGTATAGAAAAGATAAGCAGAGAAGGTGGTACAATAAAATTTACTGGAGGCGCTGGATATATTCCGCTTCCACCGGATTACCCTAAAGATAAAAATGGTGAACATATAAAAGGGTTTCGTTATATAGATTATCCTTTCTTTAATCCAATGCCTGGAACTAAAGATAATCCAGCAGACCACTATATTGCAGAAAGTGATATGGTAGTTAGTAATGGCTGTAGTGAAAAAGATCTAGTGCGCTTAACAAATAGTTTATCTCATGCGTCAGAGAGGGCTGACATTATATTACTGATCAACAATATAGAGAAAAGGATAGGTGATGTTAGTGAAATAATAAAACGCTACTGTCAAGATATAAATAAATGCAATAGTTATAGGGAAATAATTAATGAAATAAGATCTTTAGTGCGGAGTGCGGTAGAAAAACAAGGTTGTAGAATACTTAAACTTCATGATTTATATAAGGATCCCAACAGTGAATACTGTCAGAAATGTAAAGATTGTGAGGATTGCAAAAATTATCAAGAAAATAGTGATTACCAAAGGGTGCAAGACATACAGAGAGGTTATTTAATCAATGCAGGGGAAATCTTTGTGTTATTCTTGCTTTCATTTTTAATGTTCTCTTTACGCGAGTTCGTACAACAAATGGGCTCAAGTATCGCTGGTGGTGGATTCAGCGTTTACAATATATCTAGTATGTATGGAGCATCGCCTTTGGTTAGCATAATGGAAGGATTCAAACAGCAGTGGCAAAATTTTGCTGGTGGAAAACTAGAGTCTTTAGGCAGTTGGGCTACTCATTTACCGGATAGATTAGCCGGAGGTACAGCTAATCTACTGGGCAGGATACCAAGAGTTGGAGGAGTGCTGAAATACGCTATTGATGTGCCACGTAAATTTGTAGATGCTACTATTGAAGCAACAAAATTTGTGACATCGCCTGAAAATGATGTTGATAAGCTCGAGGAAAAAATCTACAGGGCGTTTGGAGTTGGTAAAGAAGATATTACGCACAGAAGGATCGGTAAATATTTAGATTATTATAAAGGATATGTAGGATCACATTTGGGCTACACAATAGAAGATGCTATGAAGTTTACTTGGGAACATGGCCTTGATTCTATAGGAGTTAGCCGCCGTACAGAAGAAAAAGATGGTTACCAAGGTAATCTGCTCTGTAGAGCAAAATCGCATAGGCAAGATTTCTTGGATAAGCTTCATGATGACACCATAGGACGCAAGAGAGAACCAGAAAAAGACAAGCTTGATCAACCACTAGAAAAAGATAAGCTTGATCAGCCAACAGAAGAAGATAAGCCTGATCAATCAAATAAAGTGACACGAAATTTAGGCACGGAACCAAAAGGCCCAGATGAAATTGATGATTTTGGATCTGCTTTTGAAGGTATGGAAAAACGTGCTGAAAGAGAAGGCAGAAGAAGTCAAAATAAAGTTTACAACCTCTCACCACTTTTTGAAATGAACACTCCAGAAGCTGTAGAAAAGCGTGCTGAAAGAGCTAGAAGAAAAAAAGAAAGAGAAGATCGAGAAGGTGAAGTTTATAATCTTAAGCCTTCATTTAAAGAACCAAAAAATCCAGAAAGGAAATTACCGGAACCAATGAGGAAACCAGATGCAAAAGGAGATGAGAAGAGGATTGAAGATGAAGACTAATAAAAATTTCAAAGGCCTTGATTATTATAAATTGCAGCAAGACGATGATGGCAATATAAAATTAGATAATTATGATGACGTTTTAAATGTGCGTAGGGCGAGAGTAGATCTACTATTAGACAACACACCAGACAACAATATCAACCTCACTAGGTTAAATAAAGCTTTGAGTGAGAAATTTGTAGATAAGCATAGTTTATTGTCTGAATTTGATAAGGAAGACAAAGAGATTGCACAAGAAAGGCTTAAGGTGTTTAGTATTTTAGAAAGCCTTGAAGACCTTGAAAACGTGAAAAGTGAAGATTTATTAGAGGTTAGCTTATTACTATCGGATCTTAGCTTTATAGAGAGAAACGTTGTACTGAATACCGATCAGAATTCTGATCTCACAAAGTTTAAAAGTCTATTTATTGAAAAAAAATCATCTGGTGAAGAGTATAGTGAAGAAGAATGTAGAGGCTTTCTTGATAATATAGATAAAATCAATACTATAATTAAGTTAGAGTTAGAAAGCAGAATTGAAGGGCTAAATCATGATGAAAAAAATGATCATGATGATTTACAAGATGAGATTGGTCAAGCAATTAATGCAGCAGGCAAATCAGAAAAAGATAACGGATGAGTTTTGTGTTTGTGTTTTTCTTACAAGCGATTCGATAGCTTCTCCCTATTAAACTGCTAAAGCCATATTGACATTAATCATATAGTATAAATAATTAATTATTTTGGAGCTTATTTAATATGCTACGCATCATTGCAGGCAAATATCGCGGAAGAAAAATAACTACAGGTAAGCATTTAGCTGCACGGCCAACTATGAGTATTGTCCGAGAAGCAATATTTAATATGCTTTCCTCAAGGAAACCTATTTATAACTTGAATGTACTTGATTTATTTTGCGGAAGAGGCTCTTTTTCATTTGAAGCGCTTTCTCGCGGCGCTAAACATGCATTCATGGTGGATTCAGATTATTACAATTTGCAACTGCCTAAAAAAACAGCAGAAGATTTTGGAATTACGAACAATGTCACGCTAATTTGTTGCAGTGCTAACAAATTGCCACAACCTATTTCAAAATGCGACATAGTTTTTATAGACCCGCCTTACAATAGCAATCTGGTTGAATCAACTTTAGATGGATTAGCTCACTCAGGCTGGTTAAGTGATGATGCATTGATAATTCTAGAGATTAGGAAAAACGAAGATTTTGAGTGCAATAAAAACTTCAGTATAATCTTGGAACGTACCTACGGTATAGCAAGAATAATTTTTCTTTCTCTATTAACTTAAACTTGCATATACTTTTCATTGATGGGTTTCAGTTCTATTTTTGTCAAGCTTCCGGAGAAATTATAGCATTTCTCATAATAGTCCGAACAGGTCATAGGAAGGCAGAATCAACAGCACGACGAAAGGATTCGAATAGAGGAATGTTTTTCCTAGCTCTGTTTTTTATAGCAAACCAATGATGCTCAATTTTGTTGAAATCTGGAGAATACGGCGGCAGATACAAAATTTCTGCACCAACTCCTCTAGCAAGCTCGATAATCTTACCAGACTTATGAAAAGTAGCATTGTCAAGAATGACAGTCTGTCCAGGTTCCAAGATCGGTGTCAAAAATTGCTCAAACCATCCATTAAAAACATCTATATTACAGTGGCCTTCAAAGGTTAATGGAGCAACTATCTTTCTTCTACTTAAGGCTGCAACCATACTGATTCGTTGAGTTTTCTTTCCAGATTTTAGGCCATAAAACCGCTGTCCTTTCTGGCAATACCCATATGGATAGTCCTCTGTGTTATCAATGCCAGACTCATCTATATAAACTAAGTTTTCTGGTTCTTTTGTTGCTATAATTTTTAAGAATTCAGCACGTTTTTCTTCGTTTCTTTCCTTGTATCCATATGTCTTTTTTTGCGCGTAAATCCAATTTTTCTGAGAGCTCGGTGGATCGTTTGGATACTAACGTTGCCCCAAAGTTTAGCCATTTCCGACAGAGTCTTTCCTCCGTTTTCTCTGGCAAATTTAGCAAAGGCATCCCAGTCGGTGATTTTGTGATTGTAACCTCCATTTCCAAGTTTTTTTGATTGAAAGTCTCCTGTTTCTTTTCTTCTTTGCTGCCACTCCCATAAAGTAGCTCGTCCAATTTTAAATCTTGCTGCCACTGTTTCTCTGCTTCCTCCCTCCTCTAGCGCTTCCATTGCTTTTTTCCTTAAGTCATAACTATATGCTGCTGGCACTCAACCTCCTTATCATCGTCTATCCTTATCTTATCACATCCGGACTTCTATGAAAAGAGCTATAAACCGAGCCTTTCCTTTAATTCAGCGTTCTCTATCTTTAAAGCTTTATTTTCTGCTTTTAAGTTTTCTATCTCTGCTTCCAGTTTTTCTATTTTTTGCTGTAAATTTTTGCAAAGTTCTAAAAGGTTTACCACATTACCTCACTTTTGCTCTATGATTATCTTTATTATAGCATTTCTCATAATAGTCCGAACAGGTCATAGGAAGGCAGAATCAACAGCACGACGAAAGGATTCGAATAGAGGAATGTTTTTCCTAGCTCTGTTTTTTATAGCAAACCAATGATGCTCAATTTTGTTGAAATCTGGAGAATACGGCGGCAGATACAAAATTTCTGCACCAACTCCTCTAGCAAGCTCGATAATCTTACCAGACTTATGAAAAGTAGCATTGTCAAGAATGACAGTCTGTCCAGGTTCCAAGATCGGTGTCAAAAATTGCTCAAACCATCCATTAAAAACATCCATATTACAGTGGCCTTCAAAGGTTAATGGAGCAACTATCTTTCTTCTACTTAAGGCTGCAACCATACTGATTCGTTGAGTTTTCTTCCCAGATTTTAGGCCATAAAACCGCTGTCCTTTCTGGCAATACCCATATGGATAGTCCTCTGTGTTATCAATGCCAGACTCATCTATATAAACTAAGTTTTCTGGTTCTTTTGTTGCTATAATTTTTAAGAATTCAGCACGTTTTTCTTTGTTTCTTTCCTTGTATCCATATGTCTTTTTTTGCGCGTAAATCCAATTTTTCTGAGAGCTCGGTGGATCGTTTGGATACTAACGTTGCCCCAAAGTTTAGCCATTTCCGACAGAGTCTTTCCTCCGTTTTCTCTGGCAAATTTAGCAAAGGCATCCCAGTCGGTGATTTTGTGATTGTAACCTCCATTTCCAAGTTTTTTTGATTGAAAGTCTCCTGTTTCTTTTCTTCTTTGCTGCCACTCCCATAAAGTAGTTCGTCCAATTTTAAATCTTGCTGCCACTGTTTCTCTGCTTCCTCCCTCCTCTAGCGCTTCCATTGCTTTTTTCCTTAAGTCATAACTATATGCTGCTGGCACTCAACCTCCTTATCATCGTCTATCCTTATCTTATCACATCCGGACTTCTATGAAAAGAGCTATATCTTGCTTTGTCTACCTTATTCTACCACTCCGCTGAACGGATACAATTTACTAAACAGAAAAAAAGGCAAAAGAAACCCTAGGGTAGCTAGTTATTCACTATCCATTTTTTAAGTTGGCGTTTTTTAATGTTTTAAATATCGCATTTCAGCTTATATCAGGTAAAAACCTAGAAATTTTATAAAGACATAAGGTGCACATAGTGCAAAAAATTAAGCATGATTTACGCCAAATACATTAAGTTTTTTGTCATTAATCCACTGCAGAGATTGCGAAGTTAAATGAAATAGCTCCACTGTCATGATAAGGGGGCTGGCGAAGGGTTTCAAGTAAGTTTTTATGACTTATCTAACGAATTTTACACTTGCTAAAGTTGCACCATCTTGGTATCTCTAGCTGAAAGAAGTTATTTTTTATCCAATATGAAAAAAGCTTTTATATTCACATCCTTAATAGCAGTTGTATTAATAGTCATTACTTATTTATACAGAAACGACGGAACTAATGACTCACAAGTGGTAAATGTCTATTCATCGCGCAAAGAAGAATTAGTACGTACTTTATTTGATGAATTCACGGAAAATACAGGCATTAAAGTACGTTACATCATTGATGATTATTCTCAGCTACTTTCACGAATAGAAAACGGTGGTGAAGCTGACTTATTTTTGACTGCTGATGCAGTGAACTTAATTCTAGCAAAAAAAAGAGGGCTTTTATCTCAAGTAGATTCAGAGGTTTTAAAAAGTGTTATACCTGCAAGATTTAGAGACAGTGAAGATTATTGGTTTGGTCTTACAAAAAGAACTAGGATATTGGTTTACAATAAAGAGTCAGTAGACCCTAAGGACTTAAGTACTTATGAAGATTTAGCAAATGAAAAATGGAAAGGAAAAATATTAGTGCGTTCTTCTACAAGTCCATATAACAGATCGTTAATTGCTTTTATGATTGCAAATAATGGTTTTGAAAAGACGAAAGAATGGGTAAGCGGAATTGTGAGCAATATGGCAAGAAAACCAAGTGGTGGTGATACTGACCAAATTTACGCCGTAGCAGCTGGTGAGGGAGATGTTGCAATAGTAAACAGCTACTACTTTGCGAGAATTCTTTCATCAGAAAATAAAAAGAATGTTGCAGACAAGCTAGGGGCTTTTTTTCCTAATCGCAACGATCACGGTGTAATGGTAAACATCAGTGGTGCAGCAGTAACAAAAAACGCAAAAAACAGGGAAAATGCTATAGTCTTATTGGAATTTTTAGTAAGCAAGCAGGCTCAAGAGTTATACGCTAAAAAAAACCAAGAATATCCTATTATTGAAGGCGTTGAAACTTCCGATATACTAAAATCTTGGGGAAATTATTCACAAAGTGATTTGCCTCTAAGTGAACTTGAGAAGCATCTTTTTGAGGCTGTTATGATAGCGGATGAGTGTAAGTGGAAATAATCCCCAGTGCCACTAAACATTGGGATGAAAGATTTATGCTAACTTTTTACAGCATTTTGCCCTTGACTCGCTGAATCTTTTCTGTTTTGCAGTTTGTTCACCAACAATTAGTTTTGAGCTGCTTGGAGAAGAATTTCTTTTTTCTGCTTTGGTTGTACTATCAACTTCAGGAGAATAGACAGGATTATCAAATTCATGTGTTGGCCCGTCTTTTTTTTCCTCAACTCCTTTCTCAGAGCCTCTCACCTTATCTACTACCGATTTTCCTGCATCTAGGGTTTTATCTTTTGCCCAACTTAGTGCATCATAACCTGCATCTAACACCTTTTCTGCCCCTTGAATAAGCTTACCATTTGACACAGCGTCAACAGCTACAAGACCTCCAGCAATTGCAGCACCAATTGGTCCACCAAACAAAAAGCCAATTGCAATAGCACAAACTCTAAACAAGAATTTCTTTAAACGACCTGGTTTTGCACTCTCTTTTTTACTTTCCTTATCATTAGATTTATCAGGTCCATTATCGAATTTGGAAGCAGGATTTTCAGTTCTATTATTCTGTCTATAATTACCATACGCTAGAGCTCCAACAACTGTACCAACAATGGGACCAGCAATTGGAATAGCAAAAGCAGCAGCTGTGAGCGCTATTCTCCATGGCACATAATTTAGTATTTTGCTCCCCAAGCTAGTTTTCTCATCTTTTTTTGCAACCATTTTCAACCTCACTTACTATTAATATACTAGCCATAATAAAAGCAGAGTACTAATTATCAGTTATAGCATTTCTCATAATAGTCCGAACAGGTCATAGGAAGGCAGAATCAACAGCACGACGAAAGGATTCGAATAGAGGAATGTTTTTCCTAGCTCTGTTTTTTATAGCAAACCAATGATGCTCAATTTTGTTGAAATCTGGAGAATACGGCGGCAGATACAAAATTTCTGCACCAACTCCTCTAGCAAGCTCGATAATCTTACCAGACTTATGAAAAGTAGCATTGTCAAGAATGACAGTCTGTCCAGGTTCCAAGATCGGTGTCAAAAATTGCTCAAACCATCCATTAAAAACATCCATATTACAGTGGCCTTCAAAGGTTAATGGAGCAACTATCTTTCTTCTACTTAAGGCTGCAACCATACTGATTCGTTGAGTTTTCTTTCCAGATTTTAGGCCATAAAACCGCTGTCCTTTCTGGCAATACCCATATGGATAGTCCTCTGTGTTATCAATGCCAGACTCATCTATATAAACTAAGTTTTCTGGTTCTTTTGTTGCTATAATTTTTAAGAATTCAGCACGTTTTTCTTCGTTTCTTTCCTTGTATCCATATGTCTTTTTTTGCGCGTAAATCCAATTTTTCTGAGAGCTCGGTGGATCGTTTGGATACTAACGTTGCCCCAAAGTTTAGCCATTTCCGACAGAGTCTTTCCTCCGTTTTCTCTGGCAAATCTAGCAAAGGCATCCCAGTCGGTAATTTTGTGATTGTAACCTCCATTTCCAAGTTTTTTTGATTGAAAGTCTCCTGTTTCTTTTCTTCTTTGCTGCCACTCCCATAAAGTAGTTCGTCCAATTTTAAATCTTGCTGCCACTGTTTCTCTGCTTCCTCCCTCCTCTAGCGCTTCCATTGCTTTTTTCCTTAAGTCATAACTATATGCTGCTGGCACTCAACCTCCTTATCATCGTCTATCCTTATCTTATCACATCCGGACTTCTATGAAAAGAGCTATAATACCAGTTTTTATTTTATGCAATGTTGTTGCAAATAGGTTCATTGAAAAAAGGTAATAAGAAAGTAGAATAGGTTGGACAACAATTGCATGTTAAAAGGAAATTATGAATAACAGAAGGAATTTGTTAAACATCTCAGACCTTACAGTCGATGATGTAGAAAATATAACTAAGTTGGCCAACCAGTACCTTAAAAAAGAAGCTGCAAATAGTCATATCTTGGAAAATAAGACAGTAATAAATTTATTCTTTGAAGATTCAACGCGTACACTTGCGTCTTTTGAAATAGCAGCAAAAAGCCTTGGAGCAAATGTTGTAACTTTGCCAATAAGATCTTCTTCTATTAACAAGGGAGAAAATCTAAAAGACATGATCAAAACATTAAATGCAATGAATCCTGATTACATAATAATCAGGCATAAAAGTAGTGGTATCATTAATACACTGGCAAAGTATGTTAGCTGCTCGCTAATCAATGCAGGCGATGGAAGCAGTGAACATCCAACTCAAGCTCTTGCAGATTATCTTGTAATCATCAATCATAAAAAGCAAATAAAGGACCTTAAAGTTGTAATATGTGGAGATATTCTGCACAGTAGAGTTGCAAGATCAAATATAAGATTGCTAAAAATGTTTGGAGCAGAGATAAACTTGGTTGCACCACCAACTTTGATTTGTAAGCATTTTCCTGAAGTAGATTCAGTCCATTATTCATTAATTGAAGGTATAAAGGATGCTGACGTAATTATACTTTTGAGGCTGCAGAAAGAGCGCATGAATAATAGTTCTTCAGAGAAAGAATATTTTTATTTGTATGGACTTGATTCACAAAAGCTATCATACGCAAAACCAGATGCGATTGTTATGCACCCAGGGCCAATAAATAGAGGGATTGAGATTAGCAGTGATGTAGCAGATTGTGTTATTTTACAGCAAGTAGAATTCGGATTGGCAATACGTAAGGCAGTGCTGCACTATTATAGATATTAAAAAATGCTACACAACTAATGCGAAAGAAGGGTTTTTTCATGAAATGACGAGAATGGCCACTAAGATGTTAAGGCTGAGGATATGATGTGGAATTTTTTACGAAAGCCTGAAGTCAATCAACAACCTTGCAGAACGGCAAATTAGACGGCTATCGTAAAAACAGCTTTTTCACCTGGTCAGAATGTGGGGAAAGGTTCGTGAAAAGAATGTTGTCGATATTTTTGACATCACGTCTCAATGGCCAAAATCCCTTCCAAAAGTTACGACTGCTTAGTTCTTTATTCATTCTCACAATCCGTGAACGGTTACAACCTGGATTCCAGTGGGCTTTGTTGCATCGCTAGCTATGATGGATTAAAGATAAAAAAGATAGCGAATATCAGTAGCTTATTATTCTGGTATTTATAACAAGAACGGTCAATGAATACCTAAATTTGAGTAAAAGAAATTTCACTACCATTTACCAATCCGGCTAAAATTCAAGAATTTCAATGCTTTAGCTATTTTCAATAGAATTAAATTTATTAATATAAATAACAAATTACTATTCTTAAATTTGATCAGATTGATTGCAAAAAAACAAGATTTTCAATAGGTTGCTTATAATCCTAACTATAGTTAGCCTTTCATAAGTAGCGATGCAACAAAGCCATTCCAGTGTCAGCTACTTTCATAACACCACATTACCTTAACAAAAGCAAATGTTCGTACAGATGTGCATCAGCTACTTTCATCTGCCACCTGCAAATTGCAATGTTCGTACAGTTATGTGTCACGCTACTTGGATGACACCGTTGAAAGAAATGAACCGCCTTTTCAAAATTGTTTTGAATAGAGGAATAACATTCACAAGTAAAATTTCATATTACCATTTTTTAATTTACGTATTATAATAAGCTTAATTTATAAGAAAAACAAAGTTGGAAGAACTAAGCAAAAACTGGGTGACAAGAACGGGAAGATTTTTATCTTCATTGTTTTTTTTACTGTTGATTGCGCTATCAATACGTAGTTTTTTATTCGAGCCATTTCATATACCTTCTGGTTCAATGAAAAGCACCTTACTTGAAGGGGACTACGTTTTTACTAGTAAATATTCATACGGTTACAGTAAACACTCCTTTCCATTTTCTCCAAACATTTTTAGCGGCAGGATTTTTTATACCCCTCCAAAGCGTGGTGAAATAATAGTTTTCAAACCTACGAGAAACGACAGTATCAGGTTTGTTAAGCGAGTAATAGGAACACCGGGCGACAAAGTGCAAATGATAGAGGGGGAATTGTATCTCAATGATCAGAAAGTAGAGCGAAGGCAAATTGAAAGTTTTTTTGATTATGAGTCAAATCGTAACATACCAAGATATATAGAAACGCTTTTAAGTGGCAAGGAACATGAGATTTTGGTAGATAACATTTCTAATAAGCTATCATATAACACTCCAGTTTATTATGTACCTAACGATCAATTTTTTGTTATGGGAGACAATAGAAATAATTCTTTGGATAGCAGGTTTCCTGAAGTTGGTTTTGTACCAATGGAAAATATCATTGGGCGTGTAAGCATAGTTGGTTTATCATTTAAATTAGGAAAGGTCGATTGGTTACCATTTAATTTCAGGTTACCTGTTGCTTTGAGGTTAAATAGGGTATTGCACAAGGTTGTGTAAGCTTTTTCTACCTATTTGTTAATTCACACAACTCTAAAGAGGAATTTTCTAACTCGGCAATAGCGTTGTTAATTTCATTCAAGTCATTGCCTTGTAAAGCGTTTTTTGCATTTTGTAATAGGTTTTTCAACTTTTGATCAGTGGAAAAGTTATTATTGTTTTCAACCAAGTGTATGAGTTTATTTCCATTAATTTTAGCACCTGCAAGGGAACGAGCCTTCATATCTTCATCAAAGCTGTTTATTGACTGGTTAACCATATTTTGAACATCAGCTTCACTCAAGCCAAAACTTGAATTTACTTCAACTGTCTGCTCGATTCTGGTAGTTTTTTCTCTTGCAGTAACAGTCAAGATTCCGTCAACATTAACTGTGAATTCTATTTCAATTCTTGCAGAACCTGCAGGCAGTGGCGGTATACCTTTTAGTTCAAACTGCGCTAGAGATTTGTTATCCTCTATCATTTCACGTTCTCCCTGACAAACGTGAATTTTCATTGCTGTTTGCCTATCAACATAAGTTGTAAACTCTTTTATCTCTGAAACTGGTAGTGGCGTATTTCTTGGTATGATTTTTTCAACTATGCCTCCCATAGTTTCTATGCCAAGTGATAAAGGTAGAACATCCAGGAGAATATTCCTATCTTTTGAGCTCGAAGTTAAATCATGAGCCTGCAGAGCTGCCCCAATGGCAACTGCTTTATCTGGATCCACGTCATTTAGTACTTTATTTCCAAAGAGTTTGACTAGTGAATTTTGAACCAATGGTGTTCTAGTTGCACCACCAACTAAAATTACTCCTTTTATATCATCAATTTTAAGGTCTATATCGCTTATAGTACGAGTGACTATATTGATAGTTTTACTAACCAAAGGACTGATTGCCTGTTCGAACTCTTCTCTGGTAATTTCGCATTCAAATAATTCACCACTAACAACTCGGTTAGATGTCATTTCAGCGCGTGACGCTGAAATCCACATATTTTTTTCTTCCTGGATCCCAGTGTCACGCACTGGGATGACAGGGTAAGGTCTAATGTTGAATTCAAAAGTACCTACAGTGTTGTCGCTCAGATATTCTTTTACAATACGTGATTCAATAAGTGTTGTCATGCAAGTAGCTGACACTGGAATCCAGTTCTTACTATACAATTGCCTGGTGTGTTCATTTGTAATTAAACTTTCTGGATCCCAGTGTCGGAGCACTGGGATGACACTAGAGCATTCTTTGTTTAAACCTACCTTTTCTCTATACTTATCAATCACAATTGAACTCAGCAAATGATCAAAATCATCACCACCAAGTTCGGTATCACCACCAACCGCAAGAACTTGAAACACTCCTTGATGCAATTTCAATATCGAAATATCAAATGTTCCACCACCAAGGTCATAAACTGCATATATTCCACTGTTATTGTTCTTTTCAATGGAGTAAGAAAGCGCTGCAGCGGTTGGCTCGTTAACGAGGCGAAGAACTTCTATGCCAGCTAATCTTGCTGCATATTTGGTTGCGTTACGTGCTGAATCGTCAAAGTAAGCTGGCACAGTAATCACTGCTTTTTTTACTTCCAGCCCCTTAGACTTTTTTACCCTCTCACATAAAGCTTTTAATATCTCAGCAGAAATCTCAACAGGAGTAAGATATTTTTCCTCTGCGCATTTTATTCTAATAACTTTTTCGCTTTCATGATCTATTTCAAAATTGACGCCTTCTTTATTTAATTCTTCAACACTTTTACCCATTAAACGCTTTATTGAGTAGATTGCATTTTGACCGACATCGTAGCCAGTTTTCAATGTATTATTTTCATATGAAAGAGCAGAAGGCAGCAGTTCTCTTCCTTGTTCATCTTTAAATATCTTCACGTTACCAGCTTTATCCACCATAGCAATCAAAGAATTGGTAGTACCAAGATCTATACCAAAAACTACTTCATTTGAATTTGGTTCAGAAATTTGAATTGGTTGCATTCTTTTTCACCTCCTCAAATGACTTATATAAATATTTCAATCTTAAGACTTGTGTAGCAGCTCCATCAAAATTCTTTACAGCAAAAGTGTTAATTAGGTTTTTAACGCAATCTTTTATTTTTTCATCAATCATCCTGCTTGCAAATTGTAGATCGTCGCATTCCAGCAAATATTCTCTTATTTCCATTGATTCATTTAATATTTCAGAATTTAGATGATCCTTTTGGCTTTTCATACCAAAAAGATTCAACAAATGCTCGGCACGTTCTAATGGTGACTTTAGCACTTGATAAGCTTTGTTGATATTTTCCATGTTTTTGGACTGTCTTTCATTTATATCAGTCTTGCTTAGCTCAATATATTTTTTCTCTAGCCCATCAAAGCTGATATTGAAAGTTGGTTCAATTTCAAACAATGCAAAATAGTTGCTAGACATGAAAACTCTCTCCACAACCACATTTTCCTTTCTCATTAGGATTTTTGAAAACAAAACCCGATGAAAATTTTTCTTCTACATAATCCATTTCAGAGCCAAGAATAAACATGACGGATTTTGGATCAATCAATACTTTAACTTTTTGGCCATCACTACAGTTTTCCTCAATTATCGACTCTAAAGGACGAGTATCATATGCATATTCAACATCATATTTTAAACCAGAACATCCTTTTTGCTTAATTAGCACTCTTATTCCTATTGCTTCTTCTGATTTCTCAAGGTTAGCATGCTTTTTTTGATCCAATAAATACCTGATCCTTTCTACTGCTTCCGCAGTTATAGTGATAAGTTTTTTATTCTTTTTTACAGTTTCACCTCCGCCTACTTCTTGATATTCATTCATGCTTTAGTTCTCAATGTCCACCTTTATTTTGTTTACTTTGATAATCATGAATAGCAGCCTTAATAGCGTCTTCAGCAAGCACCGAACAGTGTATCTTCACTGGAGGTAAAGACAACTCTTCCACTATTTGAGTATTCTTTATCTGTGTTACATCTTCAATAGCTTTTCCTTTAATCATCTCTGTTAACAAGGAACTTGAAGCAATGGCAGAACCACAACCAAAAGTTTTAAATTTTGCATCTTCAATAACACCTTTGTCATTGACCTTTATCTGCAATTTCATTACATCACCGCACGACGGTACACCAACTAAACCAGTACCAACATTTGGATCATTTTTATCCAGAGAGCCAACATTTCTTGGATTTTCGTAATGATCTAAAATTTTCTCATTATAACTCATAAAATTACCTATAAACTGCTATTTTACGTTATAACACATTTAGGTTGAAAACTAAAGTAAATACAACGTTTTACGTGTATTTTACTTTCAGAATGCATGTAAAACGAGTGTTTAACTTTACAAATACACATAATACGTGTATTTCTTTACAACCAGCGTCTCTATGTTGTCATTAAGTTTATAATTTTAAAAGGAGCATTCCCTTGAGTTTATTTGGTAACCTTTATGAAGGCCTGTTAAAAACTTCTTCTCGCTTTAGCGACGGGGTGAAAAGTATTTTTTCTGGCAAAAAAAAATTAGATCAGTCGCTTTTGGATGAGCTAGAAGAATTGCTAATTAGCATGGACATTGGTCATAAAACTTCCAAATTAATTATTGACAGGCTCACAAGCATCAAATTTGACAAGGAAGTTGAGTATAATATTATCACGCAGCAATTAGTGAATGAAATAGAAGCTATATTAAATCCAGTCGTGCAGCCGTTAATTTTGGATAAAAAACCACATATAATAATGGTATGCGGAGTAAACGGTAACGGTAAAACCACGACTATAGGTAAGCTCGCATATAAATATAAGGAAATGGGAAAATCCGTTATGCTTGTTGCATGCGACACATTTAGAGCTGCTGCTAGTGAACAATTAAACATTTGGGCAGAACGTTCTGATTGCTTGATTGTTACTGGAGAGTATGGTAGCGACTCTGCAAGTGTGGCATATAGAGCTGTAAGTCAAGCTATAAAAGATAACGTTGATGTTGTTCTAATTGACACAGCAGGAAGGCTGCAAAATAATGTGAACCTTATGGAGGAGTTATCAAAAATATATAGAACGATAAAGAAATTGGATGAAACTGCCCCTCATGACGTTATTTTAGTTCTTGATGCAACTACCGGCCAAAATGCTTATAGCCAATTAGAGGCATTTAGTAAGATGGTTAATGTTACCGGGCTAATCGTAACAAAGCTAGATGGCACCGCTAAGGGCGGAGTGGTAATTGGACTTGCAGAAGCTTATAAGATAAAGTTACATGCTATAGGAATTGGCGAAAATATAGAGGACTTGAGGGAGTTTACTAGTAAAGAATTTGCTGAAGCACTATTTAATTGTAATTAAAAATTTCTCTTAATTCCCTTACGTGACCAAGCTTGATTATTTCAATATCATGAGAAGAATAGTTACCATTTTTAGGCATAATTGCTTTTTTGAATCCTAACTTTTGTGCTTCTTTTAGTCTGAGATCAGCATGCGAGATGTTCCTAATTTCTCCTGAAAGTGCAACTTCACCGCAGATTATTGAAGAAGTTGGCAGCGGTAAATTTACTACACTTGAAATAAGGGAAGCAGCAACAGCAAGATCAGCCGATGGTTCCTGTATTTTGAGTCCCCCTGCAATGTTTAGGTATACTTCTTTATCATGCAAAAACATTTTGCAACGAGCATTTATAGCTCTTTTCATAGAAGTCCGGATGTGATAAGATAAGGATAGACGATGATAAGGAGGTTGAGTGCCAGCAGCATATAGTTATGACTTAAGGAAAAAAGCAATGGAAGCGCTAGAGGAGGGAGGAAGCAGAGAAACAGTGGCAGCAAGATTTAAAATTGGACGAACTACTTTATGGGAGTGGCAGCAAAGAAGAAAAGAAACAGGAGACTTTCAATCAAAAAAACTTGGAAATGGAGGTTACAATCACAAAATTACCGACTGGGATGCCTTTGCTAAATTTGCCAGAGAAAACGGAGGAAAGACTCTGTCGGAAATGGCTAAACTTTGGGGCAACGTTAGTATCCAAACGATCCACCGAGCTCTCAGAAAAATTGGATTTACGCGCAAAAAAAGACATATGGATACAAGGAAAGAAACGAAGAAAAACGTGCTGAATTCTTAAAAATTATAGCAACAAAAGAACCAGAAAACTTAGTTTATATAGATGAGTCTGGCATTGATAACACAGAGGACTATCCATATGGGTATTGCCAGAAAGGACAGCGGTTTTATGGCCTAAAATCTGGAAAGAAAACTCAACGAATCAGTATGGTTGCAGCCTTAAGTAGAAGAAAGATATAGCTCTTTTCATAGAAGTCCGGATGTGATAAGATAAGGATAGACGATGATAAGGAGGTTGAGTGCCAGCAGCATATAGTTATGACTTAAGGAAAAAAGCAATGGAAGCGCTAGAGGAGGGAGGAAGCAGAGAAACAGTGGCAGCGAGATTTAAAATTGGACGAACTACTTTATGGGAGTGGCAGCAAAGAAGAAAAGAAACAGGAGACTTTCAATCAAAAAAACTTGGAAATGGAGGTTACAATCACAAAATTACCGACTGGGATGCCTTTGCTAAATTTGCCAGAGAAAACGGAGGAAAGACTCTGTCGGAAATGGCTAAACTTTGGGGCAACGTTAGTATCCAAACGATCCACCGAGCTCTCAGAAAAATTGGATTTACGCGCAAAAAAAGACATATGGATACAAGGAAAGAAACGAAGAAAAACGTGCTGAATTCTTAAAAATTATAGCAACAAAAGAACCAGAAAACTTAGTTTATATAGATGAGTCTGGCATTGATAACACAGAGGACTATCCATATGGGTATTGCCAGAAAGGACAGCGGTTTTATGGCCTAAAATCTGGAAAGAAAACTCAACGAATCAGTATGGTTGCAGCCTTAAGTAGAAGAAAGATAGTTGCTCCATTAACCTTTGAAGGCCACTGTAATATGGATGTTTTTAATGGATGGTTTGAGCAATTTTTGACACCGATCTTGGAACCTGGACAGACTGTCATTCTTGACAATGCTACTTTTCATAAGTCTGGTAAGATTATCGAGCTTGCTAGAGGAGTTGGTGCAGAAATTTTGTATCTGCCGCCGTATTCTCCAGATTTCAACAAAATTGAGCATCATTGGTTTGCTATAAAAAACAGAGCTAGGAAAAACATTCCTCTATTCGAATCCTTTCGTCGTGCTGTTGATTCTGCCTTCCTATGACCTGTTCGGACTATTATGAGAAATGCTATAGTTGCTCCATTAACCTTTGAAGGCCACTGTAATATGGATGTTTTTAATGGATGGTTTGAGCAATTTTTGACACCGATCTTGGAACCTGGACAGACTGTCATTCTTGACAATGCTACTTTTCATAAGTCTGGTAAGATTATCGAGCTTGCTAGAGGAGTTGGTGCAGAAATTTTGTATCTGCCGCCGTATTCTCCAGATTTCAACAAAATTGAGCATCATTGGTTTGCTATAAAAAACAGAGCTAGGAAAAACATTCCTCTATTCGAATCCTTTCGTCGTGCTGTTGATTCTGCCTTCCTATGACCTGTTCGGACTATTATGAGAAATGCTATAGCACCGCGATGATCATAGCCAATCTATTAATATCCCACCCAACTACTGCCCTTCTTGGGGTTGCCATATTAGTTCCTGCTATTAATGCTTGCACTTCCATTAAAATTGGTCTTGAACCTTCAATTCCTGCAAATACGGCGCTGCCAACTACTTCTCTGTCATGGGCCATCAGAAACAATGATGATGGGTTATCAACAGGCACAAGTCCTGCTTCAGACATCTCAAAAACACCAATTTCATTTGCAGGGCCAAATCTATTTTTAATAGTGCGTAAAATGCGATATTGATTACTATTTTCACCTTCAAAATATAATACCGTATCTACCATATGCTCCAAAGTTTTAGGTCCAGCTATTTGTCCATCCTTAGTTATATGACCAACTATTAAGAGAGAAATACCATATTGTTTCGCAAGAATGGTTAATTCATGAGCGCAAGTGCGTACCTGAGTTACAGTTCCTGGTGCTGATGTAATTCTGCTATCATACATTGTTTGTATAGAGTCGATTACTAAGAACCTGTACATGATCTCAAGAAAGGAATAAACTAAGAGATAATATATATAAGTTAGGATATATGAGGAGTTTATACCCAAGTGATATAAGTCGGGAAAGATTTGAGATTATGTTACCAGATCTAGAGTCCTGTAGAAAAAAAACAAAACCAAGGAAACTTGATTTGTATGATGTATTTTGTGGAGTGTTATACGTTCTGAAAAGCGGTTGTCAGTGGAGAATGCTACCAAAAGAGTTTCCAAAATGGCGCAATTGTTACGACTATTTTAAGAAGTGGAGTGAAAAACCAGATGCAGATAAAGAAAGTGTTCTGGAGCTGGTGTTAAAAAAAAATAGTTGGCGTGGTCCGACAAAACAATGGTCGGAAAGAAAAAACCAGCTTCTGCATAATTGATGCACAGAGTGTAAAAAATGCAGATACTGCTGAAGAAAAAGGCTATGATGCAGGCAAAAAGATTTCAGGAATAAAACGCCATATTGCAGTAGATACGCAAGGTTTGCCCCATGCAATTTATATAACAACAGCAGAGATAACTGACCGTAGCAGTGCTGTGAGAATGGTCGAAAATGCAAAAGAAAACCTCTCGGGAGTTAAAAATGTACTGGTTGATGCAGGCTATACTGGAGAGAATTTTGCAACTCAAATAAAAACGATTATTGGTGCAACCGTTGAAGTGATAAAAAGAAATGAATTACATTCCTTTGTTGTATTGCCCAAAAGATGGGTTGTGGAGCGATCTTTTGCTTGGTTAGAAAAATGTAGAAGATTGTGGAAAAATTGTGAGCGAAAACTCAATACTAGCCTATAAATGGTCGTTCTGGCTTTCACTGCCTTACTTCTGAAAAGATTATGAACAGGCTCTCAGAAAAATTGGATTTACGCGCAAAAAAAGACATATGGATACAAGGAAAGAAACGAAGAAAAACGTGCTGAATTCTTAAAAATTATAGCAACAAAAGAACCAGAAAACTTAGTTTATATAGATGAGTCTGGCATTGATAACACAGAGGACTATCCATATTGGTATTGCCAGAAAGGACAGTGGTTTTATGGCCTAAAATCTGGAAAGAAAACTCAACGAATCAGTATGGTTGCAGCCTTAAGTAGAAGAAAGATAGTTGCTCCATTAACCTTTGAAGGCCACTGTAATATGGATGTTTTTAATGGATGGTTTGAGCAATTTTTGACACCGATCTTGGAACCTGGACAGACTGTCATTCTTGACAATGCTACTTTTCATAAGTCTGGTAAGATTATCGAGCTTGCTAGAGGAGTTGGTGCAGAAATTTTGTATCTGCCGCCGTATTCTCCAGATTTCAACAAAATTGAGCATCATTGGTTTGCTATAAAAAACAGAGCTAGGAAAAACATTCCTCTATTCGAATCCTTTCGTCGTGCTGTTGATTCTGCCTTCCTATGACCTGTTCGGACTATTATGAGAAATGCTATAAATCTAAACACTGAGTCTCACAAACGTTTTGGTGCGAAGATAATTGTCATAAGTTGTGCCATTTAAATTCATGCACAATAATTGCACCCTCCAGGATCAAAGTAGCCCCTTCTCCCGTCATTTAAGTAACCCCTTCTCCTGTCATCCGAGTAGCTTGACTACTTGGATCCAGAAAAAAGAATGGTGTCATCCAAGTAGCCTCCCCCCCTGTCATCCCAGTGCCCAGACACTGGTTCCTTTATGACGGTGTCATTCCAGTGCTTGACACTGGAATCCAGACTTTAATTGTTATACTTGTAAATAAGTCTGGTGAGAATAAACGTTCATCTCAAAATGCAGTATTTTTGTTGAAATAGCTCAACTGGATCCCAGTGTCAAGCACTGGGATGACACCATAGGAGGCTACTTGGATGACAAAAAAAGGAGCACTGACCTCTCTTGGGCTCTTTTAGCCATAAACATTAAGAAATTTACCAAATGAAAAAAAAGGCACACGAAGCCCTAGTCATTGTCTATTTTCAGTATTGGCGTTTTTAAGTCTTAAACGCTGCAATTTAGCTGCTTTTAAATGCAACTAACCTTAGCTATAAATGTTTAAGAAATTTACCAGGCAGAAAAAAAGGCATAGAAAACCCGCAGTAGCTAGTTATTCACTCTCTATTTTAAAATTTGACGTTGGGTGATGTCTTGAACGCTTTATAAGCGCGTTTCAGCTTATATAGGTAAAAACCTAGAAATTTGATAAAGACATAAGGTACACATAGTGCAAAAATTTAAGCATAGTACGCCAAATACAAGTTTTCTTGTCGTTTTAATCTGCACAGATTGCGAAGTTATAGCATTTCTCATAATAGTCCGAACAGGTCATAGGAAGGCAGAATCAACAGCACGACGAAAGGATTCGAATGGAGGAATGTTTTTCCTAGCTCTGTTTTTTATAGCAAACCAATGATGCTCAATTTTGTTGAAATCTGGAGAATACGGCGGCAGATACAAAATTTCTGCACCAACTCCTCTAGCAAGCTCGATAATCTTACCAGACTTATGAAAAGTAGCATTGTCAAGAATGACAGTCTGTCCAGGTTCCAAGATCGGTGTCAAAAATTGCTCAAACCATCCATTAAAAACATCCATATTACAGTGGCCTTCAAAGGTTAATGGAGCAACTATCTCTCTTCTACTTAAGGCTGCAACCATACTGATTCGTTGAGTTTTCTTTCCAGATTTTAGGCCATAAAACCGCTGTCCTTTCTGGCAATACCCATATGGACAGTCCTCTGTGTTATCAATGCCAGACTCATCTATATAAACTAAGTTTTCTGGTTCTTTTGTTGCTATAATTTTTAAGAATTCAGCACGTTTTTCTTCGTTTCTTTCCTTGTATCCATATGTCTTTTTTTGCGCGTAAATCCAATTTTTCTGAGAGCTCGGTGGATCGTTTGGATACTAACATTGCCCCAAAGTTTAGCCATTTCCGACAGAGTCTTTCCTCCGTTTTCTCTGGCAAATTTAGCAAAGGCATCCCAGTCGGTGATTTTGTGATTGTAACCTCCATTTCCAAGTTTTTTTGATTGAAAGTCTCCTGTTTCTTTTCTTCTTTGCTGCCACTCCCATAAAGTAGTTCGTCCAATTTTAAATCTTGCTGCCACTGTTTCTCTGCTTCCTCCCTCCTCTAGCGCTTCCATTGCTTTTTTCCTTAAGTCATAAATATATGCTGCTGGCACTCAACCTCCTTATCATCGTCTATCCTTATCTTATCACATCCGGACTTCTATGAAAAGAGCTATAAATGAAATAGCTTCACTGTCATGATAAGGGGGCTGGCGAAGGGTGTCAAGTAAGTTTTTTGTTTCTATTCCCAATAAAAGTGTGTTATATGGTTATGCAAGAAGTCTAATAGCAAATTTTTAAGTTTCTCTTTAACTCTTTAACCAACGGGCTCCCATGAGGAGAGGAGAGTAAAGGTCTTTTTCCATAGATATTTTCACACTTTTTTCTTCTTCTGTAGTTGGCGGATGAGTAAGAAAGTGAACCTTTGGTGCACCACTAATTATTGCCATCGGTGTTTGCTCTGCCCCTTCTCCCATAACTAAAACAGCAGATGTTGCCAGTGCATCAAGAAGATTGACTTGTGTTACTTGCAGTGGTTGATTATAAAGATCTGGCTTGCCTATATAGGAATAAAGTGGTTCAAATCCACACCAACCAAGAGCAACGCCCGTAACCCCAAGGCGCATAGGTGTTATGTTACTATCTGTAATCAAAATACCAAGATGTTTTATGCAGTGTTTTGTCTTGAGATAGTTCCATATTGATAGAGCTGTTTTCTGAACATTCTTTGGGTATAAAATATACATTTCATTACCATTTGATTCATCAATACCAGCAGATGGAATTAAGATATTATCCTTAATCGTTAAACAGATACTATGAGCCACATCAACAATTGCATCAGCTTCTCTTTTGATTAGCTCTTCTTTAGAACAAGCAGTTTTGCAAACCACTTGTTTTTGACAAACGGAAATGATTTTTGATGTGATAGCAAGAACAACTTCCTCTCTTAGCAGCTCTGAAACATAGCGATCAAGAACCTGCTCTAATACTTCTCCACATTCAATGCGGTGGGTGTAAATTGCTTCAACATGCATATTAACGTGTTAGCCTGCATATAGTGTAGTCTTTCGTTTTGGTGAGAATAGTTTTATTCCATCCATCAAGAAGTGTTAAGTTGAAATATACATCACCTTTATAAAGTCTGTGAATTTCAGTCATAATAAACTCTGAGATTAGATCATACTCCAAAAAAAGGTGTGCTATTTGTGCTCCACCAATCATGAAGACTTTAGAACTACTTTGGATTGACAAAAACTCTTGCATAGAAGAAATAATAGTGCACTTTATACCTCTACTAAAACAAGAACTTAACTTGTTACGAGAAAAAACAACAGGGATACGATCCTTTAATATGTTTTGGGGTATTATCTCAAACGTTTTTCTTCCCATAACAATAACTTGTTTGTCAGTCACCTGACGAAAATGATCTAACTCGCTTGGATAATGCCAGGGCAATCCATTATTTATTCCAATTACCCCCTTGGGATCAACAGCCATAATTCCGATAACTATCATCCCTGTAAAGCAGCTTGAGCTACAAAAAATCGCATGTGATCACGCACATTATGCACTCGAAGGAAATCAACCTTGTTGTGCAATGCAGATGATAAAGCAATTGTTTCTAAATCTCGGTTAAAGACAGGTTCTGTAGAAAAAGAAGAAATAAATGACTTTCTAGAATGACCAACCAGAACTTTGCAGCCAAAACTTTGTAATGCTTCTATATTGCGTAAAAGCAAGATATTCTGATATAGAGATTTGCCAAAACCAATACCAGGATCAATAATGATCGAGCTTTGATCAAAACCTAGAGCTAGTAATCTATTAATGTTCCTTTCTGCCCAATTATTTATGATATCAATTGGGTCAGTGTCGTCTGGAATAATGTTGTCTCTATGTGGTGGTATGGAGAGCGAATGCATAATAACGATGCTACATCCACTGCTAGCAATTGCTTTTAAGGTATTATCATCTAGATCTCCCTTCTGATCGTTTACCCAGGCAATGTTGTAGTGCTCCAAAACATTCAAAATAACATCTGGCCAGAAACTATCAATGCTGACTTTAATGTCACCAACTTTCATATATTGATTAAGATCATCAAGCACTGGTTTTAAGCGTGCATATTCTGCTTTTGGAGTTTGTATTGAGGAGCCAGGTCTTGTTGATTGAGCACCAAGTTCAACTATGCTTGCACCATCTGATAACAGCCGCAGTGCCTGCTTGGTTGCTTGATCTGCATCATAATAAAGACCACCATCTGAAAATGAATCAGGAGTAATATTGACAATACCTATAAGCTCTGGTGAAAGCGTAAAACTCCTTAAAAAGCAATCCTTAATGTTAAGGTTAACAGTACCAAACGTTTTATTAACTACTGCCATGGGGCTCAGCATTGCCATCAAGTGAAGCAAAAATGGTCTGTTTATCAATTCTGGGTGAGGAATCTTAAGGTAGGATGTATCAAGTGTCAGGTCATCCCATAACAAAATATCCAAATCAATAACGCGAGGTGCCCATTTTTCATAGACCTGCAGGCGGCCAATGTCACATTCAATTTGTTTAAGGCCCTTTAACAGCTCTTCAGGAGAAGAAGAACAACTTCCATACACAACCATATTTAGAAATGGCTTATTCCACTGAGGTGGAGCATCATTTGGTAAAATAGCCTTAGTCTCCAGAATAATTGAAGATTTTAAATTTTTAAAATAGCGCTCCTTTAGTAACTGAGCAGCTTTTTGTAAATGGGAAAAGCGATTCCCCATATTTGAGCCAATAGAAATATAGATCATTAGTTATCTTCCTGTTCTTGCAGTGCATTACAATAGGTAAAAAAGACGCCTCCATGCGCATTAGGAACGGGTGGTGCAACTTTGTGAGTAGTCACTCTTATGGAAGAAATAGTATGTTTTTTTTGCACCAAAAGATTATTAATGGCTCTGTATATATCATGGGTTAAGTGCTCGATTAAATTGAATTGCTTGCTCTGAACAAGAGATTGAATATTTTGTACTATCTCTAGATAGCAGACAGTATCTTCAAGCCGGTCAGTCATAAGCCCTAAAGGAGGAGATTTAAAAATAAAATCAACATCAATACTAACTAATTGAGAATGATACTTCTCTTCTGCACTATAGCCTAAATGAACCCAAAGCCGTAAGTCAGATATAAGGAGATTACATGCAGACATTGCATCCCAACATCACTGAGTTTTAATTCTTAAGCTACTTACAACTACTAACACACGCTAGCATTCATCATTCCATCAAGAAAAACCCACAAGAGCTTTGCTCCCTTTTGAGCACCCTGCATAACTTTATCTTGCTCTTCTTCATCTAGATCTTCAATAAGATTTGCACACTCCTCAGAATGCCATTCATCAGCATGCATATGAACCGTAAAAAATTGAAGAGAACGCTCATCACTTATTGAATAGTGTTTTTTTAAACCTTCAACTTTAGACTTAGAAACCTCTGGAGTTTGACGTTCATAAGCATAAAGTGCACCCAAACCGGAAGCAAAATCTGATCTTACAATGTCAAAATAACCATCAACTAATTCTTGTGTCTCCTTAACCTGTGCATCTTCAAGAAGATCAGACCTTGCTACTCCCAGTCCCTCAGCAAAACGCTTCCATAATTCTGGATGGTTTTCATCACCTTGTTCTTCTTCTATTAAATTACCAAGCAAAACCTGTCGCATTTTTAGATCTGGGCACAAAAAATGTATACCACTGATATAACGAGGAAACGCAGCAACATGGTGATAATATTCTTTAGCATAGGTTTGTAAAGCTTGCAAGCTTAAGCTTCCTGTATTCCATGATTGGTAGAATGGATGATTTAGTAAGTGCAATTCATCTAACTTGTTATTTAGAGACTTAGTAAATTCCATCATTTCCCCCATTACATTAATATATAGTTCATATACTATAGCTTTCTCATTGTTAAGATCATGCTAAGATCAATACAATGGTGGGATCGGTAGGACTCGAACCTACGACCAATTCGTTATGAGCGAACTGCTCTAACCGACTGAGCTACAATCCCTTTTATCAATATTTATAATACACACAAAAGCAAATTTGTCTATTAGCTTATTTCACTATCAACCCAACTTGGCAAATCATTTGTTGCACCAATTTTACGTGCAATTTCCTTACCATCTTGAAATATGATTAAAGTGGGTATAGATTGCACTCCATACTTACTTGGCACTTCAGTCCCTTCATCTATGTTGAACTTGCAGATCTTAATCTTGCCTTTTTTGTCTTTAGCCAACTGTTCAATACGCGGCATTAGACTTTTACATGGCCCGCACCATTCTGCCCAAAAGTCTATCAGAACAAACCCTTTATAGTCAGTGACTTCAGATTTGAAATTTTGATCATTTACCGATGTAATACCATCACTCATAAAATACCTAAATTTTTGTAAAATATAGCGCATCAATTAGCAACTAATCAACTAAATTCTTACCGCAGAGCTTGAAAAATTGCCCTAAAGTGTTTTGCACAAACAAAAAACTTCCCACAAATGATTACATCTGGTGGTTAAAGATATCCGCGTTTTCCCAACCCATTAAGTCCAACTCAATACGAGTAGGAAGAAATTCAAAGCACTTTTGGGCCAATTCTTTTCTATTTTCACGCTCCAGCATTAAGTCTAGCTTTTCCTTTATCCTATGGAGATACAAAACATCAGATGCAGCATAACTTTTTTGTTTGTCTGTTAAATTTTCATTTCCCCAATCAGAAGATTGCTGCTGCTTATTTAGTTTGGTATCAAGCAGCTCTAAGCACAACTCTTTTAAGCTATGATTATCTGTGTAAGTGCGAACTAAACGTGAAGCTATCTTTGTGCAATAGCACGGAAGTGCCCAATTTTCCAAGTAATGACGTATTATGCTTACATCAAATCGCGCGAAGTGAAATATTTTAGTTATATTTTTATCCTCTAATATTTTTCTCAAATTTGGCGCTGTATAATCGTTCTTGAGTTGAACTAAGTGAGCGTTGCCATCATTAAAAGAGAGCTGCACAAGGCATAATCTATCTCTGCTATGAAGTAGCCCCATTGCCTCGGTATCAACAGCTATAGACCTTACATCATCTGGTATTGAACTAGCTGGCAAGTCGTCTTTATATAAAAATATTCCCATAAAGCTTTGTGGAATAATTAAAAACTTATGATAATCAAAAATGAGCCTTAAGTATACGAAAAGATCATAGAAGGAACCACGCAAACTTATGGGCTCTCACATTTTTCATGTACACAGGGTTTACAAATCGCTGTATATGCCTATAATTAAGTAAATTTAGGTTAATTTAATTGCGGGAGTAGCTCAGTTGGTAGAGCGCAACCTTGCCAAGGTTGAGGTCGAGGGTTCGAACCCCTTCTCCCGCTCTTTACTTTCAAAATCATTTCGTCAAAAACTTGCTTGACACCTTTCGCCAGCCCCCTTATCATGAAACTGAAGCTATTTGTTTATCTTCGCAATCTGTGCAGGTTAATGACAAAAAACTTAGGGTATTTGGCGTCTCATGTTTAATTTTTCGCACTACGTGCATCGCATGTCTTTAAAAATTTTTAGGTTTTTACCTATATAAGCCGAAACGCGCTTACAAAGCGTTTAAGACAGCAAAAAACGTCAAATTGACAAGGGAGAATTTGAATGCTAGCTACCACGGGGTTTTTTTGCCTTTTTTCCTGCTTAGTAAATTTCTTAAACACTTGCGGTGTAGGTTAGTTGCAAGTTAAAAGCAGCTAAATCGCTCTTAATCAAGCGTTTTAGAATAAAAAAAACGCCGATATTTTAGTACATAGTAAATAGCCAACCACCACGGGGCTTCTTTTGCCTTTTTTTTCGTTTGGTAAATTTCTTAATATTTATGGCTAAACGACAATCGTCATCCCGCTGCTTGTTAGCGGGATCTAGAGATACCGTGACGGTATGACGCAGGATTGCTGTCATTCCAGTGCCCCTATGATGTCATCCCAGTGCGTGACACTGGGATCCAGTTTTCCATATAATCTCATCGAAAATGTTGTAACCACTTTCTGTGCTAGTTTGCTTGCTCACAAGCAAACTTTCCTGGATACCAGTGTCAAGCACTGGGATCCAGGAATTTTATTAAGTTGGTAAGCATAAAAGTAGCCGTTTTATGTTAAAATACAACATTTTGATGATTATGAAAAGGCTGGATTCCAGTGTCTGGGCACTGGAATGACACCATCATAAGGTGAATCTGGATCCCAGTATCTGGGCACTGGGATGATACCATTATAGAGTGAACCAGTGTCAGCTACTTACATGACACTTTACAACCACTCCCCTACCCTTTCTAGCTGTTTATAGCTGTTAAATCTCAGGAATTTATCAAAATATGGAGAGGCAATAAAGGGTGTGGAATTACTTAAATAATTAGATAAAAAACCAGGCAGATCATTTTTTAATTCTTGCATTTTGTATCTATAATTTTGTATAGAAATAACTTTTATTTTATCATAATCAAGTTTCCAATAAGCAAGTTCTGAGACTTCTCTTTTTGTTATATGTTCTACCGCTAAGGCTTGTAAAATTAATTGCGGAAAAAATCCCGACATTACTTCTTCATTGGAAGGTGGTGAACCAAGTTTATAGTCTATAATTGCTACTTGCCCACTTGGTAGATACTCAACTCTATCACATCTTGCTGTCAGTAAGATTTCTTGAGGGATAAGATCTCTATTTGTCATCCAAGCAGTTTCTTTTGTCATTCCAGTGCTTGACACTGGAATCCAGTTTCCATTATACAATTGTTTGAAGTTTTCTGGATCCCAGTGTCGGGGCACTGGGATGACACCCTTCTTAGTGGAGGTTGTACAGCATCCGTACAGTTGTGTGTCATGCGCTGAAACGGGAGATACCGGACAGGTAAAACTCTTTTCTAGCTCAATATGGTTGCTTCGAGTCTCATCAAATTCGACAAAAGATTGAATTATCTTTTGTAGTCTTACCCACCACATATTTGAAAAATTAAACTGACTAGTCGAGAATGCTTCTCGTGCAATGCTCATTGGCGATTTTTTGTTGCGTAAATATCTTGAAAGAATGTTGTGTACCATAGTGCCAAATTCCAATATCGATGGCTTAAAATTCAAGTCTCTTAATTGTTTAAGACCCAGTATATATTCAACGTAAAATGAATAAGGATTACGAATTAGCTTTTCTATTGCACTGCAAGACATCACCTGCATTTTTTCTTTTCTAACTTCGGTTTGAGGTTTTGGCATAGGCTGAGTACATGGAACAGTACATTCAGGCGTATTTAATATCCTCAGCCAATCACGATACGGCTGTTTCCCCTCCTTGAGTAGAATTTCCAAACGCTGCAATAGAATTGGTTTTCTATGGCTTAGCGATCTTGTAATATAAACCTTACTTGCACAAAACAAATTGTGTAAAGTATAAAAAAAATACCCCTGCTCTTCTTGCACGGAAGGAAGGTTAAATTTTTCTCTCGTAAGTGCATTCAAAAGCGGACTTTGAAAGCTTGGCGCTTCATTAAATCCAGCAAGTATTACAACTTTGTTGTGATATAAGCTGAATTTATTCAAGTAGCTTGCTACAGAGAAAAACTCTTTCTCTAAAAATAAGGTCAGAATTTGGCTATATAACTCTAAGGAGCATTTAATTCCTACACCCTCACATGCATTTGAGAAATTACAGGTAAAATTACCTATTTCACTATTTAGCTCTGAAAAATTTATACCAGATAATATATTAATACACTGCAAATGAGTTGCTACCACATCAAAAATAGAGCAATTTATAGAACGAAGCAAAGGATTAAATATAATCTCTAACTTACTGATAATAAGCAATATATCTTCTTTGTATTTTAGCTTTTTATGGGCATTGATAGCATTTATAATATCGCTCAGGCCATTTGTACTAAAGTTGCGTAATACCTCTATTTCAAATTCAGATAAAATCCGAGTGTACTCTTCTTGAGTGTAACCAAAAGTCACTAGCCTATGCTTAAGGAGCGAAAGTAATGACACACTGCTCCAATTTGAGGTCAAAACTTCGATACTATAAAGCAGAAGCGTTATATAAGGGTAATTTTCCGGTATGGCACTGTGTTGCCTTGATAAACATGCTATACGAGTTGCAAGTAATTTATCAAAGACGACCAAAGAAACGTTTTCATAACCTTCATTTTCTATAATCAATGATGTCACTTGTGCTTCTTCCTCTCTGGAATCACAAGTGATGACTTCAATATTGCCAACATGTCCACTACTAACTTTGCTTAGATCGGCAGTTGTATCAAAGACGTAATCTAGATACTCCTCAGGACTTCCTGTTATCCCAGCCCTCTGATTTTTAGTGTACGAACATTGTAATTTGCAGGTAATTTGAGTAGTAGATGGTGTCATTCCAGTGCTTGACACTGGAATCCAGTTTCTATTGTACAGCCACCTGGTGCGCTCATTTAAAGTTAAGTTTTCTGGATCCCAGTGTCGAGCTACTCGGATGACACCAGAACACGCTTCTGGCAGAAAACTCACATCCCTTCTATCCACTTTTAAATAATCGAGCAGATCTTTCAGACAATATTGATAGTGTTTTTTATCAAGCAATTTCCAGTCTTTTTCTTTAATTTTCAAATTCAGGTTAGGCAAAATTATTTTTCCAAATGGCAGATCATATATAGCCTTAATTAACGACTTATCCTTTCCAATTCCAACAAAGATTATATGTTGGTCTTTTTGTAAAGAGGTTATCATATTGTTTATGTAATCACTCTTATGTTCTAATATATCCACTACTCCTAAATCTTTTAAAATTTTACTCCATGTTTCAATAAGTAAATTTATGAAACTTTCTATTTTTTTTGAATGTTCATCGGACTCTGCCATTTGGGTATACTGAATTTTATCAAGCAGTGATGGCAGGCTATAAGCTAAATCAATTGGAAAATTATCATTATTTTTTCTATTCCACTCCAATATGAATTGAATGAGTAGCAGTGTCCTTTTTGTTGGCTTGATAACTTTAACTCTATCAAGATTTAATATTAAATCCTCCTCATCGATGTTCTCTAGCGAAACTATCTCTGGCAAAATTATGCATTTTTTAGCGTTATGATTCTTGAATGCACTCAGCAGCGCTATCACATCCCTCTTGCAAGGAAGTATGATCTTTACTTCAGGAATTTTTTCTCTTTCATATTCAGAAAATATGTGCTGAACCAGCACATCAAAAAGGGATTCATCCACATTAACGGTAAAAACTCTTCCCACTAACAGTAACAATTAATACAATATTTTATTGTATAGAAATTATTCAAAATATAAACGTGCTTGTATGCTATTATATATTAAAATCTTTTATAACATTACATGACAAACATCAGAATAGAAGTTTTAAATAAATGTGAGCAAGTTGGCCGCAGATGGTTAGTTAACGTTTACTCGATTTATATACACAAAGAATTACCACCAAAATTATATGAAGAAATTTGTGGGCTATTTTATAATAAAGTCATACAAGATTGCCGTTATTATTCCTACAACGAAAACCTTGAAGAAGTTCAATATGACTTCATAGAACCACAAGCAAAGTGGGGCTTGGAGATAAGCTTTTTACCTGGCATGACCGACAATGTAGGCAACACAGCGAAACAAATTGTTAGAGAGTATTTAATAAACAAAGGCTATATCGATGAGGATGTTCATATAAAAGCAAGAAGTTCAAAATTGATTTTGGGTAAAGGAAGCATGCCAACCGAAGATTATATAAAGCAAGAATTCAACCCTATCACTGAGTATTGCACGCTTGTTTATAAAGAAAACGGCAATTGCTATTGGAGGCATTACGGTAAATATAAAAAGTTTACTCAGTATCAGTCCGTGAAAAAGGATGCTAAGCCTGTTAACCTAAATGTAAGTGACCAAGAGCTTGAAAAAATCAGCAGAGATGGAATCGATGGTAATGGCACTTTAGGGCTCTCGCTGGCAGCAATGAAAGCTATAAAGGATTACTTTAAAAAACTTAATAGAAATCCATATGATATTGAACTTGAGTCCCTAGCACAAACTTGGTCTGAACATTGTAAGCACAATATCTTTTGCTCTCCTATTGATGAAATAAAAGATGGCCTATACGCACATTATATTAAGCGTGCAACGCGTGAGATAAATTCTGACATATGTGTGTCAGTTTTCTCCGACAATGCCGGAGGAATAATTTTTGATGATGATTACTTGATTGTCGATAAAGTTGAAACTCACAATAGCCCTTCAGCTCTTGATCCATTTGGTGGAGCAATGACCGGAGTGCTTGGAGTTAATCGTGATATAGTGGGTTTCGGGAAAGGCGCAGAGCCTATAATGAATACCTATTACTTTTGCTTTGCCAAAGAAGCAAAAGGCAAATTTTATAGGGATAAAGAGCGCACTGATGAGATCTTACCGCCAAAATATATAATGAAAGAAGTGATTCACGGTGTTAATGTTGCTGGTAATTGCTCTGGTATTCCAACACAACTTGGATCGGTATATTGCGACGATAGATTTTGTGGAAAGCCGCTGGTCTTTGTTGGCAGTGTCGGAATTATTCCGCGCAGTATAAATAATGTACCTTCACACATCAAAGGGCCTAAAAACGGCGATAAAATCGTAATTATTGGTGGAAGAGTTGGAAGGGACGGAATTCACGGTGCAACGTTTTCCTCAGAGGCTTTGTCGGAAAACAGCCCTTCAACAATTGTGCAAATTGGTGACCCTATAACACAAAAAAAATTATCCAATGCCGCCTTGGAAGCAAGAGATCTTGGTCTTTATAATGCAATAACGGATAACGGAGCAGGCGGTCTATCATCGTCTATTGGTGAAATGGGAAAAGATGGATTTGAAGTTGATTTGAGCAGGGTTCTCCTTAAAAACGATGGTATGGCTCCGTGGGAAATATGGATATCAGAATCACAAGAGAGAATGACCTTAGCAGTGCCAGAAGAAAATCTCCCTATGTTTAAGCAAATCATGAAAAAACATGATGTGGAGGTTTGTGTGATTGGAGAGTTCAATGAGAGTGGTAAAGCTGTTGTTAAATGTCCTAAAGGGAAAGTAATAATGGATATCGGAACTGAATTTCTGCATGATGGTAATCCTAAAATGCATTTACAGACAAAGCCGTGGTCTAAGGAGTCTGCTGTATCCTTTCCTGTCATCCCAGTGCTTGACACTGGGATCCAGCAGGTAAAGCCTGCAAACATTTTACGCCAAAACTCATCTAATGGTGGAATTGAATGTGAAATGGATTCCAGTGTCAAGCACTGGAATGACACCCTTTGCATGTCAGCTACTTGCATGACATCAAGCCAAGAAACTGAACTAAAAGAAATGCTGAGCAGACCAAACATACGCAGTAAAGAGTTCATAGTGGTGCAATATGACCATGAAGTTCAAGGGTCGTCAGTGCTGAAACCACTGCAGGGCAAGGGAAGAGTGTGCAGTGAAGCTGTTGTCTCAAGGCCAATCCTTTCTTCAAATAAAGGTGTTGTGAAATCACAGGGGTTTGGCTCAAGTTATGGAGAAATTGACACTTACCATATGGCAGCATGTGCGATTGACACTGCCATACGCAACTACGTAGCTGCAGGAGGAAATATAAATCATCTAGCGTTGCTCGACAATTTTTGTTGGTGTGATGCTTATAATCCAGAAAGGTTGTGGCAACTAAAGAGAGCTGCAGAGGCTTGTTACAACTTTGCAACTGCATTTAAAACACCATTTATATCCGGAAAAGATAGTATGTTTAACGACTTTAAGGGATATGACGAAAATGGCGAGAAAGTGATGATCTCTGCACCACCTTCATTACTCATTTCAGCAATTGGAGTTATAGAAAATATTGAAAATGCGGTATCGCTTGATGTGAAAATGCCGGGGGACTTAATATACGTGCTTGGAGAAACACTCGATGAACTTGGTAGATCTGAATATCAATTATACAGTGGAATAGATAATAACAATGTACCAAAAGTTGATGCAAAGAGCGCTAGGAAGTTGTATGAGCGTTACAACCAGGCAATAAAAGATGGCATAATTGCCTCTGCAATTGCACCAAACTTAGGCGGATTAGTTATTGCTCTGGCAAAATCGCTAATTGCAGGAGACCTTGGTGCTGAAATCGATCTTTCACTAGTGCCAATAGGAAAAATACAAAATACAGACATAATAAACAAGATAATAATGTTTTCTGAATCGCAAAGTAGAATTTTGGTTACTATTGCCCCACAAAATCAGAAGAGGTTTGAAGAATTGTTTGAAGGTGCAGTTTATTCATGTATTGGCAAAGTAACAGAGAAAAAGGTGCTAAACACAAAGGATGTTTTAAAAGTAGATCTGAAAGATGTGGCATGCTAATATAAAATATTTTTCTTATTATGCTAAGTAACTCTTTTACTATATGTAATGTTTATTTAGAATGAATGTATGTTATTAATTTTGGGTAGGTAATTATGTCTATTTTATCGATACTCCTGTTTATCAGTCTTTCTTTACTCAACACTTCAAATAAATTGATGATATGTGCTGCCTTATTTGTGGGAGCTGCTTTAGTTATAAATTCAATGGTTGAATTTTATGGCAAAAGTAAAGCTAAGTACAGTTTAATAGTGTGTACAGTGCTATGTTGTGTTTTTAAATTGCAAAGTTTTAGTTTGATGATATTGATTTCATATACTGCAATTTTAGTCTCTCTTCTCTCAAGCATAATTATTTTTGAAAAATTGAGGTCCAAGTTGAATTTTCATATGGCAAATTTCATTACTTTAATTATAGCATCAGTGGTTGATAGTGCCGTTGTATGTGTTGGATTACTATACAAATTTTCTGCAGGTAAATGCTTATCAATATATATTAGAGATTTAATTTTTAAGTTTTCTTATGTGTCAGTGTTGAGCATCTGTTTGTTTGTAGGAATGTATTTATTTTGCTTGGCGAACAAGAAGCATTTTAAGATTTCCACATAACCTGTTTTCTGATATAGCTAAACTGACTTTGGGTCCTGGGGGTGTATTTGGTGCGTAACAACAGTTTAGAATTTATAGGTAGCCTAAACCCACAACTGTACAAACATTGTGATTTGAGCCTATCAGGGGGGTGTCATCCCAGTGCTTGACACTGGGATCCAGACTTTCCGTAAAAACGTTATATTTTAACATAACACTTTATATGCTCACCAACTTAGTGCTAATCAAAATCCTGGATCCCAGTGTCTGGGCACTGGGATGACATCATAGGGGCACTGGCCTACTTAACCGTCATACCGCTGCGGATAGATTCTGCTAACAAGTAGCGGAATGACGATTTATCAAACACTGCCTAATTTTCCGTAATAGTTGAAAAAATCAATAGAAAATCAATATATCACTATAAATTCACGTATTTTGAGGCTATAATGGTTAAAATACGCTATATGGTATAATATGGACGATTTTATCAGAGTTAAGGGTGCAAGGGAACATAATCTTCAAGGTGTAGATGTCAATATACCGAAAAATAAGCTAGTTGTTATAACTGGGCTAAGTGGTTCTGGCAAGTCTAGCCTCGCTTTTGATACAATTTATGCGGAAGGCCAACGCCGGTACGTTGAAAGCCTGTCAGCTTACGCGCGTCAATTTCTCAACATTCAGGATAAACCAGATGTTGAGTCGATTACAGGTCTCTCTCCTGCAATATCTATCAACCAGAAATCGATCTCAAAAAATCCAAGGTCAACAGTTGGAACTGTTACCGAAATTTACGATTACTTGCGCTTAGTATATGCACGAATAGGAGTTCCTTATTCACCTGCAACTGGATTACCAATAACAAAACAAACGGTGTCTCAAATTGTAGATACTATAATTGCGTTACCTTTAGAAACTAAGATATATATACTTGCCCCTGTTGTGCGTGGTAGAAAGGGAGAACATCTTAAAGAGATATTGGAAATTAAAAGACAAGGTTACGTAAGGTTCAAAATAGATGGTGAAGTGTACAATGTAGATGACTTGCCTAAACTCGATAAGGACAAGAAACACGACGTTTTTGTGGTTGCAGATAGAATATCAATATTGGGCGATATAGGAAATCGACTGCCAAGTAGTATAGAATCCGCACTAAAACTTGGTAATGGTCTAATGTATGTAGAAATAGTAAACCTACCTGACAACCATAATTCCGAGTATAAAAATGGTCAAATTCTGACTTTTTCAGAGAATTTTGCATGCCCCGAGTCTGGTTTCACTCTTGAGGAAATAGAACCAAGATTATTTTCTTTTAACAGCCCTTACGGTGCATGTGGTGCGTGTAATGGGCTTGGTAAAAAGCTAAGTGTTGATGTAAAGCTAATAGTACCAGATGAAACTCTTTCAATATCTGAGGGTGCTTTAAAGCCAGTGGGATCAATGTTCCGTCAAGTGAACACAGGTTATGGATTTCTAAAAAGTGCAATTCTATCACTGGCTGAAAACTACAAATTTAACCTTGATATTCCGTGGAAGAACATAGATCAAGAAGTAAAAGATATGATACTCTTTGGCTCTAATAAATTTCAAGGTTTGATCAGTATCTTGGAGAACCAGATGGATTATGATGAAACGCTTGTTGAGCGATATTGCTCTGTTACTTATTGTAAAGAATGTACTGGCTATAGATTGAGAAAAGAAGCACTTACAGTGAAAATTGATAGCAAACATATAGGTGAAATATCAAGGCTCAGCATCGATGAATCCCTTGAATGGTTTGAAAATTTGCCAGACAAGCTCACAGAACAACAGAAGCAAATCTCAAGTAAAATATTAAATGAAATAATCAAGAGGCTAGCATTTTTAAAGAATGTAGGGTTGAATTACCTAACGCTTGATCGAGAATCTAGCACTCTCTCTGGCGGTGAGAGTCAGAGGATCAGACTTGCTTCACAAATTGGCTCTGGTTTAACAGGAGTGCTGTACGTGCTTGATGAACCCTCGATAGGCCTTCATCAATGCGATAATGATCGGTTAATTGCTACACTGAAAAACTTGAGAGACATGGGTAACACTGTAATCGTTGTTGAGCATGATGAAGATACAATAATGGCTGCTGATTATGCGATTGATATTGGTCCTGGAGCTGGTGTAAATGGTGGAAAAGTTGTTGCAGAAGGAACACCAGACCAGGTGCAAAGAAATTCAGGGAGCATAACAGGGCAATATTTGAGTGGAGAGAAAAAAATTTTAATTCCAAGGAGAAGAAAGCAAGCAACTCAGTTCATAAAAGTAATAAATGCATGTGAAAATAACTTAAAAAATGTGAACGTTAAATTTCCTATAGGGAATCTTATTTGTGTTACTGGAATATCAGGAGGGGGAAAATCAAGTTTAGTCATAGAAACGTTATATAAATATTCAGCACATAAGATACATCATTCGTCTGCAAGGTATGGCCAATGCGATAAGATAGAAGGCCTTGAATATATAGATAAAGTTATAGAAGTTGATCAGTCGCCAATTGGTAGAACTCCTGCGTCAAATCCAGCAACATATGTCGGTATGTTTACTCATATAAGAAATTGGTTTGCAGGTCTTTCGGAGTCAAAAGCAAGGGGATATAATATAGGCCGGTTTTCATTTAATACTAGAGGGGGAAGGTGTGAGGCTTGTAAAGGTGATGGGCACTTAAAGATAGAGATGCATTTTCTACCGGACGTTTATGTGAAGTGTGAGCAATGTAAAGGGCGAAGGTATAATCGGGAAACATTGGAAGTTACTTATAAAGAAAAATCAATCTCTGATGTGCTTGATATGACGATAGATCAAGCTTGTGATTTTTTTGAAAACCTTCCAATGGTAAAAGAAAAGTTGGTTTCTTTGCAGGAAGTGGGGCTTGGCTATATAAAACTCGGACAGTCGTCAACAACGTTGTCTGGGGGTGAAGCACAACGAATAAAGCTGTCCAAAGAGCTATCAAAACGATTTACCGGAAGAACATTGTATATTCTTGATGAGCCAACAACTGGATTACACTTTGAAGATATAAATAACTTACTAAAAATACTCCATAGATTAGTCGATCTGGGAAACACTGTTATAGTTATCGAGCACAATTTGCACGTTATAAAAACTGCAGATTATATAATAGACATCGGACCAGAGGGCGGAATAAAAGGCGGAGAAGTGATTGCTACTGGAACTCCAGAAGAAGTGGCAAAAATTCCAGAAAGTGTTACAGGCAGGTACCTTAAAACGTATTTGTTATAAACTATTTCTTAATTATATTAGGCTAGGTTACATATTCATGATTTGGAGATAAGAATGTCAGTATATCGATACTTTATAGCTCTTTTCATAGAAGTCCGGATGTGATAAGATAAGGATAGACGATGATAAGGAGGTTGAGTGCCAGCAGCATATAGTTATGACTTAAGGAAAAAAGCAATGGAAGCGCTAGAGGAGGGAGGAAGCAGAGAAACAGTGGCAGCAAGATTTAAAATTGGACGAACTACTTTATGGGAGTGGCAGCAAAGAAGAAAAGAAACAGGAGACTTTCAATCAAAAAAACTTGGAAATGGAGGTTACAATCACAAAATCACCGACTGGGATGCCTTTGCTAAATTTGCCAGAGAAAACGGAGGAAAGACTCTGTCGGAAATGGCTAAACTTTGGGGCAACGTTAGTATCCAAACGATCCACCGAGCTCTCAGAAAAATTGGATTTACGCGCAAAAAAAGACATATGGATACAAGGAAAGAAACGAAGAAAAACGTGCTGAATTCTTAAAAATTATAGCAACAAAAGAACCAGAAAACTTAGTTTATATAGATGAGTCTGGCATTGATAACACAGAGGACTATCCATATGGGTATTGCCAGAAAGGACAGCGGTTTTATGGCCTAAAATCTGGAAAGAAAACTCAACGAATCAGTATGGTTGCAGCCTTAAGTAGAAGAAAGATAGTTGCTCCATTAACCTTTGAAGGCCACTGTAATATGGATGTTTTTAATGGATGGTTTGAGCAATTTTTGACACCGATCTTGGAACCTGGACAGACTGTCATTCTTGACAATGCTACTTTTCATAAGTCTGGTAAGATTATCGAGCTTGCTAGAGGAGTTGGTGCAGAAATTTTGTATCTGCCGCCGTATTCTCCAGATTTCAACAAAATTGAGCATCATTGGTTTGCTATAAAAAACAGAGCTAGGAAAAACATTCCTCTATTCGAATCCTTTCGTCGTGCTGTTGATTCTGCCTTCCTATGACCTGTTCGGACTATTATGAGAAATGCTATAAATTCCAGCATCAGCTACTTTCATGACACCAATTCCTGCCATCCACTGGATCTATGCTCTTTTTTTCCTGGATCCCAGTGTCAAGCACTGGGATGACATCACTTTTGCTTCAATATTCGCACATTAGCGGAGGTAAGCCCATTGCGAAAATCAGTATGTTAAGGCATGATTTTTAATAACCTCAACATCGCTAAATTCAAAAGTTTGGTTGCCTATAATTTGAAATTTCTCATTTCCCTTTCCTGCAACTAGCAGAATCATACCCTCGTTATAGGCAATATCTACGCCTTTCTCTATAGCTTCTCTCCTACCCCCTATCTCCAGTGCATCAGGGCAATGTAGCAAAATATCGTGGCGAATTTTTGCCGGATCTTCATCACGCGGATTATCATCTGTAATTATTACTTTGTCTGCATACATTTGTGCTATTTTGCCCATTTCTGAACGTTTCGTCTGATCGCGATTTCCACCGCATCCAAAAACTAGGACTATTTTCTTGTTGAAATGCCATTTTAAAGACAATAGGGCTTGTTTAAGCGCACTTGGAGTATGAGCGTAATCTACAAATGCAAAAGGTTTCACTTTTTCCATTCTTCCTGCTGGAAAAATGAGTTTATCCACACATATTTCTCTGTAATTCAGTCCAGACAAGGTAACTATACCCATTGCACACAACAGATTATATGCTTGAAATTTTCCTAAAACTGGGAAAAATATATTGTAAATTTGGTTATCAATTTTTACTGTAAGATGTTGACCATTAGGGGTTGGTGTTTGCTCCAATAAAGTAATATCAGAGCCTGTTTTTCCATAGGTGATAATTTTGTTGCTGCGTTTTTCAGCTATTTTAAGCAATGCGCAGTATTCATCTATATCCGCATTTAAAATCGCTGTTTTTCCTTCTGGTAATACCTCGTAAAATAACCTTTTTTTAGTTTCTAAATATCCACCAAGATTTTTATGGTAATCTAAATGATCTTGCGAGAAATTAGTAAAAGCTGCAGCACTCAACTTTAATCCATGGATTCTGTATTGATCAATTCCATGACTTGATGATTCCAACACTAAGTGTTCTACACTTATACCACGCAATGTTGCGTAAAGGTCATCTGCACCTGGAGTGGTAAGGCTGTTGCTATTACCTTTTCTGCCATTATTGATGCATGTTCCAAGTGTTCCAATAGAAGCAGCATTGTAGCCAGAGTTTTGCCAGATCTGGCGGCAAAATTCTACTACTGAAGTTTTACCATTTGTACCAGTTACAGCAGCAACATATTTGGGCTGTTTGAATTGATAAAACCTGCTGACTATTTCGCTGTATATTTCTTGAGGGTTTGGGTGTTCAAGCACTGCAAAGCTCGAAGTATCTGTCATTCCAGTGCGTGACACTGGAATCCAGTTTTTATTATACAATTGCCTAGTGTGCTCATTTGCAATTAAATTTTCTGGATCCAAGTAGTCAAGCACTGGGATGACATCTTTCTTGGCCCCTTGTATCACAACGTCTACACAGTTGTGTACGTAACACTGTGATTCAGTAGGAAGGATATGGATTCCAGTATCGCATGTTGCGTATTCTTTACTCCTTTCTGACACACAAACAAAAAGATAACCTTCCTTGACTCTCTTGGGATTACATGTAACACCCTTGATTTCAACATCAAAGTCAACATCAATAATGTTATGCAGTAATTCTCTCAGTTTCATCTGCCAGCTTTGATATTCAAACATGGCAACCTTGCTAGTGCAGCATTTAAATCAGAGATTAAATCTTCAGGATCTTCTAGTCCACAAAATATTCGCACGAAACTTCCACCATAATCTGAATTCATTACAGATCTTGACATAGATCTACGATCTATTGGTAATATCAAACTGTCGCACCCTCCCCAAGAAGCACCGATACCAAAAATTTTCATGTGATCAACCATGCAGCTTAGTTCTTCACATGAATATTCTCTACCCAATACTATACTGAATACGCCGCTTGCTCCTTTAAAGTAACTTTTCCATAATTCGTGTTGAGGATGGGAGGGAAGTGCTGGATATAAAACCTTTCTAACTTTTTGCTGTGCTTCTAGCCACTTTGCCACTTCCATTGCTGTATTTTGGTACTTTTTCATACGTGTGTGCAGTGTTCTTAGTCCCCTATGTGCAAGATAACAGTCGTGCGATTGAATGGTTACTCCATAATTTTTATAGCTCTCATAAAGCAATTTAAAAATTTCACCTTCAGCAATCATAGTCCCCATCAATAAATCTGAGTGACCGGCTAGATACTTTGTTACCGCATATAGTGCAACATCAATTCCATAATCAAGCGGCCTAAATAACAAAGGAGTGGCCCATGAATTGTCACAAACGGTCACAATTTTATGTTCCTTAGCAATTTTTACTATATGCTCTATATTCGAAATCTCAAACGTTACAGAACCAGGAGTCTCGATCATTATCAATGAAGTATTACTCTGAATTAAATCAGTTATATCCTGTGTTGGATCATAAAAAGTTACTTCTGTTCCTCTTTTTGGTAGCTCATTTTCTGCAAACCTCCTAAGCCTATAATAACTATTATCTTGAATTAAAACGTGCGAGCCTGCTTTAGTGAAAGTTAGAATAGCAAAAGTAAGTGCAAATAGTCCGGAAGGATAAATAAGCGCTTGTCCACTCCCTTCAATTTCAGCCAGTGCATTTGAAAGATAATGAACAGTGGGAGTACCAACATTACTATAGCTGTAATCTCTTGCAACACCATCGTTGATTACATCGTATATACTTTCTCCATTTGCAGCATTTAAGTAGTCTTTGTAAGTAGGAAATAATATGGTAGAAGAATGATAAACTGGCGGGTTCATGGAACCTTTATAGTCATTAAATTTTCTTCCTGCTTTAACTAATATAGACTCTTCCTTCACATTTTTATTATTTGTTTTTTAAATTGTACTCATCTTGCGTATACAAGTGAAGAGAAATTGCATGTATTAGCTCTATCTCACCCTTCAATAACTCATAAATCAACTTGTGTCTTTTTAGAACGCTCATTCCAATAAAGCCGTCAGATATTAATATTAATTTAATGTGCGAAGGTAATGTTGAAGATGAAGCAAAATAATGATCAGCATGCTTTGCTGATTCATCGATAATGTTGATATCAATTACATCTATCGAATCGCGTATCTTTTCTTCTATTGCCTTAATAATGTCCATAATGGTTTCTTTAAGCAACAATATGCTCCTCTTGTCATTCCAGTATCAGCTACTTGGATGACAATCGCAATTACTTATTCTCTTCTTTATTATCTATGTCTTGATAATCAGAATCTACTACTTTTTCCTCTTTATCATTTGGATTCCCTTCTGATGAAAAGCCATTTTCAGCACTATTTTGTTGAGATGCTTGATACATAGCTTCTCCAAGTTTCATAGATAATTGAGAAAGATTAGTAACTTTCTGCTGTATTGAATCAGCGTCATCAATGTTATCAGATTTACTAACTTCTTTTAATTCGTTAACTGCATTTTCAATAGCAGATTTATCTTCTGGTGAAACTTTATCACCATACTCTGTCAGAGACTTTTCTGTAGAATGGACTAAGCTATCCGCTTGATTCTTCACTTCAATGAATTTTTTACGCTTTTCATCTTCTTGCGCTTTTTCTTCAGCTTCTTTTACCATGCGATTTATTTCATCATCAGATAGACCACCTGAAGATTGAATGCGTATTTTTTGCTCTTTTCCAGTAGCTTTATCTTTTGCAGAAACGTGCGCTATTCCATTTGCATCTATGTCGAATGTTACTTCAATTTGTGGCCTTCCGCGCGGAGCAGGAGGTATCCCTTCCAAACTAAACTGGCCAAGTAACTTATTATCAACTGCCAATTTTCTTTCACCCTGATGTACCTTAATTGTAACGGCTGTTTGGTTATCTTCTGCAGTTGAAAACACTTGAGATTTTTTAGTGGGAATAGTAGTATTACGTTCAATAAGTGGAGTGAATACTCCTCCTAGAGTTTCAATACCAAGAGAAAGTGGAGTCACATCAAGTAGTAACACATCTCTTACATCACCTTGAATGATCCCCGCCTGTATTGCAGCTCCAATTGCTACAACTTCATCAGGGTTAACTCCTCTATGTGGATCTTTGCCAAAGAATTCTTTAACTTTCTCTATGACTTTTGGCATACGAGTCATGCCGCCAACAAGAACCACTTCGCCAATTTGACTAGCAGATAAACCAGCATCCTCAAGAGCTTTTTTACAAGGAGCCATAGTTCTTTCGATTAAATCATTCACTAAGTTTTCAAGTTTTGCTCTCGTTAATTTCATATTTAAGTGTTTTGGACCACTTGCATCAGCTGTAATAAACGGTAGATTTATTTCCGTTTCCATTGCACTTGATAATTCAATTTTCGCTTTTTCAGCAGCTTCTTTGATTCTTTGCATAGCCATTGGATCATTTTTCAAATCAATGCCATTACTTTTCTTGAATTCATCTAGTAAATAACTCACTACTCCATTATCAAAGTCTTCACCTCCAAGATGGGTATCACCATTTGTAGCCTTTACTTCAAAAACCCCTTCACCTATTTCAAGTATTGAAACATCAAATGTACCACCACCAAGATCATACACCACTATTGTGTGTCCATGTTTTTTATCAAGACCATAAGCAAGCGCTGCAGCAGTTGGTTCATTTACTATTCTGAGCACATTTAATCCAGCGATTTTTCCTGCATCTTTTGTTGCTTGACGTTGAGAGTCATTGAAGTATGCTGGCACTGTTATCACAGCATCTTTTACTTCCTCTCCAAGATAAGCTTCTGCTGCTTCTTTCATGTTTTGTAGTATAAATGCACCAATTTGACTAGGAGAGTATTCTTTATTATCAGTGGTTTTAATCCATGCGTCACCATTTTTTGCCGCAAACACTTTATACGGCACGTTTAGATTTTTCATTTCAGAATCACCGTATTGACGGCCTATTAATCTCTTAGTAGCAAAAAAGGTATTACTTGCATTAGTGGTTGCTTGCCTTTTTGCTGGAGCACCAATCAATTTTTCTCCTGATGAAGTAAATGCAACTATAGATGGAGTAGTTCTTGCTCCTTCTTTATTCTCTATTACCTTTGTGTCTTTGCCCTGCATTATTGCAACACAAGAATTTGTTGTTCCGAGATCTATACCTATTGCTCTTCCCATAATGAGTACCCCATTGTAAATATTATCTGATATAAGAATATATAAGTATAGGACTCATTAATTACAAGCCCAATTTAGGTTTCTAGTTAGTTATTAGAACTTAAAAGGCGCGAAAGCCACTTAGTCAGCCAAAAATTGCCTCGTAGTTTATTTGAATTATCAGCTTCTTCATTGCTGCTATCCCCAATTTGGTATCCAGAGTTCTGTAATGGCTTATAATCGTTTAAATCAACATCATCTCCTTGTTTTAAAACAAATGCATTTACATCTAAACTGTTATCAATATTAACGTTCAATGTAATATTAAACTCTTTTTCGATTGTAGAAACTGTATTGCGTCTGTTATTAAAAATGTACGCTATAACTGCACTGTGTGCTACTAAATCAAAAGACTTATTTCGATTCTTGTTAGCAATATGTTGTAAATCCCTTAGTATTGATGAAACAATTACTTCGTTTGATTTTATTCTTCCAGTGCCTTTGCAGTGTAAACATTCTGTAGTATTAATTTCTTGTACGTTTGGTTTAATTCTTTGTCTTGAAAATACCATTAAACCAAAGTCATTTATGTAGCTAAATTGAACTTTAGCTTTATCATCTTTAAACGCTTGCTTTATAGCAGACTCAACAGCTCTGCAATACTGATATTTCAACATATCAATAAAATCGACTACTATTAATCCTGATAGGCCCCTAAGATTCACCTGTCTTGATATTTCAGGTACTGCTTCCATGTTGGTTCTATAAGCTGTTTCTTCTATGCTATCTTCTCCTGTCATCTTTCCTGAATTCACGTCTATCGAAACAAACGCCTCAGTTAAAGTTATTATCAAAGACCCACCAGATGGCAATTCTACTCTATTGCTATATAACTCAGAAATTTGATCTTCGATTCCGTAGTAAGTAAAGATCGGAGCATAACCTCTATACAATCTATAGCGCAACTTACTACCTTTTAGTGCATTGTTAGCATATTGCCTAACTGCTTCAAAAGCTTCCTTTCCAGACACTATAACTTCTATACCATCGCTACAAAAATCACGAACAGATCTCATAATTACATCTGCTTCATTGTAAATTAATGATGGAGCGTTTACAGAGAGGGCATTTTTTTGAATGCTCTGCCATAATGAGGATAAGTAATTGTAATCCTGCTCAATTTCTTTCTTATTTTTTCCTGAACCAACAGTTCTTACTATTAAACCTGATCTTTTTTGCAAGTTTATTGAACTCAGTATCTCCTTTAACTGCTTTCTGACATTAGCATCTTCAATTCTGCGAGACACTCCACCTTTACTCATGGAATTTGGCATGAAAACACAGTATCTACCCACTAAAGTTATGTATGTTGTAAATGAAGCTCCTTTATTGCCTCGTTCATCCTTAGTTAGCTGAACCAATACTTTTTGATTTACTGAAATAACATCTTGTAATTTGTATTTTTTATATAAAGGTACCTCTCTTACAAAACCACTACCTGACTCGTTAACATTCTTACTAGCTGCAGAATCTGAAGAGACATTTGCTATGGTATCGTTCCCTTTTTCTGTATAATCGTCATTTGAGTAGCTCTCAAAGATAGTTTCCTTTTCTTTTTCTGGAATATTGAAGTAATCTAGAGATATCTCGGAAAAAGACAAAAAACCTTGCTTATTTTTTCCATATTCGATAAATACGGCTTGCAAAGAAGGCTCTATACGCTTTATATAAGCAACGTATATATTACCTCTTAATTGTTTTTTTTCCTTGAATTCTTGTTCAAATTCTACAACCTTATTATTAACTGACAAGGCAACTCTTACCTCATTAGAACAGGTGGAATTTTCTATCAATAATAACTTTTTACCACTATTTGCCACTTATTTACCGTTTGCTTTTCATTCTGAAGTTAACTTCATGCTACTTAATGCACTGTTGATTGTCAAGAATTTTACGATCTGCATTATTCGGTTGACTTTTAGTGTTTTGCGTAATAAACTCGCATAGAATTTATTATATCATTATAAGTATGGCGAAAAAAAATGCTTCTTTGCTCGTTAAGTTAGTTAGCACTGCAATCAAGACAACAAAAACTGGTGAAGAAAAATCAACAGGTTATTTTTATGTAAAAAAGCGTAATCCAAAAAAGCTCACCAAAAAACTGGAGTTTAGGAAGTATGACCCAGTAGTCAGAAGGCATGTGTTATTTAAAGAAGAAAAACTAAAGTAATTTTTTTATAAGGGATTTTATTATTATGCAAAATTTACAATTAAGTTATCCTATAATAGTAGAGTTGGGGGATGTAAAAGATACAAAACTGAAATTAATAAAGATCATTGCACAATTAATAAGTAAGAAGTACACAACACAGAAAAAAGCAGCAAACGCTCTAAAGGTTGATCAACCTAAAGTATCTCAAATCAATAGGTCAAAAATCGAAGGGTTTTCCTTAGAATACTTGCTTAACTTATTGATTGTATTGGGCCAAGACATAAATGTAAGAATAAAGCATAATTCTAAACCTGCATAATATGTAAAGGACAAATAAATGCAGAACAATAAAACAGTAAGCTAAAAGGGAACTTATTACTCAACAAAACAAGACTTAAAATTTTGTGCAATGCTATTGATTATGGCTAGATATGCATCTTTTCCAGGCTCTATGTCTGATCCAATAGGATCAAGAACTACCATTTTTGCGTCATTAGAAAGAGCATTAGGCTTTATGCTATCTTCTTGTGAATGAGCAAATATACATTTAACGTTTTCTTCCTTCATTATCTTTTTTAGCTTCATTACACTCCTCATACCTATGTAAGAATCCTCTTCTATGGAAAGAATGGCACTTGGGTGATTTAAACCAAAATATTTTTCAAAATATTGATAAGCATCATGAGTGACGATATATTTTTGATTTTTAAAATCATTCAGTTCTTTCATGATTTCTTTTACTTCTTGGTCTATTTTTTTTATAGTTTTCATTGCATTAGAGTTGTATCGGTAGGAATTTTCTTTATCTATGTTAGACAATGTTGCACTTACAGAAAGTATCATGCTCTTTGCATTTTCGGGACTCAGCCAAATGTGTAAATCTTTTTCATCTTGAATGTGAGTGATTTTTCTAGAAAATGAATGTGGCCGAGTAGGAAGTAGGTTGATTGCCTTTGACAATTGCACTAGTTCTTTATTATTTTTGGCGAAAGTTTGAACAAACGTCTCTAAGTTATCGTCAACATAAAATATAACGTCACTTGATTCTAAATTACTCGCATCAGATGGCTTTAATATATAATTATGCGCAGATGTTGCATAGCCAAGCAATTCCGGTTCTAAAATCCCTTCTGTAACAGAAGCTACAAGTGAGTGAATAGGTTTGATTGTAGCTACAACTTTTAAATTGGATGAAAAGGCGATATTATAGTATAGTGTAAATGAAAGTAATAAAAAAAAAGTCAGTAAATGTCTCATATAAACGTTGAGAAGAAGTTAAATTTTGTCAATAAATTGAATAATGTCAATAATCGTGTTCTAAAAATAGAAAATCTTGCTCTCACATATGATGGTAAAAGAATCCTTGACAATATCAATATGTTCATGGAAAGAGGAGACGTAATTACAATACTTGGTCCAAATGGTGGAGGTAAAACCTCTTTAGTGAAAGCAATTGCTGGCATAAATAAAAGCTGTACCGGTAATATCGTATTTGCTGACAACATAAAAATTGGCTATATGCCGCAAAATTTTAGTATTAGTAATTTGATGCCAATAACAGTTGAATATTTCCTTTTAAATAGCTCCTTGAAAAGACTAAAGAAAAATCAATCCATTATTACAGAAGCGATAGAGTTGGTTGGTATCGGTAACATTTTGAAGAATCAAGTGTTAGAAATTTCTGCAGGGCAAACACAATTATTGCTACTTGCACGTTGTTTAATTGCAGAGCCTGACTTGATCATTCTAGATGAACCAGTTAGTGCAATGGATATTAACGCGCGGGCTAAATTTTATGATATTATAAATAAAATAGCAAAAAAACGATTGGTATCGATTCTTATGACTTCTCATGATCTTAACTCTGCTCTACCATCCTCAGATTACGTAATTTGTATAAATAATACTATCTATTGCCAAGGCAAGCCTGATGAGATTATGAAAAATAGAACCCTAAATGAAATATTTAGCAGTTACGCAGCGAAATGATTCAAAATATTTTGCGTCTTCTGCACATAACTACGGTGCTGACGCGTTACAATATATTACCTTATTTACTTCCACCATCAAAAAAATCAATAAATAGAATACAAGGCCACAAGCTAAAGTGTGCTCTTGAAAAATTAGGTCCGGTGTTCATTAAGTTTGGGCAGTCTATCTCATCACGTACTGATGTTTTAAATGAGGATATAACAAATAACTTGTTATTGATATGTGATAGATTGCCATCATTTTCACATAAAATAGCAGTTAAAACTATAGAAAGTGAGTTTAATTGTAAATTGAGCGACATTTTTTCAAGCTTTTCTGAAAAGCCAATTGCAGCAGCATCGATTTCTCAGGTGCATAGAGCGGTTACAACTGAGGGTAAGGAAGTTGCTGTGAAGGTTTTAAGGCCAAATATTGAGAAAACATTCTCAAGGGATATAAAAATGCTTTCTTGGCTTGCAGAAATTGCAGAAAAATTTAGCGAACAATCAAAAAGGCTGAGGCCAATTGAATTAGTCAAAACTTTTGCTGAAATTTGCCGATTAGAGTTAGATCTACGTTTTGAAGCTGCTCACTCTTCGGAACTAAAGGAAAACACAAAAAATGACAGAGGTTTTTATTTACCTGAAATAGATTGGAATAGAACTGCAAAAAAGGTTTTAACATTAGAATGGATAGAAGCAACGCCAATATACGAAGTTGAAAAACTGAATAATCATAAGCAAATAGCTATCAATCTTATAGAATCGTTTTGTAATCAGGTATACAGGGATTGTTTTTTTCATGCTGATATGCATCCTGGAAATCTAATGGTTGATAGTAATAACAATATTATTGCTCTGGATTGTGGAATCATGGGTAGAATAGATCGTGAGACATGCTATTACGTTATAGAGATACTCAAAGGCTTTTTAAATCGGGATTATGATCACGTTGCAAAAATTCACTTTAAAGCTGGTTATGTTTCATCACAGCATAGAAATTTTGTCACAGCTTGCAGGGCAATAGGTGAACCCATTATTGGGCAGCCTATACAGAAGATTTCATTTGCTAGTTTACTTGCTCAGCTATTAAAAATAACTGGTGATTTTGATATGAAAGTTCAAACACAATTGTTATTGCTGCAGAAAACTATAATTTTACTGGAAGGGACATGTAGAAAGATCTACCCAGAAATCAATATGTGGAAAGTAGTTGAAGCGTGGATAAGCAGTCAACATGAAAGTAAAATAGGGTATAGGGAAAAAATTAGAAGTTCTTATCCTGTAAAAACAATCCAAGGGATATTTAGCCTTATAGAAAAATTAAACCTAATAGCTGATAAAAAATTAGAAAACATCCAAATTAAAAATAAATCAAATGGAAAAGTCTATTTTTTACTGTGGTCTGTAATTATAATTCTAATCGTTAAATTTTTAATTTCTTAAACTATGGGAAAAAACTGCGTCAAACCCAATTTTTATTCAACTTAATTTTTAATCTGCAGGAGTCGAGTTGAGAATATCCAATTTTCCACTTTCTTTATGTATCTGTTCAGCAGAGTGGCAAAATAAGGTAGACGAGAAAAGACAACTATAGGAACAAATGGGTGTCATGCCAGTGCGTGACACTGGCCTCTTGTTTCAATGTTAAACAAAATACCATAGAATTCAAAAAGACAATTCCTAGAAAATTTCTACATCCAAAAAAGGCATAAGTTATGTTAATGCTGTTTGAATGAGATGATATAAAGATAAGCCAAATTTTTACAAAGAAAACATTTCAAGCAGCAAGACACCTTTGATTGAAAGAGAGCACCAAATTTATGGGGTGAGTAACTGCGCTATTTCAACTATAGTATTTTCTAAAACGAATGATAAACGTCTAAAATGGTATTACCAACTAAAAGGTGTAAGTCTGTACATTGATGCATTAGAGGTCTGAGGCGACTTTTGATGGTGTGCCAACAATGCTCTATCGGATTTAGATCAGGTGAATATGTTGGAAGATAAAGCAAATGACGGGAGTGTTAAATAAACCATACGCGTCAAGTTAAGGAAAAAGACATGAAGGAGATAGAATAATAAGATATAAGTTCTTTCAGATATACTTTTAGTGAGAGAGCTAACGATGAATAAAATAACTTGCCTATCAAACAACCTCAACAAATTTTTCAATGAAATGGCAAATGAGGTATCAATTGAAACATGATTTGTAAAAAGGAAGAGAAAGCTGAGCGGTTCATCATTCATAAAAGCTATAATTTGGGGTAATATAGGAATTGAAAACTGCAGCATAGATGCAATGCGCCAATTATTAAACGAAGAATCTGTGGTAATGACGAAACAGGGTTTAGATTTCAGGTTTACTAAAGAAGCAGTAGAATTTATGAAGAGAATGTACAATGAATCTATGGCTTTATTTAAAAATATCCTGCAAATTGATTGTAGAATCTTGCAGCAATTTAAAGGCGTCAAGTTATTGGATAGTAGCTATATTAGCCTGCCTAACAGTATGAAAAATCTGTATAAAGGGTATGGTACTAGTTACAAAGGTTATGAGAGTAACACTAAGTCTGGGATAAAGTTACAATTAGTTTTTGATTACTTAAATCAGACATTGGATCAACTTAACATAACGGAGGGAGTAAGGTCAGACCAAGGTTATAGAGAGCATTTGATCGATATATCAAGTAACGATTTGCTAATATCTGACCTTGGTTATTTTGTCCCAAGTTCTTTTAAACAGATCAATGAAACGGGAGCTTATTTTATTAGTCGTTATAAATCTGATACCAATATATATGCTATAGAAACAAATCAAAAAATGGAATTATTGGAATGTTTAGGAGACAAGCTATTTTTAGAAACTGAGGTATTATTGGGAAAAGAAGCAAAGATTAGAGTAAGAATGATATGTCATAAACTAACTGAAGAGCAGTCTCTAGCCAGAAGAAGAAAAGCTAATAAATTGGCAAAATCACATGGATATACATCTTCCAAAAGGAATCAAAAATTGTTGAACTGGTCAATATTCATAACTAATATTCCAGAGGATAAAATTAGTGCTGAGCAAGTATTAACAATCTACAGAGTAAGGTGGCAAATTGAGTTGTTATTTAAACTATACAAGAGCTACATAAGACTTGATGAACTAAAAGGGAAGCCATACAGAGTATTGTGTGAATTATATGCTAAATTATGTGCAATTCTCATATTTCATGGAATGGTCAGTTGTACAAAACTAAAAAAGAATACAGAACTCAGTTTAACAAAGGCATTTATTGAGCTAAAAAGGCGGATTAGAGAGTTATTTTTAGTATTAACTAAAATTAATAGCTTAAAAGCATTTCTTAGAACCTGTACATGATCTCAAGAAAGGAATAAACTAAGAGATAATATATATAAGTTAGGATATATGAGGAGTTTATACCCAAGTGATATAAGTCGGGAAAGATTTGAGATTATGTTACCAGATCTAGAGTCCTGTAGAAAAAAAACAAAACCAAGGAAACTTGATTTGTATGATGTATTTTGTGGAGTGTTATACGTTCTGAAAAGCGGTTGTCAGTGGAGAATGCTACCAAAAGAGTTTCCAAAATGGCGCAATTGTTACGACTATTTTAAGAAGTGGAGTGAAAAACCAGATGCAGATAAAGAAAGTGTTCTGGAGCTGGTGTTAAAAAAAAATAGTTGGCGTGGTCCGACAAAACAATGGTCGGAAAGAAAAAACCAGCTTCTGCATAATTGATGCACAGAGTGTAAAAAATGCAGATACTGCTGAAGAAAAAGGCTATGATGCAGGCAAAAAGATTTCAGGAATAAAACGCCATATTGCAGTAGATACGCAAGGTTTGCCCCATGCAATTTATATAACAACAGCAGAGATATAGCTCTTTTCATAGAAGTCCGGATGTGATAAGATAAGGATAGACGATGATAAGGAGGTTGAGTGCCAGCAGCATATAGTTATGACTTAAGGAAAAAAGCAATGGAAGCGCTAGAGGAGGGAGGAAGCAGAGAAACAGTGGCAGCAAGATTTAAAATTGGACGAACTACTTTATGGGAGTGGCAGCAAAGAAGAAAAGAAACAGGAGACTTTCAATCAAAAAAACTTGGAAATGGAGGTTACAATCACAAAATTACCGACTGGGATGCCTTTGCTAAATTTGCCAGAGAAAACGGAGGAAAGACTCTGTCGGAAATGGCTAAACTTTAGGGCAACGTTAGTATCCAAACGATCCACCGAGCTCTCAGAAAAATTGGATTTACGCGCAAAAAAAGACATATGGATACAAGGAAAGAAACGAAGAAAAACGTGCTGAATTCTTAAAAATTATAGCAACAAAAGAACCAGAAAACTTAGTTTATATAGATGAGTCTGGCATTGATAACACAGAGGACTATCCATATGGGTATTGCCAGAAAGGACAGCGGTTTTATGGCCTAAAATCTGGAAAGAAAACTCAACGAATCAGTATGGTTGCAGCCTTAAGTAGAAGAAAGATAGTTGCTCCATTAACCTTTGAAGGCCACTGTAATATGGATGTTTTTAATGGATGGTTTGAGCAATTTTTGACACCGATCTTGGAACCTGGACAGACTGTCATTCTTGACAATGCTACTTTTCATAAGTCTGGTAAGATTATCGAGCTTGCTAGAGGAGTTGGTGCAGAAATTTTGTATCTGCCGCCGTATTCTCCAGATTTCAACAAAATTGAGCATCATTGGTTTGCTATAAAAAACAGAGCTAGGAAAAACATTCCTCTATTCGAATCCTTTCGTCGTGCTGTTGATTCTGCCTTCCTATGACCTGTTCGGACTATTATGAGAAATGCTATAACTTGCAACTAACCTACACCGCAAGTGTTTAAGAAATTTACTAAGCAGGGAAAAAGGCAAAGAATCCCCAGGGTAGCCAGTATTCAAATTCTCCCTTGTTCTATTTGACGTCTTTTGATGTCTTGAACAGCGCGTTTCGGCTTGTATAGCTAGAAGTTTTATAAAGACATGAGGCGCACATAGTGCAAAAAACTAAACATGAGACGCCAAATACATTGAGTTTTTTTGTCATTTAATCTGCACAGAGAAGATAAATAAATAGCTTCAGTTTCATGATAAGGGGGTTGGCGAAGGGTGTCAAGTAATTCCGTTCCTTATGGGTAAAAAAAGAGAAACTCTAAGCTGCAGCCGCACAACGTTTCTCTTTTCTGCTGTTGATGATTATTTCGCCTATTGTAACTGCCGCTAGAATAAAGCAGTAATATACCTGTGTTAATAAAGAAATAGGTGATACAGAGGCGATGCTCCCTGCTAGCAGTAGTTGGGAACCATAAGGTAAGATACCTTTTGTAGCACAAGCAAAAACATCTAATAAGTATGCGCTGCGATGTGGCGCAATACTGTGTTTTTGTGCAAGCCTTTTTGCAATGCCACCACTTAGTAAAATAGCAATGGTATTATTGGCAACTAAGGTAGTAAACATAGACGCAATTCCTGCTATCACAAATTCAGCTTTAGTTTTTGTGATATTGCTTTCATCGATGAGTTTATGCAACGCTTTTTGACCTTGTTTGTACATTATATGGCTCAATCCACCGATAAATAGAGCAAATATCACTATTTCGTTTACTTTTTTGAAACCGTCATACACGTCATGAGGAAATTGAATGATAGCATAGTCAAAAAAAGTTATTCCTAGCACACCAGCAATAATTATGTTTATAGTTATTGTTACTAAAGTGGCAACTTCAAGCAGCCCCATGATTATTAAAGAAATGTAAGGAATAATTTTTATTATAGAATAATAATCTAAATTTGATATAGAAATAATTTTTGTACTATTTGAGGCAACTGCTAGGTAGATGAGTGTTATAATGCTGGCAATAAGTGCAACTTTAGAGTTCATTTTAAGTTTATCTTTTGCTGAAGCTTCCTGTGAAGAAACAGATGCAATGGTGGTATCAGATATCATCGAAAGGTTATCGCCAAACACGGCACCACCTACTACAGTTGCAGTTCCTATTTCGAGACCAAAAGCTCCACTTTTTGCCAGATTAACAGCTGTAGGTACCATCAGCGCAACAACTCCCATAGATGTACCAATTGCAGTTGAAATAAAAGCAGAAGCCAAAAATACTCCAGGCAGCAGTAATCTTGCTGGAAGGAAATTAAGAATTAAATTAGCGACAGTGTCTGCGCTACCAATTGATTGAGTAACTGCAGAAAATGCTCCAGAAAATAAAAAAATTAAACACATAGTAAGGGTATTTTTGTCACCCATGCCCTCGATAACAGTATCGATGTTATGCTGAATTTTATTTGTACCACGTGAGACAGCAAAAAATAGTGCTGGTAATAAGCAGATTACTGGTGAAACCTGATGAAGTGGATTATCAGTTCCGATAAAAGAAAAATAAGCACCACTTCCAAGATACAAGATTAAAAAAATAATCAAGGGGACAAAAGCTGTCATTTTACTGTGCCTAAACTTATAACTATAACTAATTAAGTGGTTTTAAGCAAGTTTGGTTTTCACTAGTTCTACAGGAAGTCAATAGCAGAGTTTTAAACTTCATATTTAATCTACTAAATAAATAGCACATGTAGCTTATTGCTTGACAATAGGATCTAATTGTTGTCTAGATTCCAGCATCACGCGCACAACTGTACGAACATTTGTTTGCGAAGAAATGTTATAGCTGGTTTTGCCTCAAACACAAAGATGTCATCCGAGTAGCTGACTACTTGGATCCAGATTGGATACTGAGTTGGTGAGTATAAAAGTATAGCTAACGCGAGCTCTACGTCATACCGCCGCAGAATAATTAACCGTCATACCGCGATTCATTCGCAGTATCCCTTAGAGCCTGTTCATAATCTTTTCAGAAGTAAGGCAGTGAAAGCCAGAACGACCATTTGTAGGCTAGTATTGAGTTTTCGCTCACAATTTTTCCACAATCTTCTACATTTTTCTAACCAAGCAAAAGATCGCTCCACAACCCATCTTTTGGGCAATACAACAAAGGAATGTAATTCATTTCTTTTTATCACTTCAACGGTTGCACCAATAATCGTTTTTATTTGAGTTGCAAAATTCTCTCCAGTATAGCCTGCATCAACCAGTACATTTTTAACTCCCGAGAGGTTTTCTTTTGCATTTTCGACCATTCTCACAGCACTGCTACGGTCAGTTATCTCTGCTGTTGTTATATAAATTGCATGGGGCAAACCTTGCGTATCTACTGCAATATGGCGTTTTATTCCTGAAATCTTTTTGCCTGCATCATAGCCTTTTTCTTCAGCAGTATCTGCATTTTTTACACTCTGTGCATCAATTATGCAGAAGCTGGTTTTTTCTTTCCGACCATTGTTTTGTCGGACCACGCCAACTATTTTTTTTTAACACCAGCTCCAGAACACTTTCTTTATCTGCATCTGGTTTTTCACTCCACTTCTTAAAATAGTCGTAACAATTGCGCCATTTTGGAAACTCTTTTGGTAGCATTCTCCACTGACAACCGCTTTTCAGAACGTATAACACTCCACAAAATACATCATACAAATCAAGTTTCCTTGGTTTTGTTTTTTTTCTACAGGACTCTAGATCTGGTAACATAATCTCAAATCTTTCCCGACTTATATCACTTGGGTATAAACTCCTCATATATCCTAACTTATATATATTATCTCTTAGTTTATTCCTTTCTTGAGATCATGTACAGGTTCTTAGCCGCTAACAAGCAGCGGGATGACGGTTGTCGTTTAGCCATAAATATTTAAGAAATTTACCAAATAAAAAAAAGGCACACGAAGCCCTAGTCATTGTCTATTTTCAGTATTGGCGTTTTTTAAGTCTTAAACACTGCAATTTAGCTGCTTTTGAATGCAACTCACCTTAGTTTGAATGTTTAAGAAATTTACTAAGCAGAAAAAAAGGCAAAAGATATCCCGTGTTAGCTAGTTGTCACTCTCTAATCCTGCAAATTGGCGTTCTATACTGTCTTAAACGCTTTATAAGCGCGTTTCAGCTTATATAGGTAAAAACCCAGAAATGTTGTGAAGACATAAGGTGCACATAGTGCAAAAAATTAAAAATAAGACGCCAATTACGTAATACTGTTGTCGTTTAATCTGCACAGATTGAAGATAAACGAATACCTCCAGTACCATGATAAGGGGGCTGGCGGAGTTTGTCAAGGAAGTTTTTCGTTTCTAACGGTTGTTAACGCGCTGCCAAAAACTATGCAAGAAATCTATTGAAATCGCGTATATCAATCGTTGTAAAATCACACAATTGCTCTGTAGAGCTATGCCCTGTAATAATTATAGCTCTTTTCATAGAAGTCCGGATGTGATAAGGTAAGGATAGACGATGATAAGGAGGTTGAGTGCCAGCAGCATATAGTTATGACTTAAGGAAAAAAGCAATGGAAGCGCTAGAGGAGGGAGGAAGCAGAGAAACAGTGGCAGCAAGATTTAAAATTGGACGAACTACTTTATGGGAGTGGCAGCAAAGAAGAAAAGAAACAGGAGACTTTCAATCAAAAAAACTTGGAAATGGAGGTTACAATCACAAAATTACCGACTGGGATGCCTTTGCTAAATTTGCCAGAGAAAACGGAGGAAAGACTCTGTCGGAAATGGCTAAACTTTGGGGCAACGTTAGTATCCAAACGATCCACCGAGCTCTCAGAAAAATTGGATTTACGCGCAAAAAAAGACATATGGATACAAGGAAAGAAACGAAGAAAAACGTGCTGAATTCTTAAAAATTATAGCAACAAAAGAACCAGAAAACTTAGTTTATATAGATGAGTCTGGCATTGATAACACAGAGGACTATCCATATGGGTATTGCCAGAAAGGACAGCGGTTTTATGGCCTAAAATCTGGAAAGAAAACTCAACGAATCAGTATGGTTGCAGCCTTAAGTAGAAGAAAGATAGTTGCTCCATTAACCTTTGAAGGCCACTGTAATATGGATGTTTTTAATGGATGGTTTGAGCAATTTTTGACACCGATCTTGGAACCTGGACAGACTGTCATTCTTGACAATGCTACTTTTCATAAGTCTGGTAAGATTATCGAGCTTGCTAGAGGAGTTGGTGCAGAAATTTTGTATCTGCCGCCGTATTCTCCAGATTTCAACAAAATTGAGCATCATTGGTTTGCTATAAAAAACAGAGCTAGGAAAAACATTCCTCTATTCGAATCCTTTCGTCGTGCTGTTGATTCTGCCTTCCTATGACCTGTTCGGACTATTATAAGAAATGCTATACTATACCATTTTGCTCAGAGCGTATTGAGATTAGGTTCAGCACTAATTCACACGTTGCGCTATCAAGATTACAAAATGGTTCATCTATCAGCCAAACGTTTGCATTAGAAATCAAGAGGCGAGCAAGCGCAACTCTCCTTTTCCAGCCTGCAGAAAGTTCGCCATATCTAATATTAAGTACAGGTTGCAACTGCAAGCAACAAATAGCTGCCACAATCAATTCCCTAGTATTTCGTATTCCTGCCCAGAATTCTACGTTTTGAGCAACAGTTAAGCTATCTTTACAGGCATTCTTATGGCCTATATAGACCATGGAAGGTATATAGGATTTTGGATCATCATATATGTCTTTTCCGCAGTGCCTTATATTGCCTGATACCGGCGGTAAAAGTCCAGATAAACTTCTAATTAAGATGGTTTTACCACTACCATTTGGACCAGTGATTAGAATCTTTGATTTTGGCTCAGCTTTAAAACTGAGATTTTTAAATAGTACCTTATTATTACGCGCGCAGGATAAATTTTCACATTCAAGCATTTACTGGACCTCCAAAGAGGATCCAGAACCCAGATACTTTAGGTTGCAATTTGTAGGTAGTTTGCACAACGAATGATGTCATGCAAGTAGCTGACACTGGAATCCAGTTTTTTTTATACAATTGCTTGGTTGCAATTGACTCTTCTGAATCCCAGACAGGGATGGCATGGGATAATGCAAGAAGTCTAATGTTTGTTAAGCACATTTGCAAGCAAAGCTTGCTGGATCCCAGTGTCACGCACTGGGATGACACCCTTGTGTTTGAGGCAAAACTGGCTATAACATTCAACACAATACAAGAAATTTAATATCAGAAAGCAGGTTATATAATGGATACATCATCTGCCCTTCCCCTTATGTTTACCTTGAGTTGAAGCCTGAGCTTTTACAAACAGCTCCCAAAATCCTTTCTGGCCGCCTTCTCTATGTATCAATTGTGCAAAACGCTGCATTAAACCATTACCCATCATAACCATCTTTGTCCATTTACCTACCGGTTTTGCTATGTCAACTATTTCTGGATCTTCTTTATAAACTTGCACATCTTTTTGTTTCTCGCGTAACGTTTCTTGTTGTTTTAGCAACTCTTTTTGCTTATTTTTTTGATATAATTCATTGAATTTTCTGTCTTCTTCCCACTCTTCTTTAAAAACTTTTCTAGGAAATATGATTTTTCTAATGCGATTTTTGTATATTTTTCTCAAAAAGAGAAATACTGCAGCTACAGCAAGTAATGTTACGCTATATGTTATGATCTGTGCAAATGGCATTTCTTGTATCTAATTCACTAAAAATACCCTTATCATTATACCATAATTATAGAAATTGTGCAATTTCTTTGCGGGTAAAGACAGTATAAAAGCAACACTGCTCTATTTCGTAAATTGGACAAATATCTGACGAATGGGCTTGTATGTAATAAGGTTTATTTCTATACTTTTTAAAGAATTTAGAAGTGAAACAAATATGAACTGCTACAAGACTCACACGTGTGAAGAATTAAGGAAGAATGATGTAGAAAAGGAAGTTACCCTTTCTGGATGGTTATACCGTAAGCGCGATCACGGTAACCTAATTTTTGTTGATTTAAGAGACTTCTATGGAATCACTCAACTAGTATTTAATAATGACAAAGACTTTTTTGATGAGATATCAAATTTAAAATTGGAGAGTGTAATTACTGTTACAGGAATAGTTGAAGCTAGAACTGAAGATACGGTAAACACCTCTATCGCAACTGGGGAAATTGAGGTTGTAGTTAGCAATTTGCACGTTGAATCGGAAGTCGAGTTCCACCGTGATGAAGAAATAGCGAAAGAAGAAAGAAGTATATTAGCGAGCATTGCTGGCGAACAAGAATATCCGGAAAATATGAGATTTAAATATCGTTTTCTTGATTTAAGGCGTGAAAAAGCCCGTAACAATATTATTCTGCGCTCACAAATTATTGCAGAACTCCGCAAGCTCATGATAGAGCAAGGGTTTTTGGAAATTCAGACTCCAATACTTACTGCTTCGTCCCCTGAAGGTGCACGTGATTATTTAGTACCGAGTAGGCTAAATCCTGGTAAATTCTATGCATTGCCGCAAGCTCCGCAGATTTTTAAGCAATTGCTCATGGTCTCAGGGTTTGATAAATATTTTCAAATTGCACCGTGTTTTCGTGATGAAGACGCAAGGGCTGACCGTTCTCCGGGAGAGTTTTATCAGCTAGATCTTGAAATGTCTTTTATAACTCAAGAAGACATCTTTCAGATTATTGAGTCTACCTTATATAAAGTGTTTGCTAAATTTTCTCGTAAGTCTGTTGATAAAGATTTTCCACGTATTACATATAAAGAGGCAATGCTCAAATATGGTTCTGATAAGCCAGATCTGCGTAATCCACTATTAATCAACGATGTTACAGAAATTTTCCGTGATTCAGGGTTCAATATTTTCAAAAGCAATATTGAGCGTGGTATGGTAGTGAGAGCCATCCCTGCACCTAAGACAGCAGAGGAACCACGCAGCTTCTTTGATAAAAAAATAGAACATGCGCAAAAAGAATTCGGTGCTAAGGGTCTTGGATATATAACGTTTGATAAAGATGGAACTGCGAAAGGCCCAATTGCTAAATTCCTCGATGACAATAGGCTAAACTACATAAGAGAAGTAACGAATGTAGGGACTGGAGATAGTGTGTTTTTTGCTTCTGACAAAGAGAATGAGGCAGCAACAATTGCAGGGAAAGTGCGCACTCTTTTAGGGTCAGAACTCAGTCTTATAGATGACAATATCTTCAAGTTTTGTTGGATCATTGATTTTCCCTATTTTGTATATGACGATAAAAGTAAAAAAATCGATTTCTTCCATAACCCATTCTCCATGCCACACGGTGGTCTGAAAGATTTAGAGGAAAAGAATCCACTGAATATCCTTGCTTACCAATATGATCTCGTTTGTAATGGAATAGAACTGTCAAGCGGGGCAATTCGTAATAATAAGCTGGATGTAATGTACAAAGCTTTTGCCATTGCAGGTTATAGCCAGGGAGAAGTTGATACAAAATTCGGCGCACTTGTACGTGCATTCAGATTTGGTGTTCCCCCTCATGGTGGAATAGCACCAGGGATTGATAGAATGGTTATGCTACTTGCCGATGAACCAAACATTCGTGAAGTAATCTGTTTTCCTATGAACCAGCAAGGTGAAGATGTTCTAATGGGTGCTCCTTCTAAGGTAGATAGTAAACATTTACGTGAATTATCCTTGAAGGTTTGAATAAAAATTTTTATAGCGGGGTGTGGTAAACCGGAAGTCATGAACAATATTCAAAAAGCAATACTATCAAGCATAATCTGTAACATGATTATATGGTATGAGTTAACTCTATTTGGAGTGTTAACACACATAATAAGTGACGTTTTTTTTTCATCAGAAAGTGATTACATAAAAAAAATCAAATTTCTTGGCAGTTTTGCAATTGGATTTGGATTTAGACCACTTGGTGCATTTATTTTTGGTTACATTGGAGATAAATACGGCAGAAGGAAAATTTTGCTGACTTCTGTAATATTAGCTTCGATATCGTCTACTGCAATTGCGGTTATACCAAGCTTTAAAGAAATTGGAATATTTTCTCCTATACTGCTTCTGCTTTGTAGAATAACACAAGGAATGGCAGCAGGTGGAGAAACGAGTATCAACTCGGCTTTTTTAATAGAGCATTCAAGCGATAAAAAAAATCTAGGCTTTCTAGGGAGTATGAAGCCTTTTAGCGGTGCGCTTGGTTCTCTTACATGCTTTGTAATGATAGCTATTTGTAAAAAACTCACAGGTGAAAATTATGAAATTTGGGGCTGGAGGCTGCCCTTCTATTTCTGCTTCATTATGGGCATAATAGGCTTTTTAACAAGATATATAATGGAAGAGAGCTTAGCATATAAAACACACGATAAAAATAAAAGCTTATCTCATTCTCCATTTTTAGAATTAACCAGGGACTATAAAAAAGTATTTATGATAGCAATTGGGCTTGGTATCGCTCAAAATGCAATCGTTTATTCGGTAATAATGTTTTATAACATATCTGTAAAAGCGCTTACTCTGTCAGGTATTGATATTAAAAATGTAGTAAGGATTATAGTTGAAATTACATTTGGAGCGTCTGCAGTGCTGTTTGCAATACTGTCTGATAAAGTTGGAAGAAAAAATGTAATGATTCCTACATTAGTAGCTCTAGCTTGCGCCGGTTTGCCGGCGCTTTCGCTATTATCATATGATAACCACTATATTGTAACGCTCACTTTTCTATTGATAAGCGTACCGATAGGTGCATCTTTTGGAATATACAATTCTCTTGTCTGCGAGTTATTTCCAACGAAAGTTAGGTGCACGGGCTTTAGCCTCGCACATAACATATCTGCAGGAATATTTGGTGGCCTTTCTCCATCCATATGTATGTGGCTTATAGAAAAAACCGAAATAAAACTTGCAGCAGGCATTTATCTTACTACCTGCGCATTAATTAGCCTAATATCTGTGCTTCAAATTAAAGCCAAAGACAGAAAAGTTGATTGGTGAAATCGTTTCAGTCGAAAAATAGCGCTTCAATGGATTTTTCGATGTGTTTAGTGATAGGAGCGGTGATAGTGATTTCTTTATTGTTTGGCAGTTTTAAAGATAAAGAATGCGAATGAAGGTGAATTTTATTTGCTATCCCATCAATAAAAGCTTTTTTACCACCATATTTACCGTCACCAAGAATAGGGCAATTTATATGAGCTAAATGTGCACGTATAGCTCTTTTTATAGAAGTCCGGATGTGATAAGGTAAGGATAGACGATGATAAGGAGGTTGAGTGCCAGCAGCATATAGTTATGACTTAAGGAAAAAAGCAATGGAAGCGCTAGAGGAGGGAGGAAGCAGAGAAACAGTGGCAGCAAGATTTAAAATTGGACGAACTACTTTATGGGAGTGGCAGCAAAGAAGAAAAGAAACAGGAGACTTTCAATCAAAAAAACTTGGAAATGGAGGTTACAATCACAAAATTACCGACTGGGATGCCTTTGCTAAATTTGCCAGAGAAAACGGAGGAAAGACTCTGTCGGAAATGGCTAAACTTTGGGGCAACGTTAGTATCCAAACGATCCACCGAGCTCTCAGAAAAATTGGATTTACGCGCAAAAAAAGACATATGGATACAAGGAAAGAAACGAAGAAAAACGTGCTGAATTCTTAAAAATTATAGCAACAAAAGAACCAGAAAACTTAGTTTATATAGATGAGTCTGGCATTGATAACACAGAGGACTATCCATATGGGTATTGCCAGAAAGGACAGCGGTTTTATGGCCTAAAATCTGGAAAGAAAACTCAACGAATCAGTATGGTTGCAGCCTTAAGTAGAAGAAAGATAGTTGCTCCATTAACCTTTGAAGGCCAATGTAATATGGATGTTTTTAATGGATGGTTTGAGCAATTTTTGACACCGATCTTGGAACCTGGACAGACTGTCATTCTTGACAATGCTACTTTTCATAAGTCTGGTAAGATTATCGAGCTTGCTAGAGGAGTTGGTGCAGAAATTTTGTATCTGCCGCCGTATTCTCCAGATTTCAACAAAATTGAGCATCATTGGTTTGCTATAAAAAACAGAGCTAGGAAAAACATTCCTCTATTCGAATCCTTTCGTCGTGCTGTTGATTCTGCCTTCCTATGACCTGTTCGGACTATTATAAGAAATGCTATAACTGGTGGGTTCTGCCGGTAATTGGTTGTAATTTTAAATAAGCAACATTGTGTTTGGATTTTGCTATAATTGAAAAATGCGTAGTGGCATTCTGAGGTGAATTTTCATCAACGACCACTTTTTCTTGACCTGAAACATATTTTTTCACCAATGGATAGTCTATTGTTCCACTATCCTTGCTCGGTATGCCAGAAGTTAATGCTAAATAAGTTTTTTTTACTCTTCGTCCTTTAAATTCTTCCATAAGGTATCTGGCAACATTAGCGTTGCGTGCGAATATTATCACTCCACTCGTATCTCTATCTAGCCTATGGACAATTTTAAATGTTTCTCCCTCTCTTATTTGGTCAAGCAAATCACTCATGCTAATCTTTACTTTTACGCCACCTTGAACGATGACCCCTGCGGGTTTGTTTATAGCTAGTATATATTCGTCTTCATATAATATGTTCTCTCTTAGTAGATTCACTAACTTTTCATTATATTTGCGATCAGAATTAGCGTTTTCAATATAATTCAAGTGCTTCAGCGTTATAGTTTGCCCAGAATTTACTCTATCACTGGACTTTGCTTTGCAATCATCAACTTTGATTAATCCTTTCCTTAAAGATTTTTCAATTACAGATTGCTTTAGATCAGGAAAGATTCTTCTGATGTACCTATCCAGCCTAACGTTATCGTCTTCTATTAATATGGTTTTTATACTTTGTAGCATTCCATTATTTATAATGAATATCTAGTGAAATGTCAATTATTGGTGTCATTCCAGTGTCAAGCACTGGAATGACACCGAAGGGGCTACTGCCGTCATAAAGGAACCAGTGTCAGCTACTCGGATGACAGGAGAAGAAGACTACTGAGATGACAGCTAGCCTGACAACCGTCATCCCGCTACTTGTTAGCGGCCGAGATACCGCGAATGAATCGCGGTATGACGGTTCACGGCGGCATGACGTAGAGCTTGCGTTAGCTATACTTTTATACTCACCAACTCAGCTGGATCCAAGTAGTCAGAGCACTGGAATGACAAGAAGAGGAGGTTACTTGGATGACAGGAGAATTGGATGACATCGTTTACTATACAATGTTTGTACAGTTCTGGATAAAAAAATTAGCTAACAAATTTATAAACATCAGTATACAGCTCATCAACGCTTGGTTCTTTACTATTTTTGGCAAAATCTTCCGACTTTTTTACTAAATCACGTATTTCCTTATCAATTACTTTGCACTCTTCTTCTGAAGCAATTTTATTATCTGTTATGTATTTCTTTAAAGTGCCTATAGGGTCATGATTTTGCTTCATATCTTCAACTTCTTCTTTTAAGCGATAAGTAGCAGGGTCTGACATTGAGTGACCGCGATATCGATATGTCTTCATTTCAAGCAGGATAGGCCATTTTCCGCTGCGTGTGTGTTCCGCTGCTTCGCTTGTAGCCGCATAAACAGAGAAAAAATCCATTCCATCAACTTGTTTTCCAGGAATACCAAAACTTTCTCCTCTTTTATATAACTCTGTTACTAAAGTTGATCTTTGCACGGAGGTTCCCATTGCGTATTCATTATTTTCTATGATGTAAACCACAGGCAACTCCCACAAAGATGCCATATTAAATGATTCATATACTTGTCCTTGATTTGCAGCACCGTCGCCAAAATATGTAAATACCACGTTATCTTTTTTCTTATATTTATTAGCAAATGCTATTCCTGTGCCAATTGGAACTTGTGCTCCCACTATTCCATGCCCGCCGAAGAATTTTTTTTCAACGTCAAATACGTGCATCGAACCACCTTTACCTTTCGAGCATCCAGTTTCTTTGCCGGTAAGCTCTGCCATTACAACATTTGGATCAGAATCACATGCGAGCATTAAGCCATGGTCTCTATAACTTGTGATAAAAGCGTCACCTAATTTTGATGCAGCTTGAGTTCCAACTGCAACTGCTTCTTGTCCTATTGATAGGTGACAGAACCCGCCTATTAATCCCATCCCATATAATTGTCCTGCTTTTTCCTCAAATCTGCGTATGAGTAGCATTTTCTTGTAGAATTCAATCACCTGTTCTTTAGTGAAATTTTCTGCTTTCATATTGGTTTCTTTTTTATTAAACTAAGATAATATCAGAAATTTTTAACATTTTATAATAAATCTCAATGGATTACTACCACTGGCTTGAGGCTTTTCACGTTATCTCCGCCATTATGTGGATGGTAGGTATGCTTTATTTACCCAGGCTTTATGTCTACCATGCAACTGTAAAACCGGGATCGGAAAATGATAGCTTGCTTCAAACAATGGAAAAGAGGCTACTTAGATATATCATAAACCCTGCAATGCTTTTCTCACTTGGTCTTGGAATCACACTAATGGTTATTAGGGAAGCATATCGTGAAGGATGGTTTCATGTAAAAGCATTTGCAATACTTTTGATGTTAATTATTCATATGCTACTTGCAAAATATAGGAAAAATTTTGCAATGGGTTCGAATAAGAAGTCACATATTTATTTTCGTGTTTTAAATGAAGCAGTGACAGTATTGATAATAGTTATAGTTATTATGGTTGTTGTAAAACCTTTTTGACTGACCTTACCAAAAAAAAGCAGAAAGCTCGTATCTGTTCAGATGCATGGCTAATGTACAATACTGAAATAAAAATTCCAGTGCTCCCTTTCTTGTCATCCCAGTGCTTGACACTGTGATCCAGCTTTCTTTACAAATTCACCAAAAGTGCTTCATTCTATAACGCAAAACCCATACTCACCAAACTCAATGCATTACTTGCAATTATAGCATTTCTCATAATAGTCCGAACAGGTCATAAGAAGGCAGAATCAACAGCACGACGAAAGGATTCGAATAGAGGAATGTTTTTCCTAGCTCTGTTTTTTATAGCAAACCAATGATGCTCAATTTTGTTGAAATCTGGAGAATACGGCGGCAGATACAAAATTTCTGCACCAACTCCTCTAGCAAGCTCGATAATCTTACCAGACTTATGAAAAGTAGCATTGTCAAGAATGACAGTCTGTCCAGGTTCCAAGATCGGTGTCAAAAATTGCTCAAACCATCCATTAAAAACATCCATATTACAGTGGCCTTCAAAGGTTAATGGAGCAACTATCTTTCTTCTACTTAAGGCTGCAACCATACTGATTCGTTGAGTTTTCTTCCCAGATTTTAGGCCATAAAACCGCTGTCCTTTCTGGCAATACCCATATGGATAGTCCTCTGTGTTATCAATGCCAGACTCATCTATATAAACTAAGTTTTCTGGTTCTTTTGTTGCTATAATTTTTAAGAATTCAGCACGTTTTTCTTCGTTTCTTTCCTTGTATCCATATGTCTTTTTTTGCGCGTAAATCCAATTTTTCTGAGAGCTCGGTGGATCGTTTGGATACTAACGTTGCCCCAAAGTTTAGCCATTTCCGACAGAGTCTTTCCTCCGTTTTCTCTGGCAAATTTAGCAAAGGCATCCCAGTCGGTAATTTTGTGATTGTAACCTCCATTTCCAAGTTTTTTTGATTGAAAGTCTCCTGTTTCTTTTCTTCTTTGCTGCCACTCCCATAAAGTAGTTCGTCCAATTTTAAATCTTGCTGCCACTGTTTCTCTGCTTCCTCCCTCCTCTAGCGCTTCCATTGCTTTTTTCCTTAAGTCATAACTATATGCTGCTGGCACTCAACCTCCTTATCATCGTCTATCCTTATCTTATCACATCCGGACTTCTATGAAAAGAGCTATAAGTTTCCTGGATGCCAGTGTCAAGCTACTCGGATGACACCATTCTTTTTCCTGGATCCCAGTGTTAGCTACTTTCATGACACCCTGACAACCGTCATCCCGCTACGTGTTAGCGGGATCTAGAGATACCGTGATGGTATGACGTAGGGGTTGCCGAGAACTTGTCATCCCAGTGCTTGACACTGGGATCCAATTTTCCGTACAATCTTATCAAAATCTATTGTGCTTATTTGTGAACAAGTTCACTAGCGTCACGCGCTGGTCTGTTAGACATTTACGTGTAGGGTGAAGAAATTTTGAAAAAAACATACCAAATATGAAAGGCCTATATATTAAAACTTACGGCTGTCAGATGAACGTTTATGACTCCGTTTTAATGGAAAATATAATTAAACCTTTGGGGTTCAACGTTGTTAGTGATGCAGGAAAAGCTGATTTGGTGATGCTGAACACTTGCCATATTAGAGAGAAGGCAGCAGAAAAACTTTACTCAGAGCTTGGGAAGATTCATTCGTTACGAAAAGAAATGACTATAGTGGTGGCTGGGTGTGTAGCGCAAGCAGAGGGAGAAGAAGTATTCAGAAGGGCTCCTTTTGTTGATATTGTTGTTGGTCCGCAGAGTATCGCTACTTTACCGGAGCTGATAGTCAAAGCAAGCAGAAGTAAAGGTCACATAATAAACACTGATTTTCCTGAAGTTGCAAAGTTTGATAAATTGCCAGATGAATGCTATGGCAATAGCCAGGGGTCCTCTGCGTTTCTTGCCATACAAGAAGGTTGTGATAAATTTTGTACGTTTTGTGTAGTGCCCTATACTCGTGGAGCTGAGTATTCACGGCCAGTAAATGAAATATTTTGTGAAGCATTGAAATTAGTTGCAAATGGGGCAAATGAGATCAATTTGCTTGGTCAGAATGTCAATGCTTACCATGGGGAGTGCGAAGGGGAAGTGTGGGATTTAGGCAAATTAATTAGTCATATTGCTAAAATTGAAAAGCTAGAGAGGATTCGTTATACAACTTCTCATCCAAGAGATATGCATGAATCTCTTTACTTGGCACATGCGGAAGAGCCAAAACTCATGCCGTTTGTTCACCTGCCTGTGCAGTCTGGTTCGAATAAAATATTGCGCGTGATGAACAGGAAACACACTGCAGAGGAGTATTTGGAAATAATAGACAGATTTCGCAAATTGAAACCTAAAATCGAATTTTCTTCTGATTTTATCGTTGGTTTTCCTGGAGAAACCGAAAAAGATTTTGAAGAAACTATGAAATTAGTAGAAAAAGTTAGATATGCTCAGGCTTATAGTTTTAAATACAGCCCAAGACCAGGCACACCGGGAGCGGAAAGAAAAGATCAAGTACCAGAAGAGGTTAAAACAAAGCGCCTTCTTCGTTTACAGAAATTAATTAGTAAGCAACAACTTGAGTTTAACCAGAGTATGGTAGGCAAAACTATACCTGTTCTATTTAGCGATAAAAAAGGTAAACACCAAAACCAAATTATTGGTAAAAGCCCATATATGCAATCAGTGTGCATTGATGACCCTGAAGATAAATACAGGGACAAAATAGTAAACGTGAAAGTGTTGGAAGCTCGGCAGAATAGTTTGCTGGGGTGTGCCTTTCACTGATTTTAAGCAGCGTTAAATATAAGTCTTAAGCAAAGAGTATTGAAAAAATGCAATCATAATCTTTTTCAAAAGTTACAAAGTTTATAGCTCTTTTCATAGAAGTCCGGATGTGATAAGATAAGGATAGACGATGATAAGGAGGTTGAGTGCCAGCAGCATATAGTTATGACTTAAGGAAAAAAGCAATGGAAGCGCTAGAGGAGGGAGGAAGCAGAGAAACAGTGGCAGCAAGATTTAAAATTGGACGAACTACTTTATGGGAGTGGCAGCAAAGAAGAAAAGAAACAGGAGACTTTCAATCAAAAAAACTTGGAAATGGGGGTTACAATCACAAAATCACCGACTGGGATGCCTTTGCTAAATTTGCCAGAGAAAACGGAGGAAAGACTCTGTCGGAAATGGCTAAACTTTGGGGCAACGTTAGTATCCAAACGATCCACCGAGCTCTCAGAAAAATTGGATTTACGCGCAAAAAAAGACATATGGATACAAGGAAAGAAACGAAGAAAAACGTGCTGAATTCTTAAAAATTATAGCAACAAAAGAACCAGAAAACTTAGTTTATATAGATGAGTCTGGCATTGATAACACAGAGGACTATCCATATGGGTATTGCCAGAAAGGACAGCGGTTTTATGGCCTAAAATCTGGAAAGAAAACTCAACGAATCAGTATGGTTGCAGCCTTAAGTAGAAGAAAGATATAGCTCTTTTCATAGAAGTCCGGATGTGATAAGATAAGGATAGACGATGATAAGGAGGTTGAGTGCCAGCAGCATATAGTTATGACTTAAGGAAAAAAGCAATGGAAGCGCTAGAGGAGGGAGGAAGCAGAGAAACAGTGGCAGCAAGATTTAAAATTGGACGAACTACTTTATGGGAGTGGCAGCAAAGAAGAAAAGAAACAGGAGACTTTCAATCAAAAAAACTTGGAAATGGAGGTTACAATCACAAAATTACCGACTGGGATGCCTTTGCTAAATTTGCCAGAGAAAATGGAGGAAAGACTCTGTCGGAAATGGCTAAACTTTGGGGCAACGTTAGTATCCAAACGATCCACCGAGCTCTCAGAAAAATTGGATTTACGCGCAAAAAAAGACATATGGATACAAGGAAAGAAACGAAGAAAAACGTGCTGAATTCTTAAAAATTATAGCAACAAAAGAACCAGAAAACTTAGTTTATATAGATGAGTCTGGCATTGATAACACAGAGGAGTATCCATATGGGTATTGCCAGAAAGGACAGCGGTTTTATGGCCTAAAATCTGGAAAGAAAACTCAACGAATCAGTATGGTTGCAGCCTTAAGTAGAAGAAAGATAGTTGCTCCATTAACCTTTGAAGGCCACTGTAATATGGATGTTTTTAATGGATGGTTTGAGCAATTTTTGACACCGATCTTGGAACCTGGACAGACTGTCATTCTTGACAATGCTACTTTTCATAAGTCTGGTAAGATTATCGAGCTTGCTAGAGGAGTTGGTGCAGAAATTTTGTATCTGCCGCCGTATTCTCCAGATTTCAACAAAATTGAGCATCATTGGTTTGCTATAAAAAACAGAGCTAGGAAAAACATTCCTCTATTCGAATCCTTTCGTCGTGCTGTTGATTCTGCCTTCCTATGACCTGTTCGGACTATTATGAGAAATGCTATAGTTGCTCCATTAACCTTTGAAGGCCACTGTAATATGGATGTTTTTAATGGATGGTTTGAGCAATTTTTGACACCGATCTTGGAACCTGGACAGACTGTCATTCTTGACAATGCTACTTTTCATAAGTCTGGTAAGATTATCGAGCTTGCTAGAGGAGTTGGTGCAGAAATTTTGTATCTGCCGCCGTATTCTCCAGATTTCAACAAAATTGAGCATCATTGGTTTGCTATAAAAAACAGAGCTAGGAAAAACATTCCTCTATTCGAATCCTTTCGTCGTGCTGTTGATTCTGCCTTCCTATGACCTGTTCGGACTATTATGAGAAATGCTATAGTACTCTTATCATCACATTTTGGTGTTAAGTCAGGATAGAACGTGAGTATAGCATCATTCTTTCTTACAAACACTGATTGATAATTGTCATCCTCCATTTTATACAGGCACATTCCATCTTTTCCTAATTCCTTAAACGCCTTGGTTGCAGAAATTATCGGCATGAAGGTTATATGCATATCCATTTGGACACTTAACTTTTACTTCTCCATCCTTGCCCAAATATTTCATTCCAAATGTATAAACTGGCGGCTTAATATCTGATTTATTGCACAGGATTCCAAATCGCACCTGCCCATTTATCCTCTTGAGCTTCAACATATCTACCTACAAAATGCATACCACCTAGTTTATCGTTTGGCTCACCACAAAAAATATGTCCAAACCCTATAGTTTCTTTTTCACTTCCACTATTTGTAAACCAAATGTTAGCCAGTTCATCTTTAAATAACTCCAAATCCGCATCTGGCGTAATCACTTATATATTCCTTTCACTACTTCTTGATGTTGCGAACAACTAAGTAAAATTTTGAAATCTTCTTTCTCTGGATGTGCTCCCCAATCTCCACAAATTTTCAACACTCCTCTATCAAAGTCAGTTAATTCTGGAAACGGTGGCTGGTTGTGAACTGAAAAATGGTTCAAAATTATTTTCTTCTACATAGCCGGTGTGAAAATAATGATCCTTAATATAAAAAATAAATCCTATTATTGGTATTATTAAACACAAAATTAGTTTAACTGTCTTCGACATAATCACGTTCACAAAAAAGCTAGCTTACAAGAAACAATTTAAAAAAGTTTTAATCTAATCATTTTTGCAGAGCAGCAACTCCCGGCATTTCATCACCACTTAACCAATCTAAAAATGCTCCTCCACCAGTGGAAACATATGTAAAATCCTTATCGGTAAGGCCTGCAGCGCTTATTGCAGATAGACTATCACCTCCCCCTATTATGCTGGTTAACTTTCCTTTGTGCGTTGAGTCACTTACGACTTTCATTACCCCTATTGTACCACTTGCAAAAGCTGAATGTTCAAAAACACCAATAGGCCCATTCCACAGCAGAGTCTTACTGCTTGCTATTATACTGCTTATTGTACTCAAAGTTTGTGGTCCGATATCCAAAATTATATCACCGTCCAAAATGGACTCAGTTTTTCTTGAAATACTAGTGCTGTAATCAGAGTTTACTGCAACCAGAACGTCTTCTGGCACAACTATTTTGCAATTGTTTTTATTTGCTGTTTCAACAATATTATGTAGAAGGTCGTCAACACCATTTTGAAAAAAAGATTTCCCTATACTTACTTTGCTAAATAACAAAAAATTATTGGCTATTGCACCACCGAGAACTAGGTAATCAACCTTTTCTGTTAGCCTCATAAGCACTTTTATTTTAGTTGATATTTTAGCTCCCCCAACTATCGCAGTAATAGGTTTAGCTTTAAACGATATAGCTTTTTCAAGATACTTTAGCTCATCTTGCAAGCAAAATCCTGCATAGGAAGGTAAAAATTCTGTAATGCGTGAAATAGAAGCGTGAGCTCTGTGAGAGCAAGAAAATGCATCATTTACATATATATCCGCTAGAGATGCCAGTTGTTTGGCAAAATTTGAGTCACTTTGCTCTTCCTCTTTATAAAATCTTAGATTCTCTAGTAATATTATATCTCTTGCATCCATAGCACTCACTGCTTTTTGCACTTTTTCACCAACGCAATCATCAATGAATTTTACTTTTTTATTTAGTAACTGCGATAAAGTGTCAATTACATTTTTTAGCGACAGATTATTGTCTCTGGCCTTTGGGCGTCCGAAATGCGATATGATAATAATCTTTGCACTCGCATTCACTAAATACTGAATAGTAGGCAATGCTCTCAAAATACGAGTGACATCACGAATTTCTCCATCTTTTATAGGAACATTGAAATCAACTCTGAGTAAGACGGTTTTATTGTAAAGATCACAATTTTCTATACTAGGTATGTTCATTACAAAATTGAAGCTATAAAGTCACTATACAGCAGTTTGATCTAAAGTAAAGTTTTAAGCTTACGAACGTTTAAGGAAATTTGCATGCCAAACGCTTGACACTGGAACCTTATCGTCATACCACCACGAACCGTCATACCGCCCGGGTATCTCTTAGAGCCTGTTCATAATCTTTTCAGAAGTAAGGCAGTGAAAGCCAGAACGACCATTTGTAGGCTAGTATTGAGTTTTCGCTCACAATTTTTCCACAATCTTCTACACTTTTCTAACCAAGCAAAAGATCGCTCCACAACCCATCTTTTGGGCAATACAACAAAGGAATGTAATTCATTTCTTTTTATCACTTCAACGGTTGCACCAATAATCGTTTTTATTTGAGTTGCAAAATTCTCTCCAGTATAGCCTGCATCAACCAGTACATTTTTAACTCCCGAGAGGTTTTCTTTTGCATTTTCGACCATTCTCACAGCACTGCTACGGTCAGTTATAGCTCTTTTCATAGAAGTCCGGATGTGATAAGATAAGGATAGACGATGATAAGGAGGTTGAGTGCCAGCAGCATATAGTTATGACTTAAGGAAAAAAGCAATGGAAGCGCTAGAGGAGGGAGGAAGCAGAGAAACAGTGGCAGCAAGATTTAAAATTGGACGAACTACTTTATGGGAGTGGCAGCAAAGAAGAAAAGAAACAGGAGACTTTCAATCAAAAAAACTTGGAAATGGAGGTTACAATCACAAAATTACCGACTGGGATGCCTTTGCTAAATTTGCCAGAGAAAACGGAGGAAAGACTCTGTCGGAAATGGCTAAACTTTGGGGCAACGTTAGTATCCAAACGATCCACCGAGCTCTCAGAAAAATTGGATTTACGCGCAAAAAAAGACATATGGATACAAGGAAAGAAACGAAGAAAAACGTGCTGAATTCTTAAAAATTATAGCAACAAAAGAACCAGAAAACTTAGTTTATATAGATGAGTCTGGCATTGATAACACAGAGGACTATCCATATGGGTATTGCCAGAAAGGACAGCGGTTTTATGGCCTAAAATCTGGAAAGAAAACTCAACGAATCAGTATGGTTGCAGCCTTAAGTAGAAGAAAGATAGTTGCTCCATTAACCTTTGAAGGCCACTGTAATATGGATGTTTTTAATGGATGGTTTGAGCAATTTTTGACACCGATCTTGGAACCTGGACAGACTGTCATTCTTGACAATGCTACTTTTCATAAGTCTGGTAAGATTATCGAGCTTGCTAGAGGAGTTGGTGCAGAAATTTTGTATCTGCCGCCGTATTCTCCAGATTTCAACAAAATTGAGCATCATTGGTTTGCTATAAAAAACAGAGCTAGGAAAAACATTCCTCTATTCGAATCCTTTCGTCGTGCTGTTGATTCTGCCTTCCTATGACCTGTTCGGACTATTATGAGAAATGCTATATCTCTGCTGTTGTTATATAAATTGCATGGGGCAAACCTTGCGTATCTACTGCAATATGGCGTTTTATTCCTGAAATCTTTTTGCCTGCATCATAGCCTTTTTCTTCAGCAGTATCTGCATTTTTTACACTCTGTGCATCAATTATGCAGAAGCTGGTTTTTTCTTTCCGACCATTGTTTTGTCGGACCACGCCAACTATTTTTTTTTAACACCAGCTCCAGAACACTTTCTTTATCTGCATCTGGTTTTTCACTCCACTTCTTAAAATAGTCGTAACAATTGCGCCATTTTGGAAACTCTTTTGGTAGCATTCTCCACTGACAACCGCTTTTCAGAACGTATAACACTCCACAAAATACATCATACAAATCAAGTTTTCTTGGTTTTGTTTTTTTCCTACAGGACTCTAGATCTGGTAACATAATCTCAAATCTTTCCCGACTTATATCACTTGGGTATAAACTCCTCATATATCCTAACTTATATATATTATCTCTTAGTTTATTCCTTTCTTGAGATCATGTACAGGTTCTTAGAGCCTGTTCATAATCTTTTCAGAAGTAAGGCAGTGAAAGCCAGAACGACCATTTGTAGGCTAGTATTGAGTTTTCGCTCACAATTTTTCCACAATCTTCTACATTTTTCTAACCAAGCAAAAGATCGCTCCACAACCCATCTTTTGGGCAATACAACAAAGGAATGTAATTCATTTCTTTTTATCACTTCAACGGTTGCACCAATAATCGTTTTTATTTGAGTTGCAAAATTCTCTCCAGTATAGCCTGCATCAACCAGTACATTTTTAACTCCCGAGAGGTTTTCTTTTGCATTTTCGACCATTCTCACAGCACTGCTACGGTCAGTTATCTCTGCTGTTGTTATATAAATTGCATGGGGCAAACCTTGCGTATCTACTGCAATATGGCGTTTTATTCCTGAAATCTTTTTGCCTGCATCATAGCCTTTTTCTTCAGCAGTATCTGCATTTTTTACACTCTGTGCATCAATTATGCAGAAGCTGGTTTTTTCTTTCCGACCATTGTTTTGTCGGACCACGCCAACTATTTTTTTTTAACACCAGCTCCAGAACACTTTCTTTATCTGCATCTGGTTTTTCACTCCACTTCTTAAAATAGTCGTAACAATTGCGCCATTTTGGAAACTCTTTTGGTAGCATTCTCCACTGACAACCGCTTTTCAGAACGTATAACACTCCACAAAATACATCATACAAATCAAGTTTCCTTGGTTTTGTTTTTTTTCTACAGGACTCTAGATCTGGTAACATAATCTCAAATCTTTCCCGACTTATATCACTTGGGTATAAACTCCTCATATATCCTAACTTATATATATTATCTCTTAGTTTATTCCTTTCTTGAGATCATGTACAGGTTCTGAGAGCTCGGTGGATCGTTTGGATACTAACGTTGCCCCAAAGTTTAGCCATTTCCGAAAGAGTCTTTCCTCCGTTTTCTCTGGCAAATTTAGCAAAGGCATCCCAGTCGGTAATTTTGTGATTGTAACCTCCATTTCCAAGTTTTTTTGATTGAAAGTCTCCTGTTTCTTTTCTTCTTTGCTGCCACTCCCATAAAGTAGTTCGTCCAATTTTAAATCTTGCTGCCACTGTTTCTCTGCTTCCTCCCTCCTCTAGCGCTTCCATTGCTTTTTTCCTTAAGTCATAACTATATGCTGCTGGCACTCAACCTCCTTATCATCGTCTATCCTTATCTTATCACATCCGGACTTCTATGAAAAGAGCTATATCTTATCGGTAAAAAAAGAAGAGCTATTTTAGGAAGTTTTTATAGGGCTAGAACTAAAGAAAACTTGCATATAAGTTCATCAAGATGTAAAATTAGAGTTGTTTTAAAAGAATAGGTCAATTATGAATCTTGTAACAAAATCTGCTATCGATTTTACTGCTTCAGCTGTTCTCTCTGGCGGAGAAATTGTTGATGATTTCTGTCTGAGTAAGCGCATAAAAAATAAGTATGCTGTCCTTTTTTTCTATCCACTTGATTTTACCTTTGTTTGTCCAACTGAGTTGATATCATTTAGTAATAAAATAGAGGATTTTTCAAAACGTGGTGTTGAAGTTATAGGAGTAAGTGTAGATTCAAAGTTCTCACATTGTAAGTGGCGAAAAACTCCAGTTAATGATGGTGGTATTGGAGAGGTTAGCTACACTTTAGTGTCTGATATCAAAAAGTCTATATCAAGAGACTATGGGGTCTTGTATGATGACTCAATTGCGCTGAGAGCAACTTTCGTTATTGATGATAAATTTATTGTACGTCATCAATCGATAAATGATTTGCCTTTAGGGCGTAATATCGATGAGTTCGTTAGAATCGTTGATGCAATTAAACATAATGAGGAGCATGGTGAGGTGTGTCCAGCAGGGTGGAAAAAAGGTAAGCCAGCAATGCAGGCAAGCGATGAAGGAGTAGCTGATTATCTAAACTCATACAGTGAAGAATTATAAATTTAGTACAAAAGTTCTTATTATTGGATCTGGGGCAGCGGGTTATGCTGCTGCTATATATGCAGCACGTGCAAACTTAGATCCAATTGTAGTAACGGGAATGCAGCCTGGTGGTCAGCTTACAATTACTACAGATGTTGAAAACTATCCTGGTTTTGTTTCAATACGGGGTCCAGAACTAATGGAGCAAATGAGATTGCATGCAGAAAAGGTTGGAGCAAAAATAATAGATGATGAGATAAAAAGCGTTGAACAACTTGAGGATTCTAATGAGTATAGGTTTAGATCTTCTGGTAATACTAATGACTACTATTCAGGTGCAATTATAATTGCATCTGGTGCGCAAGCAAAATGGCTTGGTTTAGAAAGTGAAAAGAAATTTCAAGGTTACGGAGTTTCAGCATGTGCAACTTGTGATGGTGCATTTTTTAGGAATAAAGTTGTAGCTGTGGTCGGTGGTGGAAACACTGCTGTTGAAGAAGCAATATTTTTAACTCGATTTGCCAAAGAAGTGATATTAATACACAGACGTGATAAATTGAGAGCGGAAAAAGTAATGCAAGATAGGCTCTTTAAAAATGATAAAATAAAAGTAATGTGGAACCATATCGTGGAGCAGATTCTTGGAGAAGAAAATCCGAAAAAAGTTACTGGTATTATAGTTAAATCAACAGAATTAAAAGTGGATGGAGTGTTTATTGCAGTCGGACACGCACCAAATACGGGTATTTTTAAAGGCTTTGTTGAAATGGATGAACAGGGTTATATAATTACAAAACCTGGAATAACTTTAACTAGTAGGGCAGGGGTGTTTGCTGCAGGTGATGTTCAAGATAAGGTATATCGTCAGGCAGTAGTTGCAGCAGGAACAGGGTGCATGGCTGCACTTGATGCAGAGAAGTTTTTAGAGTCGTCTGAGGTTTTTAGATAAATTGCTTGCAATTTTCCTTTTCTTTTACATAATTATATTAGTAAATCATTAATAAAGAGGGTTTAGTATGCCTTATAGAAACAGTGTAGCATATTATGGAGCTTATGGAGGTGGTGATAACACGGCATCGCAAGCTCGAAATCCGACAACTTCAAGACAGCTAAGTGAATCAACAAAACAGTTATTTAAGGCTATTGATGACGAAAATCTAGAAGATTTTAGACAGGCTATAGAAGGAGGTGCGGATGTTAATGCGTTTGATGAGGAGGGCATGACACCTTTGATGTCTATTGCTAGGGCCTGTGATGCCAGCTATGATAAACAACCTGTGCTAGAGAAAATGGCTAAATTACTCATACAGAACAATAATATCAAAATTAACGTTCAAGGTAAGCAACCTGTTTATAAGGAAAGGCAAAAGAAAGACAGCCAAAATCGTAAAGTTTTTCTGTACCTTGGAAAAGAAATAGGACGTGATGATTCTTCGGGTTCCAAGCACTTTACACTAAGAGATGGATGGAGATCAATAAATGCTAATAAATTCAAGTACATTGACAGTAATAAGATAGTAACGAAAGATGATGATGATAATTAACCTATATGGTTTACTACTGATGATGTGGTAGGACGTCATGATGAAAATGCTGGTTTCAAGATTTTGAAAGAGTACTATGATGGGGTGAAGGAGCAGATAAGAACATCCGAGATACAAAGAAATACTGCCTTACATATTGCTTGCCAAGTTGGAGCTAAAGATATAGTAAAAATATTGCTCACGCACCCAGATATAAAAACTGATGTTAGAAATTGTGAAGATAAAGATCCTAAAGATTGTATTGCAAGAGGATTTGAGGATACAATAAAACTAGAATTAGAAAGAACACAAAAAGGAAAACAGTTGTTAAATGTTCTTTCTAGCGGAAATATTTACCAAGCGAAAGGACTATTAAATCAAGAACTTAACCCTAATTGCTGGAAAAGAAACCAAAATGGAGAAATAGAAACACCACTTAGCTTAATTATCAAATCATGTTTACAAGGAATAACACAAGATAACGAAGAAGTATTGACTAAACTTTTAGAACATAAAGACCTAGATTTTAGTCAAATAAAGCCAATACAAGCTATAGAGCGAAATCCATGGGTGAAGCAAATAATTGAACAAGCTATTAAAGAGCGATTAACTGATACTATTAATAGAAAAGATCTAGATGATGTAAAAGAATTGGTAGATGATAATTGCTTCATGAATTATACAATTGTTACTGCTGCATTGAGGAATGTTAATAATCCAATTGAATCTATTACAAATTATTTAAATGAGAAATTTCCTGCAAATACGAATAATATACCAAAAGGTTTTGAGGGGTTTAAAGAGCAAGAGCTAACGAATAAAACTGGCAAAATTTCACAATTAGAAAGAGATTTGAAACAAGTAAGGGAAGAAAGAGATAGGCTTTTATCAGAAAATAGACTGCTCCGTACTAAAAGTCTGAGTAATAAAAACGAAAAATCCTCACGAGCAATTTCTTCTGGTAGAAAACTAAGCAACTACGCTTCTGCACGTTTTATATTGCTTGGAGTATGTGCTGTTGATTCATGTTTAGTAATAGAAGATTATCCAGTAATAGGTGCTTGTCTTGCAGCACTTGCACTGGTTCTTCTTGTAGTAGGATGTTGTAGTTTATATAAAGCAAACACAATACTTAGTGATGTTGAAAGCACTCAGCTTGGTGGTTTAGAACGAAGTTAAAGTTTTGATTTCTTCTCCAAACTCTGTTGGAAATTCTTATACATATTAAAAACATCTTGATAATTGAGGTGAGTATAAATTTGAGTGGTTTCAAGGCTTGAATGGCCAAGCAGTTGTTGTATTGATCTTATGTCAATATCTTCCTGAAGCAAATGAGTAGCAAAACTATGACGAAATGCATGTGGAGATAAAATTTCTGGTAAATTTAACATTCTCCTTATTTTCTGCAAACGATTAGCCACATAAGTTCTTCCCAATTTTTTTCCTCTTACTCCCACAAAAAGATGTTGTGCTTCATCATTAATGCCAAGATAAGGACAGGCTTTTACATATTCCTGTATACATTTTTTTACTACCGGAAGAATGAATACCTGCCTTTGTTTATCTCCCTTACCTGTTATAGCTCTTTTCATAGAAGTCCGGATGTGATAAGATAAGGATAGACGATGATAAGGAGGTTGAGTGCCAGCAGCATATAGTTATGACTTAAGGAAAAAAGCAATGGAAGCGCTAGAGGAGGGAGGAAGCAGAGAAACAGTGGCAGCAAGATTTAAAATTGGACGAACTACTTTATGGGAGTGGCAGCAAAGAAGAAAAGAAACAGGAGACTTTCAATCAAAAAAACTTGGAAATGGAGGTTACAATCACAAAATTACCGACTGGGATGCCTTTGCTAAATTTGCCAGAGAAAACGGAGGAAAGACTCTGTCGGAAATGGCTAAACTTTGGGGCAACGTTAGTATCCAAACGATCCACCGAGCTCTCAGAAAAATTGGATTTACGCGCAAAAAAAGACATATGGATACAAGGAAAGAAACGAAGAAAAACGTGCTGAATTCTTAAAAATTATAGCAACAAAAGAACCAGAAAACTTAGTTTATATAGATGAGTCTGGCATTGATAACACAGAGGACTATCCATATGGGTATTGCCAGAAAGGACAGCGGTTTTATGGCCTAAAATCTGGAAAGAAAACTCAACGAATCAGTATGGTTGCAGCCTTAAGTAGAAGAAAGATAGTTGCTCCATTAACCTTTGAAGGCCACTGTAATATGGATGTTTTTAATGGATGGTTTGAGCAATTTTTGACACCGATCTTGGAACCTGGACAGACTGTCATTCTTGACAATGCTACTTTTCATAAGTCTGGTAAGATTATCGAGCTTGCTAGAGGAGTTGGTGCAGAAATTTTGTATCTGCCGCCGTATTCTCCAGATTTCAACAAAATTGAGCATCATTGGTTTGCTATAAAAAACAGAGCTAGGAAAAACATTCCTCTATTCGAATCCTTTCGTCGTGCTGTTGATTCTGCCTTCCTATGACCTGTTCGGACTATTATAAGAAATGCTATACTATTACACTTTCATTGTTAATATCACTAACCCTAAGGTTCAACGCTTCACTGATTCTTAGGCCTGCACCATATAGCAGGACAATAATCGCAATTTCTCTTTTTACCACCCAAGGTTCGCTCAAGTCAGATGATTTCATTTCTTTCACCAAAGTTTTTGCGTTGCCTCCTGTCATCCCAGTGCTTGACACTGGGATCCATTCTTCTTTTTTTCTGGATTCCAGTGTCAAGCACTGGAATGACAAAGAAGAGTGAGCCCCGTGTAAATAGTGGTTATGTAAGAAAAAGTCTACTAAAGTTTTTATATCAGGTATTGATAATGCTTTGGGCAGAGTTCTTCTCTGAATTGGCCTTGATAAGGAAAATACAGCTTCATTGTCTATATTGTGGTTGTTTTTTATGTACTTGAAGAAATTTCTGATTACTGATAATGCACGAGCGTTAGATCTTGCATTCACACCTCTTGCGTAACGAGAGGTAAGCCAACTTCTTAACTCAGGTATGCTTAAATTTTTCAGAGTACCAACATTTACTTCTCCGCCAATGTGAGTATTTAGGAAACTTATAAGATCCTTCAAGTCCCTCATGTATGACTCTAAAGTGTTTGGTGAATAAGATCTGTTGCACCTCAGCCACTCATACCATTTTTCAATGATTGAACCGAGGTCCACAATTATTTTTTAAAGAAAGCATCGATGCACGCATCTCGAAAGGCTTCATTTATATCAGGATGAGAGTGACAAATTCTGTATATATCCTCTGCTGCTGCGCCATATGCCATTGCAACTGCTGCTTCGTTGATTAGCGTATCAGCGTATGCCCCTATGATATGCACACCTAGTATTGTATCTGCTCTGCTACAAGTCAGCACTTTCACGAATCCTTCAGCATCATCAGTTATTTTTGCTCTGCCGTTTGCAGCAAATTGACATTTACCAACTTTGTACTTATGGCCAGCATTTTTGAGTTCCTCTTCGGCTTTACCGATCGAAGAAACCGCAGGGTGAGTGTAAATGACAGATGGTATGATTTCATAATCAATGTGAGGTGACTGTCCTGCTATTATCTCTGCAACTGCCACTCCTTCTTCCTCTGCTTTATGAGCAAGCATTGCTCCACCAATCACATCACCAATAGCAAATATTCCTTTTACATTAGTTTCATATCTGTTGTTAACTTGAACGAAACCGCGATTATCTTTTTCTATTTTTTCATCAATACCAAAACCCTCAGTGCATGGTTTGCGCCCTGCTGCCACCAATACCTTATCCGCCTCTATAGTGTTTGTTTGATTATCTTTTACAGAGCAAACTTTCACACTCAAAGAATTACTACTTTGTTTTATCTCCTCAACTTTAGTGCTAAGTAAAAATTTTATTCCTTGTTTTTGTAGACTAGAAAGTAGAGACTTACTTAATTCTCCATCCATTGCTGCAGCGATTCTATCAAAAAATTCTACTACAGTGACTTCAGACCCTAGCCTCCTCCATACAGAAGACATTTCAAGCCCTATTGCCCCGGCTCCGATTACGACAAGTTTTTTTGGTACTTCAGTTAAAGATAATGCACCAGTTGATGAAATAATACTTTTCTCATCGATATTAATTCCTGGCAAAGAAATAACGTCAGAACCGGTTGCAATTACTATATTTTTTGTCTTCAGCACCTTACCTTCAACTGAAACTTCAAGATTACCTTGGTCAAAAGAAGTAATTTTCCCAGGCCCATTGATTTTAGTGATTTTGTGAAGGTTAAACAGATATTCTATACCTTTTCCAAGTTCCTGAACTCTGGCATCCTTATAGCCTAGCATTTCTTTTAAGTCGAAACTTGCGTCCTTAATTTTTATGCCAAGCTTTGACAGATCATTTTTCGTGTGAGCATACTGATAGGAAGAATGGAGCAATGCTTTGGAGGGTATGCACCCAACCCGCAGGCACGTACCACCAAAAATGCTATTTTTATCTATGCAGGCAACTTTCAATCCAAGTTTTGCAGCAGCGATAGCACACTTATAACCACCTGGACCACCACCTATAACAATCAGGTCATAATCAGTCATAAAGAACAAACCTATTTTCTAAAGAATAAACACCTTTTCCCTCAGTTGTTACATATATTTTATCGTGAGTAAACACTGGAGTGTGAAACACATTACCAGGTACTTTGACTACCTTTCCTGCACTTTCAGATCCCGGAAAAGCAAACATTGAACTTTTATTGCTTGTCACCCACAGTGTATGGGCATGCATAATTGGAGCAAACAATTGCGTATTTTCTATTAAATCAGATGCCCAGACTGTTTCTCCATTTTTTATATCCAGGCCAATTATTTTATCGTCTTTAGTAACTATAAAAATTCTTCCGCCTTCTTTTTGCTCCTTTGGAGGAATAAGAGGACTGTAATATGATTCAATGTCTGATACACTTTTTACTTGCAGTGACTTTGACCATAAAATATTTCCTGATTTTACGTCAATACCATAAATATAAGAATTGTTTGTAGCTATTAAAGTATCGCCAAGCACTCTCGGTGTAGTAGTTACATCTGTGAGCTGTGTATCCAAAAAGTTTGTAGCCAATTTTTGGCTCCACAATTTTTTACCGTCTTCATTAAAAGCTATTAACTCACCATTTGAAAATGGCGCTATTATTTTATCGTTAGAAATTGCTGGCGATATGGAATACAAACCTCGAACCTCATTGATACCGTTTTGATAAGTCCAAACGGAGCTGCCATCTTTTATATCAAACACGTACAGATAATTATCAATAGTCAATACTACCAATTTATTATTTATTACTGCTGCTTTCCCTCTTACTGGAGCTCTCAATTCTTTTTCCCACTCAATCTTGCCAGTTTTTGCGTCTATTGCGTGTAAAGTGTTATCCACTATAAAGAAAACATTTTTTTCATAATGTGATAGGCTCATGTTACCAATTTTTTTCCTATGTGAGAGGTGTAATTTCCAATTCATAGCCTTTGAGTTATCAATATCAAAGGAATATAAAGCACTGTGCTTGTCTGATAAAATAACGCTATTTTCTGTAAGCACTGGAGCTACATACCCTTGAGATAGTTTTTTATCCACTAGACTTATTCTCTCGCTTGCCATTGTGTAACTGCTACACAATAACATTATCATGACAATTATTACTTTCATTATTTATTGAAAACAAGATTCATTAATGTACATCTTAAGAACCTTAATTACAACGGAAATGTTCTTGCTGCATGTTAAAAACGTTGATTTATGAACGAAATATTATATTATTATGTGAGATAATGTATATTCTTAGAGCCTGTTCATAATCTTTTCAGAAGTAAGGCAGTGAAAGCCAGAACGACCATTTGTAGGCTAGTATTGAGTTTTCGCTCACAATTTTTCCACAATCTTCTACATTTTTCTAACCAAGCAAAAGATCGCTCCACAACCCATCTTTTGGGCAATACAACAAAGGAATGTAATTCATTTCTTTTTATCACTTCAACGGTTGCACCAATAATCGTTTTTATTTGAGTTGCAAAATTCTCTCCAGTATAGCCTGCATCAACCAGTACATTTTTAACTCCCGAGAGGTTTTCTTTTGCATTTTCGACCATTCTCACAGCACTGCTACGGTCAGTTATCTCTGCTGTTGTTATATAAATTGCATGGGGCAAACCTTGCGTATCTACTGCAATATGGCGTTTTATTCCTGAAATCTTTTTGCCTGCATCATAGCCTTTTTCTTCAGCAGTATCTGCATTTTTTACACTCTGTGCATCAATTATGCAGAAGCTGGTTTTTTCTTTCCGACCATTGTTTTGTCGGACCACGCCAACTATTTTTTTTTAACACCAGCTCCAGAACACTTTCTTTATCTGCATCTGGTTTTTCACTCCACTTCTTAAAATAGTCGTAACAATTGCGCCATTTTGGAAACTCTTTTGGTAGCATTCTCCACTGACAACCGCTTTTCAGAACGTATAACACTCCACAAAATACATCATACAAATCAAGTTTCCTTGGTTTTGTTTTTTTTCTACAGGACTCTAGATCTGGTAACATAATCTCAAATCTTTCCCGACTTATATCACTTGGGTATAAACTCCTCATATATCCTAACTTATATATATTATCTCTTAGTTTATTCCTTTCTTGAGATCATGTACAGGTTCTGAGAGCTCGGTGGATCGTTTGGATACTAACGTTGCCCCAAAGTTTAGCCATTTCCGAAAGAGTCTTTCCTCCGTTTTCTCTGGCAAATTTAGCAAAGGCATCCCAGTCGGTAATTTTGTGATTGTAACCTCCATTTCCAAGTTTTTTTGATTGAAAGTCTCCTGTTTCTTTTCTTCTTTGCTGCCACTCCCATAAAGTAGTTCGTCCAATTTTAAATCTTGCTGCCACTGTTTCTCTGCTTCCTCCCTCCTCTAGCGCTTCCATTGCTTTTTTCCTTAAGTCATAACTATATGCTGCTGGCACTCAACCTCCTTATCATCGTCTATCCTTATCTTATCACATCCGGACTTCTATGAAAAGAGCTATATCTTATCGGTAAAAAAAGAAGAGCTATTTTAGGAAGTTTTTATAGGGCTAGAACTAAAGAAAACTTGCATATAAGTTCATCAAGATGTAAAATTAGAGTTGTTTTAAAAGAATAGGTCAATTATGAATCTTGTAACAAAATCTGCTATCGATTTTACTGCTTCAGCTGTTCTCTCTGGCGGAGAAATTGTTGATGATTTCTGTCTGAGTAAGCGCATAAAAAATAAGTATGCTGTCCTTTTTTTCTATCCACTTGATTTTACCTTTGTTTGTCCAACTGAGTTGATATCATTTAGTAATAAAATAGAGGATTTTTCAAAACGTGGTGTTGAAGTTATAGGAGTAAGTGTAGATTCAAAGTTCTCACATTGTAAGTGGCGAAAAACTCCAGTTAATGATGGTGGTATTGGAGAGGTTAGCTACACTTTAGTGTCTGATATCAAAAAGTCTATATCAAGAGACTATGGGGTCTTGTATGATGACTCAATTGCGCTGAGAGCAACTTTCGTTATTGATGATAAATTTATTGTACGTCATCAATCGATAAATGATTTGCCTTTAGGGCGTAATATCGATGAGTTCGTTAGAATCGTTGATGCAATTAAACATAATGAGGAGCATGGTGAGGTGTGTCCAGCAGGGTGGAAAAAAGGTAAGCCAGCAATGCAGGCAAGCGATGAAGGAGTAGCTGATTATCTAAACTCATACAGTGAAGAATTATAAATTTAGTACAAAAGTTCTTATTATTGGATCTGGGGCAGCGGGTTATGCTGCTGCTATATATGCAGCACGTGCAAACTTAGATCCAATTGTAGTAACGGGAATGCAGCCTGGTGGTCAGCTTACAATTACTACAGATGTTGAAAACTATCCTGGTTTTGTTTCAATACGGGGTCCAGAACTAATGGAGCAAATGAGATTGCATGCAGAAAAGGTTGGAGCAAAAATAATAGATGATGAGATAAAAAGCGTTGAACAACTTGAGGATTCTAATGAGTATAGGTTTAGATCTTCTGGTAATACTAATGACTACTATTCAGGTGCAATTATAATTGCATCTGGTGCGCAAGCAAAATGGCTTGGTTTAGAAAGTGAAAAGAAATTTCAAGGTTACGGAGTTTCAGCATGTGCAACTTGTGATGGTGCATTTTTTAGGAATAAAGTTGTAGCTGTGGTCGGTGGTGGAAACACTGCTGTTGAAGAAGCAATATTTTTAACTCGATTTGCCAAAGAAGTGATATTAATACACAGACGTGATAAATTGAGAGCGGAAAAAGTAATGCAAGATAGGCTCTTTAAAAATGATAAAATAAAAGTAATGTGGAACCATATCGTGGAGCAGATTCTTGGAGAAGAAAATCCGAAAAAAGTTACTGGTATTATAGTTAAATCAACAGAATTAAAAGTGGATGGAGTGTTTATTGCAGTCGGACACGCACCAAATACGGGTATTTTTAAAGGCTTTGTTGAAATGGATGAACAGGGTTATATAATTACAAAACCTGGAATAACTTTAACTAGTAGGGCAGGGGTGTTTGCTGCAGGTGATGTTCAAGATAAGGTATATCGTCAGGCAGTAGTTGCAGCAGGAACAGGGTGCATGGCTGCACTTGATGCAGAGAAGTTTTTAGAGTCGTCTGAGGTTTTTAGATAAATTGCTTGCAATTTTCCTTTTCTTTTACATAATTATATTAGTAAATCATTAATAAAGAGGGTTTAGTATGCCTTATAGAAACAGTGTAGCATATTATGGAGCTTATGGAGGTGGTGATAACACGGCATCGCAAGCTCGAAATCCGACAACTTCAAGACAGCTAAGTGAATCAACAAAACAGTTATTTAAGGCTATTGATGACGAAAATCTAGAAGATTTTAGACAGGCTATAGAAGGAGGTGCGGATGTTAATGCGTTTGATGAGGAGGGCATGACACCTTTGATGTCTATTGCTAGGGCCTGTGATGCCAGCTATGATAAACAACCTGTGCTAGAGAAAATGGCTAAATTACTCATACAGAACAATAATATCAAAATTAACGTTCAAGGTAAGCAACCTGTTTATAAGGAAAGGCAAAAGAAAGACAGCCAAAATCGTAAAGTTTTTCTGTACCTTGGAAAAGAAATAGGACGTGATGATTCTTCGGGTTCCAAGCACTTTACACTAAGAGATGGATGGAGATCAATAAATGCTAATAAATTCAAGTACATTGACAGTAATAAGATAGTAACGAAAGATGATGATGATAATTAACCTATATGGTTTACTACTGATGATGTGGTAGGACGTCATGATGAAAATGCTGGTTTCAAGATTTTGAAAGAGTACTATGATGGGGTGAAGGAGCAGATAAGAACATCCGAGATACAAAGAAATACTGCCTTACATATTGCTTGCCAAGTTGGAGCTAAAGATATAGTAAAAATATTGCTCACGCACCCAGATATAAAAACTGATGTTAGAAATTGTGAAGATAAAGATCCTAAAGATTGTATTGCAAGAGGATTTGAGGATACAATAAAACTAGAATTAGAAAGAACACAAAAAGGAAAACAGTTGTTAAATGTTCTTTCTAGCGGAAATATTTACCAAGCGAAAGGACTATTAAATCAAGAACTTAACCCTAATTGCTGGAAAAGAAACCAAAATGGAGAAATAGAAACACCACTTAGCTTAATTATCAAATCATGTTTACAAGGAATAACACAAGATAACGAAGAAGTATTGACTAAACTTTTAGAACATAAAGACCTAGATTTTAGTCAAATAAAGCCAATACAAGCTATAGAGCGAAATCCATGGGTGAAGCAAATAATTGAACAAGCTATTAAAGAGCGATTAACTGATACTATTAATAGAAAAGATCTAGATGATGTAAAAGAATTGGTAGATGATAATTGCTTCATGAATTATACAATTGTTACTGCTGCATTGAGGAATGTTAATAATCCAATTGAATCTATTACAAATTATTTAAATGAGAAATTTCCTGCAAATACGAATAATATACCAAAAGGTTTTGAGGGGTTTAAAGAGCAAGAGCTAACGAATAAAACTGGCAAAATTTCACAATTAGAAAGAGATTTGAAACAAGTAAGGGAAGAAAGAGATAGGCTTTTATCAGAAAATAGACTGCTCCGTACTAAAAGTCTGAGTAATAAAAACGAAAAATCCTCACGAGCAATTTCTTCTGGTAGAAAACTAAGCAACTACGCTTCTGCACGTTTTATATTGCTTGGAGTATGTGCTGTTGATTCATGTTTAGTAATAGAAGATTATCCAGTAATAGGTGCTTGTCTTGCAGCACTTGCACTGGTTCTTCTTGTAGTAGGATGTTGTAGTTTATATAAAGCAAACACAATACTTAGTGATGTTGAAAGCACTCAGCTTGGTGGTTTAGAACGAAGTTAAAGTTTTGATTTCTTCTCCAAACTCTGTTGGAAATTCTTATACATATTAAAAACATCTTGATAATTGAGGTGAGTATAAATTTGAGTGGTTTCAAGGCTTGAATGGCCAAGCAGTTGTTGTATTGATCTTATGTCAATATCTTCCTGAAGCAAATGAGTAGCAAAACTATGACGAAATGCATGTGGAGATAAAATTTCTGGTAAATTTAACATTCTCCTTATTTTCTGCAAACGATTAGCCACATAAGTTCTTCCCAATTTTTTTCCTCTTACTCCCACAAAAAGATGTTGTGCTTCATCATTAATGCCAAGATAAGGACAGGCTTTTACATATTCCTGTATACATTTTTTTACTACCGGAAGAATGAATACCTGCCTTTGTTTATCTCCCTTACCTGTTATAGCTCTTTTCATAGAAGTCCGGATGTGATAAGATAAGGATAGACGATGATAAGGAGGTTGAGTGCCAGCAGCATATAGTTATGACTTAAGGAAAAAAGCAATGGAAGCGCTAGAGGAGGGAGGAAGCAGAGAAACAGTGGCAGCAAGATTTAAAATTGGACGAACTACTTTATGGGAGTGGCAGCAAAGAAGAAAAGAAACAGGAGACTTTCAATCAAAAAAACTTGGAAATGGAGGTTACAATCACAAAATTACCGACTGGGATGCCTTTGCTAAATTTGCCAGAGAAAACGGAGGAAAGACTCTGTCGGAAATGGCTAAACTTTGGGGCAACGTTAGTATCCAAACGATCCACCGAGCTCTCAGAAAAATTGGATTTACGCGCAAAAAAAGACATATGGATACAAGGAAAGAAACGAAGAAAAACGTGCTGAATTCTTAAAAATTATAGCAACAAAAGAACCAGAAAACTTAGTTTATATAGATGAGTCTGGCATTGATAACACAGAGGACTATCCATATGGGTATTGCCAGAAAGGACAGCGGTTTTATGGCCTAAAATCTGGAAAGAAAACTCAACGAATCAGTATGGTTGCAGCCTTAAGTAGAAGAAAGATAGTTGCTCCATTAACCTTTGAAGGCCACTGTAATATGGATGTTTTTAATGGATGGTTTGAGCAATTTTTGACACCGATCTTGGAACCTGGACAGACTGTCATTCTTGACAATGCTACTTTTCATAAGTCTGGTAAGATTATCGAGCTTGCTAGAGGAGTTGGTGCAGAAATTTTGTATCTGCCGCCGTATTCTCCAGATTTCAACAAAATTGAGCATCATTGGTTTGCTATAAAAAACAGAGCTAGGAAAAACATTCCTCTATTCGAATCCTTTCGTCGTGCTGTTGATTCTGCCTTCCTATGACCTGTTCGGACTATTATAAGAAATGCTATACTATTACACTTTCATTGTTAATATCACTAACCCTAAGGTTCAACGCTTCACTGATTCTTAGGCCTGCACCATATAGCAGGACAATAATCGCAATTTCTCTTTTTACCACCCAAGGTTCGCTCAAGTCAGATGATTTCATTTCTTTCACCAAAGTTTTTGCGTTGCCTCCTGTCATCCCAGTGCTTGACACTGGGATCCATTCTTCTTTTTTTCTGGATTCCAGTGTCAAGCACTGGAATGACAAAGAAGAGTGAGCCCCGTGTAAATAGTGGTTATGTAAGAAAAAGTCTACTAAAGTTTTTATATCAGGTATTGATAATGCTTTGGGCAGAGTTCTTCTCTGAATTGGCCTTGATAAGGAAAATACAGCTTCATTGTCTATATTGTGGTTGTTTTTTATGTACTTGAAGAAATTTCTGATTACTGATAATGCACGAGCGTTAGATCTTGCATTCACACCTCTTGCGTAACGAGAGGTAAGCCAACTTCTTAACTCAGGTATGCTTAAATTTTTCAGAGTACCAACATTTACTTCTCCGCCAATGTGAGTATTTAGGAAACTTATAAGATCCTTCAAGTCCCTCATGTATGACTCTAAAGTGTTTGGTGAATAAGATCTGTTGCACCTCAGCCACTCATACCATTTTTCAATGATTGAACCGAGGTCCACAATTATTTTTTAAAGAAAGCATCGATGCACGCATCTCGAAAGGCTTCATTTATATCAGGATGAGAGTGACAAATTCTGTATATATCCTCTGCTGCTGCGCCATATGCCATTGCAACTGCTGCTTCGTTGATTAGCGTATCAGCGTATGCCCCTATGATATGCACACCTAGTATTGTATCTGCTCTGCTACAAGTCAGCACTTTCACGAATCCTTCAGCATCATCAGTTATTTTTGCTCTGCCGTTTGCAGCAAATTGACATTTACCAACTTTGTACTTATGGCCAGCATTTTTGAGTTCCTCTTCGGCTTTACCGATCGAAGAAACCGCAGGGTGAGTGTAAATGACAGATGGTATGATTTCATAATCAATGTGAGGTGACTGTCCTGCTATTATCTCTGCAACTGCCACTCCTTCTTCCTCTGCTTTATGAGCAAGCATTGCTCCACCAATCACATCACCAATAGCAAATATTCCTTTTACATTAGTTTCATATCTGTTGTTAACTTGAACGAAACCGCGATTATCTTTTTCTATTTTTTCATCAATACCAAAACCCTCAGTGCATGGTTTGCGCCCTGCTGCCACCAATACCTTATCCGCCTCTATAGTGTTTGTTTGATTATCTTTTACAGAGCAAACTTTCACACTCAAAGAATTACTACTTTGTTTTATCTCCTCAACTTTAGTGCTAAGTAAAAATTTTATTCCTTGTTTTTGTAGACTAGAAAGTAGAGACTTACTTAATTCTCCATCCATTGCTGCAGCGATTCTATCAAAAAATTCTACTACAGTGACTTCAGACCCTAGCCTCCTCCATACAGAAGACATTTCAAGCCCTATTGCCCCGGCTCCGATTACGACAAGTTTTTTTGGTACTTCAGTTAAAGATAATGCACCAGTTGATGAAATAATACTTTTCTCATCGATATTAATTCCTGGCAAAGAAATAACGTCAGAACCGGTTGCAATTACTATATTTTTTGTCTTCAGCACCTTACCTTCAACTGAAACTTCAAGATTACCTTGGTCAAAAGAAGTAATTTTCCCAGGCCCATTGATTTTAGTGATTTTGTGAAGGTTAAACAGATATTCTATACCTTTTCCAAGTTCCTGAACTCTGGCATCCTTATAGCCTAGCATTTCTTTTAAGTCGAAACTTGCGTCCTTAATTTTTATGCCAAGCTTTGACAGATCATTTTTCGTGTGAGCATACTGATAGGAAGAATGGAGCAATGCTTTGGAGGGTATGCACCCAACCCGCAGGCACGTACCACCAAAAATGCTATTTTTATCTATGCAGGCAACTTTCAATCCAAGTTTTGCAGCAGCGATAGCACACTTATAACCACCTGGACCACCACCTATAACAATCAGGTCATAATCAGTCATAAAGAACAAACCTATTTTCTAAAGAATAAACACCTTTTCCCTCAGTTGTTACATATATTTTATCGTGAGTAAACACTGGAGTGTGAAACACATTACCAGGTACTTTGACTACCTTTCCTGCACTTTCAGATCCCGGAAAAGCAAACATTGAACTTTTATTGCTTGTCACCCACAGTGTATGGGCATGCATAATTGGAGCAAACAATTGCGTATTTTCTATTAAATCAGATGCCCAGACTGTTTCTCCATTTTTTATATCCAGGCCAATTATTTTATCGTCTTTAGTAACTATAAAAATTCTTCCGCCTTCTTTTTGCTCCTTTGGAGGAATAAGAGGACTGTAATATGATTCAATGTCTGATACACTTTTTACTTGCAGTGACTTTGACCATAAAATATTTCCTGATTTTACGTCAATACCATAAATATAAGAATTGTTTGTAGCTATTAAAGTATCGCCAAGCACTCTCGGTGTAGTAGTTACATCTGTGAGCTGTGTATCCAAAAAGTTTGTAGCCAATTTTTGGCTCCACAATTTTTTACCGTCTTCATTAAAAGCTATTAACTCACCATTTGAAAATGGCGCTATTATTTTATCGTTAGAAATTGCTGGCGATATGGAATACAAACCTCGAACCTCATTGATACCGTTTTGATAAGTCCAAACGGAGCTGCCATCTTTTATATCAAACACGTACAGATAATTATCAATAGTCAATACTACCAATTTATTATTTATTACTGCTGCTTTCCCTCTTACTGGAGCTCTCAATTCTTTTTCCCACTCAATCTTGCCAGTTTTTGCGTCTATTGCGTGTAAAGTGTTATCCACTATAAAGAAAACATTTTTTTCATAATGTGATAGGCTCATGTTACCAATTTTTTTCCTATGTGAGAGGTGTAATTTCCAATTCATAGCCTTTGAGTTATCAATATCAAAGGAATATAAAGCACTGTGCTTGTCTGATAAAATAACGCTATTTTCTGTAAGCACTGGAGCTACATACCCTTGAGATAGTTTTTTATCCACTAGACTTATTCTCTCGCTTGCCATTGTGTAACTGCTACACAATAACATTATCATGACAATTATTACTTTCATTATTTATTGAAAACAAGATTCATTAATGTACATCTTAAGAACCTTAATTACAACGGAAATGTTCTTGCTGCATGTTAAAAACGTTGATTTATGAACGAAATATTATATTATTATGTGAGATAATGTATATTCTTAGAGCCTGTTCATAATCTTTTCAGAAGTAAGGCAGTGAAAGCCAGAACGACCATTTGTAGGCTAGTATTGAGTTTTCGCTCACAATTTTTCCACAATCTTCTACATTTTTCTAACCAAGCAAAAGATCGCTCCACAACCCATCTTTTGGGCAATACAACAAAGGAATGTAATTCATTTCTTTTTATCACTTCAACGGTTGCACCAATAATCGTTTTTATTTGAGTTGCAAAATTCTCTCCAGTATAGCCTGCATCAACCAGTACATTTTTAACTCCCGAGAGGTTTTCTTTTGCATTTTCGACCATTCTCACAGCACTGCTACGGTCAGTTATCTCTGCTGTTGTTATATAAATTGCATGGGGCAAACCTTGCGTATCTACTGCAATATGGCGTTTTATTCCTGAAATCTTTTTGCCTGCATCATAGCCTTTTTCTTCAGCAGTATCTGCATTTTTTACACTCTGTGCATCAATTATGCAGAAGCTGGTTTTTTCTTTCCGACCATTGTTTTGTCGGACCACGCCAACTATTTTTTTTTAACACCAGCTCCAGAACACTTTCTTTATCTGCATCTGGTTTTTCACTCCACTTCTTAAAATAGTCGTAACAATTGCGCCATTTTGGAAACTCTTTTGGTAGCATTCTCCACTGACAACCGCTTTTCAGAACGTATAACACTCCACAAAATACATCATACAAATCAAGTTTCCTTGGTTTTGTTTTTTTTCTACAGGACTCTAGATCTGGTAACATAATCTCAAATCTTTCCCGACTTATATCACTTGGGTATAAACTCCTCATATATCCTAACTTATATATATTATCTCTTAGTTTATTCCTTTCTTGAGATCATGTACAGGTTCTGAGATAAATCGAGAAAAAGAACTGCTAATCAAATGCTATTTGCTCAATAAATTCACTGATATTGGTATGGCTAAATTCGAAATGGCTACATGAATTTATCGTAAATTACTACTGCATAAGGTGCGATGCAACAAAGCCATCCCAGAATGGAATGACATCGTTGTAACATTGTACCATATTACAATGTTTGTACAGTTGTGTGCGCGACCGGGGGTTTTATACTATTCTAGAAGTAACATACGGAAAAGGGGGGATTCGAACCCCCGACATATTTTCATATGTGCACGCTTTCCAAGCGTGTGCTTTAGACCACTCAGCCACCTTTCCATGCTTATTCATAATATTGAAAATTGTACTGCTAAACAATATAAAAACCTGGTATATAGGGTTCACCACGAAAATTTACAGTATTGTTAAACTTACTTCTGCAAGTTGGAAATGTTTTATCGCAACCTGCGAGTATTGAATATTTATCTCCAGCAGAAATTTGGTATGGAGGCGAAGTAAACAACGTAACTACTTTATTTTTATATTCTTTTACTACACCTTCAAACGCTGTTGAGCCAAAGAATTTCACTACTCCGTGCTTATAATATTCATCACTCTCAGTTAAATTCGTGTCTTCAAATCTTCTTTCATCTATTATAGCATTTCTCATAATAGTCCGAACAGGTCATAGGAAGGCAGAATCAACAGCACGACGAAAGGATTCGAATAGAGGAATGTTTTTCCTAGCTCTGTTTTTTATAGCAAACCAATGATGCTCAATTTTGTTGAAATCTGGAGAATACGGCGGCAGATACAAAATTTCTGCACCAACTCCTCTAGCAAGCTCGATAATCTTACCAGACTTATGAAAAGTAGCATTGTCAAGAATGACAGTCTGTCCAGGTTCCAAGATCGGTGTCAAAAATTGCTCAAACCATCCATTAAAAACATCCATATTACAGTGGCCTTCAAAGGTTAATGGAGCAACTATCTTTCTTCTACTTAAGGCTGCAACCATACTGATTCGTTGAGTTTTCTTTCCAGATTTTAGGCCATAAAACCGCTGTCCTTTCTGGCAATACCCATATGGATAGTCCTCTGTGTTATCAATGCCAGACTCATCTATATAAACTAAGTTTTCTGGTTCTTTTGTTGCTATAATTTTTAAGAGCCTGTTCATAATCTTTTCAGAAGTAAGGCAGTGAAAGCCAGAACGACCATTTGTAGGCTAGTATTGAGTTTTCGCTCACAATTTTTCCACAATCTTCTACATTTTTCTAACCAAGCAAAAGATCGCTCCACAACCCATCTTTTGGGCAATACAACAAAGGAATGTAATTCATTTCTTTTTATCACTTCAACGGTTGCACCAATAATCGTTTTTATTTGAGTTGCAAAATTCTCTCCAGTATAGCCTGCATCAACCAGTACATTTTTAACTCCCGAGAGGTTTTCTTTTGCATTTTCGACCATTCTCACAGCACTGCTACGGTCAGTTATCTCTGCTGTTGTTATATAAATTGCATGGGGCAAACCTTGCGTATCTAATGCAATATGGCGTTTTATTCCTGAAATCTTTTTGCCTGCATCATAGCCTTTTTCTTCAGCAGTATCTGCATTTTTTACACTCTGTGCATCAATTATGCAGAAGCTGGTTTTTTCTTTCCGACCATTGTTTTGTCGGACCACGCCAACTATTTTTTTTTAACACCAGCTCCAGAACACTTTCTTTATCTGCATCTGGTTTTTCACTCCACTTCTTAAAATAGTCGTAACAATTGCGCCATTTTGGAAACTCTTTTGGTAGCATTCTCCACTGACAACCGCTTTTCAGAACGTATAACACTCCACAAAATACATCATACAAATCAAGTTTTCTTGGTTTTGTTTTTTTTCTACAGGACTCTAGATCTGGTAACATAATCTCAAATCTTTCCCGACTTATATCACTTGGGTATAAACTCCTCATATATCCTAACTTATATATATTATCTCTTAGTTTATTCCTTTCTTGAGATCATGTACAGGTTCTAAGAGCCTGTTCATAATCTTTTCAGAAGTAAGGCAGTGAAAGCCAGAACGACCATTTGTAGGCTAGTATTGAGTTTTCGCTCACAATTTTTCCACAATCTTCTACATTTTTCTAACCAAGCAAAAGATCGCTCCACAACCCATCTTTTGGGCAATACAACAAAGGAATGTAATTCATTTCTTTTTATCACTTCAACGGTTGCACCAATAATCGTTTTTATTTGAGTTGCAAAATTCTCTCCAGTATAGCCTGCATCAACCAGTACATTTTTAACTCCCGAGAGGTTTTCTTTTGCATTTTCGACCATTCTCACAGCACTGCTACGGTCAGTTATCTCTGCTGTTGTTATATAAATTGCATGGGGCAAACCTTGCGTATCTACTGCAATATGGCGTTTTATTCCTGAAATCTTTTTGCCTGCATCATAGCCTTTTTCTTCAGCAGTATCTGCATTTTTTACACTCTGTGCATCAATTATGCAGAAGCTGGTTTTTTCTTTCCGACCATTGTTTTGTCGGACCACGCCAACTATTTTTTTTTAACACCAGCTCCAGAACACTTTCTTTATCTGCATCTGGTTTTTCACTCCACTTCTTAAAATAGTCGTAACAATTGCGCCATTTTGGAAACTCTTTTGGTAGCATTCTCCACTGACAACCGCTTTTCAGAACGTATAACACTCCACAAAATACATCATACAAATCAAGTTTCCTTGGTTTTGTTTTTTTTCTACAGGACTCTAGATCTGGTAACATAATCTCAAATCTTTCCCGACTTATATCACTTGGGTATAAACTCCTCATATATCCTAACTTATATATATTATCTCTTAGTTTATTCCTTTCTTGAGATCATGTACAGGTTCTAAGAATTCAGCACGTTTTTCTTCGTTTCTTTCCTTGTATCCATATGTCTTTTTTTGCGCGTAAATCCAATTTTTCTGAGAACCTGTACATGATCTCAAGAAAGGAATAAACTAAGAGATAATATATATAAGTTAGGATATATGAGGAGTTTATACCCAAGTGATATAAGTCGGGAAAGATTTGAGATTATGTTACCAGATCTAGAGTCCTGTAGAAAAAAAACAAAACCAAGAAAACTTGATTTGTATGATGTATTTTGTGGAGTGTTAGAACCTGTACATGATCTCAAGAAAGGAATAAACTAAGAGATAATATATATAAGTTAGGATATATGAGGAGTTTATACCCAAGTGATATAAGTCGGGAAAGATTTGAGATTATGTTACCAGATCTAGAGTACTGTAGAAAAAAAACAAAACCAAGGAAACTTGATTTGTATGATGTATTTTGTGGAGTGTTATACGTTCTGAAAAGCGGTTGTCAGTGGAGAATGCTACCAAAAGAGTTTCCAAAATGGCGCAATTGTTACGACTATTTTAAGAAGTGGAGTGAAAAACCAGATGCAGATAAAGAAAGTGTTCTGGAGCTGGTGTTAAAAAAAAATAGTTGGCGTGGTCCGACAAAACAATGGTCGGAAAGAAAAAACCAGCTTCTGCATAATTGATGCACAGAGTGTAAAAAATGCAGATACTGCTGAAGAAAAAGGCTATGATGCAGGCAAAAAGATTTCAGGAATAAAACGCCATATTGCAGTAGATACGCAAGGTTTGCCCCATGCAATTTATATAACAACAGCAGAGATAACTGACCGTAGCAGTGCTGTGAGAATGGTCGAAAATGCAAAAGAAAACCTCTCGGGAGTTAAAAATGTGCTGGTTGATGCAGGCTATACTGGAGAGAATTTTGCAACTCAAATAAAAACGATTATTGGTGCAACCGTTGAAGTGATAAAAAGAAATGAATTACATTCCTTTGTTGTATTGCCCAAAAGATGGTTTGTGGAGCGATCTTTTGCTTGGTTAGAAAAATGTAGAAGATTGTGGAAAAATTGTGAGCGAAAACTCAATACTAGCCTACAAATGGTCGTTCTGGCTTTCACTGCCTTACTTCTGAAAAGATTATGAACAGGCTCTTATACGTTCTGAAAAGCGGTTGTCAGTGGAGAATGCTACCAAAAGAGTTTCCAAAATGGCGCAATTGTTACGACTATTTTAAGAAGTGGAGTGAAAAACCAGATGCAGATAAAGAAAGTGTTCTGGAGCTGGTGTTAAAAAAAAATAGTTGGCGTGGTCCGACAAAACAATGGTCGGAAAGAAAAAACCAGCTTCTGCATAATTGATGCACAGAGTGTAAAAAATGCAGATACTGCTGAAGAAAAAGGCTATGATGCAGGCAAAAAGATTTCAGGAATAAAACGCCATATTGCATTAGATACGCAAGGTTTGCCCCATGCAATTTATACCATTTGCCATATGAATTTGTGCATTGACATTTACTGTGCTAATTCCCTGAAGCGCAACGGTGTTTATATTTGCAATCATAATATATTATATAAAATTGTTAATACAATATATTAAAGAAGCGATGAAGTAAAGGCTACAGCAATTAAAGATGGCTTAACTTAGCAAAAAAGTGCATAGTATCCTATCGCTTTGCTGATTACAAAATGTTTATAAGGATAATCACTTTTTTCTTACTATATTCAAGTACGGCTTTTTGTAGTGATTGTAATTTTAATTTACCATACTGTGGGCTCAGTTGTAATCTGGATCTATCATATAGAAATTTAAGTAATATAAAAAAATTGTTGAATAACGACGATAAGTTTGTTGCGCTTACGTTTGATGATGGGCCTTCCAACAATAGAATAAACGATATTATTAATGTTCTGGAAAGCTATGAAGCAAAAGCAACATTTTTTGTGCTTGGTGAACGTATAAATGAAAAAACGTCTGAAATAGTAAAGAAAATTCATGAATCAGGTCATGAGTTAGGCAATCACTCTTGGTCGCATAGGAAGTTGACATCACTTTCAAGTGAGGAACAATTGCAAGAATTGGAAAAGACAAATACAGCAATTAAAAATGCAATAAAACAAGATGTAAAATGGTTTCGTCCGCCATATGGATGTTATGACGATAATCTGATTGAAAATGCTGATCAATTAAATATGTATTCAATATTATGGACAGTTGATTCGCTAGATTGGCAAGGTGATAAGCCAGAAACTTTAGTTGAAAGAGTTTTAAGTAATGTACATAATGGAGCAGTTATACTGTTTCATGATCACAATAACAGGTCAAACACAATTGAAGCTTTACCTCATATTATTAAAATACTAAAAAAATCAGGTTATAAGTTTGTGACCTTAAGTGAGTGGGAAAAAAGGGTTTGTAATACGGTAAAAGCCAGAAGTGTAACAATAAAAGAGGGGAAAAAGTGCGTTTTGAAGGAATGTTATGTGGACAAAAAACAAAGTCTTTAACCGCAGAGCATTCATATTAGGTGGTATTCAGCTTACCATTTCCGCGGTTTTTAGTTGCAGGTTATATAATTTACAAATACGAAACAGACAAAAGTACGAAGCACTATCTAATAGTAATAGAATAAGAGTTGCTACTATTATGCCTAAGCGGGGCAAAATTTTAGATAGGAATAGCGTTGAACTTGCGATAAACAAAATTTCGTATGTTGTTTTGTTTGATGGTTCTGGTAAGGAAGTTGATTTGCAGACATTATCAGAAGTTGAGTCTAAAATAGCAAAATCGTCAGAAACAAAAGTAACTGCTCTTTATAAACGTTATTACCCGTTTGGTTCAATGTGTTCTCATGTAATCGGATATACAAAAAGACAGCAAGGCATAAGCGAAGTAGGAATCAGCGGTATTGAATATACATATGATCATATATTGAAAGGCAAGTCAGGAAAATCTGAGCAGGAAATAAATTCTAAAAAACGCGTCATAAAAGAATTATCAAGCATACCACAACAAGACGGACAAGATGTACAACTGACAATTGATATTAATCTGCAAGAGAAAACCGCAGAGGTATTTAAAGATCACCAAGGCTCCGCAGTGGTAATTGATGTAAGTAACGGAGAAATTTTAGCACTATATAATTCACCTTCTTACGATAATAATCTTTTTGCAAGCAGACTATCAAATGAGACTTGGGAGAGCTTGAATGCTCCTTCATTGCCGCTCGTGAATCGCGCGTTATCATATCAAATTCCACCTGGTTCAATATTTAAAGTAATAGTTGCGCTTGCAGGTTTAAAAGACGGAATAATCACACCAGAAGAAAAATTCTCGTGTAAGGGCTATATGAAAATAGGTGAGCGGAAATTTCGTTGCCTGAAAAGCAAAGTCCATGGATCTGTATCTTTAAATGAAGCAATGGCATTATCATGCAACACTTACTTTTATAATATAGGGAAAAAAATAAGTGTAGACTCTCTAGTAGAAATGGCCAGAAAATTTGGTATTGGAAGTGGGCCACTGATTGGAACGTTTAAAGAAGAAGCTCCAGGGTTGTTGCCAGATAGAGATTGGCGTACACGAAAGCTGTATTCAGAGTGGTATTTAGGTGACACTATCAACTTAGTTATAGGACAAGGGTATATGCTTACAACACCACTACAGCTTGCAGTTCTTTCAGCGAGGATTGCAACAGGAAAAGAGGTAATTCCCTGCATTAAGATGAATGAAACAATACAAGATTTTCCCGATATTGATGTGGATTGTGAGCATCTTAGCATAGTTCGAAAAGCTATGTTTGACGTGGTGAATTCTAAAACTGGAACCTATAAAAAAGGGTTAAGCGGTATACAAATTGCCGGCAAAACCGGTACACCAGAAATAAACTCTAAGGGCGAAAGTCATAAGTTATTTATCGCCTATGGCCCTTACCATAACCCGCGCTATGCAATCTCTGTGTTTATAGAACACGGCAAAGCCCCACGCCAAGATGTTGCAATTGCTAATGAGATATTTCAGTATATGCTTGAAACTATGAGTATTAAACTTCTTGCATAACCATATAACGAACTTTTATTGGGAATAGAAACGAAAAAACTTACTTGACACCCTTCGCCAGCCCACTTATCATGAAACTGAAGCTATTTATTTATCTTCGCAATCTGTGCAGGTTAATGACAAAAAACTTAGGGTATTTGGCGTCTCATGTTTAATTTTTCGCACTACGTGCATCGCATGTCTTTAAAAATTTTTAGGTTTTTACCTATATAAGCCGAAACGCGCTTACAAAGCGTTTAAGACAGCAAAAAACGTCAAATTGACAAGGGAGAATTTGAATGCTAGCTACTACGGGGTTTCTTTGCCTTTTTTCCTGCTTAGTAAATTTCTTAAACACTTGCGGTGTAGGTTAGTTGCAAGTTAAAAGCAGCTAAATCGCTCTTAATCAAGCGTTTTAGAATAAAAAAAACGCCGATATTTTAGTACATAGTAAATAGCCAACCACCACGGGGCTTCTTTTGCCTTTTTTTTCATTTGGTAAATTTCTTAATGTTTGTGGCTAAAGCAATTTAAGAGACCGAAAATGGTGTCATTCCAGTGCTCCTGTGATGTCATTCCAGCGCCCCTATGATGTCATCCCAGTGCGTGACACTGGGATCTAGCCTTTATTATGCAGCCACTTGGTTGAAATTATAGCATTTCTCATAATAGTCCGAACAGGTCATAGGAAGGCAGAATCAACAGCACGACGAAAGGATTCGAATAGAGGAATGTTTTTCCTAGCTCTGTTTTTTATAGCAAACCAATGATGCTCAATTTTGTTGAAATCTGGAGAATACGGCGGCAGATACAAAATTTCTGCACCAACTCCTCTAGCAAGCTCGATAATCTTACCAGACTTATGAAAAGTAGCATTGTCAAGAATGACAGTCTGTCCAGGTTCCAAGATCGGTGTCAAAAATTGCTCAAACCATCCATTAAAAACATCCATATTACAGTGGCCTTCAAAGGTTAATGGAGCAACTATCTTTCTTCTACTTAAGGCTGCAACCATACTGATTCGTTGAGTTTTCTTTCCAGATTTTAGGCCATAAAACCGCTGTCCTTTCTGGCAATACCCATATGGATAGTCCTCTGTGTTATCAATGCCAGACTCATCTATATAAACTAAGTTTTCTGGTTCTTTTGTTGCTATAATTTTTAAGAATTCAGCACGTTTTTCTTCGTTTCTTTCCTTGTATCCATATGTCTTTTTTTGCGCGTAAATCCAATTTTTCTGAGAGCTCGGTGGATCGTTTGGATACTAACGTTGCCCCAAAGTTTAGCCATTTCCGACAGAGTCTTTCCTCCGTTTTCTCTGGCAAATTTAGCAAAGGCATCCCAGTCGGTAATTTTGTGATTGTAACCTCCATTTCCAAGTTTTTTTGATTGAAAGTCTCCTGTTTCTTTTCTTCTTTGCTGCCACTCCCATAAAGTAGTTCGTCCAATTTTAAATCTCGCTGCCACTGTTTCTCTGCTTCCTCCCTCCTCTAGCGCTTCCATTGCTTTTTTCCTTAAGTCATAACTATATGCTGCTGGCACTCAACCTCCTTATCATCGTCTATCCTTATCTTATCACATCCGGACTTCTATGAAAAGAGCTATAAGTTTCCTGGATCCCAGTGTCTGGGCACTGGGATGACATCATAGGGGCGCTGGCCTGACAACCGTCATCCTGCTACGTGTTAGCGGCTAAGAGCCTGTTCATAATCTTTTCAGAAGTAAGGCAGTGAAAGCCAGAACGACCATTTGTAGGCTAGTATTGAGTTTTCGCTCACAATTTTTCCACAATCTTCTACATTTTTCTAACCAAGCAAAAGATCGCTCCACAACCCATCTTTTGGGCAATACAACAAAGGAATGTAATTCATTTCTTTTTATCACTTCAACGGTTGCACCAATAATCGTTTTTATTTGAGTTGCAAAATTCTCTCCATTATAGCCTGCATCAACCAGTACATTTTTAACTCCCGAGAGGTTTTCTTTTGCATTTTCGACCATTCTCACAGCACTGCTACGGTCAGTTATCTCTGCTGTTGTTATATAAATTGCATGGGGCAAACCTTGCGTATCTACTGCAATATGGCGTTTTATTCCTGAAATCTTTTTGCCTGCATCATAGCCTTTTTCTTCAGCAGTATCTGCATTTTTTACACTCTGTGCATCAATTATGTAGAAGCTGGTTTTTTCTTTCCGACCATTGTTTTGTCGGACCACGCCAACTATTTTTTTTTAACACCAGCTCCAGAACACTTTCTTTATCTGCATCTGGTTTTTCACTCCACTTCTTAAAATAGTCGTAACAATTGCGCCATTTTGGAAACTCTTTTGGTAGCATTCTCCACTGACAACCGCTTTTCAGAACGTATAACACTCCACAAAATACATCATACAAATCAAGTTTCCTTGGTTTTGTTTTTTTTCTACAGGACTCTAGATCTGGTAACATAATCTCAAATCTTTCCCGACTTATATCACTTGGGTATAAACTCCTCATATATCCTAACTTATATATATTATCTCTTAGTTTATTCCTTTCTTGAGATCATGTACAGGTTCTAAGAGCCTGTTCATAATCTTTTCAGAAGTAAGGCAGTGAAAGCCAGAACGACCATTTGTAGGCTAGTATTGAGTTTTCGCTCACAATTTTTCCACAATCTTCTACATTTTTCTAACCAAGCAAAAGATCGCTCCACAACCCATCTTTTGGGCAATACAACAAAGGAATGTAATTCATTTCTTTTTATCACTTCAACGGTTGCACCAATAATCGTTTTTATTTGAGTTGCAAAATTCTCTCCAGTATAGCCTGCATCAACCAGTACATTTTTAACTCCCGAGAGGTTTTCTTTTGCATTTTCGACCATTCTCACAGCACTGCTACGGTCAGTTATCTCTGCTGTTGTTATATAAATTGCATGGGGCAAACCTTGCGTATCTACTGCAATATGGCGTTTTATTCCTGAAATCTTTTTGCCTGCATCATAGCCTTTTTCTTCAGCAGTATCTGCATTTTTTACACTCTGTGCATCAATTATGCAGAAGCTGGTTTTTTCTTTCCGACCATTGTTTTGTCGGACCACGCCAACTATTTTTTTTTAACACCAGCTCCAGAACACTTTCTTTATCTGCATCTGGTTTTTCACTCCACTTCTTAAAATAGTCGTAACAATTGCGCCATTTTGGAAACTCTTTTGGTAGCATTCTCCACTGACAACCGCTTTTCAGAACGTATAACACTCCACAAAATACATCATACAAATCAAGTTTCCTTGGTTTTGTTTTTTTTCTACAGGACTCTAGATCTGGTAACATAATCTCAAATCTTTCCCGACTTATATCACTTGGGTATAAACTCCTCATATATCCTAACTTATATATATTATCTCTTAGTTTATTCCTTTCTTGAGATCATGTACAGGTTCTTACAAATAATAGCCAAATCTACCTATAATTCAATCCATTTTTTCAAAAAATATTTTAACAAGATACCATGTCAATTAGTGACCTTGCCCAGAAAAAGTAGAGAGAAAGTTAAGACGTTTTTGTCATGAGAATAAATTGTGCAGGAATGCAACTGTTCTCCCTTGTCATACCGCCGCGGTATCTCTAGATCCCGCTAACAAGCAGCGGGATGACGGTTGTTAGGCTAGCTGTCATCCAAGTAGCTGACACTGGTTCCTTTATGACGGCAGTGCCCCTATGGTGTCATTCCAGTGTTCCTATGATGTCATCCCAGTGCTTGACACTGGGATCCAGGAATTTTATTAAGTTGGTAAGCATAAAAGTAGCCGTTTTATGTTAAAACACAACGTTCTTGATGAGATTACGGCAAGGCTGGATCCCAGTGTCAAGCACTGGGATGACACCCTTTTTGGGTCCTCTAAGTAGCCTATATAGTGTCATCCAAGTAGCCTCCTTCCCCTGTCATCCCAGTGCCCTCTTCTTGTCATCCCAGTGCCCAGACACTGGGATCCAGGAAAGTTTGCTTGTGGGCAAGCAAACTAGCACAGAAAGTGGTTACAACATTTTCGATGAGATTATATGGAAAACTGGATCCCAGTGTCAAGCACTGGGATGACAAGGTATAAACCTTATCGTCATGCCGCCGCGAACCGTCATACCGCGATTCATTCGCGGTATCTCTAGATCCCGCTAACAAGTAGCGGGATGACGATTGTCGTTTAGCCATAAACATTAAGAAATTTACCAAATGAAAAAAAAGGCAAAAAAAGCCCCGTGGTGGTTGGCTATTTACTATGTACTAAAATATCGGCGTTTTTTTTATTCTAAAACGCTTGATTAAGAGCGATTTAGCTGCTTTTAACTTGCAACTAACCTACACCGCAAGTGTTTAAGAAATTTACTAAGCAGGAAAAAAGGCAAAGAAACCCCGTAGTAGCTAGCATTCAAATTCTCCCTTATCAATTTGACGTTTTTTGCTGTCTTAAACGCTTTGTAAGCGCGTTTCGGCTTATATAGGTAAAAACCTAAAAATTTTTAAAGACATGCGACGCACGTAGTGCGAAAAATTAAACATGAGACGCCAAATACCCTAAGTTTTTTGTCATTAACCTGCACAGATTGCGAAGATAAATAAATAGCTTCACTGTCATGATAAGGGAGCTGGCGAAGGGTGTCAAGTAAGTTTTGCATTTAATCCGTTTCTATGGCTTATATAATAATCGTTATTGTAGTATAATTTAGAATAATGCAATAGATACCTAAATGTTTTAGCTATTAATTATATGTTGCACAAAAGCATATATTGCCCTACCATCCAAGTAGGTTAGAAATAAAGAGGTTTTTATGAGTTTTGCTTTACCTGAATTACCATACGATAAAACAGCTTTGGAGCCTTATATATCTGCAAAAACCTTAGATTTTCATTATGATAAGCACCATAAAGGATATTTAAATAAACTCAACGAGCTAGTTGAAAATACGGATTATCAACATGTAAAAATTGAGGAATTAATAACAAAAGTGCATGGTAATAGCGGCAACTTGCCTATATTTAATAACGCAGCACAAGTTTGGAATCACACTTTTTATTGGAATTCAATGAAAAAAAATGGTGGTGGTAAGCCTAAAGATGGCAGTCTTCTAGCAAAAAAAATTCAAGACGATATCGGTGGCTTTGATAAATTTTATGAAGAATTTTCGAGTCATGGAGTAAGCCAGTTTGGCAGTGGATGGGTATGGTTAGTGCTCGAAAAAGGTAGGTTAGGGAAGCTCAAAATCACCAAAACTCCAAATGCAGATTTGCCAATAATTTATGGCCAAGTGCCACTACTCACTATGGATGTGTGGGAGCACGCCTATTATTTAGATTGTCAAAACCGTAGAATTGACTACATAAAAGTTTTCCTTGATCATTTGATTAATTGGGATTTTGCAGAAGAGAACTTAGAAGAATATATGAGATGAATATACCCCAGGTAACAAAATTAGATAATGGTCTGCGCATAATAACTGAGCAGGTGCGTGATGTTGATTCCGTAGCTTTAAGCATACGAGTTGGTGTTGGCAGCAGAGCAGAAAGTGCAAAGCAAAATGGAATATCCCATTTTTTAGAACACATGGCTTTCAAAGGGACGAAGACAAGAACTGCCTTTGAAATTGCAAAAGCTTTTGATGACATAGGTGGAGTTTTCAACGCTAGCACCGGTAGGGAAAGCACCACCTATTATGCAAAAGTCCTCAAGAAAGACATAAAAACTGGTATTGATATATTAATAGATATATTGATGAATTCTACGTTTCCAGAAGATGAATTGGAACGTGAGAAGGGTGTTGTAATACAAGAGATTTTTCAAACTAATGATTCACCAAGTGACATTATTTTCGACAAATATTTTGAGGCAGCTTATAAAGACCAACCTTTCGGCAGGTCAATCTTAGGCACGCAAGATACTGTAAAATCTTTTACTCGAGGAGATCTAGATAATTACATAAATGAGCATTACTTTGGTGAGAATATGCTATTTGCCGTTGCAGGAAATGTTGAACATGAAGAAGTTGTTGCATTAACCAAAGATTTTTTCTCAAAGATTCATTCTAAAAAGCTGAAAAAAAGCCAAAATGCGAGCTGTACTGGTGGTGAGTATTTAGAACATCGTAAATTAGATCAGGTACACTTGCTAATTGGTCTACCTAGTGTTTCTCGCCATGACGATAAATATCACACGTTTCAAGTGCTTGATTCTATATTAGGGAGCGGAATGTCATCACGTTTATTCCAGGAAGTAAGGGAAAAGCAGGGATTAGCTTACTCTGCTTATTCATTTAATTCCAGCTATACTAATACAGGAATGTTTTCCATTTTTGCTGGTACAGACAGTAGTAACTTAGATAAGCTTTTAAAATCTATAACGACAGAGTTGAAGAAGTTGTCTACAGATGATCTGAAGGAAGAAGAAGTAAATAGAGTGAAAGAGCGAGTAAAATCCCAAATTTTAATGTCACGCGAAAGTGTTAGCTCACGTGCTGAAACATTGGGACACTACTACGGTAACTATAATAGGTACATCAGTAAAAATGAATTAATAGAAAAAATTAGTGCAGTTACCACTGCTAACGTAAAAAAAGCAGCAAAAGAATTGTTATCTCAGCATGAAAGAACCACTCTAGCTGCAATTGGAGAAATTGAATCATTGCCAAGTTACGATAAAGTGGTTTCTATGCTTAAAGCTTAGTGTACTTTAATTATGTTGCTTAGGCTCACTAAAAAGTTCAATGAATGGTTGCAAAATCCTTTCTATAAAAAGTTTGCTTTCTGGTTCATCGCGTATATTACTCATCAGTTTATTCAAAGTTTTCTCGCTGTTTCGTAAAAATAAATAGCTTTCTACTGCTTGCACACCAGACAAGACAGTCAAAATTCCTCCTATCACTGGACAAGTAGCTATAGCAGGTACGGTACCCACTGCAATTGCAGTTGCGATTAATGATAACCCAGCTAAGAATGTAACGGCTGAAATGCAAAACGCTATTTGATGTTTTTCTTTATTGTTAACCATAAATACCTCACAAAAACTATATTTCTAACATACCAGTGTTGTCATGTATTGTCAAGTTTTTAAAGAAGATTAAAAAATGCAACGCACATGTGCAAAAGACGCTAACTATGGATTAGCCAAGGAAGAAGGAGTAGGAAGGCTTTTTCTGTTTTAGGGAATATAAAATAAGCGTAGAAAAAATATGAACTAGGTGTATAATTCACAGTGTAATGGTATCTCACTAATCCAATTATTTTTCTCCCGATCTAGCCTATCATCTAATATAGCTTGTCTTATAGATTCCATCAGCTTATTCATAAAGAAAACATTGTGAATGGTAACGAGCGTGTAAGCCAGAAGCTCTTTAGCTTTCAGTAAATGGTGTATATAAGCTCTTGAATGTTTTCTGCAGGTAAAACATAGACAGTCACTTTCAATTGGGTTATCATCTAATTCAAATCGTTGATTTCGCAAATTAATATGTTCTTTGCACTTTGAAGAAATAGAATTTCTGTTTTTTACTTTAACAAGCGCGCCACCATGCCTTGCTAAGCGGGTTGGATGCACGCAATCAAACGTGTCAATTCCAAGCTCTACTCCGCGAAAGATGTCCACAATTCCACCAATACCAAGCAAATGAGTAGGCCTGTCTTTTTTCAGGTGGTCCATAGTGAAAGAAACTACATCATGCATCTGCTCTTTACTTTGACCAAGTGATCCACCTATTGCTTGACCAAAAAATGGCAAATCGTTGATAAAATCACAACTTTCTCTACGTAAATCTTGATACACTCCGCCTTGACTAATTCCATACAGTGCCTGCTTGCCATTATTGTTTTTTTCGAATTCATTTAAAGAACGTTCAGCCCATCTGTGACTCATGAGCATTGATTTTGCTGTGTATTCTTTGCTTACGTGAAATGGAGTGCATTCATCTAAAACTAGGATTAAATCTGCACCTAATTTCTGTTGAATTTGTATAGATTTTTCAGGAGTTAAGCAATAAGTTTTACCATTAATGTAAGAACGGAAAATTGCCCCATCCTCATTAATTTTGATCAAAGTTTTTTGTTTTTTTCTTATTCCTTTTATCTCTTCTGAAACTGATCCGTGGCCTAAGCTAAATATCTGATATCCACCTGAGTCAGTTAGCATTGGCCCATTCCATCCCATCATCTTGTGCAAACCACCAAGTTTTGCAACAGTATTCTCTCCTGGTTGAAGCATTAGGTGATAGGTGTTGGAAAGTATGATTTGGGTACCAGCTTCACTTATTCTTTCAATATCTGCAGCTTTAATTGCAGCTTTTGTTGCACAGAATATAAAAGCGGGGGTTTCTATGCTTCCATTTGGAGTTTTAATTGTTCCAACTCTTGCAGAACCTGATTGCTTGATTATCTTGAATGAAAATTCTTCTTTCATCTATTTGCCTGAAAGTTCTGTTATGATGTTTTCTACTTTCTCAGGAGTAAGATTTTCATAGAAGTCATTATTGATCTGCACAACGGGAGCATTAACGCATGCACCTAGGCATTCAACTTCTTTTAAAGTGAACAAATTATCTTTAGTAGTCTCACCGATATTGATTCCAAGTTTCTTTTTAAAGGTATTTAAAACTTCTTCACTATTGCACAACCAGCAAGGAGTTGTTCTACAAATTTGTATTAGATATTTGCCTACTGGTTTTAAATTATACATGGTGTAAAAATTTGCCACTTCATATACACGAATATGTGGAATATGCAGCATATCAGCAACATAACGCATAGCAGATTCAGAAATCCATCCGCATTGCTCTTGAACCAGATATAGTAAAGGCATGACAGCACTACCTTCTCTGCCTTTAGGATACATCTCTATAAACTTTCCTGCTTTCTTGAGGTTTTCTGATGTAAAACTAAACTGCTCTTCTTTTTCTATCATTCATGAGACTCGTGTAAACTTTAACAGATTATACCTGTAGAACCAATGATTGCAATTGTTGGTTTTTTGAGAAATAGCGTTTTGCAGTATCATACTACCCATACTGCCCAACTTGTAAATTCTTTTGGCTTGGCTATAGGGTCCAGTTAAACAAAATCTGGTCATGCGCTAGCTTCAATTGTTTCATAAGTTTGTTTTAGTAAATCTCAATTATTTTAGCTACAGCTAACTACTTTAAAAAAGATGCTTAAGAAATTATAGTATATTATTTATAAATATACCATTCTTGACATTTATTATAAATGTTGTGTATAATAAACTATATTTATTAATATGAGGTTAAACTATGAGTAAACAATTAAACTTATGGATACAGGAAACTGGTGAAGAGAAATTTAAAAATTTTCTCACATCACTAGGTATAGTATTTCTCATAATAGTCCGAACAGGTCATAGGAAGGCAGAATCAACAGCACGACGAAAGGATTCGAATAGAGGAATGTTTTTCCTAGCTCTGTTTTTTATAGCAAACCAATGATGCTCAATTTTGTTGAAATCTGGAGAATACGGCGGCAGATACAAAATTTCTGCACCAACTCCTCTAGCAAGCTCGATAATCTTACCAGACTTATGAAAAGTAGCATTGTCAAGAATGACAGTCTGTCCAGGTTCCAAGATCGGTGTCAAAAATTGCTCAAACCATCCATTAAAAACATCCATATTACAGTGGCCTTCAAAGGTTAATGGAGCAACTATCTTTCTTCTACTTAAGGCTGCAACCATACTGATTCGTTGAGTTTTCTTTCCAGATTTTAGGCCATAAAACCGCTGTCCTTTCTGGCAATACCCATATGGATAGTCCTCTGTGTTATCAATGCCAGACTCATCTATATAAACTAAGTTTTCTGGTTCTTTTGTTGCTATAATTTTTAAGAATTCAGCACGTTTTTCTTCGTTTCTTTCCTTGTATCCATATGTCTTTTTTTGCGCGTAAATCCAATTTTTCTGAGAGCTCGGTGGATCGTTTGGATACTAACGTTGCCCCAAAGTTTAGCCATTTCCGACAGAGTCTTTCCTCCGTTTTCTCTGGCAAATTTAGCAAAGGCATCCCAGTCGGTAATTTTGTGATTGTAACCTCCATTTCCAAGTTTTTTTGATTGAAAGTCTCCTGTTTCTTTTCTTCTTTGCTGCCACTCCCATAAAGTAGTTCGTCCAATTTTAAATCTTGCTGCCACTGTTTCTCTGCTTCCTCCCTCCTCTAGCGCTTCCATTGCTTTTTTCCTTAAGTCATAACTATATGCTGCTGGCACTCAACCTCCTTATCATCGTCTATCCTTATCTTATCACATCCGGACTTCTATGAAAAGAGCTATAAATTGCATGGGGCAAACCTTGCGTATCTACTGCAATATGGCGTTTTATTCCTGAAATCTTTTTGCCTGCATCATAGCCTTTTTCTTCAGCAGTATCTGCATTTTTTACACTCTGTGCATCAATTATGCAGAAGCTGGTTTTTTCTTTCCGACCATTGTTTTGTCGGACCACGCCAACTATTTTTTTTTAACACCAGCTCCAGAACACTTTCTTTATCTGCATCTGGTTTTTCACTCCACTTCTTAAAATAGTCGTAACAATTGCGCCATTTTGGAAACTCTTTTGGTAGCATTCTCCACTGACAACCGCTTTTCAGAACGTATAACACTCCACAAAATACATCATACAAATCAAGTTTTCTTGGTTTTGTTTTTTTTCTACAGGACTCTAGATCTGGTAACATAATCTCAAATCTTTCCCGACTTATATCACTTGGGTATAAACTCCTCATATATCCTAACTTATATATATTATCTCTTAGTTTATTCCTTTCTTGAGATCATGTACAGGTTCTTAAAAATTATAGCAACAAAAGAACCAGAAAACTTAGTTTATATAGATGAGTCTGGCATTGATAACACAGAGGACTATCCATATGGGTATTGCCAGAAAGGACAGCGGTTTTATGGCCTAAAATCTGGAAAGAAAACTCAACGAATCAGTATGGTTGCAGCCTTAAGTAGAAGAAAGATAGTTGCTCCATTAACCTTTGAAGGCCACTGTAATATGGATGTTTTTAATGGATGGTTTGAGCAATTTTTGACACCGATCTTGGAACCTGGACAGACTGTCATTCTTGACAATGCTACTTTTCATAAGTCTGGTAAGATTATCGAGCTTGCTAGAGGAGTTGGTGCAGAAATTTTGTATCTGCCGCCGTATTCTCCAGATTTCAACAAAATTGAGCATCATTGGTTTGCTATAAAAAACAGAGCTAGGAAAAACATTCCTCTATTCGAATCCTTTCGTCGTGCTGTTGATTCTGCCTTCCTATGACCTGTTCGGACTATTATGAGAAATGCTATATCTCTTAGTTTATTCCTTTCTTGAGATCATGTACAGGTTCTAAGAAAACGCCGACTGCTGCAATTGCTAGTACAGCAGAAACCGACACTGTGAAGACTACCAAATTAACAACAGAAGCATCAACTACCGTTGCACCTACTTCTACAATGAGTAAACCTTCAACGACTCAAACAAGTACAGTAACAGTAAAGCCAACAACAGTAGCAAAAACAACTACTACTTCACAAGCGACCACGGTTGCTACAATGTCAACCAGTGTGCCTTCGGAAACTGAAACAAGTACTGTAAAACCCACAGCAGCGACTGTTGCGTCGACTTCTACGATGAGTAAACCTTCAACGGAATCAACGACTCAAACAAGTACAGTAACAGTGAAGCCAACAACGGAAGCCGTTGCACCTACTTCTACAATGAATAAACCTTCAACGGAGTCAACGACTCAAACAAGTACAGTAACAGTGAAGCCAACAACAATAGCAAAAACAACAATAACTACTTCACAAGCGACCACGGTTGCTACAACGTCAACTAGTGTGCCAATAATAAACTCAGAGAAAACTATACAAACAGTATTTAGTATACCAAGTACTAGAACAAAAGAGTCAACAACTCCTATATTTACCAAGACTTTACTTCCTCAACCTACTTCTTCACCACAGCCTACTCAACTTGCTATAGAGTCTAATAGGGCAGGAGTGATAGGGGGGTCTTTGGTTGGAGCAATAATAAGTATTGCTGGAATTGTAGGATTCATAGCATACAAATATGTTAAGGGTCGTAATGCTGCTACTGTGTTGGAACTAACAGATTTCAATGATAGAAGGCGATCATCTTCAAGTGGCGATAGCGATGAAGAAATTTTTATCACTAGTAACAGAATGAGCAGTAATAGCAGTATATCTATGCGAACTATGGATCAATCTGAAACAGTGCTAGACAGTATATTAATAGAAAGTAGTAGTCGATCAAGAAGTAGCTCATCGTCTTCAAGCGGTGGACCAGGCTCTTGACTAACTGAAGCGGAGTCTAAAAGTGAAAAAAGCTTATCTTGGGATAGTGATGATGTGCCGGAATATCACCTTTAGCTATTTGTCTAAATGTTTTTAATATGTAGACTGTTAGAGCCTGTTCATAATCTTTTCAGAAGTAAGGCAGTGAAAGCCAGAACGACCATTTGTAGGCTAGTATTGAGTTTTCGCTCACAATTTTTCCACAATCTTCTACATTTTTCTAACCAAGCAAAAGATCGCTCCACAACCCATCTTTTGGGCAATACAACAAAGGAATGTAATTCATTTCTTTTTATCACTTCAACGGTTGCACCAATAATCGTTTTTATTTGAGTTGCAAAATTCTCTCCAGTATAGCCTGCATCAACCAGTACATTTTTAACTCCCGAGAGGTTTTCTTTTGCATTTTCGACCATTCTCACAGCACTGCTACGGTCAGTTATCTCTGCTGTTGTTATATAAATTGCATGGGGCAAACCTTGCGTATCTACTGCAATATGGCGTTTTATTCCTGAAATCTTTTTGCCTGCATCATAGCCTTTTTCTTCAGCAGTATCTGCATTTTTTACACTCTGTGCATCAATTATGCAGAAGCTGGTTTTTTCTTTCCGACCATTGTTTTGTCGGACCACGCCAACTATTTTTTTTTAACACCAGCTCCAGAACACTTTCTTTATCTGCATCTGGTTTTTCACTCCACTTCTTAAAATAGTCGTAACAATTGCGCCATTTTGGAAACTCTTTTGGTAGCATTCTCCACTGACAACCGCTTTTCAGAACGTATAACACTCCACAAAATACATCATACAAATCAAGTTTCCTTGGTTTTGTTTTTTTTCTACAGGACTCTAGATCTGGTAACATAATCTCAAATCTTTCCCGACTTATATCACTTGGGTATAAACTCCTCATATATCCTAACTTATATATATTATCTCTTAGTTTATTCCTTTCTTGAGATCATGTACAGGTTCTTAGGAAATTGTCTTTTGCTTTTGTGATTTTCATGTTAAAGTATAATTCCTGGGTGAAATAAGTAGCTGCTGTTGTGTGATAAACATAGCAGAGGAAAGTCCGGACTCCAAGGAAAAATAGTGACGGGTAATGCCCGCCGGAGGTAACTCCAGTTATAGGGCTACAGAAAATTACCGCCTAAAATATTTTTAGGTAAGGGTGAAAAGGTGTGGTAAGAGCACACCATGGCAATGGCAACATTGGTAGTCGAGTAACCAACACTAGGAGCAAGATTAAATAGAAGTAGATTTTATGTTTTCCTCATATCTACTCGGGTAAATCGCATGCGGTAAATGGTAACATTTACTCCAGATAAATAGCTACATAAACAGAACTCGGCTTATATTTCACCTAGGCGTTCACATGATACGTGCGACATAAGCCATGCTATATTTAAATGTGTAGGCATTTCATGCGTTGTCCTTCACTTGTTCTGCTTGATAGCCATCACTACTTTCGCCTACATTAACATTAGAATATTCTTCATCATCAACATACTCTTTCAGAACATACCCTCTGCCCCAAACGGTTTCTATGTGGCTTTTTCCATCATTTGCACTTTCAAGTTTCTTACGTAATTTACACATAAAAACATCAACTATCTTGTTATCTGAAGGTTCATCTAAGCCATTGTAAAGATGATTTAAGAACATTTCTTTTGTTAGTACTGTTCCTTTACGCAATGCTAACAATTCTATCATAGAATACTCTTTATTAGTAAGGTGAACCGTTTTACCTTTCACCTCAACAATCCTGTGATCAAAATTGATATTTATATTACCAATCTTTATCACCGATTCAGGATGGCCTTTAGTACGACGCACTATGGCCTTAATTCGAGCTAATAACTCGCTTTTATGAAATGGTTTGGTTAAGTAATCATCGGCACCATACCCGAGTCCTTTAGCTTTGTGATTAACAGCAGATATACATGAAAGTATTAGGACAGGAACTTTGATTTTTGCACTTCTTAATCTTAACAATATATCATATCCGTCAATATCACCAGGCAAGTGTATATCTAAAATAACTAGGTCATAGTAATCTCCGTTTGAGGAAACCATATTATTGTTATAATCTTGTGCAGAAGTAACAACTTCACAGAAGTGTCCATCAGAAGTTAAGGCATTAACCACAGTCTTTGCACTTACTTGATCATCTTCAATTAATAATATACGCATATTTTACACCCCATAAATAATTTATAATTTTAGTAATATATATAACTAAGGAAAGTAATAAATCAAATTTTTATTAACAAATGATCAAAATTACACTTATTAATTAATAGTAAATATATTGTTCCAAAGTTATATAAATAGATCTAAAATATAATAGACATACCATGATAGTAATAATATTTTTAGTAAATATTGAATTAAAGTTACTATTATTAAAAGAATACTTCGGTTAATAAATATTTAACTATTCTATATGTTTGTGTTATATTTTTAATTTACTTATCCTACTATTTTAAAGTATAAGTAATATTTTCAGGAATATTGTGTGGCAATATCAATTTTAGGTGCTGGTGCATGGGGTACAGCAATCGCAATTTCATTAGGTAGTAAGAAAGATGTGATTTTGTGGACTCACAATGAAACTACATTTGAATCAATCAACGGAAAAAGAGAAAGTGACAAGCTACCCGGTTGTCGAATTTCTGATAGTGTGTCAGTAAAATTGGCTATTGAAGACACAATTAATGCTTCAGTAACAATCCTCACTGTTCCCACTCAGTCTCTGAGGAAGGTATGTCAGCAATTGCATGATTGTAATCTGAAAAAAGATGTAGCAATAATTTTAGCTTGTAAGGGAATAGAAAAGTCTACATTAAAATTACCTAGTGAAATAGTAAATGAAGTTTTACCTAACAATCCTATTGCTATTTTTTCAGGTCCTAGCTTTGCTGTAGAAGTTGCAAGAAAATTACCCTATTCAATGGTTCTTGCATGCCAAAATAACACATTAGGTTCAAAGCTAATATCAGAACTACAGCAAGAAAATGCTAAATTGGAGTTTAGTAACGACATTATAGGAGTACAGATTTGTGCAGCGTTAAAGAACGTTTTTGCTATAGCGTGTGGGATTGTTCTAGGTAGTAAACTTGGGTTTAATGCTCATGCAGCATTGATTACGAAAAGTATGAGCGAAATTAAGGCTTTATACTCAGCAAAAGTTGGTGACGGTAGTGTGGATATAAATACACTACTTGGGCCAGCATGTCTGGGTGACCTAATTATGACATGCACATCCTTGAATTCAAGAAACCTATCTTTTGGGTTTAAAATAGGTAATAGTGACAATGGCTTTAATGTTCAGCAGATTTTGTCAGAAGGCAAGTCAGTGATTGAAGGTTTTAGCACTGCTGAGTCCGCATTTAATTTAGCAGGAAAGCTAAAGATAAAAATGCCTATATGTGAAGCGGTCTATAGATTATTGTATGAAAGCGCCTCTATAGAGGATACTATTTCTGTTCTTATAAGTTAATTTTGTATTTGGATATATTGTGAAATTTTTATATAAATTAATATCAACGTGGTGGCTATCTGGAACAGTAAAAAAAATGCCAGGTACTGTGGGTAGTTTGGCTTCTTTTCCGCTTGTTCCTGTAATCCTGAGCAACAAAATTTTAGGTGCAGCAATTATTTCTTTTTTATTCTTAATTGGATTATGGTCTACAGGTCATTATATAAAACATTACAAGACTTCATGTGATCCAAAAGAGGTAGTAATTGACGAAGTGGTTGGTCAATTGCTGACGATACTTTTAGTTTCGATATTGTTAAGCCAAGAGATGAATTGCTCTTCATTGTTGTTGTGCTTTTTTTCTTTTAGGTTTTTTGATATAATAAAAACGTGGCCTATAAATTTGATCGATAAAAATACCAAAGGTCCTTTAGGTATTATGCTAGATGACGTTATAGCTGCAATTTTAGCCTGTGTTCTTATAGGAGCCTTTTATTGTTTATTGTTGGTGTATGCAGGATAAAAAAATTTATTATTCAAGCTTAATTGTTCAAAATCTAAAGGATTATATACTGTACACAGCGAATTTATCTGAGTGGGAAGTACACGATGAATTTGATAACATCATATTTACAATAAATGGTACCAGGGAGTCATTATTTAATTTTGTGTTCTGTGGAGATCAATGTACCGAGCTTTCTATACAAAAAACTCTAGATTATCTCAGAACAAGAGATATAGAAGCAACATGGGTAATAAATTCACATATAAAAATAAGAGATATTTTAGAAAAGTGTGAAATAAAACACGTTAGCACACCAAAAAAAGCTTTACTTAATATGAAAAATTACTTTTTACCTGCTGATGTTATTCCAAACTTGAGGTTAAATGCTGTAAATGGTAGCGACCTCTTAGAACAGTTAGATTTACACACTTCTAAAATTTTTTATCATGGCGTTGGAATTGTCAGCACATTTTTTCGCGGATTATCAAATTATGATGATAAGAACTCAAGATTAAGATTTTTTCTTGTAACACTAAATAGTGAAATTATTGGGACATGCGGTCTTTATGTTCAAAACAGCGTAGCTGGTTTTTATAGTGTTGGTGTTTTACCAATGTACAGAAATCGTGGAATAGGTACCCAAATGGTTTTAGAAAGAATAAAGATAGCTAAACAGCTTGAATGCAAATATATAGTAGCACATTGTATGAAATCTTCTGTGAACCTTTATAAGAGATTGGGCTTTCAAATGTTAGGCAATCTTTACTTATATACCTCTTCAGCATAATTCTGAGCGGTTACAAATTTTTACATTTGTTTTAAAAGTGCTATGTTTTTTTTGTATGAAGTGGTTTTAATATTGATTCTAATATTATTCTTTCTCTCTTATTCTAAATTAAAAATTAGTAATAAGATTAAGAACTTACAGCATCAAAATGTTATCATAAATAATTTAATTGATACTGTGAATGATGGGTTTTATATTTGGGATGCAAAAAAACGTATAGAAAAGTTCTCTCCCAATTTACTAATTTTGCTTAATACTGTTTTTTACTCATTTAATGAGTTTGTGAATTTTTTTGAGCAATCAGAAAGCTTAATTAAAAATTTTGTTGAGGCAAAGGAAATAAATAAATCTTTTACTCTAGATTTAAAGTCAAAAGACAGTGAGGTTTATTGCATATGTTACGGTAGAAGCATAATAGATGATTCTAACAATGTAATAGGTGTGCTGTTATGGATAAGGAATGTCTCAGACTGTAAGATAAAGGCTAACGGACTTGAGTTAGAAAATAGTAAGCTTACACAGGAAGTGGAGAGCTATAAAAACGTTTTCAACTCTTTACCATTTCCAATACTAAGATATAACAAGAGTAGAAAGGTGGAATTTTATAACTTGTTTTATGATAAATATGTAGATGGTTCTAAGAAATTTGCTATTACCGGTAGCGCTCATAGCACAAAACCAGGAAGACATGTCATAACTTATAAGAACGAACCTAAGGTTTTCGATTTTGTTAAAATTCCAATACAAGGTTCTGGTAGCATAGTAATGTATGGAAAAGATGTTAGTGATGCAGAGAAATTATATACTGAATTAAACAGTTATTTAGCTACACAGAAAAATTTGCTTGAGAGGTTACCGGTTGCTATAGTGATATATAGTAAGAATCAAAAGCTAAAATTTTATAATAATGCTTTTATAAAAACCTTTCAATTTGACCCAAAATTTTTGGCATCTTACCCAACTTATCATGAAGTTATGCTGTACCTCTTCGAATCTAAAAAGCTTTTAGAAAAAGAGGATTTTCAAACTATTAGTAACCAAAGACATGAGTTGTTCAAAAAATTATTTGAATCGTATGATGATACGATGCATTTCACGAATGGAAAAGCGTTCAGGGTATTAACAATACCCTACGCTTCGGAAGGTTTGCTGTTCTCTTACGAAGAATGCAAAAGATGATACTTAAACTCCTTCTCTCTCTACCATGAGCTGTTTTACTTTCGCTATTGCTCTTGCTGGATTAAGTCCTTTAGGACAAGTTTTTGTGCAATTCATTATTGTATGACAACGATACAACTTGAATGGGTCGTTTAAAACATCAAGTCTTTCACCTGTCTTATTATCACGGCTGTCAGCAATCCATCTGTAGGCTTGTAATAGTATTGCTGGTCCTAAAAATTTATCACTATTCCACCAGTAGCTTGGACAACCAGTTGAACAGCAAGCACATAATATACAGTCGGACAAGCCATCTAATTTTTTTCTATCTTCAGGAGATTGAGAGTATTCTTTATTTGGTAGGGCAGGCTTATCTGCTTGTAACCAAGGTTTAATTGATTTGTATTGCTCATAAAATTGGCTCAAGTCCGAGACTAGGTCCTTTATCACATACATGTGAGGTAATGGATATATTTTTACGTCACCTTTTATATCGTGTATAGATCTAGTACATGCAAGAGTATTGGCTCCATCAATATTCATGGCACAAGATCCACATATGCCTTCTCTACAAGAACGTCTGAAAGTTAAAGTCGAATCTATTTCATCCTTTATTTTTATTAATGCATCAAGTACCATAGGGCCACAACTATCCATATCAATAAAAAATGTGTCTATTCTAGGGTTTTTCTCGTCATCAGCAGACCAACGGTAAATTTGAAATCTTCTGATGTTTTTTGCTCTAGCAGGAATAGGATAAATTTTGCCCTTTTGATTAATTTTAGAATTCTTTGGCAAAGAAAACTGAACCATATCACTTACCTTTTATTGTTTATAGCTAAAACCCTTTGTAGATAACATATTTTATTATCATCTACTATATTTTTATTAAATTCCTTTTAAATCGCGCACATATTGTAGCCAAGCGAAGCTAAAATCTCTCTTTCTAGATTTTTCATTATAATTTCTTCATCTTTTTTTTGGTGATCATAACCAAGTAAATGCAGTAATCCATGCACTAACATATGTGCAATGTGAGCAAGAATGGGTATACAATACTTATGCGATTCTCTTTTTATTGTGTCTATTGAAATTGCTATATCTCCTAAATCGCACTCATTAGACAATTGTTCATACGGAAATGATAGCACATTAGTTGGCTTATCCATTTCTCTAAATTTTAAATTGAGTTGATGTAGCAAGTCATCATCAGCCAGAGCTATTGATATATTTGGTTTATAGTGGTCTATTTTTAATTCTTTTAGAGAAGCATTGATGACACCTAATACAAAATTTTTAGGATTTTCTATAATGCTGCACCATTTCTTGTCAAGAACATTTACTTCTAACATGAGTAACGCACCAGTAAGGGTGTCATGCAATTAGCTGACACTGGAATCCAAAAAAGAAGAGCTATAGACCCCTGTGTCATGTACACAACTGTACGAATATTGTACACTAGAAGGATGTCATCCCAGTGCCTAGACACTGGGATCCAGGAATTTTGATTAGACATCAAGTTAGTGAATATAAAAGTAGTTAATCTTATATTAAAACACAACGGCTTTAATGTGGTTGCATTAAGGCTGGATTCCAGTGTCAAGCACTGGAATGACACCTTTGTGTTTGATGCAAAATCGGCTATAACGTTTAATGCACTGCCTTCGAGACAAATATTCATACAGCTGTGCGTTGCGTGCTGAGATGACATCATTTAGGAACTGAAATGACAGGTATTACACATCACTCATCCTTATTATTTCATTCCATTCAATTTCCGAAACTGGGGCAATTGATAAACGTGGTTGTTTTAATATAGCCATATTTTTCAAAAGTGGGTTTTGTTTTATATTACTTAACGTTACTTGGTTATTTAAAGGTTTCAAAAACTTTACATTCACTAATCCGAACTTGGGATCATTAACATGATAATACTCTTTAAATACTTCAACGATTCCAAGTATTGCTTTCTCTTTACCTGTGTGATAAAAAAACGCAAGATCGCTTACTTTCATAATTTTCATGTAATTTTGAGCCTGATAATTGCGCACACCATCCCACTCAACTACCTGCTCCTTTTCCATTTTTTGCCATGAGTATTCACTTGGTTCTGACTTGAGTAGCCAAAATTGCATTATTTTTTTCTTCTTAAGTAAGCTGGTATATCATAGATATTGCTGCCCCACTTAGCTCCTTCGCTTACCTGTTCAGCTGGTTTTGTTTCCAGTGTTTTGTCTTGCGTACTTTCACTTTGACTATATGGCCACTTAAATTTCTCTTTCTCTGAGTCTTCGCTCTGACTTATAGGTGAAGTTTCTGATTTATTATTGCGACCATCAATGCCAGTTGCAAGAACAGAAACTCTAACTCTTCCCTCCATCGCTTGATCAAAAGTAGCACCAAATATTATATTTGCATTTTCATCTACTTCTTCACGCACTCTATTGGCTGCAGCATCAACTTCAAACAGAGTCATATCTCCGCCACCAGTAATGTTAATTAATATTCCTTGCGCACCTTTCATTGATACATTATCAAGCAATGGATTGGATATTGCAGCTTCCGCAGCACTAATTGCTCTATCTTCTCCTTCTGCCTCTCCGGTGCCGATCATCGCTTTGCCCATCTCGCTCATTACTGTTTCTATATCAGCAAAATCAAGATTAATAAGCCCTGGCATGACCATCAAGTCAGTTACTCCTCTGATGCCAATGTGCAGAACATTATCAGCAAGTTTAAATGCATCAGAAAATGTAGTTTTTTCATTTGCAATTCTAAATAAATTCTGATTTGGAATGACAATAAGTGTATCCACGTATTTTTGCAATTCTTCAAGTCCAAGCTCTGCAATGCGCATGCGGCGCACACCTTCAAAACCGAACGGTTTAGTTACAACTCCAACAGTCAATATCTTTTTTTCTTTTGGCGCTCTATCCTTAACTGCGGCTCTTGCTTCTCTGGCTGCTTTTGCAATTACCGGTGCTGCACCGGTTCCAGTACCACCGCCCATTCCTGCTGTGATGAAAAGCATATGACTATCTTTTATATGCTCCATAATCTCATCAATTGATTCTTCTGCTGCACCTTTGCCAACATCAGGCAAAGCACCAGCACCAAGACCCTTAGTTAAATTAATGCCAAGCTGAATTTTTTTATCACATAACGACTTTTCTAGTGCTTGAGCATCGGTATTTGCGACAACAAAATTCACTCCTTGCAAATTAGATTGGATCATGTTATTCACAGCATTTCCGCCAGCACCACCCACTCCCACAACGGTAATCCTTGGGTGTAATATAGGTAACTCCGGCAGACTAAGATCAATAGACATTTAAATTACTCAAATTTAGCGAATTCACTTGATAATAAGTTACCGCTTTTTTAATAATATGTAAATACTTTTCACTTCCATAGGCGTAAACAGCAAACGGGATTTACTTATTCTTAACATTTATATTAATAAGTGCTGTTAATTATAATAACTAAATTCTTAGATGATATCACTTAACCGATGCAAAAAATAGAAAACGTTTATAAAAAGGGACAGAAACCTATCCCTTTTTGTTTTGTTGAAGATTATTATGTTGTCTTCTCTTTCTCTTCCCCTTTCCATGCTTCAACCGCAACATCTTTTAATGTTGAGGCAATTTGACATATTCCATAAACAGCAGCAGCTGCAGCAATTATCATTATGGCACCTGCAACTATCTGACCAGCAACACCTGTTCCGATAAATCCAGGTAATGAAGCAGCTATTGCTTGATTTGTCCCAACAAAGTAGCTGGCAGTCTTAGCAAGAAACCCAGAAGCTTCTGCTGCACTCACAAAGCCTGCTTTCATATGCATTGCTGTAAAGACAATACTTGGAACTGCAACCAGAAATGATGCTATTCTCCATTTATTATGCATAGCGTACTGACCAGCTCCACCAGCAGCACCTGGAACTCCCCAATAATCATCAACTTGTTTATATCCTCCTAAAATAGCACGAAAAACGCTATCCCCTTCTCGATACTTATAACCTGTTCGTGTCATAACTCTACTCCTTAAATAGAATATTAAAACTTCATTAAGGGCAGTATACAGTGAAACAAATTATCTGTCAAATAAACTAATCTTTTAATATACCCTTATTCTGTAATTCAGCGCTTCAGCAATGTGTGCTCTTTTTACTTTTTCAGTTTTTGCAAGATCTGCAATAGTTCTTGCAACTTTTAATACGCGTGTTTAGCCTCGATTGGAGATGTAATTTTCTTTCAGTACGTATTTTAGCAATTCTAACCCTGCCTGATCTGGTTCAGTAAATTTATTAAATGCTTCACCGCTTACTTCTGAATTGCAACGAATATTTAATTCACTATAACGCTCAGTTTGAATTTTTCTTGCTGCTATCACTCTTTCTCTTATGATCTTAGAGCCTGTTCATAATCTTTTCAGAAGTAAGGCAGTGAAAGCCAGAACGACCATTTGTAGGCTAGTATTGAGTTTTCGCTCACAATTTTTCCACAATCTTCTACATTTTTCTAACCAAGCAAAAGATCGCTCCACAACCCATCTTTTGGGCAATACAACAAAGGAATGTAATTCATTTCTTTTTATCACTTCAACGGTTGCACCAATAATCGTTTTTATTTGAGTTGCAAAATTCTCTCCAGTATAGCCTGCATCAACCAGTACATTTTTAACTCCCGAGAGGTTTTCTTTTGCATTTTCGACCATTCTCACAGCACTGCTACGGTCAGTTATAGCTCTTTTCATAGAAGTCCGGATGTGATAAGATAAGGATAGACGATGATAAGGAGGTTGAGTGCCAGCAGCATATAGTTATGACTTAAGGAAAAAAGCAATGGAAGCGCTAGAGGAGGGAGGAAGCAGAGAAACAGTGGCAGCAAGATTTAAAATTGGACGAACTACTTTATGGGAGTGGCAGCAAAGAAGAAAAGAAACAGGAGACTTTCAATCAAAAAAACTTGGAAATGGAGGTTACAATCACAAAATTACCGACTGGGATGCCTTTGCTAAATTTGCCAGAGAAAACGGAGGAAAGACTCTGTCGGAAATGGCTAAACTTTGGGGCAACGTTAGTATCCAAACGATCCACCGAGCTCTCAGAAAAATTGGATTTACGCGCAAAAAAAGACATATGGATACAAGGAAAGAAACGAAGAAAAACGTGCTGAATTCTTAAAAATTATAGCAACAAAAGAACCAGAAAACTTAGTTTATATAGATGAGTCTGGCATTGATAACACAGAGGACTATCCATATGGGTATTGCCAGAAAGGACAGCGGTTTTATGGCCTAAAATCTGGAAAGAAAACTCAACGAATCAGTATGGTTGCAGCCTTAAGTAGAAGAAAGATAGTTGCTCCATTAACCTTTGAAGGCCACTGTAATATGGATGTTTTTAATGGATGGTTTGAGCAATTTTTGACACCGATCTTGGAACCTGGACAGACTGTCATTCTTGACAATGCTACTTTTCATAAGTCTGGTAAGATTATCGAGCTTGCTAGAGGAGTTGGTGCAGAAATTTTGTATCTGCCGCCGTATTCTCCAGATTTCAACAAAATTGAGCATCATTGGTTTGCTATAAAAAACAGAGCTAGGAAAAACATTCCTCTATTCGAATCCTTTCGTCGTGCTGTTGATTCTGCCTTCCTATGACCTGTTCGGACTATTATGAGAAATGCTATAAACTAAGTTTTCTGGTTCTTTTGTTGCTATAATTTTTAAGAATTCAGCACGTTTTTCTTCGTTTCTTTCCTTGTATCCATATGTCTTTTTTTGCGCGTAAATCCAATTTTTCTGAGAGCTCGGTGGATCGTTTGGATACTAACGTTGCCCCAAAGTTTAGCCATTTCCGACAGAGTCTTTCCTCCGTTTTCTCTGGCAAATTTAGCAAAGGCATCCCAGTCGGTAATTTTGTGATTGTAACCTCCATTTCCAAGTTTTTTTGATTGAAAGTCTCCTGTTTCTTTTCTTCTTTGCTGCCACTCCCATAAAGTAGTTCGTCCAATTTTAAATCTTGCTGCCACTGTTTCTCTGCTTCCTCCCTCCTCTAGCGCTTCCATTGCTTTTTTCCTTAAGTCATAACTATATGCTGCTGGCACTCAACCTCCTTATCATCGTCTATCCTTATCTTATCACATCCGGACTTCTATGAAAAGAGCTATATCTCTGCTGTTGTTATATAAATTGCATGGGGCAAACCTTGCGTATCTACTGCAATATGGCGTTTTATTCCTGAAATCTTTTTGCCTGCATCATAGCCTTTTTCTTCAGCAGTATCTGCATTTTTTACACTCTGTGCATCAATTATGCAGAAGCTGGTTTTTTCTTTCCGACCATTGTTTTGTCGGACCACGCCAACTATTTTTTTTTAACACCAGCTCCAGAACACTTTCTTTATCTGCATCTGGTTTTTCACTCCACTTCTTAAAATAGTCGTAACAATTGCGCCATTTTGGAAACTCTTTTGGTAGCATTCTCCACTGACAACCGCTTTTCAGAACGTATAACACTCCACAAAATACATCATACAAATCAAGTTTTCTTGGTTTTGTTTTTTTTCTACAGGACTCTAGATCTGGTAACATAATCTCAAATCTTTCCCGACTTATATCACTTGGGTATAAACTCCTCATATATCCTAACTTATATATATTATCTCTTAGTTTATTCCTTTCTTGAGATCATGTACAGGTTCTTAGTTTATTCCTTTCTTGAGATCATGTACAGGTTCTAAGGAATGACACCGTCTTGGATGGAAACCAGTGTCAGCTACTTTCATGACACCATCATAAGGTGAATCTGGATCCCAGTGTCAGCTACTCGGATGACAAGAAGAGGGCACTGGGATGACAGGAGAAGGGGCTACTGCCGTCATAAAGGAACCAGTGTCAGCTACTTGGATGATACCTTTTTCTACTTAATTTGGGTTATGCAAGAAGTCTATTCGCGGTATAGATTCCGCTAACACGTAGCGGGATGACGGTTGTCGGTAAATCTAAGTCAGTTTAGCTATATGCTTTTAATTCCTCCAAAAGGAGAATTAAATATATGAAATTCTAGTTGATATGATTTAATGAATGGTTAATTTAAATTACTAATTTACTTAAGAGATTTTAATAATATTTAACCCACTTGCTTTTCTATTTTCCATATCGCGATGGGCTTGAATTATTTCATCAAATTTATATTTTTTATTGATCCGTACAGTTAAAAGTTTTTTTCTTATCATCTCGAAGATTTCCATTGTGGTAAGCACTAATGTGAATCTATCATGCTTATAATGGTATATTGAGGTTCCAGTTGCAAATAACGAACGTGAACTAAGTAAAGAAAAACTAATAGGAGCGTTACCTGATATCTGCCCATAGGAAACGTATATGCCGAACCTGCCTAAAGATTCAAAAGAGAGCTTGCTTGTAGCGTAACCTATAGGATCATACACTGCACCTACTCCTCTGTTTTGCGTAATCTCCATAATTTTAGAAACGAAGTCTTTATCATTGTAGTTTATTGCGTATGTGCAGCCACTTTGTAAAGCTATCTTCATTTTTTCATCAGAGCTTACAGAACCTATTACTACACCTTTTTTATCCTTTGCCCATTGACATATTATTTGTCCTAAGCCACCATTAGCTCCATGAACTAGCACGAAAGCACCAGGCCTGATTTTGTAAGATTGATTAACTAAATAGTGAGCTGTCATACCTTTAAACAGCACTGCAGCAGCAACTTCATCAGATATGTCATCTGGGATTTTTATCAGATATTTCTGGTGTATAATGCGCTTTTCACAATATGCCCCTGGAGGAGCTGTGCAATATCCAACTCTGTCTCCAACCTTCAATCCATCACTGATTTTTTTACCAAGCTTTTCAATAACTCCCACTGCTTCTATCCCAAGCACTGATGGTAAATTTTTAATTTTGCGCGTACCTTTTCTGTGCTCCAAGTCATAACGATTTAAGCCGATAGTTGTATGACGTACTAAAACTTCCTCGCCTTTTGGCTCACCTATATTCTTATCTACAAATTCTAATACTTCTGGTCCCCCAGTTTTTTTTATTTGTATAGCTCTAACCATGATGAATGTAAGATAAAAACTTTGATTATGTTATCTAACAATTAATATTTTGCAAAATGTTATTTAGAGTTTATATACTATATAAGCGTATATTAATAGTTTTAAGGTATAAATTATGATGGATAGAGAAAATTCGCTTTATAGTGCTTTGTATAATGTGTTGTACAAAGTGGATGAAGATAACGATTTAGATACTAGTAATGTAATAAAAAAAATAAAAGAAAGGCTAGAAAGTGGAATGCGAACCTCAAGCAGAGAAAACTATTATAAAGATTTATACACTTCTTGGGAAAAAAAAGGTTTTAATATTGATCACAAATTTGATTTGAAAGACTATGATGGCTTTCCAGTAGATAGTCTCTTTTCTATTGCTATTAATTGCAAACCTTGCGTTTTACCAAATCTAGCGCAAGTTTTAATAAAAGCAGGGGCTAACGTGCAAAGCGAAAAAGGATATTTACATGCCTGCGCTTTGACGCGTTCTCCAGACATGTTAAAGGCTCTCATAGAAGTTGGGGTAAGTGATAGCCCACATGAACACTACGGTGGAAATACCGCTTTAGATTGCGTTACTAAATTATATGGTACAGATAAGTCAATTAACTGCGAAGATTGCTGTAAGATTCTAATTAAGCATACATTAGAAAAAAATCCTGACAAAGAAATGCCAGATTCTGTAAAAAATAATAAGGAATTGGCTCAATGTTGGAATGCTTGTGAAGCAAATAATGAAGGATGGGAATTGATTGGTTTAGAAATACCAAGCACTGAGACACAAGTAGTCAGTGCGCAAAAAGCAAATAAGAGCTCCTGCTCAATTCAATAGATCTGTTGCATAACTATTATTTAAATAACAACGCACTTCTTCTAGCTCACGCTGCTTGGATAACATAGGAAAAAGTTTGTTACTTAAGCTTAAAGAACGTGTATGATAGTGTTATTTCGCTCAAATCTTTTGTATTACTATTAAGCATTATCTCAGGATCTATATAGAAAGATACGGGCATAGCTGCTTTTTGTTTTGGTAGCAACATTTGCTCTTCAAAACAAAAGCATGCAACTTTATTGAAATACTTACCTGCTTTGAAAGGCGTAACGTTATATACTGCCATACCAAATGAAGGCTGATCAGATAGATTTTTTGCGTAATAAAACGCTAAACTTTGTTCTCCTATGTTTACGTCAACATAGTTAGTTTCTGATTTAAATTCCCAAGGTAGATCGGACATTATATCAGCATTGAAGTGAACCCTGATTTTTTGGTCAGTTGCACTTATTGTTGCATTAGTTACTTTTCTTGTTGTGCCACCATATCCAGTAGCTTTACAAAAAATGCTATATAGTGGCACCGATGCATATGCAAGACACAACATCAATACAACTAGAGATATTAAAAAGAAAACTATAGAATTCTTACTACCTTTCCTTAAAAAGGAAAACATCTAATCTCTACTATTAAATAAATTAAGTAACCTGAGTAGATTGAGAAATATGTTAATAAAGTCAAAGTAAAGATTAGTTGCACCGAGTATTGCCAATTTAGTAGTAGCGACTTCTGATCCGTCGTTATATTTATAATAAACGTCCTTGATTCTTTGAGCATCATACGCAGTCATTAAAGTAAACACTATTACTGATATAAACGATATTGCAAAGTAGAGAGGACTACTTCCAAGGAATAAATTTACTATAGACGCAATGATTAACCCCCAGATTCCCATAATCAAGAAAGAGCCCATACTTGTAAGATCTCTTTTTGTAGTATTACCATATAAAGCCATAGAGCCAAACATGATCGATGTAATGAAAAACGCCCTTGCTATATTTTCTGCAGTATAAACTATGAAAACATAAGATAAGGAAAGCCCCATCAACACTGAGAACGAGAAAAATATAGTAACGGCAGACTGAGCACTTAGGTGTTGAATTCTATAAGACATGTAGAACACCAATGCAACCGGAGATAACATTACCACAAGCGATAGGACGGGATTAGAATAAATCACCTGAAAAAGACCAGAAAACACCGTTAAAAATGCAACAAGTCCTGTAACACCTAAAGCTAAAGCCATGTAATTATATACTTTAGTCAGATAACTTCTGAGCCCAGCACTATAATAAGCGCCTTGAGAGCGAATATCCTGTTCATTTCTCATGTAAGACATAGTATAACTCCTTTTGTCCATTATTTAACGCATTATAATATAAAACCACATTTTTATCAAGTATTTTTATTATAAACAGCTATGCGCTGGCATTTGTTTTAATATAAATAGAATATAGGCCTATTGCTGCTGCATTTGAAACATTTAAGCTGTCAATTACGTTTGATATTGGGATCTTTAAAAGATAATCACAATTTTCTTTAACTAACCTCCGCATTCCTTTCTCTTCTGAACCAAAAATGATCACTCTTTTTTTTCCAAAACTCTTTATTTCCTCTATATCCTCCCCAGCATTGCAATCAAACCCGTAACACCAGTAGCCGACCTTCTTCAAATGCCCCATAGTTTTCACTATATTTGTAACGTATATTAGCGGAACAATATCCAATGCTCCACTTGCTGCTTTTGCAATAGATGCATTTTCGCTAGGTGAATGATTATGTGGTAAAACCACTGCATCAACATTAAAACAAGCTGATGTTCTAAGAATTGATCCTATATTGTGTGTGTCAGTGACTTGATCTAAAATGACTATAGTAGAGCTGTCGCTTGAGTTTGCTATTTCTTCAATGCTTAAGTTATAAAGAATAGGGGCAACATTTAAAGCAATTCCCTGATGGTTAGCACCTTTGGGTAAAACGTCATTAAGTATTTTGTTTTCTACTAATCGAACTTTAATGCCCTTACTGTCTACACATTGCCTAATTTCTTTTTCGTGTTCTCTATGGAAATTTTCTGTTGCTAACAGTTCTATACACCGCCTATTTTTATTCTTCAGTGCTGACATGCAGGTGTGCTTTCCATACAGCCAAAAATTCTCATTAGTTTTTGACGATTTCATCGTATTATTGAAAATCGGGTTTTTATAGAATAAGCAACATTTTACTATGTTTGGATATTGTTGTAAAATTATACAATTCGATTAATGCGTTTATGTCGGACGATGAGTTGGATTGGCAAAAAAATGTTAAGCCAATAGAATGTGGAAAAGTTACTTTGAAAGTTGATCATAAAGTAAATATAAAGTCTATGGTTGATAAAGGTACCTCCGACTTACAAGGGAATTTTCTTAATACCAATAATAGTAACTCATCATTTTGTCTTGACCAAAACACAAAATCAAAAGTTGATAGAGGTAAATATTTTATAAGCGATAAGCTCGATTTGCATGGCTATAATATGGAGGATGCTTACTGTAAATTGATAGATTTTATTATCAAAAATTATCGAGCAGGAAATAGATGTTTATTGGTAATTACGGGATACGGCAGTGCAACAGGTAAAACAGACACTATAAAGAGTAACTTAAATAAATGGTTAAATGATACTAAAATCCAGCATATGGTTCTATACTACCAACAAGCTACGAAAAAACATGGTGGTAAAGGGGCTTTTTATGTTTTATTAAGAAGGAATAAAAACCTTGAGTCCTGATACTTAAAATTCCTTTTAAGCCTTAATTTTTCTTGTATAACCATACAGTGTTCAGCAGCGCGTGACGCACAACTGTGCGAACATTGTGATTTGGGTCACCAGGAAGGATGTCTCCCAGTACCTCTTTTCCCGTCATCCCGCTACGTGTTAGCGGGATCTCATTTCACTTTATGAGGGTGTCATCCGAATAGCTTGACTACTTGGATCCAGATTGGATACTGAGTTGGTGAGTATAAAAGTATAGCTTCTACGTCATACCGCCGCGGTATCTCAGCCGCTAGCAAGTAGCGGGGTGACGAGTTATAGCATTTCTCATAATAGTCCGAACAGGTCATAGGAAGGCAGAATCAACAGCACGACGAAAGGATTCGAATAGAGGAATGTTTTTCCTAGCTCTGTTTTTTATAGCAAACCAATGATGCTCAATTTTGTTGAAATCTGGAGAATACGGCGGCAGATACAAAATTTCTGCACCAACTCCTCTAGCAAGCTCGATAATCTTACCAGACTTATGAAAAGTAGCATTGTCAAGAATGACAGTCTGTCCAGGTTCCAAGATCGGTGTCAAAAATTGCTCAAACCATCCATTAAAAACATCCATATTACAGTGGCCTTCAAAGGTTAATGGAGCAACTATCTTTCTTCTACTTAAGGCTGCAACCATACTGATTCGTTGAGTTTTCTTCCCAGATTTTAGGCCATAAAACCGCTGTCCTTTCTGGCAATACCCATATGGATAGTCCTCTGTGTTATCAATGCCAGACTCATCTATATAAACTAAGTTTTCTGGTTCTTTTGTTGCTATAATTTTTAAGAATTCAGCACGTTTTTCTTCGTTTCTTTCCTTGTATCCATATGTCTTTTTTTGCGCGTAAATCCAATTTTTCTGAGAGCTCGGTGGATCGTTTGGATACTAACGTTGCCCCAAAGTTTAGCCATTTCCGACAGAGTCTTTCCTCCGTTTTCTCTGGCAAATTTAGCAAAGGCATCCCAGTCGGTAATTTTGTGATTGTAACCTCCATTTCCAAGTTTTTTTGATTGAAAGTCTCCTGTTTCTTTTCTTCTTTGCTGCCACTCCCATAAAGTAGTTCGTCCAATTTTAAATCTTGCTGCCACTGTTTCTCTGCTTCCTCCCTCCTCTAGCGCTTCCATTGCTTTTTTCCTTAAGTCATAACTATATGCTGCTGGCACTCAACCTCCTTATCATCGTCTATCCTTATCTTATCACATCCGGACTTCTATGAAAAGAGCTATACTATACCGCTGCGAACCGTCATACCGCGATTTATTCCATAGCTGTACGAACATTCATTTTTGAAGGTAAACTGCACAGCAAATGGTGTCATCCCAGTGCCCAGACACCGGGATCCAGACTTTAATTGTTATACTTGTAAATAAGTCTGGTAAAAATAAACGTTCATCTCAAAATGCAGTATTTTTGTTGAAATAGCTCAACTGGATCCCAGTGTCAAGCACTGGGATGACACCATAGGGGCACTGGAATGACACCATTTGGTAAGCGAATTTCCTTCGAATTACAACGTACGTGCACTCTATATGCACTTGATTGACAAATGCTCTCTTATCAAAATCTCAAGAATCTGCACTATATTTAATGCTGCGCCTTTGCGCAGGTTATCAGCCACTATCCACATATTTAATCCGTGTTCAACAGTATTGTCTCTTCTAATACGCGATACATATACAGCATTCTCCTGTACAACATCAATTTGAGTTATGTATTCACTGTCTTCACGCCTGTTGTACACTAAAACTCCACTATCTTCGGCTTCACTTAGCACTTCACGAGCTTGTTCTTCAGTGATATGTTGATCAAATTCCACATTTACTGCCATAGCGTGACCGATAAAGACGGGTACCCTTACACAAGTTGCAGTAACTTTTATATCTTCCTCTAAAATTTTTTTTGTCTCCTCTTGCATTTTCCATTCCTCTTCTGTAGAACCATTTTCCATGAATTCTCCTACATGGGGAATGCAATTAAACGCTATTTGCTTAGAGAATATCTCGGGTTTTTTAGCTTCGTTCATGAAGATTTTTTTTGTCTGATTATAAAGTTCATCCATTGCTGCTTTGCCTGCACCAGAAGTTGATTGATAAGTTGAAGCAACGATTCTCTTTATTTTTGCTTTCTGGTGTAATAGATGTAGTACCAGCAGCATCTGTATTGTAGTACAGTTTGGATTAGATATTATGTTGTGGTTTTTATATTCCATAATTTTTTCTTTATTAATCTCTGGAATAATGAGTGGCACACCTTCTTTCATTCTAAAATGGGAAGTGTTATCTATCACGATGCATCCAGCCTTAATTGCAGTCGGTACGTGTTTCTCAGAAACATGAGATCCGGCACAGAAAATGGCTACATTAGTTCCAACGAAGTCATAATCCTCAAGGCATAAAACTGTTAACTCTTTGTCACCAAAACTCACCTTCTTCCCTTCTGATTTCTTCGATGCAAGTGCAATAACGCAATCTATCGCCTCATCTTGAAACTCAGCAAGCGTGCTTAATACCTCACGCCCTACTCTTCCGGTTGCTCCAATAACAGCAATTTTGTATCCCATATAGATGAACCTCTAACTTTAAAATTATATTATATTATATTATATTTTTACTGATAAAATTTACAATTGTTTTAATATTTTTACCTTGCAATTAATTGTAATTTAGCTATTATTATGCAATATTAGTAATATTACATAATGAAATGAAAGATGAGTAAGGAATACGATGAAACTAAGGTTAAACCTGCAATGTCTACACCTCAAGAGCCTGAAGGAACCAATGGATCAAAGGCCCAAAGTGTTCTTTCGAATAAAAGAAAGCCTACAATAAATTTTGATGATAAAAAGTATGGTGTAAAAAACCCTAAAATAGACCAACAGTCTCTAAACAAAAGACAAGAATCTTCAAAGCTAAGAGATTTCTTAAGGTCAATACCAATAATAGGGAGATTTTTAGCAAGGATTTTCACACCTGAAAAAATAGAAATCATCAGTAACCCTATGTATGACAACATGGAAGCATATAAAAAATCGCAGGAAGATTACCCTAGTAAGATAAAAGATGAAACTAGTATAGATGATGAACACACAAAAGAAGTAGATAGTAAACTTGAGAAGGGTAATGTTGAACAAGTGGACAACAAGAAAAGTCGTGGTTCATAAATATCAATCATTTAAAAATTATAGCATTTCTTATAATAGTCCGAACAGGTCATAGGAAGGCAGAATCAACAGCACGACGAAAGGATTCGAATAGAGGAATGTTTTTCCTAGCTCTGTTTTTTATAGCAAACCAATGATGCTCAATTTTGTTGAAATCTGGAGAATACGGCGGCAGATACAAAATTTCTGCACCAACTCCTCTAGCAAGCTCGATAATCTTACCAGACTTATGAAAAGTAGCATTGTCAAGAATGACAGTCTGTCCAGGTTCCAAGATCGGTGTCAAAAATTGCTCAAACCATCCATTAAAAACATCCATATTACAGTGGCCTTCAAAGGTTAATGGAGCAACTATCTTTCTTCTACTTAAGGCTGCAACCATACTGATTCGTTGAGTTTTCTTTCCAGATTTTAGGCCATAAAACCGCTGTCCTTTCTGGCAATACCCATATGGATAGTCCTCTGTGTTATCAATGCCAGACTCATCTATATAAACTAAGTTTTCTGGTTCTTTTGTTGCTATAATTTTTAAGAACCTGTACATGATCTCAAGAAAGGAATAAACTAAGAGATAATATATATAAGTTAGGATATATGAGGAGTTTATACCCAAGTGATATAAGTCGGGAAAGATTTGAGATTATGTTACCAGATCTAGAGTCCTGTAGAAAAAAAACAAAACCAAGGAAACTTGATTTGTATGATGTATTTTGTGGAGTGTTATACGTTCTGAAAAGCGGTTGTCAGTGGAGAATGCTACCAAAAGAGTTTCCAAAATGGCGCAATTGTTACGACTATTTTAAGAAGTGGAGTGAAAAACCAGATGCAGATAAAGAAAGTGTTCTGGAGCTGGTGTTAAAAAAAAATAGTTGGCGTGGTCCGACAAAACAATGGTCGGAAAGAAAAAACCAGCTTCTGCATAATTGATGCACAGAGTGTAAAAAATGCAGATACTGCTGAAGAAAAAGGCTATGATGCAGGCAAAAAGATTTCAGGAATAAAACGCCATATTGCAGTAGATACGCAAGGTTTGCCCCATGCAATTTATATAACAACAGCAGAGATAACTGACCGTAGCAGTGCTGTGAGAATGGTCGAAAATGCAAAAGAAAACCTCTCGGGAGTTAAAAATGTACTGGTTGATGCAGGCTATACTGGAGAGAATTTTGCAACTCAAATAAAAACGATTATTGGTGCAACCGTTGAAGTGATAAAAAGAAATGAATTACATTCCTTTGTTGTATTGCCCAAAAGATGGGTTGTGGAGCGATCTTTTGCTTGGTTAGAAAAATGTAGAAGATTGTGGAAAAATTGTGAGCGAAAACTCAATACTAGCCTACAAATGGTCGTTCTGGCTTTCACTGCCTTACTTCTGAAAAGATTATGAACAGGCTCTAAGAATTCAGCACGTTTTTCTTCGTTTCTTTCCTTGTATCCATATGTCTTTTTTTGCGCGTAAATCCAATTTTTCTGAGAGCTCGGTGGATCGTTTGGATACTAACGTTGCCCCAAAGTTTAGCCATTTCCGACAGAGTCTTTCCTCCGTTTTCTCTGGCAAATTTAGCAAAGGCATCCCAGTCGGTAATTTTGTGATTGTAACCTCCATTTCCAAGTTTTTTTGATTGAAAGTCTCCTGTTTCTTTTCTTCTTTGCTGCCACTCCCATAAAGTAGTTCGTCCAATTTTAAATCTTGCTGCCACTGTTTCTCTGCTTCCTCCCTCCTCTAGCGCTTCCATTGCTTTTTTCCTTAAGTCATAACTATATGCTGCTGGCACTCAACCTCCTTATCATCGTCTATCCTTATCTTATCACATCCGGACTTCTATGAAAAGAGCTATATCTCTAGCTATAACATTGTATCTGTTCAGATGCATGGCTCATGTACAAATATTGAAACAAAAATTCCAGTGCTCCCTTTCTTGTCATCCCAGTGCTTGACACTGGGATCCAGATTGGGCACTAAGTTGGTAAACACGAAAGCGGTTAATCCTTTACAACGTTTTTGATGGAACTGCGCGAAAGAACTGGATGCCAGTGTCACGCACTGGCATGACACCCATTTGTTCCTATAGTTATCTTTTCTCGTCTACCTTATTTTGCCACTCTGCTGAACAGATACATAACATTTGCTATACAGAAACTCTGCGATACCAAAATAAATAAAGAGGTATGCCACTTGCGGTGAATAAGCTTGCGATCAGCAAGGTATTCACAGAAGTTTCAAATATTACCCAGCAGCAAAAGGTTGTTGCTATACTGCCAATTAAAAATTTGTAACAACTCTTTTCTTGGACAATAACTTTGAGAAAAGCAAGACTGCATGCAAGGTAAACAAATAAAAATGAAACTACAGAAAAGTCGATAATTGATGTGATCTGCTTAGCAAAATTGTTGCTTGAAGTGAGGATTAGTAAAGTTGCAGTTCCAACTGAGCTAGTTGTTATGCCCCAGAAAGGAGAACCGTGCTTGTTTCTTTTAGCAAAGAACTGTGGCATCAGTTTATCTTCTGCAAGGCCAAGGGCCACTTGTCCACTAGCTAGTACCCAAGCATTTAAACTGCCAACACAAACAATAAAAGCAACAATAGAAATGATCAAATGCCAATTACCAGGAAACATAATTTTTATTGCGTCAACATACGGCGCTTTTGAATTAACTAGATCATTGCCGTTTATCAATCCCATGATTGAAAGGCTATTAATGAAATATATAACTGCAACAGAGATTGTGCCAAGCACTATGGCTCTTGGTATAGTCTTTGCTGGATCGTTGACTGATCCTGCAGGTGCTGTCGCTGATTCAAGTCCAATAAAACACCATAGAGTGAGTAGTGTAGAGCGAGCAAGGACTTGAGACATCGTGGGGCTTGATATTTCCTCACTTATGATAAAATTATTCCTATCAAAGAAAAACAACGCTGTTACTGGTATAGCAAGCAGTGCGGTAATTTTGACAGTCATCAATAAAAGCTCAACACATCCAGCAGCAGTGACACCTCTTAAATTTATTAGTGTAATGATCGTAAATAATAGTATTTCTAAAAATAAGCGTATATTTTGAATATCTCCATGAAAAAGCGAAGTAAGATAGCCAATACTTGCAACGATTACTGCTGTCGTGCTAACCCATGAAATCACCCAATATGTCCAACCAACAAAGAAAGCTGCAGCAGGGCCAAAAGCATGTTTTACATAAACGTGAGGGCCACCCGTTTCTGGAAATTTTGCACAGAGTAAGGCAAAAACCAAAGCAAGAGATATAGCACCAAGCCCTGATATCACCCAGCTTATAAGGCTATACATGCCATATGGAGCAAGGCTAATTGGAAGCATAAAAATTCCAGAGCCAATTTGGCTGCTAATCACTAAGGCAAAAATAGCCCAAAAACCTATTTTGTTTGACACAATAACTTTCAATTCTTATCTGAATAAATTAACAATATAACTGAAGCTCAGAAATTTCAATCAATTTTTAAAAAACTTGCATTTTTCTCGATTTATTTCTAAAATAGATTATGTTAACAGATTATTAAGAAGGAGTATGAATCCGAGGTTAAAAACATTTTTGGTTGTTTGTGGGATGCTTTATTATTTGTTGCTTGTATCGCAGCATGGGTTCTGTTTTTATATTTAGCCAATATGTTTCTTCAATTCTTTTTTCCTCAAGTCTCAAGTGAACCAACCATCAAATTAATTCTTAATATACTCTCTTTGGTCATGCTTGCTGTTTTCTTCGGTATATATATACTTTGCTCTATTTTTACAGAAAAGGTTACAAGTAGCTATCGATCTTTCAAAAATGAAAACGGTGATTATGATGCCTTTTCTGAAGTGTATCATGATCCAACAATAAGTGTAAGAGATAAAATCTTGCTTTTTTCTATACATTTAATATATTGGATACAGTTGCCATTTCTGTATTGTACTTTGAAGATACTTGCCGTTAATAGCTTACTGCAAGGATGGAAAGATAAAGGATTTTCACAACCTCTTCAAGCGTGTTTCATACTTATAAATGCTATATTATTAATTCCAGTAGCACTTCTTGAGTTAATAAAGTATCCATTGATAAAGCTCTTCTCACCTTTGGGTTTGAATGTAAAGCAATTAAGCTTTTTGTTTAATGTAAGTGATGTGGGCACTGGCAGTCAAAGTGTTCACACGAGTAGTTTTGAACATAGTATTTTCCAATGCGCTCAAGATTTAAAACATAAATTTGGAACTCAACCAAATGTACTCAATAAAGAGCTTGAAGACTATATAAATAATTCAGATGAGCTTACAACTGAGCAAAAAGAGCAATTAAAACTTTATCTTAATTTTAATGGCTCCAACCGGGCAATTTGGCAAGAATCAAGAACTAGTCTGACACTTACACAAGCTGCAAATTTAGTTTTTACTGCAGCTAAGGATCAAAAATCAGATGTAAATTCACTATTACTAATGAATTTACAGGATGGACTTGGTTTATGTACTCTGGGAATGTTCAATCGTATTATTTATTCGCTTGGTTGTTTTAAAGCGGAAAATAATTTTGCAGCTCAACTAGGGCCTCAACTGATAGGGGAGTTAGCTGATAATGCTACTAAAAGATTTCTTGAGAAATATGTGGATAAGCACTACCATAAAATAAAAGTTTTGAAAGAAAATTTTGATAATTTGTATTCACCAAGTTCTGAGGTGGATTTGAGCAACATGAGTGATGAAGTAAAGGATGGCATTTCCTATACAAGAGATGCTATAAAAGAATTTATGTTTAAGGAATTATATGTGAAGTTTTATAACGACTATGGAGAACATGTTCGGAGAGGGCAGATAAAACAAAGGTTAAGGGAGTTAATAACGGATGAAGTCGTAGACGTGGCAATATATTCTAAAATAGATGAAATAGAAATCCCTGCAGAACCACCTACTTATCTTGAAAGAGTAAAAGCATTTTTTGGAGGTCATTCAAGGTCTTCTGCTGCTTAGTGGTTTAATTCGTGCTATATAGCTAAAGTGGCTTAGATTTACCGACAATTTGAAAAACCGTCATTCCGCTATTAGTTAACGCCGCGGCGGTATAGTTATAGCTTTGTCCTCCCTTTTCTGAATGGCTTGCAAGCTGCTATCTCTACAAAAACTATATTTTTCTTCAGAAGAGAGTTATATTGTAACTATGGACAAAATAATCATAAAAAAATTTGGTGGGACTTCGCTAACTGATTTAAACCGAGTTGCAAATTTGATAAAAAACGATATTGAGAAAGGTTGTAATGTAATCGTTGTTGTATCTGCTGTTGCAGGATTTACTGACCAAATGGCTTTTCAGGCTAGGCAAATCTCAAATTTAAGTTGCAGACAAGAGTTATCAGAGTATGACGTTATGCTTTCAGCAGGAGAACAAATCTCTTGCGGTCTATTAGCTATCACTCTCCAATCGATCGGAGTTAATGCTAAATCGTGGCTTGCCTGGCAGTTACCAATTGTAACTGATGATTTTTATTCTGAGTCTAAAATAAAAACAATAAAGATTGACCGTGTGAAAAGATCTTTTGCTGAGGGTTATACTGCTGCGATCATCGCTGGTTTTCAGGGTATAAATGATGATAGAATCACTACTTTTGGAAGAGGAGGCTCTGATATATCAGCAGTTGTCTTCGCGATAGCCTTTGGTGTTAGAGCTTGCGAAATTTTTACTGATATTGATGGAATATATACAGCAGACCCGAAAATTGTTCCAAAGGCACGCAAGCTCAAATTTATCTCTTACGATGAAATGTTGGAAATGTCGTCATCTGGTGCTAAAATACTGCATAATCGTTCAGTACAACTTGCAATGAAACATAACATTAAAGTGCAAGTGCTATCCACTTTTAAGGAAGTAGAAGGCACCACAGTACTACACAAAAGGGATGTACTAGAGAGATACTTAATTACTGGAATAACTTATAGCACTAATGAAGCTCTTGTAACTTTCACTAACCTTGCAAATAACTTGCGTACTTTAAGAGATATAGTAGGGGCAAACGTTAAAATTGATATGATACATGGGTCAAGTTTTGTTATCTCCAAATTTGATATTGATTTAATGGAAAAGTTACTGAATAAGAATGAAAATTATGCTATAAACGATAATGTAGCTAAAATTTCAATAATTGGTATTGGTGTTATGTCTAATACTGAAGTGATGCACCGCACACTCAAGGTTTTAAGCGAAAAAAAGATAGAAATACTTGCTATCACAACATCTGAAATCAAAATCAGTGTAATTGTTCAAAAAGAATACGTTGTAGCTTTGGTCAAAGATTTACATACTGAGTATGAGTTTGATATGCAGCACTAGGATAGGCTTGACGTCCAGTTGTCTAAGAGCCTGTTCATAATCTTTTCAGAAGTAAGGCAGTGAAAGCCAGAACGACCATTTGTAGGCTAGTATTGAGTTTTCGCTCACAATTTTTCCACAATCTTCTACATTTTTCTAACCAAGCAAAAGATCGCTCCACAACCCATCTTTTGGGCAATACAACAAAGGAATGTAATTCATTTCTTTTTATCACTTCAACGGTTGCACCAATAATCGTTTTTATTTGAGTTGCAAAATTCTCTCCAGTATAGCCTGCATCAACCAGTACATTTTTAACTCCCGAGAGGTTTTCTTTTGCATTTTCGACCATTCTCACAGCACTGCTACGGTCAGTTATAGCTCTTTTCATAGAAGTCCGGATGTGACAAGATAAGGATAGACGATGATAAGGAGGTTGAGTGCCAGCAGCATATAGTTATGACTTAAGGAAAAAAGCAATGGAAGCGCTAGAGGAGGGAGGAAGCAGAGAAACAGTGGCAGCAAGATTTAAAATTGGACGAACTACTTTATGGGAGTGGCAGCAAAGAAGAAAAGAAACAGGAGACTTTCAATCAAAAAAACTTGGAAATGGAGGTTACAATCACAAAATTACCGACTGGGATGCCTTTGCTAAATTTGCCAGAGAAAACGGAGGAAAGACTCTGTCGGAAATGGCTAAACTTTGGGGCAACGTTAGTATCCAAACGATCCACCGAGCTCTCAGAAAAATTGGATTTACGCGCAAAAAAAGACATATGGATACAAGGAAAGAAACGAAGAAAAACGTGCTGAATTCTTAAAAATTATAGCAACAAAAGAACCAGAAAACTTAGTTTATAGCTCTTTTCATAGAAGTCCGGATGTGATAAGATAAGGATAGACGATGATAAGGAGGTTGAGTGCCAGCAGCATATAGTTATGACTTAAGGAAAAAAGCAATGGAAGCGCTAGAGGAGGGAGGAAGCAGAGAAACAGTGGCAGCAAGATTTAAAATTGGACGAACTACTTTATGGGAGTGGCAGCAAATAAGAAAAGAAACAGGAGACTTTCAATCAAAAAAACTTGGAAATGGAGGTTACAATCACAAAATTACCGACTGGGATGCCTTTGCTAAATTTGCCAGAGAAAACGGAGGAAAGACTCTGTCGGAAATGGCTAAACTTTGGGGCAACGTTAGTATCCAAACGATCCACCGAGCTCTCAGAAAAATTGGATTTACGCGCAAAAAAAGACATATGGATACAAGGAAAGAAACGAAGAAAAACGTGCTGAATTCTTAAAAATTATAGCAACAAAAGAACCAGAAAACTTAGTTTATATAGATGAGTCTGGCATTGATAACACAGAGGACTATCCATATGGGTATTGCCAGAAAGGACAGCGGTTTTATGGCCTAAAATCTGGAAAGAAAACTCAACGAATCAGTATGGTTGCAGCCTTAAGTAGAAGAAAGATAGTTGCTCCATTAACCTTTGAAGGCCACTGTAATATGGATGTTTTTAATGGATGGTTTGAGCAATTTTTGACACCGATCTTGGAACCTGGACAGACTGTCATTCTTGACAATGCTACTTTTCATAAGTCTGGTAAGATTATCGAGCTTGCTAGAGGAGTTGGTGCAGAAATTTTGTATCTGCCGCCGTATTCTCCAGATTTCAACAAAATTGAGCATCATTGGTTTGCTATAAAAAACAGAGCTAGGAAAAACATTCCTCTATTCGAATCCTTTCGTCGTGCTGTTGATTCTGCCTTCCTATGACCTGTTCGGACTATTATGAGAAATGCTATATACAATGAGAGGTGGTTGTCAGTGGAGAATGCTGCCGAAAGATTTTCCTCCATGGAAGACGGTGTATGACTATTTTCTCAGGTGACGTAGTAATAGCAAATTGGAAAAAATACATAATATGCTAGTAAAAGAGGTAAGAAAAATGTTTGGTAAAAATGAAACACCTTCAGTAGGAATAATTGACAGTCAATCAGTAAAAACCACTCAAAAAGGGGATCCAGAGGATATGATGCTGAAAAAAAAATAAAGGGTAGAAAACGTCATATTGTTGTAGATACAGTGGGCTTAATTATTGCGGCTGATGTTCATAGTGCAAGTGTTCAAGATCGTGATGGTGCTCTAAATCTTTTCACTCAAGCTAAATACAAGGCTCCAACTTTACGTAAGTTTTTTGCTGATCAAGGATACATAGCAAAACCGCTGTTTATTGGAGACAGGATACGATTACCAAGAAAGCTGTTGATGTTACAGGATTATTTCGACAATCTGGACCACAATTTAGCACTGCAGGCTATCAAGAAGCACACAGACTGCAAATGGGTCATACTGTATGTTGAAAGGTGGATGAAATCCCCTATTCAGCAAGCAGATGGCAGTAAGGTAGTTAGGGAAAAAAGGAGTTCCGCAAGGAGATTCAATAAGCCCAATCATTTCAAACATATTTATGCACCATGCATTTGATATATGGATGAAACAAAATCACCCAACAGTACCATTTGAAAGATATGTGGATGATGCGATAGTGCACTGCAGAACTAAAAGACAGGCAGAATTTATGCGAGCAGCAATCGAAGAAAGATTGGCACAATGTAAGCTAAAATTGCAACCTGATACCAATGCCATTCCAAAACTCCATCATTATACTGCCTTAGTATAACCTTCTCACTTCTATTGTCTATTTGTTTGTTATGTAATAGGAATTGGTATGAGATTGAAGAATTAAGTGTGAACGGTTACAGAATTTTTGCCAGGAGAAACATATAGTTGAAGTAATTCAGGTTTGCAAGATGTGTTTGTCTGCAGCTATAGCTTCAACAGTAGGCGTTACTCTTGATTACCTCAACATTTTCTCTTGGCAATTCTTTAATGAACCGAGAAGTGCGCATCGGTTGCCACTGGTTGTTAATTTCCCTCCTATCTGCACATGAAATGATTAACCTTTCCTTTGCCCTGGTTATGCCAACATATGCAAGTCTTCTTTCTTCTTCTAAAGCTTTACCACTTTTGTCATCAAAAGATCTCTGATGAGGAAATAATCCCTCTTCCCAACCAGGTAGAAACACGCACGGGAATTCAAGTCCTTTGGCTGCATGAAGAGTCATAACATATACGGTGTCATCGTTATTCATATTATCCACTTCCATCACCAGACTTATATGCTCCAAGAAAGTTGTGGCATTATCGAAATTTTTTAAAGATGAGATGAGCTCTTTGACATTTTCTATTCGTGCTAAGCCTGTTACCTCCTCATTTTCAAGCATTTCAATATACCCTGATTGGTTTGCTACGATTTTAACGAATTCATGCAGTGGTTTTACGCTTACTATTTCTTCCCAAGCTTTAATTTTATTTAAAAAATCATTTAGTGAGAGTTTAATTCTTTCGGTTACTTGATTACTATTAACTAATATTTTTGCTGCCTCAAAAAAAGAAATTTTGTTATCCTGAGCAGTCGTGTATATTTTCTTTAGAGTTGTAGCTCCTATGCTTCTTTTTGGCCGATTTACTATCCTTTCGAAAGCTAAGTCATCGTTATTGTTTGTAACAAGTCTTAAATATGCAATTATATCCCTGACTTCCTGGCGTTCATAGAATTTTACGCCACTTATAATCTTGTAGGGAATTGAATATTTTATAAAATACTCTTCCAGAACTCTAGTCTGAAAAGTGGCCCTTACCAGCACTGCAATGTCACTAAATCTGTATTTATTGAGCTTTAATATCTGTTCGCTTATGAACCTTGCTTCAGCTTTTCCGTCCCATAACTTTATTACGTTTACCTTTTCTCCTTCAATGTTTGTTGTCCACAATTTTTTTTCTAAGCGAGTCTTATTGTGATTGATAACATATGACGCAGTTGCAAGTATGTGGGATGTTGACCTGTAGTTACACTCTAGTTTAACGGTTTTTGCATTTTTAAAATCATCAGAAAACTTCAAAATATTTTCAACTTCTGCACCACGCCAACTATATATCGACTGGTCATCATCTCCCACACAGCAAATATTTGAGTGCTCTTTTGCAAGGTATTTTAGCCAAAGATATTGTATCGCATTTGTATCTTGATATTCATCTACCATGACATATTTAAACTTGTTTTGGTAGTAGGACAGAACTTCGGTCTTTTGATTGAAGAGTTGTATGTTATATAGCAATAAGTCACCAAAATCGACAGAATTAAGGAATTTCAACCTTTCCTGATACTGGTGATAGACTTTGAGTGCAGTTACATATACTGGCCCAAATGATTGAATATCTTCCACTTCAGATGGCAATAAGCACTTTTCTTTCCATTGCTGAATAATATTCATAATGGTCTTACATTTTTCTGATAGGTAATCAGGGCTTATTTCATTCATGACGTTTTTTATTACCTGTAATTGGTCATCCACACCAATGATTGTAAAATTGGGGTTTAAGCCCACAATTTCTGCGTGCAGGCGTAAAATTTTTGCTGCAATTGCATGGAAAGTGCCAAGCCATGGTATGTTTGTGCCCGTTAGCTCAAGTACCCTTGATACCATCTCATTTGCTGCTTTATTTGTAAATGTAACTGCTAATATCTCATCAGAATAAGCGTGACCGTTTCTAATTATGTGCGCTATTCTTGAAGTAATCGTTCTTGTTTTCCCGGTTCCGGCTCCTGCCAATATCAAAACCGGCCCATCTATGTTAGTTACAGCTGATTGTTGTTCTGGATTTAGCAGTGAGAGATAATCGTTCATCGTAGCCCTACAGATTATAACTTCGTAAAGTTAAACCTATGATCGAAATATTGTAAAGGTTTTATTGAATAGAACAGTTGTTTAATATAATATTGACTTTACCACGATAGTTACTTTAAATTAGTAACTATTGTTGCAGTTAAAGTGTCGATGCCTTTTTTCTTTTATTTTTTTTCGATTCTTAGCATTTTATCTGCTGTATGCGTAATTAGTGTAAGAAATCCTGTGCATGCAGTATTATTTTTAATTTTCACCTTCGTTAACTCTGCAGTTCTTTTCATTCTCCTTGGAGCTGAATTCATTGCTATGATGGTGCTGATAGTATACATCGGTGCAGTTGCAGTGTTGTTTCTCTTTGTAGTTATGATGCTCGATATTGACTACATAAGGTTGCGCCAGGGTTTTGCAAAGCATTGCACTCTTGGTGCTATGTTGTGTGTTGTGTTTTTTCTAGTCATCAGCTTTGTAATCCGCAGCTCAGCACCGAATATAAGCAATGTTATAAACTATAATACCAATAACGTGAAAGCTATTGGTAATTTGCTGTATACCGACTACATGTACGCTTTTCATCTTTCTGGTATTCTGCTGCTTGTTGCAATTGTCGGTGCAATTGCTCTTACTTTGCAGGACAAGAAAAAAGGAGTTAAAAAACAGAATGTATTAAAGCAATTGACACAATCTTCATCTGTAAAATTGATTAAGGCTAAATTTGGAAAAGGAGTAGAATGGAAATAGGATTAAATCACTTTTTGATAGTTGCTGCTATTTTGTTCACTATTGGAGTGTGCGGTATTTTCATTAACCGTAAGAGCATAATCAATATATTGTTATCAATAGAAATATTATTGCTGGCAATTAATATCAACTTAGTTGCTTTTTCTGCCTTTATGAATGATATAGTTGGGCAAATTTTTGTGATGTTTGTGTTGACTGTTGCAGCAGCAGAGTCAGGAGTTGGGCTTGCAATATTGGTTGTATATTATAGAAGCCGTGGCAATATAGATGTTGAACAAGCGAACTTAATGAAAGAATAAAAGTATGACGTATATACTGAAATTAATAGTATTTTTGCCACTTTTTGGTTCACTATTTGCAGCACTTTTTAGAAAGGATGTTTTTGGTCAGTTAATTACAACGGCAGGGATCGGAATATCTGCAGTTTTATCTTGGTATGTTTTTCTCACCTTCTCTGAAAACTATCATTTAGTTTTATTTCCTCTATTTTCATTAAGTGTATTAAAAGTAAATTGGGCAATTAGTGTGGATGCTCTCTCATCCTTAATGCTGATTGTTATTACCACCGTTTCACTGGTAGTACATCTCTACTCTATCGGTTATATGGAGCATGATAAGGGGAAGTCGAGGTTTTTTTCTTACCTATCGCTATTTACGTTTTGCATGATTGTGCTGGTTGTAAGCGATAATTTCGTGCAGCTTTTTTTTGGCTGGGAAGGGGTTGGCCTATGTTCTTATTTACTCATAGGATTTTGGTTCCAAAAATATTCTGCAAATAATGCAGCAATTAAAGCATTTGTTGTGAATAGGGTAGGAGACTTTGCACTATTGATTGGAATCTTTCTTATTTATTATACATTTCACTCTTTGAATTTTACTGAAGTTTTTGACACAACTGATCTTCTTGGCACGCAGAACATTAGGGCATTCTGCTGTGAATTCAAAGTAACTCATATAATATGCATATTACTTTTTATTGGCTGTATGGGTAAATCTGCACAGCTTGGTTTACATGTTTGGTTGCCGGATGCAATGGAAGGGCCAACTCCTGTTTCTGCACTTATTCACGCAGCAACGATGGTAACAGCAGGTATATTTTTAGTAGCAAAGTGTTCTCCATTGTTTGAGTTATCAAATGTGGCACGAGAATTAATAGTTATCGTTGGAGCACTCACTGCTTTTTTTGCAGCCACCGTTGCAATTACTCAGAACGATATAAAGAAAATAATTGCTTATTCAACCTGCAGTCAACTTGGTTATATGTTCATGGCATGTGGGCTTTCTGCTTACAATGTTGCTATTTTTCATTTAATGACACACGCTTTTTTTAAAGCTCTACTATTTCTTGGTGCTGGCAATGTGATTCATGCAATGCATCATGAGCAAAACATTCAGAAAATGGGAAATTGCTGGAAGAAAATCCCTTGCACTTACACTCTCATGTGGATTGGATCTCTTGCACTTTCTGGAATATTTCCATTTGCAGGTTTTTACTCAAAGGATTTGATAATTGAACATGCTTATAGCACGGATAGCTTTGCTTTTGTAATAAGCTTAGTTGTTGCATTCTTCACAGCGTTTTACTCTTGGAGGTTATTGCTTCTTGTGTTCCACAGCCAAAAACAAAGTAAAATTAATATACATGAGGCACCAAAGATTATGCTTATACCATTACTGATACTCGCTTTTGGATCAGTATTTTCTGGAGCGTGGGGAGCAAATATTTTGAACATAACTAGTAATGCGTTTTGGAAATCAAGTTTAGTGATGATTGATGAGCATGGAGTTCATAATTTCTTTATAAAACTACTGCCAACCTTAGCGAGCCTAAGTGGAATAGCACTTGCATACCTAATTTACCAATATCAAGTAATTAGGCAAATTAAGAGTAAATTTTTACTTAAGTTTTTGCAGAATAAATGGTACTTTGATGAGGTATATGAGTTTGTTATCATTGCACCGATAAGGTTTATATCTAAGCTTCTATGGAAGTTTGATGTTGAGGCTATTGATTCATTTGGGCCAAATGGTGTTGTAAGATTAGTTAATGAATGTTCAAAAAGTTCTGTAAAGTTGCAAACTGGTTATATATTTGATTATGCATTTATTATGTTTGTTACTCTAATAATCGGTGCTTTATATATTATTGGAATTAAATAGAAGGTGTTGTTACTTAGTATATTCTTGCTTCCACTGATAGGAGCGTTGATTTTACCCTTAATCAGGATTAATCATCAATCTATACACTTAAGATTCCTTGCCCTATTTTTTGCTGTACTTCCATTTTTGCTTAGCATTGTAGCTTGTATAGAATTTGATTATAACAATGCGGACTTTCAGTTTGTCAGCTATCCAATCAAGAATGTAGGAATAGGGATAGATGGTATATCGTTGCTTTTCCTTCTGCTTACAACTTTCTTGTTTGTAATTTGTATACTCTACAACTGCAAAATGAGTTATACGACCCTCAGTCCATATATGGCATTGTTTCTACTGCTTGAGAGTTTTGTAGTCGGTTTTTTCGTTTCACTGAATGCTATAAGCTTTTATGTGTTTTTTGAAGCTGTTTTAATACCAATGTTCTTTATTATTGGCATCTGGGGAGGAAAACACAGGGTATATGCAACGTTTAAGTTGTTTCTTTATACATTAACTGGCTCATTATTATTCCTACTTGGATTGGTGTACATCTATAGCATTTTTGGAACGTTTAATATACAAAAATTAGCTACATTAGTGCCAAGCCTTGATCTTGAAGTACAGTCATTGCTGTGGATTGCATTTTTTATTTCTTTTGCAATAAAAGTACCTATGTTTCCATTTCACACTTGGCTTCCTGATGCGCATGTGCAATCACCAACTTCTGGATCTGTGATTTTAGCTGGCTTGCTTATTAAAATGGGGGGATATGGATTTTTAAGGTTTTCTATTCCAATGCTTCCTCAGGCAAGTTTGTATTTTTCAAATTTCGTTGTTGTGCTGAGCATTATTGCGGTGATATATGCTTCTCTAGTTGCGTTTGCTCAAGATGATATAAAGAAGTTAATAGCTTATTCTTCAATAGCACATATGGGGATCGTTACTGCTGGCCTCTTTTCATTTTGTGAGGAAGGAGTACTGGGTAGCATATTTCAAATGATTAGTCATGGCCTTATTTCTGCTGCTTTATTTTTATGTGTTGGAATGCTATATACTCGAACTGGAACTTTGGAGATTGCAAAATATTTTGGCATAGTAAACACAATGCCAAAATTTGGTTTTATGTTCATTTTGTTTTCAATGGCTTCAATAGGGCTACCTGGAACATCTGGGTTCGCAGGTGAGTTTTTGGCTATGATTGGGGTGTTTAAGAGCATAGGGTTTTTTACAGGATTTATCGCACTTGGCACTATTTTAAGCACAGTTTATATGCTGAATTTATGTAAGCAAATAATATGGGGGGTTAGCTATTCTAAATTATTAAATAATCGCTTGGATAGCATAGAATTTTCTGTCTTAATTCTGCTTGCAGTGTTTGTTATTTTGCTTGGATTCTACCCAACCCTTGCACTGAATTATTTGAAGCCATGTATGGCAAATTTGTTAGTCAAATATAATGCGCTATGAATTATATACAGATATTGCCGGAAACGTTCTCTATTATCTCCTCGTTAGTGTTGCTGCTGCTTGGGATCATGTTTAACCGCCGAACTATCAACTTATTAGCACTTGGCTGCACAGTGGTAACTTTGATTATTTTAATTCTTTCGGCAGAAAACAATGAAATTTTTCTCTTTAATTCGTTGTTAAAACTCAATTTATATATCAGGTCAGCCCAAGGGTTAATTCTCAGCACAGGAATTTTAATACTTTTGATGCTGAATTTATCAAAATATGACTATAAATATGAATTTTCAATACTGATTCTTTTTGCGCTATTTGGCATGATAACTTTAGTTTCAGCAAATAGTCTGATTTCTTTTTACTTAGCTTTTGAGTTGATGAGCATATCTTTATATGTTCTTGCGAGCTTTAATAAAGATTCAGCTTATTCATGTGAAGCAGGAGTGAAATATTTTACACTCAGTGCATTATCTTCCTGCATTATGCTGTATGGTATGTCATTGCTTTATGGATATACAGGGCAGACCAATTTTTCTGAGCTCAGTTCATTCTTGCAAAACCACCAGATAACTTATGGAATAGTTTTTGGGTTAGTCTTTGTCCTAATTGGTTTGTGTTTCAAGCTTGCTATTGCTCCTTTTCATATGTGGGCTCCAGATGTCTATCAAGGTGCACCTACCATAGTAACTGCGTTTTTTTCTACGGCTCCAAAAGCTGCACTTGTAACATTTTTAATTCGATTGATGAATGAAGAGTTAGTAAATGTAAAAAGTTATGTTCAGCCTATTTTCTTATACGTTTCAGCATTGTCTGTGCTTATCTCAGCTTTTGGGGCCTTGCGTCAGCAAAACTTAAAAAGGCTGCTTGCTTACAGTTCAATTGGTCACATTGGTTTTATATTTGCTTCACTTTCTGTTTTTACACAAGCAGGAACAGATAGTGCCTTAATGTATCTGGTGATATATATCATCACAAGCACAGGGCTATTCTCATATCTCGTACAAATTGACGATGACGATTGTGATATTGCAAACTTGTCTGGTATAGGGAAGAAACGCCCAATTGTAGCATTTCATCTTTCTGTGCTGTTACTCTCGATGTCGGGAATACCTCCACTTGCGGGTTTTATCGCTAAATTTTTTATATTCAAAAGTTTAATAAATTCTGGCTTTATTGGCCTGTCCTTGATTCTTGTAATAGCAAGTGTGATATCATGCTACTATTATTTAAATATCATGAAAGTTATGTATTTTGATAAAGCTAGTGGTAATAAGGTTGCTTATTCTAAGGGTCTATTCATTATCACTTCAGTGGCTTCACTGATCAACCTCGTTCTTTTCTTGTACGTTTTACTCACTCATTGAACTAAAGGGCTGAAAAGGTGATCCCTGAAACATTTGAGAGCTTTCGTATTCATCATTACAAAGAAGTTTCAAGCACTAATAGAGAAGCGTTGGATTTAATTGGAAGAGGAATATCAAATGAAACCGTTATTGTTGCTGATAAACAAACAGAGGGTAGAGGGCGCACTGGAAAAAACTGGATTTCTCCAGAGGGTAATTTCTGTGCGAGTTTGGTGATAAACCTCTTTAACGATTATCTGAATGAAAGCCAGCTTTCGGTGTCATTCCAGCGCGTGACGATGGAATCTAGAAAAAAAGAAGAATGGTCAAGCACACAACTGTACAAACGTTGTGGTATTCCCACCAAGGATGATGTCATCCCAGTGCCCAGACACTGGGATCCAGAAAACTTAATTACAAATGGGCACATCAGGCAACTGTGTAATAAGAACTGGATTCCAGTGTCACGCACTGGAATGACACCACATACCACCTGCAAATTGCAATGTTCGCATAGTTATGTGTCAAGCACTGGGGAAAATACTGGGATGACAGAGAAGGGTTTGGTGAATAAAATTGCGGATGTTAGCAAATTAACGGAATTGACCTTTGTTACTGCTCTTGCTGTTGGAAATACTATACTGTCATTCATAAATGGTCTAAATCTCCAGTACAAGTGGCCAAATGATGTCCTTATTGATGGCAAGAAAATAAGTGGAATATTGCTTGAAAAAAGATCCAATTCAAATTGGCTCATTATAGGAATTGGAATTAACATTAATCATGCACCACTTCCAGGAACAACGTGCATTAGCAATTACGGTGAGTCTGTGTCTAACATAGATCTGTTAAAGAAATTGATAATAAATTTTAATAAGCTAAGAAAGCAATGGCTATTTGATGGGTTTTATGCTATAAGAGAAATGTGGTTAAAAAAAGCATTCAAAATGAATGAGCAAATCAGTGTAAAGTTAGCTGACAAATTGTGTGAGGGAATTTTTGCTGATATAGATAAAGGTGGTAAATTGGTGTTGCAGCAAAAGGATGGAAGCTTAATTTATTTTGATGCAGGTGAGTTATTTATTGATAATGCATTATGAATACATATGTAATTTTTGCTTACCTTATTAGTTTCACGCTGATTGCTGGAGAGCTAATTTTTACCATTTCTTGCTATACTAAAAGTAAAAAAATTCTAGAAAGCCTTAAAAGTAATAATGAAGAAGAAACATAAGCGATTACTTATAACTTCAGGAATTTTCTGCTTTTTAAGCTGCATAGTCTTTTTTATTTTAACAACGCTCAAAGAAAATATCTCATTTTTCTATACAGTAAGTGAAGCCATAGTCTTGCCAAATAATCAAAAGCCAATCCGTGTTGGTGGAATGGTTGTTGAAAATAGCGTGATACGGAGCGAAAGTGAAGTGATTTTTCAAATGACAGATTTTAACAAAAGCGTTATGGTGAAATATCAAGGGATACTTCCACCAATGTTTTCAGAAAAAAGTGGTGTTATTGTGCAAGGTAAAATGTTTGATAATAGTACTTTTCTTGCAGATACAGTGTTTGCAAAACATGATGAGAACTATATGCCGAAAGTTTTAAAATAGATTCCTTGATTCAGCTATATTGAAATGGTATGTGGAAAAAGTAATAGCCCAGTGGGCTATTACTTTTTTTCTTATATGAATTCAGGAGCATCCATTGGTGGCGGTTCTAGCGAAGATTTTAAATCGTTAATTTCCTTTATTAGCTCGTCAAGCTTATTCCTTTCCTCTGTTAGCATGTCATTTATAGCTCTTTTCATAGAAGTCCGGATGTGATAAGATAAGGATAGACGATGGTAAGGAGGTTGAGTGCCAGCAGCATATAGTTATGACTTAAGGAAAAAAGCAATGGAAGCGCTAGAGGAGGGAGGAAGCAGAGAAACAGTGGCAGCAAGATTTAAAATTGGACGAACTATAGCTCTTTTCATAGAAGTCCGGATGTGATAAGATAAGGATAGACGATGATAAGGAGGTTGAGTGCCAGCAGCATATAGTTATGACTTAAGGAAAAAAGCAATGGAAGCGCTAGAGGAGGGAGGAAGCAGAGAAACAGTGGCAGCAAGATTTAAAATTGGACGAACTACTTTATGGGAGTGGCAGCAAAGAAGAAAAGAAACAGGAGACTTTCAATCAAAAAAACTTGGAAATGGAGGTTACAATCACAAAATTACCGACTGGGATGCCTTTGCTAAATTTGCCAGAGAAAACGGAGGAAAGACTCTGTCGGAAATGGCTAAACTTTGGGGCAAAGTTAGTATCCAAACGATCCACCGAGCTCTCAGAGCCTGTTCATAATCTTTTCAGAAGTAAGGCAGTGAAAGCCAGAACGACCATTTGTAGGCTAGTATTGAGTTTTCGCTCACAATTTTTCCACAATCTTCTACATTTTTCTAACCAAGCAAAAGATCGCTCCACAACCCATCTTTTGGGCAATACAACAAAGGAATGTAATTCATTTCTTTTTATCACTTCAACGGTTGCACCAATAATCGTTTTTATTTGAGTTGCAAAATTCTCTCCAGTATAGCCTGCATCAACCAGTACATTTTTAACTCCCGAGAGGTTTTCTTTTGCATTTTCGACCATTCTCACAGCACTGCTACGGTCAGTTATCTCTGCTGTTGTTATATAAATTGCATGGGGCAAACCTTGCGTATCTACTGCAATATGGCGTTTTATTCCTGAAATCTTTTTGCCTGCATCATAGCCTTTTTCTTCAGCAGTATCTGCATTTTTTACACTCTGTGCATCAATTATGCAGAAGCTGGTTTTTTCTTTCCGACCATTGTTTTGTCGGACCACGCCAACTATTTTTTTTTAACACCAGCTCCAGAACACTTTCTTTATCTGCATCTGGTTTTTCACTCCACTTCTTAAAATAGTCGTAACAATTGCGCCATTTTGGAAACTCTTTTGGTAGCATTCTCCACTGACAACCGCTTTTCAGAACGTATAACACTCCACAAAATACATCATACAAATCAAGTTTCCTTGGTTTTGTTTTTTTTCTACAGGACTCTAGATCTGGTAACATAATCTCAAATCTTTCCCGACTTATATCACTTGGGTATAAACTCCTCATATATCCTAACTTATATATATTATCTCTTAGTTTATTCCTTTCTTGAGATCATGTACAGGTTCTGAGAGCTTTTAATAACTTTCTAATTCCCACTTAGGTCTTGGTGCAAAATTAAGTGGATCTATATAATTCTTCTGTAACCTTTCAATTCCTGTCCATCCAACCATTATTGCATTATCTGTACATAGGTTGTTGGGAGGAAAAAATATGTTTAAGTTTATGTGTTGTTTTAATTTTTCTCTCAAGAAATTATTTGCTGCAACTCCGCCGGTAATCACAAAGTCATTGATTTTGATATTTAAAGATTCGGCCATAATAATCGCATTACTAACCCTGTCCAGCAGTATGTCACTAATGCACTCTTGAAACGAAGCGCATACATCACACACATCTTGCTCGCTCATTTTAAGTTCTTGCACTAAGTTTTTTACTGCTGTTTTAATTCCAGAAAACGAAAAATTACATCCATAACGTTTTATCATTGCCCTTGGCAATTTAAATCTTGCACCATTGCCTTTTTTAGCTAACTTTTCAATTAATGGCCCTCCGGGATAGCTTAAACCCAGCATCTTAGCAACTTTATCAAATGCTTCTCCTAGTGAATCATCGAGCGTTTCTCCAAGTTTAATGTATTTACCTACATCCTGTGCAATTAAAAATTGACAGTGACCACCTGATATTAGTAGGACTAAAAATGGAAATTTCACCTCATGCAGTAACCTAATAACCAATGCATGCGCTTCTAAGTGATTCACTGCAATGAATGGTTTTTGTGCTACATGCACAATTGCTCTAGCCATCATTGTACCAACTATTAATCCACCTATGAGTCCTGGTCCTGATGTTGCTGCAATTGCATCCAGATCGCAAAAGTTAAGGTTAGATTTTTCCACGGCGCTTTTTATTAGACCACTTAAATGCTCCATATGAGCACGTGAAGCTATTTCAGGGATCACCCCACCACGTTTTTTGTGTTCTGCTTGGGAGAGAATTTCGTGAGCAAGGACTTGCTTGTCACTATTTACAATCGCTACTGCAGTTTCGTCGCAGCTTGTTTCAACAGCTAAAATGGTTTTCATGTATATTCGAGCACTTTATTATCAAAACTATATCTTGAAACGCTGTAGAAGTTAAGAAAAGATTACACCCTTATAGAACGAACTGCTATAACTAAAATGAGTAAGATCTGCTGAATTTCAGCGCCAAGCGCACAACTATACGAACATTGTAGTTTTAGAGCAATTCCCACCGGAAGGGTGTCATGAAAGTAGCTGACACTGGAATCCAGCTTTCCATCCAAGACGGCAGTGCTTGACACTGGGATCCAGCTTTTTCATAATCATCAAAATGTTGTATTTTTACATAAAATGGCTACTTTTATGCTTACCAACTTAATAAAATTCCTGGATTCCAGTGTCAAGCACTGGAATGACATCCTCCCTTGTGGAAATTGCTCTCAAATCACAATGTTCGTACAGTTGTGGAATGAATCGCGGTATGACGGTTCGCAGCGGTATGACGTAGGAAAACCTGTACTATAAGCTAATCATCATCTCCAAATATGGAGCTAATTTTTTTGCCCCCAGGAGAAAATTTATTAGTCCAACTGCTTTGCACTTTGGTTACGTCTTTAGTGGCAGTTTTATTGCTGTATTCCTTGATTTCCTTATCTATTCTCTCCATCATTTGTGGATCCAGGTAGCTCTTTTTCCATTGGTCAGTAGCAAGGAACACTTTGTTTAAGTCTTGAGTGCGGATTAAGTATTCTTTGTCTTTAGGGTAAACCTCCTGCGCCCAAGCAAATAGCTCAAAATATCGTGCAAATAATTCAGATGCACGTGATTTTGCAGTTTGATAAGCCTGTATCTCCTTAGAACCTGTACATGATCTCAAGAAAGGAATAAACTAAGAGATAATATATATAAGTTAGGATATATGAGGAGTTTATACCCAAGTGATATAAGTCGGGAAAGATTTGAGATTATGTTACCAGATCTAGAGTCCTGTAGAAAAAAAACAAAACCAAGGAAACTTGATTTGTATGATGTATTTTGTGGAGTGTTATACGTTCTGAAAAGCGGTTGTCAGTGGAGAATGCTACCAAAAGAGTTTCCAAAATGGCGCAATTGTTACGACTATTTTAAGAAGTGGAGTGAAAAACCAGATGCAGATAAAGAAAGTGTTCTGGAGCTGGTGTTAAAAAAAAATAGTTGGCGTGGTCCGACAAAACAATGGTCGGAAAGAAAAAACCAGCTTCTGCATAATTGATGCACAGAGTGTAAAAAATGCAGATACTGCTGAAGAAAAAGGCTATGATGCAGGCAAAAAGATTTCAGGAATAAAACGCCATATTGCAGTAGATACGCAAGGTTTGCCCCATGCAATTTATATAACAACAGCAGAGATAACTGACCGTAGCAGTGCTGTGAGAATGGTCGAAAATGCAAAAGAAAACCTCTCGGGAGTTAAAAATGTACTGGTTGATGCAGGCTATACTGGAGAGAATTTTGCAACTCAAATAAAAACGATTATTGGTGCAACCGTTGAAGTGATAAAAAGAAATGAATTACATTCCTTTGTTGTATTGCCCAAAAGATGGGTTGTGGAGCGATCTTTTGCTTGGTTAGAAAAATGTAGAAGATTGTGGAAAAATTGTGAGCGAAAACTCAATACTAGCCTACAAATGGTCGTTCTGGCTTTCACTGCCTTACTTCTGAAAAGATTATGAACAGGCTCTTAAACACTGCAATTTAGCTGCTTTTAAATGCAACTAACCTTAGCTTTAATATTTAAGAAATTTACCAGGCAGAAAAAAAAGGCATAGAAAACCCGCAGTAGCTAGTTATTCACTCTCTATTTTAAAATTTGACGTTGGGTGATGTCTTGAACGCTTTGTAAGCGCGTTTCAGCTTATATAGGTAAAAACCTAGAAATTTGATAAAGACATAAGGTACACATAGTGCAAAAAATTAAGCATAGTACGCCAAATACAAGTTTTCTTGTCGTTTTAATCTGCACAGATTGGGAAGTTATAGCATTTCTCATAATAGTCCGAACAGGTCATAGGAAGGCAGAATCAACAGCACGACGAAAGGATTCGAATAGAGGAATGTTTTTCCTAGCTCTGTTTTTTATAGCAAACCAATGATGCTCAATTTTGTTGAAATCTGGAGAATACGGCGGCAGATACAAAATTTCTGTACCAACTCCTCTAGCAAGCTCGATAATCTTACCAGACTTATGAAAAGTAGCATTGTCAAGAATGACAGTCTGTCCAGGTTCCAAGATCGGTGTCAAAAATTGCTCAAACCATCCATTAAAAACATCCATATTACAGTGGCCTTCAAAGGTTAATGGAGCAACTATCTTTCTTCTACTTAAGGCTGCAACCATACTGATTCGTTGAGTTTTCTTTCCAGATTTTAGGCCATAAAACCGCTGTCCTTTCTGGCAATACCCATATGGATAGTCCTCTGTGTTATCAATGCCAGACTCATCTATATAAACTAAGTTTTCTGGTTCTTTTGTCGCTATAATTTTTAAGAATTCAGCACGTTTTTCTTCGTTTCTTTCCTTGTATCCATATGTCTTTTTTTGCGCGTAAATCCAATTTTTCTGAGAGCTCGGTGGATCGTTTGGATACTAACGTTGCCCCAAAGTTTAGCCATTTCCGACAGAGTCTTTCATTTCCAAGTTTTTTTGATTGAAAGTCTCCTGTTTCTTTTCTTCTTTGCTGCCACTCCCATAAAGTAGTTCGTCCAATTTTAAATCTTGCTGCCACTGTTTCTCTGCTTCCTCCCTCCTCTAGCGCTTCCATTGCTTTTTTCCTTAAGTCATAACTATATGCTGCTGGCACTCAACCTCCTTATTATCGTCTATCCTTATCTTATCACATCCGGACTTCTATGAAAAGAGCTATAAATAATATAGCTTCAGTTTCATGATAAGGGGGCTGGCGGAGTTTGTAAAGTAATTTTTTACATCTAATGCTCGGCCAGTGACTGCATGATATCACATATTATCTATACCAAGGAGTTCTGCTTGTAGATATTATACCAACAATCCACTATTTTTTTTATGTCTTGTGGTTTAGTTTCTGGACCTATACTGATTCTAATTGAACACTCTGCTTGCTCTTTTGTTGCCCCCATTGCAAGCAAAACATGGGAAGGCTCAACTTTTCCAGAAGAACATGCGGAGCCATTACTAACTGCAATATAATTCAAGTCAAAATGCATGAGCTGCACATCACTCTTTACTCCTGGCATATAAATAAAACTTGTGTTTGGCAGCCTCTTTGAGTTTTTACCGAAGATTCTTATGTCACTGGCAAGATTTAATAATTCACACTCTAATTGATCGCGTAGCTCCTTTACTTCATCCATTTTTGATAGAAGATCTGGAATATTTTGCAGTGCAGCAGAAAGGCCTGCAATTGCAACAATATTTTCCGTACCACCACGAAATCCCTTCTCTTGTCCACCACCTATTATAATAGGTTCTATCGCAAGTTCTTTATTGAATATTAAAACTCCACTGCCTGCTACACCGCCAAATTTATGGGCGGATAAAGTGAGTAAATCCACTCCTAAATCCTCCATATTAACTTTAATTTTCCCAACACTTTGAGCAGTGTCAGTGTGGCAAATTGCTCCAAATTTGTGTACTATTTTAGCTATTTCCTCAATAGGTTGAATAACTCCGGTTTCGTTATTTGCCATCATAACTGAAACTATTGCTTTGTTTCCTTTAAGTTCGCTTAGAATTTTTTCTAGCTCTAAAAAGTCAACAATGCCCTCCTGATTAACGGGTATTATATATGGATTACATGCAGAATTAAGAATTGAAGGATGCTCTATAGCTGAAATTATATGCAGGTAGCCTTTCATTCCTCTCATAACAAGGTTATTCGCTTCAGTTGCACCAGACGTAAAAACTATTTCTTTATCACTTGAGACGCCAATAGCACCGCGTACGTTATCTCTTGCATCCTGAAGAATTTTCCTCGCTTCTTGTCCTCTTTTATGTAGTGATGATGGATTGAGCGTTTGTTTTAACAAGACCTCAAATATACTTTTTTTTACATTTTCACTAATTGGAGCAGTTGCATTGTAATCAGCATATACGCAACCACTATTCTCTAAAGAGAATGGACTCATCTGTCACTTAAATAAGTTTACCATCAACTATAGCCATAACTATGTACATTAGCTTTAACACGATAAAAAATTTATTGCAAAAACAGCGAAATTAATACATAATTAATAACTCACGTCATTAATGCCTGTCAAGCGGGTTCTTATTAGGGGTTACCATGGTTGAAGTTTTTTTGAATAATGCAACAAGAAAGATAGAAGGTGAATACCACCAAAGCAAAGATGTCAACGCGCCGGTTGTGCTGGTTTTACATCATCACCCTCAATATGGTGGTAATATGGATAGTAAAATTGTACATAGTACATATACGTCTTTTATCGATAACAATTTTTCTGCATTGAAGATTAACTTTCGTGGTGTGGGAAAATCTACCGGAACTTTTGATAAGGGTATAGGAGAATTAACTGATGCTGCGGTAGCTATTGATTGGCTTCAGGAACATAATCCTAGCAACGTTCCAATTTGGATCGCTGGTTTTTCTTTTGGAGCATGGGTGGCTATGCAGCTAACAATGCGCCGCCCTGAGATAGTGGGTTTTATTGCTCTTTCTCTTCCGGTAACTAAGTACGATTTTTCTTTTCTTTCTCCCTGTCCAGTTTCTGGGCTTATAATACAAAGCAGTAATGATACAATCTCAGAAGAAAGCGATGTAACAGAATTAGCAAAAAGGTTGATAAATTCAGTAAGAAGTGATCACATGAAATACCATATAATAGATGATACTAATCACTTTCTAAAGGATAAAGAAGAGGAAGTGACTCAAATCGTGGACAATTATATAAAACTGCGCTTGAATAGTGCAACTATTTCTTCTCAAAAGGTCAAAAAAGAGGTAAGGGTAAAAGAATATGCCTAATCTTTACAAACAAGAGAAATGAGTGTAGTAATATAAATGAAAAGGTTTTGTTATGTTTAAAAAGCTATTATTTTTTGTTTTAGCTGTGTTTATGTTATCGGGGTGTTCCCTAAGTAAACAGCGTAAGTTAAAAAGTCCGTGTATAAAAAGCAATGAAAGCATTTCATGCGAGTTGTACTCTGTTAATGATCATTGGTTAGATAAGTATAGGTAGTTTTAAATTGTGCTATTTTTCCTATTCACAACTTCACTAATGATCGATCTCTCAATTGTAAAATGCAGTCTGCCTTTTCTGCAAGGAGATGATTGTGTGTTACTATAAGCATAGAGCTGTTATTTTCCTTTACGTATGAATGTAGCAGTAAAAACACGTTAAAAGAATTTGTTGGATCTAAGTTTCCTGTTGGCTCATCTGCAAGTAAAAGCTTTGGAGAATTTACAATGCTTCTTGCAATTGCAACTCTCTGCCTTTCCCCACCCGAAACTTCAGATACCATACTACTTGCTTTGTTTTCCAGACCAAATTTTTCCAACATTGCTTGCGAATTTTTTTTTGCTTCAGCTTTGCTTTTTCCTGCAATGAGTTGAGGAAGCATAATATTTTCCAACACCGATAACTCTTGTAACAAATAGTGAAATTGATAAACAAAACTAAGAAAATTTCTTCTTACATGAGTTTTATGCTTATTACTGGCTTGTGTGCAATTTATTCCATCTATCGTAACTATACCTGAAGTTGGCTCGTCCAACAAGCCTGCGATTTGCAATATAGTTGTTTTCCCTGCACCTGAATCGCCAATCAGCGCTACTACTTGCCCTCTCGTGACACTTAGATTGATGTCTTTTACAACAGCAGAATTGTCCTTGAAGCTTTTATCTACAGAAGTTAGTTCTAGTGCTACATTACCACCCATGTTTAAAAGACCCAGAAGGCATCTAAGTTTTGGTGATAATTAAACCGAAAAACTGTTACCACAACCACATTGAGACTTAGCAAAGGCATTCTTTATTTGAAAACCAGAACCACTGAGATCCTCAGTATAATCTATAACTGAGTTATTTAAAAATTTTGCTGAACAATTATCAACCATTAATACAGGATTGCCATTTTCATCATTAATTACTATATCTTTACCTTTTTCGCTAAAACTGGAGTGGCTTCTATAGTCCTCGCTTTCTTCATCATCATCTTCATCTTCGTCTTCGTCATCAAACTCATCATCGTAATCATCGTCTTCATCATCCAAAGATAGATTTTTATTCATTTGATCCATAAGAAAATTGTATTTGAAGCCAGAACATCCACCACCTGAAACTGCAACCCGCAAAACGGAACTCTTATCCCCTTCCTGCTCTGCAAGAAAGTGGATTTTTTTTAGTGCATTATCAGTTAAGTTGATGTTGTAATTTGTTGACATAGTAACCATCGTTTATTATTGATAACTTATTATAGTAGAAATTTTACATGTCAAACAATAATTTTCTATTAAATTGTGCATGCTTTCCAAGCAAAACAAAAGGGAGATACTTCAAAGAGCCAGAAGATGAAAATCGCAGCTGCTTTCAGCGTGATAGGGACCGTATCATTCACTCTAATGCGTTTAGAAAATTGGAGTACAAAACACAAGTTTTTATCAATTATGAGCACGACTACTATCGCACTCGGCTTACTCATAGCCTTGAAGTTGCACAAATTGCAAGGTCCATTGCGCGTAGACTTGGCTTAAATGAGGATATCACTGAATGCATAGCGCTCGCACATGATCTTGGTCATCCTCCATTTGGTCATGCAGGTGAAGATGCTCTAAAGAAATCAATTCAAGATTTGAATCTTGATAACGAGAAGTATGAGTTTGATCATAATGTTCAAGCTATAAGGATTTTAACTTACCTCGAACAAAAATACGCTGACTTTGATGGTATGAATCTAAGTTGGGAGGTGATTGAAGGGGTTGCAAAACATAACGGTCCCTTACTTGGTCAGAATGCAGTATCTCACACAAATAATCAGCTATTGCTAGAATACAACAAAAAATATGATCTAAAACTTGAAGAATTTTCAAGCATTGAAGCGCAAGTTGCTTCAATTGCCGATGATATTGCTTACAGTGTTCACGATCTTGATGATGCACTCAGGGCGAATTTAGTAACCATCGAAGATTTGCTGAATGTTCCTTTAATTGAAAAAATGTTTAAAGACGTAAGGAGCAGATATTCAGAATTGCCTCAGAGCAAACTCATACATGAATCACTGAGTGGAACTATAGGAACTATGATAAGTGATGTTGTTTCTCAGACTGAAAGAAATATTGAAGATCATAAAATAAAAAGCGTAGAAGAAGTAAGGAGTCTAAATAAAATGCTAGTCACATTTTCACTAGAAGTTGCGAATGCTACAAAAGAAATGAAAAGATTCAACATGGAGAAAATATACAGAAGCTATAAACTGAGTAGAACGATGAACAAAGCAAAACGCATAATACAGGAACTCTTTCAATGTTTTTATGAAAACCCAGGATTACTTCCCACAGAGTGGAGTAAACTCGCTTGTGAATCTCAGCGTTCAGTAATAATATGTGACTATATCTCGGGTATGACAGATAGATTTGCTATACACGAGCACAGAAGAATTTTTGATACCTCATACGAAATGACTTCTTTCTAATGACTGATGATCATTTCATGTCAATTGCATTAAGGCTTGCAGAAAAAAATCTTGGAAATGTTGCACCAAATCCTGCTGTCGGGTGTGTTATTGTAAAGGATGGTACAATTGTTAGTGAGGGATATACAGGAATTGGTGGGCGTCCGCATGCGGAGGTAGTCGCTTTGCAAAACGCTAAAGGTTCAACTCATGGTGCAACTATATATATCACTCTTGAGCCATGTTGTCATCATGGAGTCACTGGGCCTTGCACTGCAAAAATCATAAAAGCTGGAATAAAAAGGGTAGTAATTGCAACTATTGACCCAGATAGTAGAGTTTCAGGTGGAGGCATTAAAGCTCTGAAAGAAGCAGGAATTGAAGTTGAGCAAGGTATTGTGCAAAAAGAGGCAGAAGAACTGAATGTCGGTTTTTTCACCACTAAAGAATTACATAGACCATTTATAGCTTGCAAAGTCGCAACAACTCTTGACGGAAAAATCGCAACATTTACAGGCGATAGCAAATGGATAACAAGTGAAGATACGAGAAATTGGGTGCATGAGCTTAGAGCAAAATATGATGCAATTATGATTGGCAGCAATACTCTTATTAATGATGATCCACTCTTAACTTGCAGATTACCAGGACTTGGAAGTAGATCGCCAATAAGGCTAATTATAGATAGCCAAGGGAAATTAAAGGAAGAGCATAATATTGTAAAGACTGCAGATAAAGTAACAACTTGGGTGATTACAAACAGAGAAATAGAGAAAAAAATAAAAAACATTAATTATTTGATAGTCAATTCAAACCACAAACCTCCTGTCATTCCAGCTCACTCTTCCGTTACCCCAACACACTCTCCTGTCATTCCAATGCCTTCTCCTGTCATCCCAGTGCCCAGACACTGGGATCCAGAAAACTTCAAGCAATTGCATAATGAAAGCTGGATTCCAGCGTCACGCGCTGGAATGACATCGGAACCTGATGTTATCAGCAAAGTCTGCCTAAAAGACATGGCATCAAAACTTGTTTCAGAAATTGGTATAACAAGGTTATTAGTTGAAGGTGGGGGAATGTTAATTACAGAACTATTAAAGTGTAATTTAATCGATAGGTTGATAATATGCCGAAGTGGTAAGATTTTAGGTAATGATGCCACTCCTTTTGTAGGAGATTTAGGGATTCAATTCATTAACAACTGTTATCAGTTTAAAAAAACAAAGATAATAGAGTTTAGTGAGGATGTAGTTGAGGTTTGGGATAGGTCGTCATAATCCTTACATACTCAAACAGTAAAAAAAAGGTATCCGTTCAGCGGAACGGTAAAATAAAAAGTAGACAAGGAGTGCTAAAAACATAATATCACAAGTAGTATGTGCGGTAAATATGTCTGATCTACTAGCTAGTCTTCTCAAGCTCTGTGAAAGCTTTAAAATAGAGATAGAGCAACTAAAAGCAGAGATAAAGAGGTTAGAGATAGAAAACGAAAATTTTAGATCTGAGAATAAGGCGCTAAGAATCGAAAATGCTGAATTGAAAGAAAGACTAGGTCTGAATTCACAAAATTCATCGATACCGAGCTCAAAAGAGTTATACAAGCTAAAGAAGAAAAAGAAAAAAAGTGACAGGAAAATAGGGGCACAGATAGGGCATGAAGGAAAGTATCGCCCTAAAATGGAAGCAGATGAAGTGGTGAAAATAGAGTTCTTGCGAGTGCGGAGGAGAAATTGCGATATCGAAAGAGCCATACATTCATCAAAAAGTTGATTTGCCAGCTTATGTTGTGGAATACCAATGGCCGCTGTTGCAAGTGTGGAAAAAGAAAAAGTAGCAGGCTACCAGAAGGTGTTACTGCGGATACATTTGGTCCAAAAGGTAAGTCAACAATCGCGGGGCTGAGCGGATTTTACAAGAACTCGAAAAGAGAAGTAGCAAATATTATAAAAAATATTTTCAACCTGGACATCAGTGTTGGTAGCGTGTCAAATAGCGAGGCTAGAGTTGCAGAAAAATGCCAAGAAGCATATGAGCAAATCGAGCAAGAAGTAAGTAAAAGTAAAGTTTTACATATTGATGAAACGAGCCATTATAACAAAGGTAAACTCGCTTGGTGTTGGATGTTTGCAAGCAATACGGCAAGTTTTGTAAAATTGACAGAATCAAGAGGAATGAAGGTTTTACAAAATAGCAAGTTCTGCAATCGCAATAGCTTACGACAGGTATGCAGCATACAACTACTTTGCCGATAAAAACAGGCAAATCTGTTGGGCACATTTATAGCATTTCTCATAATAGTCCGAACAGGTCATAGGAAGGCAGAATCAACAGCACGACGAAAGGATTCGAATAGAGGAATGTTTTTCCTAGCTCTGTTTTTTATAGCAAACCAATGATGCTCAATTTTGTTGAAATCTGGAGAATACGGCGGCAGATACAAAATTTCTGCACCAACTCCTCTAGCAAGCTCGATAATCTTACCAGACTTATGAAAAGTAGCATTGTCAAGAATGACAGTCTGTCCAGGTTCCAAGATCGGTGTCAAAAATTTTTCAAACCATCCATTAAAAACATCCATATTACAGTGGCCTTCAAAGGTTAATGGAGCAACTATCTTTCTTCTACTTAAGGCTGCAACCATACTGATTCGTTGAGTTTTCTTTCCAGATTTTAGGCCATAAAACCGCTGTCCTTTCTGGCAATACCCATATGGATAGTCCTCTGTGTTATCAATGCCAGACTCATCTATATAAACTAAGTTTTCTGGTTCTTTTGTTGCTATAATTTTTAAGAATTCAGCACGTTTTTCTTCGTTTCTTTCCTTGTATCCATATGTCTTTTTTTGCGCGTAAATCCAATTTTTCTGAGAGCTCGGTGGATCGTTTGGATACTAACGTTGCCCCAAAGTTTAGCCATTTCCGACAGAGTCTTTCCTCCGTTTTCTCTGGCAAATTTAGCAAAGGCATCCCAGTCGGTAATTTTGTGATTGTAACCTCCATTTCCAAGTTTTTTTGATTGAAAGTCTCCTGTTTCTTTTCTTCTTTGCTGCCACTCCCATAAAGTAGTTCGTCCAATTTTAAATCTTGCTGCCACTGTTTCTCTGCTTCCTCACTCCTCTAGCGCTTCCATTGCTTTTTTCCTTAAGTCATAACTATATGCTGCTGGCACTCAACCTCCTTATCATCGTCTATCCTTATCTTATCACATCCGGACTTCTATGAAAAGAGCTATAAAGTTCTGGGTTGTTACTTGAGAAACGTAGCCACTGAATTATTTGCACTAAAAAAGGCCTTGCTAAAAAATGAGATAGATGTTTTTAGATTTACCAGACGTGCCAGAAAGTTGCGAAAACGTACAAGGTATTACTTGAAGCCGTTTACCTGAAGCAATTGGAGCTTCTCGAGTTGCAAAAAATATTTTGAAATCTGAAAGAATAATGTGGAATTTTTTAGATGACCCAGAAAACATTCCGCTGACAAACAACCATGCTGAACAGCAGATACGGCATTATGTCGTTTATCGCAAAAATTCATATTTTACCCAATCGAAGCGGGGAAATGCATTCCTTGAACGGATAATTTCGTTATACTTAACATGGAAACAAATGGGCTTTCCAAAACCTTCTATCTATTGTTTCTTAAACCACTCTCCTGAACGGATACAACCCAAGAAAGGTTTCCCTACGTCATACCGCCGCGGTATCTCAGCATAGATTCCGCTAACGAGTAGCGGAATGACGAATTTGTTGTTTTTCAAATTGTCGGTAAACCCAAGCCACTTTAGCTATATAGGGTCACAACAATAGATTTTTAAGATCGTTTATGGCCTTCTTAATATCTTCAGCCTTGAATATCGCCGATCCCGCAACTAAAATATCTGCACCTGCTTTTATTATATCAGCTGCGTTAAAAAAGTTAATTCCACCATCTACTGAAATTTGTGTTTTAAGGTTACGCTCTTGTATCATTTTTTTTATAGTAGATATCTTGTTCAACTGTGAATGAATGAATTCCTGCCCTCCAAAGCCAGGGTTGACTGTCATAATCAGCACAATATCTAGCTCATGTATTATGTATTCAAGCACACTTGGAGAAGTTGAAGGAACAATTGAAACTCCAACTTGAATCGGTTTTTTTTCGTCGTTTACATTTTTGTATGACTTTATCTTTCTTATTAACCTCTCAAGGTGTATCTCTGCTTCTGCATGTACAGTGATAATATCAGCACCAGCATTTATAAAGCTTTCAATGTGGTTACCAGGAGATTTGACCATTAAATGCACATCAAAAGGAAGATTGCTATATTTACGTATTGCAGAGACAACGCTAGGACCAATTGTAATATTTGGAACGAAATTCCCATCCATAATGTCTATGTGTATGTAATCCACACCTAAATCGCTAATTTTTCTTACTTCTTCCCCTAATTTTGCAAAATCTGCTGAAAGTATAGAAGGTGCAATTTTAATACTCATGAGCTGCCTTTTTTGCTAAAAAATAACTTATTTTTAAAGCTCTGTCACCCTAAGCACCATCTGAGTAGCTAGAGACCGATATCGGTATGCCTATTTAACTAGATCTTAAATTAGATAAAAAAAGGTAGTCTTGATAAAACTTATTTACAGCAAGTTCTTTTACATTTGGACTTTCTGTTTGTTCTTTTTTGTACCCTAATTTATAGCTTATTGAATCCTTATATGAACTGATCGTTTTGTATGCTTTGTTCATCTCTCTAGGAAAGATGCCATTAGCAATTACGACGCATAATCCTGTAGCTGTTGCAAAAGCTAGAGTGGTAAATGCTAGATTTTGTAAAAAATTCCTTCCGCTAACTTTTTTTTCCTGTATATTAGCAGAGTGCGATTTGTTTGACACTTCTTCTAGATATTCATGCCATATGTGATTGCAGTTCGTACACTTTACCTTTCTTCCAGATGCACCAATTTGCTCGGGGGATACTAAGTAAGTTTTAGTACAACTATTACATTGTATTTTCATAACACTTACATATAAAGTAGTAACAAGCTCAAATGATACAGAGCTACAAATTTAATATCAATATATATATAACAAATGGAAGGTTTGCAACTAAAAAAAACACAGAGTGAGATAGAAGATATTTGGAAAAATAGAGAAAAATTTAATGACTGTAATCTAAAGAAAACAGCAAGAATAGCAATTAAAGAGGTAATTGAGCTTCTTGATAGTGGCAAAATTAGAGTAGCAGAAAAGCTATCAAGTGGAGAATGGGTAATACATAAGTGGATAAAGCAGGCAATATTATTACATTTTCTTACTGAAGAAAATAAAATAATAGACAATACCAATTGCTGGTTTGACAAGATCGGTAACAAGTTTAGTGAATGGAATGAGGAGAAATTTCACCGGTTAAAAATTAGAGCAGTTCCTGGGTGTTTTGTTCGCCGATCTGCTTATATAGGTACAAATGTTGTTCTAATGCCAAGTTTTATCAACGTTGGTGCATATGTTGATTCAGGAACAATGATAGATACCTGGTCAACGATTGGTAGCTGTGCGCAAATAGGAAAAAATTGCCATATTTCCGGTGGAGTGGGAATAGGTGGAGTCCTTGAGCCTATTCAAGCTTCACCTGTCATTATAGAGGATAATTGCTTTATTGGAGCGCGTAGCGAGGTGGCCGAGGGTGTGGTAGTGAGAGAAGGATCAGTCCTTGGCATGGGTGTGTTTATTGGGGCGTCAACAAAAATTATTGATAGAGAAACTAGCAAGGTATTTTATGGCGAAGTGCCGCCTTATTCTGTAGTGATACCAGGGTCTATTCCATCTAAAAATAACATTTCAACCTATTGTGCAGTCATAGTAAAAAAAGTGGATGAAAAGACGAGATCGAAAACCTCTATAAATGAAATATTGAGGGATTAAACTATATATAGCATTTCTCATAATAGTCCGAACAGGTCATAGGAAGGCAGAATCAACAGCACGACGAAAGGATTCGAATAGAGGAATGTTTTTCCTAGCTCTGTTTTTTATAGCAAACCAATGATGCTCAATTTTGTTGAAATCTGGAGAATACGGCGGCAGATACAAAATTTCTGCACCAACTCCTCTAGCAAGCTCGATAATCTTACCAGACTTATGAAAAGTAGCATTGTCAAGAATGACAGTCTGTCCAGGTTCCAAGATCGGTGTCAAAAATTGCTCAAACCATCCATTAAGAACATCCATATTACAGTGGCCTTCAAAGGTTAATGGAGCAACTATCTTTCTTCTACTTAAGGCTGCAACCATACTGATTCGTTGAGTTTTCTTTCCAGATTTTAGGCCATAAAACCGCTGTCCTTTCTGGCAATACCCATATGGATAGTCCTCTGTGTTATCAATGCCAGACTCATCTATATAAACTAAGTTTTCTGGTTCTTTTGTTGCTATAATTTTTAAGAATTCAGCACGTTTTTCTTCGTTTCTTTCCTTGTATCCATATGTCTTTTTTTGCGCGTAAATCCAATTTTTCTGAGAGCTCGGTGGATCGTTTGGATACTAACGTTGCCCCAAAGTTTAGCCATTTCCGACAGAGTCTTTCCTCCGTTTTCTCTGGCAAATTTAGCAAAGGCATCCCAGTCGGTAATTTTGTGATTGTAACCTCCATTTCCAAGTTTTTTTGATTGAAAGTCTCCTGTTTCTTTTCTTCTCTGCTGCCACTCCCATAAAGTAGTTCGTCCAATTTTAAATCTTGCTGCCACTGTTTCTCTGCTTCCTCCCTCCTCTAGCGCTTCCATTGCTTTTTTCCTTAAGTCATAACTATATGCTGCTGGCACTCAACCTCCTTATCATCGTCTATCCTTATCTTATCACATCCGGACTTCTATGAAAAGAGCTATATCTGTAATATGACACAATATTACATAGTAAATGATGTCATTTCAGTACTTACTGTACGAACATTGTAATTTGTAGGCAATTTGTGTGGCAGGTGGTGTCATTCCAGTGCTTGACACTGGAATCCAGTTTTTCACGCAACCCCATCAAAAACGTAGTGTTTTAATATAAATGAGATTAGCTACTTTTATATTCACCAACCTAGCTGGATCCCAGTGTCAAGAACTGGGATGACAAGAGAGAAGGTATAGGAAAGACAGGAAGAAGATATTGGATGATAAGAGAGCAGTTTGCTATTTTTTGCTATCGCTTTTTTTATCATTATTACTAACCACAGTAATGGCATACGCGCATAGCTCTGAGAAAGAGACTCCATTTTCTTGAGATAATTTATATAATTTTTGTAGACTTTCTTTTACTTTATTAGGGATATTCCCTCCACGTTCTTTTACAAGCCAGGAATCTTGATGATGAATTGGATGAGCATCACTTTTTGGATTTCCTATATATATTGCAAAAGGTGAACTTTGCCCTTTGAAGTCACATTGTACAGTAAATTTTTTTATAGATTCAGCCATCTAAAAACCTCTACTTTTCTTTTTGGTCGATTTTATAGCAGGTGGAAGAGGTGGTTTCTTTATAAAATCTTGTCTATTGACAACACTTTCTTTACCTTCCAAAGCTCGGCGAACATCAGCTCTGCTTAATTGCGACTCTTTTGCTACCTTCATTCCATGCTTTGCCATAATATTAGCATATGCTAGTACTTTTTTTACCAATTCTAGATCACCATTTAGCATTTGAACTAGCACTTGAAACACTTCCGCTAAAGTTAGTCCATCAGCATTTATAACCTTGTTTTCTATAAAATTGACAGCTTCTTCAAATTTGTATTCAATACTATCATCTTGAGGTATAAGGGCAACATAATCGGTGTTTTTGTCGTCCATAACTGAAGCGCTATTACTCACAAACTTAAGTTTATACTATATATATAAATACTCTACTATTTTATATTATGGCACGCTATAGTTAAACATTTATTAATAACATGCTCACTTATATACACGAATTAATTGACAAAAGTCAAGGATCAATATCCATCAGTGATTTCATGAATGCCGTTTTGTACCATGAAAAATACGGCTATTATACAAGTAAATTACCGCTTGGTAAGGATGGTGATTTTACTACCGCACCTGAGATCAGCCAATTATTTGGTGAAGTAATTGCAGTTTGGATAATGCATACATGGGAAAAATTAGGAAAGCCATCAAAATTTTCTCTAGTTGAACTTGGGCCAGGCAAAGGAACACTCATTCACGATATAATAAGAGTCACTAAAAAATACAGCAGCTTTTTTAATTCAATGTTGATCCACTTAGTTGAAATAAGCCCTATTTTACGGAAGATACAAAAGGAAAAATTAAAAAGCTTAGATGTTAATTGGCACAAAAATATTGACAACCTACCAGAACAACCAACCATTTTTTTAGCAAATGAGTTCTTTGACGCTCTTCCGATAGATCAGTTTGTATATCATGATGAGGGGTGGTATGAAAATAGGGTGACAAAACAAGATGATGGCAGTCTCTTGGTGTCATGCCAGTGCGTAGTGCCCCTTCCTCGTCATCCCAGCGCCCCCTCTTTGTCATCCCAGTGCGTGACACTGGGATCCAGCAAAATTGATTGTAAACAAGCGCACTATACAACATTTTCGATCAAGAAACTGGACTCCAGTGTCAGTTACTTTCATGACACCATCTGCAAGTCGTGCAGTTGTATACCAAGCGCTAGAATGACAAATGGAAAACTTTTTAATGGTGCAGTGATGGAAATATGTTCAGTTGGGGTTGAAATATTAAAAAAACTTGAGAAGAAGATATATAATAATAAAGGAGCTGCTTTGATTATAGATTACGGTTATGTATACCCCGCATATAAGAGCACTTTGCAATCGATAAAACAACATAAGTATGCTAATTTTCTTGAGAATGTTGGTAATAGTGATATTACCGCACTTGTAAACTTTCAAGCATTAAAAGATTCATTAAAACACGTAGATTGCGAGATTTTAACTCAAAGAGAATTTTTATATCTTTTTGGCATAAAAGAAAGAACCCAGGCTTTAATGAAAAACGCGAGTGATGAACAAAAGAATAGGATCTTTAGTGAATTCTTAAGGTTGACTGAAAATATGGGCACTCTTTTTAAAGCAATGCTATTGATATAGCTAACCCAAGAAAGGTTTCCCTACGTCATACCGCCGCGATATCTCAGCATAGATTCCGCTAACGAGTAGCGGGATGACGAGATGCCACCGCGAACCGTCATACCGTGATTTATTCACGGTATCTCTTAGAGCCTGTACGTAATCTCAAAAAAGAGATAAAGTGAGAGGATAAAGTATATAAAGTAGGATATGCGAAGTTTATAACCAAGTGACATAAGTCGAGAAAAGTTTGAGATTATTGTAGCAGATCTGGAATCTTGCAGAAAGAAGATAAAACCAAGAACACTTGATTTATATGATGTATAGCATTTCTCATAATAGTCCGAACAGGTCATAGGAAGGCAGAATCAACAGCACGACGAAAGGATTCGAATAGAGGAATGTTTTTCCTAGCTCTGTTTTTTATAGCAAACCAATGATGCTCAATTTTGTTGAAATCTGGAGAATACGGCGGCAGATACAAAATTTCTGCACCAACTCCTCTAGCAAGCTCGATAATCTTACCAGACTTATGAAAAGTAGCATTGTCAAGAATGACAGTCTGTCCAGGTTCCAAGATCGGTGTCAAAAATTGCTCAAACCATCCATTAAAAACATCCATATTACAGTGGCCTTCAAAGGTTAATGGAGCAACTATCTTTCTTCTACTTAAGGCTGCAACCATACTGATTCGTTGAGTTTTCTTTCCAGATTTTAGGCCATAAAACCGCTGTCCTTTCTGGCAATACCCATATGGATAGTCCTCTGTGTTATCAATGCCAGACTCATCTATATAAACTAAGTTTTCTGGTTCTTTTGTTGCTATAATTTTTAAGAATTCAGCACGTTTTTCTTCGTTTCTTTCCTTGTATCCATATGTCTTTTTTTGCGCGTAAATCCAATTTTTCTGAGAGCCTGTTCATAATCTTTTCAGAAGTAAGGCAGTGAAAGCCAGAACGACCATTTGTAGGCTAGTATTGAGTTTTCGCTCACAATTTTTCCACAATCTTCTACATTTTTCTAACCAAGCAAAAGATCGCTCCACAACCCATCTTTTGGGCAATACAACAAAGGAATGTAATTCATTTCTTTTTATCACTTCAACGGTTGCACCAATAATCGTTTTTATTTGAGTTGCAAAATTCTCTCCAGTATAGCCTGCATCAACCAGTACATTTTTAACTCCCGAGAGGTTTTCTTTTGCATTTTCGACCATTCTCACAGCACTGCTACGGTCAGTTATAGCATTTCTTATAATAGTCCGAACAGGTCATAGGAAGGCAGAATCAACAGCACGACGAAAGGATTCGAATAGAGGAATGTTTTTCCTAGCTCTGTTTTTTATAGCAAACCAATGATGCTCAATTTTGTTGAAATCTGGAGAATACGGCGGCAGATACAAAATTTCTGCACCAACTCCTCTAGCAAGCTCGATAATCTTACCAGACTTATGAAAAGTAGCATTGTCAAGAATGACAGTCTGTCCAGGTTCCAAGATCGGTGTCAAAAATTGCTCAAACCATCCATTAAAAACATCCATATTACAGTGGCCTTCAAAGGTTAATGGAGCAACTATCTTTCTTCTACTTAAGGCTGCAACCATACTGATTCGTTGAGTTTTCTTTCCAGATTTTAGGCCATAAAACCGCTGTCCTTTCTGGCAATACCCATATGGATAGTCCTCTGTGTTATCAATGCCAGACTCATCTATATAAACTAAGTTTTCTGGTTCTTTTGTTGCTATAATTTTTAAGAATTCAGCACGTTTTTCTTCGTTTCTTTCCTTGTATCCATATGTCTTTTTTTGCGCGTAAATCCAATTTTTCTGAGAGCTCGGTGGATCGTTTGGATACTAACGTTGCCCCAAAGTTTAGCCATTTCCGACAGAGTCTTTCCTCCATTTTCTCTGGCAAATTTAGCAAAGGCATCCCAGTCGGTAATTTTGTGATTGTAACCTCCATTTCCAAGTTTTTTTGATTGAAAGTCTCCTGTTTCTTTTCTTCTTTGCTGCCACTCCCATAAAGTAGTTCGTCCAATTTTAAATCTTGCTGCCACTGTTTCTCTGCTTCCTCCCTCCTCTAGCGCTTCCATTGCTTTTTTCCTTAAGTCATAACTATATGCTGCTGGCACTCAACCTCCTTATCATCGTCTATCCTTATCTTATCACATCCGGACTTCTATGAAAAGAGCTATATCTCTGCTGTTGTTATATAAATTGCATGGGGCAAACCTTGCGTATCTACTGCAATATGGCGTTTTATTCCTGAAATCTTTTTGCCTGCATCATAGCCTTTTTCTTCAGCAGTATCTGCATTTTTTACACTCTGTGCATCAATTATGCAGAAGCTGGTTTTTTCTTTCCGACCATTGTTTTGTCGGACCACGCCAACTATTTTTTCTTAACACCAGCTCCAGAACACTTTCTTTATCTGCATCTGGTTTTTCACTCCACTTCTTAAAATAGTCGTAACAATTGCGCCATTTTGGAAACTCTTTTGGTAGCATTCTCCACTGACAACCGCTTTTCAGAACGTATAACACTCCACAAAATACATCATACAAATCAAGTTTCCTTGGTTTTGTTTTTTTTCTACAGGACTCTAGATCTGGTAACATAATCTCAAATCTTTCCCGACTTATATCACTTGGGTATAAACTCCTCATATATCCTAACTTATATATATTATCTCTTAGTTTATTCCTTTCTTGAGATCATGTACAGGTTCTAACACAAGAATGGGCACGCAAGGTTGCTTCTTATACGCTTGGTTTTGTAGGTATTTTCATGGGACTAGTGAGTGTAGTGACACCATTTTTAAATGAACGTATTAAAAACTTTTGGTTTAGTATGCCAAATTTTTATTATTTATTTTCTATTCCATTACTCACATCTTGGCTATTTTTCATGCTGTGGTTTGATCTTCAGAATACTAAACGGGAGTACCGTCCATTCTTTCTCAGTATTGCTATTTTTTTTATGGGATATTTAGGTTTAGGAATTAGTATCTACCCATGGATTATACCTTTTCAATATACCATTCTGGATGCAGCTGCTTCTGGGCCAAGTTTATCTTTAATGCTCATTGTTATAATACCGCTTTTACCAATCATTTTAACTTACACTGGTTATTGCTATTATGTCTTTCGTGGAAAATCAAATTATGAACACACATATTAAGGAGTTAGTGACCTTATGGTTAAAACGTTACCCTTAAATCAAGCAGTCGTTCTGGCAATGGCGTCAACTTAAGAGCCTTCATTAGCAAATCCTCCTATGGATTTTCTGACTTCTTGTCATATAAGTAGCTTGACGCTGACATTCAGTTTTCTTTATAATTTTCTTTGTGAAAGAACAAAAATGCTTATTTGTAACGATAGCTGGCTTACCAAATGCTGGGAAGTCTACATTAATTAACAGCATCATAGGCAAGAAGATTGCAATTGTTACCCCTAAAGTGCAAACAACAAGGACGCAAATAAGGGGTGTTGCAACATGCAACAACACACAAGTTGTCTTTACTGACTCCCCAGGAATTTTCTCAGCAGAAACAAAACTTGAAAAAGCTTTAGTCAAATCTGCATGGTCGGCAGTTAAGGATAGTGACATCACTTTGTTGCTTGTTGATGTAAGCAATTATTTGAAAAACATAGAAAGAATTAAGACTATATTTATGCGGCTGCAGCGCACAAAAGGCAGATGCATTTTGGTTATCAATAAAACTGATTTGGTAAAAAGGCCTGAATTAAAGATGGCGCATGAGCATCTGAATTTGCTTTATAAATTTGAAAAGGTTTTTATGATATCAGCATTAAAGAATGATGGACTTTCTGATTTGATGAATTACTTATCTGAAGTTGCATCGGTGAGCCCCTGGTTTTATGAAGAAGATCAAATAACCGATTCCTCAGTAGATTTTTTATCAGCAGAAATTACGAGAGAAAAATTATTCTTGAACTTGCATGAAGAATTGCCATACTCTACAGCTGTTATAACTGAACAATTTGAGGAAAAAAAAGATAAGAGTTTAGTCATCAAACAGATCATATTTGTGTTGAAAGATAGTCATAAAAAAATAGTGCTAGGGAAAGATGGCAGTAATATTAAAAAAATTAATATCGAAGCGCGTGCTGAACTAGAAAAATTATTTGAGTGCAAGGTACACCTCTTTTTATTTGTGAAAGTGCGACCTTGGATCGACCGTCCGGAGGAGTATATAGGCAATGCTTAATTCTTTATTGGTATTTGATATTGAAACTATACCAGATGTAAATTCCTGCAAGAATTTACTCGATATTAGTGATGATAGTAGTGTAGAAGAGAAGAGGGATGCATTAACAAAGTATCATCTTGAAATAACAAACGGGCAAAACTCTTTTTTGCGTCAGCCCTTCCACCAAATTGTAGTTATTAGTTTTTTACTTTGCAGTATAAGCTACCAGAGCGGTTATGAGGTATTCACACTGCAAGAAATAAGATCTGGAGGCACACTGAATTCCAGTGAAAAGGAGCTATTGAAAGGATTTTTTAACTACATATCAGAGAAAAAGCCAAGATTAGTTTCGTTCAACGGACGCACTTTTGATATACCAGTGCTGAAGTATCGTGCTATGGTCCATGGCATTCAAGCGGAATATTTTCATAAAGCTGGCGACAAGTGGAATAGTTACAATCAGAGATATAGCAGTGATTGGCATTGTGATTTGCTCGAATCCCTCTCTGATTTTGGAGCTTCTGCGAGAGTAAAAATGAACGAAGTTTGTGCAGCATTTAATCTTCCTGGTAAGATTGGAGTTGATGGGTCACAAGTTATGGGCTTATACGATAGCGGCAAGATACAAGAGATTCGAGATTATTGTGAAACAGATGTAATTAACACTTATTTGATTTACTTAAGGTTCATGCATCATCAGGGAAGGATTACTACTGAAAGCTACAACAAAAGTGTGGAAGAGCTGCTTTTAGAGTGCGAAAAAAAAGAATACCTAAAGAAATTTAAAGAAGAATGGGAAATAACTTGTGGTGGAAAAATTTTACTTCCATAGAATAAATAGTAGGGTTATAATGCACTAACAAGCGAACCTCTGTACTAAATTTTGGTTAATATGCACGTTGAGCGTATTAAGAAAGTTGCTTTTAAGGTATTGCATTTTACTTTTATTTTCGTTATAAGGTTGCTTTAAGTTGAATTTTCAACATTTTTATACTATTTACATTTAAGATATGATTTCGAAATTTTTTGGGGGCATTTCATGAAAAAATCTATTTATACTAGAACTGCTCTAGCTTCTTTATTAACTTTATATTCTTTCAGCAGTTTTGCAGCTGACTTTCCTGATGAGAGTATGAAGGAAATAAAAAAGCAAGAGAGCACAAAAACTTCTGGAAAAACAGAAGTTATGAAAATATCAAATAAAAAACTGAAAGAAAAGATGGACAGAATATGTAATGCTGATCCAAGAAAAAAAGCTGAAGAGCTTAAGAAAAAGGAGGAGATGAGATTAGCAGCCGAGCAGAAGAAAAAAGAGGAGATCAGGCTAGCAAATGAGAAAAAAGCAAAGCTTATAGAGGATTCAAAAGCGAAAGCTCTAAGCGCTAAGAATTCTAATATAGAAAAAGGTAAAGTTTCAAAAACTAAGCGTTCTAAAACTAAGAATGCTAAAGTTGAAGCTAAAGATGTAAAGAAGGATGTAAAAGTTGTTAACAAAAATACAGAGGAAAAAGGTAAGGCAAGTCCTGTTGTTTCAGTTGGTGGAGTTGATATTATCGATGCCAATCAAGGGCAAAGTAATTTAAGAATAACTTTTGGTGGTGTTGTTGATGCTCAAGGTTATGGTAAAGTTGGACCAAGTGGTAAAGAGTATGAACGTTATAACGTTATGCCAAACAGATCTACAGAGTATTATAATGCCACTCCAGATATAACAAGAGGAGCAAATCCAATATTCTATGAAGGAATAGGAAATATTGGTGATTACAGCAACGATATGGGTATGATTGCTGACGCGATATTGCACCTCAGAGCAGAAAATAAGAATGAAGATTTAGGTCTTCTCTATGGTGCTGACGTGCAGTTTCATGTTCCAGTGACCGAAGGTAAGGGAGCTTCACAAGGTGTTTATGCTGCAAAAGGCAGAAGTGCGCATGTGTTTATTAACTCAAAATATGGTGACGTGAAGCTTGGTTACCAATTTGGTCCTGAGGCTCTGATGAGACTTGATGCAACAAGAATTGCAACTGTTGATGGAGCTGCAGATAGTGACTGGTTCAGAAAAGTGAACTTAGAAGGAAGCGCTGCTAGCTTTCCATTTTATGTAACACCACGTCTTTACACTGAAAGTTTTTCGAGTGAAAGTGAAAAATTCTCTTTCCGCATGGCAGGGAAATATAACAAAGGCGTTATGACTACACTGCCGTTTAGAGTTGCTTACTACTCACCAAATTATATGGGCGCAAGGTTTGGTGTTAGCTACTCACCTCGCTATGATAGTAGCTTGTTTACTGTAAAAGAAACAGTTCCTTTTGAGGAGGATAAAAATGGTACTAAGGTGATAAAGCATAAAGGAGAGATAAAGCATGTTGGTCCAGACTATGAGCACATAGTAAGTGCTGGTGCATCATATGAATATGACTTTGATAAACATAACATAAAAGTTAAAACTTCTGCAGTTGGTGAATATGGCTTTCCAAAGCAACCAAGTAAAGATAAGCATCTTTATAAGGAATTTGTGGAGTATAATGACCTGATGGGTGTTAATTTGGGTGTAAGCGCTGGTTATAAGATTAATGAAGACCAAGGCGTAAAATTTGCTGCTTCTTTTGCATACTTGGGCAAATCTGGTCAACCAAAAGGTATTAAAGAATTGAGAAAAGGTACTGGTACTGAGGCTGACAAGTATGAATTGCTTCCTGATACTGACAAAAGAATGGAAGGGCTGAAAGCTCAATTTGGTAAAGATAGTATAGATACCATGTATTGGACCGTAGGAGCTGGGTATCAACATGAGAATATCTACACAAGTTTGACGTACTTTGGTAGCAGAATGAATGATGGAGATATGCTTCACGATGGCGCACTTGGCGTTCAATATGATCTATCTCCTGCATGCAGTAAGAGCAAATTTGTTCCTTACGCAGCTCTCCATTATTTTATGACTAACGAGAAACAAAATGCAAATCATAAGATTACAAAAGCAGGTAGTACCACAGAAGAGGCACCTTCTAACCAAGGAATTCTCCTTCTTACTGGTGTGAAGTTTTCTTTCTAGCCAGCCAGTACACACCACAGTTAACTGTGGTGTGTATTTCCAGATGAAAATTTTATATTGAAAAAATTTTCAATATATGGTACAATAGCTTAAAGTAGAAGTAACAATATCATCGATATAACAGTAAATCTTGATGGAGAATTTGAGGAAATAGTACAGTCCCATTCCATGTTACAAAATCGTTCCGTACCACAACAAATCGAGCATTGGGCTAAAATTGGTCAAGTTGTTGAAGATAATCCTGAGCTAAGCTATAACATCATTAAAGAAATCCTTTCAGGCATCGAGGATGCAAAATCAGGTGATGTTGAGGAGTATAAGCCTTTGTAGCCATATTCTATAAGTGCTCCTTTTCTATCGTCTCAGTGCCAATTTTTGTCATTCCAGTATTTCTCTCCTTGTTATCCCAGCACCCCTCTCCTGTCATTCCAGTGCTTGACACTGGAATCCAGCTTTTGATCGAAAATGTTGTATAATGCACAATCAATTTTCCTGGATCCAAGTAGTCAAGGCACTGCCTTTGTCTTTGAGGCAAAAAGGGCTATAACACTTAACATACTGCCTTTACAAACAAATGTTTGTAAAGCTGTATGTCAAGCACTGGAATGACACCCTATGGTCACCGGAATGACGCTTTATGGCTACTTAGATGATGAGAAAAGAACACACTGCCCTTATTCTACTGGCCGTATAGCTACTTTCAAATTTAATCATTTAAGCAGGAGGTCCCTATGCAAACCACACTAAAAAATCATTTATAGCATTTCTCATAATAGTCCGAACAGGTCATAGGAAGGCAGAATCAACAGCACGACGAAAGGATTCGAATAGAGGAATGTTTTTCCTAGCTCTGTTTTTTATAGCAAACCAATGATGCTCAATTTTGTTGAAATCTGGAGAATACGGCGGCAGATACAAAATTTCTGCACCAACTCCTCTAGCAAGCTCGATAATCTTACCAGACTTATGAAAAGTAGCATTGTCAAGAATGACAGTCTGTCCAGGTTCCAAGATCGGTGTCAAAAATTGCTCAAACCATCCATTAAAAACATCCATATTACAGTGGCCTTCAAAGGTTAATGGAGCAACTATCTTTCTTCTACTTAAGGCTGCAACCATACTGATTCGTTGAGTTTTCTTTCCAGATTTTAGGCCATAAAACCGATGTCCTTTCTGGCAATACCCATATGGATAGTCCTCTGTGTTATCAATGCCAGACTCATCTATATAAACTAAGTTTTCTGGTTCTTTTGTTGCTATAATTTTTAAGAATTCAGCACGTTTTTCTTCGTTTCTTTCCTTGTATCCATATGTCTTTTTTTGCGCGTAAATCCAATTTTTCTGAGAACCTGTACATGATCTCAAGAAAGGAATAAACTAAGAGATATAGCATTTCTCATAATAGTCCGAACAGGTCATAGGAAGGCAGAATCAACAGCACGACGAAAGGATTCGAATAGAGGAATGTTTTTCCTAGCTCTGTTTTTTATAGCAAACCAATGATGCTCAATTTTGTTGAAATCTGGAGAATACGGCGGCAGATACAAAATTTCTGCACCAACTCCTCTAGCAAGCTCGATAATCTTACCAGACTTATGAAAAGTAGCATTGTCAAGAATGACAGTCTGTCCAGGTTCCAAGATCGGTGTCAAAAATTGCTCAAACCATCCATTAAAAACATCCATATTACAGTGGCCTTCAAAGGTTAATGGAGCAACTATCTTTCTTCTACTTAAGGCTGCAACCATACTGATTCGTTGAGTTTTCTTTCCAGATTTTAGGCCATAAAACCGCTGTCCTTTCTGGCAATACCCATATGGATAGTCCTCTGTGTTATCAATGCCAGACTCATCTATATAAACTAAGTTTTCTGGTTCTTTTGTTGCTATAATTTTTAAGAACCTGTACATGATCTCAAGAAAGGAATAAACTAAGAGATAATATATATAAGTTAGGATATATGAGGAGTTTATACCCAAGTGATATAAGTCGGGAAAGATTTGAGATTATGTTACCAGATCTAGAGTCCTGTAGAAAAAAAACAAAACCAAGAAAACTTGATTTGTATGATGTATTTTGTGGAGTGTTATACGTTCTGAAAAGCGGTTGTCAGTGGAGAATGCTACCAAAAGAGTTTCCAAAATGGCGCAATTGTTACGACTATTTTAAGAAGTGGAGTGAAAAACCAGATGCAGATAAAGAAAGTGTTCTGGAGCTGGTGTTAAAAAAAAATAGTTGGCGTGGTCCGACAAAACAATGGTCGGAAAGAAAAAACCAGCTTCTGCATAATTGATGCACAGAGTGTAAAAAATGCAGATACTGCTGAAGAAAAAGGCTATGATGCAGGCAAAAAGATTTCAGGAATAAAACGCCATATTGCAGTAGATACGCAAGGTTTGCCCCATGCAATTTATATAACAACAGCAGAGATAACTGACCGTAGCAGTGCTGTGAGAATGGTCGAAAATGCAAAAGAAAACCTCTCGGGAGTTAAAAATGTACTGGTTGATGCAGGCTATACTGGAGAGAATTTTGCAACTCAAATAAAAACGATTATTGGTGCAACCGTTGAAGTGATAAAAAGAAATGAATTACATTCCTTTGTTGTATTGCCCAAAAGATGGGTTGTGGAGCGATCTTTTGCTTGGTTAGAAAAATGTAGAAGATTGTGGAAAAATTGTGAGCGAAAACTCAATACTAGCCTACAAATGGTCGTTCTGGCTTTCACTGCCTTACTTCTGAAAAGATTATGAACAGGCTCTAAGAAATGCTTTTAAGCTATTAATTTTAGTTAATACTAAAAATAACTCTCTAATCCGCCTTTTTAGCTCAATAAATGCCTTTGTTAAACTGAGTTCTGTATTCTTTTTTAGTTTTGTACAACTGACCATTCCATGAAATATGAGAATTGCACATAATTTAGCATATAATTCACACAATACTCTGTATGGCTTCCCTTTTAGTTCATCAAGTCTTATGTAGCTCTTGTATAGTTTAAATAACAACTCAATTTGCCACCTTACTCTGTAGATTGTTAATACTTGCTCAGCACTAATTTTATCCTCTGGAATATTAGTTATGAATATTGACCAGTTCAACAATTTTTGATTCCTTTTGGAAGATGTATATCCATGTGATTTTGCCAATTTATTAGCTTTTCTTCTTCTGGCTAGAGACTGCTCTTCAGTTAGTTTATGACATATCATTCTTACTCTAATCTTTGCTTCTTTTCCCAATAATACCTCAGTTTCTAAAAATAGCTTGTCTCCTAAACATTCCAATAATTCCATTTTTTGATTTGTTTCTATAGCATATATATTGGTATCAGATTTATAACGACTAATAAAATAAGCTCCCGTTTCATTGATCTGTTTAAAAGAACTTGGGACAAAATAACCAAGGTCAGATATTAGCAAATCGTTACTTGATATATCGATCAAATGCTCTCTATAACCTTGGTCTGACCTTACTCCCTCCGTTATGTTAAGTTGATCCAATGTCTGATTTAAGTAATCAAAAACTAATTGTAACTTTATCCCAGACTTAGTGTTACTCTCATAACCTTTGTAACTAGTACCATACCCTTTATACAGATTTTTCATACTGTTAGGCAGGCTAATATAGCTACTATCCAATAACTTGACGCCTTTAAATTGCTGCAAGATTCTACAATCAATTTGCAGGATATTTTTAAATAAAGCCATAGATTCATTGTACATTCTCTTCATAAATTCTACTGCTTCTTTATTAAACCTGAAATCTAAACCCTGTTTCGTCATTACCACAGATTCTTCGTTTAATAATTGGCGCATTGCATCTATGCTGCAGTTTTCAATTCCTATATTACCCCAAATTATAGCTTTTATGAATGATGAACCGCTCAGCTTTCTCTTCCTTTTTACAAATCCTGTTTCAATTGATACCTCATTTGCCATTTCATTGAAAAATTTGTTGAGGTTGTTTGATAGGCAAGTTATTTTATTCATCGTTAGCTCTCTCACTAAAAGTATATCTGAAAGAACTTATATCTTATTATTCTATCTCCTTCATATCTTTTTCCTTAACTTGACGCGTATGGTTTCAGATACTGGCTCCAGGGCAAACAAATATAATGCTTGCATGGCTCTATCTTTTATCGTGGGTATTCCAAGAGGCCTTCTTTTGCCATTAGATTTACTGATGTAAATTCGTTTTAGCGGAGAAGGTTTATATCCTCTTTGTTTTAACTGCTTTATTCCTTGAAATTTAGCATTGCAAGTTGACCATAGTTGACGATCTACACCTGCTGTGTTTTTTCCTTGGTTTTCAGTTACTCTTTTAACAGCTAAAGTTTTGCCGCTAAAGGAGCGTGTGAGAAGATGTTGTAGAGCTTTCACCTTACCCCATCTTCCTTGTTGGACAGCCTTAACAATACGTCTTTGTAGCCTCACAATAACTTTCTGGCATTTCTTCCATGGCAACTGCTTCCATGCTTCAAAGCTTTCGGTAGATGCACTTACAGGTTTACTTGTAATCATCTGCTTTCCTACCTTAAGTGGTTAACAAAGTTTCTTGTCACGAGGGACCAAATGGAAGTCTGCTCGTTTTCACGCGAATTAATGTTACAAATTCTATCCATTTCGTTACAAAATGGCATTCGCTTTCTCCATTATCCTTTACCTGCACTTCCATCAGCATTCCTTGCGGTTTGCTTGCCATGTAGGCGAAAATACAGGCTTACCCTGTTCCTTTTGTCATACAATAGTGGGTTAGGTGGCTTCTCTATACCGGTGGAATTATTATTTGCGTACATCCAGAAATGAAAAATGTAACTCATCCACATTACCTTTTGGTCGGAGCTTATCAGCATCTTTAGCTCTTTCATCATTACGATACTTATGAAGCTTCACTTACGTTCACCATACCACTAAGCCTAGCCCTCCAACCACATGATGCTTGTAGTTTATGCTTTCTCTCACGATTGAGCATCTTCTTTATCAAGAGGAGGTTCATTGTCCGCATCGCTTGGCACCAACTAGTTGCCCGATTCGCACTGATGCGTAGACTCAGATGGCAAAACATCTGGTTCAATAAGTTTTAGAATCCTTTCAGTTTCTTTCTGAATGAATTCCTCTCCTTTTAAACAATATGACCGAAGACTTTCAGGTCGCACCATTTCGACTATTACTTGCACCCCATTTTCATCCCTGCAGAGTACATCAACGATACTTTGTTTTTTAGAGGCAATTTCAGCATCTTGAATAGTGCTGAGGAATTCTATTTCTTTTATTTCATCTTTGCCAGTGAACCCCAAAATATCATTGAGAAAGTGAATGAGGATGTCTTTATTTTTTTCAGTACCAAAAATACGCCGGAACGCAACATCATTCTTGGGATCAAGAAACTTAGAAAGAGCCATAAAAAAATTTTTAAATGTATCTTTATATTATATATTCTTATTGATAATAATTCAATAATTTGTCATCTTTTTTGTTAACTTTACTGATGTTGCCAGAAGGAACGTTGTTGCAAAATTTTGTAAAATTTATTATCCTAAGGTTTCAAGTCTTCACAGGTTTATTGGAACTATATGTGCAATGTGTTTATCAGTGAAAATCCGGAGAAAATGATGGGGGAAAAGTTAATACATTACTTTAGCCAGGGTAAATGCGAAGGCAATGCAGAAATGAAAAATCTGCTGGGAGGAAAGGGGGCAAATTTAGCAGAAATGTGCAATGTTGGCATTCCTGTTCCACCTGGTTTCACAATTTCCACCTCTGCTTGCAAAGTCTATTATCAAGACAATAGATCTTCTGTCATCCAAGTAGCTGACTACTCGGATCCAGAAAAAAATGTGGTCACGCACTGGAATGACATATGTAGTGAAATCAAAAACTACATGGCGATGCTCGAAAATGACATCGGTTGTAAGTTTGGGGATTTAAATAATCCCTTATTAGTTTCAATACGCTCTGGTAGTGTTAGTTCAATGCCAGGCATGCTTGATACTATTTTAAATGTTGGTCTAAATGATGAAACCGTTGTTGGGCTTGCAAAAAAAAGTGGCGAACGTTTTGCTTACGATAGCTACTGCCGCTTCATTATGATGTACTCCAATGTTGTACTACAGCTTGATCATCACCTATTTCAAGATGTTGTTGATAATGAGCAGCAAAAGAGTGGAGCAAAAAGCTTAGCTGATCTTGATGTTGATGTTTTAAAGAGAATTGTTAACGATTTTAAAAAGATAGTATATGAAAAAACTGAGAAACATTTCCCGCAGAACGTTGAAGAGCAATTGTTAAGCTCAGTTAATGCAGTATTTGCCTCTTGGAAAAATGATAGGGCTGTTTCCTATAGAAGAATACATAATATTCCTGAAAACCTTGGAACAGCCGTCAACGTGCAAGCAATGGTTTTTGGTAATTTAAATGATAATTCTGCAACTGGTGTGATATTTACACGAAATCCTTCAACTGGAGAAAAAAAATACTTTGGTGAATTTCTGATTAATGCTCAGGGTGAGGATGTGGTTTCTGGTGTTTATACTCCTATGCCAATTGACGGAGAGCAAAAAAACACCATGGAGAAGTTGCTGCCAAGTGTCTACCGAGAATTATGCGTGGTATGTGAAAAACTTGAAAGGCATTATAAAGACATGCAGGATATCGAATTTACTGTGCAGGACGGTAAGTTATGGATTTTGCAAACTAGGTCTGGCAAGCGCACGGCTGAAGCTGCTATTCGCATAATAGTTGATATGGTAAACGAAGGAACGATTACAAAAGAAGAAGGAATATTGAGAATTGATCCAAAAACCTTTGACAATTTATTGCATCCAGTTCTTGACGTTAAGAGTGACCAAAAAGTAATAGGGAAGGGGCTGCCGGCTTCTCCAGGGGTTGCTTCTGGATATATAGTGTTTAGTGCAAGTGATGCTGAAAAAGCTGCAGAGCAGGGCAAAAAAGTGATTTTAGTAAGGTCAGAAACGAGTCCTGAAGATATTAATGGAATGAATGCTGCAAGTGGCATAGTAACAGCACGGGGAGGGATGACCTCGCATGCTGCTGTTGTAACTCGTGGAATGGGTAAGCCATGCATTTGCAGTGTGAGTGGACTTTATATCGATAAAGATGGAACTTTCTTTTCTGTGGGGGATACAAAAGTAAATAAAGGTGAACCAATTACCATCAACGGAGGAATAGGGGAGGTTATGCTTGGCATTCTCCCTACAATTTCACCTGAATTATCGCAAGAATTCAAAACGATAATCAACTGGATAGATGAAATTAAAACGATCAAAGTGAGAGCGAACGCTGATACTCCAAAAGATGCAAAAATTGCAAAAGGATTCGGTGCAGAAGGTATAGGCTTATGTCGCACAGAACATATGTTTTTCGCTAGTGATAGAATCGAATTCATTCAAAAGTTGATAATAGCTGACGATGAAAATGAAAGGGCAAATGCGCTCATTAAACTGGAAGAAATGCAAAAGTCTGATTTCAAAGAAATATTTTCTATTATGGAGGGCAGGGAAGTCACTATACGTTTGCTTGATCCTCCTTTGCATGAATTTTTACCCAATAATCAGTCTACTATAGAAAAAATTGCCAAATCACTTAGTAAGTCAGTTGAATCAGTAAAAAATAAAATAGCAGAGTTATCAGAAAAGAACCCAATGCTTGGCCATCGAGGTTGTAGACTTGCCATTTCTCATCCTGAAATATATAGCATGCAGATTAGGGCAATACTTAGTGCTGCAAGTGAATTAAGGAAAGAAAAGAAGATAGAAGTGGAGCCTGAAATCATGATTCCTTTTATCATGAATGAGAAAGAGTTTGTTCTGATATGCGAGCTAGCAAAGAAAGAATCCTCTGTTATTTCATCTGGGATCCAGACGCAGATTCCAGCGTCACGCGCTGGAATGACATCAGACAAGGCTTATTCAATTGGAACGATGATAGAACTACCAAGAGCAGCACTGATTGCTGATAAGTTAGCAAAACATGCAGAGTTTTTTAGTTTTGGCACTAATGATTTAACGCAAACAACCATGGGACTTTCAAGAGATGATTCAGTTAATTTCCTCGATTCTTATAAGGAAAGCAACATATTCGAAAACGACCCATTTGAAGTGCTGGACATCGAAGGGGTAGGGGAGTTAATCAAGATAGCCATTGAAAGAGGCAAAAAAACCCGAAAAGAAATAAAACTGGGTATATGTGGAGAGCATGGAGCAGATCCAAGATCTATAGGGTTTCTCATCGAATCAGGGGTGGATTATGTTTCATGCTCACCCTATAGAGTACCGATTGCAAAGTTAGTGGCAGCACAGTTTAGCATAAAATTTAAGTTTGTTGGGTAAGTGAAAAACATTGGATCGCCTTGCGGAGCTCTGTCATTCAAGTGCTCTTTTTTTTGTCATTCCCATACGTGACACGCAACTGTACGAACATCGTGATTTGAGAGCAATCTTCATAAGGGAGGATGTCATCCCAGTGCTCAGACACTGGGATCCATTTTTCCATGCAATCTCGCAAAGACATTTGTTTGAGTATAAGACAGCTACTTTTACGCTCACCAGTTCAGTGTGCTTCTACAATAAAATTTCTGGATGCCAGTGTCACGCACTGGCATGACATCCTATATTTTTACAACTTGTGAATTTACGTGTTCAACTTTATTTTCTTCCATTTCTCTATAGCTTGGTAATGTAGAATTTTTTATATGTAATCCGGTATATATTGCAACCAAAGCAGCTATAATACCACAAACTATAGCACCAGCCACAAATGGAACCATCACAGCAGCAGCAATGAATAATCCTGTAATAACAACTCCAACAGCATCTTTTGTTAATGAGGTGTAGAAATCATTTTTGCTTTCTTTATATTGAGCTTCTTTATTATCACTATTTGGTGTGGCAGTTTGGTCAGTCCTTGTTGATACAGGCGTTTTATTTTCGTTATTATGATGCTGACCGTTACCACTATCATACGCGTCAAGTTAAGAAGAAGTGGGTAAAGTTGGTGTAAAGAAAAGAAAAAGAAGATATAAGTTCTCTTCAATTTAACAAACAAAATGGAGAACTTATACAATGAAAAGAATAGTTTGCATCTCAAAAAAGCTCAAAGAATTTTTTAATGAAAAAGCAGATAAAATCTCAGCTACAACAGGATTCATAAAAAGAAAGAGGAAGCTAAAAGGCTCATCGTTCGTAAAAGCCATAGTCTTGGGTAATATAGGGGTTGATAATTGTAGTATAGAGACAATATGTCAATTATTGAATGAAGATTCGATAAATATAACAAAACAAGGTCTGGACTTTAGATTTACCAAGGAAGCAGTGGAATTCATGAAAAGAATGTATAATGAATCTTTAATGTTACTTAAAAATACCTTGCAAGTTGATTGCAGAATCTTGAAGCACTTTAGAAGTGTTAAGTTATTAGAGCCTGTTCATAATCTTTTCAGAAGTAAGGCAGTGAAAGCCAGAACGACCATTTGTAGGCTAGTATTGAGTTTTCGCTCACAATTTTTCCACAATCTTCTACATTTTTCTAACCAAGCAAAAGATCGCTCCACAACCCATCTTTTGGGCAATACAACAAAGGAATGTAATTCATTTCTTTTTATCACTTCAACGGTTGCACCAATAATCGTTTTTATTTGAGTTGCAAAATTCTCTCCAGTATAGCCTGCATCAACCAGTACATTTTTAACTCCCGAGAGGTTTTCTTTTGCATTTTCGACCATTCTCACAGCACTGCTACGGTCAGTTATCTCTGCTGTTGTTATATAAATTGCATGGGGCAAACCTTGCGTATCTACTGCAATATGGCGTTTTATTCCTGAAATCTTTTTGCCTGCATCATAGCCTTTTTCTTCAGCAGTATCTGCATTTTTTACACTCTGTGCATCAATTATGCAGAAGCTGGTTTTTTCTTTCCGACCATTGTTTTGTCGGACCACGCCAACTATTTTTTTTTAACACCAGCTCCAGAACACTTTCTTTATCTGCATCTGGTTTTTCACTCCACTTCTTAAAATAGTCGTAACAATTGCGCCATTTTGGAAACTCTTTTGGTAGCATTCTCCACTGACAACCGCTTTTCAGAACGTATAACACTCCACAAAATACATCATACAAATCAAGTTTCCTTGGTTTTGTTTTTTTTCTACAGGACTCTAGATCTGGTAACATAATCTCAAATCTTTCCCGACTTATATCACTTGGGTATAAACTCCTCATATATCCTAACTTATATATATTATCTCTTAGTTTATTCCTTTCTTGAGATCATGTACAGGTTCTTAGACAGCAGCTATATTAGCTTACCTAACAGTATGGAAGACATGTATAAAGGTTATGGTACCAGCTACAGTGGTTATGAAAGCAATACTAAATCTAGAATAAAGTTACAATTAGTTTTTGACTACCTAAACCAGACATTAGACCAGCTTAATATAACTGAGGGAATAAGGTCAGATCAGGGGTATAGAAGACATTTAAGCAATATATCGAGCAACGATTTACTAATATCTGATTTGGGTTATTTTGTGCCAAGTTCTTTTAAACAAATCAATGAAGCTGGAGCTTGTTTTATAAGTCGTTGATACCAACATATATGGTATAGAAACAAATCAAAAAATAGAGTTATTAGAATGTTTAGAGGATAAATTGTTTCTAGAAAATGAGGTGCTGTTAGGAAAAGAAATAAAAGTTAAAGTGAGAATTATATGTCAAAAGCTAACTGAATATGGCTAGGAGAAGGAAGGCTAATAGATTAGCAAAATCACATATCTTCTAAAAGGAATAAAAAGTTATTGAATTGGTCAATATTTATAACTAATGTTCCAAAGAGTAAAATTAGTGCTGAACAATTATAGCTCTTTTCATAGAAGTCCGGATGTGATAAGATAAGGATAGACGATGATAAGGAGGTTGAGTGCCAGCAGCATATAGTTATGACTTAAGGAAAAAAGCAATGGAAGCGCTAGAGGAGGGAGGAAGCAGAGAAACAGTGGCAGCAAGATTTAAAATTGGACGAACTACTTTATGGGAGTGGCAGCAAAGAAGAAAAGAAACAGGAGACTTTCAATCAAAAAAACTTGGAAATGGAGGTTACAATCACAAAATCACCGACTGGGATGCCTTTGCTAAATTTGCCAGAGAAAACGGAGGAAAGACTCTGTCGGAAATGGCTAAACTTTGGGGCAACGTTAGTATCCAAACGATCCACCGAGCTCTCAGAAAAATTGGATTTACGCGCAAAAAAAGACATATGGATACAAGGAAAGAAACGAAGAAAAACGTGCTGAATTCTTAAAAATTATAGCAACAAAAGAACCAGAAAACTTAGTTTATATAGATGAGTCTGGCATTGATAACACAGAGGACTATCCATATGGGTATTGCCAGAAAGGACAGCGGTTTTATGGCCTAAAATCTGGAAAGAAAACTCAACGAATCAGTATGGTTGCAGCCTTAAGTAGAAGAAAGATAGTTGCTCCATTAACCTTTGAAGGCCACTGTAATATGGATGTTTTTAATGGATGGTTTGAGCAATTTTTGACACCGATCTTGGAACCTGGACAGACTGTCATTCTTGACAATGCTACTTTTCATAAGTCTGGTAAGATTATCGAGCTTGCTAGAGGAGTTGGTGCAGAAATTTTGTATCTGCCGCCGTATTCTCCAGATTTCAACAAAATTGAGCATCATTGGTTTGCTATAAAAAACAGAGCTAGGAAAAACATTCCTCTATTCGAATCCTTTCGTCGTGCTGTTGATTCTGCCTTCCTATGACCTGTTCGGACTATTATGAGAAATGCTATATTAACAATTTACAGAGTAAGATGGCAAATTGAATTATTATTTAAATTATATAAGAGCCATATAAAACTTGATAAACTGAAAGGAAAGCCATATAGGGTATTATGAAAAGAGCTATACTCAGTTACAATGGGAGTGTTAAATAAACCATACGCGTCAAGTTAAGAGATTGTGAACAAATTTAGAGAGGTTAAAGTGGATACTCTAGCCCTTCTACGTTTGTCTTTTAATGAAAATTGCGACCAAGTTATAGTAAGTTTTCTAAGAAATGCTTTTAAGCTATTAATTTTAGTTAATACTAAAAATAACTCTCTAATCCGCCTTTTTAGCTCAATAAATGCCTTTGTTAAACTGAGTTCTGTATTCTTTTTTAGTTTTGTACAACTGACCATTCCATGAAATATGAGAATTGCACATAATTTAGCATATAATTCACACAATACTCTGTATGGCTTCCCTTTTAGTTCATCAAGTCTTATGTAGCTCTTGTATAGTTTAAATAACAACTCAATTTGCCACCTTACTCTGTAGATTGTTAATACTTGCTCAGCACTAATTTTATCCTCTGGAATATTAGTTATGAATATTGACCAGTTCAGCAATTTTTGATTCCTTTTGGAAGATGTATATCCATGTGATTTTGCCAATTTATTAGCTTTTCTTCTTCTGGCTAGAGACTGCTCTTCAGTTAGTTTATGACATATCATTCTTACTCTAATCTTTGCTTCTTTTCCCAATAATACCTCAGTTTCTAAAAATAGCTTGTCTCCTAAACATTCCAATAATTCCATTTTTTGATTTGTTTCTATAGCATATATATTGGTATCAGATTTATAACGACTAATAAAATAAGCTCCCGTTTCATTGATCTGTTTAAAAGAACTTGGGACAAAATAACCAAGGTCAGATATTAGCAAATCGTTACTTGATATATCGATCAAATGCTCTCTATAACCTTGGTCTGACCTTACTCCCTCCGTTATGTTAAGTTGATCCAATGTCTGATTTAAGTAATCAAAAACTAATTGTAACTTTATCCCAGACTTAGTGTTACTCTCATAACCTTTGTAACTAGTACCATACCCTTTATACAGATTTTTCATACTGTTAGGCAGGCTAATATAGCTACTATCCAATAACTTGACGCCTTTAAATTGCTGCAAGATTCTACAATCAATTTGCAGGATATTTTTAAATAAAGCCATAGATTCATTGTACATTCTCTTCATAAATTCTACTGCTTCTTTAGTAAACCTGAAATCTAAACCCTGTTTCGTCATTACCACAGATTCTTCGTTTAATAATTGGCGCATTGCATCTATGCTGCAGTTTTCAATTCCTATATTACCCCAAATTATAGCTTTTATGAATGATGAACCGCTCAGCTTTCTCTTCCTTTTTACAAATCCTGTTTCAATTGATACCTCATTTGCCATTTCATTGAAAAATTTGTTGAGGTTGTTTGATAGGCAAGTTATTTTATTCATCGTTAGCTCTCTCACTAAAAGTATATCTGAAAGAACTTATATCTTATTATTCTATCTCCTTCATATCTTTTTCCTTAACTTGACGCGTATGGTTTATTTAACACTCCCATTACAATTGGCTTAATTTCTGGTAATTCTACCTTTTGATGAACAATTTCATCTTCTAAAACAACCTTACTTCCACACATACAAATCTTACCAATTGTGCAGCTCACTACCTCGTCTGCAGCCATTAATTCACGCTTATGCGCCTTATGTCCTGGCTGACCTCCTGGGTTTTTATCACTCTTCTTTTTTCCTTTCTTACGATATATATCTCGTGATGGTGGCAGCGATGAATTTTGTGAATTTAAGCCCAATTTGTCTTCTAATTCAATTATTTTTGCTTTCAGGCTATCATTTTCTGTAATCAGCGCTTTTATTTCTTCCTTGAGATTAGCGTTTTCTGCTACAGTCTCCTTTTGCAGCACTGTTGTCATTTACCCATTCCATATTTAGCTTCCTATTTCTTTACACTTTTATATTTACTTTGTAAACCACCTTATCTCCGTGAACGGTTACCGGGTTAGAGAGTTATTTTTAGTATTAACCAAAATTAATAGTTTAAAAGCATTTCTTAAAAAACTCACTATAACTTGGTCACGATTTTCATTAAAAGACAAACGTAGAAGGGCTAGAGTATCCACTTTAACCTCTCTAAATTTGCTCACAATCTCTTAACTTGACGCGTATGATCTACTATACAGGCTCTCGGCTGCTCATTCCTTCCTATTTTTCTTCTACTATATTTTGTAATTTCATAATTCATTTTCTCAAAAATTCCCTGCTTCTTCCATTGCCTGAACTGCTCATACACAGTCTTCCATAGCGGAAAATCATTTGGTAAATACCGCCATTGACACCCTGTACGCAATACATAGAAAATTGCTTCTAATATTTCTCTTTTGCTATACTTTGGCGGCCTTCCTCCTTTCTTGTATGATACTCTGAAGTGTTTTTCTATTCTTGCCCATTCCCTTTCGCTTAGATCTGTTGGATACTTTTTTCTCATCTTTATCACGTACTAAAATTTCAGATATTATAGCCTTTTACTAGTTTCCGGACAATCTCTAATTCCTATATCAAACCTTTCTTTACTAGATTATATAGTCAATATAAAAAGCCATATAAAATTGCTTCCACTGCTGCCATGAGGAAATTGCTTATTCTTGCTAACTCTTTAGTCAGAGATGACAGGGTTTTTACTGAGGAATATAACTCTCTGTCTGTTTCTATCTAAGAGCAAGCATAGCTGTGGATAAGCACGTTTATACAGATAAAAGTACTTATCCACAGCTACATCAATTTTTCTATTGACTTTTAACACAACTGCTGAACAGATACATTCGTCATCCCGCTACGTGTTAGCGGCCAAGATACCGCGGCGGTATGACGTGGGAAATCTGACTTGCATTAGCTATAAAAGTGATTTATATAAATCTCATAGCATGCCGAATGAAGCGTTTTTTGAGGAAATCTGAATTTTCAACTGCAATCAAGCCAAGATTTCTTAGTGCTTTAGCGCAGAATATTCTGTTGGAAAACATCCTATTTAATCCATCAGTTGCAAGCGCCATTGTAAAATTATCAAAGCATCTGTTACGTGAAATTTTCTTTAATAAATAACTACTGCCAACATCAATACCAGCCGCTTTTGCGGCAACTACGTGCTTTATAACACTTTCTACATCTCTAATTCCAAGATTAAGCCCTTGACCTGCAACTGGATGAATTGAATGTGCTGCATCGCCGATAAGCAAAACTCTACCCTTATATAACTTTTTTGCGAAAGCAAAACTCAAAGGATAAAGTTTTCTTTCATCCTCTAATTTTATCTCTCCTAAATAAGAACCAAATCTTTTTTTAAGCTCTATAATAAATTCTTCTTCAGACAGATCCATTAGCATTTTTGAAATTTCAGATTTTTCTGTCCAAACTATCGAAGAAGTATAGCCACCCTTCATCGGTAGAATTGCAAATGGACCGCCAGGGAAAAAACGCTCTACAGCTAAGTTTTGGTGATGTAGTTCATGCTTTACATTAAATACTATGCTACTTTGTTTATAGTCAAATTTCACTGTCGGTATAGAAAATAACTCTGGTAATTTAGAGTTTTTGCCTTCAGCGCAGATAAGTAGCGATGATATTAATTCCTGGTTGTTATCAAGAATAACTTCCACATATCCTGAATCACAAGCAATTGTTTTATAGGAATGTGGAGAGTATATATTTAGTTTATTCAGAAAATTATTGTTGATTGCATTCCATATAGTAGCATTGTTAATAACATAACCCATTGGCTCTTCACTAACCATTTTATGATTATAATGCACAGTAATTGGGCTATCTCCATCTAATACGCATATATCAAGTATAGGTTCAGCTTCACTCTCCACAAACTGCCAAATCCCTAATTTTTCCAATATTTTTTTCGAACCTTGAGAAATAGCAAATGCTCGGTTGTCATCTACTACACGTGGTAGACTATTTTTTTCAATCACAGCTACAGACACAGAGTCACAACTGAGGCCAATTGCAGTAATAAGACCAAGCAACCCACCACCTGAAATGATTACATCATAATTCATTTTATTTATCTAAAATTATATTCTATCTATTTTAAAAATAGTTTAAACAAACTTTATATATAAATTAAATTTTTTAGATCCCAGTGTCAGCTACTTGGATGACATCTAAAGACACTCCACCTTGTCATTCCAGCACGTAACGAACAACTGTACGAACATTTTGCGAAGGCAGTGTGTTAAATGCTATGGCCGGTTTTGCCTCAAACATAAAGGTGTAATCCCAGTGCTTGACACTGGGATCCATTCTTCTTTTTTTCTGGATTCCAGCGTCACGCGCTGGAATGACAAAAGCTGTTAATTTTTCATGTAAGTAATGGTTATGCAAGCAGTCTATTTTGTAACTAACAAAAGAGGACTTTGATTCGCATGTTTCTCACGCTTATTCTATTGTTTAACTATACTTTGAGCAATGTCTTCATAAATCTCTGCTAAATCTTCACTTAACATTAAAGGATTTCCACAATCAGAAGCATGGCATATTTGTGGATTCAGAGGAATTCTGCCTAGGAGTTTGATGCCCAGCTCCTCAGACATTCTTTTTGCACCATCTTTTCCAAATATGTGTATTTTTGAGTTGTCTTGAATAAAATAGCTCATATTTTCTACAATGCCAATAACCGGTACGCTGAGCTTTGTGAACATATCGTAAATTTTGCGTGCATCAATCAAAGCAAGCTCCTGTGGAGTTGAAACTATTATCGCCCCAGTTAAGTTAAAATTTTCCATAAGACTTAAATGTACATCGCCAGTTCCAGGTGGTGTATCAACCATCAAATACTCTATATCGGACCATTTTGTTCCCATTAGCAGATTATAAAGTGCTTTTGTAATCATAGGTCCGCGCCATATTGCTGCACGATCTTTATCGATAAAATAGCCAATTGAAATAGTATGCAGTCCATACTTTTCTATAGGCATTGCTTTACTATCCTGTATTTCTGGCTTTAATTTTTCAGCGCCAAGCATTTTAGGAATGGAAGGACCATATATATCTGCATCAACCAGCGCAACTTTATGTTTCAACTTTGCTAATGAGAGAGCAAGATTTAGCGCAACTGTGGACTTGCCCACACCTCCTTTACCAGAGGCTACAACGATTATATTTTTCACTCCTTCGATATGTAATTTAGCTTTTTGTTGCCCAGTTTGTTTTTGACCAGTAGCAACCACGGTCACTTTTGTCACCCCTGGTATAGCTTTAACAGCTTGCTCACAATTTCTTCTTAATTCTTCATTTGCTTGCGTGTTACCGGCAACTTCAAGCGCAAAACCAACATCTCGACCTTTAATAATAATTGAGGATATTATGCCAAGAGCGATCACATCTTTACCGCTTTTTTGCTCTATGACTTTTTTTAAGTTCTCTCTTACAATTTTTTCGTTGATCATTAGCCTTTTAGGTGATTTCTTCCTGAAGTCGTTTAATCTCAGCTTGAGGAAGGCCGGTTGTCTGAGAGATAATATCAATAGAGATGTCAGCCTTAAGTAGGTTTTTTGCTACTTCAATCTTTCCTTCAATATTTCCCTCATCAAGTTTTTGAGCGAGGATGCCTTCTTCTTTCCGCAGATCCATTATTCTTTCTTCGTAAGCTATTAGATCTTTTTCATTCCAGCTAAACCTGTCTAATTCATCGTAGGCTAACTTTATTATTGGTGCTTTTTCTGCTATTTTCCTTAAGTCTTCTTCCGTAGTTTCATCTGCATATTGTTGTCTAAGTGAAGAAGGTCGCCCCTCCTCACTCGACTTCAAAACCGTACGTGAGACTTTGCGCCTCATACGGCTTCTCTCTAATTTGGTGCTTGTCATGCACACCTCCTGTGTAATTCATCGTGACAATGCCCATGTAACAAAGATAAATTTTTGATCATATTGTTTTGTCTATTCCGGTCTTTATGATGTATTTCTATTATATCATCACTTTCAAACCATAGTCTACAATTACCGCATTTACTTTGTTGTAACTTCAATAGTTTTATTACTCTTGATGGCTTATCTGGTATTTCTCTAAGAACCTGTACATGATCTCAAGAAAGGAATAAACTAAGAGATAATATATATAAGTTAGGATATATGAGGAGTTTATACCCAAGTGATATAAGTCGGGAAAGATTTGAGATTATGTTACCAGATCTAGAGTCCTGTAGAAAAAAAACAAAACCAAGGAAACTTGATTTGTATGATGTATTTTGTGGAGTGTTATACGTTCTGAAAAGCGGTTGTCAGTGGAGAATGCTACCAAAAGAGTTTCCAAAATGGCGCAATTGTTACGACTATTTTAAGAAGTGGAGTGAAAAACCAGATGCAGATAAAGAAAGTGTTCTGGAGCTGGTGTTAAAAAAAAATAGTTGGCGTGGTCCGACAAAACAATGGTCGGAAAGAAAAAACCAGCTTCTGCATAATTGATGCACAGAGTGTAAAAAATGCAGATACTGCTGAAGAAAAAGGCTATGATGCAGGCAAAAAGATTTCAGGAATAAAACTCCATATTGCAGTAGATACGCAAGGTTTGCCCCATGCAATTTATATAACAACAGCAGAGATAACTGACCGTAGCAGTGCTGTGAGAATGGTCGAAAATGCAAAAGAAAACCTCTCGGGAGTTAAAAATGTACTGGTTGATGCAGGCTATACTGGAGAGAATTTTGCAACTCAAATAAAAACGATTATTGGTGCAACCGTTGAAGTGATAAAAAGAAATGAATTACATTCCTTTGTTGTATTGCCCAAAAGATGGGTTGTGGAGCGATCTTTTGCTTGGTTAGAAAAATGTAGAAGATTGTGGAAAAATTGTGAGCGAAAACTCAATACTAGCCTACAAATGGTCGTTCTGGCTTTCACTGCCTTACTTCTGAAAAGATTATGAACAGGCTCTAAGTCTTGTTTTCGTCGCCTCTCCCCTAATTATAAATTATATATATAATATATAATTTATAGGGGGGTAACCAAAAAAATGAACTTTCTTTGAGCCGAGCGAAGCCACCTAAGGTAGAGAATGGATCAGGAAGGAGTGGTGTATAAAAATATATAATCTCTATAGTATTTTTATAACTTGATAGAAAAGGAAGGTAGAATTTACTGAAGAGTATATGTATTAATTATCTTCAAAGCCTCTTCATAAATGGTGTCTCTATGTCCTATTGCAACGATAGTTATAGCTCTTTTCATAGAAGTCCGGATGTGATAAGATAAGGATAGACGATGATAAGGAGGTTGAGTGCCAGCAGCATATAGTTATGACTTAAGGAAAAAAGCAATGGAAGCGCTAGAGGAGGGAGGAAGCAGAGAAACAGTGGCAGCAAGATTTAAAATTGGACGAACTACTTTATGGGAGTGGCAGCAAAGAAGAAAAGAAACAGGAGACTTTCAATCAAAAAAACTTGGAAATGGAGGTTATAGCTCTTTTCATAGAAGTCCGGATGTGACAAGATAAGGATAGACGATGATAAGGAGGTTGAGTGCCAGCAGCATATAGTTATGACTTAAGGAAAAAAGCAATGGAAGCGCTAGAGGAGGGAGGAAGCAGAGAAACAGTGGCAGCAAGATTTAAAATTGGACTAACTACTTTATGGGAGTGGCAGCAAAGAAGAAAAGAAACAGGAGACTTTCAATCAAAAAAACTTGGAAATGGAGGTTATAGCTCTTTTCATAGAAGTCCGGATGTGACAAGATAAGGATAGACGATGATAAGGAGGTTGAGTGCCAGCAGCATATAGTTATGACTTAAGGAAAAAAGCAATGGAAGCGCTAGAGGAGGGAGGAAGCAGAGAAACAGTGGCAGCAAGATTTAAAATTGGACGAACTACTTTATGGGAGTGGCAGCAAAGAAGAAAAGAAACAGGAGACTTTCAATCAAAAAAACTTGGAAATGGAGGTTACAATCACAAAATTACCGACTGGGATGCCTTTGCTAAATTTGCCAGAGAAAACGGAGGAAAGACTCTGTCGGAAATGGCTAAACTTTGGGGCAACGTTAGTATCCAAACGATCCACCGAGCTCTCAGAAAAATTGGATTTACGCGCAAAAAAAGACATATGGATACAAGGAAAGAAACGAAGAAAAACGTGCTGAATTCTTAAAAATTATAGCAACAAAAGAACCAGAAAACTTAGTTTATATAGATGAGTCTGGCATTGATAACACAGAGGACTATCCATATGGGTATTGCCAGAAAGGACAGCGGTTTTATGGCCTAAAATCTGGAAAGAAAACTCAACGAATCAGTATGGTTGCAGCCTTAAGTAGAAGAAAGATAGTTGCTCCATTAACCTTTGAAGGCCACTGTAATATGGATGTTTTTAATGGATGGTTTGAGCAATTTTTGACACCGATCTTGGAACCTGGACAGACTGTCATTCTTGACAATGCTACTTTTCATAAGTCTGGTAAGATTATCGAGCTTGCTAGAGGAGTTGGTGCAGAAATTTTGTATCTGCCGCCGTATTCTCCAGATTTCAACAAAATTGAGCATCATTGGTTTGCTATAAAAAACAGAGCTAGGAAAAACATTCCTCTATTCGAATCCTTTCGTCGTGCTGTTGATTCTGCCTTCCTATGACCTGTTCGGACTATTATGAGAAATGCTATAACTGTACGAACGTTGTGCTACCAGGAGGGTGTCATCCCAGTGCCCAGACACTGGGATCCAGTTTTTATTACCTGGTGTAAAGTTAAGTTTCCTGGATTCCAGTGTCAAGCACTGGAATGACACCATCATAAAGTGAAATTAGATCCCAGTGTCAGCTACTTGCATGACACCATTTGTTGTAAACTCACTTTTACTCTATGGTCTTGCCGCTATCCTGAACGGATACAAGAAGTGTTGCCGTCACGTTATATCATAAACTTTTGCTGAAGCTTTCTTTATATCTTCACTTGAAAGTGGAATTAGACCAAGCCTAGATAGGTACCCATCTTCAATGCCGATCGAATCTATAATTTCTTTTATGAATTCTCTTAATCCATCAACAGTATCCAGGTGTTCTTTCTTTATACAAAGGTATAGAGGTCTTGCTAATATATATTTTCCCGATGATATATTTTCGTAAGTTGGCTCAATTCCTGCAATTGTGCTCCCTTGTATTTTATCTTGATTCCTCATTAAAAAGCTAAAACTAAATATCCCTAAGGCGTTCTTGTTACTTTTCAATTTTTGTATTATTATATTTTCATTAATTCCAACTTCTATATACCTTCCGCCATCCCTTATATTAGCACATGCTTTCTTTCTTTCTTCCTGATCTTTATAATTCTCTTTAAAAATTCTCGAGTTCATGCATGAATATTGATCAAGCATAATAGAATTAACCAAAGTTTCGTATGTGCCTGTGTTTTGATGTGGACCATAAATTTCAATTTCTGTTTTTGGTAAGGCTTGATTCACATCAGACCAAAACTTCTTATTATTTTTTACTAGTTTATCATTTTCTTGAGAATATGCAGATAAAGTTTCAAATAAGTCCTTTTTTGTGAAATCAAATCTATGGCTTTGATTTGAATTTGCAATGACAATTCCATCATAGCCAATGATGATCTCTATCACTTCATTAATTTTATTTCTTTTACATAGTTCTCTTTCTACTTCCTTCATAGGGCGAGATGAAGTGGTGATGTATGGCGTGTCTTCCCCTATTCCTGAGCAAAACATTTTGAACCCTGATCCACTTCCTATTGATTCCACAACTGGAGTCTTAAAAGGGAATACACAATTGAACTCCTCGGCTATAAACGAGATAAAAGGAAAAACAGTTGAAGATCCAACAATTCTGATGTATTTCCTGGCATCAGCATTTGACAGCGGCGTGAATAATACAAATACAAAAATCAGGAGAAAGTTTCTAAGCATTATTTTTAGTTAAGAACATAAATCTAATTATTATAACAAAAATCAAACTGAAAAGCTTTAATTGCATGACAAAAGCTACAGTTTACATTTAAATTTTATTTTATATTATTGTAAGTATTACACAACTTTAAGGAACAGTTATGGCAGTTATGCCAGATAAATGGATAAGAGAAAAAGCTGAAAACTTTGGAATGATAGAGCCTTTTGTGAATCACAAAAGTAGCAAAGGTGTCATATCTTTCGGACTATCATCTTATGGTTACGACGCAAGAGTGGATAATAAATTTAAAATTTTTACTAACGTTAATTCAGCCATCGTGGACCCTAAAAATTTCTCTGAGAATAGTTTCATAGATAAAGAAACAGACGTATGCATAATTCCACCAAACAGCTTCGTACTTGCAAGTACAGTTGAATACTTTCGTATACCAAGAAATGTACTGGTCATTTGTGTTGGTAAATCAACTTACGCAAGATGTGGAATTATAGTAAACGTTACTCCCTTAGAACCTGGATGGGAAGGTCATGTCACACTCGAATTCTCAAACACCACCCCACTTCCTGCAAAAATTTACGCTAATGAAGGCGCATGCCAATTCATATTTTTAAGCGGCGAAAGTGAGTGTGAGAAATCATATGATGATATGAAAGGAAAATATATGAATCAGCATGGTATCACTTTGCCGCTGGTGAAGTGATTACTTCAGGTAAAGCGTGATATTGTTTTATTGTACTGAAGACTACTAAGATGATCTTTAACTAATTTGTCGCATTCTTTATCACCTAAAACTGCACGTGCAGAGTGGTTTTTAAATGACTCTACATAGCTTAAAAAGAAATTTGTAGAAGGATTACTTAAAGCTTCTGCAACTTCTTTTCTTTCTTTATCATTGGAAAGCTGACTAAATAGTTCTTCTCCCTTTTTTAGCAGCTCATTCTCAAATGCCTGCTTTATAGTATTCTTATCTGCTTTTTGCAAGAAGGAAAACTCTTCAAAAATGTACAAGGAAGAAACAATACTGTTGAAGGTACCAGTAAAACATGCACTTGAACCATGACCACCACGCACTCCATATTCTGTTTGCGATTCTACTAAATGTTTAACCAGTTGATATTTTCTCTGTGATATGCGGGTATTAATATCTATATTATTTGCTCTAGTTTGATCGTTGCAAGCCTTCCAAACTAAATTTAAAACTTGCTTCAATGTTAACCTGCTTCCACTATGTGGGTCAGGGTTATTTTTTATACGCTTCAAGCACTCAAGTGCATGTTTTTTCTCATCTTCTGTAAGTTGATCTTTATCTGCAGCTTTTTGTGTGCCATTTGCTATGCACTCTAACTGATCAATAAATCCTTCTATTTCCTCTATAAACTTATCATCAATATCAGGCTCACCGTAGTTTTCTTTTAGCTTTTGAACGTTAATATTAATTGCATCATTTACATTAGTATCATGTGTTGTTTGTGGAATACGTGCTACCTCCATAAATGCTTCAGCTCTTTGCTCTAACCACTCCGGCGTTTTGCCTCCTGCAGAAAGATATAGCTTAATCAACACCGTGGCGATTAAGAAAAACACCAGGAGAGAAATAACAAATATTATCGAAAGTACTGCAGATAAACCTATGATTAGCCACCTTACAGGAGCTAGCAGAATTTCTTTTGCTTTTTTTAATTTCGACGGTCTTTGTATGTTGTCTGGTGTATTTACTACTGCTGGCATAATTAGTTTAAGTTAATATCAATATTATTAATATACTATATTTTTTCTTATTTTGTCAACTCAAATTTCTACTTCCGCACTTTCTTATTGTTGCTTACAATGATTATAGCTACACGATTTACTCATGTGCTTTTCTTAATTAAAAACTTCAATTATTCATTGTAAGTTATTGAATTTCTTATCATAATATCTGTCATCCAAGTAGCCCCTTTCTTGTCATCCAAGTAGCTTGACTACTTGGATCCAGAAAAAAGGATGGTGTCATCCCAGTGCCTTGACTACTTGGATCCAGAAAAAAAGGATGGTGTCATTCCAGTGCTTGACACTGGAATCCAGCTTTTTGGTAATTTTATCGAAAATGTTTGCTCGTTTACAATCAATTTTCCTGGATCCAAGTGTCACGCTACTTGGATGACAAAGGAAGAAGCACTGGGATGACAAGGTTATAGGTGTCATCCAAGTAACGTGACACTTGGATCTTTTCTCAACAATTTCAAAAAAATCTATCAAAAAGGAGGATTACCATGTCCACAATAATTTTATCATCAATTTTTGGTCAAGCAGGCAGCATTTTTGGTCCAATTGGCCGGATTATCGGCTCAGAACTCGGTGCTCTTCTTGGTGCACAGCTAGATAGCGCAATGTTTGGTCTTGATGCCGAGCAAAAAGTAACGCATGGGGCAAGGCTAAAAAATCTGCAAGTTCAAACCTCAACCTACGGCAGAACGATCCCAATTATCTATGGCACTGCTCGTGTTGCAGGGAACATTATTTGGGCGCAGCCAATAAAAGAAGAGGCGATAACCATCAAAAGCAAAATTGGAAGAGGTATGAATGTTGAGTATAATTACTATGCAACGCTTGCAATTGCGATCTGCAAGGGGAAAGTAGAAAAATTAAACAGAATCTGGGCAGATACAACATCGCTTAGCTTTGATGAAATAGATTATACTTTTTACCTCGGTGCAGAAGATCAAAATCCTGATCCATTTATGTCATCAATTGAAGGAGAGGGGAATGTGCCGGCTTATAGGGGAATATCTTACATAGTCATCAAGAATTTTCCTTTAGCAGACTATAATAATCATGTTCCGGTATTTACGTTTGAAGTGCAAACTGCAGTAAAGTCAAATGAATTTTCAGTAGCGAAAAATATTCGGAATATCAATATAATACCAGGTTCAGGTGAGTTTGTATATGATACAAAAATACAGAAGAAAATCGCGCAAGAGAAAATAAGCAGCAACCAATATATCCCATATGGGCTGGCGCAAAGGGTAAATCACAACAACCACACTAAAAAGAGCGATGCAATGCTTTCTTTGGATCAATTAAAAGAAGATTTGCCAAATGTTGAGTGGGTATCGGTAGTAGTCAATTGGTTTGTGAATGATCTGAACATTAAAGATTGTAAAATATACCCTGCAGTTGAATTTCAAGATGATTCCGCAATATTACCTGATGATTGGCAAGTAGGGGGTGTAACCAGAGATAATGCTCAACTAATTTCAAAAGATGCGAGTGGAAACCCAAGGTATGGTGGCACAGTTAGTGATGCAGCGCTGATAAGATATATAGAAGAGTTACGCAGCAGAGGCTACAAGGTGATGCTCTATCCAATGCCCTTACTTGACACAGAAAATAAAGAATGGCGAGGAAAATTGAGTGGGACCCCTGGGGATATAAGTGATTTTTTTGAGAATCAATATAACAAATTTATAGAGCATTATGCAAGCATTGCCAAACAAACTAAAGTGGAAGGGTTTATCATCGGTTCTGAACTTGTGCAGCTTACCAAAATTAGAGATGAACAAGGGAATTACCCTGCCGTTATAGAGCTAGTTAAGCTTGCAAAGCGAATAAAACTTCAGCTTGGAAAGGGAGTAACGGTAACTTACGCTGCTGATTGGAGCGAATATCATTCATATGATGGTTGGTATAATATGGATGAGCTTTGGTCTTCGGAGTATATCGACGTTGTTGGCATAGATGCTTATTTTCCACTGACTGATGGTCCAGAGCCTCCTTTTGGCTATTCTGCGGAAGATGTAATGGGTGGTTGGAGCAGTGGAGTGGGGTATGATTATTTCTATGATTACTCAAAAAGTGAGCCTGAAAAAGTAAAGTATAACGACAGCAGGTATGCGTGGAAAAATATAGAGAAATGGTGGAGTGAAACTCACATAAATCCAGGTGGTAGCAAAACAAAATGGCAACCAAAGATGAAAAAAATATGGTTTACTGAGTATGGATTTCCCAGTATGAACGGCTGCACTAATGAGCCAAATGTGTTTGTTGGTAAAGGCAGCATAGAGAGCAAATATCCACGATATTCAAATGGAGAGGTGAGCTTTCTTTCACAGAAAATTGCAATTGAAGGAACGCTAAAAAAGTGGCAAAGTTCGGAAATGGTAGAAAAAATGTTTCTCTGGGCATGGGACGCAAGGCCATTTCCTTATTTCCCCAATTTGTGTGATATGTGGACTGACTGCCATAATTGGCAGACAGGCCATTGGATTCAGGGAAAGCTTTCACAGCTTAATATTTCCGATGTTTTATCGGATCTGTTACAAAAAACAGGTTTAAAAAGCAATCAGTTCGATACAAGCAACGTCAAAGGGTTATTGTCTGGGTATGTGATAAACGATCAGCAACCCGTACGTTCAATTATTAAAATGCTGCAAAGTTGCTATTTTTTGATGTGGTTGAACAGGACTCTAAACTGAAATTTGTTCAAAAGGGCAGGGGAGTTACAACTGTAGTGCCAATTGGTGAAACGGTTTTCAGTAACAATTCAAAACTTGCTAATATCAGTCAATTAGATTTAAACAATAAAGTTAACATCGTTTACTTTATAGCTCTTTTCATAGAAGTCCGGATGTGATAAGATAAGGATAGACGATGATAAGGAGGTTGAGTGCCAGCAGCATATAGTTATGACTTAAGGAAAAAAGCAATGGAAGCGCTAGAGGAGGGAGGAAGCAGAGAAACAGTGGCAGCAAGATTTAAAATTGGACGAACTACTTTATGGGAGTGGCAGCAAAGAAGAAAAGAAACAGGAGACTTTCAATCAAAAAAACTTGGAAATGGAGGTTACAATCACAAAATCACCGACTGGGATGCCTTTGCTAAATTTGCCAGAGAAAACGGAGGAAAGACTCTGTCGGAAATGGCTAAACTTTGGGGCAACGTTAGTATCCAAACGATCCACCGAGCTCTAAGAACCTGTACATGATCTCAAGAAAGGAATAAACTAAGAGATAATATATATAAGTTAGGATATATGAGGAGTTTATACCCAAGTGATATAAGTCGGGAAAGATTTGAGATTATGTTACCAGATCTAGAGTCCTGTAGAAAAAAAACAAAACCAAGGAAACTTGATTTGTATGATGTATTTTGTGGAGTGTTATACGTTCTGAAAAGCGGTTGTCAGTGGAGAATGCTACCAAAAGAGTTTCCAAAATGGCGCAATTGTTACGACTATTTTAAGAAGTGGAGTGAAAAACCAGATGCAGATAAAGAAAGTGTTCTGGAGCTGGTGTTAAAAAAAAATAGTTGGCGTGGTCCGACAAAACAATGGTCGGAAAGAAAAAACCAGCTTCTGCATAATTGATGCACAGAGTGTAAAAAATGCAGATACTGCTGAAGAAAAAGGCTATGATGCAGGCAAAAAGATTTCAGGAATAAAACGCCATATTGCAGTAGATACGCAAGGTTTGCCCCATGCAATTTATATAACAACAGCAGAGATATAGCATTTCTCATAATAGTCCGAACAGGTCATAGGAAGGCAGAATCAACAGCACGACGAAAGGATTCGAATAGAGGAATGTTTTTCCTAGCTCTGTTTTTTATAGCAAACCAATGATGCTCAATTTTGTTGAAATCTGGAGAATACGGCGGCAGATACAAAATTTCTGCACCAACTCCTCTAGCAAGCTCGATAATCTTACCAGACTTATGAAAAGTAGCATTGTCAAGAATGACAGTCTGTCCAGGTTCCAAGATCGGTGTCAAAAATTGCTCAAACCATCCATTAAGAACATCCATATTACAGTGGCCTTCAAAGGTTAATGGAGCAACTATCTTTCTTCTACTTAAGGCTGCAACCATACTGATTCGTTGAGTTTTCTTTCCAGATTTTAGGCCATAAAAACGCTGTCCTTTCTGGCAATACCCATATGGATAGTCCTCTGTGTTATCAATGCCAGACTCATCTATATAAACTAAGTTTTCTGGTTCTTTTGTTGCTATAATTTTTAAGAATTCAGCACGTTTTTCTTCGTTTCTTTCCTTGTATCCATATGTCTTTTTTTGCGCGTAAATCCAATTTTTCTGAGAGCTCGGTGGATCGTTTGGATACTAACGTTGCCCCAAAGTTTAGCCATTTCCGACAGAGTCTTTCCTCCGTTTTCTCTGGCAAATTTAGCAAAGGCATCCCAGTCGGTAATTTTGTGATTGTAACCTCCATTTCCAAGTTTTTTTGATTGAAAGTCTCCTGTTTCTTTTCTTCTCTGCTGCCACTCCCATAAAGTAGTTCGTCCAATTTTAAATCTTGCTGCCACTGTTTCTCTGCTTCCTCCCTCCTCTAGCGCTTCCATTGCTTTTTTCCTTAAGTCATAACTATATGCTGCTGGCACTCAACCTCCTTATCATCGTCTATCCTTATCTTATCACATCCGGACTTCTATGAAAAGAGCTATAACTGACCGTAGCAGTGCTGTGAGAATGGTCGAAAATGCAAAAGAAAACCTCTCGGGAGTTAAAAATGTACTGGTTGATGCAGGCTATACTGGAGAGAATTTTGCAACTCAAATAAAAACGATTATTGGTGCAACCGTTGAAGTGATAAAAAGAAATGAATTACATTCCTTTGTTGTATTGCCCAAAAGATGGGTTGTGGAGCGATCTTTTGCTTGGTTAGAAAAGTGTAGAAGATTGTGGAAAAACTGTGAGCGAAAACTCAATACTAGCCTACAAATGGTCGTTCTGGCTTTCACTGCCTTACTTCTGAAAAGATTATGAACAGGCTCTAAGAAGCAAGAGTTGTAAGAAAAGCAATTGCATTGGCAAGAAATAAAATTGCATCCTCTGCTGCTTCAAGTGAAGATGTTTCACCCATTATCATACCTACAATAATCAGTGCAGTTGTTATAGCATCAATATAGATCAAACACTGACCTATATCAGAAATATTGTGCTCTTTTTCCTTTACTTCCTCTCCATTTTCAATATTCTTCAACTCTCGTTCTTTTTGTGCTATTTTCCTATTATTGTAAATTAAATATAGCGTACAAATAAGAGATAGGACCATGAAAGGTAATATAGTGTGGCTTAGCGCACCACTTATCACGCCAAGTAATACCTGATCGCTACATATTTTTTCCAGTTCAATAGCCATAAATAATGCAAATGGGACCATTGTTGCCAATGATACACATTGTCTATATAGCTCTCTTTTTTTTAGTGTTAATAGCTCTTGTTCTAGCCTTTCTTTTTTGACTTCTTCATCAACCGTTGGCCAAAAATCCCCAAAAAACTCTTCAGGAGAAAACGTAGTCTTAAAGTTATCAGTCATATAAACCCTATTGATTTATGAACTAATATATTATACAGGATTTTAACTATTCAGTCAATATTATGAAAGTATTAACCACTTTTGTATATTAACTGTTTCTCAAGAAATTCAGTCAATCTGTTTAATGCCGGCTAGGATATAATTATAGCCTGACCACATAGTTATAATAGCTGCAACCCATAAACAAATCGCACCTGTATATTGAATCATATAATAATCGTTCATTATTAGCGCTACTACAGCAACCATCTGTAGAAATGTTTTAATTTTTCCAGCTTTGCTTACAGGTAGACTAACATTTGTAGCTATCAGAAACTCCCGTAAACCAGAAACTAATATCTCCCGACAGATGATGATAATCGACGGTACTATTGTAAAATCATTTATCTTTTGCTTATAAATTAGCATAATTATCGTTGAAACCACTATTAATTTGTCAGCAATTGGATCAAATAGCTTGCCAAACTTTGATTGGACTTTCCACGCACGCGCCAGGTAACCATCAAAAAAATCTGTAATGCACGCAAACACAAAGATTGATATTGTTATCAGGCCTGCATATTTATTTTCTATATAAAAACTTAATATTATTGCTGGTATTGCAAGTGCACGAGAAATTGTAAGCAAATTAGGCACGTTTTTCTTAAGCATGTAATATCATCTTACGTAATAGGTAAACTTATACAGAAGTACAACAGAGTTCACAAGCTAATAGTTTGCAATTGAACATTTATAAAAACTCCATATACTTAAAAAATACAAGCTTAAAATATAAGGATGTAATGATGAACGATGATTTAGATAGTACCACGAAACAAGAAGCACTTAAGTATCACAGTAGAGGTGGTAACCCTGGTAAAATTTCAATCATGCCAACAAAACCTTTATCTACCCAGTATGATTTGTCACTTGCTTATTCTCCTGGCGTTGCAGCTCCGTGCCTTGAAATAGCTAAAAATCCTGAGGTTGTTTATGATTATACGGCAAAAGGCAACTGTGTTGCTGTCATTTCAAATGGCACTGCAGTGCTTGGACTTGGTAATATCGGTCCTCTTGCTGCAAAACCTGTCATGGAAGGCAAAGCTGTTTTATTTAAGCGTTTTGCTGATATTGATGCAGTTGATATAGAAGTTGGTACAGAAAATATAGAAGATTTCATCAATGCAGTAAGATATCTTGGACCAAGTTGGGGAGGAATAAATTTAGAAGATATAAGATCTCCCGATTGTTTTATAATAGAGAAACGCCTGAATGAACTGATGGATATTCCAGTGTTCCATGATGACCAGCATGGAACTGCAGTGGTTGTTGTAGCTGGCATAGAAAATGCTCTTGATATCGTTGAAAAGAAATTAGAGGACGTTAAGATCATTATGAATGGTGCTGGAGCAGCCGGTATTGCATGTTTAGAAATACTAAAGTCCATGGGCGCTAAAAATATAGTGCTGTGTGATAAGCAAGGAGTAATATACAGAGGTAGAAACGAGGATATGAATGAGTGGAAGGAAAAGTATGCAATTGATACTTCCGAACGTTCTCTACTTGATACAATAAAAGGCGCTGATGTATTCATCGGGTTATCTGCAAAAGATGTGTTAAATGAAGAGATGTTAAAGAGTATGGGCAAAGACCCGATTATTTTTGCTCTCGCCAACCCCGATCCAGAAGTAAGGCCTGAGTTTGCAAAATCTGTGAGGCCAGATGCAATAATCGCAACTGGTAGGTCAGATTACAACAACCAAGTCAACAACGTAATGGGTTTTCCTTATATATTTAGAGGGGCACTTGATGTACATGCAACAACAATAAATGATGAAATGAAAATTGCAGCTGCAGATGCAATAGCAAAGCTTGCCCGTGAGCCAGTACCAGGTGAGATATCTGCAGTCTATGGCGGTCGTAAAATGAGCTATGGACGTGAATATATGATACCTACTCCATTTGACCCAAGATTAATTTCTATAGTAGCTCCTGCTGTTGCAAAAGCCGCAGTTGATTCAGGTGTTGCAAGAAAGGCAATACAAGATTGGAGTAAATATGAAAATCAATTAAAATCTCGTCTTTCTAATGTTCTCAGCACGCTGAATTTACTATCTTCACATATGTAATTTATTGGATAAAGTTAAAAGTGATAAACCAATCCAAACTCTAAGCCATATATGCCAAACCTATTGGTAATGGTTGCAGTTGTTGATTCAACACGTGCAGTTTCATCAACTTTACTTCCTCCACCGGCAGGAATATATTCTTCACCAGCTAGTATCTTTATTCCTGGTACAATATCTTTAAATTGGTTATCAAGGATACCAAAATAGCGTAAACCAGCAAACGCTTGAGTTTGTGCTGTAAGTTGGTGATTGATACCAAGTTTTGCTTGGTAAGCCAAGGCGTATCTGGTTTTTCCTAGAAATTTAACCCTAGTTACACCTGCACCAATACCAACATATGGAGTGAATGGTATTTCTGCTATGTTAAAATCATGATACATATTGATCATTCCAGCTAAGTTATTAAAACCTTCATTTTTCATCTTAAATGCAGCTCTGAACTCTGCTTCAACACTACAATTTTCTTGAATGTGAATATCAACCTTTCCACTTCTCCAAGGTGAATTGCATTCCGCTCCAGTAGACGCATCATTGTGACGACGAAGTTCAATATATCTTGCTTTTTTCTTATCTGAATAATCTTCATCATATAAGTTAGTTTGAGAATGTAAGCCTTCAAGCTCAACTCTCATATTTTCGAATAAATATCCTATTGCAGCACTACCGGCAAACCCTGGAACATATTTAGGACTGTATCCAGCTTCAATTCGCTCCTTCTTATTAAAACTAAAAACCCCCTCTGTTATATTGTCACCTGCATCTTCTTTTCCTTCTAGAGAACCTATTGCATTGAAGAATGCTCCAAAATAGTTGGCTTTGATGTAAACATTCTCTAAGTTATTTATTTTATCATCGCAAGGTAAGCACCTAAATGAAAAAGTTAGCAAAACCAATAGATATGTAAATTTAAATCTTTTGCCCACCACAGAGACTCCCTGCATAATTTGTCATTCCATTATCATAGTATGCTTCTATTTTTTATGATAGCAACTTTTTATTGCGCTCAATCATTTTAGATTTATAATGAGAGTATTGTAATTTAAAGCAAATCAATGACTATTGCAATTCACGAATTAGAGAGGATCATCAAACAATCGTTCCCCGACGCTGATATAAAGATTCATGATCTTGCTGGAGATGATGACCATTATCATTTAAAAATAAACTCCAAGTGTTTTCTTGGAAAGACAAAAATAGAACAGCACAAAATGGTATATAAAGCTCTGGAAGGTCAGTCTATACACGCCTTGCAACTGGAAACTAATACTTAAAAATAAGGTGAATTTATGAGCAATTTTGAACAAATAAAAAAAGATATAGCAGAAAATGATGTGGTATTATATATGAAAGGCACTTCTGATTTTCCTCAATGCGGATTCTCTGGACTCGTCGTGTCAATCCTAAAAAAATTGAACGTGAAGTTTAAGTATATTAACGTGTTGGAGAATGATGAAATACGTGAATCTATAAAAAAGTTTTCTGATTGGCCAACAATTCCACAATTATATATAAAGGAAGAGTTTATCGGTGGTTGCGACATCACTCGCGAGATGTACGAAAAAGGCGAACTGCAAAGTTTATTGAAGGAAAAAAAAATTATTGCGGAATAAGTACCGAGAAACCAGTGCCCAGACGCTGGATAACGTAGTATAGCCATGAAAAAGGATCTTATGTCTTAAACCGTATCCGTTCAGGGGAGCGGCAAAATAAGGTAGACAAAGCAAGATAGTAAAGATAATCATAGAGCAAAAGTGAGGTAATGTGGTAAACCTTTTAGAACTCTGCAAAAATTTACAGCAAAAAATAGAAAAGTTGGAAGGGAGGATAGAAGAGTTAGAGGCAGAAAATAAGGCCTTGAGGATTGAGAACGCTGAGTTGAAAGAGAGGCTTGGTTTAAACTCGAAAAATTCATCTCTACCGAGCTCTAAAGAATTGTACAAAACAAAAAAGGACAAGCCAAAAAGCGAAAGGAACGTTGGCGATCAGGTTGGGCATAAAGGAAATTTTCATGCCACAATGGAAGCGGATAAAGTAGTAAAAATAGAGTTGCCTAATATTTGCGAATGCGGAGGAGAGCTTGTAATATGCGAAAAACCTTATGCTCACCAAAAAGTTGATCTTCCGGAAATTAGGCCTTATGTAGTAATTGGAACATGGTCGTTGTCGGAGATGCAGAAAAAGAAAAAGTAGCAAGTTACCAGAAGGTGTTACGCCAGATACATTTGGTCCAAGGGTTAAGTCTATAATTGCAGCACTCAGCGGATTTTACAAAAACTCAAAGCGTGAAGTGGCTAGTATCATAAATGACATTTTTAATTTGAACATAAGTGTTGGCAGCATATCAAATCTTACTATTACCCACAAATATAAATGTACTTATAAATAAAGTATTACAATATTAAAGTTTGCAAATATTGAGGGTATAAAAATGGCAAACGAGAGTAATGAATGGGCTAAAAATGAATTTGGAGATGCTGTACTTGGAGATATAGCTCTTTTCATAGAAGTCCGGATGTGATAAGATAAGGATAGACGATGATAAGGAGGTTGAGTGCCAGCAGCATATAGTTATGACTTAAGGAAAAAAGCAATGGAAGCGCTAGAGGAGGGAGGAAGCAGAGAAACAGTGGCAGCAAGATTTAAAATTGGACGAACTACTTTATGGGAGTGGCAGCAAAGAAGAAAAGAAACAGGAGACTTTCAATCAAAAAAACTTGGAAATGGAGGTTACAATCACAAAATTACCGACTGGGATGCCTTTGCTAAATTTGCCAGAGAAAACGGAGGAAAGACTCTGTCGGAAATGGCTAAACTTTGGGGCAACGTTAGTATCCAAACGATCCACCGAGCTCTCAGAAAAATTGGATTTACGCGCAAAAAAAGACATATGGATACAAGGAAAGAAACGAAGAAAAACGTGCTGAATTCTTAAAAATTATAGCAACAAAAGAACCAGAAAACTTAGTTTATATAGATGAGTCTGGCATTGATAACACAGAGGACTATCCATATGGGTATTGCCAGAAAGGACAGCGGTTTTATGGCCTAAAATCTGGAAAGAAAACTCAACGAATCAGTATGGTTGCAGCCTTAAGTAGAAGAAAGATAGTTGCTCCATTAACCTTTGAAGGCCACTGTAATATGGATGTTTTTAATGGATGGTTTGAGCAATTTTTGACACCGATCTTGGAACCTGGACAGACTGTCATTCTTGACAATGCTACTTTTCATAAGTCTGGTAAGATTATCGAGCTTGCTAGAGGAGTTGGTGCAGAAATTTTGTATCTGCCGCCGTATTCTCCAGATTTCAACAAAATTGAGCATCATTGGTTTGCTATAAAAAACAGAGCTAGGAAAAACATTCCTCTATTCGAATCCTTTCGTCGTGCTGTTGATTCTGCCTTCCTATGACCTGTTCGGACTATTATGAGAAATGCTATAAAAGATTAACTGACCGATTAGTAAATATTGCTGACAGTTTGATAAGTTTACCTGAAAGCTCAATTAATGAGGCATGCGGAAGTTGGTCAGAAGCAAAAGCAGCATATCGTTTTTTTCAAAATGAGAACGTAAAAGAAGTCGATATTCTAGCTTCACACATTGATAAAACAGTTGAAAGAACAAAAGCTCATAAAAGAATTCTTGTGATTCAAGATACAACTTATATTTCATACTCAAGCCATAAGCGGATTGGGAACTATTGCTGGAAAAGGAGCAGTAATGCATACAGCCCTTGCTGTTAGTACGGAAGCTGGGAATACTGGATCAAAAGATTTACTCGAGGCAACTCATTTCTGAAGAAGAAAAAAGACTAAAGAGCCATCGTAACAACGTTCATATTGAGGATAAAGAAAGTATGAAATGGCTAGAAAGTTTAAAGAAAACAAATAATATTATAGATCTGGCCCAAACCGAAGCTATAACTGTATGTGACAGAGAAGCAGATATGCATGATTTTTTTGAACTTGCACATAATCTTAACTCAGCAATTTTAGTAAGAGCTCGCCACAACAGAAATGTAAATAAAAAATTCATGCATACCAGGAACAAGCAAAAATTATGGTCATTTATCCAAGGCCTCCCTTGCGCTGGAAAAGTAGAAGTTGAAATCCCTGCTAGAGATAACAAGCAAAAAAGGACAGCGTTTTTAGAAATTAGATTCGGAAAATTTATCACATGAAGGCCATATAAAATGTAAAGAAGGTCACATAAAATATAAACCGACAGCATTATTCAGTCTACAACTTCACGCAATTCATGTTGTTGAAAAAAACTCTCCTCCCGAAGCAAGTCCTCTAGAGTGGATGCTTTTTTCCGGTCAGTACTTTTGAAGAAGCTGTTGAAAAAGTTAGTTGGTATTGTTTGAGATGGAAAATAGAGATATTGCATAAGATTTTAAAATCTGGTCTCAAAGTTGAGGAATGTAGACTTGGAACAGCAGAAAGATTAATGAGGTATTTAACAGTCATGAGCATTATTGCTTGGAGAATTTTCTTTATTACATCAATTGCAAGAACTAACCCAACATTACCATTTACTGCCTTATTAGCTGAGGAAGAATGGAAAGTTTTATATGTTAAAATACACAGGAAACCATGTCCAAATATAGCCCCTACTATAAAAGAAGCCGTTTCGTGAACTTGGAGGTCATTTAGCAAGAAAAAGCGACCCAAAACCAGGACCAATTACTCTTTGGAAAGGGTGGAGACGTCTCTTTGATCTAGCAGAAGGATGGAGACTTGCTCATGAACCTCATATTTGTGGGTAATAGTAAGATTTGATATGCTGCCAACACTTATGTTCAAATTAAAAATGTCATTTATGATACTAGCCACTTCACGCTTTGAGTTTTTGTAAAATCCGCTGAGTGCTGCAATTATAGACTTAACCCTTGGACCAAATGTATCTGGCGTAACACCTTCTGGTAACTTGCTACTTTTTCTTTTTCTGCATCTCCGACAACGACCATGTTCCAATTACTACATAAGGCCTAATTTCCGGAAGATCAACTTTTTGGTGAACATAAGGTTTTTCGCATATTACAAGCTCTCCTCCGCATTCGCAAATATTAGGCAACTCTATTTTTACTACTTTATCCGCTTCCATTGTGGCATGAAAATTTCCTTTATGCCCAACCTAATCGCCAACATTCCTTTCGCTTTTTGGCTTGTCCTTTTTTATTTTGTATAGCTCTTTTGAGCTGGGCAGGGATGAGTTTTTTGAATTTATAGCATTTCTCATAATAGTCTGAACAGGTCATAGGAAGGCAGAATCAACAGCACGACGAAAGGATTCGAATAGAGGAATGTTTTTCCTAGCTCTGTTTTTTATAGCAAACCAATGATGCTCAATTTTGTTGAAATCTGGAGAATACGGCGGCAGATACAAAATTTCTGCACCAACTCCTCTAGCAAGCTCGATAATCTTACCAGACTTATGAAAAGTAGCATTGTCAAGAATGACAGTCTGTCCAGGTTCCAAGATCGGTGTCAAAAATTGCTCAAACCATCCATTAAAAACATCCATATTACAGTGGCCTTCAAAGGTTAATGGAGCAACTATCTTTCTTCTACTTAAGGCTGCAACCATACTGATTCGTTGAGTTTTCTTTCCAGATTTTAGGCCATAAAACCGCTGTCCTTTCTGGCAATACCCATATGGATAGTCCTCTGTGTTATCAATACCAGACTCATCTATATAAACTAAGTTTTCTGGTTCTTTTGTTGCTATAATTTTTAAGAATTCAGCACGTTTTTCTTCGTTTCTTTCCTTGTATCCATATGTCTTTTTTTGCGCGTAAATCCAATTTTTCTGAGAGCTCGGTGGATCGTTTGGATACTAACGTTGCCCCAAAGTTTAGCCATTTCCGACAGAGTCTTTCCTCCGTTTTCTCTGGCAAATTTAGCAAAGGCATCCCAGTCGGTGATTTTGTGATTGTAACCTCCATTTCCAAGTTTTTTTGATTGAAAGTCTCCTGTTTCTTTTCTTCTTTGCTGCCACTCCCATAAAGTAGTTCGTCCAATTTTAAATCTTGCTGCCACTGTTTCTCTGCTTCCTCCCTCCTCTAGCGCTTCCATTGCTTTTTTCCTTAAGTCATAACTATATGCTGCTGGCACTCAACCTCCTTATCATCGTCTATCCTTATCTTATCACATCCGGACTTCTATGAAAAGAGCTATAGTTATGAATATTGACCAGTTCAACAATTTTTGATTCCTTTTGGAAGATGTATATCCATGTGATTTTGCCAATTTATTAGCTTTTCTTCTTCTGGCTAGAGACTGCTCTTCAGTTAGTTTATGACATATCATTCTTACTCTAATCTTTGCTTCTTTTCCCAATAATACCTCAGTTTCTAAAAATAGCTTGTCTCCTAAACATTCCAATAATTCCATTTTTTGATTTGTTTCTATAGCATATATATTGGTATCAGATTTATAACGACTAATAAAATAAGCTCCCGTTTCATTGATCTGTTTAAAAGAACTTGGGACAAAATAACCAAGGTCAGATATTAGCAAATCGTTACTTGATATATCGATCAAATGCTCTCTATAACCTTGGTCTGACCTTACTCCCTCCGTTATGTTAAGTTGATCCAATGTCTGATTTAAGTAATCAAAAACTAATTGTAACTTTATCCCAGACTTAGTGTTACTCTCATAACCTTTGTAACTAGTACCATACCCTTTATACAGATTTTTCATACTGTTAGGCAGGCTAATATAGCTACTATCCAATAACTTGACGCCTTTAAATTGCTGCAAGATTCTACAATCAATTTGCAGGATATTTTTAAATAAAGCCATAGATTAATTGTACATTCTCTTCATAAATTCTACTGCTTCTTTAGTAAACCTGAAATCTAAACCCTGTTTCGTCATTACCACAGATTCTTCGTTTAATAATTGGCGCATTGCATCTATGCTGCAGTTTTCAATTCCTATATTACCCCAAATTATAGCTTTTATGAATGATGAACCGCTCAGCTTTCTCTTCCTTTTTACAAATCCTGTTTCAATTGATACCTCATTTGCCATTTCATTGAAAAATTTGTTGAGGTTGTTTGATAGGCAAGTTATTTTATTCATCGTTAGCTCTCTCACTAAAAGTATATCTGAAAGAACTTATATCTTATTATTCTATCTCCTTCATATCTTTTTCCTTAACTTGACGCGTATGGTTTATTTAACACTCCCTCTATATGAGCTACCTTAAGACTTCAACGTCTTAACGCACCTGACCCCATCGACATATAAATTTGCATGACTTTTCCCAGTATTAAGCAATGCAAGTCCAATGTTGTCTACACTAGAGCGCAGTTCCCCTATTTCCTCATTATTTTCATTTGTAACTTTAGTGCCAATATCTGGAAGTGCGTTATCTCCCTCAACAAGGTAAAGTTTTCTTCTGAATATTTCTTGTCTGCTCATTCGATTTACAACTTCCTGACCTATATAACACCCCTTATTAAAGCTTATACCGTTTACCTTATCGATTAAAAATTGCAGCGGAAACGATGAATTCTGCACCATATCTTTCGCTCCATCTGGAACGAGATTTTGAATTCTAACTTTTTCATACTGAGTAAAATCCCCAACTGGCTCCTTTATTTCACCTTTATGTATGATCCTCATTCCTAGCAGCTTGTGCCTTGGATCTTGAAAAATAACTTGTGACTTACCACTACACTCCGCCAACTTAGTATTAAACAAAACTCCAACCTTATATAGTGCGCTAACGTCTTTAATCTTCACTCTCAAATAAGTTTTAAGCAAATCTAGTTTCTCGATTATTTGCTGCAAATGCATGTTTTCGCACTCCAAGAGGGTGTATTTACCATATTCAATAAGAAAAAAATCATATAGATATTTTCCCTGAGGGCTAAGCAATAAAGAGTAAATGGCTTTTTGGCTATCCAACTTATTAATATCATTGGTTATAATACCCTGCAGAAAATCTCTAGTGTCAGGCCCATATAGCACTATCACACCACGACTTAAGAATGGTATATAACTCATGAAATCTCTATAAATAAATCTAAATTCTATTATATAACATTAGGCTCTTTTAGAAACTGCTTTTGGCGTGCATATTTTACAAGCTCCAGCCCTTGAAATCTAACTTACGAGTATATATATATAAACTTACAAGTTAATTTGTTGATGAGGAAAAACAAATGTCAAGTATAAGTTTAAATGTATTAGATGATAGCGTGCTGATCAAGCCTATTAGCGAAGAAAAGCAAGGTGGAATTGTGCTTCCATCAAGTGCTGAAAAGAAACCTACTAAAGGTGAAGTTATAGCAATTGGTGAAGGTTCACGCAATTCAAGTGGCGAACGCGTAACTTTAACTGTGAAAGCTGGTGATAAAGTGTTCTATCGTCAATGGGCTGGCACAGAAATAGAACATAATGATGAAAAGCTTATCGTGATGAAAGAGTCCGATATACTTGCTGTCATTAAATAGCAGTCTTTATTTTACTAAACTGAAACAAAGCGCAACGCGGCGCATTGTAAATGGTTTTATTATAGTTTTCTAAATTTTTTATTAACAAGAGGTGATAAAAATGACTAATGTAGTAGTATCAGGTGAGCAGTTGCAAGAAGCCTTTCGTGAAGTCGCAGCAATAGTGGATTCAACGGTAGCAATAACTGCGGGACCTAGAGGAAAAACGGTAGGGATTAATAAGCCCTATGGAGCACCAGAAATTACAAAAGATGGTTATAAGGTGATGAAGGGTATCAAGCCTGAAAAACCATTAAACGCTGCGATAGCAAGCATCTTTGCACAGAGTTGTTCTCAATGTAACGACAAAGTTGGTGATGGTACAACAACGTGCTCAATACTAACTAGCAATATGATAATGGAAGCTTCAAAATCAATTGCTGCTGGAAACGATCGTGTTGGTATTAAAAACGGAATACAGAAGGCAAAAGATGTAATATTAGAGGAAATTGCGTCAATGTCTCGTACAATTTCTCTAGAGAAAATAGACGAAGTGGCACAAGTTGCAATAATATCTGCAAATGGTGATAAGGATATAGGTAACAGTATCGCTGATTCCGTGAAAAAAGTTGGAAAAGAGGGTGTAATAACTGTTGAAGAGAGTAAAGGTTCAAAAGAGTTAGAAGTTGAGCTGACTACTGGCATGCAATTTGATCGCGGTTATCTCTCTCCGTATTTTATTACAAATAATGAAAAAATGATCGTGGAGCTTGATAATCCTTATCTATTAATTACAGAGAAAAAATTAAATATTATTCAACCTTTACTTCCTATTCTTGAAGCTGTTGTTAAATCTGGTAAACCTTTGGTTATTATTGCAGAGGATATCGAAGGTGAAGCATTAAGCACTTTAGTTATCAATAAATTGCGTGGTGGTTTAAAAGTTGCTGCAGTAAAAGCTCCAGGTTTTGGTGACAGAAGAAAGGAGATGCTCGAAGATATAGCAACTTTGACTGGTGCTAGGTATGTTATAAAAGATGAACTTGGAATCAAGATGGAAGATCTCACGCTTGATGATCTTGGTACGGCTAAAAATGTTAAAATTACTAAAGATAATACCACAGTTGTCAGCGAAAATAGCGATTCTGACAGTGTGAAAGCTAGAATCGAGCAGATCAAATCTCAAATTGAAACTTCAACTTCTGATTATGATAAAGAAAAGCTAAGAGAACGTTTAGCGAAATTATCAGGTGGCGTTGCTGTGCTCAAAGTTGGTGGAGCAACTGAAGTGGAAGTTAAAGAACGTAGAGATAGAGTCGAAGATGCGCTGCATGCAACAAGAGCTGCAATTGAAGAAGGTATAGTTCCAGGTGGTGGAGTTGCGCTTCTTTATGCTTCATCTGTTCTCGACAAATTAAAAGGTGCAAGTGACGAAGAGCAAATAGGCATAAACATTATCAAGAAAATTCTCAGTGCTCCAATTAGAAGGTTAGTTAAAAATGCTGGTCTTGAATCTGCTGTTATAATTGACTATTTGATTAAGCAGAATGATAAAGAGCTTATATACAACGTTGAGGCTATGAATTACGCTAATGCATTTACAGCTGGTGTGATTGATCCAGCAAAAGTGGTTCGTATTGCTTTTGAAACAGCGGTATCTGTTGCGAGTGTGCTGATAACTACTGAATCTATGATAGTTGATGTACCAAGCAAAGAAAATGCTTCATCTCCTATGGGTGCAGGAGAAATGAGTGGCATGGGTGGATTCTAAGTAGAGTGAAACCGTGGAGCAATTGCTCCACGGTAATTCCAAAAAATCTCACATTTTACTATTCGTTAAAGGTAATACGTTTGGTGCAGAAAGGCACCACTGTTTACATCCGTTTCACTCCTTTATATTGTGGTTGTCTAATAACAAAAAGGCAGCATAAAAGAACTATAATCCCTAGTATATTTATACTAGCATAATGCTATGTTAATAAATAATCTATATAATGCTATTAAATATAATAATTAAAATCTAAATCACTTTCTCTATAAAAGGAGAAATTTACCTTAATGAAAATACATATATATTTAATATTGTTTTTATTTTTTTCTTGCACTCAACTATATGCTGACGAGGAAATTGCAAAATTTGATTTACTTATTGGCGAGATAAATGAAGCAAGCCTCACTCTTAAAGGTGCAATAAGGGTTACAGTAAAACCAGGCTGGCACATATATTATAAAGATCCTGGAGATTTCGGTTTTCCCACTTCTTTTGATTGCAAGGGTAACACATTAAACATAGATATTTACTGGCCTACTCCAAAAAAACATAGAGATAAAGTAGGAAGAGAGATATTTATCAGTAACGTATATGAGGACATGGTGTTATTTCCCTTTAAGATGAATGTGTTTTCAAATCAAGGGTATATTGACCTTAACTTCCATATAAATTATGCGATATGTAAAGATAGGTGCATCCCTAAAAATGCTGAGATAAAAATCAAACAGCCACTGAAGAATTTTATAGATTCTGATGTCAATGAACTTATAAATGAGTGGTATGAAAAATAGGGTTCTCATGGGGTAGGTGTCATTCCAGTGCTTGACACTGGAATCTCATTTACTTTTTTGTTCACTATGTGAGGAACTTGGGCCTACAAGTATATAAACATAATGGTTTCGCATAAAAAATTTAGATCCCAGATACTGTCTTTCATGTCAATAGTATAGCATTTCTCATAATAGTCCGAACAGGTCATAAGAAGGCAGAATCAACAGCACGACGAAAGGATTCGAATAGAGGAATGTTTTTCCTAGCTCTGTTTTTTATAGCAAACCAATGATGCTCAATTTTGTTGAAATCTGGAGAATACGGCGGCAGATACAAAATTTCTGCACCAACTCCTCTAGCAAGCTCGATAATCTTACCAGACTTATGAAAAGTAGCATTGTCAAGAATGACAGTCTGTCCAGGTTCCAAGATCGGTGTCAAAAATTGCTCAAACCATCCATTAAAAACATCCATATTACAGTGGCCTTCAAAGGTTAATGGAGCAACTATCTTTCTTCTACTTAAGGCTGCAACCATACTGATTCGTTGAGTTTTCTTCCCAGATTTTAGGCCATAAAACCGCTGTCCTTTCTGGCAATACCCATATGGATAGTCCTCTGTGTTATCAATGCCAGACTCATCTATATAAACTAAGTTTTCTGGTTCTTTTGTTGCTATAATTTTTAAGAATTCAGCACGTTTTTCTTCGTTTCTTTCCTTGTATCCATATGTCTTTTTTTGCGCGTAAATCCAATTTTTCTGAGAGCTCGGTGGATCGTTTGGATACTAACGTTGCCCCAAAGTTTAGCCATTTCCGACAGAGTCTTTCCTCCGTTTTCTCTGGCAAATTTAGCAAAGGCATCCCAGTCGGTAATTTTGTGATTGTAACCTCCATTTCCAAGTTTTTTTGATTGAAAGTCTCCTGTTTCTTTTCTTCTTTGCTGCCACTCCCATAAAGTAGTTCGTCCAATTTTAAATCTTGCTGCCACTGTTTCTCTGCTTCCTCCCTCCTCTAGCGCTTCCATTGCTTTTTTCCTTAAGTCATAACTATATGCTGCTGGCACTCAACCTCCTTATCATCGTCTATCCTTATCTTATCACATCCGGACTTCTATGAAAAGAGCTATATTATCGCAGCTGCCACTAGAGTAGTAAATAAAATGAAACCTGCGAATGAGAGGTTAAGTATAGTTCTTGTGTTGAGAAAAGAAAATGTCACCAAGGTAATTAGTGACAGGACTATATAAATTGTGTGGCGCCGTATAAAATAATCCTGTGGTAGAAAAAGAAGCTGCGCAATTACAGGGCTTGCTGAATAAACAAGAATGAAGCTTATAGTGAGCAAAAAAAACACTGGAAGGATGAGATAATAATCCAGCGTTCTATACCAGAATTTAATATTCATTTTGTTCCAATGTGTAATGCCACTATTCCATAGCTCATATTATGAAACTCAACATTCTTAAAACCTACCTCTTCAATTTCCATTTTAAAATCAGCCTGAGTTGGAAATTCTCTGATGCTCTTCACTAAATATTCATAAGAACTCCTGTCTTTAGCAACTATGCTGCCAATTTTAGGAATTACTTTAAATGAATATAAGTCATAAAGTTTGGTAAATATCTCATTTTGATAGTGCATAGGGGCAAATTCTAAGCAGATAAATTTTCCATGTGGTTTTAATACCCTGTGCGCCTCATTTAAAGCCTTCTTACGGTCAGAAACATTTCGAATGCCAAAAGCTATTGTGCAATAATCAAATTCGGAGTCTTCAAATGGTAAACTTTCTGCACTTGCACATACCCAATCAAAATTAATTTGGTTTGAATTTATAGCTTTATCACGTCCTCTGCTTAGCATGTTTTGATTTATATCGCATACTGTAACCTTAGCACTTGGCTCTTTTCTTACTATTCTTATTGCTATATCTCCAGTTCCTCCAGCAACATCTAAAACCTTAGAGTTTTTTGTAAAATGCACACTATTTACCATTTTACCTTTCCACAATCTGTGCATTCCGAGGCTCATTATATCATTCATGGTGTCGTAGCGATTTGCTACGGAGTCGAATACCTCTTTAACTAATTGCGATTTCTTCTTGATTTTTATAGTAGACATTACGTAAAGTCGCTCAACTCCTTTATAATTAGTAAAAATTAATTTGAATTAACGCAAATGTCAACAACAAGCCTTAAGCCTGTTAAAATCTTCTTCAGCGTGGTATGATGACCGAGTGAGTGGGCTTGATGCAACCACTAGGAACCCTTTGGAGTAAGCAACATATTTATAATGCTCAAATTCCTCTGGAGTGACATATCTATCAAGTTTTGCATGTTTTGGAGTTGGTTGTAGATATTGACCAATTGTAATAAAATCAACCTCAGCACTGCGCAAATCGTCCATAACCTGAAATATTTCCTCTTTTGTTTCTCCAAGACCAACCATAAGCCCTGACTTTGTGAAAACTTTAGGATTAATCTGCTTTACCATCTTCAGTAAATATAGTGAATGAAAATAGCGAGCTCGTGGTCTTATTTTTGCATACAATCTCGGCACTGTTTCAATATTGTGGTTATAGACATCAGGTGATGCAACAGCAATTGCTTCAAATGCTCCTTTCTTATTTAAAAAATCAGGAGTTAAAATCTCTATTGTTGTTTCTGAAGTTATCTTTCTAATTTCTTCTATGCACTGTATAAACTGATTTGCGCCACCATCTGGTAAATCATCACGATCAACGGAAGTAATAACAACATGCTTCAAGTTCAACTTTTTTATCGCTTTTGCTAAATTTTCTGGCTCATGAGGGTCTAGTTTATCAGGAATGCCAGTTGCAACGTTGCAAAATGCACAAGCACGAGTGCAAACAGAACCGAGAATCATTACAGTAGCATGACGTTTATTCCAACACTCACCAATGTTTGGACATGCAGCCTCTTCGCACACTGTATGCAAGTTATGCAGTTTAACGATGTTTAAGGTTTCATTGAATACTTCACCGGTCGGAGCTTTTGCTCTGAGCCATTGAGGTTTGTTATGCATCTGAAACGGCTAACTCTACCTCTTGCTTTACTAAAACTTTTTTCAACCTTCTTTTTATCTTCTGCGCTTTCTCACTTAGTTTAATTGTTCTTGTGTTAAGCAAAAAAGCATCTAAATCACCTTTGTAATCTATAGTTCTCAAAGTTCTTGTTGCCACACGAAATCTAAACTTTTTATTCAATATATCACTTGTCAACGTAACCTTATGTAAATTTAAAAGAAAGGTACGCTTTGTTTTACGATTCGAATGTGATACCTTATTACCAAAAGATTTTTTTCTATTTGTTAATTCACAAACTCTACTCACTTCAATATACCAAATTATTCTATGTACTTAGATTACCTTATATAGTCAAATAGTCAATACTCTCTTGCTTAATTTTTATACCATATACTGCTTTATAACCAAAAAATATCGTAATTTTTTCTATTATAAGAGAAATCATATGCTGAATTTCCAATGCTTTACTGCCATTTGTTACTACCAGATGCAATACACCCGAATTTATATTCTGTGCGTATGAGATCTTTTTCGGTTTTGTACACTCTGCTATTTCTTTCCCTACTATATTTCGCCAGTTTAAAATCAGACGTATTTCATTTTTGCTAATCTTATTTTTCATGCATTTTAATGCGTAATTTTCAATTATAGACTTTAATTTTTTTGGACCGCTACGTTTGAGCATTTTTCTGTTTTGTTTCTAGTATAACTAAATAAGTAAGGTTTACCACTACATTGGATTTCTTAAAGCCCTGTCATTCCAGTGCGTACTGCACGAACATTGTAATTTGAGTCCACCAGGGAGGGTGTCATCCCAGTGCTCAGACACATAGCTGTACGAACATTCATTTTTGAAGGTAAATTGCACAGCAAATGGTGTCATTCCAGTGCTTGACACTGGAATCCAGAAATTTTGCTTATATAGCTCTTTTCATAGAAGTCCGGATGTGATAAGATAAGGATAGACGATGATAAGGAGGTTGAGTGCCAGCAGCATATAGTTATGACTTAAGGAAAAAAGCAATGGAAGCGCTAGAGGAGGGAGGAAGCAGAGAAACAGTGGCAGCAAGATTTAAAATTGGACGAACTACTTTATGGGAGTGGCAGCAAAGAAGAAAAGAAACAGGAGACTTTCAATCAAAAAAACTTGGAAATGGAGGTTACAATCACAAAATTACCGACTGGGATGCCTTTGCTAAATTTGCCAGAGAAAATGGAGGAAAGACTCTGTCGGAAATGGCTAAACTTTGGGGCAACGTTAGTATCCAAACGATCCACCGAGCTCTCAGAAAAATTGGATTTACGCGCAAAAAAAGACATATGGATACAAGGAAAGAAACGAAGAAAAACGTGCTGAATTCTTAAAAATTATAGCAACAAAAGAACCAGAAAACTTAGTTTATATAGATGAGTCTGGCATTGATAACACAGAGGACTATCCATATGGGTATTGCCAGAAAGGACAGCGGTTTTATGGCCTAAAATCTGGAAAGAAAACTCAACGAATCAGTATGGTTGCAGCCTTAAGTAGAAGAAAGATAGTTGCTCCATTAACCTTTGAAGGCCACTGTAATATGGATGTTTTTAATGGATGGTTTGAGCAATTTTTGACACCGATCTTGGAACCTGGACAGACTGTCATTCTTGACAATGCTACTTTTCATAAGTCTGGTAAGATTATCGAGCTTGCTAGAGGAGTTGGTGCAGAAATTTTGTATCTGCCGCCGTATTCTCCAGATTTCAACAAAATTGAGCATCATTGGTTTGCTATAAAAAACAGAGCTAGGAAAAACATTCCTCTATTCGAATCCTTTCGTCGTGCTGTTGATTCTGCCTTCCTATGACCTGTTCGGACTATTATAAGAAATGCTATAACTGAGCTGATGAGCTAAAGGTAGTTGTCTTACGCTAAAACAAACGTTTTTAATTAAGTTGCATAGAAGCTGGATCCCAGTGTCAAGCACTGGGATGACATCCTCCTGATGGGCCAAAATCACAATGTTCGTAGAGTTATGGAACAAATCACGGTATGACCATAATCGTTACTCCGCAACGCATACCGCATAGTCGTCATTCCGCCGCGGAATCTAGCCCTGGTCACGCTACTTAAATGACAACCTTCTAACTGCTTTACAAAGACTCTACCCTCTAGCCTCACACCGTAAAAGCAGTATTTTTATGTAAAACTTATTTCAACGTAGCACTTGTCAAGTAAGTCGTTCCATTCAAAAATTTTTGTGCTGCCATCTTTGCCTCATAATTAACCTTATAGCTGTTTTAATTGTAATTGGTTAAATTATTATTAACTTGCCAGGCTAGATCCAAAAAATAGCATAATCAATATGCAAATTGCAATAGAAATCACATTTGCGTATGGTTTATTGCTATGCGGTTAATCTTTCCTCAATCCAAGCTGCTTGAATAGCTTCGAGTATTTTTTCGTTACAGCGTTTTTCATCATCATCAAATTCCTCTAAACTCAAGACCTTTTTTTTAAGCTCAGTGAATCTAATACTAATTATATTCTCATCTGGAAATTTTTCCTCCAGAGCTTCTACAATATCTTCTATATCAAGCCATTTCATACTTTTTTGTATTTATCTGCTAAGTTAAATTGGTGCCCATGGGGAGACTTGAACTCCCAAGGTCGCAAAACCCACGGATTTTAAGTCCGCTGCGTCTACCGATTCCGCCACACGGGCTTTTTTTATCTATCTAGAGTAAAACTCTACTACTAAATTGACTTCCATGTCTGCTGAATAAGGAACCTCAGAATATTGAGGTGACCTCAAATACTTCACTGAATGCTCTTTACTATCTGCTTCTAAATAATCCGGAGCCTTGCGCTCTTGTTTTTGTTCAGCCTCTACTACTACAGGAATTTTTGCTGCCCTTTCTCTTATTTTTATTATATCACCTGGCTTCACTCGATAACTCGATATGTTAACCACCTTATCATTAACTGTAACGTGCTTGTGAGATATGAGCTGCTTTGCTGAGTAAATTGTTGGAACAAGACCAGAGCGGTATAAAACAGAACTTAATCTCGATTCTAAGATACCGATAAAATTATCAGCCGCATAACCCTTTCTGTTATAAGCATCTAAAAATGTACGTCTGAGCTGCTTACTTGAAATCGCATAGTAAAACTTAAATTTCTTATGCGCAGCAAACTGCTTACCAAAGTCGGATAACTTCTTGAATCCAAGAATACCATGTTGACCTGGAGGGTATTTCCTTTTGTTTACTGGGTCTTTAGCTCTACCCCATAAATTTACACCAAGTCTACGGCTAATCCTATACTTTCTAGTGATAACAGTTGTCATATAAAAACTCTCACGATTTAACTTTAGATTATTAAGGATTTTAGCACTCAGTGTCAACTTGTTTTTGCTGATATAATCTTTTATACTTCATTTTTAAGTTTTTCTATTAACACATGAATCATTCACATTTGGAATCTATGGCAAACGCCATCCGTTTTTTATCAATTGATGCAGTACAAAAAGCAAACTCTGGACACCCAGGTATGCCACTTGGCATGGCAGATGTTGCAACTGTTTTGTTTGCTAAATATCTAAATCATAATCCTGATGATTCTAAATGGTTCAATAGAGATCGCTTTGTTTTATCAAACGGTCATGGGTCAATGTTACTATATTCAATATTATATTTGACAGGTTATATTAGCATAGATGAGCTAAAGAATTTCAGGCAAATGGGATCCAAGACCCCAGGTCATCCAGAGTTCGGCTTGACTTCCGGGGTAGAGGCAACAACAGGCCCTCTCGGTCAGGGGTTTGCCGCTGCTGTTGGCATGGCACTTGCTGAATCAATCCTTAAAAAGCAATTCAGAATCAATCACTACACTTACGTGATGCTAGGGGATGGCTGTCTTATGGAAGGAATAAGCCATGAGGTAGCATCACTTGCTGGGCATCTTAAATTGAATAAGCTCATAGCCCTTTTTGATGATAATGATATCTCTATAGATGGCGCTACTTGCCTTTCCTGCTCTGATGATGTAGAGAAACGCTTCTTAGCGTATGGATGGAATGTTGACAAAATTGATGGCCATGATTTTGATGCCATATCCTTTGCAATAGAGCAAGCAAAAAAGTCTGATAAACCTACAATGATCTGCTGCAAAACCATTATCGGAAAGTTTTCAAGCCGTGCTGGCACATCCTCTGCTCACAGTGGTGCTTTTTCGGAGGAAGACATCAAACAGATGAGAGAGAAATTAAACTGGAATTATGAACCATTCCATGTACCAGAAGATGTGAAAAATGCCTGGAAGAAAACTGTTGAGAGAGCAAAACAAAATTACACGATGTCATTCCAGCGCGTGACGCTGGAATCCAGAAAAGAAGAAAAAGAATGGATCCCAGTGTCAAGCACTGGGATGACAAAAGAGAATGCTGGGATGACAAAAGAGAATGCTGGGATGACAGAAGAGAATGCTGGGATGACAGGATATCATGTAGAACTTCAAAGGCGGATAGATAAACGCCTACCAGATAATATCGATAGTGTTTTGGCTAACTTGAAGAAACAAATACACGAGACAATGCCAAACGAAGCTACTCGATCTTCTTTTGGTAGGGTAATGGAACTTTTAACACAACATATGCCGGAATTAATCGGCGGTTCTGCTGATCTTACTGGGTCAAATTGCACTAAATATAAGCACATGCAGGTAATAGATAGTAATAATTATAGTGGTTCTTATGTCCACTATGGAGTGAGAGAGCACGCTATGGCAGCATGTATGAATGGTATGGCACTTCACGGCGCGATTCTTCCTTATGGCGGCACTTTTTTGGTATTTTCCGACTATTGTCGTCCTGCTATACGTCTTTCAGCTCTTATGAAGCAGCAGGTTATGTATGTCATGACTCACGACTCAATTGGAGTGGGAGAAGATGGCCCAACTCATCAGCCAATAGAGCATTTAGCTTCTTTGCGTGCTATACCAAATCTATATGTTTTTAGGCCAGCCGATGCAGTTGAAACTCTGGAGTGTGTTAGCATTGCACTCAAAAAGAAAGAATCTCCAGCACTGTTTGCGCTCTCAAGGCAAAACGTAAGTTACATGCATTCTGATATCGGTCAATCTGCTAATCTATCGAAGTTTGGTGCATATATTTTGTGTGAATGTTCAAAAGAATTAAAAGTGACAATATTTGCTACGGGGTCCGAGGTTGAAATTGCAGTTGAAGCAAGGGAGAAATTGCAGGAAAAGGGTATAGGTACAAGGATTGTTTCTATGCCATGCTGGAGGCTTTTTGACGAGCAAAGCGATGAATATAAAGCGGCAATATTAAATAATGACAGCATTAAAGTTGCAATTGAAGCCGGAAGTGAAATGGGTTGGCATAAATACATAGGTTCAAACGGTATATTTATTGGCATGAAAAGCTTCGGAGAATCAGCACCTTATAAAATACTTTATGAGCATTTTAATATCAGCGCAGATCATGTGGTAAAATGTGTGTGTGAGAAGTTAGGTTGCATTCAGTAAACCTCTTGCATAACCATATGAAAGCCCACTCTTCTTTGTCATTCCAGCGCGTGACGTTGATTTCCATCCAAGATGATGTCATGCCAGTGCTTGACACTGGCATCTAGTTTTCTTTACAAATTTACCAAAAGTGCTTCATTCTATAACGCAAAACCCATACTCACCAAACCCAATGCATTACTTGCAATTAAGTTTCCTGGATCCCAGTGTCTGGGCACTGCCGTCATAAAGGAACCAGTGTCAGCTACTTGAATACATACCACCATATCATTCCAGCGCGTGACGCTGGAATCTAGTAAACCTCTGGCTATATTATGTCATTGTCTTCTGAACTACTTGGTGATTCTAATACAACTGGTTGGTCAGATTCAGATGATGATTGTGTTGGCTCATCAGACCCAAACAACCATGAAAAAAAACCACCAAAAAATGATGCAATTAATGAAAAAGGCTTCATAAGTATACTAAACAAACTACCAAAAAAAGAGCTCGGCTGTTCTTCTGGTTAAGCATCACCTTCTTGTTTTTCTTTCTCTCGTGTACCAGCATCTTCCTCTGGATCTCCTTCATTATCTGTCGATGATTCATCCACTAGATTAATATCAGGTTTTTCTGCGGCTTTTAATAGAGTTTTTATTTCTTCGTTAGTAGTTAAATCAAAAGGAGTTTTTCCATTTTCATCTACTGTATTAACGTTGATTCCTTCTGCTTTTAATAGAACTTCTACCACTTCTTTATGATCATTTGCAGCAGCCAAATGTAAAGGAGTCTTTTCATCTTCATCTTTTATATTAACGTTTGCCTTTGCTTTTATTAGAGCGTCTACTATTTCTTTGTTGTTATTTTGAGCAGCCAAATGTAGAGGAGTCTTTTTTCCATATTTACCTCCTATATTAACATTAATTCCATCTTTTCCCAATAGGGCTTCTACTACCTCTTTATGGCCCTGTACAACGGCCCAATGTAAAGGAGTCCATTCTGCAAGTTTATCTTTTATATTAACATCGATTCCTTTTGCTTTCAGTAGAGCGTTCAATACATTTATATCTATGTTGTCCTTTTCCTTTTTAGCAGCCAAATGCAAAGGAGTACTGTCATATTTATCTTGTGCATTAACATCGATTCCTTCTGCTTTCAGTAGAGCGTTCAACACATTTATATCTATGTTGTCCTTTTTAAGAACAGAATGTAAAGGAGTATCTTTATTCTTATCTGCTAAATTAACATCGATTCCATCTTTTCCCAATAGGGTTTCTACTACCTCTTTGTTGTTATTTCGAGCAACCAAATGTAAAGGAGTCTTTCCATTTTGATCTGTTGCATTAACATTTGCTCCTTCATTTATTAGAGCCTGTTCATAATCTTTTCAGAAGTAAGGCAGTGAAAGCCAGAACGACCATTTGTAGGCTAGTATTGAGTTTTCGCTCACAATTTTTCCACAATCTTCTACATTTTTCTAACCAAGCAAAAGATCGCTCCACAACCCATCTTTTGGGCAATACAACAAAGGAATGTAATTCATTTCTTTTTATCACTTCAACGGTTGCACCAATAATCGTTTTTATTTGAGTTGCAAAATTCTCTCCAGTATAGCCTGCATCAACCAGTACATTTTTAACTCCCGAGAGGTTTTCTTTTGCATTTTCGACCATTCTCACAGCACTGCTACGGTCAGTTATCTCTGCTGTTGTTATATAAATTGCATGGGGCAAACCTTGCGTATCTACTGCAATATGGCGTTTTATTCCTGAAATCTTTTTGCCTGCATCATAGCCTTTTTCTTCAGCAGTATCTGCATTTTTTACACTCTGTGCATCAATTATGCAGAAGCTGGTTTTTTCTTTCCGACCATTGTTTTGTCGGACCACGCCAACTATTTTTTTTTAACACCAGCTCCAGAACACTTTCTTTATCTGCATCTGGTTTTTCACTCCACTTCTTAAAATAGTCGTAACAATTGCGCCATTTTGGAAACTCTTTTGGTAGCATTCTCCACTGACAACCGCTTTTCAGAACGTATAACACTCCACAAAATACATCATACAAATCAAGTTTCCTTGGTTTTGTTTTTTTTCTACAGGACTCTAGATCTGGTAACATAATCTCAAATCTTTCCCGACTTATATCACTTGGGTATAAACTCCTCATATATCCTAACTTATATATATTATCTCTTAGTTTATTCCTTTCTTGAGATCATGTACAGGTTCTTAAAAATTATAGCAACAAAAGAACCAGAAAACTTAGTTTATATAGATGAGTCTGGCATTGATAACACAGAGGACTATCCATATGGGTATTGCCAGAAAGGACAGCGGTTTTATGGCCTAAAATCTGGAAAGAAAACTCAACGAATCAGTATGGTTGCAGCCTTAAGTAGAAGAAAGATAGTTGCTCCATTAACCTTTGAAGGCCACTGTAATATGGATGTTTTTAATGGATGGTTTGAGCAATTTTTGACACCGATCTTGGAACCTGGACAGACTGTCATTCTTGACAATGCTACTTTTCATAAGTCTGGTAAGATTATCGAGCTTGCTAGAGGAGTTGGTGCAGAAATTTTGTATCTGCCGCCGTATTCTCCAGATTTCAACAAAATTGAGCATCATTGGTTTGCTATAAAAAACAGAGCTAGGAAAAACATTCCTCTATTCGAATCCTTTCGTCGTGCTGTTGATTCTGCCTTCCTATGACCTGTTCGGACTATTATGAGAAATGCTATAAATATAAAGATACAACTTATAACGTAGAATACAAGAACTTTTCAGAAGAAGAAAAACTTCAATTTATTCAATATATAAAGAATTCCCATGAATTACTCATTAGCAAGTGTTACAAATTGGGAGGCGAGAGCGCAACTTTAAAAGTTCATATTGATATTGATGAAAATAAGGAGATAAGTCAAATGTATTTTCATAATCCCGACAAGAATATATCTAAATGGTTAGATAAGACTCTTATAAGCAGAAGTAACCCTGAAGAAGAGGTGGAAGAATCAAATGAAGTAGAACAAAGTAATGTAGAAGAAGAAAAAAGTAGCCAGCAAGATACTCAGCAACCCAGTAATTTCTTATCCAATATTTTTTCAGCAATTAAATCCATTATTGATTCTATCTCATCACTCTTCTCATGGTTATTTGTGTCTAAAGAGAAAGAACAATCTGACGACAACCTTTCTTTGCTTAACTTATCAGAAGAACAATCCGATGACAATCTTTCTTTGCTTAAACCTGATGTTAATCACGATGCTGACGAAAATTACGTAGGCAATTACTCACTATGTAATCATGATTATCACCATTATCACCAACATGATGACCTAATATAGTAAAATAACGAACTTTTATCCCCTACCCTTCTAGTTGACTTTGCAGATATGGGGAGGCGATAAAGGATACTTAAACAACTAGATAAAAACCAGGTAGATCATTCTGAAATTCTTGCATTTTTGTCCATAATTTTGTTAAACAACTTCCCTTTTGGTCATATCGAACCAAATTTCTTTTTCACACCACCTTTTAAGCCACTGATGACAGCTTCGTTAGTTTTTGTCATAATGCGATCAAACACTCCCAATAACCTCTTTAATAGGTTTGGAGTTAGCGAAGAGATAAGATCAAAAGATACGTTATTGTTTTTGTCATCACCACTTGCTTTATAGTCTATTGAAACGATTCCCCTACTTTTCCCGCCAGTAAGAAGTTTCCCAATTATAGGAATTTTTAACAAAGATTTATTAATTGAATATGCTGGTATTACTTGTCCTTCAACTTGGAATTTATAATTTCTAATGTCGAGCTTACCGCTAGTGCTAATGCCTAATTCCGCTCCTTCAAGCCAAGATTCTTCAATTTCGACAGAGCCGTCTTTGTATGAGAAAGGTGCATTACATTTATAAAAGTATACACCTTCATTTTTTATGGCATTTACAATGCCAGGCAATGAGGACATCGACAATAAAGTAGTAAGTAGTGGAGCATCTTTGATGTAGAAATTGCTAATGGATAACGTACCATAATGTTCTCCACTTTCTCTCTGAGGAGAGAGATAAAAAGACAATTTGCCGTTTTTAATTGATTTACTAATGCCTAAGGAACGCGAAAGTATACCTGCATTATCCGCATATATTTCGAGCCCTATTCCACTATATTCCGCTAGTATGTTGCTGCTATCTTCTAGAAACTGTCCTGTAAATTGACTTCCATTGCAATTACCTTTAGTACAGGTTACATTCAGCTTAGCATTTTTGATAACGATGCCTTCTTTCATCATTACATTGTCAACATTCATACTAATCTCTATATCTTTGTTTAATCCATTACTGTTTTTACCAAGCAAGCCTAAGATATCACTTAAGTTAATTTCCTCACCATGAACAGTTATAACATTTTTTTCCTTACCTGATTCAATTTCTATACTAAAATCATTATCAGGCAATTTAAAACTACTAGAATTTAAATATAAATTTCCATTTTCTACTCTTCCGCTGAATTTTATATCTAGGTCATTTCCTACAACATCTAATTTGTCTATTAACAATTCACCTGCTCCTTTTAACCTTGTAGAAAACAAAACTTTATTGTGATCTTCAAAACGATTTTTCCACCCAAAATAACTTGAACGTGATTCAAGCTCTGATAAATCCATATTACCATTAACATGCCCCGTCTTATCTTGATTTATCACCGATTCTATATTTGTATTGACATAGCCACCTATATTTTCATCAAAATTAAGTATTTGAGCGGGTAAATCTCCGGTCAAATTCCAGGCGAAACTTTCATTCCTATTGCTACTTTTCAGGTCAAATAATAGCTGTGTGTTATTCACCATACCATTACCATTTAAATCTATAAAGTCACTGCCAAAACTAAGCTTAATATCATATTTACCAAGACTTGCATTATAGACGGCCAAATTGTCAATTTCAGAATGAAAATTGGCCGAAAAATCTACTTTTTTGTCATCAACGTTTAGATTAAAAATGCGAAAATTAAATACGGATTTTGCCATTCCACTTACTATATCCCTTTCAACCTTCACCACATCATCCAGCTTAAATCTTATAGGCTCATATAAACCATACGCATCACTTACAGCTTGGCCATTAATGGTTAGAACTGAATTTTCCTTATCGAGAGATTTCATTTCAATATCACCACCATTAATAGTGAAATTCTGAAACTTAGCGCTATTTACAGTAATTTCAAGATCGTTATTCTTGATGATCAAATCACCCTTTAATTCCTTTACTTGCTCAAAATCTTCATCAAATTTTACGCTACCGTTTTCTATATCAGCAACTACTACGATATCTGACAGATCGTCATCAACCAAATTGTTAATTTTGCCATTGAAACTTACAATTGTGTTTAAAACATTCCCGTCAATATTATCACAATACCAGCTTTTAAATTTACTATTCACTACACCATCTGGTACATAAGTACATAAATCCTTTGCAGCAAACTTACTAATATTAATTCTAAGCAAAGCATGACTTGTACTAAAGTTCATTTTGCCTATCAAAGAGAGATACGTGTCATTTAACTTAAAATGGAAGTTTTTTACACTAATAATTCCATCACTATACGTTAAATTTATATTTACATTAGTTAAGGCTAAATTTTTGTTCAAATAATTTTCTGTATTCAATATGTATATATTTCCACCTACAATTTCATCCTTTTTATTAATTTTCACTGAGAAGCTTCCTTTGAATCCTATATTTTTGTCCAAATTGTAGCTTTTAACTAATGTAGAAAACTCGCTCAATAGTCCCGATTTTAGATCATAAAATGTCCCGTACACATTTAGCAAATTGTTGCGATTTTTTATCGTAATTGATAAATCATCCAAAAATCCCTTTTCATCTTTTGTATTCACATGAATATCTAAAACATTAAAATCTTCCCCCTTCCCTATATATAATTTATCAATAAAAAATTCATCTTCTGTGCTTTTATCAATAGCGATGTTAGTAAATTCAATTTTTGAATCCGCATTTAAGTCAAAAAAAAATTCCCTTATTGTTTTTACTGAGTTTTGCAGATTAAAATTTACTGCTTTAAAGTCAGCTTCTTTCTGATTGATACATACATGCACATTATCAGCTGAAACCTGAGAGAGATTTGTGCTAGCTTTAAATAAGGAACTTAACTTAAAATGTACAAAAAGCTCAGGAACTTTTATAGTAAAATTAGGATTTGCTATTGCCAAATCTGTAATGACTAAATACGCATCTTTCTGCCAAACAACTGAGGTATTCTCCATATTAACGCTTGAGCCAACAAATGTTTTTGATATTTTATGTTTAACATAAAAATTAATATAATTAATATTGATTTCTAAAGGACTCTCACCCTTAAAAAAGACAAATAAGCAGAATACGAACAATAGAACTATGGAAAGTGATATAGTGATTTTTTTAAGCATCGATTATTGCTTTTCTTGCTAAACTATCAGCCTCCTCATTATACTTATCACCACTGTGTGCTTTAACCCACTTCCAATCAATTTCGTGTTGTGAAGCAACGTTGTCTAGCTCTTTCCACAATTCCATATTTTTTACTGATTTTTTATTACTTGTTTTCCAGCCATTCATTTTCCACTTATTTATCCATTCTGTTATGCCATGCTTAACATAAAGACTATCCGTATATAAATTAATATTACAAGAAAATTTCAATACTTTCAGCCCATTGATCACCGCTGTTAACTCCATTTTATTGTTTGTGGTATTTTCTTCTCTACCATAAATGTCTTTTCTATAATCTTGAAATAATATGATAGCTGCCCATCCTCCTGCTCCAGGATTACCAGAACACGCCCCATCCGTGTATATTATCACTTCTTTTTTACTCATCTTTAACTGTAATGAATTAATAAAGTATATAGTTGCTTTTATGAAAGCACAATTTCTAAAGGTAGTTTAAGCTGCACCTTTAAATTTTATTATAGAAACAAAAAAAAGTGTGACAACGAGCATTACCAAAAGGAAAAGTAAAAAATAGTTTTTATGTTTCTGCCGTTCTTTCATAACTAAAATAAATCAATAGAACAAAAAATAATATTGGCGAATAGGAAAAATAGATAAGAAATTGAATAAGAAAACATTTGTTTCTGTGAGTTGTGGTTCTTGAATCTGAGAATTGATATAGCGTACCAAATAAAGATGCAACCTGCAAAAATTGCCATGCTTAGATAAAGTAAAGCCTCTTTCAAGAATAGAGCTGGAAGCAAGCTAGTTAGCACCAGCAAGACACTATAAATTAATATATATTTTCTTGTTTTTTCCGGACCATAAACAATATTGAACATTGGAATCGATGCCTTTGCATAGTCTTCAGGCTTATTTAAAGATAGGGCCCAAAAGTGTGGCGGAGTCCACATAAAAATTACTAAAAATAAAATGAAACTTTCCCAACTGACAGAATTAGTCACAGCTGCCCAGCCAATCATTGGAGGGAAAGCACCTGCTGCACCACCGATAACGATATTCTGCGGAGTGCGCCTTTTTAGCCAAATTGTATATATGAAAACGTAAAATAATATGCTAACTGCAAGCAAAGCAGCAGAAATATAGTTTACTGCTATTGCCATGATAAATACTGACAATATTCCAAGAGTTATACCAAATTCAAGCGCGCTTTCTGCAGAAACTCTACCTGAGGGTATAGGGCGGTTTTTTGTCCTTTCCATGAGCAGATCTATGTCTTTGTCATACCACATATTTATAGCACCTGCAGACCCTGAGCCAAGAGCAACACATATAAGAGATACTAGTACTAGAAAAGGGTGCATACTACCTGGTGCAGTAACCATACCAGCAACTGCAGCAAATACCACAAGATACATTATCCTTGGCTTCAGCAAACGCCAAAAATCCAGTATTGTTGATTCAACATTTAGCAAAACACTTGTGTACATTCTATTTTACCACTGGTGGTTTTTCGAAAGTATGAAAAGGCGGTGGTGAAGATACCGTCCATTCCAAGGTGTCACCTTCCCAAGGATTATCTCCAGCTTTCTTGCCCCATTTAAAGAGATGTATAACTATAAACACAAAAAACATAACTGAAACAAAGGACATATACGAACCAATTGAGGATATATAATTCCAAGGGATAAACGCATCAGGATAATCAGGTATACGCCTTGGCATACCAGCTAATCCTAAGAAATGTTGAGGTAAAAAAGTGATATTGGTGCTAATAAAAGTAAGCCAAAAGTGGATTTGACCTAAGCGCTCATTATATTGTTTACCCGACATTTTACCAATCCAATAATAAAAGCCAGCAAAAGCTCCAAATAATGCAGCAAGTGACATGACATAATGGAAGTGAGCAACAACATAATAGGTGTCGTGCAGGAGCTTATCTATTCCACCATGAGAAAGAATTATTCCCGTTATGCCACCGCCAACAAACATAAAAATAAAACCTAGTGCAAATAGCATAGGGGTCTTAAACTCAATTGCTCCACCCCACATAGTTGCAATCCAGCTAAAGACTTTTACACCAGTTATAACACCGATAAAAATTGTGGTAGTGCTAAAAAATGCAGCAGCGTCAGCACTAAGCCCAACAGTGAACATATGATGAGCCCAAACCATAAAGCCAAATACTGCTATACCTATCATTGCATAAACCATCCCTATGTAACCAAATACAGGTCTGTGAGAAAAAGTTGATACAACCTGACTTATGATGCCAAATGCAGGAAAAATAATTACGTAAACTTCTGGATGACCAAAAAACCAAAATAAATGTTGAAATAACACAGGGTCACCACCACCGGCAGGATCAAAAAAGGAAGTACCAATATTGCGATCAGTAAGAAGCATAGTTATAGCACCGGCAAGCACCGGTAAGGCAACAATCAACATAAATGCTGTTAGCAAGACAGACCAAACAAACAGTGGCATCTTAGTTAATGACATTCCTTTTGCGCGCATGTTAAATATAGTAACTATAAAGTTGATCGCCCCAACAATTGACGACATACCAGCAACGTGGAGTGCAAGTATAGCAAGGTCAACTCCTGCACTTGGATGGGACATTACCTGTGATAAAGGTGGATATAAAGTCCAACCCGTACCTGGACCTTCACCAATAAACACTGAGAAAATGAGCAAAATAAAAGATGACACTAACAACCAAAAACTTAAATTATTCATACGAGGAAATGCCATATCTGGTGCGCCAATCATGAGAGGTACAAACCAGTTACCAAATCCTCCCATGAGGGCTGGCATTATCATGAAAAACACCATTATCAACGCATGCCCTGTAACCATTACGTTATATAATTGATAGTTATTGTTAAGTATATTAATGTGCATTAGCTGAGTGCGAATAATCACCGATAATAATCCACCAATAATTCCAGCTAATATGGAAAAAATAATGTACAGTGTCCCTATGTCTTTATGGTTTGTGGAAAACAACCAACGCTTTATGCCCTTTGGTGTGTCACTCATATCTATACTCCAAATTTAACTCACTAATTTTCTATTTTCAATCCACTTATTAAAATCTTCTTTGCTTACTGCTTCAACAACAATTGGCATAAATCCATGGCCTTGACCACACAATTCGTAGCACTGCCCGTAATAAACACCAGGCTTTTTGATATTAAACCACGCTTCATTTAGCCTTCCTGGTATCGCATCAATTTTTACACCAAAAGCCGGTACTCCCCAACTGTGTATCACATCTCCTGCTGTAACTTGTAAACGAACGTTAGCATTAACGGGTAAAATGATGTTGTTATCAACAGAGAATAGCTTTAAATCTCCTTCGATAAAATCTTCTTTTCCCTTAATATAACTATCAAATGACACACCCTGATATTCTGGATATTGGTAGCTCCAATACCATTGATGGCCAATAACTTTTAGTGTTATATCAGCTTTCGGTATTTCTTCCTGTAGCTTCAGTAATTTAGCGTTTTCAAAGGCTAATATTCCAACAATAATCGTTGGTATCACAAACCAAACAATTTCTAAAAGGACATTGTGATTAGTTTGGCTTACGTTTGCCACTTTGCTTTTACGAAAGCGAAATACTACATAAGCAAGCAGCGCCCACACAAAAAGCATTATTGCAACCATCACAACCATCACAAACGAATGTGACCTAACTACAGCCTCCATTACTTCAGTGGCAGGAGCAGGAAATCCAAATTGCCAGGAAGTAGGAGCAGAGGCGACAGATATATTTGAGTAAAATATTATCAATAGTGTAAATAACTTCACCATATCTTTTGTTTGTTTGCTATAAAACTAAATGATATACTGTATAATAGTATATATAAACTTACTATGCAAATAGAGATTAGTGATGGTTAATAATTTTTTAGCATTCAACAAGTATAATAGTACAATACTAATTTGAGGAAAAAAGCATTTACATAAATCTATTGTAAGTAAAAATATTATAATATTTTAAATTAAGTATTTACTTTAAGTAAATTCTATAATAAGTTTAATAGTGTCTGTTACTGCTAATAACCCTCTAGCCTCACACCTAAAAGCAGTAACAGACACTATTAAACTTTATGATAAGTTTATGATTTGCAAGATCAAAATCTTGCAAGTGTCTTTATTTCATTATACATTGCAGTTTGTTAATTAACTTTTAATGCCTATGGTGGCATTGACAGCTTGGACCAAAGGTTTATGTATTATAGAAAATATAGCTCTTTTCATAGAAGTCCGGATGTGATAAGATAAGGATAGACGATGATAAGGAGGTTGAGTGCCAGCAGCATATAGTTATGACTTAAGGAAAAAAGCAATGGAAGCGCTAGAGGAGGGAGGAAGCAGAGAAACAGTGGCAGCAAGATTTAAAATTGGACGAACTACTTTATGGGAGTGGCAGCAGAGAAGAAAAGAAACAGGAGACTTTCAATCAAAAAAACTTGGAAATGGAGGTTACAATCACAAAATTACCGACTGGGATGCCTTTGCTAAATTTGCCAGAGAAAACGGAGGAAAGACTCTGTCGGAAATGGCTAAACTTTGGGGCAACGTTAGTATCCAAACGATCCACCGAGCTCTAAGAACCTGTACATGATCTCAAGAAAGGAATAAACTAAGAGATAATATATATAAGTTAGGATATATGAGGAGTTTATACCCAAGTGATATAAGTCGGGAAAGATTTGAGATTATGTTACCAGATCTAGAGTCCTGTAGAAAAAAAACAAAACCAAGGAAACTTGATTTGTATGATGTATTTTGTGGAGTGTTATACGTTCTGAAAAGCGGTTGTCAGTGGAGAATGCTACCAAAAGAGTTTCCAAAATGGCGCAATTGTTACGACTATTTTAAGAAGTGGAGTGAAAAACCAGATGCAGATAAAGAAAGTGTTCTGGAGCTGGTGTTAAAAAAAAATAGTTGGCGTGGTCCGACAAAACAATGGTCGGAAAGAAAAAACCAGCTTCTGCATAATTGATGCACAGAGTGTAAAAAATGCAGATACTGCTGAAGAAAAAGGCTATGATGCAGGCAAAAAGATTTCAGGAATAAAACGCCATATTGCAGTAGATACGCAAGGTTTGCCCCATGCAATTTATATAACAACAGCAGAGATAACTGACCGTAGCAGTGCTGTGAGAATGGTCGAAAATGCAAAAGAAAACCTCTCGGGAGTTAAAAATGTACTGGTTGATGCAGGCTATACTGGAGAGAATTTTGCAACTCAAATAAAAACGATTATTGGTGCAACCGTTGAAGTGATAAAAAGAAATGAATTACATTCCTTTGTTGTATTGCCCAAAAGATGGGTTGTGGAGCGATCTTTTGCTTGGTTAGAAAAATGTAGAAGATTGTGGAAAAATTGTGAGCGAAAACTCAATACTAGCCTACAAATGGTCGTTCTGGCTTTCACTGCCTTACTTCTGAAAAGATTATGAACAGGCTCTCAGAACCTGTACATGATCTCAAGAAAGGAATAAACTAAGAGATAATATATATAAGTTAGGATATATGAGGAGTTTATACCCAAGTGATATAAGTCGGGAAAGATTTGAGATTATGTTACCAGATCTAGAGTCCTGTAGAAAAAAAACAAAACCAAGGAAACTTGATTTGTATGATGTATTTTGTGGAGTGTTATACGTTCTGAAAAGCGGTTGTCAGTGGAGAATGCTACCAAAAGAGTTTCCAAAATGGCGCAATTGTTACGACTATTTTAAGAAGTGGAGTGAAAAACCAGATGCAGATAAAGAAAGTGTTCTGGAGCTGGTGTTAAAAAAAAATAGTTGGCGTGGTCCGACAAAACAATGGTCGGAAAGAAAAAACCAGCTTCTGCATAATTGATGCACAGAGTGTAAAAAATGCAGATACTGCTGAAGAAAAAGGCTATGATGCAGGCAAAAAGATTTCAGGAATAAAACGCCATATTGCAGTAGATACGCAAGGTTTGCCCCATGCAATTTATATAACAACAGCAGAGATAACTGACCGTAGCAGTGCTGTGAGAATGGTCGAAAATGCAAAAGAAAACCTCTCGGGAGTTATAGCATTTCTCATAATAGTCCGAACAGGTCATAGGAAGGCAGAATCAACAGCACGACGAAAGGATTCGAATAGAGGAATGTTTTTCCTAGCTCTGTTTTTTATAGCAAACCAATGATGCTCAATTTTGTTGAAATCTGGAGAATACGGCGGCAGATACAAAATTTCTGCACCAACTCCTCTAGCAAGCTCGATAATCTTACCAGACTTATGAAAAGTAGCATTGTCAAGAATGACAGTCTGTCCAGGTTCCAAGATCGGTGTCAAAAATTGCTCAAACCATCCATTAAAAACATCCATATTACAGTGGCCTTCAAAGGTTAATGGAGCAACTATCTTTCTTCTACTTAAGGCTGCAACCATACTGATTCGTTGAGTTTTCTTTCCAGATTTTAGGCCATAAAACCGCTGTCCTTTCTGGCAATACCCATATGGATAGTCCTCTGTGTTATCAATGCCAGACTCATCTATATAAACTAAGTTTTCTGGTTCTTTTGTTGCTATAATTTTTAAGAATTCAGCACGTTTTTCTTCGTTTCTTTCCTTGTATCCATATGTCTTTTTTTGCGCGTAAATCCAATTTTTCTGAGAGCTCGGTGGATCGTTTGGATACTAACGTTGCCCCAAAGTTTAGCCATTTCCGACAGAGTCTTTCCTCCGTTTTCTCTGGCAAATTTAGCAAAGGCATCCCAGTCGGTAATTTTGTGATTGTAACCTCCATTTCCAAGTTTTTTTGATTGAAAGTCTCCTGTTTCTTTTCTTCTTTGCTGCCACTCCCATAAAGTAGTTCGTCCAATTTTAAATCTTGCTGCCACTGTTTCTCTGCTTCCTCCCTCCTCTAGCGCTTCCATTGCTTTTTTCCTTAAGTCATAACTATATGCTGCTGGCACTCAACCTCCTTATCATCGTCTATCCTTATCTTATCACATCCGGACTTCTATGAAAAGAGCTATAAAAATGTACTGGTTGATGCAGGCTATACTGGAGAGAATTTTGCAACTCAAATAAAAACGATTATTGGTGCAACCGTTGAAGTGATAAAAAGAAATGAATTACATTCCTTTGTTGTATTGCCCAAAAGATGGGTTGTGGAGCGATCTTTTGCTTGGTTAGAAAAATGTAGAAGATTGTGGAAAAATTGTGAGCGAAAACTCAATACTAGCCTACAAATGGTCGTTCTGGCTTTCACTGCCTTACTTCTGAAAAGATTATGAACAGGCTCTCAGAAAAATTGGATTTACGCGCAAAAAAAGACATATGGATACAAGGAAAGAAACGAAGAAAAACGTGCTGAATTCTTAAAAATTATAGCAACAAAAGAACCAGAAAACTTAGTTTATATAGATGAGTCTGGCATTGATAACACAGAGGACTATCCATATGGGTATTGCCAGAAAGGACAGCGGTTTTATGGCCTAAAATCTGGAAAGAAAACTCAACGAATCAGTATGGTTGCAGCCTTAAGTAGAAGAAAGATAGTTGCTCCATTAACCTTTGAAGGCCACTGTAATATGGATGTTTTTAATGGATGGTTTGAGCAATTTTTGACACCGATCTTGGAACCTGGACAGACTGTCATTCTTGACAATGCTACTTTTCATAAGTCTGGTAAGATTATCGAGCTTGCTAGAGGAGTTGGTGCAGAAATTTTGTATCTGCCGCCGTATTCTCCAGATTTCAACAAAATTGAGCATCATTGGTTTGCTATAAAAAACAGAGCTAGGAAAAACATTCCTCTATTCGAATCCTTTCGTCGTGCTGTTGATTCTGCCTTCCTATGACCTGTTCGGACTATTATGAGAAATGCTATACATCATATAAATCAAGTGTTCTTGGTTTTATCTTCTTTCTGCAAGATTCCAGATCTGCTACAATAATCTCAAACTTTTCTCGACTTATGTCACTTGGTTATAAACTTCGCATATCCTACTTTATATACTTTATCCTCTCACTTTATCTCTTTTTTGAGATTACGTACAGGCTCTAAGATACAAAGACGTTTTCAGAAATCTTTAAGCTTAATAACATCCTCTCTCTTTGGACTAGTTGAAATTAGATGAATTGGTACACCTATTAATTTTTCTAACCCTTCTATATATTTTATTAAATTGATAGGCAACGTTTCAATCGACCTTTTACCTTGAGTGTTTTCTTTCCAGCCAGGAAACTCTTCATATATTGGCTCTAATTCCTCTTGTATTGAATGCGATGCGGGTAAATAATCATATATTTTTCCGCTATACTTGTAACCAGTGCATATTTTAATTGTATCAAAAGAATCAAGCACATCTAATTTGGTTAATACAATGCTTGAAACTCCAGAGAGTTGTACGGCCTGGCGCACTAAAACTGCATCGAACCATCCGCAACGCCTTCTCCTATTGCTTACTGTTCCAAGCTCCTTGCCTATAGTAAATAAGCTATCTCCAATCTCGTTCTTTTGCTCAGTAGGAAATGGACCATTGCCTACTCTTGTTGTATAAGCTTTTGCCACACCAACAATGTAAGCATTGGAGGCTAATCCTGAGCCTGTTATTGCTTGCGACGCTACAGTATTACTTGAAGTAACAAAAGGGTAAGTTCCGTGGTCAATATCTAAAAATGTGCCTTGGGCGCCTTCAAATATTATTTTCTTACCTTCTTTCATAAAGTCATTTAATATCTTCCACACAGGTTTTTTATATGAAAGAATTTTTTCTGAAATCTCTTGAATTTCTTTTAATATTTCTTCTTTTTTAACCACCTGGTAGTTAAGGCCTTTCCTGATAGCATTGTGGTAATTCAAAAGAGTATCCACTCTTTTATTGAGCTCATCTGCATTTTCTAAGTTACAAAGGCGTATAGCTCTCCTTCCAACTTTATCTTCATAACATGGCCCTATTCCTTTGTTTGTTGTACCAATTTTGTGATTTCCATTTAAATCTTCAAATAGCTTTTCCTTGTACTTATGTACGCTAAGTATTAATGGACAGCTCTCGGATACCATCAAATTGTTATGGTTTACGTCTACTCCTTTAACTTTCAATGACTCTATTTCTGAGATTAGAGCGTGTGGATCAAGAGCAACGCCATTTCCTATGATAGATATTTTGCCTGGCCTCAAAACAGCAGAGGGCAGTAAATTTAATTTATAAACCTCATCATCTATTACTATAGTGTGTCCTGCATTATTTCCTCCCTGAAATCTCACAACTACATCTGCATTCTCAGAAAGATAATCTACTATTTTACCCTTGCCTTCGTCACCCCATTGCAGACCAACAATTACAATGTTATTCATCATTATTTTCTAGATTAATACATAAATGTTAATACAGTACGCTACAAATGGAAAGAGAAATCTATGCCTTTCCTGCACCTCTTAAATAAAGAAATATACTGTCGATTTTCTTAATATATTACCAAATTATTCATCATTATATGATACAACTTACAGCATATTTACAGTAAGGTGCTATTTATGAAAGAGGCAAAAGGAAAAAATAATAAGAGTCCAGTAGTTAGATTAAAGGCCACAGCTAAAGAGTTCAATTTTAGTAAATTAAGAGCAGATCAAGATAATGAATTAGCAAATTCTGGTGAAACAATGTTCTTAGAACCTGTACATGATCTCAAGAAAGGAATAAACTAAGAGATAATATATATAAGTTAGGATATATGAGGAGTTTATACCCAAGTGATATAAGTCGGGAAAGATTTGAGATTATGTTACCAGATCTAGAGTCCTGTAGAAAAAAAACAAAACCAAGGAAACTTGATTTGTATGATGTATTTTGTGGAGTGTTATACGTTCTGAAAAGCGGTTGTCAGTGGAGAATGCTACCAAAAGAGTTTCCAAAATGGCGCAATTGTTACGACTATTTTAAGAAGTGGAGTGAAAAACCAGATGCAGATAAAGAAAGTGTTCTGGAGCTGGTGTTAAAAAAAAATAGTTGGCGTGGTCCGACAAAACAATGGTCGGAAAGAAAAAACCAGCTTCTGCATAATTGATGCACAGAGTGTAAAAAATGCAGATACTGCTGAAGAAAAAGGCTATGATGCAGGCAAAAAGATTTCAGGAATAAAACGCCATATTGCAGTAGATACGCAAGGTTTGCCCCATGCAATTTATATAACAACAGCAGAGATAACTGACCGTAGCAGTGCTGTGAGAATGGTCGAAAATGCAAAAGAAAACCTCTCGGGAGTTAAAAATGTACTGGTTGATGCAGGCTATACTGGAGAGAATTTTGCAACTCAAATAAAAACGATTATTGGTGCAACCATTGAAGTGATAAAAAGAAATGAATTACATTCCTTTGTTGTATTGCCCAAAAGATGGGTTGTGGAGCGATCTTTTGCTTGGTTAGAAAAATGTAGAAGATTGTGGAAAAATTGTGAGCGAAAACTCAATACTAGCCTACAAATGGTCGTTCTGGCTTTCACTGCCTTACTTCTGAAAAGATTATGAACAGGCTCTTAGAACCTGTACATGATCTCAAGAAAGGAATAAACTAAGAGATAATATATATAAGTTAGGATATATGAGGAGTTTATACCCAAGTGATATAAGTCGGGAAAGATTTGAGATTATGTTACCAGATCTAGAGTCCTGTAGAAAAAAAACAAAACCAAGAAAACTTGATTTGTATGATGTATTTTGTGGAGTGTTATACGTTCTGAAAAGCGGTTGTCAGTGGAGAATGCTACCAAAAGAGTTTCCAAAATGGCGCAATTGTTACGACTATTTTAAGAAGTGGAGTGAAAAACCAGATGCAGATAAAGAAAGTGTTCTGGAGCTGGTGTTAAAAAAAAATAGTTGGCGTGGTCCGACAAAACAATGGTCGGAAAGAAAAAACCAGCTTCTGCATAATTGATGCACAGAGTGTAAAAAATGCAGATACTGCTGAAGAAAAAGGCTATGATGCAGGCAAAAAGATTTCAGGAATAAAACGCCATATTGCAGTAGATACGCAAGGTTTGCCCCATGCAATTTATATAACAACAGCAGAGATAACTGACCGTAGCAGTGCTGTGAGAATGGTCGAAAATGCAAAAGAAAACCTCTCGGGAGTTAAAAATGTACTGGTTGATGCAGGCTATACTGGAGAGAATTTTGCAACTCAAATAAAAACGATTATTGGTGCAACCGTTGAAGTGATAAAAAGAAATGAATTACATTCCTTTGTTGTATTGCCCAAAAGATGGGTTGTGGAGCGATCTTTTGCTTGGTTAGAAAAATGTAGAAGATTGTGGAAAAATTGTGAGCGAAAACTCAATACTAGCCTACAAATGGTCGTTCTGGCTTTCACTGCCTTACTTCTGAAAAGATTATGAACAGGCTCTTAGATTTTCAAAGGATGAATTTTATTATTAACGGAAAAGAAATAGATAAAAATCTTATTATTGCATTTAAGGAAGGAGCTAAGCACCGCAAAAGCGAACTTTTTAATAGTGATGATATATATAATGACGAAATATTTAACAAAAAAGGAACAAGAGAAATAGATACGGATCATGGCAAAGCATTTGTTGCTTCAGTACTTGAAGATATTGAGAAAGAGCTTGCAAGTGATGCATTGGGTGAGCTGTGGAAGGATCACTGCGAGAATCCCAAAACTGCTGATTATCAAAAAACTGATTCATATAAGAAAGAATTTGAAGAATTTTACAATGCTGGCCACGGGTATATCCATTTATTACCTACAGAGAGAGATGAAAACAAGGATTACCGTTCCTTTGCAAAAGAAGTTTTCAAGAAAATGTTTAGATACGCTAGTGCGGAAGTTCCAAGTGATGCTATTTTAGAAGAGCTAGTCACCAATTGTAATCAAGCAGGATATGAGGCTGCTCCATTTATACAAACTCAACTTGCACTTGGACAGTCGTTCATAGTAGAAAATCCTAAAAAAGTAATAAACATTGATTGTGCTAACCAAAATAATGTGAGAATTAGATCTAATATGAGGCTACCAATACTCTCTGTTAAAAATCAAGTTATGCATGGCGATAAGATATGTAATCTGCCCAGTTCATTGGAATTTACAATTGAATCTCACAATGGTGAAGACTTTGTAACATACGGTGATGGTAAACTGTCACTTACTATTCCTGAAGAGTTAAAAAATTATAAAGATAATGGCAAGAGCTTGTTTGATATTATTAAAGAATATTTTCAGAAATTCTGTGCAGAATTAGGATTTAAACATGAGACAAAAATACAAATAGAGCATGACTTAGGTACTCAAATAAAAGTAAGTATAGCTCTTTTCATAGAAGTCCGGATGTGACAAGATAAGGATAGACGATGATAAGGAGGTTGAGTGCCAGCAGCATATAGTTATGACTTAAGGAAAAAAGCAATGGAAGCGCTAGAGGAGGGAGGAAGCAGAGAAACAGTGGCAGCAAGATTTAAAATTGGACGAACTACTTTATGGGAGTGGCAGCAAAGAAGAAAAGAAACAGGAGACTTTCAATCAAAAAAACTTGGAAATGGAGGTTACAATCACAAAATTACCGACTGGGATGCCTTTGCTAAATTTGCCAGAGAAAACGGAGGAAAGACTCTGTCGGAAATGGCTAAACTTTGGGGCAACGTTAGTATCCAAACGATCCACCGAGCTCTCAGAACCTGTACATGATCTCAAGAAAGGAATAAACTAAGAGATAATATATATAAGTTAGGATATATGAGGAGTTTATACCCAAGTGATATAAGTCGGGAAAGATTTGAGATTATGTTACCAGATCTAGAGTCCTGTAGAAAAAAAACAAAACCAAGGAAACTTGATTTGTATGATGTATTTTGTGGAGTGTTATACGTTCTGAAAAGCGGTTGTCAGTGGAGAATGCTACCAAAAGAGTTTCCAAAATGGCGCAATTGTTACGACTATTTTAAGAAGTGGAGTGAAAAACCAGATGCAGATAAAGAAAGTGTTCTGGAGCTGGTGTTAAGAAAAAATAGTTGGCGTGGTCCGACAAAACAATGGTCGGAAAGAAAAAACCAGCTTCTGCATAATTGATGCACAGAGTGTAAAAAATGCAGATACTGCTGAAGAAAAAGGCTATGATGCAGGCAAAAAGATTTCAGGAATAAAACGCCATATTGCAGTAGATACGCAAGGTTTGCCCCATGCAATTTATATAACAACAGCAGAGATATAGCATTTCTCATAATAGTCCGAACAGGTCATAGGAAGGCAGAATCAACAGCACGACGAAAGGATTCGAATAGAGGAATGTTTTTCCTAGCTCTGTTTTTTATAGCAAACCAATGATGCTCAATTTTGTTGAAATCTGGAGAATACGGCGGCAGATACAAAATTTCTGCACCAACTCCTCTAGCAAGCTCGATAATCTTACCAGACTTATGAAAAGTAGCATTGTCAAGAATGACAGTCTGTCCAGGTTCCAAGATCGGTGTCAAAAATTGCTCAAACCATCCATTAAAAACATCCATATTACAGTGGCCTTCAAAGGTTAATGGAGCAACTATCTTTCTTCTACTTAAGGCTGCAACCATACTGATTCGTTGAGTTTTCTTTCCAGATTTTAGGCCATAAAACCGCTGTCCTTTCTGGCAATACCCATATGGATAGTCCTCTGTGTTATCAATGCCAGACTCATCTATATAAACTAAGTTTTCTGGTTCTTTTGTTGCTATAATTTTTAAGAATTCAGCACGTTTTTCTTCGTTTCTTTCCTTGTATCCATATGTCTTTTTTTGCGCGTAAATCCAATTTTTCTGAGAGCTCGGTGGATCGTTTGGATACTAACGTTGCCCCAAAGTTTAGCCATTTCCGACAGAGTCTTTCCTCCGTTTTCTCTGGCAAATTTAGCAAAGGCATCCCAGTCGGTAATTTTGTGATTGTAACCTCCATTTCCAAGTTTTTTTGATTGAAAGTCTCCTGTTTCTTTTCTTCTTTGCTGCCACTCCCATAAAGTAGTTCGTCCAATTTTAAATCTTGCTGCCACTGTTTCTCTGCTTCCTCCCTCCTCTAGCGCTTCCATTGCTTTTTTCCTTAAGTCATAACTATATGCTGCTGGCACTCAACCTCCTTATCATCGTCTATCCTTATCTTATCACATCCGGACTTCTATGAAAAGAGCTATAACTGACCGTAGCAGTGCTGTGAGAATGGTCGAAAATGCAAAAGAAAACCTCTCGGGAGTTAAAAATGTACTGGTTGATGCAGGCTATACTGGAGAGAATTTTGCAACTCAAATAAAAACGATTATTGGTGCAACCGTTGAAGTGATAAAAAGAAATGAATTACATTCCTTTGTTGTATTGCCCAAAAGATGGGTTGTGGAGCGATCTTTTGCTTGGTTAGAAAAATGTAGAAGATTGTGGAAAAATTGTGAGCGAAAACTCAATACTAGCCTACAAATGGTCGTTCTGGCTTTCACTGCCTTACTTCTGAAAAGATTATGAACAGGCTCTTATATTTTCTGTCTTCATTATGAGCCATGTAGAACCTAAAAGTGCATATCCAAATATCACAGCAACGCCTGTCATTACACTAAAAGCACTTGCCCAATCAAATTGGCCACCAGAAAAGTTGCGTCCGTTTACTTCTACACCATGTATAAATGCGCCTAAGAGCCTGTTCATAATCTTTTCAGAAGTAAGGCAGTGAAAGCCAGAACGACCATTTGTAGGCTAGTATTGAGTTTTCGCTCACAATTTTTCCACAATCTTCTACATTTTTCTAACCAAGCAAAAGATCGCTCCACAACCCATCTTTTGGGCAATACAACAAAGGAATGTAATTCATTTCTTTTTATCACTTCAACGGTTGCACCAATAATCGTTTTTATTTGAGTTGCAAAATTCTCTCCAGTATAGCCTGCATCAACCAGTACATTTTTAACTCCCGAGAGGTTTTCTTTTGCATTTTCGACCATTCTCACAGCACTGCTACGGTCAGTTATAGCTCTTTTCATAGAAGTCCGGATGTGATAAGATAAGGATAGACGATGATAAGGAGGTTGAGTGCCAGCAGCATATAGTTATGACTTAAGGAAAAAAGCAATGGAAGCGCTAGAGGAGGGAGGAAGCAGAGAAACAGTGGCAGCAAGATTTAAAATTGGACGAACTACTTTATGGGAGTGGCAGCAAAGAAGAAAAGAAACAGGAGACTTTCAATCAAAAAAACTTGGAAATGGAGGTTACAATCACAAAATCACCGACTGGGATGCCTTTGCTAAATTTGCCAGAGAAAACGGAGGAAAGACTCTGTCGGAAATGGCTAAACTTTGGGGCAACGTTAGTATCCAAACGATCCACCGAGCTCTCAGAAAAATTGGATTTACGCGCAAAAAAAGACATATGGATACAAGGAAAGAAACGAAGAAAAACGTGCTGAATTCTTAAAAATTATAGCAACAAAAGAACCAGAAAACTTAGTTTATATAGATGAGTCTGGCATTGATAACACAGAGGACTATCCATATGGGTATTGCCAGAAAGGACAGCGGTTTTATGGCCTAAAATCTGGAAAGAAAACTCAACGAATCAGTATGGTTGCAGCCTTAAGTAGAAGAAAGATAGTTGCTCCATTAACCTTTGAAGGCCACTGTAATATGGATGTTTTTAATGGATGGTTTGAGCAATTTTTGACACCGATCTTGGAACCTGGACAGACTGTCATTCTTGACAATGCTACTTTTCATAAGTCTGGTAAGATTATCGAGCTTGCTAGAGGAGTTGGTGCAGAAATTTTGTATCTGCCGCCGTATTCTCCAGATTTCAACAAAATTGAGCATCATTGGTTTGCTATAAAAAACAGAGCTAGGAAAAACATTCCTCTATTCGAATCCTTTCGTCGTGCTGTTGATTCTGCCTTCCTATGACCTGTTCGGACTATTATGAGAAATGCTATAACTATTTAGATGGTACAATATCAACCACAGGATCAGATGCAAATGAAGAATTTATCAATCTTTTAAGCGAAAATCTCAGAGAGAGGTTCTTGGGGTTAGGACTTGCTCTAGAAGATGTTAATGATCTTGTTGAAGTCAGAGTATCTACAGTTATGGATCTATTGAGTGATTATGCTAAATTGGAAGATAATAAAGAAAACAGAGAGTTATTAATAAGTGAAGTAGCAGATAATTTAGGGCTTTCCACTCAAGATAAAACAGCATTAGAAGTATTGATGGAATTAAACTCTTTACCTTCTTTGATAAGAGGCCATATTAATCATAATCAAGTGCAGTCTGTTGTAAATACTTTTATTAAGTTAATTATTGAAGGGAAAAGCGAAGTATACAAAGAAAAAAATGCAATTAATGCAATTGATGCAATTTATCAGAAGGTAGATAAGGCAATTGTTGAGCAGGAAAAAAGAGCAACCAACAAACAAGATATAGAAAATGATAAATGGACAGATAAAATAAAAAAACAGAGATTATCTGTGGAATCACATGAACATTTACTTTAAAGATACTAGTAGGCTCCTTAAATATTTTAGAGTTCATGGTTGCAACGGTTGCTATTTTACAGTGCATCTCACAACACTTTCTTCAAAAATATACATGTTGCTCCATCAACATACCCTGGACGTACAAGATCACACTTATACTCAAGTTTTTCATAGAATCCTCTTGCCATCTGAAAATTCATGGTTGCAACGGTTGCTATTTTACAGTGCATCTCACGACTATAATCATGAACTTCTTCCATTAGCTGCTTTCCCATACCTTTTCTTCTATAATCAGAATGTACCCAAAGCAAGTCAGTGTAAATTGAACCATAGATAACAAAACCGCTACAACCTGCAATAATTTGTTCAGTATCATCGCGAATAAAAAAAGCAAATGGGTTACACGTACCTTTATCAACGGTTTCTTCATTAATCTTTTTGAGTAGGAATTCAATGTCTTTGCTACTTGGTGATGTGGTGTGTTCTATTTTCATCTCTCGGCCTAATACCGCATACTGATTTCTCTTTTTATTTTGTACGAATTAATCAAATGAAGTGAATACAGTATCCACACTACCAAAAAAAATGTGGCACAAAACATAAACATTACAATGAGTGGCAACAGCAAAGAACTTTCTATTGCTATTCCACCTCTTCTTAGAATACTTGCTGGCTGATGGAGAGTAGACCATAAATTCACGGAAAATTTTACTATAGGAATATTTATAGCACTAAAGATGGCAAATACTGCTGCTGATTTTTCTGCCCTCGCTTCATTATCAAAAGCACTCCACAATGAAAGGTAGCCAACATATAGGAAAAATAAAATCAGCATTGAAGTAAGCCTTGCATCCCATACCCACCAAGTGCCCCAGGTTCCTTTTCCCCAAATGCTGCCTGTGATTAAACATATTGCCGAAAAGACTGTCCCTGCAGGAGCAGCAGCATGTGCCAAGACACTAGCAATGCTATTGTTCCACACCAATGAAATGAAACTGAGTGATGCAATTAATCCATATATTCCAAGAGCAAGCCATGCAGAAGGCACATGAATGTACATGATTCGTACAATTTCTCCTTGTTTATAATCTTCTGGGGAGAAGAGTAACGCCAAAGACATTCCAATTAAAAAACATACGAAACAAATAACCCCAAGCCAAGGTAGAGCTTTCTTAGAAAAATAAGAGAAATTTGTAGGCTTTAATAAAAACATTCGTTTTGAGAATAATTGTGTTAAGAATTTACCAATTAGTTTGAGTTTTATCAACAGGATAGTTTTTCTATATTTACGCAGGTCAACAAATTAGCATAATTTCAGTAGCAGATTGCTAGCCATTATTTTTAGTATAACACTATATAAAACATGACCATTAAAAAGCTTAATCTACACTTAGTATCAGATTCAAGTGGTGAAACTGTTATATCAGTTGCAAAATCAGCTCTGAAACACTTTCGTTCTATAGAAACGATCGAATATGTTTGGTCTTTTGCAAAAGGAGAAGAGCAGATTGACAAAATTCTGGAGGAAATTAATAGGAAAAGTGATGAGCATAATTTTGTTATATGCACTATTACTGATGATGAGCTAAGAAAATATCTAAAAGATAACTGTATAAAGTTGAAAATTCCCTATAGAGCAATATTATCACATATTATTAGAGAAATTTCGTCCTATCTTGAAATTGAAAAAGACGAAAAGCTTGACTTGCATACTGAGATAAATAACGAATATTTTCAGCGCATTGAGGCAATAAACTACACTATTAATCATGATGATGGACAAAATATTCAAGATATTGATAAAGCAGATATAATTTTGGTTGGAGTTTCACGTACATCAAAATCTCCCACCAGTACGTATTTAGCTTACCGAGGCTATAAGGTTGCAAATATTCCTTTTGTTAGTGGAGTACCATTTTATGTTGACTTGGCAAAATTAAAAAATAAACTAACGGTAGGGGTAACAATAGACGTAAGTAGGCTAATAGAAATACGCAAAAATAGACTTACTTCAATTAACAACGAAGATAATAATATATATGCTAACCCTGAGAAAGTAGAAAAGGAAATTAAAGAAGCAGAGGAACTATTTAAGCAGAATAACTGGCCAATTATTGATGTCACGCAAAAGTCAATCGAAGAAGTATCAGCAACAATTATACAATATTTTAATAAAATGTTATCAATTGACTAACTCTTGATAAGTGATTATAATGTGAGGTAATTTAATTCTTACTATAGATATGAAAGTCAAAGGGTCGCTAAAGTCTCATCGTAACAGAGATAAAAATTGTAAGGTTGTGAAAAGGGGTGGTAAGATTTACATTATAAATAAGGTAAAGCCAAGGTGTAAAGCGCGTCAAGGTTCTTAGCTTTTTGTTCACCTTTTCATGTTATATATTTTTTATATGTGAAAGTACGGTGCTTATATCTAAAAAGAAGCAAAAGTTACTGTGTTTAAGCGCAGCCTTACTCATTTCTTCTCTTACATTATATTTCAGCATTAGCACAATTACAGGTAAACGTGGCTTATTGACGCTAATAGACTTAAAAAAAGAAATCGAGTACAATAAACTTTTGCTAAAGGATGTCTCTTCTGAAAAGGAAAAGTTGGACAATAAAGTATTTGGCTTATATGAAAAAAGCTTAGATTTAGATCTGCTTGATGAGCAAGCAAAAAATGCTTTAGGTTATGTGAACCCTAATGAACTTATGGTTGTTCTTGACGTGGAATAGCAGTGTAGAACAGATCAGATCTCCCTACGTCATACCGCCGCGGCGCTAACACGTAGCGGGATGACGGTTTTTCAAATTGTCGGTAAATCTAAGTCAGTTTAGCTATATTGTCTCTCACACCGCTTAGCTGAACAGACAATGGCGTCAACTTAAGGAAAAATGTCAGAGATTGTGTATAAAATTTCTCTCTAAAATTTTTAGCATTAAATTACCCAAAAACTGTAATAAACAGCACTTTTGTTTCTGTTTTATTTCAACAAAGAAGTCTAAAATGTGTCCTTTTTAGGTGAAATATGCAAAAAGGAAAAAACCTTATTCTACAAATTAAAAATATATAGCTCTTTTCATAGAAGTCCGGATGTGATAAGATAAGGATAGACGATGATAAGGAGGTTGAGTGCCAGCAGCATATAGTTATGACTTAAGGAAAAAAGCAATGGAAGCGCTAGAGGAGGGAGGAAGCAGAGAAACAGTGGCAGCAAGATTTAAAATTGGACGAACTACTTTATGGGAGTGGCAGCAGAGAAGAAAAGAAACAGGAGACTTTCAATCAAAAAAACTTGGAAATGGAGGTTACAATCACAAAATTACCGACTGGGATGCCTTTGCTAAATTTGCCAGAGAAAACGGAGGAAAGACTCTGTCGGAAATGGCTAAACTTTGGGGCAACGTTAGTATCCAAACGATCCACCGAGCTCTCAGAACCTGTACATGATCTCAAGAAAGGAATAAACTAAGAACCTGTACATGATCTCAAGAAAGGAATAAACTAAGAGATAATATATATAAGTTAGGATATATGAGGAGTTTATACCCAAGTGATATAAGTCGGGAAAGATTTGAGATTATGTTACCAGATCTAGAGTCCTGTAGAAAAAAAACAAAACCAAGAAAACTTGATTTGTATGATGTATTTTGTGGAGTGTTATACGTTCTGAAAAGCGGTTGTCAGTGGAGAATGCTACCAAAAGAGTTTCCAAAATGGCGCAATTGTTACGACTATTTTAAGAAGTGGAGTGAAAAACCAGATGCAGATAAAGAAAGTGTTCTGGAGCTGGTGTTAAAAAAAAATAGTTGGCGTGGTCCGACAAAACAATGGTCGGAAAGAAAAAACCAGCTTCTGCATAATTGATGCACAGAGTGTAAAAAATGCAGATACTGCTGAAGAAAAAGGCTATGATGCAGGCAAAAAGATTTCAGGAATAAAACGCCATATTGCAGTAGATACGCAAGGTTTGCCCCATGCAATTTATATAACAACAGCAGAGATAACTGACCGTAGCAGTGCTGTGAGAATGGTCGAAAATGCAAAAGAAAACCTCTCGGGAGTTAAAAATGTACTGGTTGATGCAGGCTATACTGGAGAGAATTTTGCAACTCAAATAAAAACGATTATTGGTGCAACCGTTGAAGTGATAAAAAGAAATGAATTACATTCCTTTGTTGTATTGCCCAAAAGATGGGTTGTGGAGCGATCTTTTGCTTGGTTAGAAAAATGTAGAAGATTGTGGAAAAATTGTGAGCGAAAACTCAATACTAGCCTACAAATGGTCGTTCTGGCTTTCACTGCCTTACTTCTGAAAAGATTATGAACAGGCTCTAAGAGATAATATATATAAGTTAGGATATATGAGGAGTTTATACCCAAGTGATATAAGTCGGGAAAGATTTGAGATTATGTTACCAGATCTAGAGTCCTGTAGAAAAAAAACAAAACCAAGGAAACTTGATTTGTATGATGTATTTTGTGGAGTGTTATACGTTCTGAAAAGCGGTTGTCAGTGGAGAATGCTACCAAAAGAGTTTCCAAAATGGCGCAATTGTTACGACTATTTTAAGAAGTGGAGTGAAAAACCAGATGCAGATAAAGAAAGTGTTCTGGAGCTGGTGTTAAAAAAAAATAGTTGGCGTGGTCCGACAAAACAATGGTCGGAAAGAAAAAACCAGCTTCTGCATAATTGATGCACAGAGTGTAAAAAATGCAGATACTGCTGAAGAAAAAGGCTATGATGCAGGCAAAAAGATTTCAGGAATAAAACGCCATATTGCAGTAGATACGCAAGGTTTGCCCCATGCAATTTATATAACAATAGCAGAGATATAGCTCTTTTCATAGAAGTCCGGATGTGATAAGATAAGGATAGACGATGGTAAGGAGGTTGAGTGCCAGCAGCATATAGTTATGACTTAAGGAAAAAAGCAATGGAAGCGCTAGAGGAGGGAGGAAGCAGAGAAACAGTGGCAGCAAGATTTAAAATTGGACGAACTATAGCTCTTTTCATAGAAGTCCGGATGTGATAAGATAAGGATAGACGATGATAAGGAGGTTGAGTGCCAGCAGCATATAGTTATGACTTAAGGAAAAAAGCAATGGAAGCGCTAGAGGAGGGAGGAAGCAGAGAAACAGTGGCAGCAAGATTTAAAATTGGACGAACTACTTTATGGGAGTGGCAGCAAAGAAGAAAAGAAACAGGAGACTTTCAATCAAAAAAACTTGGAAATGGAGGTTACAATCACAAAATTACCGACTGGGATGCCTTTGCTAAATTTGCCAGAGAAAACGGAGGAAAGACTCTGTCGGAAATGGCTAAACTTTGGGGCAAAGTTAGTATCCAAACGATCCACCGAGCTCTCAGAAAAATTGGATTTACGCGCAAAAAAAGACATATGGATACAAGGAAAGAAACGAAGAAAAACGTGCTGAATTCTTAAAAATTATAGCAACAAAAGAACCAGAAAACTTAGTTTATATAGATGAGTCTGGCATTGATAACACAGAGGACTATCCATATGGGTATTGCCAGAAAGGACAGCGGTTTTATGGCCTAAAATCTGGAAAGAAAACTCAACGAATCAGTATGGTTGCAGCCTTAAGTAGAAGAAAGATAGTTGCTCCATTAACCTTTGAAGGCCACTGTAATATGGATGTTTTTAATGGATGGTTTGAGCAATTTTTGACACCGATCTTGGAACCTGGACAGACTGTCATTCTTGACAATGCTACTTTTCATAAGTCTGGTAAGATTATCGAGCTTGCTAGAGGAGTTGGTGCAGAAATTTTGTATCTGCCGCCGTATTCTCCAGATTTCAACAAAATTGAGCATCATTGGTTTGCTATAAAAAACAGAGCTAGGAAAAACATTCCTCTATTCGAATCCTTTCGTCGTGCTGTTGATTCTGCCTTCCTATGACCTGTTCGGACTATTATGAGAAATGCTATACTTGGTATAGAGGTAAAAGGTGCGAAACGATGGTTACATATTGTCAAAATTTCAGTTCAACCATCTGAGTTCGTAAGGCCATTTTTTTCTGTTGTTATAGCTAGTATCTTGGCCAGCGAAATGAGGTTTAAAATGCACATATCAATCATAATATTTCTGTTAGTTTTTGTGTTGTTACTTTTGCAACCTGATTTCAGTATGTCCATGCTTTTAACATATTCTTTTATTGGTCAAATGTTTATTGCATGTATACCATTTTTATACTTTCTATGCATAATAGGAATGGCCACAACTGGAACTACAATAGCTTACTTATGCCTCCCACATATAAAGCAAAGGATTTACAATTTTGTCTTTTTTACGCAGCGCGATAACTTTCAAGTCACAAAATCATTAGAAGCATTCAAAAGAGGTCAATTAACTGGAGTTGGACCTGGTGAAGGTAGCGTAAAAGCCTCTCTTCCTGATTGTCATACAGATTTTGTGTTTTCTGTTTTAGCAGAAGAATTTGGTTTGATTACGTGCTTAGCCACATTGATGTTATTTGGTATCATTTCTGCCCGCTTGCTTTACGTTGTATATAGAGAAAATGAATTATTTAATCTGTTAGTGATTCTCGGTATCTCAATGCAATTCATCACACAATTCATAATAAACATAGGGGTAACATTGAGTGTTTTTCCTACCACCGGCATAACCCTGCCGTTACTTAGCTATGGTGGTTCTTCTCTTTTATCTTCGAGCATCGCACTTGGCATAATGCTGTCTTTCAGTAGAAACCAAGCTATCGCATTAAAGTTTCGTGAGCGTGTTATGCTTGGAAGGTATATGGACTAAACTTGTACCGCTTACAACTATTATTGGTATCCCTCCAAAATGGGTATCTGTTCAGATGAGTGGCAAGAGATATTATGAAATCTGAAAGAGTTATGTGGAAATTTTTCAGAAAATATTCCACTGACATGCTGAACAACAAATACGTCACTATGTCGTTTATCGCAAAAACTTATATTTTTCGTAACCATTCACACTTAATTCTGCAATTCTTTGATCTCACTCATGGAAAGGCCAGTACACTTGACAATAGTGTTAACATCAATACTATTGACTAGCATTGTTTTTGCAACTTCAATTTCCCTTTCTTTTCTACCTTCCTCTTTAGCAGGATCAAGTCTGTATTCAAGAATGGCTTCTTCTTTGCGCAGATCCATTATTCTTTCTTCATAAGCTACTAGATCTTTTTCATTCCAGTGAAACTTATCTAATTCATCATATGCTAGCTTTATTATTGGTGATTTTTTCGCAATTTTTCTGAGATATTCGTCCGTTGTTTCATCTGCATATTTGAAAAAAAATAGCCAACGGTCTACTACACTTTCTAGTTGTTCTTCTCTACTCTTAGGAAATTTTGGCAGCTCTATGAAGATAAATTGAAAATCTTTTAAGTCATGCTCATTGGTTTTCTCATCTCTTATGGTATGGCTAGATATATAGTCAAGCTTATCAGGGAATAAGGTACAATTTGAAATCGCGATAAAGAAAATCTTCTTTAAATCAACGTATTTACCAGATTTATCAGCTTGTCTTGAGTAAGCCTTAGCAGCATAAAGTTGTGCACGTTTTTCAAAGCCTTTATCACGAGTGAGCTGCATCTCAATTATATACCTGTTTCCACTAGAATCCCTGCAAAGAACATCAACAATGCTTTGTTTATCAGAAGCAATTTCAGGGTCCATAATGGTGCTTAAGAATTCTACTTCTTGTATAGTATTGACTTCAGTACATCCTAAAATATCATTCAAAAAATGGATAAGAATATTCTTATTTTTTTCAGTGCCAAAGATTTTCTTGAAGGTTAGGTCTAATTTTGGATCGAGAAATTTTGAAAGAGCCATAGTAAAAATACTGAGAAAAAATTAATAACTATACACTATTATTAACAACTATTCAACCATATTTTTAAGTATAGCTAACACAGCCCTACGTCATACCGCTGCCAACTTATTAACGGAATGGCGAAGTATAAACCTTATCGTCATACCGCCGCGAAACGTCATACCGCGATTCATTCGCGGTATGACGTTAGCTATTGTGCTACACCTTTTCCCTTTCCCCTGAAACTAGAATCTATATACTTAACTTTAGAAACTTTAAAATACGATGCGATCTAATATTAGGCAGTTATTTTACTATATAAAGCCTAATCTATCTTATTTCATCATAGCTTTTATTGCAGTTTTATTTTCAGCTTTAACGATCCTCCTCTTTGGCAGAGGCTTAAACAATATAATTGATTCTGGCACAGAGCACGATTTTACTACCAAACTATTAGTTGCAATACTTATAGTTTTAGCCATTTCTCTCACTGCATTTACTCGGTTATATTTCATTGGCATTGGCAGCGAGAAAGTTATCGCAAGAATCAGATATGACTTATATAGCAGTATCACTAACTTGCAACCAAGTTTCTTTGAGAACACAGGCGTACAAGATGTTATCTCAGCGTTAGTTACTGATACATCTGTGCTGCAATCAATGATAAACAGCAGCTTACTAACAATATTACGAAATTTTGTGATTCTTATTGGTAGTGTTGCCATGTTATTATATACAAATATACAACTAACTGCGTATGCAGCCGCAATAATACCTGTACTACTCATTATCATGACCTCACTTGGAAAAAAAGTGCGTAGCTATGCACGCTTTGCCCAGGATAAATTAAGTGAGCTTGCGTCATTTAGTGAGGAAAATTTTAGATCTATAGTGACTATCAAATCGTTTGTACTCGAAGAAAATGAAAAAACCCGTTTTAAGGAGTATTTAAACTCAGTATCAAAATCATACGTAAAATTGGTACTCTTGCGTGCTATTCTAGTAACTCTAGTTATCACGTGTGTGATAGGTTCACTAGTTGTTTTGCTCTTTTTTGGTATTAAAGAGGTCTTAAGCAATAATATAACTATTGGAAAACTCTCCTCATTTGTGTTTTATTCAGCGCTTGCAGCAGGAGCTATAAGTAATTTGAGCGATAATATCAGTGATTTACAACGAGGTCTTGGAATAGTAGAGCGTTTATTTGAATTTAAAAATACGAAAAGCTCTATAGCAGATCCCGATGATCCTATAAAAATTTGTAGTGTTCAAAAAGAAATTTCGTTTAATGGCGTAACATTTTTTTATGAATCTCAGTCTGATAAGCCAGCATTAAATAACGTATCATTTTCTATAGAGGCAGGTCAAACAGTATCAATTGTTGGACCATCTGGCAGTGGTAAAAGCACCATTTTAAAGCTTCTGCTCCGTTTTCATGATCCAAACAAAGGTAGCATTACTATCGATGGGCACAATATTAAGTCAATTGCGCTAAATGACCTCAGATCGTTGTTTGGCTTAGTGCCACAAGATCATATGATATTTTCTTGCTCAATAATGGAAAATATACTATATGGCAAACCGGGTGCTGAATATGAGGAAGTGAAGCAAGCAGCTATCAGCGCTTATGCGATGGAATTTATTGATAAGCTGCCTGATAAATTTGATACATTTGTAGGAAAAAGAGGATTAAAACTTTCTGAAGGACAAAAACAACGTATTATAATAGCAAGAGCCATACTCAAAAACCCTCAGGTTTTAATACTGGATGAAGCAACCTCTGCCCTTGATTATAAAAGTGAGAACCTCGTGCAAAAAGCATTGAGCAAGTTAATGCAAAACAGAACAACGATCGTAATTACACACAGACTATCAACCGCACTTAAAACTGACAAGATTATAGTAATTAATCATGGAAAAGTAGAAGAAGTAGGAACTCATGACTCTCTAATGAGTAAAGACGGGCTATATGCAAAACTGGCGAAGATACAGTGGAATTGAAAGAAAATTTAAATCATATCGTTAGTTAATATGCTAGATTTATAATTAAAGTTATTAAATTTTTAATTATTTTGATTTATAATCATCTCATAGTATTTTTTTAAGGATCATTATGATTTATAATTACAGTAATTTACCAAAACTACCATGTACAGCTTCTAACTTGCCAGGACCAACTTTACCAGTGTATACGCCTTATACGTCTGCACATGGACCTTATGTTATTAATCCATGTACAGCTTCTAACTTGCCAGTACCAACTTTACCAGTGTGTACGCCTTAGAACCTGTACATGATCTCAAGAAAGGAATAAACTAAGAGATAATATATATAAGTTAGGATATATGAGGAGTTTATACCCAAGTGATATAAGTCGGGAAAGATTTGAGATTATGTTACCAGATCTAGAGTCCTGTAGAAAAAAAACAAAACCAAGGAAACTTGATTTGTATGATGTATTTTGTGGAGTGTTATACGTTCTGAAAAGCGGTTGTCAGTGGAGAATGCTACCAAAAGAGTTTCCAAAATGGCGCAATTGTTACGACTATTTTAAGAAGTGGAGTGAAAAACCAGATGCAGATAAAGAAAGTGTTCTGGAGCTGGTGTTAAAAAAAAATAGTTGGCGTGGTCCGACAAAACAATGGTCGGAAAGAAAAAACCAGCTTCTGCATAATTGATGCACAGAGTGTAAAAAATGCAGATACTGCTGAAGAAAAAGGCTATGATGCAGGCAAAAAGATTTCAGGAATAAAACGCCATATTGCAGTAGATACGCAAGGTTTGCCCCATGCAATTTATATAACAACAGCAGAGATAACTGACCGTAGCAGTGCTGTGAGAATGGTCGAAAATGCAAAAGAAAACCTCTCGGGAGTTAAAAATGTACTGGTTGATGCAGGCTATACTGGAGAGAATTTTGCAACTCAAATAAAAACGATTATTGGTGCAACCGTTGAAGTGATAAAAAGAAATGAATTACATTCCTTTGTTGTATTGCCCAAAAGATGGGTTGTGGAGCGATCTTTTGCTTGGTTAGAAAAATGTAGAAGATTGTGGAAAAATTGTGAGCGAAAACTCAATACTAGCCTACAAATGGTCGTTCTGGCTTTCACTGCCTTACTTCTGAAAAGATTATGAACAGGCTCTTATACGCCTGCACAGGGACCTTATGTTATTAATCCATGTCATAACCATTTTGATATGTGTCATAATTACCATGATACATGCCACAATCCTTATGATGGATTTGGGTTTTTTTGTTAGAAGATCGTTTTTTAAACAACTCATAAACGCGTGTCTAGCTATACGTGCTTCCAAGGGCACATGGGTGTTATTCAACCCATGTGTTTCACATTTTGCTTGAGAGGATAAGCAAGTTGTTATTCGCAGTGGCTATAGCAGTTCTACAAAAATTTATTTCAGCAACACAACTAATTTGACTACTGACAGCTCCTTCTTGGAATCTTATCATTATTCTGCTCATAGTAAAATTTCTAAACTCTAATATCTATAGCTAAAGTGGCTTAGGTTTACCTACAATTTGAAAAACCGTCATTCCGCTACTAGTTAGCGCCGTGGCGGTATGATGTAGGGAAACCTTTCTTGGGTTAGCTATATTACTTGTATAACGGCTGAAAAGAGGACTTTGGGCATGCCAATTTTAATCTTAAAATTATTAAATTGTTAATTATTTTATTATACAATAACATAATAGTTATTTTTTTTAGGATTTTTTATGACTCACTATTCAATTTCACAACTGTACAACGTTCACTCTCATAATATAGCTCTTTTCATAGAAGTCCGGATGTGATAAGATAAGGATAGACGATGATAAGGAGGTTGAGTGCCAGCAGCATATAGTTATGACTTAAGGAAAAAAGCAATGGAAGCGCTAGAGGAGGGAGGAAGCAGAGAAACAGTGGCAGCAAGATTTAAAATTGGACGAACTACTTTATGGGAGTGGCAGCAAAGAAGAAAAGAAACAGGAGACTTTCAATCAAAAAAACTTGGAAATGGAGGTTACAATCACAAAATTACCGACTGGGATGCCTTTGCTAAATTTGCCAGAGAAAACGGAGGAAAGACTCTGTCGGAAATGGCTAAACTTTGGGGCAACGTTAGTATCCAAACGATCCACCGAGCTCTCAGAAAAATTGGATTTACGCGCAAAAAAAGACATATGGATACAAGGAAAGAAACGAAGAAAAACGTGCTGAATTCTTAAAAATTATAGCAACAAAAGAACCAGAAAACTTAGTTTATATAGATGAGTCTGGCATTGATAACACAGAGGACTATCCATATGGGTATTGCCAGAAAGGACAGCGGTTTTATGGCCTAAAATCTGGAAAGAAAACTCAACGAATCAGTATGGTTGCAGCCTTAAGTAGAAGAAAGATAGTTGCTCCATTAACCTTTGAAGGCCACTGTAATATGGATGTTTTTAATGGATGGTTTGAGCAATTTTTGACACCGATCTTGGAACCTGGACAGACTGTCATTCTTGACAATGCTACTTTTCATAAGTCTGGTAAGATTATCGAGCTTGCTAGAGGAGTTGGTGCAGAAATTTTGTATCTGCCGCCGTATTCTCCAGATTTCAACAAAATTGAGCATCATTGGTTTGCTATAAAAAACAGAGCTAGGAAAAACATTCCTCTATTCGAATCCTTTCGTCGTGCTGTTGATTCTGCCTTCCTATGACCTGTTCGGACTATTATGAGAAATGCTATATCTTTCTTCTACTTAAGGCTGCAACCATACTGATTCGTTGAGTTTTCTTTCCAGATTTTAGGCCATAAAACCGCTGTCCTTTCTGGCAATACCCATATGGATAGTCCTCTGTGTTATCAATGCCAGACTCATCTATATAAACTAAGTTTTCTGGTTCTTTTGTTGCTATAATTTTTAAGAATTCAGCACGTTTTTCTTCGTTTCTTTCCTTGTATCCATATGTCTTTTTTTGCGCGTAAATCCAATTTTTCTGAGAGCTCGGTGGATCGTTTGGATACTAACGTTGCCCCAAAGTTTAGCCATTTCCGACAGAGTCTTTCCTCCGTTTTCTCTGGCAAATTTAGCAAAGGCATCCCAGTCGGTAATTTTGTGATTGTAACCTCCATTTCCAAGTTTTTTTGATTGAAAGTCTCCTGTTTCTTTTCTTCTTTGCTGCCACTCCCATAAAGTAGTTCGTCCAATTTTAAATCTTGCTGCCACTGTTTCTCTGCTTCCTCCCTCCTCTAGCGCTTCCATTGCTTTTTTCCTTAAGTCATAACTATATGCTGCTGGCACTCAACCTCCTTATCATCGTCTATCCTTACCTTATCACATCCGGACTTCTATGAAAAGAGCTATATCTAAATTTGAGCAGCAAATACCTTGAAATTACCATCAATTCAGTAAAATTGAAGAGTTTTAATGGTTTAACCATGTAAAGTATTCAATAAACTGCCGTTTTTAAATTTGATCAGACTTAGTTAAAAGAGTGGAGATTTTAATGATTTAGCTCAAATCTAATTATGCGTTCTTTTGTATCGCCAAGTATACTCTTTGCACAACTCTCTTCCATGCTTTATCAACCAATTAAAATTCCCTTTTAGCCCATAAAGAACAGGGATTTGGCGCTTTTAATGCAATTGAAAAACACTACTAGGTAATTGAGCAGTTTCTAATAGCATTTTCACTATATGCTTATCGCATAACATTTGTGCTGCAATTGCTGGGTCTTTATCTAGTACAAAGATGTTCATCTAGGTGTCAAAAGATAAAATCAGATAAGTCTTTGACTTCGTTAACTGTAAGACCAGTAGTTTGAGCTATGATATCAATAGAAACTCCTGCTTTAAGTAGATTCTTTGCGACTGCTATTTTGGCTTGCTTCTCACCCTCTTCTCTGCCTTTTTCATGACCGATTAGGATACCTTCTTGTCTACCTTTTTCATGACCTACTCTAACACCTTCATCAAATTTTTGAGCAAAAGCAGCAATCTCATCCATTATGCGTTTTTTCATTTGTTCATATGCTAGTAACTCTTCTTCTGACCAATTAAACTTATTCATCTCTTCATAAGCTCGTTTTATTATTACGTCACTACCAACTATCTTATCTAGATCCTCTTCCCTTGTTTCTCCTGCATAGCGAAAAAAGTAACACCATTTTTCTACTATATTTTCTAGTTGGTCTTCTTTTGTCTTTGTAAATTTTGGCAGTTCTATGAATACGAAGTAAAAATCCTTTAAGTCATGTTCAAAGCTATTTTGATCTAAAATGACATGATTAGATTTGTACTCAGCTTTATCTGGAAAAATAATACAATCAGCAACGGCTATGAAGATAATTTCCTTGAGATTATGGTAGTTATCACCTTGATCAGCTTGACTTGAGTAGGCTTTGGCAGCATAATATTGAGCACGTTTTTCGAAGCCTTTGGTCTTAGTGAATTGCATTTCTATAATATATCTTGAACCTTGAGAGTCTTTACAAAGAACATCAACAATACTCTGCTTTTTAGCGGCAATTTCAGGGTCTAAAATAGTAGCTAAGAATTCAACATCGTGAATAGCAGCTAAACCAGTAAAGCCTAAAATATCGTTCAAGAAATGAATAAGGATATCTTTATTCTTTTCAGTGCCAAATATTCTTTTAAAGGCATAATCATTGCGTGCATCAAGAAACTTAGAAAGAGCCACGAGAAAGTAAGATAAAAAGCATCAATTATTATACACAATTCTGTAGAAATATTCAACTAAAATGCAAACATTTTGTATATCTTTACTTGGTAGTATTAACCTATATAATATTTATGGCAAATATTTCAATAAGGTATCAGATAGCACAAAAAGTAAGGAGCTGGAGGTTAAAACGAAAATATACCCTGAAAAACTTAGCAGACAAGGCAGGAATAAACTATCATACACTGATAAGATACGAGCAAGGAACATGTGGCATTCCAACTGAAAAGCTAAAAGTTATAGCCGAAGCGTTATCAATTCCTATTAGAAATCTCTTTCCAAGACGAAAAGTACTAAAAGAAAGTAATTGTTTCGACAAAGCTAAGAGCCTGTTCATAATCTTTTCAGAAGTAAGGCAGTGAAAGCCAGAACGACCATTTGTAGGCTAGTATTGAGTTTTCGCTCACAATTTTTCCACAATCTTCTACATTTTTCTAACCAAGCAAAAGATCGCTCCACAACCCATCTTTTGGGCAATACAACAAAGGAATGTAATTCATTTCTTTTTATCACTTCAACGGTTGCACCAATAATCGTTTTTATTTGAGTTGCAAAATTCTCTCCAGTATAGCCTGCATCAACCAGTACATTTTTAACTCCCGAGAGGTTTTCTTTTGCATTTTCGACCATTCTCACAGCACTGCTACGGTCAGTTATCTCTGCTGTTGTTATATAAATTGCATGGGGCAAACCTTGCGTATCTACTGCAATATGGCGTTTTATTCCTGAAATATTTTTGCCTGCATCATAGCCTTTTTCTTCAGCAGTATCTGCATTTTTTACACTCTGTGCATCAATTATGCAGAAGCTGGTTTTTTCTTTCCGACCATTGTTTTGTCGGACCACGCCAACTATTTTTTTTTAACACCAGCTCCAGAACACTTTCTTTATCTGCATCTGGTTTTTCACTCCACTTCTTAAAATAGTCGTAACAATTGCGCCATTTTGGAAACTCTTTTGGTAGCATTCTCCACTGACAACCGCTTTTCAGAACGTATAACACTCCACAAAATACATCATACAAATCAAGTTTCCTTGGTTTTGTTTTTTTTCTACAGGACTCTAGATCTGGTAACATAATCTCAAATCTTTCCCGACTTATATCACTTGGGTATAAACTCCTCATATATCCTAACTTATATATATTATCTCTTAGTTTATTCCTTTCTTGAGATCATGTACAGGTTCTAAGGGAGTGTTTCCCTCTTCATCCTCTGCATTAACATTTGCCCCTTTGTCTAATAGATCTTTTACTATCTCTGTATGGCCCATTTTAGCAGCCAAATGTAAAGGAGTACTGCCATATCCATCTTGTGCATTAACATTGATCCCTTCTACTTTCAGTAGAGCTTCTACTACTTCTTTATGGTCATGTTCAGCAGCAACGTGTAAAGGAGTCTTTCCTGTATCATTTTGTGCATTAACGTTTGCTTTTTTCTCTAATAGACCTTCTACTGCTTCCAACTTGCCAAGCCTAGCAGCCAGATGTAAAGAGCTCTTGCAATATTCAGCTTCTTTTTCTTGTAATAGAGTCAACACATCACGTTCCATAGAATAATTGACACCATCAACATATGCTCCATTATCTAATAGAACTTCTACTATATTAAAATGACCATTTTTAGCAGCCCAATATAAAGGAGTATGCAAATCTTCAACTATATTAACATCTGCTCCTTCACTTATTAGACGTTTTACTTCATTAATATCACCTCTTTTAGCAGCCTGAAACAAATCATCTATACTTTGTGAACTACTCATCCTACACCTCTTTGTAAAACTATATTGTTATGATAAAGTCGTTAATAATCTATGAGCTCTCACCCCCTGTAAAATTATATTATCATGATAAAGTCATTAATAACCCATGAGCTCTATGTTCCTGGATCACGCAAATAATGCCCGTGTTTTTCAGTACATTTGAGTCGGCTGTACATAAGAATCGCAATTGTAGAGCATGCTATTGTTAATAGTAAATTTGGTAAAATACCATAGCGAAAAAATTTTCCTACTATATATATTCCAATAGCCCCAAACATCATATTGCAGAATGAGAGAACTGCACTACCAAGCCCTATACCTTTGATCGTTTCTAAAGCAGAGGTTACATTATTGCTGATTACTAATGCAAGTCCGATATTAGCTGGAATCCAGGCAACTTGAAGAATGAATATATTCAACCTGTCCGCGAAATAAAAATATACCAATAAACTATCGGATATTATCGGTAACACCAAACCTATTATTAGCATTTTGCTAACCCCTATTTTTGGTACATACCTTCTATTAATTAAAGTTCCAATTATGTAAAATATGACTATGATCAATATGAGGTAGCCAAAATACTGTACTTCAATGCCCATTGATTCAAATATGAAAGGATAGTTAGCAATGTATGCCCAAAGCCACATGAAAGTTAATCCATGAATGGCTGAAAACCCAAGGAAACGATAATTTCTAAATATTGATATATATTGCTTGAAGATATTAGTAGTTATGTTAGTTATACTGGTTTCATTTTTATTCACAGTGAGCGTTTCTTGTAACTTAAAGTAGATAAAAATAAGCATAGCAATTGCTGCAAGTGACATAATAAAAAACAAAAATTTCCAATGATAACCATGTGAAATTATATAACTGCCCACCACTGGAGCTATTCCAGGTGAGAGTGCCACAACCATATTTAATTTTGAAATTACTCTCGAGTATTCACTACCCGAGTACATATCCCTTATTGCTGCATACCCAACAACACCTGCAACACCAGCCCCTGTTCCTTGTATGAAGCGAATTAGTATCAAGAGCGCAATACTGTCGGCTATATAACACATGACACTTGCCAAAGTAAAAATTGTCATACCAATCAGCATCATTGGACGCCTACCATAATGGTCCGATAATGGACCATAAATTAATCCAGATACCGCAAATCCAACTAGATTTAAGCTAATTGTAAGCTGCACTACACTGCCTTCTACTTTAAAATAATTGGCAATGCTTGGTAGTGCAACTGAGTATAGGTCAGTTGCCATATCGACAATTGCTACAGACAATATCATAATAAGAGAGATGATATTTTGCGAAAGAGCTGTTTTCACTTAATGATTTACTGGATTAAATATACTTAATTATAATGTATTTTTTTCATTAGTATATTAATTTAACTACTGAAATTAAGAGTAGCTATTCGAGAAAAAGCCTGTGAAGGCTCTATCCAGTAGGGTGTCATCCAAGTAGCTTGAAACTGGGATCTAGTTTCCATTATACAATTTCATCAAAGCAGTTTACTTACTTGCAATTAAGTTTCTGGATCCAAGTAGTCATGGCACTGGGATGACAGGAGAAGGAGGCTACTTAGATGACACCCTCCTAGTGGATTCAAATCACAATGTTCGTACAGTTATGTGCTTTGACACTGGAATCTTAAGCTAAAATCATAAAAAGCACGAATTTCAATATCTTATCTTTGATTATTCAAGTTTAAGTTTATAGCTCTTTTCATAGAAGTCCGGATGTGATAAGATAAGGATAGACGATGATAAGGAGGTTGAGTGCCAGCAGCATATAGTTATGACTTAAGGAAAAAAGCAATGGAAGCGCTAGAGGAGGGAGGAAGCAGAGAAACAGTGGCAGCAAGATTTAAAATTGGACGAACTACTTTATGGGAGTGGCAGCAAAGAAGAAAAGAAACAGGAGACTTTCAATCAAAAAAACTTGGAAATGGAGGTTACAATCACAAAATTACCGACTGGGATGCCTTTGCTAAATTTGCCAGAGAAAACGGAGGAAAGACTCTGTCGGAAATGGCTAAACTTTGGGGCAACGTTAGTATCCAAACGATCCACCGAGCTCTCAGAAAAATTGGATTTACGCGCAAAAAAAGACATATGGATACAAGGAAAGAAACGAAGAAAAACGTGCTGAACTCTTAGAGCCTGTTCATAATCTTTTCAGAAGTAAGGCAGTGAAAGCCAGAACGACCATTTGTAGGCTAGTATTGAGTTTTCGCTCACAATTTTTCCACAATCTTCTACATTTTTCTAACCAAGCAAAAGATCGCTCCACAACCCATCTTTTGGGCAATACAACAAAGGAATGTAATTCATTTCTTTTTATCACTTCAACGGTTGCACCAATAATCGTTTTTATTTGAGTTGCAAAATTCTCTCCAGTATAGCCTGCATCAACCAGTACATTTTTAACTCCCGAGAGGTTTTCTTTTGCATTTTCGACCATTCTCACAGCACTGCTACGGTCAGTTATCTCTGCTGTTGTTATATAAATTGCATGGGGCAAACCTTGCGTATCTACTGCAATATGGCGTTTTATTCCTGAAATATTTTTGCCTGCATCATAGCCTTTTTCTTCAGCAGTATCTGCATTTTTTACACTCTGTGCATCAATTATGCAGAAGCTGGTTTTTTCTTTCCGACCATTGTTTTGTCGGACCACGCCAACTATTTTTTTTTAACACCAGCTCCAGAACACTTTCTTTATCTGCATCTGGTTTTTCACTCCACTTCTTAAAATAGTCGTAACAATTGCGCCATTTTGGAAACTCTTTTGGTAGCATTCTCCACTGACAACCGCTTTTCAGAACGTATAACACTCCACAAAATACATCATACAAATCAAGTTTCCTTGGTTTTGTTTTTTTTCTACAGGACTCTAGATCTGGTAACATAATCTCAAATCTTTCCCGACTTATATCACTTGGGTATAAACTCCTCATATATCCTAACTTATATATATTATCTCTTAGTTTATTCCTTTCTTGAGATCATGTACAGGTTCTTAAAAATTATAGCAACAAAAGAACCAGAAAACTTAGTTTATATAGATGAGTCTGGCATTGATAACACAGAGGACTATCCATATGGGTATTGCCAGAAAGGACAGCGGTTTTATGGCCTAAAATCTGGAAAGAAAACTCAACGAATCAGTATGGTTGCAGCCTTAAGTAGAAGAAAGATAGTTGCTCATTAACCTTTGAAGGCCACTGTAATATGGATGTTTTTAATGGATGGTTTGAGCAATTTTTGACACCGATCTTGGAACCTGGACAGACTGTCATTCTTGACAATGCTACTTTTCATAAGTCTGGTAAGATTATCGAGCTTGCTAGAGGAGTTGGTGCAGAAATTTTGTATCTGCCGCCGTATTCTCCAGATTTCAACAAAATTGAGCATCATTGGTTTGCTATAAAAAACAGAGCTAGGAAAAACATTCCTCTATTCGAATCCTTTCGTCGTGCTGTTGATTCTGCCTTCCTATGACCTGTTCGGACTATTATGAGAAATGCTATAAATACTGAACATCAATTGTTCAGGACCTTTGCTTCCGTGTTATCCAATGAATCACCATAAGTCACTGCTTTTAGGTAAAACTTTTTTCCTCTTTGCACTTCGAAAGATATTATTGAATCATCAAGTAGAACAAATTTTTCACCTGCGGTCTCTTTAGTTCCTTCTTGTCCTCTGATTAGGTTGCTAAGCTTATATTTATTTTTATTTATAAGTTCAGCTCTCTGGAATTTTATTACCTCTTTTCCAACCAGTGCTAAATTGCTTACATTTATAGTACTAACGTTAGTGCTTGTAAAACCCTCTTCTGTCATCCCAGTGCCCAGACACTGGGATCCAGGAGAAATATGGTCAAGCGCTGGAATGACAACATGATAAATTGCTAGTTTCCCACTTAAATAATGGTTATATGAAGAACTCAATACACCAAAACGTAACACTACTATAAGCTCCTCGTCAGTAGATTCCATTACATATCCGCAAGTAGACTGCTTATTTGTGCTTGCAATAGGCTTATAATCCTTATCGTCGCCCGAAATAAAGAGCGTTGCTCCCTTCCAATTCTTTTCCTCACCTACTAAAGTAAAGCTTGCGTTATTACCTTTAATATGCGGTAAATCTATCATTTCTATGATGGTTTTGCTGATGTGAGAAGGAGGGTATTCCTTCAGCATAAGTGACCTTGTTGAAGGAAAAGAGAGCTTGTATATAGAGCGATCATAACTAACACCGCTTACTTGAATGGACATGCTTTCAAATTTCGTTTTCATAATTCTCACCGTATGCTTTTTCTCACCGTCTAAGAACCTGTACATGATCTCAAGAAAGGAATAAACTAAGAGATAATATATATAAGTTAGGATATATGAGGAGTTTATACCCAAGTGATATAAGTCGGGAAAGATTTGAGATTATGTTACCAGATCTAGAGTCCTGTAGAAAAAAAACAAAACCAAGGAAACTTGATTTGTATGATGTATTTTGTGGAGTGTTATACGTTCTGAAAAGCGGTTGTCAGTGGAGAATGCTACCAAAAGAGTTTCCAAAATGGCGCAATTGTTACGACTATTTTAAGAAGTGGAGTGAAAAACCAGATGCAGATAAAGAAAGTGTTCTGGAGCTGGTGTTAAAAAAAAATAGTTGGCGTGGTCCGACAAAACAATGGTCGGAAAGAAAAAACCAGCTTCTGCATAATTGATGCACAGAGTGTAAAAAATGCAGATACTGCTGAAGAAAAAGGCTATGATGCAGGCAAAAAGATTTCAGGAATAAAACTCCATATTGCAGTAGATACGCAAGGTTTGCCCCATGCAATTTATATAACAACAGCAGAGATATAGCATTTCTCATAATAGTCCGAACAGGTCATAGGAAGGCAGAATCAACAGCACGACGAAAGGATTCGAATAGAGGAATGTTTTTCCTAGCTCTGTTTTTTATAGCAAACCAATGATGCTCAATTTTGTTGAAATCTGGAGAATACGGCGGCAGATACAAAATTTCTGCACCAACTCCTCTAGCAAGCTCGATAATCTTACCAGACTTATGAAAAGTAGCATTGTCAAGAATGACAGTCTGTCCAGGTTCCAAGATCGGTGTCAAAAATTTTTCAAACCATCCATTAAAAACATCCATATTACAGTGGCCTTCAAAGGTTAATGGAGCAACTATCTTTCTTCTACTTAAGGCTGCAACCATACTGATTCGTTGAGTTTTCTTTCCAGATTTTAGGCCATAAAACCGCTGTCCTTTCTGGCAATACCCATATGGATAGTCCTCTGTGTTATCAATGCCAGACTCATCTATATAAACTAAGTTTTCTGGTTCTTTTGTTGCTATAATTTTTAAGAATTCAGCACGTTTTTCTTCGTTTCTTTCCTTGTATCCATATGTCTTTTTTTGCGCGTAAATCCAATTTTTCTGAGAGCTCGGTGGATCGTTTGGATACTAACGTTGCCCCAAAGTTTAGCCATTTCCGACAGAGTCTTTCCTCCGTTTTCTCTGGCAAATTTAGCAAAGGCATCCCAGTCGGTAATTTTGTGATTGTAACCTCCATTTCCAAGTTTTTTTGATTGAAAGTCTCCTGTTTCTTTTCTTCTTTGCTGCCACTCCCATAAAGTAGTTCGTCCAATTTTAAATCTTGCTGCCACTGTTTCTCTGCTTCCTCCCTCCTCTAGCGCTTCCATTGCTTTTTTCCTTAAGTCATAACTATATGCTGCTGGCACTCAACCTCCTTATCATCGTCTATCCTTATCTTATCACATCCGGACTTCTATGAAAAGAGCTATAACTGACCGTAGCAGTGCTGTGAGAATGGTCGAAAATGCAAAAGAAAACCTCTCGGGAGTTAAAAATGTACTGGTTGATGCAGGCTATACTGGAGAGAATTTTGCAACTCAAATAAAAACGATTATTGGTGCAACCGTTGAAGTGATAAAAAGAAATGAATTACATTCCTTTGTTGTATTGCCCAAAAGATGGGTTGTGGAGCGATCTTTTGCTTGGTTAGAAAAATGTAGAAGATTGTGGAAAAATTGTGAGCGAAAACTCAATACTAGCCTACAAATGGTCGTTCTGGCTTTCACTGCCTTACTTCTGAAAAGATTATGAACAGGCTCTAAGAATGAACTGAAGAAAGAGAAAGAACCTGATGGTGTTAAAGAACCTGATGATGTTAAAGAGCCCGATGATGTTAAAGATCCTGATGATGTTAAAGATCCTGATGATGTTAAAGATCCTGATGCTGGTAACGATGATCACAGCGAAAGTATGGCTTTCTCTTACCATGGTTACGGCAACGACTTAATATAAACTATAACTTTCCTGGATCATTTGAAGGTAAAATAGTTAAGATAACCCTTCAACTTCCCCCATTTATCCACTATACTGCTACAGATTTTATAGCTTTTTAGTTAATGAACATTTTCAAGCAGGTTTCCTCTCTAATTTCCAGTAAATTAAATGAGTTGAAGCAAAGGGGTGTTATAAGCACGAATGCAACAAACTTTATCGTAGAGCCTCCAAGCAATAGAGCGCATGGAGATATTTACACAAACGTTGCCATAGTGCTTGCAAAGCATGAAAAGAGTAATTTAGTTGAGATTGCAGGGATCTTAGCAAGAGAATTTAAACCTTTTGATGAAGTTGCAAAAGTGGAAATAGCAGGCCCTGGTTTCATCAACATGCACTTAAAAATAGAAGTATGGCATGGGATCTTAAAACAAATAAATGAGCTAAAAACAGAGTTTGGCACTCTAGATATTGGAAACAATCAGGCGATCAATGTTGAGTTTGTATCCGCAAATCCAACTGGTCCACTGCATATTGGTCATGCAAGAGGGGCAGTATTTGGTGACGTTCTGGCAAATTTATTGAAAAAAGTTGGTTATAAAGTTACTAAGGAATACTATATTAATGATGCTGGAGCGCAGATAGATACACTAATAAAGTCAGTATATTTGCGGTATAAGGAAGCTCTGGGAGAAAAAATCAGCATCGAAAAAGGTTTATATCCAGGTGAATATTTAAAACCGATAGGGGAGGAGCTGGCCAAAAAATACGGCAAGGAGCTTCTAAAAAAGCAAGATAATCAGATAATTAGAGACTATACTTTAAGTTCTATCTTAGAACTCATAAAGGAAGACATGAACTTACTTGGAGTAAATCATGATGTTTTTACTTCAGAGTATGAGCTGCAAAAAAGTGGCAAAATCGAAGAGAGTATAAAGATATTGTCTGACAAGGGTCTAGTGTATGAAGGGTACCTGGAGAAACCAAAAGGCAAAGAAAGCGAAAATTGGACTTCCAGAAAAGAAATGTTATTTCGCTCTACAAAATTTGGTGATGACGTTGACCGCGCATTGAAGAAAGAGGACGGCAGTTGGACTTATTTTGCCTCGGATATCGCTTACCATTTTGATAAGATATTACGTGGTTTTAACAATATGATCGTAGAGCTTGGTAGTGACCACGGCGGTTATGTCAAAAGGCTCAAAGCAGTCGTCTCTGCGCTCAGTGATGATCAAGCAAAAATAGAGGTAAAACTGCATAATATTGTGAATTTTTTCGAGAACGGCAAACCTGTTAAGATGTCCAAAAGATCAGGAAACTTCCTCACAGCAAGAGATGTAGTGGAAGAAGTTGGCAGGGACATAACTCGTTTTATAATGCTAACACGCAAGAATGATATGGTCTTGGACTTTGATTTTGCTAAAGTTAAAGAACAATCAAAAGACAACCCTATTTTTTACGTGCAATATGCGCATGCTCGTGCTCATTCGTTAATGCGTAATGCTCCAAAAGAGCTCCCAACAGCAGATCCTTCACTTTTAAAAACCGATGGGGAGCTCTTCCTCATAAAAACCTTAGCAAAGTGGCCAGATGTGGTAGAAATTGCAGCAAGGCTTTGTGAGCCACACAGAATTACTTTCTACTTACTTGAAGTTGCAGAAGCGTTTCACGTTTTATGGGGGTATGGCAAGAGTGATTTAAACATGCGTTTCATACTGGAAGACAACTTAAACCTCACCGCTGCAAGAATGTTTCTCGTGCAGGCCTTAGCACACGTCATCGCTTCTGGACTTTCTATCTTCAATATAGAGCCTTTGGAAGAAATGAGTTGATTTTTTTTTGTTACAATATGTAATGATCAAAATATTATTGAAGTAGGGTAAAGTTATGAAGATCAGTTTTATCGATTATTCAACTGTATTCACTGAAGTTGCGGAACAGACAGATTTAAATGGAAATAACATAATTGAAAGAATAAAAGGGCATTAGCATAGATCCCGCTAACACATAGCGGGACGACGATGTCAGGCTAGCTGTTATCCAAGTAGCTGACACTGGTTCCTTTATGAAGGCAGTGCACGGAGGTGTCATCCCAGTGCCCAGACTACTTGGATCCAGATTCACCTTATGATGGTGTCATTCCAGTGCCCAGACACTGGGATCCAGCTTTTTCATAATCATCAAAATGTTGTATTTTAACATAAAACGGCTACTTTTATGCTTATACCAATCTTCGTTATTGGGAAGACAAATAGGACATATTATGAATTTGCTTAAACTCCGCAATTACAGGCAAAAGGGCTATTTTTAATTTGTCTTATTACTAATGAGAGCCTGTTCATAATCTTTTCAGAAGTAAGGCAGTGAAAGCCAGAACGACCATTTGTAGGCTAGTATTGAGTTTTCGCTCACAATTTTTCCACAATCTTCTACATTTTTCTAACCAAGCAAAAGATCGCTCCACAACCCATCTTTTGGGCAATACAACAAAGGAATGTAATTCATTTCTTTTTATCACTTCAACGGTTGCACCAATAATCGTTTTTATTTGAGTTGCAAAATTCTCTCCAGTATAGCCTGCATCAACCAGTACATTTTTAACTCCCGAGAGGTTTTCTTTTGCATTTTCGACCATTCTCACAGCACTGCTACGGTCAGTTATCTCTGCTGTTGTTATATAAATTGCATGGGGCAAACCTTGCGTATCTACTGCAATATGGAGTTTTATTCCTGAAATCTTTTTGCCTGCATCATAGCCTTTTTCTTCAGCAGTATCTGCATTTTTTACACTCTGTGCATCAATTATGCAGAAGCTGGTTTTTTCTTTCCGACCATTGTTTTGTCGGACCACGCCAACTATTTTTTTTTAACACCAGCTCCAGAACACTTTCTTTATCTGCATCTGGTTTTTCACTCCACTTCTTAAAATAGTCGTAACAATTGCGCCATTTTGGAAACTCTTTTGGTAGCATTCTCCACTGAAAACCGCTTTTCAGAACGTATAACACTCCACAAAATACATCATACAAATCAAGTTTTCTTGGTTTTGTTTTTTTTCTACAGGACTCTAGATCTGGTAACATAATCTCAAATCTTTCCCGACTTATATCACTTGGGTATAAACTCCTCATATATCCTAACTTATATATATTATCTCTTAGTTTATTCCTTTCTTGAGATCATGTACAGGTTCTAATACGCGTCGCGTTTTATGCCAAAACACAATTGGAGTTATAGCTCTTTTCATAGAAGTCCGGATGTGATAAGATAAGGATAGACGATGATAAGGAGGTTGAGTGCCAGCAGCATATAGTTATGACTTAAGGAAAAAAGCAATGGAAGCGCTAGAGGAGGGAGGAAGCAGAGAAACAGTGGCAGCAAGATTTAAAATTGGACGAACTACTTTATGGGAGTGGCAGCAAAGAAGAAAAGAAACAGGAGACTTTCAATCAAAAAAACTTGGAAATGGAGGTTACAATCACAAAATCACCGACTGGGATGCCTTTGCTAAATTTGCCAGAGAAAACGGAGGAAAGACTCTGTCGGAAATGGCTAAACTTTGGGGCAACGTTAGTATCCAAACGATCCACCGAGCTCTCAGAAAAATTGGATTTACGCGCAAAAAAAGACATATGGATACAAGGAAAGAAACGAAGAAAAACGTGCTGAATTCTTAAAAATTATAGCAACAAAAGAACCAGAAAACTTAGTTTATATAGATGAGTCTGGCATTGATAACACAGAGGACTATCCATATGGGTATTGCCAGAAAGGACAGCGGTTTTATGGCCTAAAATCTGGAAAGAAAACTCAACGAATCAGTATGGTTGCAGCCTTAAGTAGAAGAAAGATAGTTGCTCCATTAACCTTTGAAGGCCACTGTAATATGGATGTTTTTAATGGATGGTTTGAGCAATTTTTGACACCGATCTTGGAACCTGGACAGACTGTCATTCTTGACAATGCTACTTTTCATAAGTCTGGTAAGATTATCGATCTTGCTAGAGGAGTTGGTGCAGAAATTTTGTATCTGCCGCCGTATTCTCCAGATTTCAACAAAATTGAGCATCATTGGTTTGCTATAAAAAACAGAGCTAGGAAAAACATTCCTCTATTCGAATCCTTTCGTCGTGCTGTTGATTCTGCCTTCCTATGACCTGTTCGGACTATTATGAGAAATGCTATACATGCAAAATAGATCCCAGATACAAGTGTCTGGGCACTGGGATGACAAGGTAGAGGGCACTGGGATGACAGGAGAAGGAGGCTACTGGGATGATAGGAGAAAGGAGGCCACTGGGATGACAAGAGAAGGTACTAGCCTGACAACCGTCATCCCGCTGCTTGTTAGCGGCTAAGAGATACCGCGAATGAATCGCGGTACGACGGTTAAGTATCCCGCTACTTGGATGACAGCAGATCACCTCTTCACAAAGATTTTATCAGTAATACGCATATCAATAATACTCCAATCGCTGAAAGTAAAATCAGTTGTATTGTGTAAGTGGTTTAAATAGTCCCATGCACTATAAGGGTTATCTTCAGGTAGTTTTACTGTGGAATTGTTATCAAGTATGATATTCCATCTTCTATTCCCTATATAAGCAAAAGAAGAAATGTGGTCTCTTAATTGAGTTTTACTCTCTAACGCATCTCTAACAAATTCTAGGTTTGATAACGAGTTTTGTCCTGTAATTACAACAAGATCATCTACTAGATAGTCATCTACGATCACTTTGCCTTCGAAATCAATTACCGAGGTTTTGTTATTATCTTTCCAGAGAGCAAACGGTTTATGCTCATCTATATTAATGTGTAGAGTATTGGGCAAAATTCTGTGAACTCTTACGTGTTTTATCCATCTGCTTACGGATTGTATGTTACCGGCAAGTTTTGAAAGTGATATATACAGGATAGGTTGCGTTCTATCTGTCAAACTTAAAATATCCTTTTTGTTTGTAAATTTATTGCCACTCACGACTACTTCATCGATTGAAAATCCACTACTGAGTAATAAACTGGATAGGCAGTCATTATACCAAGTAAAGTAGTAATTAAATCGATTTATTATTTTATCAAGTGAGCTGTAGAGTATTAGCGTAAGAAAAAGTGCTGTGATAATAACCAAGGCACACTTACGCAAAAAACTCCTTTGGCTTCTAGTAATACTGCTCAACATGACTTAAATCCCTAATATTTTTGTGCTGAAAACTATCTTCAATAATAATTTTAACTAATTCATTAAAATTGATTCCTTTTGTCAATTTTGCAATTTCTGGCACTAACGATAGCTCAGTAAAGCCAGGATGTGTATTAATCTCAAGCATTTTTAAAGTGTTATTTTTGGGATTATAACGGAAATCTGAGCGGGAAATAGTTTTACAGCCTAAAAATTGATGAACTTTCAGTGCGTGTTCCAAGGTCATTTTATATATATTGTCGGGAATTTCAGCAGGAAATATATGTTCTGCAAATCCATCTGTATACTTTGCTTCATAATCATAGAATTTATTTTTTGGTCGTATTTCCATAGTGCCAATTGCTTCATCCAGCAATACAGCAGTTTGTAACTCTATTCCTGGGACATATTCTTCTATGATCATCAAGTCTCTTGTCATAGAAGTAGCTCCTTCCTTGTCATCCAAGTAGCCAGATACTGCCTGGTCACGCGCTGAAATGACATCAAACATGATATTATCATCTTTTAGTTTTAAATAATCCTCATGCGAGAAAATTATGTGCACTCCGATGCTAGAGCCTTCATTAATTGGTTTTAAGACGTACGGATAATCAATTCTAATATTATTTTTTAGTAGATCTTCTCGGCTAATTACATAACCTTTTGGAGTATCAATACTAAGGGACCAAAATATATGCTTTGACATTGCCTTGTTCATAGCAACAGCAGAAGCCATAACTCCTGAGTGTGTATATTTTATACCTAAGATTTCCAATAAACCTTGAATGCAGCCATCTTCACCATAAGGTCCATGCAGAGCGATAAAAGCAAGGCCCGGATTAATTTTTTTAAGCTTTTCAGCAATGTTGCTATCAACATCTATTTCTATTGCATTATATGAAAGGCTATCGAGCGCCTTCTTTACTGCTTTTCCGCTCATAAGCGATATTTCTCTCTCACAAGAAAATCCACCACTTAAAATTGCTATAGTTGGAATCATGGGCATTCTATGTTTTGTTATATAGCATATATAAAAGATGCTCTTATCTTCAATAGAAAAAACGCTTTGAAAAATTCTATAGCTCTATCCTATGCACAACTGTACGAACGTTTGTTTTGTTAAGATACAACAAATGGTGTCATCCCAGTGCCCTGACTACTTGGATCCAGGATTTTGATTAGCACTAAGTTGGTGAGCATATAAAGTGTTATGTTAAAATATAACGTTTTTACGGAAAGTCTGGATTCCAGTGTCTGGGCACTGGAATGACACCATTCTTTTTTCTGGATCCAAGTAGTCAGAGCACTGGGATGACATCATAGAGGCACTGCCCTTTTGGATGGAAACCAGTGTCAGCTACTTGCATGACACCATCTGCCACCTGCAAATTGCAATGTTCGTACGATTGTGCGTCACGCGCTGGAATGACAAAGAAAAGTGAGTTGCTAGTTTTTCATATGGTTATGCAAGGAGTCTGATCTTTTTCTTTGTTAATATTATTCTAAATTTTCATCAAAATAAGCTGTTTTATCCTTTTTTTCCTTATGCTCTTCTGCGGTATAGAGGGGTTGCTTCTTAGCTGTGATATTTTGCCATTTTTGTGAGTATTCTACATTTATATCGTAAAATAACTTGAAAGTTTTTTGTTCACTGTTCAGTAACTCTTCATCTAGTTCTAAAATATCTTTTATGGAATCATCAGTTACAATTGCATCCACTGGACACTCAGGTATGCACACTCCGCAATCAATACATTCATCTGGGTTAATCACGAGCATGTTTTTACCTTCATAGAAGCAGTCAACGGGACATACTTCCACACAGTCCGTATATTTACATTTTATGCATTTATCTGTAACAAAATGCGTCATAAAACACTGTATATTTGCATTATCTTGGGTACACTAAATTGATAAGAAATTCAAGCCTTTTATGAAGATAAATAAATTGAACAACAAAGAATTAGAAGTATGGTTAAGCTTGGCTAGAACTATAGGACCAATAAAGTTTTTTAGTATACTAAAAACACATGGATCGCTAGATGAGGTGTTGAAATATCTCAATAGGGTGGCTAATAATAAGGTGTATGGCATTCAAGATGCACGAGAAGAAATCAATAATGCAGAAAGAATTGGAGCTAAAATTATACCTGCATGTGACCAAGATTACCCTGATCTTTTAAGAGCCTGTTCATAATCTTTTCAGAAGTAAGGCAGTGAAAGCCAGAACGACCATTTGTAGGCTAGTATTGAGTTTTCGCTCACAATTTTTCCACAATCTTCTACATTTTTCTAACCAAGCAAAAGATCGCTCCACAACCCATCTTTTGGGCAATACAACAAAGGAATGTAATTCATTTCTTTTTATCACTTCAACGGTTGCACCAATAATCGTTTTTATTTGAGTTGCAAAATTCTCTCCAGTATAGCCTGCATCAACCAGTACATTTTTAACTCCCGAGAGGTTTTCTTTTGCATTTTCGACCATTCTCACAGCACTGCTACGGTCAGTTATCTCTGCTGTTGTTATATAAATTGCATGGGGCAAACCTTGCGTATCTACTGCAATATGGCGTTTTATTCCTGAAATCTTTTTGCCTGCATCATAGCCTTTTTCTTCAGCAGTATCTGCATTTTTTACACTCTGTGCATCAATTATGCAGAAGCTGGTTTTTTCTTTCCGACCATTGTTTTGTCGGACCACGCCAACTATTTTTTTTTAACACCAGCTCCAGAACACTTTCTTTATCTACATCTGGTTTTTCACTCCACTTCTTAAAATAGTCGTAACAATTGCGCCATTTTGGAAACTCTTTTGGTAGCATTCTCCACTGACAACCGCTTTTCAGAACGTATAACACTCCACAAAATACATCATACAAATCAAGTTTCCTTGGTTTTGTTTTTTTTCTACAGGACTCTAGATCTGGTAACATAATCTCAAATCTTTCCCGACTTATATCACTTGGGTATAAACTCCTCATATATCCTAACTTATATATATTATCTCTTAGTTTATTCCTTTCTTGATATCATGTACAGGTTCTTACGATGTGTTTCCCTATAAACCCCGTTCCACCAAAAATAATTACACGTTTTGTCACAATTAAAGTTCCTAATAATTTGTTACTATAAATTATAGCTCTTTTCATAGAAGTCCGGATGTGATAAGATAAGGATAGACGATGATAAGGAGGTTGAGTGCCAGCAGCATATAGTTATGACTTAAGGAAAAAAGCAATGGAAGCGCTAGAGGAGGGAGGAAGCAGAGAAACAGTGGCAGCAAGATTTAAAATTGGACGAACTACTTTATGGGAGTGGCAGCAAAGAAGAAAAGAAACAGGAGACTTTCAATCAAAAAAACTTGGAAATGGAGGTTACAATCACAAAATTACCGACTGGGATGCCTTTGCTAAATTTGCCAGAGAAAACGGAGGAAAGACTCTGTCGGAAATGGCTAAACTTTGGGGCAACGTTAGTATCCAAACGATCCACCGAGCTCTCAGAAAAATTGGATTTACGCGCAAAAAAAGACATATGGATACAAGGAAAGAAACGAAGAAAAACGTGCTGAATTCTTAGAGCCTGTTCATAATCTTTTCAGAAGTAAGGCAGTGAAAGCCAGAACGACCATTTGTAGGCTAGTATTGAGTTTTCGCTCACAATTTTTCCACAATCTTCTACATTTTTCTAACCAAGCAAAAGATCGCTCCACAACCCATCTTTTGGGCAATACAACAAAGGAATGTAATTCATTTCTTTTTATCACTTCAACGGTTGCACCAATAATCGTTTTTATTTGAGTTGCAAAATTCTCTCCAGTATAGCCTGCATCAACCAGTACATTTTTAACTCCCGAGAGGTTTTCTTTTGCATTTTCGACCATTCTCACAGCACTGCTACGGTCAGTTATCTCTGCTGTTGTTATATAAATTGCATGGGGCAAACCTTGCGTATCTACTGCAATATGGCGTTTTATTCCTGAAATCTTTTTGCCTGCATCATAGCCTTTTTCTTCAGCAGTATCTGCATTTTTTACACTCTGTGCATCAATTATGCAGAAGCTGGTTTTTTCTTTCCGACCATTGTTTTGTCGGACCACGCCAACTATTTTTTTTTAACACCAGCTCCAGAACACTTTCTTTATCTGCATCTGGTTTTTCACTCCACTTCTTAAAATAGTCGTAACAATTGCGCCATTTTGGAAACTCTTTTGGTAGCATTCTCCACTGACAACCGCTTTTCAGAACGTATAACACTCCACAAAATACATCATACAAATCAAGTTTCCTTGGTTTTGTTTTTTTTCTACAGGACTCTAGATCTGGTAACATAATCTCAAATCTTTCCCGACTTATATCACTTGGGTATAAACTCCTCATATATCCTAACTTATATATATTATCTCTTAGTTTATTCCTTTCTTGAGATCATGTACAGGTTCTAAGAAATATCTCTAATTGTCATCCTGTAATAACTGCACTTGGTGATATATCATTATTAAGCCGTGAGATAATTGCAATAATCGGTGGGCGTAACTCTTCAATGAATGGAAGAAATTTTGCCAATAAGTTGGCACTTGATTTAAGCGAAGCTGGTTTTGTTATCGTTTCTGGACTTGCAAAAGGAATCGATACTGCAGCAAACAGTGTAATATACAAAAATCATCCCACTATTGCTGTTACAACAAGCGGAATTGATGTGGTGTATCCAAAAGAGAATTTTGATCTATACAAAAAAATCACTGGGAACGGTGGGTTGGTAATTACTGAGCTTCCATTTGCTACTAAACCAAAGCCTCAATATTTTCCTCAAAGGAATCGAATTATATCTGGTCTATCGCTGGGTGTTGCAGTGATTGAAGCATCGAAACGTTCTGGCTCTCTAATAACAGCAGATTTTGCTTTAAATCAAGGGAGAGAGGTGTTTGCAGTTTCTGGTTTCCCTTTAGATTCACGCTGCAGTGGTAGTAATTATTTAATTAAAAACGGTGCTAAGCTTATCGAACCCGCTGATGACATAATAGAGAGTATTAGGTTTAGTTTACCTCCGCAGCAAAAAAACCTATTTGATGTTGAGCACCATTTTGTTGACCAAAAACAAGAAAAATTACAACAGGCAAAATCTGTTATAGTTGATCATATTATAGCTCTTTTCATAGAAGTCCGGATGTGATAAGATAAGGATAGACGATGATAAGGAGGTTGAGTGCCAGCAGCATATAGTTATGACTTAAGGAAAAAAGCAATGGAAGCGCTAGAGGAGGGAGGAAGCAGAGAAACAGTGGCAGCAAGATTTAAAATTGGACGAACTACTTTATGGGAGTGGCAGCAAAGAAGAAAAGAAACAGGAGACTTTCAATCAAAAAAACTTGGAAATGGAGGTTACAATCACAAAATTACCGACTGGGATGCCTTTGCTAAATTTGCCAGAGAAAACGGAGGAAAGACTCTGTCGGAAATGGCTAAACTTTGGGGCAACGTTAGTATCCAAACGATCCACCGAGCTCTCAGAAAAATTGGATTTACGCGCAAAAAAAGACATATGGATACAAGGAAAGAAACGAAGAAAAACGTGCTGAATTCTTAAAAATTATAGCAACAAAAGAACCAGAAAACTTAGTTTATATAGATGAGTCTGGCATTGATAACACAGAGGACTATCCATATGGGTATTGCCAGAAAGGACAGCGGTTTTATGGCCTAAAATCTGGAAAGAAAACTCAACGAATCAGTATGGTTGCAGCCTTAAGTAGAAGAAAGATAGTTGCTCCATTAACCTTTGAAGGCCACTGTAATATGGATGTTTTTAATGGATGGTTTGAGCAATTTTTGACACCGATCTTGGAACCTGGACAGACTGTCATTCTTGACAATGCTACTTTTCATAAGTCTGGTAAGATTATCGAGCTTGCTAGAGGAGTTGGTGCAGAAATTTTGTATCTGCCGCCGTATTCTCCAGATTTCAACAAAATTGAGCATCATTGGTTTGCTATAAAAAACAGAGCTAGGAAAAACATTCCTCTATTCGAATCCTTTCGTCGTGCTGTTGATTCTGCCTTCCTATGACCTGTTCGGACTATTATGAGAAATGCTATACCAGCACAAAACCCTACATAGTTCCTGTGTTTTATAGCAATTTCTATATAAAAGAATACTTTACTCTTTTTCTTTGCCCAGGGCTTTTTTTTAAATGTCTCTTTCTCTTATTAGCTCTTTTTTTAGATCAAATCTTTCTTTGTCATAAGGAGCCTTTGCCTGGAAATGCGTATGCTCCAGACATTTTTCCATCATATTTTCTTACTTAACATACTGCCATCTATACCTAGATCTTTTGCTATTTTTGTACTTGTTTGACCTGTTTCTTTAACCAGCTTAACAGCTTCTAATTTGAATTCTGCTGTATATTCTCTTCTATTTGTCATATTTTGAAAAAACGTTTTATTTTACTCCAAAAACGTCTTAACTTTCTCTCTACTTTTTCTGGACTACTCTGAATCGGTTGACAAATTGGACGTTTGATAAGCGTAATTTGGAGCTTCTTGTGTAATGACTATATCATGAGCATGACTCTCTCTTAATCCTGATGCAGTAATAGTAACAAATTTGCAGTTTTTCTTCATTTCTTCTATATTCCTGTTACCGGTATATCCCATTGCAGCTTGCAATCCGCCAATCAACTGATGGATTACTCCTGAAGCTGGACCTTTGAATGGAACTCTTCCTTCCACTCCTTGTGGAACTAATTTGAATTTTGAATCTTTATCTTGAAAATAACGGCTAGCTGAACCTCGTTTCATTGCACTAATAGATCCCATTCCTCGATAGCCTTTATATGTTCTGCCCTTATACATAATAATCTCACCTGGGCTTTCGTCAGTGCCAGCAAAAATCGAACCAATCATCACAGAGTCAGCACCAGCTGCAATAGCTTTTGCAACATCTCCTGAGTATTTTACTCCACCATCAGCAATTAGTCTGACGTTTCTTGCTCTACACGCCTCTGCAACATTCTTGATTGCAGAGAATTGTGGCACACCAACACCTGTAACTATTCTGGTTGTACAGATTGATCCTGGTCCTATTCCAACCTTCACTGCATCAATACCCGCATCAATCAACACTTCAGCAGCCTCCTTTGTTGCAATGTTTCCGCCAATTAATTGCGTATTAGGATACATCTTTTTTATTTCCCTAATGGTATTGATAACGTTTTCGGAATGACCGTGAGCAGTATCCACAACAACTACATCAACTTCTTCTCCGATCAAAGCTTCACATCTTTCTATACCATCTTTTTTACCAGTGCCAATTGCAGCGGCAACTCTGAGACGTCCTTTACTGTCTTTACATGAATTTGGGTATCTATTGTATTTTTCAATGTCTTTAACCGTAATTAAACCTATACAACAAGAATTTTCATCTACAACCAAAAGCTTTTCTATTCTATTTTCATGCAACAATTTCATTGCTGAGGCACTATTTACTCCCTGCTCCCGCACTGTCACTAACTTATCTTTTGTCATCACTTCGGAAACTTTTACATTCATGTTCTGGTCTTCAATAAACCTCACATCTCGGTTAGTTAAAATTCCAACTAACTTGCGTTGATCGACTACAGGAATGCCAGAATAATTGTGCTCTCTCATTAATGAAATTGCTTCTGCAACTGTTTTATCCGGTGAAATCGTAATTGGGTTATACACGATCCAACTTTCATATTTTTTCACCCTTCTCACTTCTAAAACTTGTTCATCTATTGATAAATTCTTATGTATGCAACCTATTCCTCCATGTTGGGCAATAGCTATTGCAAAGCCCGATTCAGTAACAGTATCCATTGCAGAGGATATGAGAGGGATATTTAGTTCTATACTATTTGTTAAATAAGTTTTTGTATCTGCATCGCAAGGCAATATATTAGAATAGGCTGGCAAAAGAAGTATATCGTCAAACGAATAACAAGCTTCCATTTTTTTCATAGGCTTTATTTAAAGCTTATACGCCAATTAATTAAATTGCAATAGGGCTTTTGCAAAATTAGCTATAGCTAAAGCAATTTAGGTTTACCGAAATATATTTATAGTTAGACTAGTAACTATAGGTGATGCCTTAAGTTGTCATTCCAGCACGTGACGCTGGAATCCAGCTTTTATAAGCTGGATCCTATGGTCAAGCCCACAACTGTACGAATATTGTCTAGCAGGAGGGTGTCATCCCAGTGCCCAGACACTGGGATCCAGGAATTTTATTAAGTTGGTAAACATAAAAGTAGCCGTTTTATGTTAAAATACAACGTTTTGATGACTATGAAAAAGCTGGATTCCAGTGTCAAGCACTGGAATGACATCGTTTACTATGTGCCATATTGCAATGTTCGTACAGTAAGCCATAGGATGACAGAAGCGGAGCTATAGAAGCCGGTGTGGCTCTGTCGTATAGCTCTAACTGTTTTTAGGGGATAGAAAGGCTATATGGTTGCTAATATATTTTATTGCAAAATAAGCATTCTACATTATTTGCCAGCAAACAAAACTGCTCAATGGTTAAGTCTTCTGGACGCTGGTTTCCACTCAATTTAGCGTTTTCGAGGACAGTTTCAGCATGGTTCGTTATATTTTGCAAGCTATTCCTCAGCATCTTTCTTCTTTGAGAAAAAACAGCACGTGTTAATCTTGTTAAGGTTTCCAAATTTACTGCAAACTTTGGGGTAGGTAAAGGATTTACTGTAATTACTGAAGAATGTATTTTTGGTCTTGGAAAAAACTCTTTAGGTTCAATATCAAATTCCTTTTTTGTATCACATAGTAACTGGCTTAGCACTGATAAGGAACCATAATCTTTAGAATTGGGTCTTGCCGTAATGCGATCTGCTACCTCTTTTTGAAACATTAATGTCAAGTTCGTAAAAAATTTTATATTATTTAACCACTTTAAAAATAACACTACTGAGATATTGTAAGGCAAGTTAGCAATAACTTTAACTGGGCGCTCTATCAGCTCTTCTTCTATAACATGCAGTGCATCCGCTTCTATAATTCTATACTTTCCTTGATGCTCATTTAGCAGTTGGTCATGGTGTTTTACTAAATCTCTATCTTTTTCTATAGAAAGTAGAGACTTTGGATTATGCACCAATATTTCTCTTGTTAATGCACCATATCCAGGACCGATTTCAATGACATTAAAATTTTCCAGACTACCAGCTAAAGCGACGATTTTTTTTGTTATCTCACTCGATAAAATAAAATTTTGCCCTAGACTCTTTTTTGGCTTCAGTAAAAATTTTTTCATATTATTTTCATTATACAGTATTTTAAAAATTAGTTGACTAAAATTCATTGATAATTGTATATTATTAATGTGTTTAACGCCGGCTTAGCTCAATTGGTAGAGCAACTGACTTGTAATCAGTAGGTTGTCAGTTCAAGTCCGACAGCCGGCACTCTCACTCATATAAGTAAAGTTGATGTCCTTTTTAATAGTAGCAAATTGGAAAATGAATGGAATGCGTTCTTCATTTGTTGACTTTATAGGCAAACTTAACAACAAGAGCAACGAAATTACCTCTAAATTAGTAATTTGTCCTCCTTTTACATCATTTCCAAGCAGTATAGAGTTGAACAATAATATTAATATAGGAGCACAGAATTGCCATCATAAAAAGTTCGGTTCTTACACAGGTGAAATTAGCGCAGAAATGTTAAAAGAACTAGGGTGTACTTACGTAATACTTGGGCATTCTGAAAGGGCCAATGAAAAAGATAGTGAAATAAAACTTAAGTCAGAAATAGCAATAGAATCAGGCTTACACCCAATTATCTGTGTAGGTGAAAATTCAGAAGATTACAAAAGTGGAAAAACAAAGGAGGTAATAGAATATCAATGCAAAAACCGCTTGCCAACACATGGTGAATATACCGTAGCATATGAGCCAATATGGGCAATAGGCACAGGTCATGTGCCAAATAATGATGCAATTGCTGAGGTGATAGAGGTAATAAAATTGTGTACTGGTAAAAAACACATTATATATGGTGGTTCAGTCAGTTCAGAAAATATAGAAAATTTGTTAAATATTTCAAGTTTATCAGGAGTTTTAATTGGCAGTGCAAGCTTAGATTTCGATCACTTTTATAAAATTATACAACAAGTTGAAAAAAAGTTTTCTCTTATCAATTCCAAAAGGAGATAAGAGGGAATTATTCACTATAGGAATAGGGCTATCACGAGCGTCTTAGCAGATTCCGCTAACGCGTACTCCCTATTCATACCGTCACGGTATCCGCTAACACGTAGCGAGATGAAGGTTGTCAAGGTGACACTGGTTTCCATACAAAAGTGGTGTCATCTAAGTAGCTGACACTGGTTTCCATCCAAGACGGTGTCATCCCAGTGCCCAGACTACTTGGATCCAGAAGACTTAATTTTAACCAAGTGGCTGCATAATAAAGGCTGGATTCCAGCGTCACGCGCTGGAATGACATCTTTCTTGGTGAACTCAAATCATAATGTTCGTACGGTTGTGGGCTTATAGCTTAGAAAATTAACGATATTTTATTCCCCGGTGAACGCTCTATTTTGTTTTCCAACTCTAGTTCCAAAAGAGCCATTAGAGCTATGTTGGTAGAAAGTCCGCTTGCTAATATAAGTTCATCTATATCAACAGGTACAGAGTTATAGCATTTCACATAATAGTCCGAACAGGTCATAGGAAGGCAGAATCAACAGCACGACGAAAGGATTCGAATAGAGGAATGTTTTTCCTAGCTATGTTTTTTATAGCAAACCAATGATGCTCAATTTTGTTAAAATCTGGAGAATACGGCGGCAGATACAAAATTTCTGCACCAACTCCTCTAGCAAGCTCGATAATCTTACCAGACTTATGAAAAGTAGCATTGTCAAGAATGACAGTCTGTCCAGGTTCCAAGATCGGTGTCAAAAATTGCTCAAACCATCCATTAAAAACATCCATATTACAGTGGCCTTCAAAGGTTAATGGAGCAACTATCTTTCTTCTACTTAAGGCTGCAACCATACTGATTCGTTGAGTTTTCTTTCCAGATTTTAGGCCATAAAACCGCTGTCCTTTCTGGCAATACCCATATGGATAGTCCTCTGTGTTATCAATGCCAGACTCATCTATATAAACTAAGTTTTCTGGTTCTTTTGTTGCTATAATTTTTAAGAATTCAGCACGTTTTTCTTCGTTTCTTTCCTTGTATCCATATGTCTTTTTTTGCGCGTAAATCCAATTTTTCTGAGAACCTGTACATGATCTCAAGAAAGGAATAAACTAAGAGATAATATATATAAGCTAGGATATATGAGGAGTTTATACCCAAGTGATATAAGTCGGGAAAGATTTGAGATTATGTTACCAGATCTAGAGTCCTGTAGAAAAAAAACAAAACTAAGGAAACTTGATTTGTATGATGTATTTTGTGGAGTGTTATACGTTCTGAAAAGCGGTTGTCAGTGGAGAATGCTACCAAAAGAGTTTCCAAAATGGCGCAATTGTTACGACTATTTTAAGAAGTGGAGTGAAAAACCAGATGCAGATAAAGAAAGTGTTCTGGAGCTGGTGTTAAAAAAAAATAGTTGGCGTGGTCCGACAAAACAATGGTCGGAAAGAAAAAACCAGCTTCTGCATAATTGATGCACAGAGTGTAAAAAATGCAGATACTGCTGAAGAAAAAGGCTATGATGCAGGCAAAAAGATTTCAGGAATAAAACGCCATATTGCAGTAGATACGCAAGGTTTGCCCCATGCAATTTATATAACAACAGCAGAGATAACTGACCGTAGCAGTGCTGTGAGAATGGTCGAAAATGCAAAAGAAAACCTCTCGGGAGTTAAAAATGTACTGGTTGATGCAGGCTATACTGGAGAGAATTTTGCAACTCAAATAAAAACGATTATTGGTGCAACCGTTGAAGTGATAAAAAGAAATGAATTACATTCCTTTGTTGTATTGCCCAAAAGATGGGTTGTGGAGCGATCTTTTGCTTGGTTAGAAAAATGTAGAAGATTGTGGAAAAATTGTGAGCGAAAACTCAATACTAGCCTACAAATGGTCGTTCTGGCTTTCACTGCCTTACTTCTGAAAAGATTATGAACAGGCTCTGAGAGCTAGGTGGATCGTTTGGATACTAACGTTGCCCCAAAGTTTAGCCATTTCCGACAGAGTCTTTCCTCCGTTTTCTCTGGCAAATTTAGCAAAGGCATCCCAGTCGGTGATTTTGTGATTGTAACCTCCATTTCCAAGTTTTTTTGATTGAAAGTCTCCTGTTTCTTTTCTTCTTTGCTGCCACTCCCATAAAGTAGTTCGTCCAATTTTAAATCTTGCTGCCACTGTTTCTCTGCTTCCTCCCTCCTCTAGCGCTTCCATTGCTTTTTTCCTTAAGTCATAACTATATGCTGCTGGCACTCAACCTCCTTATCATCGTCTATCCTTATCTTATCACATCCTGACTTCTATGAAAAGAGCTATACAACAAAGGAATGTAATTCATTTCTTTTTATCACTTCAACGGTTGCACCAATAATCGTTTTTATTTGAGTTGCAAAATTCTCTCCAGTATAGCCTGCATCAACCAGTACATTTTTAACTCCCGAGAGGTTTTCTTTTGCATTTTCGACCATTCTCACAGCACTGCTACGGTCAGTTATCTCTGCTGTTGTTATATAAATTGCATGGGGCAAACCTTGCGTATCTACTGCAATATGGCGTTTTATTCCTGAAATCTTTTTGCCTGCATCATAGCCTTTTTCTTCAGCAGTATCTGCATTTTTTACACTCTGTGCATCAATTATGCAGAAGCTGGTTTTTTCTTTCCGACCATTGTTTTGTCGGACCACGCCAACTATTTTTTTTTAACACCAGCTCCAGAACACTTTCTTTATCTGCATCTGGTTTTTCACTCCACTTCTTAAAATAGTCGTAACAATTGCGCCATTTTGGAAACTCTTTTGGTAGCATTCTCCACTGACAACCGCTTTTCAGAACGTATAACACTCCACAAAATACATCATACAAATCAAGTTTCCTTGGTTTTGTTTTTTTTCTACAGGACTCTAGATCTGGTAACATAATCTCAAATCTTTCCCGACTTATATCACTTGGGTATAAACTCCTCATATATCCTAACTTATATATATTATCTCTTAGTTTATTCCTTTCTTGAGATCATGTACAGGTTCTTAGGTTTAAATAGTAAGCATATAGTTGGTACTATAACTCAGATATCTCAGAAACCTGAAGTTGCAAATTCTGCATCTAAAGTGCCTGTAAATGATAGCAAGGCACTAAGCTCAGAAGCTGCTAATACTGTTAATACTAACAATAGTAAACCTGATAAGCTGCTAGAAAATCCATCTAAAGAACAACTTATGTGGTCAAAAATTATTCTACCAATTTTCTAAAAGAGTACTTTTCCTTCAAAAGTGGCACCTCTTTAGGTGCTCCTTTTTTCTTTCTTATATACACAAAAATCATATAGAATTGTAAATACAGCTTTTTTATTCTGATGCTTTTCAATTCTATAGCTCTGGTTGTCTCTCTATTACTATTTTTCTACATTATCGTAAAAAAACTGAGCGAAAAGAAAGCAAACCTTGAGGGTAATTTATGTAAATTAGAGCAAGAACTTCAAGAAACAAAGCAAACTTTGCTTACGAAGAATGAAGAAATAGTTGATTTAAGGGTCAAAAGAGCAGAACTTGAAGTAACTCTGCAAAAAGAACGTGAGGAAAAGAAAAAGGAAATAGAATTACTAACAAAAGCAGAGGAGAGGTTAACAAACACTTTTAAAGCGCTCTCTCTTGATGCCTTGCAAGTGAACAATAATAATTTTCTGAACTTAGCAAAGGAAGTCATTGATAACAAATTAAAAGAAACGGAAAGCGATTTCAAAAAAAGACAAGCAACGATTAACGAAGTTGTAACTCCAATAAAAGAAAAATTAGAAAAATTCGATAATGAAATACGCGAGCTGGAAAAAGAGAGGGTAGGGGCCTATGAAGGTTTAAAGGAGCAAATTGGAGCACTGATGAACCAAACTTCCAGCCTTGCTAATGCCTTGAGAAAGCCCCACATCAGAGGAAAGTGGGGTGAAATGCAGCTCAAAAGGGTGGTAGAAATAGCAGGAATGATTGAATATTGCGATTTTTTTGCTCAAGCCTCAGTGGTTGATAAAAACGAGGATAATTTATTGCGTCCTGATTTAATAATCAAAATGCCATCTGGAAAGCAAATAATAATAGATGCCAAAGTGCCGCTTGATTCTTACATGGATGCTATATCACAAAATGATTTGCAAATACAAAAGGAGAAATTAAAGAATCATTCCCTGGCAATAAAAAAACACATAAATGACTTGGGTAAAAAAGAGTATTGGAATCAATTTGAAAATACGCCAGAACTTGTGGTGCTTTTCTTAACAGGGGAGGGGGTTTTTAGCGCAGCACTGGAATATGAGCCTGCTTTGATAGAGATTGGAGTGGAAAAAAAAGTGATCATTGCAACACCGATCACTCTAATTGCGTTGCTGAGAGCAATAGCGTATGGATGGAAGCAAGAGATGATAGCTGAAAATGCAAAGAAAATCAGTGAACTAGGTCATATTTTATATGAGCGCATTTGCACAATGGGTGAAAACTTTGATAATTTGCGCAGGAGCTTAAAAAGCGCTGTTGATCATTATAATAAAACTGCTGGCTCTCTTGAAGCAAGGGTGTTTCCTGCTGCTCGAGAATTTAATAAGCTTGGTATACATGCAAAAAATAAAAACTTGAGTGCTGCAAAGGAATTAGAGTCCTTACCGCGCAGTTTACATACTGAGGAACTGAAAGTAGATTAGGCATCTTAACAGGGAATGTTCAAAAAAGTGTGTCAAACCGAAAAAAAAGTAATAAATTGATATAAAAAAAATGGAGGTTTGACAATGAGTCAGAAAGTAGTAAACAGAACTACCGGTTTGGTAGATTATAAAGAATTAGAAACAAACATTCTGTCGTCTATACGAGAAGGAAGGCCGTTGACAGGAAGGGATGGAGCATTTACACCATTTATAAAAAAGCTGCTGGAGGCAAGTTTGGAAGGTGAAATAGAAAATCACTTATTAGCTGAAAGTGAAGAGAATAATCGAAGAAATGGGAGAAATGGAAAGACTTTACGGACAAGTGCAGGTTCATTTGAGCTTTTGACGCCTAGAGGGAGTGTTAAATAAACCATACGCGTCAAGTTAAGGAAAAAGATATGAAGGAGATAGAATAATAAGATATAAGTTCTTTCAGATATACTTTTAGTGAGAGAGCTAACGATGAATAAAATAACTTGCCTATCAAACAACCTCAACAAATTTTTCAATGAAATGGCAAATGAGGTATCAATTGAAACAGGATTTGTAAAAAGGAAGAGAAAGCTGAGCGGTTCATCATTCATAAAAGCTATAATTTGGGGTAATATAGGAATTGAAAACTGCAGCATAGATGCAATGCGCCAATTATAGCTCTTTTCATAGAAGTCCGGATGTGATAAGATAAGGATAGACGATGATAAGGAGGTTGAGTGCCAGCAGCATATAGTTATGACTTAAGGAAAAAAGCAATGGAAGCGCTAGAGGAGGGAGGAAGCAGAGAAACAGTGGCAGCAAGATTTAAAATTGGACGAACTACTTTATGGGAGTGGCAGCAAAGAAGAAAAGAAACAGGAGACTTTCAATCAAAAAAACTTGGAAATGGAGGTTACAATCACAAAATCACCGACTGGGATGCCTTTGCTAAATTTGCCAGAGAAAACGGAGGAAAGACTCTGTCGGAAATGGCTAAACTTTGGGGCAACGTTAGTATCCAAACGATCCACCGAGCTCTCAGAAAAATTGGATTTACGCGCAAAAAAAGACATATGGATATAGCTCTTTTCATAGAAGTCCGGATGTGATAAGATAAGGATAGACGATGATAAGGAGGTTGAGTGCCAGCAGCATATAGTTATGACTTAAGGAAAAAAGCAATGGAAGCGCTAGAGGAGGGAGGAAGCAGAGAAACAGTGGCAGCAAGATTTAAAATTGGACGAACTACTTTATGGGAGTGGCAGCAAAGAAGAAAAGAAACAGGAGACTTTCAATCAAAAAAACTTGGAAATGGAGGTTACAATCACAAAATCACCGACTGGGATGCCTTTGCTAAATTTGCCAGAGAAAACGGAGGAAAGACTCTGTCGGAAATGGCTAAACTTTGGGGCAACGTTAGTATCCAAACGATCCACCGAGCTCTCAGAAAAATTGGATTTACGCGCAAAAAAAGACATATGGATACAAGGAAAGAAACGAAGAAAAACGTGCTGAATTCTTAAAAATTATAGCAACAAAAGAACCAGAAAACTTAGTTTATATAGATGAGTCTGGCATTGATAACACAGAGGACTATCCATATGGGTATTGCCAGAAAGGACAGCGGTTTTATGGCCTAAAATCTGGAAAGAAAACTCAACGAATCAGTATGGTTGCAGCCTTAAGTAGAAGAAAGATAGTTGCTCCATTAACCTTTGAAGGCCACTGTAATATGGATGTTTTTAATGGATGGTTTGAGCAATTTTTGACACCGATCTTGGAACCTGGACAGACTGTCATTCTTGACAATGCTACTTTTCATAAGTCTGGTAAGATTATCGAGCTTGCTAGAGGAGTTGGTGCAGAAATTTTGTATCTGCCGCCGTATTCTCCAGATTTCAACAAAATTGAGCATCATTGGTTTGCTATAAAAAACAGAGCTAGGAAAAACATTCCTCTATTCGAATCCTTTCGTCGTGCTGTTGATTCTGCCTTCCTATGACCTGTTCGGACTATTATGAGAAATGCTATACAAGGAAAGAAACGAAGAAAAACGTGCTGAATTCTTAGAACCTGTACATGATCTCAAGAAAGGAATAAACTAAGAGATAATATATATAAGTTAGGATATATGAGGAGTTTATACCCAAGTGATATAAGTCGGGAAAGATTTGAGATTATGTTACCAGATCTAGAGTCCTGTAGAAAAAAAACAAAACCAAGGAAACTTGATTTGTATGATGTATTTTGTGGAGTGTTATACGTTCTGAAAAGCGGTTGTCAGTGGAGAATGCTACCAAAAGAGTTTCCAAAATGGCGCAATTGTTACGACTATTTTAAGAAGTGGAGTGAAAAACCAGATGCAGATAAAGAAAGTGTTCTGGAGCTGGTGTTAAAAAAAAATAGTTGGCGTGGTCCGACAAAACAATGGTCGGAAAGAAAAAACCATCTTCTGCATAATTGATGCACAGAGTGTAAAAAATGCAGATACTGCTGAAGAAAAAGGCTATGATGCAGGCAAAAAGATTTCAGGAATAAAACGCCATATTGCAGTAGATACGCAAGGTTTGCCCCATGCAATTTATATAACAACAGCAGAGATAACTGACCGTAGCAGTGCTGTGAGAATGGTCGAAAATGCAAAAGAAAACCTCTCGGGAGTTAAAAATGTACTGGTTGATGCAGGCTATACTGGAGAGAATTTTGCAACTCAAATAAAAACGATTATTGGTGCAACCGTTGAAGTGATAAAAAGAAATGAATTACATTCCTTTGTTGTATTGCCCAAAAGATGGGTTGTGGAGCGATCTTTTGCTTGGTTAGAAAAATGTAGAAGATTGTGGAAAAATTGTGAGCGAAAACTCAATACTAGCCTACAAATGGTCGTTCTGGCTTTCACTGCCTTACTTCTGAAAAGATTATGAACAGGCTCTAAAAGATCTTTTACAGCTTGATTATTTTTATGACTTATAGCATAATGTAGTAGTGACAATGTTTCCTCTCTGCCCTGATATTTGTAAGTTATTTTTGCTAAAAGAATCGTGCTTGCGTTATAGCTGGACTTTTTGAATATTCCATTTCTGAACCTTAGAACCTGTACATGATCTCAAGAAAAGAATAAACTAAGAGATAATATATATAAGTTAGGATATATGAGGAGTTTATACCCAAGTGATATAAGTCGGGAAAGATTTGAGATTATGTTACCAGATCTAGAGTCCTGTAGAAAAAAAACAAAACCAAGGAAACTTGATTTGTATGATGTATTTTGTGGAGTGTTATACGTTCTGAAAAGCGGTTGTCAGTGGAGAATGCTACCAAAAGAGTTTCCAAAATGGCGCAATTGTTACGACTATTTTAAGAAGTGGAGTGAAAAACCAGATGCAGATAAAGAAAGTGTTCTGGAGCTGGTGTTAAAAAAAAATAGTTGGCGTGGTCCGACAAAACAATGGTCGGAAAGAAAAAACCAGCTTCTGCATAATTGATGCACAGAGTGTAAAAAATGCAGATACTGCTGAAGAAAAAGGCTATGATGCAGGCAAAAAGATTTCAGGAATAAAACGCCATATTGCAGTAGATACGCAAGGTTTGCCCCATGCAATTTATATAACAACAGCAGAGATAACTGACCGTAGCAGTGCTGTGAGAATGGTCGAAAATGCAAAAGAAAACCTCTCGGGAGTTAAAAATGTACTGGTTGATGCAGGCTATACTGGAGAGAATTTTGCAACTCAAATAAAAACGATTATTGGTGCAACCGTTGAAGTGATAAAAAGAAATGAATTACATTCCTTTGTTGTATTGCCCAAAAGATGGGTTGTGGAGCGATCTTTTGCTTGGTTAGAAAAATGTAGAAGATTGTGGAAAAATTGTGAGCGAAAACTCAATACTAGCCTACAAATGGTCGTTCTGGCTTTCACTGCCTTACTTCTGAAAAGATTATGAACAGGCTCTTACAGCAATACCTTTCCCTTCCTCTATTTCTCTTGCTAGCTTTTGAATATTTTTTCTATCTTTATTTGTTAATTCATATATGTCACATACTAATGTCAGTTTTGACGTTTTCATAGTGCTTGTTCCCCCTATTAAGATTTAGTTGTAGTAGTTGCAGTTACTCACCCCATAAATTTGGTGCTCTTTTTTAATCAAAGGTGTCTTGCTGCTTGAAATGTTTTCCTTGTAAAAATTTAGCTTATCTTTTACATCTAAACAGAATTAACACGATTTGGCTTTTTGTAGATGAGTAATTCTCTAGGGATTATCCTATTGAATTCTATGGTATTTTGTTTAACGTTGACGCATGAGTCTGAAGACTTGTATTTGGCGTACTATTGTTTAATTTTTGCACTATGTGCATACTATTTCTTTATAAAAATTTTGGGTTTTTACCCACATAAGCTGAAAAGCGCTTATAAAGCGTTTAAGACATCACCCAACGTCAAATTTTAAAATAAAGAGTGGAATAACTAGCTACTCCGGGGATTCTTTGTCTTTTTTTTCTGCTGGTAAATTTCTTAAATATTTATAGCTTAAGTTAGTTGCACTTAAAAGCAGCTAAATTGCAGTGTTTAAGACTAAAAAGCGCCGATACTGAAAATAGACAATGACTAGGGCTTCGTGTGCCTTTTTTTTCATTTGGTAAATTTCTTAAATATTTATGGCTAAAGCAATTTAAGAGACCGAAAATGGTGTCATTCCAGTGCTCCTTTTTTTGTCATCCAAGTAGCTGACACTGGGATCTAGCCTTTATTATGTAGCCACTTGGTTGAAATTAAGTTTCCTGGATCCCAGTGTCTGGGCACTGGGATGACAGGGGGGAAGGCACTGGAATGACACTATCATAAGGTGAATCTGGATCCCAGTGTCAGCTACTTTCATGACATCATAGAGGCACTGGGATGACAGGGGAGGGAGGCACTGGAATGACACTATCATAAGGTGAATCTGGATCCCAGTGTCAGCTACTTTCATGACATCATAGGGACACTGGGATGACATCATAGGGACACTGGCTGACAACCGTCATCCCGCTACTTGTTAGCGGGATCTAGAGATACCGCGGCGGTATGACGTAGGACTGCTGTCATTCCAGTGCTCCTATGATGTCATCCAAGTAGCTGACACTGGGATGACATCATAGGGGCGCTGGCCTGACAACCCGTCATCCCGCTACGTGTTAGTGGCTGAGATACTGCGGCGGTATGACGTAGGACTGCTGTCATCCCGTTACGTGTTAGCGGGATCTATTATGAAATACTGCAGCGGCATAGCTATAGAAAACTTGTATAGATTTTTTCTACTTCTGTGATATCATAAGCCTGTAATGATAAAATAAGTAAATATGGATAAGTCAGCGTATGAGATCATAGAACATGAGTATGATGTGGTAGTAGTAGGTGCAGGTGGAGCAGGGCTCAGAGCAACGCTTGGGATGGCTGCAACTAATTTTTCAGTTGCCTGCATTTCTAAAATTTTCCCTACACGAAGTCATACAGTTGCAGCACAAGGCGGAATTAGTGCAGCTTTAGGTAATATCGGTGAAGACGATTGGCGCTGGCATGCATATGACACAATAAAAGGTTCAGACTGGCTTGGTGATCAAGATGCAATAGAATATATGTGTAAAAACGCTGCTAAGGCTGTTATTGAACTTGAAAATTTTGGCGTACCTTTTTCTCGTACAGAAGATGGCAAAATATACCAGCGTTCCTTTGGTGGAATGACAACTCACTTTGGTAAAGGAAAATCAGCTCAACGCACTTGTGCGGCGGCAGATAAAACTGGGCACGCAATCCTTCACACTCTATATCAGCAGTGTCTTAAATTCAACGCTGAATTTTTTGTTGAATACTTTGTGATTGATTTAATTATGGATAGCGAAACATGCTGCGGAGTTCTTGCTTGGTCGCTATGCGACGGTACATTACATAAATTTCGCGCGCATAGGGTGGTGCTAGCAACAGGTGGATATGGACGTGTTTATTTCTCTGCAACAAGTGCGCATACCTGCACAGGTGATGGTAACGGCATGGTAGTAAGGGCTGGATTACCACTTGAAGATATGGAATTTGTACAATTTCATCCAACAGGAATATATGGCTCAGGGTGCTTGATGACAGAAGGGTGCCGTGGCGAAGGGGGATATCTCGTTAATTCTCAGGGCGAAAAGTTTATGGAACGTTATGCACCAAAAGCAAAAGATTTAGCTTCCCGTGATGTGGTAAGTCGTGCAATAACAATTGAAATTAGAGAGGGAAGAGGAGTTGGACCGAAAAAAGATCACATGTATTTAACTATAGCGCATCTTGATCCGGAAGTAATAAAACTCAGATTGCCGGGCATTAGCGAAACCGCAAGAACTTTTGCTGGAGTCGATGTCACTAAAGATCCAATACCTGTCATTCCGACTGTTCACTATAACATGGGTGGCATTCCAACCAATTATTATGGAGAAGTGATCACGCTGAAGCAAGGTAAGGAAGAAGTGGTGGATGGACTATTTGCAATTGGAGAAGCTGCGTGTGTCTCTGTGCACGGTGCAAATCGACTTGGCTCTAACTCGCTTCTTGATCTTGTGGTTTTTGGTAGAGCTGCAGCGCTCAGAGCAAAAGAGAAGCTAAAATCCGGTACACCACATAAAAAATTGCATTCAGACTGCACAGACTGGATAGTAGATAGATTCAATAAAATGCGATTTGCTTCCGGGAAGCTCAAAGTAGCAAAAATACGCAGCGAAATGCAGAACACTATGCAAAAGTACGCATCAGTGTTCCGTGTTGCTGAAGTTTTAGAAGAAGGCAAAAAAGCTATAAAAAAGGTAGCAAAAATGATGCCTGATATTTCACTTGAGGATCGCAGTATGATGTGGAACAGTGATTTAGTTGAAGCACTAGAGCTTGCTAACATGATCCCACAAGCGGTTATTACCATGGAATGCGCAGCCAATCGAAAGGAGAGCAGAGGTGCCCATGCTCGTGAAGACTTTCCTGAACGTGATGACAAAAACTGGATGAAGCACACTATAGCGTGGCTTGAAGAAAAGAAAGGGCAAATTAACGTAAAAATTGATTATAAAAAAGTTGCTGAAAAAACTCTGAGCGGTGAGATTGATTTCATAGCGCCAGAGAAGAGGGTTTATTAGTCAGTCCATCTAGCTTATTTATGAATTGACGTAGTATTGATATATCGCTCATTTTGGTAGCTGGATTTTCTGCACATTCTGATTGATTTGATGATTTTTGCACCTCTTGCTCTTCTAAATCGTTGGACTTATTTTCTATATCTTTAACAGAGTTATTGCATTGTGTATCATTTTTTGGTGCGTTATCTTGAAGTGTAAGTTGCTTTTCTTCAGTAAACTTTCCTTTAATTTTTCCAAATCCTTCATAAATATTTTCTAAATTCAAGTAAATAAGATAACAAACTCCAATAACTGCTATAATAGATGAGGCAGTTGCAATTGTAATAATTCCTTGAGAAGCACTGAATATTGCTGCACAGGCTAAAGCAGCAAATACAAGCGTTGTCACTGCTTTACAAGCAACATTATTGATGTACTTCACAATATCGCGTGCTTTTAACTTCCTGCCAAAATTGCACTTCAGTTCAGTTCTCATATCATCTGGAATAAGCGCTCTACCCGTTGGTTTCTCTATTCCTTTTATAGTTTTATAATACTCTTTGCTCCATAATCTTTCGGGTAGTATTAACTGCTTTGGATCAACACCATTTTGCAATAATTTTACACAGAACTTGATCGTGTTATCACGGCTCTTAGGATTGACCAAATTATGTTTATCTTTTGTCGTCTTAGTAATTAACGCTACTTGTAGTGGTGTTCGTTCTTTTTCGTTAGTGGCGTTTGCAGCTTTACTAAATTTCTCTTTTTCCACCGAATTTAAAATCAACTCTAAACATGTAACTTTTTGTTCTCCTTTGAATGAAGCAATATAGTGCAGAGCATTTTTTTCATCTTTATCTTGCACAGTAATATCTGCACCATTTTGTAGAAATAACTCTAAGGCTTTATACCTCTTTGTTTTTTCAAATTTTCTATCTGTACATGATCGATCCTCATTCTTTTCTTTTATATGTTGAAGCAGCTGATGAAGAGGTGTTTGTTCTTCCTTGTTAGTAGTATTTACAGCATTACTAAATCCATCTTTATCTGAAATCAATTCCAAACATGCAACTTTTTGTTCTCCTTTGAATGAAGCAATATAGTGCAGAGCATTTTTTTCATCTTTATCTTGCACAGTAATATCTGCACCGTTTTTTAGCAATAGTTCTAGGGTTTCATACCTTTTAGTTTTTTCAAATTTCTTAAGTGATCGGTTCTCACTCTTCTCTTGTATGCGCTGGAGTACCTGATGGAGCGGTGTTTGCCCTTCTTTTTTATCATTTACAGCTTTTATAAATTGTTCTTTTTGGCCTGCTTCTAGCAATATATTGAGAAGTTCAAGTTTTTGTTTTGTTTCAGGTTTAACAATCAAGTGTAAAGCATTGTTACCATCTGTGTCTTTAAGGCTAATATCCGCCCCTTTTTCCAATAGTTCTTTAAAAAGTTTTTTATCACTATTTTTAATTACTGGATGTAATAGATAATTATCATTACTATCTGGAGTATTTATGGTATGTGGTATAATTTCTTTAATTTTTGCTTCTGTATTGATTCTTATTTCTGGCTTTAATTTAGATTTCTTTCCTTGCTCTGCTAATTTTTCTAAGAAATTACGATAGTATGTCTTTTGCTCTTCTTTTAAGTCTTGTAATTTTTTTGTAGATAATCCTAAATTATCAGAGCTGGCCCCATGCTCTAACAATTTTGTAAGAAACTTAAGTGTGTTATCGTTACTTCGAATTGTATGAGACTCATGTTTTTCTTTTGTTATCTTGTCAATTAGTGCCACCTGAAGAGGAGTTTTTTCGTCCTGATTTTCACTATTAATGAGTTGTGCTAAATCTTCCTCGGTGACCGTTTTTATTAGGGTACCTAGAAACTTGCATTTCTGTTTCTTTTCCAACGATACGATAAGGTGTAAAATATTGTTGTCTTTTTCACCTTTCACACTATTAATATCCGTACGATCTTTTAGATATTTTCTAAATTTCCTGTTATTTCCATTTTTGATCGCTTTTAGTAATAGAGCATTGCTATTTGTTATTTCGTTGCTTATTTCTACTTTATGATCATCTTCAACATCGCTACCGTAGCCACTTTCTGCTTCACTATCTTCACTATTCCTACGATCATTTTGGTTGTGGGTAATACTATTAGAACAATATTTGCTATTATCAGTAATTTCTGAAATTACTTGCTTTACTCGTTCTTTTGTTTCATTTGATATTTTTTTCGATCGTTCTATTGCTTTATCTAGCACTGGAAGGAAGCATTGGACATAATACCTATAATATTTTTCTTGTTCTCTAAATGATTCTTCTAATTTAGTTAATACTTCAGAGCTAGCACCTTCCTCAAATAACCTTTTGCACTTCTTGAGGGTTTCATCTTGACCTCTTGGTTTTTCACGCTTGTGTTCTTCTTTTTTTACCTTTCTCTCTATAGTGCAGTGCAATTGCTCGTCTTTTCTATCCTGCTCTCGCTCTTGCTTTTTATTTTTATCTATGCATTTATCTAATTTTTTTGCATTAGTAGCTAGTGCGTTTAGATCTATACCCATACTAAAACCTCAATATTAAAAGCTATTTAAGTTGTCAGCTAAGATTCAATTTTTTTAATTAAGTCAAACGTTGTATATAGCTAACAAAGACCGCTTCTGTCATCCTATGGCTTGACCATAGGATCCAGTCTAAAAAATCTGGATTCCAGCGTCACGCGCTGGAATGACAACTTAAGATATCGCCTATAATTAACCATAAACATATTTCGGTAAACCTAAGTTACTTTTAGCTATATGTAGTTGAAATACAGATAGAAAGGCAGGTAAGAAGGCAGAAAATTAATTTCTGTAAGAAAGTTTGCCGTCATAGTTAAACCTCACTTGAACAGTTGTCTACTATTTTAACCATTTAATCTTAAAAAATAATAAATATAGCTAAACTGCAAAACGTGCTACTGGCTAAAATAGGATAAGAGCCTGTTCATAATCTTTTCAGAAGTAAGGCAGTGAAAGCCAGAACGACCATTTGTAGGCTAGTATTGAGTTTTCGCTCACAATTTTTCCACAATCTTCTACATTTTTCTAACCAAGCAAAAGATCGCTCCACAACCCATCTTTTGGGCAATACAACAAAGGAATGTAATTCATTTCTTTTTATCACTTCAACGGTTGCACCAATAATCGTTTTTATTTGAGTTGCAAAATTCTCTCCAGTATAGCCTGCATCAACCAGTACATTTTTAACTCCCGAGAGGTTTTCTTTTGCATTTTCGACCATTCTCACAGCACTGCTACGGTCAGTTATCTCTGCTGTTGTTATATAAATTGCATGGGGCAAACCTTGCGTATCTACTGCAATATGGCGTTTTATTCCTGAAATATTTTTGCCTGCATCATAGCCTTTTTCTCCAGCAGTATCTGCATTTTTTACACTCTGTGCATCAATTATGCAGAAGCTGGTTTTTTCTTTCCGACCATTGTTTTGTCGGACCACGCCAACTATTTTTTTTTAACACCAGCTCCAGAACACTTTCTTTATCTGCATCTGGTTTTTCACTCCACTTCTTAAAATAGTCGTAACAATTGCGCCATTTTGGAAACTCTTTTGGTAGCATTCTCCACTGACAACCGCTTTTCAGAACGTATAACACTCCACAAAATACATCATACAAATCAAGTTTCCTTGGTTTTGTTTTTTTTCTACAGGACTCTAGATCTGGTAACATAATCTCAAATCTTTCCCGACTTATATCACTTGGGTATAAACTCCTCATATATCCTAACTTATATATATTATCTCTTAGTTTATTCCTTTCTTGAGATCATGTACAGGTTCTAAGAGCCTGTTCATAATCTTTTCAGAAGTAAGGCAGTGAAAGCCAGAACGACCATTTATAGGCTAGTATTGAGTTTTCGCTCACAATTTTTCCACAATCTTCTACATTTTTCTAACCAAGCAAAAGATCGCTCCACAACCCATCTTTTGGGCAATACAACAAAGGAATGTAATTCATTTCTTTTTATCACTTTAACGGTTGCACCAATAATCGTTTTTATTTGAGTTGCAAAATTCTCTCCAGTATAGCCTGCATCAACCAGTACATTTTTAACTCCCGAGAGGTTTTCTTTTGCATTTTCGACCATTCTCACAGCACTGCTACGGTCAGTTATCTCTGCTGTTGTTATATAAATTGCATGGGGCAAACCTTGCGTATCTACTGCAATATGGCGTTTTATTCCTGAAATCTTTTTGCCTGCATCATAGCCTTTTTCTTCAGCAGTATCTGCATTTTTTACACTCTGTGCATCAATTATGCAGAAGCTGGTTTTTTCTTTCCGACCATTGTTTTGTCGGACCACGCCAACTATTTTTTTTTAACACCAGCTCCAGAACACTTTCTTTATCTGCATCTGGTTTTTCACTCCACTTCTTAAAATAGTCGTAACAATTGCGCCATTTTGGAAACTCTTTTGGTAGCATTCTCCACTGACAACCGCTTTTCAGAACGTATAACACTCCACAAAATACATCATACAAATCAAGTTTCCTTGGTTTTGTTTTTTTTCTACAGGACTCTAGATCTGGTAACATAATCTCAAATCTTTCCCGACTTATATCACTTGGGTATAAACTCCTCATATATCCTAACTTATATATATTATCTCTTAGTTTATTCCTTTCTTGAGATCATGTACAGGTTCTAAGAAACTATAGCTGCAGATTAATGTGTATCTGTTCAGATGCATGGCTAATGCTGAAACAAAAATTCCAGTGCTCCCTTTCTTGTCATGCCAGTGCTTGACACTGGGATCCAGATTGGGCACTAAGTTGGTAAACACGAAAGCGCTTTACAACGTTTTTGATGGAACTGTGCAAAAGGACTGGATGCCAGTGTCACGCACTGGCATGACACCCATTTGTTCCTATAGTTGTCTTTTCTCGTCTACCTTATTTTGCCACTCTGCTGAACAGATACATTAATGTTTTTATCAGTCTTCCAGGCTTGGTTTTTCTTCTGATTTTTTAAGCCTTTCTTTATTTAGTATGGAGCTTATCTCTTCTACACTTTTATCAATATCATCATTGATTATTACATAATCATATTTATCACGTTTGCTTATCTCTTTTTGAGCTTCGGCTAATCTGCGCTCTATTTCGCTTGCGTCATCACTATTACGCTTTTGCAAACGCAACCTAAGCTCTTCCATTGAAGGGGGAAGTATAAAAACACTCACAACTTTTTTTCTCATGAGCTTGAATAAGTGAAATGCTCCTTGCCAGTCTATGCTTAGTAAAACGCTTATTCCACTGCTTAAGTTTTGCTCTATAAAATCTCTTGGTATACCATAAAAATTCTCAAAAACTTTGGCGTATTCAAGCATCTGACCAGCTTCGCATAACTCGTGAAATTTTTCTTCGGTAACGAAAAAATAGTCTTTTCCATTTATTTCGCCGGGGCGAGGCTTGCGCGTAGTCATAGAAACAGACCTAACTAAATTACTTGATTGCTCAAGTAATTTTGCTGATATGGTAGTTTTTCCAGCTCCAGAAGGGGAGGATAGAACCAATAATACGCCCTCATTTTTTACGGTCATTTTTCTTTGCATTTTTTAACATGGCGCTTTTTGGATCAGAGTTTAAGAAGCTAGAACCTTCTAAATTAGAATTTGATAAGTTGGTGCCAATAAGAGAAGAGTTATCAAAGACGGCATAGCGTAAATCGGTCTTTTCAAGATTTGCCTTATTCAAATTAACGTTTACAAACTTTGCTCTACTCAATGTTGAATTAGAAAAATCGGCATTTTCTAAATTCATATCCTTAAATTCAAAGTAAGAATAATTTACATTAAATTTTTCACCCTGTGATATTTTCTCTTGCAAATTTTCAATTGAAGTTATAGCATTTCCTGAACCTGTGAGTTTCTCCTGCCCTTGATTGTCAATCAAAATTGAATTATCAAATTTGCAACCTGTTAAGTGAACATCAGCAACTGAACTTTTATATATGCTTGAAGAGTGAAAAGACATATCACTCATTGTTGAATTGCTCAAATTGCTAAGAAAAAAGCTAGTTTTCCTAAAGGCATTAGCGTAAAGCAAAGAAGATCTGAAATCGCTTTCAATAAAGTTTAAATTAGTTACTTTTAAATTGGACCAACTCGAATTATCAGCTAATAAATTAAAGAATGTTGAATTTTCTATTTCACTGGAATCAATATTATGGTGAGAAAGCGTACTGTTATAAACTTGAGAGTCTTGGATTTTTATCTTATACATTGAAGTTGTAGAAAGGTCTGAGTCTTCTATCTTCGCAGAGGTGAATAGTGAATGGTCAAAAAATGAGCCATTCATATTAGAATTCGCAACTTTAGTATTATGAAACTTTCCGTGACGAATGTCAGCATTAGAGACATTAACTTGATGCAGTTCACTAAAACTAAAATCAATATTGGATAAATCAGCATCCTGAAGATTTGCTTCAGAAACATATGTATGCTTTATCTTGGAACCATTTAGTATAGATTGAACAAAACTTGAATTATCGTCATTCACATAGGAAATTTGTGTGTTGCTTAAATTAGTTTCGTCGAAGTTACTGTTAATTATGATAGAAGAATTAAGGTAGGCATCGGAAAGATTGCTACCTGTAAAGTCTGATTCTTTTAACTCTGCACCATATATGTTAGCATTTTTTAATGAAGAAAATTGTATCTTTAATTTATATGCATCCACTCCAAAGAAACTTGCATTATCAAGGTTGTTTTTCTGCATAACGGTATCGTTTATTTCACTATCACTAAAATTTACGTGGCCAACATTCGAGTTTGATAAGTTGGAGAGATTCATTTTCACATTCGAGAAATTAGTATGCAAACCAATTACGTTGTGCATACTCACTTTTTTGAGATCGGAACTGATAAAATCAGCATAACTAACATTAGACTGATCAAATGCGATATCTGTTAAGTTTGCAGAAACAAATTTTGTAAAACTCAAATTTGTACCTTTTATTTTAATGCCATGTAAATTAGCATTGGAGAAATTAGCACCACGTAAATCAACATTAATAAAAGACACGTCGGATAAATCGGTGTTAGAAAAATCGGCACCAATCAGACTCACTCCATCAAAAACAGATTTACTTAGGTACAGTTGGCTAAAATTAGCTCCATTTAAGTTAGAACCAAAACCTTTCTTAAAACCTTCTGGCACGCCCTCTTTGTGGCACTGCACCAAAAATTCAGCAAAGTCTTTTTTACTGTAAGATACGTATTTTGCATCATGCAGAGCGTTTAAAAAATCACTAATCTGATTTTTTTCATCATTTGTTTCGTTTCCATAACATAAATGACCAACTAAAATTAATATCAAAAATCTAATCATCTTGCTTATCGCACTGTATTTCTTTCGTTTTCACAGCCCAATCGTACATTGCTGAGCTTTCTTTATTGTCTATTTTTCTATCTTCCAAAAGATGTGGCATCATTTCGGCAATCGCATTTATTATATTGACCTGCTTTTTTTCGATTGCTATATCAATTGGGGATTGAAAATTATTATTAACTACTCTAAGATCAGCACCTTGTAATAAGAGAAAGCGCACTATGTTTACCTCACTTTGTTTAACTGAATAAATGAGAGGAGTATCACCCAATTTATTTCTAAACCTTAGTATCTCTTGAGTTGTTAATCCAATTTTTTCTAGCTTACTTATTATTCCTCTTAAGCAAGGTAAGTTATTTTTCTTAATACAGTAAAAAAATTGCTTACTGTAATCATCAATAAATACAGTTGTAGGAAGATGCTCATTAAGGCTATCATATTGTCGTTTATATATTGACTTGCTTTGTATATCTTTATGACCCCATTCTTTTATTGGTTCTCTGTTTAACTTTGTCCATTTTTGTAAATTTTTCTTTTCACTTTGCTCTTCTTCATCTTTTTTAGTTATAGGTTTTACTCTATTGCGGTCCTTAGAATTATTGTTTGTTTCTTTCACTTTTTTTTCTTCAGACTGACTTCCTACTTCTTCTTTTTTTTCTTCTAATAATTGACTCGCATCACTTTTTGAAAGTTCATTATCTTTTATATCAATCTTCTGATCAGCTTGTAGATTTTTTTGCGGGTTAGCTGTGTTCTCATTTAAATCAGCACTTAAAGGCAAAGGCTCTGGTTTCAAATCTTTATTCACTTCTTTATTGGCCACATTTGGTAAATTTTGAGCAAATTTGTCTGTGCTTCCTTCTAGCTGATCATTTGGCAAATCTTTATCAATCCTTTCACCTTCACTTATAGTTTTTTCAACCACGGAAGCTTTATTTTCGTTGTGTTGCAGCTTCTCTTTATCGGTAGTGCCGTCTAATCTTTTGCTCTCAGCCTCTTGTGTTTGTTTAGCATCGACGTTGCTTTTCAACTCATCTTTTTGATTTGTGCTATCTTGCTTCCTTACACCTACATTTTCGTTTTTACGAACTGATTCAATTTTCTTTTCTTCAAGCTGCTCTACGGCAAACAGGATGGGTGATCCAAATACGACAACTAATAGTATGAAATATAAAATATTTTTCATAAATGTTCAAAACATAGGCTTAATTAAAATGATACTATAATCAAATGATTAATCTACAGTAAAAAATGCCTTAGGATTTAATTTATAAAAAAACAATAGATTTTTTGTATCTGTTCAGGGACACGGCTAATGCGCAAATATTGAAGCAAAGTGGTCAGTGCTTACTGTACGAACATTGTGAGTTGAGAGCAATCTCCGCTAGGGAGGATGTCATCCCAGTGCTCCTTTCTCGTCATCCCAGTGCCCAGACACTGGGATCCAGAAAAAAGAATGGTGTCATGCAAGTAGCCTCCTTCTCCTGTCATCCCAGTGCCCAGACTACTTGGATCCAGAAAAGTTTGCTTGTAAGCAAGCAAACTAGCATAGAAAGTGGTTACAACATTTTCGATGAGATTATATGGAAAACTGGATCCCAGTGTCTGGGCACTGGGATGACAAAGGAGGACGTTATTCCAGTGCCAAGCACTGACCATTTGCTGTGCAATTTATAGCATTTCTCATAATAGTCCGAACAGGTCATAGGAAGGCAGAATCAACAGCACGACGAAAGGATTCGAATAGAGGAATGTTTTTCCTAGCTCTGTTTTTTATAGCAAACCAATGATGCTCAATTTTGTTGAAATCTGGAGAATACGGCGGCAGATACAAAATTTCTGCACCAACTCCTCTAGCAAGCTCGATAATCTTACCAGACTTATGAAAAGTAGCATTGTCAAGAATGACAGTCTGTCCAGGTTCCAAGATCGGTGTCAAAAATTGCTCAAACCATCCATTAAAAACATCCATATTACAGTGGCCTTCAAAGGTTAATGGAGCAACTATCTTTCTTCTACTTAAGGCTGCAACCATACTGATTCGTTGAGTTTTCTTCCCAGATTTTAGGCCATAAAACCGCTGTCCTTTCTGGCAATACCCATATGGATAGTCCTCTGTGTTATCAATGCCAGACTCATCTATATAAACTAAGTTTTCTGGTTCTTTTGTTGCTATAATTTTTAAGAATTCAGCACGTTTTTCTTCGTTTCTTTCCTTGTATCCATATGTCTTTTTTTGCGCGTAAATCCAATTTTTCTGAGAGCTCGGTGGATCGTTTGGATACTAACGTTGCCCCAAAGTTTAGCCATTTCCGACAGAGTCTTTCCTCCGTTTTCTCTGGCAAATTTAGCAAAGGCATCCCAGTCGGTAATTTTGTGATTGTAACCTCCATTTCCAAGTTTTTTTGATTGAAAGTCTCCTGTTTCTTTTCTTCTTTGCTGCCACTCCCATAAAGTAGTTCGTCCAATTTTAAATCTTGCTGCCACTGTTTCTCTGCTTCCTCCCTCCTCTAGCGCTTCCATTGCTTTTTTCCTTAAGTCATAACTATATGCTGCTGGCACTCAACCTCCTTATCATCGTCTATCCTTATCTTATCACATCCGGACTTCTATGAAAAGAGCTATACCTTCAAAAATGAATGTTCGTACAGCTATGGAATGAATCGCGGTATGACGTAGGACTGCTGTCATTCCAGTCTTGAATCTAGTCTTTACTGGGGAGAAGAAACTCTCCTTCTACAGTATATCCGTTTAGGGGAGGTATCTGTTCAGATGCATGGCTAATGTACAAATATTGAAACAAAAATTCCAGTGCTCCCTTTCTTGTCATCCCAGTGCCCAGACACTGGGATCCAGAAAACTTAACTTTAAATAAGTGGCTGCATAATAAACTACACATTAAACCTAAAGTGCATTATATCGCCATCTTGTACGATATAATCTCTGCCTTCGAAGCGAATTTTTCCTGCGTCTTTGCAAGATAATTCACTTCCATACTTTATGTAGTCTGCAAAGCTTATCGTTTCTGCTTTTATAAAGCCTTTCTCAAAATCAGTGTGGATTACACCTGCTGCCTTATCAGCTGTTGATCCTATTTTTACTGGCCATGCCCGTGCTTCTTTGGGGCCTACAGTAAAGAAAGTTATCATACTCAGCACTTCATACATAATACGCGCTACTCCATCAAGGCCTGATTCTTGTAAGCCAAATTCTGATAAAAAACCCTGTTTTTCCTCTTCACTATCAAGATTTGCAATATCTGCTTCGAGTTTTGCTGAAATGCAATAAAATTTGCTTTTATTTTCCTCCGCCATTCTCTCTACCTTTTTAGATAATTCATTGCCAGTTATAACATTTGTATCTTCAACATTGCAAACGTACATAACGGGCTTTGTTGTCAGCAATTGAAGCAACTTCATCTCATCTTCATCGATATTCTCCAAACTTCTTGCAGGTTTACCTAATTTTAAAGTAGCCAGTACCTCTTGCATTAATTCAAGTTGTCTCTTTAGCTCTTTATCACCTTGCTTTGCTTTCTTTTCCAATTGAGGAAGCCTTTTTTCTATGCTATCAATATCAGCTAGGATTAATTCCATTTCTACCACTTCAGCATCTGATATTGGATCTATTTTACTGTGTACATGGCTGATATCGTCATCCGTAAAGCACCTAAGCAGATGAGCGATGGCATCAACTTCTCTGATATGGCTTAAAAATTTATTGCCGAGCCCTTCACCTTTGCTCGCACCCTTTACCAGACCTGCAATATCTACAACTTCTAATTGGTTGTAGATTACCTTCTCTGAGCCTGCAATTGCTGCGATTTGTTTCAAACGTTGGTCTTTTATCGAAATCTTGCCTATATTTGGCTCGATTGTGCAAAAAGGGTAATTTGCAGCTTCGGCTGCACTTGACTCTGTAAGTGCATTAAATAAGGTTGATTTTCCTATGTTTGGTAACCCAACTATACCACAGTTAAAACTCATATTTGCTATGTAAAATTATAACTATTGCATAATTTAAAAATTTCTGCTATACTTAATTAGTTACAATTTTGTTGGTATATAGCTTAAATTAAGGTAAAAACTATGACTACAGCTAAGAAACGGAAACTACCAAGTGACTTTCATGATGTTGAGGTTGGAATAAAAAGGCCCAGGATCTCAGGGCAGGAAATAACTCTTTTAAATAGTAACCCTTACCCTGACAATTTCTATGTAGGACAAGCAATTGGTAATGGAAGCTGTTTTTTTGACTCGTTCAGGCAAAGTCTAGAACAACAGACAGGAGAGCAAGTTACTGCCGAAAAATTAAGAAATGATTGTAGGGAATTTGCACAAAAGAATCCACCAAAGTGGTTTACAGATGCAATTGCCAATGGTTATGATAACAATGGCCAGCACCGTAGTGAAACTGTAGATGATTATACAGCAGACATTATGCGTAACGGTAGGTGGGGTAGCTCTTATGTTGAAGCTAGGATACTTTGTGAAAAGTATGGTGTAAAATTACATGTTATAGAGAGTAACCCATTGCATGCTATTGACACCCAACAAGATCGGTTTTTGCATGAATTAATAGACAATTCAGGTTCAAAAAGTGCAGGTGAATACAATAAAGTTGATTATGATGATAGTAGTATTGTGCATGTAATAAACAAAGGCTATGCTCATTTCGAACCATTGCTTGATAGAAATAAAAGTTTAGCAAAACAAGAGCAAGAAGACTTTCAATTAGCAAAAGAACTTCAATTAGATGAAATTTTGGAGTATTGTAACCTTTCAAAGGGTATCTCTGAGAGAGCAGAAGTTGAAAAGAGATTTGATGAGTTATTGAAGGAAAATGCTGATGGAGAAATTCGTGATGTTGTAGACCAGTGCGTTAATGATATAAAGCAGCGCATAGAGCGCTCTGAAGAGCAAAACCCTTCAAGTTTACTAACATGTGGTACGGAATCGATGGCAGAACCATTTCATCAACAACGAGCACCACAACTTGTAAAATCTTAATAGCCCTGTATATTTTTATATAGGGCTTTTGCAAGCATTTCATATAATATGAACGGATACCAATAATTACCTATCAATCTCACCAAAAACTATATCGAGTGAGCCAATAATTGCTGCAACGTCGGCAAGCATGTGTCCTTTTGCCATAAAGTCTAAGGCTTGTAAATGCGCAAAGCCAGGTGCTCTTATTCGGCACCTATAAGGTCTATTGGTACCATCTGAAACTATATACACTCCAAACTCACCTTTTGGTGCCTCAACAACTGCGTAAGCCTCACCTTCTGGTACGTGATATCCTTCTGAATAGAGCTTAAAATGGTGAATCAGAGCTTCCATAGATTTTTTCATCTCTGCTCTTGACGGTAGAGAAATTTTTCTATCTTCAGTTTTTATTGGCCCTTCAGGCATTTTCTCTATGCACTGCTTCACCAAGCTGATAGATTGCCTAATCTCTGCCATTCTAACTAGATAACGGTCATAACAGTCGCCATTTTGGCCGATCGGTATATCAAAATCTAGTTGATCATATATCTCATATGACTGGCTTTTTCGCAAATCCCAAGCAAGCCCAGCAGCGCGCAACATTGGGCCACTAAAGCCCCAATCAAGTGCCTGTTTAATTGATATTTCACTGATTCCTACAGTGCGTTGCTTCCATATCCTATTTTCTGTTAAAAGTTCATCAACATCGTCTATATACTTTGGAAATTGCTCTATAAACTTTGCAATATCCTCAATCAAACCTTCTGGAACATCTGCTGCAATTCCACCTGGCCTGATGTAAGCTGCGTGAAACCTTGCACCTGAAGCTCTTTCGTAAAATTCCAGTATTTTTTCTCTTTCTTCAAAGAGCCATAAAAGAGGAGTCATTGCTCCAACATCAAGCGCTTGAGAAGAAACGTTCAGTAAATGATTTAGTATTCTCGTCAGTTCACAAAACAAGACACGTAAATACTTTGCCCTAATTGGCACTTCACATTGCAACAATTTCTCCACACAAAGTGAATATGCATGCTCTTGTGACATTGGCGATACATAATCAAGGCGATCAAAATAAGGCAAAGCTTGAAGATACGTTTTATGTTCTATTAATTTTTCAGTACCACGGTGCAAAAGCCCAATATGAGGGTCAGCTCTTTCAATCACTTCGCCATCCATCTCCAAAACAAGACGCAACACTCCATGTGCAGCTGGGTGCTGGGGTCCAAAATTTAACATCATTGTCTTTAGATCGGGCATGTCCAGTAGTTTAAGATATTAAAATTGTATAGGCTAAAGTGCGCTCAAAGTCAATAGACTTCTTGCATAGGCTACAACTGTCATTCAATAGAAACAAAAACTTTTACAATGCTAATAAGTGTTGGTAAAACTAAGTCACTTTAGCTATAGAATGACAAAAAAGGTTTGCATTAGCTAAATTTTTAGTTGAAGTAGCATAAGAGGTTAAAGGAAAAGCTTTGTGTTAATGGGTTTATTTCAGGTATAGTATAGATAATACCACAATACTTACAAAATGGATCATGTTGTTAATGCGTATAATAGACTTGACACTCCTATAGTCAGGGGAGAAGGGGCATATCTTTTTGATAAGGATGGTAAAAAATATTTAGATTTTGCTGCAGGTATTTCTACAACTTCTTTAGGGCATTGTCATCCATACATTACAGATAAGCTGAAAGAGCAATTGAGCTCATTATGGCACTGCTCTAACATTTTCACTATTCCCGAGCAAGAAAGACTTGCTGACCGTTTAACAACCCTTACTTTTGCAGATAAAGTTTTTTTCTGCTCAAGTGGGCTTGAAGCAACAGAAGCTGCAATTAAGTTTATTCGTCGTTACTTTTATTCAAAAGGGCAAGCAAAACGTAATCGTATTGTTACAATTGAAGGAGGCTTTCATGGCCGCAGTATTGCTGCAATTTCTGCTGGAGGCAATGAAAAATCACGCGAAGGTTTTGCTCCGCTCCTTTCTGGTTTTGATAAAGTTCCAAGAAATGACATTAAAGCATTAGAAGAAAAAATCAATAATGAAACATCTGCTGTGTTTTTAGAGCCCATACAAAGCGAAGGTGGAGTATATCCACTAGACGTAGAATATCTTCAAAAAGTAAGGGAAATAACAAAAGCTCAAGGAATAATTTTGTGCTTTGATGAAGTGCAGTGCGGATATGGACGCATCGGTTCTTTATTTCATTATCAAAATGTCGGCATTGAACCTGATATGCTAACCTGTGCAAAAGCTATGGGTAACGGTTTTCCTTTAGCTGCATGTTTAGTAAAAGATTACATAGCAGAAGCAATTACTCCAGGAACTCATGGATCAACCTATGGTGGCAATCCACTTGCCATGACTGTTGGTAATGCAGTGCTCGATATAATGCTAAAAGAAGGCTTTTTTGATCATGTTAAAAGAATTAGTAAATATTTAAAAGAAAAGCTGTTGCCTTTAGCTAAAGAATTTCCTGAGATGATTTTAGAAGTTCGTGGAGAAGGGTTACTAATGGGAATAGAACTAGCAACTCCTGTAGCTGATAAAATTATTAGTCGATCTCTTGACAAAGGTTTAATAATAACTAGGGTTTTAAACAACAAAGTAGTAAGGGTAACCCCATCACTTATCATTGAGGATGAGCATGTGAACGCAGCGTGTGATATGCTTTATGATTTGTTTTTTAAGATTAAAGATATATAAAATTCGGCAATATAAATTCAGGCTTGCAAATGCCTCTCATAACATGTAGAATTAATTTTATTTTTTATCACAATAACATCGTACTTTAATGGATTGGTTATTGGTCTTAGTATCATCAGCAATTTTTGTTTTGTTAGTTTTATCGTTTTTGTTCTCGGGAGCAGAAATAGGCTTAACCTCAATTAGCCGTTCTCGAGTTAATAAGCTAAAGCTAGACGGTAACAAAAGAGCCAGGGTAATAGATCGCTTATTAAATAGGAAAGAATTGACAATAGGAACGGTATTGCTCGGCAATACAATTATTAATATTACTTGCTCTGCTTTATTTACAGCAATATTTATCAATCTTTTTGGAAATGAGGGCATTCTCCTATCAACAATTATAATGACATTTTGTATTTTATTGTTCTGCGAAGTTCTACCAAAAACTTATGCTATTCAAAATCCTGAAAAATTTGCATCATTTTCTGCTTATTTTGTATTGTTTTTTGTAAAGATTTTTTCTCCATTGACGCTAGGTATTCAATTTATTGTTAACCTCATCCTAAAATTATGTGGGCTGCATAAAGATAAGGAAGTGATATCTGCAGCGGATGCAATGCGTAATATGATTACTCTTCACCGCAGTGAAGGAACTATGTTACAACAGGATTTAGATATGCTAAGCAGCATACTTGATTTGGCTGAGACAGAGATATCACAAATCATGACCCATAGAAGAAACCTATTTTCTCTTGATATAGATTGGAATAAAGAAGAGTTAATAAGAGAGATTTTAATCAGCAGTCACAGTAGAGTACCTTTATGGCAGAAGGAACCAGATAACATTGTAGGTGTAATTCACGTGAAAGCTCTAATAAATGCTTTGCGTGAAAAGAATAATAAAGCGGAAGAAGTTGACATTACCCAAGTTATGTCAAGGCCTTGGTTTATACCAGAAAGTACACCGCTCAGCGTTCAACTTCACAACTTCCGTAAGAACAGGAAACACCTTGCATTTGTTATTGATGAGTATGGAGCACTGCAGGGAATTGTAACTCTTGAGGATATACTGGAAGAAATAGTTGGAGAAATTTCGGATGAACATGATTTGATTACGGAGAATTTTATAAAGAAAATATCTGATAATATGTATCATATAGAAGGAAAATCTACTATTAGGGACATTAACAGGCAGTTACACTGGAATCTCCCTGATGAAGAAGCTACAACTCTAGCAGGTATGATTGTGAATGAAATAGAGCGCATTCCTGACGAAGGCGAGGAGTTTTCCATGTATGGTTTTCGCTTTAAGATTTTAAAAAAAGATAAAAATATTATTACTGTTGTTGAAGTGCAAGTAAAAACTGGTAATACTGGTAGCAGCAATTAATTAGTGGAGTTTCATGGAAGATACAGTAAAAATAACGGCTGAAGAGTTGAAGGGTTACATAGAGAGAATCGAAAAACTTGAACAAGAAAAGAGGGATGTGCAAGATCACATTCGTGATGTATATGCAAAAGCCGCAGATGAAGGTTGGGATATAAAAGTGATGAAACAAATTATTAAGCTGAGGAAGATGGATGATGATGACAGAGAGGAACAAGAAATATTGCTTGATACCTATAAACGTGCATTGGGAATGAGCTACGAAGAAGAGTTAAGTGAATAGAAGAATTGTAATTGGAATAAGTGGAGCATCTGGTTCTATTTACGGTGTACGTATTTTAGAAGCGTTGAAAGATATCGATTATGAAACTCATTTAGTGATAAGCAGTGCTGGGAAAATAACTTTAGCTCACGAGATTAAAGAAAAACTTGAAGATATTACATCACTTGCAGATTTTTACTATTCTGAAGAAAAAATAGGAGAAAAAATGGCAAGCGGCTCATTTAAAACCTCAGGGATGATTGTAGCACCATGCTCTATGAAGACAATGTCTGAAATCGCATCAGGTGTTACTTCCAATCTATTGACAAGGGCTGCAGATGTAACGCTAAAAGAAAGAAGAAAGTTAGTTCTTATGGTGCGAGAGTCACCACTGCATCTTGGGCATTTACAAAATATGTTAAAATTAACGGAGATGGGAGCAATTATTGCTCCACCAGTGCCTGCTTTTTATATTAAACCGAAATCGTTGGATGATATTATTAATCATTCTGTTGGCAAAGTATTGGATTTATTTGATATCAAATTACCCGACTTTAAGGAGTGGCAAGGAAGTGACAATTATTATTGATGGTAAAAAAATAGCAAACGACCTATGTGAGAGGCTATCACAAAAGATTAATGTTCTAAAGAGGGAGCATAATATTTTTCCTTGCCTGAAAGTAATTCTCGTGGGCAGCAATCCAGCAAGTCAGGTTTATGTTCGCAATAAACAAAAAAAAGCAGAATCAATAGGCATAAGTTCTGAGACCATTGTTTTGCCTGATAATATTTCAGAAGATGAATTAATTGAAAAAATCAATGAATTAAATGAAGATCCATCTGTGCACGGGATTTTAGTGCAATTGCCTTTGCCAAACCATATTAGTGCAAGCAGAGTAATTAACACAGTAAATGTTGAAAAAGATGTAGATGGCTTCCATGATGAAAACGTTGGCAAATTAGTTAAAGGTGAAAAAAACTGCCTTATACCTTGCACTCCTAAAGGTTCTTTGCATTTAATTAAATCAATTGAAGAGAACCTTTCCGGTAAAAACGCAGTGGTGATTGGTAGGTCAAATATCGTGGGTAAACCAATGTTTCACCTATTGCTGCAGGAAAATTGCACTGTTACCATCTTGCATTCACAAAGCAAGGATTTAGCTGAATATTGCTCTAAAGCGGATATAGTAGTTGCAGCAGTCGGAAAGCCAAATTTTGTTCAAGCAGACTGGATAAAGAAAGGTGCAATAGTGATCGATGTTGGCATAAATAGCGTTAATGTAGGAGAACAAAGTAAACTCGTAGGTGATGTTGACTTTGAAGGAATAAAAGGGAAAGCCAAAGCTATGACCCCAGTACCCGGGGGCGTTGGCCCAATGACCATTGCATTTCTAATGATGAATACTGTTATTGCTGCTTGCTTGCAGAAGGGAGTTGATGCTTCTAATTTCATTAGTTGAGGTATGAAGAGGAAAGCTGTATGAAGATAGACATCTCACAATTAATAAAAAATTGAGATTTTTGAAATTCCTCAGCAGTCAAATTTATTAAATATTTAGGATCATCATCTATTCTTTTTTCTCTACAAGTATAGCTCTTTTCATAGAAGTCCGGATGTGATAAGATAAGGATAGACGATGATAAGGAGGTTGAGTGCCAGCAGCATATAGTTATGACTTAAGGAAAAAAGCAATGGAAGCGCTAGAGGAGGGAGGAAGCAGAGAAACAGTGGCAGCAAGATTTAAAATTGGACGAACTACTTTATGGGAGTGGCAGCAAAGAAGAAAAGAAACAGGAGACTTTCAATCAAAAAAACTTGGAAATGGAGGTTACAATCACAAAATCACCGACTGGGATGCCTTTGCTAAATTTGCCAGAGAAAACGGAGGAAAGACTCTGTCGGAAATGGCTAAACTTTGGGGCAACGTTAGTATCCAAACGATCCACCGAGCTCTCAGAAAAATTGGATTTACGCGCAAAAAAAGACATATGGATACAAGGAAAGAAACGAAGAAAAACGTGCTGAATTCTTAAAAATTATAGCAACAAAAGAACCAGAAAACTTAGTTTATATAGATGAGTCTGGCATTGATAACACAGAGGACTATCCATATGGGTATTGCCAGAAAGGACAGCGGTTTTATGGCCTAAAATCTGGAAAGAAAACTCAACGAATCAGTATGGTTGCAGCCTTAAGTAGAAGAAAGATAGTTGCTCCATTAACCTTTGAAGGCCACTGTAATATGGATGTTTTTAATGGATGGTTTGAGCAATTTTTGACACCGATCTTGGAACCTGGACAGACTGTCATTCTTGACAATGCTACTTTTCATAAGTCTGGTAAGATTATCGAGCTTGCTAGAGGAGTTGGTGCAGAAATTTTGTATCTGCCGCCGTATTCTCCAGATTTCAACAAAATTGAGCATCATTGGTTTGCTATAAAAAACAGAGCTAGGAAAAACATTCCTCTATTCGAATCCTTTCGTCGTGCTGTTGATTCTGCCTTCCTATGACCTGTTCGGACTATTATGAGAAATGCTATAACTATAGCTATCTTCAAAAATATGGTTGAATAATTGTTAATAATAGTGTATAACTATTAATATTTTTAAGCACTTTGGCTATGGCTCTTTCAAAATTTCTCGATCCTCGCAATGATTTGTGTTTCAAAAAAATCTTTGGAACGGAAAAAAATAAGAATATCCTGATCCACTTTTTGAACGATATTTTAGGGTTTACTGAGATAAATGCAATACAAGAAGTTGAGTTTCTTAGTACTATTATGGATCCCGAAGTTGCCTCTGATAAACAAAGTATTGTTGATGTTCTCTGCAAGGATTCTATTGGTAATAGGTTTGTGATTGAGATGCAGCTCGCTAGAGACAAAGGCTTCGAAAAACGCGCTCAATTATATGCTGCTAAAGCCTACTCAAGACAATTAGATAAATCTGGAAATTACATTGATTTAAAGAAAGTCTTCTTTATTGCTATATCAAATTGTAACTTACTTCCTGAAGAAGTTGATTATATCTCTACTCATAATATACGTGATATAAAAACCAACGGCCATTACTTAAAAGATTTTCAATTTATCTTTATAGAATTGCCCAAATTTTCAAAAAGTAAAGTAGAGCAGCTAGAAAGTACAATAGAAAGGTGGTGTTTCTTTTTTAAATACGCAGAAGAAACAACAGAAGAGGACTTAAAAGAGATAGCAGAAAAAGCACCAATAATAAAGCTGGCGTATGATGAGTTAGACAAGTTTCGTTGGAACGAAAAAGATTTAGTAGCCTATGAAGAAAGGATAATGGATCTACGCAAAGAAGAAGCCATTCTTGAATACAGACTTGATCTTGCTGAAGAGAAAGGTATACAAAAAGGAAAAATTGAAGTCGCAAAAGCAATGCTGGCTAATAATGTTGATGTCAATACTATTGTCAAGTTTACTAGCCTTTCTATTAGTGAGATTGAAGAATTAAGTGGAAATCTGTGAACGGTTACACTTGGAAAACCTTTGCGGCATAATTTAAGTGGGCAGCTTAGCCTACGATTACCGCATAATTTACTATATAGATATTCCAGAACATACAGTAGTTATTACTTCAATTGAACACAGAAAAGATTCTTATCAAAGTTAATTACCCTTATTATCAATAACTATTAGCTACAGACCAGTTCTTGTTAAGTTACAGTAAAGAAATGAGTCATATATAGCTAAACTGACTTAGATTTACCTACAATTTGATAACCCGTCATTCCGCTACTAGTTAGCGGAATCTAGAGATACCGTGACGGTATGACGGTTAAGTATAGCATTTCTCATAATAGTCCGAACAGGTCATAGGAAGGCAGAATCAACAGCACGACGAAAGGATTCGAATAGAGGAATGTTTTTCCTAGCTCTGTTTTTTATAGCAAACCAATGATGCTCAATTTTGTTGAAATCTGGAGAATACGGCGGCAGATACAAAATTTCTGCACCAACTCCTCTAGCAAGCTCGATAATCTTACCAGACTTATGAAAAGTAGCATTGTCAAGAATGACAGTCTGTCCAGGTTCCAAGATCGGTGTCAAAAATTGCTCAAACCATCCATTAAAAACATCCATATTACAGTGGCCTTCAAAGGTTAATGGAGCAACTATCTTTCTTCTACTTAAGGCTGCAACCATACTGATTCGTTGAGTTTTCTTTCCAGATTTTAGGCCATAAAACCGCTGTCCTTTCTGGCAATACCCATATGGATAGTCCTCTGTGTTATCAATGCCAGACTCATCTATATAAACTAAGTTTTCTGGTTCTTTTGTTGCTATAATTTTTAAGAATTCAGCACGTTTTTCTTCGTTTCTTTCCTTGTATCCATATGTCTTTTTTTGCGCGTAAATCCAATTTTTCTGAGAGCTCGGTGGATCGTTTGGATACTAACGTTGCCCCAAAGTTTAGCCATTTCCGACAGAGTCTTTCCTCCGTTTTCTCTGGCAAATTTAGCAAAGGCATCCCAGTCGGTGATTTTGTGATTGTAACCTCCATTTCCAAGTTTTTTTGATTGAAAGTCTCCTGTTTCTTTTCTTCTTTGCTGCCACTCCCATAAAGTATAGTATTTCTCATAATAGTCCGAACAGGTCATAGGAAGGCAGAATCAACAGCACGACGAAAGGATTCGAATAGAGGAATGTTTTTCCTAGCTCTGTTTTTTATAGCAAACCAATGATGCTCAATTTTGTTGAAATCTGGAGAATACGGCGGCAGATACAAAATTTCTGCACCAACTCCTCTAGCAAGCTCGATAATCTTACCAGACTTATGAAAAGTAGCATTGTCAAGAATGACAGTCTGTCCAGGTTCCAAGATCGGTGTCAAAAATTGCTCAAACCATCCATTAAAAACATCCATATTACAGTGGCCTTCAAAGGTTAATGGAGCAACTATCTTTCTTCTACTTAAGGCTGCAACCATACTGATTCGTTGAGTTTTCTTTCCAGATTTTAGGCCATAAAACCGCTGTCCTTTCTGGCAATACCCATATGGATAGTCCTCTGTGTTATCAATGCCAGACTCATCTATATAAACTAAGTTTTCTGGTTCTTTTGTTGCTATAATTTTTAAGAATTCAGCACGTTTTTCTTCGTTTCTTTCCTTGTATCCATATGTCTTTTTTTGCGCGTAAATCCAATTTTTCTGAGAGCTCGGTGGATCGTTTGGATACTAACGTTGCCCCAAAGTTTAGCCATTTCCGACAGAGTCTTTCCTCCGTTTTCTCTGGCAAATTTAGCAAAGGCATCCCAGTCGGTAATTTTGTGATTGTAACCTCCATTTCCAAGTTTTTTTGATTGAAAGTCTCCTGTTTCTTTTCTTCTTTGCTGCCACTCCCATAAAGTAGTTCGTCCAATTTTAAATCTTGCTGCCACTGTTTCTCTGCTTCCTCCCTCCTCTAGCGCTTCCATTGCTTTTTTCCTTAAGTCATAACTATATGCTGCTGGCACTCAACCTCCTTATCATCGTCTATCCTTATCTTATCACATCCGGACTTCTATGAAAAGAGCTATAGTTCGTCCAATTTTAAATCTTGCTGCCACTGTTTCTCTGCTTCCTCCCTCCTCTAGCGCTTCCATTGCTTTTTTCCTTAAGTCATAACTATATGCTGCTGGCACTCAACCTCCTTATCATCGTCTATCCTTATCTTATCACATCCGGACTTCTATGAAAAGAGCTATAACGCGTCATGCCGCCGCGGTATCTCTTAGCATAGATCCCGCTAACAAGTAGCGGGATGACGAGCTCATCGTCATGCCGCCACGAATCGTCATACCGCGATTCATTCGCGGTATCTCATCCGCTAATAAGTAGCGGAATGACGGTTTTTCAAATTGTCGGTAAATCTAAGTCAGTTTAGCTATAGGCAGCAATTTTCTGTATTTATTTTAAATTGAAGAAAGCTCAAATGAAAGATCGTGTTTTGCTAAAATCACAGAATGCAGTCTGATTACACCTTATCTTTGTTAGCTATAGGAAGTAATTGTATTTGTAATATGATAAATCTTATGTTGAAAAATCATTTTATGATCTAAATCAGTTTTTTTACAGGTAACTTCTAAGCTTATCAATTTTTCCAAGATCTTCTTAAGTTCTGAAAGTTGCAAACTTCTCAAATGAGATTTAAAACTCTGCAATTGTTTAAAAAACAATGGAGGGCTTAGCTGATCAATCGCAGCCTGCTCACTCATTCCACCTTGCACTGACAGCAAAACGGTTTCAAGGTGTAGGAAATAATTTGATATAATGCGAATTAGCGCTATCGGTGAAAAATTTTCTTGCGATATCAATGCATCAGAAATTCTAATGAAGCGCGACATATCTTTACTTGCTATGGCAGAGCATAGATCATCAAGTGTAGCATAGTCGTTGCCGTAAGTTGAAAAGCATAATTCTATATCAGTAAGTTTTAGGTCTTTTCTCTCCCCTAAGTACAAAACTAACTTCTCAAGTTCTGAACATATAGGCAGCTTGCTATGATTAAAGTAAGATTGCAAATGGTAGATTATCTCATTTGTGCATTTTATATCATTTTGTTTTAAGTAACTTGATATAATGTCATAAAGATTGCTGTTGCTGTCCTTATAGCAAGCAATCACACCAAAAATTTTTGAACTCTCCATATAACTTTTAGTCGCAGAATTATATGGAAGATCACTTGCTACCATCATTACATAATGACCACTTGCGTTATAATCCAACACGTTTTTTAACTCTTTGGATATACCTCCACTCACATTTATCAGCTTAATTAATTTTTTGCTGGTAAACATCGAAATGTTTGCCAATTCAGAAAACAGTAAACCGGGTGACTTATTCACTATTGCAAAATCCATCACCTGAACTGAATACTCATCCAAATTAGCAATTATTTCTTGTACATAAAAACCAACCCTACTGTTATCACTTCCATGAATTAACACACCACTTAAAGCATCAGGTTTCTCTAGGAATTTTTTAACTTTGGATGGTGTAACCCTCATGCCATCTATATGATATCATTCTCATTTGACTGTACATGAGTATCCAAAGGCTCTAAGCTTTCTTGTACAATATTATGCGCATCATCTGCCACATCATCTGACGCATCCTTCCTCCAAAAAGAAGCACACTTATTGTAAAAATTTTTCATAGGTTGTACTATATATTTAGAAAAAAATCCTTCTTCGCTCATATTGCTTACTCCATAAAACTAACATCTTATCATTAGCACATAAACAATAATATAGCAAATTGTGCTAAGATAGTGATGTTTTATAATGAGCATATTACAAAATTATTAACATTCGAGACTAAAATTAAGCCAACCTGCTTAATACTAGCCTTATAAAATAAGCGATAATTAAATATACGGCTGCAACAAGTATAATTGCAGGTCCAGTTAACAAATCAAAACTTGCAGATAACATGAGACCCGATATCCCAGAGATCACAGAAAAAACTGTTGCAACAATAATCATCTGCATTGGAGTTTTCGAGATGAGCCTTGCAGATGCTGCTGGTATTAGCAAAAATGCAGCAATGAGTAATATTCCTATTAGTTGGGCAGCAATTGCTATAAATATAGCAAGAGTGATTAAAAATTCTAGTCTAACAAAATTAACATTAATCTTCTCAACTACTGCTAAATCTTGATTAATTGAAATCATTAGCCAATAACGCCATCTAAATATTAATATCAAAGTAACTATTACAGAGGTTAAAAAAATCGATATTATATCACTTTGATCGAGCGTTAATATATCACCAAACAGTGAGCTAATAATACTATTATTGCCAGATGGAAGAAAAGACATAAGTATTAAACTCGATGATAAAACTACATTGGTAACAATGTTCAATATCGTATCAGCAGAATATAATCTGTTAAAATTAAGAGAAAGTAGTATAGCAAATGTAATTGCAATGAGCATTATGCTAAGCGATGGGCTAATCTTAAAGATTAAAGCAAGTGCAACACCAAGCAATGAAGAATGGGACAAACTATCACCAAGATAAGATAACCTTTGCCATATCATAAACGATCCTAAAGCGCCTGTTACTAGGCTAATTACGAATACTGCAACTAGACTGTTGATGAAAAAATCCTGGGTAAACATTTCAAACATGCTATATGGCTATTAGATAACCGACAACAAATCTATCTTCGGATATTAAAACGTTATGGGTTCTGCATGCTGCACCGGTTGTCATAAATTCAAAATTTAAACCTTTTTGTTCCATAAGATAGGACTTCACTGAAGAACTTGGTATATTGCGTGTTTTACCAGTACCTATTATCAAAATTTCTATTTCCTCTGTTAAAAAAGATTTAAAATGTTCCTTACTATTTATATCACTTTCTTTCAATTTAATCACCTTTTCAGGAAAAACTATAATTGAGCCACAATATTCTCTATTATTCACCAAAAATTTTCCTTCCCTATAACCACTTATAAGATTTTTATTCTTGGAAATTAAGGGCATAAAGTCAAACTATTAATTGAGTGTTGCATACCCACCATCCTGGTTGCTTTTTTCTGATATTAACTGCAGCAGCTTTTGCATTTTCCTCACTATCGAATATTCCAAAGCATGATACACCACTGCCTGACATGCGAGAAAGTATAGAGCCTTCTTGTGACTCAAGTGTTGATATCACATCCTTAATTTCAGGTACAAAGCTTATTGCTATTTCTTGAAGATCGTTTCTCGTCTCTTTAAGAAGCTTCAACAAATCCTTTTCAGCGTCATCGCTCCATTTAATTGGCTCAGAAAATTTTCCTTCATGTTTAGAAAATACCTCTGTTGTACTCAAAAACCTTTTTTTCGGTTTCACAAGCACCACATTTGTGGGTAAAGAGAATTTTTTAATGTGGCATAATTCTTCGCCAATACCTCTAACAAAAACAGGCTTACTATCTACGCTTGCTGGAACATCAGCACCAACGTTTAAGGCTATTTCATTTAAAATCGTCCTATCAATCTCCCATAACTTCCCTAGCGTACGTACCACAGCTCCAGCATCTGAGGATCCGCTACCAAGTCCTGCAGCAATTGGTATATTTTTTACAACCTTTACAATGACTTTAGTGCGTACAGGAGCATGCCTAAGCAGCAGATTAACCGCTTTCGTTACAGTGTTATACTGGTTATTTATTCTAGACTCGGAGTTTATAAATTCAACTGTAGAGTTATCGTATCTAGAATCCTTCTCACCTACTTTTATTTCCAAAAAATTAGAGAGATTAGCAAAGACAAATAAACCTTCAATCAAGTGATATCCTGTTTCTTTTTTGTCTACAACATGCAAAAAAAGATTGATTTTTGCAGGCGCCTTTACACAAAAACTTTTCATTATGTATCTTCACTAACACTATTTTTACATTATATGTATAATGCTATTTTAGTCAACTTTATATAAGGTTCTCGCACTTCTGATGAGATCAAATGCCATAAATCCTAATTTCTCTGTATGGGTAAATGCATCTGCTGGTACAGGCAAAACAAAAATCTTAATAGACAGAGTATTGAGACTTTTATTAGAAAACAAAAGAAATATTCTTTGCTTAACATTTACCAATGCTGCAGCAAACGAGATGGAAAATCGCATTCACAGCATACTCAGTAAGTGGGCAATATGTTCAGATAGTGTGTTGGCAGCAGATCTAGAACAACTAGATTTCTTTCCGATGTCATTCCAGCGCGTGACGCTGGAATCCAGTAAAAAAAAAGAATGGATCCCAGTGTCAAGCACTGGGATGACAGGGGATGACGCAGAAATAACGGAGAATGATGCTGAGGTGATAGCACCACATAACCACGATTTAAGTGAAAATCCAGTAGCCCACCCTTCGATGTCATCCCAGCATCCCTACTTGTCATCCCAGTGCGTGACAATGGGATCCAGAGAAAATAAAGATTATTTAACAAGAGCAAGAAGGCTTTTCTCTGAACTGGAAAATCTTGGTCTAACTATACAAACCATACATGCTTTCTGTTACAAATTAATTTCCAACTTTCCCATAGAAGCTGGTATCGCCCCAAATTGTACACTGAGTGAATGTAAAGAATTACATTCCATCATATTCAATAAAGTGCTTCATAACGAAACTGTGCAGGATGATATCAACCTTATTGCAGATGAAATTGATGAAAATAAACTACGCGATTTGCTTTATACTTTATGTATAAAAAGATTTGCGTCAGCAAATGATTTAAAATACGTAAAAGAAAAACTCAATGCTCCGGATGAGATTCATGATTTACAGAGTGAAACGACTGAGCAGATAAAAAAATTAGCCGAGATATTAAGTGAAGGCAGTAAAAGAGATCAGAGTTATAGTGCAATACTTTATTCTACTGTCATTCCAGTGCTTGACACTGGAATCCAGAAAAAAAGAACCAGTGTCAGCTACTTGGATGACACCGGAATAAAGTGGAATGACACCAAAATAGAAAACCTAGCCAAGGTATTTCTAAAATCAGAATCGCACGAAAAAAAGAGCATATCATCCATTGCAACAAAAAGTATTTTGGAGAAATTCAAAGATGCAGAACAAATAATAGAGAGCGTTCAGAATGTAGTATTTACCCATATAAGAGACATGAACTCTTATCAAATATTCAAGAGAACCAGTAGCTTACTTGGTATATTTAAAGTATATATTGATTTGTATAATAGTGAAAAATCAAAAAATGCACTGCTTGACTACAATGATATAATCAACTTAGCAACAAATCTTCTCAGCAATCCAAACTATAAAGATTGGATATTGTTTAACTTAGATCAAAAAATAGATCACATCCTTGTTGACGAGGCACAAGACAATAGCATCAGCCAGTGGAAAATTATAACAAATCTCTGCGATGAATTTTTTGCCGGTAATGATGAAAAGCGAACCTTATTTGTAGTTGGTGACGTAAAACAATCCATATACAGATTTCAAGGAGCAAATCCCCATCTATTCAACTATATGCAACAATACTTTCATACGAAAACTGGTGGTAGAGATTGGATATCATGCCAACTTGAAAAGTCATTTCGCTCAACTCCAGAAGTTTTGATGCTTGTAGACAGATTATTTAACAACTTCCGCGCAGAAATATCTTTTGTTGATAATGAAATAAAACATGTTCCACATAGAGAAAATGATCAAGGATATATTGAAATTTGGCCAGCTTTACCAAGGCGCAAAGAGAAAGAACAGCAAGCTTTACAAATTCCTCTAACATGTAAGGAAGGTTATACAATAGCAGATCGATTACTTGCTCAAACAATAGCTAACAGAATTCACAATTGGTTAAACGAAGGGCGGATTTTAGTCGCTAAAGATCGCCATATAGAACCAAGAGACATTATGGTTCTGGTACGACAACGAAACGTATTAGTTGATTACATAATAAGCGAACTTAAAAAAGCAAACGTGCCAGTTGTAGGCCGGGATTATTTTAGAATTATGGACTATATAGCCGTGCAGGACTTAATAGCTTTGGCCGAATTTTTACTCCTCCAGGCAAATGATTTAGCTCTTGCAAATGCTTTAAAATCACCACTATTTAATTTTACCGAGGATGATTTATTTAACATTGCATATGATCGTAAAGAGCATTCACTATGGGAAAAAATTAAGGATTATTCTGTGGTTATCTATAGTGAATTAAACTATCTCATTAACTTATCTCGCACAGAATCCCCTCTCGCATTATTCACGCATATACTGCGCACAGGTAAGAAGAAATTTGCTGCAAGGCTAGGTCTTGAGTGCTTCGAGGTTCTAGACGAATTTATGAACCTTGTGTTGCAATTTGAAAACCCATCTCTTCAAGCGTTTGTTCAGTGGATCAAGGAGAATAACCCGGAGATTAAGAATGATATGCAATCAGAACGCAATGCTGTGCGAATAATGACAATTCATAAATCAAAAGGTCTGCAAGCTCCCATAGTATTTTTGGTTGATACAAACACAGTGCCAAGAAACAGTGAAAGCATTATCTTTGATGGAACAGAAGTGCCATTTTGGTGTGGAAAAAACAACAACGCTTATTGCGATCAAGTAAAAAGAGAGAAAAAACTAGAGGATTATAATGAATATTTGCGTTTATTATACGTAGCACTTACACGTGCTGAAGATGAGTTATACATCTTAAGTAAAGAGCCAGTGCAAAAGGGCTCTTGGTATGATCTAATCACTCAGTATGGAGAACTATATGAAAAGAAACAGGCATACTTACAGCCAATATTTAAAGAAAAAGTTGAAGTACTATGTGTGAATGCAAACTACCCTTACATTTATAAAAAACGTGATTACTTTGACGTTCCGGTCATTTCCCTTCCGCCAGCTTTAGCCCACTCTTCGGTGTCATCCCAGCGTCCTCCCCTGTCATTCCAGTGCTTGACACTGGAATCCAGTAAAAAAGAAGAAAAGCCAGCATCAGCTACTCACTCTTCGATGTCATTTCAGCACGTGACGCTGGGACCTGGAGAAAAAAAGCCAGTGTCAAGCACTGGGATGACAAATAGGGGTATTGGAATGACAGATGAGAGTGATGGAATGACAACAAGGAGCATTGGGATGACAGATGGTTATGCAAGAGGCATGATCATTCACAGCATATTGCAGTATATGCCCAAGATAGAAAAAGAAAGGAGAAAAAATTGGGTCAGAAAATACCTTGATAACATCAACATCAGTGAAGATAAGGATGAAATTTACAGTAAAATATTAGCCTTTAATGAAAAATATGGCTATTTGTTTGACTTGGAAGGCAAATCAGAGATTACACTGAGTGGAACAATTGATGGCAAGTCAGTATTAGTACGACTAGATAGGCTATGCATAACGCAAGATAAAGCAATCATAATTGACTACAAATCACACCGTAACGTTTCTGTTTCCTCATTAAATGAAATAAAAAAGCAAATGTTGATCTATAAAACCTTAGTACAAGAAATATATCCAAACAAGCAAGTAGAATGTGTGGTTATTTGGGTGGAAGATTTATAGCATTTCTCATAATAGTCCGAACAGGTCATAGGAAGGCAGAATCAACAGCACGACGAAAGGATTCGAATAGAGGAATGTTTTTCCTAGCTCTGTTTTTTATAGCAAACCAATGATGCTCAATTTTGTTGAAATCTGGAGAATACGGCGGCAGATACAAAATTTCTGCACCAACTCCTCTAGCAAGCTCGATAATCTTACCAGACTTATGAAAAGTAGCATTGTCAAGAATGACAGTCTGTCCAGGTTCCAAGATCGGTGTCAAAAATTGCTCAAACCATCCATTAAAAACATCCATATTACAGTGGCCTTCAAAGGTTAATGGAGCAACTATCTTTCTTCTACTTAAGGCTGCAACCATACTGATTCGTTGAGTTTTCTTCCCAGATTTTAGGCCATAAAACCGCTGTCCTTTCTGGCAATACCCATATGGATAGTCCTCTGTGTTATCAATGCCAGACTCATCTATATAAACTAAGTTTTCTGGTTCTTTTGTTGCTATAATTTTTAAGAATTCAGCACGTTTTTCTTCGTTTCTTTCCTTGTATCCATATGTCTTTTTTTGCGCGTAAATCCAATTTTTCTGAGAGCTCGGTGGATCGTTTGGATACTAACGTTGCCCCAAAGTTTAGCCATTTCCGACAGAGTCTTTCCTCCGTTTTCTCTGGCAAATTTAGCAAAGGCATCCCAGTCGGTAATTTTGTGATTGTAACCTCCATTTTCAAGTTTTTTTGATTGAAAGTCTCCTGTTTCTTTTCTTCTTTGCTGCCACTCCCATAAAGTAGTTCGTCCAATTTTAAATCTTGCTGCCACTGTTTCTCTGCTTCCTCCCTCCTCTAGCGCTTCCATTGCTTTTTTCCTTAAGTCATAACTATATGCTGCTGGCACTCAACCTCCTTATCATCGTCTATCCTTATCTTATCACATCCGGACTTCTATGAAAAGAGCTATAACTCTGCAATCTGACTTTTAACGAAACTTGATTGCAAGAGTGCGGTAAAAGAATCTATAGCTAAAGTAATTCTGGTTTAGCAACCAATTTAAAAAACGACAAATTCGTCATTCCAGTGCCTTCTTCTCCTGTTATTCCAGTGCCCTCTTTCTTGTCATCCCAGTGCGTGACACTGGGATCCAGAAAACTTAATTGCAAGTAATACATTGAGTTTGGTGAGTATGGGTTTTGCGTTATAGAATGAAGCACTTTTGGTGAATTTGTAAAGAAAACTGGATTCCAGTGTCAAGCACTGGAATGACAAGTTCTCGGCAACCCCTACGTCATCCCGTCACGGTATCTCTTAGCCGCTAACACGTAGCGGAATGACGATTGTCGGTAAATCTAAGTTACTGTAGCTATAAAAGCTTTCACAACAGCCTATTTTCCTTGAAACTAAAATAGCTACTGAATGTAATAATAATGTGGTCTATTAATTCTATTCCTATACTTTGGCAAGCTTCTGCTAGTTGCCTAGTGAGAGATATATCGCTATTTGAAGGTTGTGTATCTCCGCTTGGATGATTGTGAGATATTACAATGGATGTTGAACCAATCAAAAGTGCGCGCTTGATGATCTCTCTGACATAAAGAGGAGTTTGATCTACTGTACCAATATTTTGCAGGTCTTCCGCTATTAGACGATACTTTTTATTCATATAGATGACGCGAAAATTTTCCTTATTGAGGCTTCCTATACTTATTCTTAAATAATCAAGCAATTTTTCCCAGTTATCGATTACAGGCAGGTCTTTTATTTCTTCCCTTGCAGAACGAACGAAGGCTTGTTTCACACAAAAGATGGCAGATATCGCTGCATTGCTGACACCATCAACGTTTTGCAGCGCTTCCAGGTCAGCATTAAAAACTTTATTTAAGCTGCCAAAATTTTCTATCAAACTCTTTGCCACCGGTTTTACATCAATTCTACTATATGCTGAATATAAAATGTGCTCTAAAACTTCATAATCAAGTAATGATTGTCCATTATCTAAAATAATTTTCTCTCTTAGAACCTGTACATGATCTCAAGAAAGGAATAAACTAAGAGATAATATATATAAGTTAGGATATATGAGGAGTTTATACCCAAGTGATATAAGTCGGGAAAGATTTGAGATTATGTTACCAGATCTAGAGTCCTGTAGAAAAAAAACAAAACCAAGGAAACTTGATTTGTATGATGTATTTTGTGGAGTGTTATACGTTCTGAAAAGCGGTTGTCAGTGGAGAATGCTACCAAAAGAGTTTCCAAAATGGCGCAATTGTTACGACTATTTTAAGAAGTGGAGTGAAAAACCAGATGCAGATAAAGAAAGTGTTCTGGAGCTGGTGTTAAAAAAAAATAGTTGGCGTGGTCCGACAAAACAATGGTCGGAAAGAAAAAACCAGCTTCTGCATAATTGATGCACAGAGTGTAAAAAATGCAGATACTGCTGAAGAAAAAGGCTATGATGCAGGCAAAAAGATTTCAGGAATAAAACGCCATATTGCAGTAGATACGCAAGGTTTGCCCCATGCAATTTATATAACAACAGCAGAGATAACTGACCGTAGCAGTGCTGTGAGAATGGTCGAAAATGCAAAAGAAAACCTCTCGGGAGTTAAAAATGTACTGGTTGATGCAGGCTATACTGGAGAGAATTTTGCAACTCAAATAAAAACGATTATTGGTGCAACCGTTGAAGTGATAAAAAGAAATGAATTACATTCCTTTGTTGTATTGCCCAAAAGATGGGTTGTGGAGCGATCTTTTGCTTGGTTAGAAAAATGTAGAAGATTGTGGAAAAATTGTGAGCGAAAACTCAATACTAGCCTACAAATGGTCGTTCTGGCTTTCACTGCCTTACTTCTGAAAAGATTATGAACAGGCTCTTAGGCGCTTTCTATGCCCCTTTTTGTAATTTTTCATCATCAATGAATTGCTTATCTCTTGTATAATAAGAAATTAGATTTTTAAGTAAAATATTTAATAAAGCGCATGACGCACAATTGTAAGAACATTCATTTTTGAAGACAGCAAATGGTGTCATGAAAGTAGCTGACACTGTCCTCCTTTGTCATCCGAGTAGCTGACACTGGTTCCTTTACGACGGCAGTGCCCAGAGGTGTCATCCCAGTGCGTGCACATAGTGCAAAAAATTAAAAATAAGACGCCAATACGTAATACTGTTGTCGTTTAATCTGCACAGATTGAAGATAAATGAATACCTTCAGTATCATGATAAAGGGGCTGGCGAAGGGTGTCAAGTAGTTTTTAGCTCTGCCTTCTAAGGCTTTTACTCGTGACAACCACTGTACCTGCGATCTTATCATGCCAAGTTTGACAGCGTTTGTTGAAATTTGACCATAAAAAGCCCAAGAATAACGGTGCAACTGACAATATAAAGGAAAAAAATCTCTTTGTTGCTTGTTTTAGGGTCATCTTTTCGAAAGTTTGTGCATCCACAACTCTAAGCCCAAGTAATAGTTTTCCAGGTGTGGCAGCAAACCTTACCCACATGTATGCTACATAGCAAAAGAGCATAATGAATTGGACTATTTGATTTAGGATCCACAGTTTACCAAGTCTACTCTGCGTTGTCTTTTCTTCTATAGACAGTGGCGCTTGCATTGGGGATTTTGCAGCAATTTGACTTAATATTTTGCTATCCTCTGAGTTTGTAAAGAGCTGATTAAAGGCTTGGCTGCAAAACTGCAAGAACAAAGCGATAATAATTAAATCAAGTAATACTGATATATAGCGCCTGAGGCCCGTTACATAACATATCCCATTTTCATCTTTCTTTACCTTTTGAATAACATTTATAGAAGAAAAAATAGAAAATAAACGATCAAAAAATTTATGTAACATATATACACTTTCCAATATTTAACGTGCCCCTGGCCGGACTTGAACCAGCATGCTTTTGCAAGCAACAGATTTTGAGTCTGCCGTGTCTACCATTCCACCACAGGGGCATTAAGTTTTAATGCTATAGGTAGCACAAAATTAGTCAAATTTTATATGTCTTTCAAATCAAAACTAAATATTCTACAATAATCAATAGTTACTCTCAAAACTTAGAATGAATGAATTACCTCAGTTCAAGAAGTGTAGATAAGGAAATATGTAAATTACCGCATAATTTAGAAGCTGAACAGATGCTTATTGGTGCAATGATTCGTGATAATAGAATCTGTGATGCAGTTGAAGACACAATCACAGCGGAGAATTTCTATGATCCATTACATCAAAGTATTTTTACGCAAATATCCAAAACCAGGAAACATGGCATAATTGCCAATGAACTGAGCCTCAAGATGTTTTTTGAGCACGACAAAGCATTTACCGAATGTGGTGGAGTTGAATACTTAGCAAAGCTTGCAGCGAAGGCAAGTATTGCGCTTGATATCTATAGTTTGACTAGAATAATCCGTGATACTTACTTAAGGAGATGTTTAATTAAGCTCGGGCAAGAAATAGTTGGTGATAGCTACAACTACGATATTGAAAATCCTGCACAGGCGCAAATTGAACAAGCAATGACAAAATTGTTCAATTTAGCAGTAAAAAAACAAGGTGAGAAAACATATATAAAACTTGCAAGTTCAATTAAAGATGTAGTTGAGAAGATCAGCACGCTGAAAAATAATCCAGAAGCGCTGGGCGTTACAACCGGACTTCAAGATCTAAATCAGCTTCTTGGTGGCCTACAAAAATCTGATTTATTAATTTTAGCTGCAAGGCCTTCTATGGGTAAAACAGCATTGGCGCTAAACATCGCACTTAATGCTTGTAAGATGTTGCAAAAAAGAGCAGATAAGCAACACTATGTAGCGTTTTTCTCGCTTGAAATGTCAGCAGAGCAATTAACTGCAAGGCTGATCACTATAGATTCAGGGATTAGTTATTATAAGGCATTAACCGGGAGAATTAGTGATTTTGAATTGCATGAATTTATCAATACTAGTACAGAATTATCTGAACTGCCTTTCATCATAGATGACACCCCTGCGCTATCAATTAGTGCACTTCGCACCAGAATACGCTTGCTGTACCAATTATATAATGTAGAAGTGGTATTCATTGATTATTTGCAGCTAATCAGAGGAACAACAAAAAGGAGTAATGAAAATAGAGTGCAAGAAATCTCGGAAGTGACGCAGGGTTTGAAAGCAATTGCAAAGGAACTAAATATTCCCATTGTTGCACTATCTCAGCTCTCTCGTTCTGTTGAGCAGAGGGATGATAAAAAACCACAACTTTCTGATTTACGTGATTCAGGGAGCATAGAGCAAGACGCAGATATAGTAATGTTTCTCTATAGAGAAGAGTATTATGAACTAAGAAAACAGCCAAATGAAGGAAGCAATAAACATCGAGAATGGCAAGAGAAAATGGAAAAAATTAGAAACATTGCAGAGCTCGTTATTGCAAAGCAGAGAAATGGGCCAATTGGCAGTGTGAAGCTATATTTTGACTCTAACAGAGGTGCATTTAAAGATTACACGGAAAGGCATAGTTCATAGCTTGGCAGAAATCTTCTTGTTCCCAAGTTCATTGATTATTTTTTTTTATGTAAAGATAGCTTGATAATTTCTTAAAAATCCTTTTATAATGGTGTTATATTTTATAATACGTGAGATGATGAATAAAAACAATGTACCCTATTATATAGCTGGAACTCTGGCTACTTTCACTTTATTAGCATCTGGAGTGTTTGCTGCAGCTCCTTATATTGGTTTCTTAGCTCCAGTTGCAGCATTAAGTGTTGGCCTGCCATTTATTATTGGTTATGCTGTGTTTTCTGTTGTAACTATTGCACTTTCGTATAAAGCAATTAGTAAGAACAAAACAAATTTTGAGTTAAAAAATCAAGTACAAACTCAAAAGCAGGAAAATTCTGAAAAAGACACTCAACTAGCTGAAAAAGAAGCGGAAGTAAAAGCTAAAGAGGAAGAAAATTCTGAGTTAAAAAGCAAAGTAAAAGCTCAAGAGGAAGAAAATTCTGAGCAAAAAACTCAACTAGCTGAAAAAAATAAAAAGATAGAAGAAGACAAATTAAAAGTGGCAATTGCTGATGGCACTGTTCAGCTTGCAAAAGGAACAGTTAATAGCGCTGTTTGGTTTGAAAAAGAAGCAGTTAATGGTGTCTTGTATTCTGGCAAATATGCTTACGATAATTATGTGCCATCAACTGAGTCTACAAAAGGAACACTTAGTGGTATTGGAGGTGGCTTGAAAAACACTTGTGATACATCAATTGAGTCAGCAAAAGGGACAATTAGTAGTGCTGGAAATAAATTAAAAAATGTTTATGATACCATGCCATCAACTGAGTCAGTAAAAGGAGCTCTTGGCAGTATTGGAAGCAGCTTGAAAAATGCTTGTGGTACGTCGGTCAGGTATGTAGGAGAAAAACTTAACAGCGTTGGAAGCAGCTTGTACAGCAGGATTTATGGTACTAAGGTTTCTAGTAAAGAGAAGTTTGAAAGTCGTATAGTTCAAAGGAAGCAGGAAGAGGCAAAGGCAAGAACAGAGTTAAAGGCTTCAGGCTTACTTCCTAACGTTATTGAATTGCAGTATAAGATTTCTAGTCCGGAAGAGCAGTTTAAGCGTGAAGATGGATCTAAACCTAGTATGCAAGAACTAACTCGTTTGGATTATTTAGATCTTGCGGTTCCTTCCAGTGAGCAAAAGCAACGAGCTAATAGTTTGGATTATTTAAATATTGATAACGTTCCTAAGCAACCTGATCATTTAAATGTTGATGCTGCTAAAAGTGATTTAATGAGTCTTTCTGAGGATCAGGATGTGTTTTATGATGCAGAATCTGGTGATGAAAAAGATACTGAGACTCCTAGCCCAGAAAGTCAGCCGGCTGAAAAAGAAGAAACTAAAGTTAACGGTTACTTAGATCAAGCGGTAAGTACAGTTAATTATTTTGTTCATCAAGCGGCAAAAGCTACGCCTTATTTAGCTGCAACTTGTTTGCCTTAGAACCTGTACATGATCTCAAGAAAGGAATAAACTAAGAGATAATATATATAAGTTAGGATATATGAGGAGTTTATACCCAAGTGATATAAGTCGGGAAAGATTTGAGATTATGTTACCAGATCTAGAGTCCTGTAGAAAAAAAACAAAACCAAGGAAACTTGATTTGTATGATGTATTTTGTGGAGTGTTATACGTTCTGAAAAGCGGTTGTCAGTGGAGAATGCTACCAAAAGAGTTTCCAAAATGGCGCAATTGTTACGACTATTTTAAGAAGTGGAGTGAAAAACCAGATGCAGATAAAGAAAGTGTTCTGGAGCTGGTGTTAAAAAAAAATAGTTGGCGTGGTCCGACAAAACAATGGTCGGAAAGAAAAAACCAGCTTCTGCATAATTGATGCACAGAGTGTAAAAAATGCAGATACTGCTGAAGAAAAAGGCTATGATGCAGGCAAAAAGATTTCAGGAATAAAACGCCATATTGCAGTAGATACGCAAGGTTTGCCCCATGCAATTTATATAACAACAGCAGAGATAACTGACCGTAGCAGTGCTGTGAGAATGGTCGAAAATGCAAAAGAAAACCTCTCGGGAGTTAAAAATGTACTGGTTGATGCAGGCTATACTGGAGAGAATTTTGCAACTCAAATAAAAACGATTATTGGTGCAACCGTTGAAGTGATAAAAAGAAATGAATTACATTCCTTTGTTGTATTGCCCAAAAGATGGGTTGTGGAGCGATCTTTTGCTTGGTTAGAAAAATGTAGAAGATTGTGGAAAAATTGTGAGCGAAAACTCAATACTAGCCTACAAATGGTCGTTCTGGCTTTCACTGCCTTACTTCTGAAAAGATTATGAACAGGCTCTTACAATTATGCTACCACTCCTGTGTCAGCATCGTTTGATAATGTTAATGTCACTAACTTGTTTGTTGCTAATCAATGCAAAATTGGCTCAATGTTTTAAAGCAAAACAGTAGAGGGCATATCATATGCTCTCTACTCAAATGTCAACCCTCAAAAAAACCGGCGTAGGTTTAGGCAATGTTATGCCTGAACTTACGCACGTGTCGTATAAAGATTTTAAATCTCGTTGTTCTTTTGGAATTTGCAATTGATCGAGTATCATTTCCGCTGACCTCGGGACAATTTGCTGCAATAAAATGCCTATTATCCTGATATATTCCAGTAACTTGTAAATTACTAAATTCATGCGTTCTCTATCAGTTTTGCTTAATGTCCAGGGTGCACTTTTGTCTATATAAGCATTGGCTTCAGAAGAGATGTTGATAATTAGAAGTATAATCTGGTTAAATTCATACCTTGCAAGATGATTCATGATTTGATCAATTATGGACTTACAATTTGGCAAACTCTCATCATCTTTGAGTAGATTTCGATCAACTGTTGGTACAATTCCAGAGCATTGCTTGTGTAAAAATGAAATTGTTCTTTGTACTAAATTGCCTATGTTGTTTGCCAGTTCTGAATTTATCCGGCTGATCATGTTTTTCTTACTAAAGTTGCCATCCTGGCCAAAACTTGCTTCCCGAAGGAGAAAATAGCGTAGCTGATCAACACCAAACTCTTGAGCGAGGCCAATTGGATCTATGACATTACCAAGAGATTTGGATATTTTTTCTCCCTCGTTCAACCACCAACCATGAACTGCAATTTGTTTTGGCAGTGGCAGGTCTGCTGCAAGGAGAATCGCTGGCCAATATATAGCATGAAAGCGCAATATGTCTTTGCCGATTACATGAACGTTGAAAGAGCTGTCAGCTAGGTTTGCAGTGCTTGACACTGGAATCTGCGTTTTCCCTTGGTTTGGTGTTATTCCAGTGCTTGACACTGGAATCTGTGTTTCTGGTTCTGCCCAAAACCTCTTATATTCCTCACCTTCAGTGCTAGGGAAACCTATTGATGTAAGATAATTGGTTAATGCATCTATCCAGACATAGATTACGTGTTTATCATTACCTGGTACTTTTATTCCCCAGTTAAAACTAGTACGAGAGATTGAGAGGTCAATGAGCCCTGATCTTACAAACGATATCACTTCATTTTTTCTGCTCTCAGGAAAGATAAAACTTGGCTGATTTTTATAGAGTTCCAGTAATTTTTCTTGCCAGTTTGACAAACGAAAAAAGTAACTCTCTTCTTTTATCCACTGGACCTCAGCACCTGTTGGTGCTTTGCCATCTATCAGCTCTGATTCCTGATAAAATGCTTCATCACGAACTGAATACCAACCCGAATAGGAATCCAAATATACTTGTCCTCTCTCTTCAAGCCTATTCCATAAAGCTACCACTGCTTTTTTGTGACGTTCCTCCGTAGTGCGAATAAAATCTTCATACTCAAAATTCATGAACTTAGCTAATTCTTTAAATGAAACGCTCACTTCATCTGTAAATTCTTTTGGCTGCATTTCCTTTGCTTTAGCTGCTTTTTCTATTTTTTGTCCATGTTCATCTGTACCGGTGGTAAATTTGACATTTTTTCCAGCTAGTTTCATGAACCTTGCCACCACGTCACACAAGAGAGAAGTGTATGCATGACCGATATGCGGCTTATCGTTTACGTAATATACTGGCGTGGTGATGTAAAAGTTCTCGAATTGTTCCATGGTTTAGCATTTTGATAAAAATCAACTGAGTTAATTATAGTATTAAAAAGGCAGTAATAAATAAATATTGATTAGGTTAAGCATAATTTTTGAAAAAAGCGATTTACTGAAATTTTATAAAAATAAGAAATAATCAGGCATGATTATTGAAAGAACAATGAGAAATTTTCTTGTAATTCTATTTATAGTTTTCTATGCATTTGATGCACACGCTGATGGAGCAACAGATGTAATGTGTAATGTAATAGGTTACGTTCATGGAATAGGTGGACCAATGATTACAGTGGTAATAATTGGTTCAAGCTTACTTGTAATATTTGGCAGAATGCCTTGGCCTGCAATTTTCGCACTGGGTATGTTTGTTGCTGTGTTTTTTGGTGCTCCTCAAATTGTAACAAAGGTAACAGAAAAAGAAGTTTGTTATCTTGATGAGAGACAAACATTGAATAATGGAAAGTGTGTTGCTGCTCCTGGATATGAATACATAGGTCGTGATCGTTGTGGCCCTTGGAGAAACGGGACTCAAGGATGTTGTCCTAATGGCTGGGTGGTCAATAGTTGGGGCACATGTAGTAAACCTGGTCAGGATCCTTCAAAGTATTGGAAGTGAAAATGGTGCTTTTATAGAGTTAAATCTAACAAACCACAGAGTATATAATTAACATCCACGCCTTTAGTTAAATTCCACTCACGTTTTATTACGTTATACTCCATGCCAACCGTGTTTTGCAGCGTTACATTATTTTCTCTTAAGTGATTTGCAATTTCTGACGGCTTGAGAAATTTATTCCAGTTATGTGTACCTTTTGGCAGCCAATTTAATATGTACTCTGCACCAATTATTGCAAGACAAAAGGATTTAATAGTTCTATTTATTGTGGATATAAATATCAGCCCATTCGGTTTTAGCAGTTCTATCGCTTTTTTCATGAAAAGCTCTAAATTATCCACATGTTCAACTACTTCCATCAACAGAACCACGTCGTGCTTCTTGTCATTGCTTAGCTCTTCAATGCTGGTGTGTATATATTCTATATTTAACCCTACTTTTTTCGCATGTGAATGCGCTACTTTTATGTTTTCTTCACATACATCTATTCCCACAACGTTAATGCCAACGCGTGCCATTGACTCTGACAAAATGCCACCACCGCATCCAACATCAAGCAATGATAATTCTTTTAAATCGCATTTTTTTAACTCTTTTATTTTCTCAATAATGTAAGATACTCTAACAGGATTCATCATGTGCAATGGCTTGAATTTGCCGTTCTCATCCCACCACTGGCCTGCCATTTTAGCGAATTTTGATATTTCATCTTCGTTATAAGTTTTTGTTTTCTTAGAGGTTATATTGCTGAGTTTATCAAGGCGTTTTTTATGTCTGCTTTCTTTTGAAAATTCTGTTTCGAGGAATTGTTTGACTATGTCTTTTGCTAATCCACTCGCAGTAAATCCTGCACCAAGACACAGTACATTTGCGTTGCCATGCTCGCGAGCTAATTTTGCGATCTCAACACTGTTACATAAAGCAGCGTAGATTCCTTCAAAACGATTTGCCACAGTACTCATGCCCAAACCTGTACCACAAATTAATATCCCATAATTTGCTTTTTTGCTTGTTATATCTTCTACAACTTTAACAGCATAGTCTGGGTAATCTACACACTTTTGCTTAGCAGTACAGCCTTGATCTACTACTCTGTAACCTAGGGCTTCCAGGTAAGGTTTTATTTCTGATTTTAATTCATAACCAGCATGATCTGAGGCAATTGATACTACATCTAACATATAAGAAATAAGGACATTTTATATGGGTTTGAACTTTCTGTCAAGTCATTCAATGCTCCTGACCTTTTGGGAGTTCTAAAGCTATAGCTAAGGTTTTCCTACGTCATACCGCAATTCATTCCACAACTGTACGAACGTTGTGATTTGAGCCCATCAGGAGGGTGTCATCCCAGTGCTTGACACTGGGATCCAGGAAAATTGATTGTAAACGAGCAAACATTTTCGATAAAATTACCGAAAAGCTGGATTCCAGTGTCACGCACTGGAATGACATCATTTATTATGCAACATCGTGTCACATTGCAACGTTCGTACAGTTGTGGAATGAATCGCGGTATGACGGTTAAGTAGGGTGTCATCCCAGTGCCCAGACACTGGGATCCAGGAAAATTGATTGTAAACGAGCAAACATTTTCGATAAAATTACCGAAAAGCTGGATTCCAGTGTCAGCTACTTGCATGATACCTTATGGAGCTATAGTTCCTCTCCATTCTCAAATGCCCTTCTTTTGTCATCTAAGTAGCTATCCAAGAAAACTATTTACTGTACCTACTTTAAATTAACCTTCTTTAATTATATTCATGATTCTTGAGTAATTTATTTTGGGTTCTTTGTCAAGCTGTCCTGATTTTTTGCGAGCCTTGAAATAAATTTCGAGTCAGATGTGTATAAATTCTATATAATTTTTATCCTGCTACTAATTTAACAAGATGGATCATATAGATATTATAAAGTCAAAATTGTTATTATCTGACATAGTAGGTAAAAAAGTCAGATTAATAAAAAGAGGAGATAGTTTTGTTGGGCTCTGTCCATTTCATAACGAAAAAACCCCATCTTTTTCGGTGAGCAATACTAAGGGGTTATATTACTGTTTTGGTTGCTTGGCTAGTGGTGATGCATTTGAATTTATTTCACAAACTGAAGGATTAAGCTTTAAAGAAGCATTGGAAAAATTAGCATCGGTTACAGGTGTTGAACTGCCCAAAAATCTTAGTATTACAAAAGAGGATAATAAACTATTTTTAGCGCTTGATTTAGCTGCAAATTGGTTTGCACAAAAAAATCAAGGTGTTGTAGATTATTTAAAGCAGCGTAAGATTTCACCTAAAATCATAGATAAATTTAAGATAGGTTATGCACCAAGCTCTGGTTTGAAAGAGTATTTAAACTCTTCAGGTATTGAAGACAAAATTTTAATTGATATTGGATTAGTAAACAAAAATTTTCATGATTATTTTTATGACCGGCTGATATTTCCTATATACAACATTGCAGGGAGAGTTATTGGTTTTGGTGGACGTGCGCTGAGCTTTGAGCAACAGCCGAAATATTTAAATAGCCCAGAGAGTCAGCTCTTCAAGAAGAGGGAGAATTTATACGGATTAAACTTTGCTTTAAGCGAAATACGTAAAAAACAGCACATATTTGTTGTTGAAGGATATATGGACACTATAGCGCTACATCAAGCGGGAATTAGTAATGCAGTTGCTCCGCTTGGTACCGCAATTTCTGCAGAACAGATAAAAAATCTATGGAGATTTGCTAAAGAAATCTCCATCTGTATGGATGGCGATAGTGCTGGACGTCATGCTGCTACCCGAGTTGCAGAACTTGCTCTGCCAATATTAGAGCCTGGATACACGTTAAAGTTTGTGACTTTGCCGAGTAATAAAGATCCATACGATATATGTAACGAACTGGCATACAAGAAAGAAGACGTATTGACTGCTCTTGACCATTTAACAAAACTGCATTCTGAATATTTATGGCATCACATAATCGATAGCAACTTGCAAAATTATGAAAAACTTGCTCCGGAAAAATATTCAATTCTTGAGCACAAGTTCATGGAATATGTAAATACTATTAGCAACAGCAGTATTAGAAGGTATTATAGAGATTATTTTTACAATAAGGCTAGTAAACTAAGAAGTAGCTTCAAAAAACAGATTTTTAATAGTAAAACTAGAGCAACAAAAGATGAGTATCTTCATAACAAGTCTCCAGAGCTAATTGAAGCAGAGCAAAATCAGGCCGTAATTTTGCGTATAGCCGTAGAATTTCCTGAAATTTTGAACCGTCCTATATTTTTTGAGCAATTTTCTCATTTTGAATTTACTAATGAGATGAAAAGATTACAACAGCATATAATTGATGTAATAAGTAACAAAAGCAAACTCGATAAAGAGCAAGAATTAAAACAGTTTAACGTTATAAAGTATGTATTCGAAAAAACTAGCGTACTAAACAGTCAATTAAGCGAAAGAAAATCTGCAGAAATTGTGTGGAATAATATAGTGTTACTAAAAGAATTAAATGCATTACGAAAAGAAAGAACCGAAGCGAGGCTGAGTGGTAATCTTGACTTAGAAGAAAGGTTGATAGAACAAATAGAGCAAATAGAAAGTAATATACAAGAAATGCAAATGGAGTTTATTGAAAAGTAGATATCGTCTCGTTAGTCAACAAGAAAATTACAAAATAAGACAATATTTTACATAAGATTGAAATTTTTAACTAATTAAGCCTTCCTCCAACAGCTTTGCCCTGTAGTTTTTGATATGGTTAGGATCACTTGAAAATGTATAATTTTTGTAGTTAGCTCTGCTATGCATATAAAGCTTACTATTGACTTTTATCACATTATCTCACATTATCTCACATAATATGCATGTGAGAAGAATATGAACTGGAAGAATTTTCGTCTTAGAGCCTGTTCATAATCTTTTCAGAAGTAAGGCAGTGAAAGCCAGAACGACCATTTGTAGGCTAGTATTGAGTTTTCGTTCACAATTTTTCCACAATCTTCTACATTTTTCTAACCAAGCAAAAGATCGCTCCACAACCCATCTTTTGGGCAATACAACAAAGGAATGTAATTCATTTCTTTTTATCACTTCAACGGTTGCACCAATAATCGTTTTTATTTGAGTTGCAAAATTCTCTCCAGTATAGCCTGCATCAACCAGTACATTTTTAACTCCCGAGAGGTTTTCTTTTGCATTTTCGACCATTCTCACAGCACTGCTACGGTCAGTTATAGCTCTTTTCATAGAAGTCCGGATGTGATAAGGTAAGGATAGACGATGATAAGGAGGTTGAGTGCCAGCAGCATATAGTTATGACTTAAGAACCTGTACATGATCTCAAGAAAGGAATAAACTAAGAGATAATATATATAAGTTAGGATATATGAGGAGTTTATACCCAAGTGATATAAGTCGGGAAAGATTTGAGATTATGTTACCAGATCTAGAGTCCTGTAGAAAAAAAACAAAACCAAGGAAACTTGATTTGTATGATGTATTTTGTGGAGTGTTATACGTTCTGAAAAGCGGTTGTCAGTGGAGAATGCTACCAAAAGAGTTTCCAAAATGGCGCAATTGTTACGACTATTTTAAGAAGTGGAGTGAAAAACCAGATGCAGATAAAGAAAGTGTTCTGGAGCTGGTGTTAAAAAAAAATAGTTGGCGTGGTCCGACAAAACAATGGTCGGAAAGAAAAAACCAGCTTCTGCATAATTGATGCACAGAGTGTAAAAAATGCAGATACTGCTGAAGAAAAAGGCTATGATGCAGGCAAAAAGATTTCAGGAATAAAACGCCATATTGCAGTAGATACGCAAGGTTTGCCCCATGCAATTTATATAACAACAGCAGAGATAACTGACCGTAGCAGTGCTGTGAGAATGGTCGAAAATGCAAAAGAAAACCTCTCGGGAGTTAAAAATGTACTGGTTGATGCAGGCTATACTGGAGAGAATTTTGCAACTCAAATAAAAACGATTATTGGTGCAACCGTTGAAGTGATAAAAAGAAATGAATTACATTCCTTTGTTGTATTGCCCAAAAGATGGGTTGTGGAGCGATCTTTTGCTTGGTTAGAAAAATGTAGAAGATTGTGGAAAAATTGTGAGCGAAAACTCAATACTAGCCTATAAATGGTCGTTCTGGCTTTCACTGCCTTACTTCTGAAAAGATTATGAACAGGCTCTAAGGAAAAAAGCAATGGAAGCGCTAGAGGAGGGAGGAAGCAGAGAAACAGTGGCAGCAAGATTTAAAATTGGACGAACTATAGCATTTCTTATAATAGTCCGAACAGGTCATAGGAAGGCAGAATCAACAGCACGACGAAAGGATTCGAATAGAGGAATGTTTTTCCTAGCTCTGTTTTTTATAGCAAACCAATGATGCTCAATTTTGTTGAAATCTGGAGAATACGGCGGCAGATACAAAATTTCTGCACCAACTCCTCTAGCAAGCTCGATAATCTTACCAGACTTATGAAAAGTAGCATTGTCAAGAATGACAGTCTGTCCAGGTTCCAAGATCGGTGTCAAAAATTGCTCAAACCATCCATTAAAAACATCCATATTACATTGGCCTTCAAAGGTTAATGGAGCAACTATCTTTCTTCTACTTAAGGCTGCAACCATACTGATTCGTTGAGTTTTCTTTCCAGATTTTAGGCCATAAAACCGCTGTCCTTTCTGGCAATACCCATATGGATAGTCCTCTGTGTTATCAATGCCAGACTCATCTATATAAACTAAGTTTTCTGGTTCTTTTGTTGCTATAATTTTTAAGAATTCAGCACGTTTTTCTTCGTTTCTTTCCTTGTATCCATATGTCTTTTTTTGCGCGTAAATCCAATTTTTCTGAGAGCTCGGTGGATCGTTTGGATACTAACGTTGCTCCAAAGTTTAGCCATTTCCGACAGAGTCTTTCCTCCGTTTTCTCTGGCAAATTTAGCAAAGGCATCCCAGTCGGTAATTTTGTGATTGTAACCTCCATTTCCAAGTTTTTTTGATTGAAAGTCTCCTGTTTCTTTTCTTCTTTGCTGCCACTCCCATAAAGTATAGCTCTTTTCATAGAAGTCCGGATGTGATAAGATAAGGATAGACGATGATAAGGAGTTTGAGTGCCAGCAGCATATAGTTATGACTTAAGGAAAAAAGCAATGGAAGCGCTAGAGGAGGGAGGAAGCAGAGAAACAGTGGCAGCAAGATTTAAAATTGGACGAACTACTTTATGGGAGTGGCAGCAAAGAAGAAAAGAAACAGGAGACTTTCAATCAAAAAAACTTGGAAATGGAGGTTACAATCACAAAATTACCGACTGGGATGCCTTTGCTAAATTTGCCAGAGAAAACGGAGGAAAGACTCTGTCGGAAATGGCTAAACTTTGGGGCAACGTTAGTATCCAAACGATCCACCGAGCTCTCAGAAAAATTGGATTTACGCGCAAAAAAAGACATATGGATACAAGGAAAGAAACGAAGAAAAACGTGCTGAATTCTTAAAAATTATAGCAACAAAAGAACCAGAAAACTTAGTTTATATAGATGAGTCTGGCATTGATAACACAGAGGACTATCCATATGGGTATTGCCAGAAAGGACAGCGGTTTTATGGCCTAAAATCTGGAAAGAAAACTCAACGAATCAGTATGGTTGCAGCCTTAAGTAGAAGAAAGATAGTTGCTCCATTAACCTTTGAAGGCCACTGTAATATGGATGTTTTTAATGGATGGTTTGAGCAATTTTTGACACCGATCTTGGAACCTGGACAGACTGTCATTCTTGACAATGCTACTTTTCATAAGTCTGGTAAGATTATCGAGCTTGCTAGAGGAGTTGGTGCAGAAATTTTATATCTGCCGCCGTATTCTCCAGATTTCAACAAAATTGAGCATCATTGGTTTGCTATAAAAAACAGAGCTAGGAAAAACATTCCTCTATTCGAATCCTTTCGTCGTGCTGTTGATTCTGCCTTCCTATGACCTGTTCGGACTATTATAAGAAATGCTATACCACTCCGCTGAACGGATACAAAAAATTGGTAAAGAGGAAGGGAAAATTGAAGTTGCAAAAGCAACGTTGGCTAATAATGTTGATGTCAACACTATTGTCAAGTTTACTGGCCTTTCTATTAGTGAGATTGAAGAATTAAGTGTGAGCGGTTACAAATAATTTACCATTTCTTCTGGTTTCACTATCCTTTCAAACTCCTCCTCAGTGAGCAGTTGAAGTTTTGCTGCTGCTTCTTTTAGAGTGATATTTTCTTTATAAGCAAGCTTCGCTATTTTTGCTGCATTGTCGTACCCTATATGCGTATTTAATATAGTGACCAACATCAACGACTGATTCAGTAAATCTTTTATCCTCTTCTCATTTGCTTTAATACCAACTACACATTTTTCTGTAAAATTTAAACTTGCATCAGCTAAAAGTCTTATAGACTGCAAAACATTGTAAATTATTACTGGCTTAAACACATTCAATTCAAAATGACCGTTTGAACCACTAATGGTCACAGCAACATGATTTCCCATAACTTGAGTGCACACCATAGTTACTGCTTCACACTGAGTTGGATTCACTTTACCTGGCATAATTGAAGAACCAGGCTCATTTTCCGGTAACATTATTTCCCCAATTCCGCATCTTGGACCAGAACCAAGCAACCTTATATCATTTGCAATTTTCATTAAACTGACTGCTACTGTATTGAGTGTTCCACTGAGCTCAACTAAAGCATCATTTGCTGCTAGCGCTTCAAATTTATTGTCTGCTGAAGTAAATGGAAGATTAGTAATTCCTGCAACTTGGCTTGAAAAATCTTCAGCAAAACCCTTTTTAGTATTGAGTCCCGTGCCAACCGCAGTGCCACCTTGTGCAAGCTCGTATATACCACTTAAAGTTGATTTTACTCTCTCTATCCCCTTTCTAATCTGGACTGCATAGCCAGAGAACTCCTGTCCCAGTGTTAGGGGCGTTGCATCTTGCAGATGAGTACGTCCTACTTTTATTATATCCTTAAATTCCTGAACCTTATTATCCAGCACCTTATGCAATTTTTCAAGATTTGGAATAAGCAAGCGGTTTATCTGGTCTGCTGCTGCTATATGCATTGCTGTTGGAAAAGTGTCATTTGACGACTGACCATAATTCACATGGTCGTTTGGATGTATCGGAGATTTACTACCCAAATTACCACCTAAAATCTCTATTGCGCGATTGCTGATCACTTCATTCATATTCATATTAGTCTGCGTTCCGGACCCGGTTTGCCAAACAACAAGCGGAAATTCATTATTAAATTTGCCATCTATTACTTCCCTTGCGGCTACGCAGATTGCGTCCCCTACCTTATTATCTATGCTACCCTGCTTCATGTTAACACGTGCTGCTGCAAGTTTTACTATTGCTAATGCTTTAATCAGAGGCTCTGGCATTTTTTCTGTGCCAATCTTAAAATTTTCTAAAGAACGCTGAGTCTGCGCTCCCCAGTAATGTTCACTTGGTACTTTTACTTCCCCTAAGCTGTCTGATTCTATTCTCGTCTTTCTATCCATATTTTCCTCCTGGTGTTATGCAAACTGGTTCACTACATAATTTTTTCATGCCTACTTTTTGGTTAATTAAATCATACTAGATCCAAGTAGTCAAGTGTACGAACATTGCAATTTTCAGGTAACTTGCATGGTAGATGTACAACTGTACGAACATTGTCTAGCAGGAGGGTGTCATCCCAGCGCCCCTATGATGTCATCCCAGTGTTTGACACTGGGATGACACCATCTGCCACGCAAATTGCCTGCAAATTGCAATGTTCGTACAGTTGTGTGGTAGATGCAAGTAGCTGACACTGGGATTTGTTGTGTTTAACAAAAACAAATGTTCGTACAAATATATTCTAGTTATATGATAAAATAAATGAAATTCACATCTTAAAAGGATCATATACATCGATTTCCTTAGAATTACTCTTTTTCAATTTTTCACTTAATAATCTTAAAATAGGCTGTAAATCACCATTAATTGATAAGCACAGCACTTCTTTATTGAGATAATTAGCTAGGTGATTCTTCTTTTCCAGAATTTCTGCTTCCCTCAATAAGTCGCATTTGTTTAATACTACAATATCTTCTTTTTCAACAAGATCACTATTGTAAAGTTCCAATTCATTATGGATACAACTATAAGCCGAAACAACGTCATCGTGGGTTACATCGATTAAATGAAGTAAAATTTGACACCTTTCTATGTGTTTTAAAAATTTATGCCCGAGCCCAACTCCAAGGTGAGCATCAGTAATTATTCCAGGAATATCTGCTATTACAACTTCGCTATCATCCACTTTTACCACGCCTAAATGAGGTCTTACGGTGGTAAATGGATAATTGCCTACTTTTGTATCGGAATTTGAGCAGCGAGTCAAAAATTTTGATTTACCTGCGTTTGGCATGCCAATAATTCCAACATCTGATAAAACTTTTAGTTTTAATAATACATGTTTTTCTTCGCCAGGCTGACCGTAAGTAAAATGTCTTGGTGCCTTATTAGTAGAAGATTTAAAATTAGTATTTCCAAGTCCACCTTTTCCACCCTGTGCTATTAAAAATTCCATATCAGGCTTGTCAAGATCGACTATTATCTCTTCACTTTCTTCATCAATTATTTGTGCACCAACTGGAACTTTAAGTATAACGTCTTTCCCTGCTGTGCCAGATCTATCCCTACCTGCACCATTTTTTCCACTATCTGCTTTAATGTGTCTTCTATAACGAAAATGAAGCAAAGTGTTGAGATTAGCGTCGCTGATGAAAACTATGTTTCCACCCTTTCCTCCATTACCACCATTTGGACCACCAAATTCAACGAACTTTTCTCGACGAAAACTTGCACAGCCATCACCACCGTCACCGGCTTTTAAACACAATTTTACTTCGTCTATAAAACCCATGCTAACCCACGATAATATTTAGCATCCTTTCCTAATGCGCTTTCTATTCTGATTAGCTCGTTATACTTCGCGAGTCTATCAGAACGCGATAGCGATCCGGTTTTTATTTGCCCGCAATTTGATGCAACTGCTATATGAGATATTGTTGTGTCTTCTGTTTCACCTGAGCGATGAGAAATAACAGCTTTATAGCCATTTGATTTTGCCATTTCAATTGCATTAAACGTTTCTGTTAACGTCCCTATTTGATTTGGCTTGATCAGTACAGCATTTGCCATTTTTTCCTCTATTCCTTTGCATATCAGTTCACAATTTGTAACAAACAAATCATCCCCAACCAATTGAATTTTACTCCCCAATTTTGCAGTAAGTAATTTCCAACCTTCATAGTCGTCTTCACTCATTGCATCTTCTATAGAAATTATTGGATATTTTTCCACAAGGTCACAATAGTATTCAGCCAATTCTTCCGAAGTAAGTTCTTTGTTTTCAAATTTGTAAATTCCATCTTCATAAAAAGTAGATGAAGCAACATCAAGGCCTAGTGCAAAATCACTTTGCGCTGAATAATCTGCTGATTCTATAGCGTATATGATCAAGTTAAGTGCTTCTTCAGTACTTTCAATATTTGGTGCAAAACCACCTTCATCTCCTACGTTTGTGCTATAACCCTTTTTCTTAAGAATGCTACGTAAGTTGTGGAACACCTCCGCAGATATTCTAATTGCTTCACTGAAAGTCTCAGCACCGACCGGAAGAATCATGAATTCTTGGAAATCGAGCTTATTGTCTGCATGTACTCCACCATTAATTATGTTAATGAGTGGAACCGGCATAACACTCGTCTGCTCTCCTCCCAAATATCTATATAGCGGCACTTTGAAACTGTTTGCTGTTGCTTTTGCAACCGCAAGAGACACACCCAAAGTTGCATTTGCTCCAAGTTTTGATTTGTTTTTTGTTCCATCTAGTTCAATTAATGCTTTATCAATTGCATTTTGGTCCGCTGCATTCATTCCAATGATTTCATCTGCTATTATCCCATTTACAGCTTGAACAGCTTTCAGCACTCCTTTACCACAATACCTTTTCTCATTTTGGTCCCTGAGTTCCAAGGCTTCTAATTTACCGGTTGAAGCTCCAGAAGGTACAGATGCCCTGCCTATTGCTCCATCACAAAGTTCAATTTCCACCTCAACGGTTGGGTAACCTCTGCTATCTAAAATTTCTCTTGCAAATACGTTATTGATTATCTTATTCATCGCATTAACCCTTTACTAGATTCACAATTGTGTGCACGGAACGTTCTGTCTCGGAAGATGTTATCCCAGCGCTGTAACATTTCAGTGTATGAACATTGCAATATACAGGTAATTTGAGTAGCGGATGGTGTCATTCCAGTGCTTGACACTGGAATCCAGCTTTTACTATACAGCCACCTGGTGTGCTCATTTACGATTAAGTTTTCTGGATCCCAGTGTCTGGGCACTGGGATGACATCATTCTTAGTGGAAGTTACCACCATATCACAACGTTCGTACAGTTGTGTGCTTCGACACTGGGATCCAGTTTTACTACACAATTTTATCATATAAATCCTCCCAGTCTGGATTCTCTTTCTCGATTAAATTCATTTTCCATATATATAATTGACTAGATTCCAGTGTCAGCTACTTTCATGACACCAGTACTTGCGTTTATTCTATAGCTTAACTAGACGTTTGTACAGTTTCTGCTATGAGCTTTGCAGCTTCCTTTGCCAATTTGGCTATATTACTACCAGCACCAATAAATAATACTATATCACCTGGACTTGTCGAATCACTAATAAAATGTGAAATGAGCAAAGCATCATTCATAGTCTTTACGTTATTAAACCCATCACTGACTAGAGCTTTCTGTATATCATCAATTCCACAACCAGGAATGGGCTTATCTTCTGGAGGATGAACAGGAGTAAGGATGACATAATCAAACATCATGAAAATTCGTATGAATTCATCAAAAAAATTACGAATGCGAGCAAAACGAAGTGGTTCGATAATTCCTATTACTTTTCCTTTAGTAATCGAACGTGCAGCCGTTAAAGTTGCATATATTTCATTTGGATGATGGGCATAATCCTCAACTAACTTAATACCTTTAATATTGGCAATCAAAGAAAATCTTCTTGCTACTCCTTTGAATTCCAAAAGGCCTTTTTTAATCTCTGCATCGCTAATCCCGAGCTTTATCGCAACTGATATTGCAGCCAAGGCGTTGCTGACCTTATGCATCCCTATTGCGTTTGATAGTATTACATTTTTTATGTTTCTGGATCCCAGTGTCACGCACTGGGATGACAGAAGGTGATGGGATGACAGAGGGTGATGGGATGACAAAGGAGTAGGGGAAATAGGGAAAGGCATCGGTATAGTTCCAAAATATAAAGGTGTCATCCCAGTGCTTGACACTGGGATCCAGTTATTTTGAACCATACAACTATCATCAATCAACACATCAAATTCCATGCTGTTAGCATGCTGCTTAATGTTGCTGGCTCTTATGCTACCATTCTCAAACCCAAACGTTATAGAATTACTCGCATCATAATCGATGTCTACAGAATCAGGTAAAACTGCAGAACCTGCATTATTCACGAATTGGGAAAATGCATTTTTGATATTATCAAATGTGCCGTAATAATCTATGTGGTCATTGTTGATACTTGTTATGACAGCAATCTTTGCAGGGATTTTTAGCATAGTTCCATCAGACTCATCAGCCTCGATCAGAAAAGTGTCACTCCCTCCAAGTTTGAAGTTGCTCTTATAGGAATTTAATATCCCTCCTACAGTTACAGTCGCGTCAATGCCAGAATGATCAAAAATGGAAGCAATCATAGCGGTTGTTGTCGTTTTTCCGCTTGAACCTGAAACCGCTATTACACACCTATCTTTCATAATTTCAGTAAGTATGTCTGATCTATGCAAAACGGTTTTATTGTTATTTTTTGCCGCAATTAACTCCACATTATCAGATTCTATCGCAGAAGAATGTACAACTATTTGAGCTTGGCTTATATTATTAGCATTGTGACCAATAAAAACCTCTATGCCCAGCTTTTGTAACCTATTTATATTGTCGTTTGACTGCGCATCACTGCCTTGAACTTTGTAATTGGAATTGTGAAGAATTTCAGCAATAGCGCTCATTCCGATTCCACCTATACCAATAATATGTATTATTCCTTTTTGAGTTTTGTTAATATTTAGCAGTAGATGTTTACTCATTACTAAATTTATTATAGTATAATTTAAAATCCTCATAGTATCGAACCCTCTTACCGAATACAATGATAAAAAACCTAACCTTTCTATGCCTAATATTTGTTTTGATAAGTAGCTGCAGTGTTAGCAACAGGTTTAATTGCACTGCAGGTCATTATAAAATTGGCAGCAGCTACACAATAAATGGTATAACTTATTATCCAAAAAACTGTAACCACTATGAAAAGATAGGGATAGCGTCGTGGTATGGAATAGAAGATCATGGCACGCTTACAGCAAATGGTGAAGTGTTTAACCGTCACTTGATCTCTGCAGCGCATAAGACTTTGCCTCTACCCTGCTTTGTTCTTGTCACTAATTTAGAAAATGGAAGAAAGCTTGTTACAAGGGTTAACGATAGAGGGCCTTTTATTGAAGGCAGAATAATAGACTTATCAGAAAAAGCAGCTCAAGTTTTAGGATTTCATAAATCTGGGCTTGCAAAAGTAAAAGTTCAATACCTAAGAAAGATGTCAGAACGATTGATACAAAATACTCCTCATTATAGAAAGCAGTATGAAAAAGAAATGCAGAAACGTCACCCGAAACAAGACAGTGCAGAAAGTAAGGGATATGTTGCATTTTTTAAAAATGCTCAGGCTGCTAAATCAGCTGCATCAAAGCTTCGCAATCAAGGAATAAAAAATGTTAGATTGCTTTTTAAGAACGATCAATATTGCGTGAAAGTGAGTTATAGGTAGTGGTGAGTGCAGAATTTGAAAGATTTGGTTAATGTAAGGAACGCTGGCTAACTATTGTAAGTTAAAAATGTGATATAAAAAAGATATCAACAATTTATAGCTATACCACCGCGGCGCTAACACGTAGCGGGATGACGAGTTTGTCGTTTTTCAAATTGTCGTAAGTCAGTTTAGCTATAGCATTATAGAGACAAAGATCAAAATTTACTTATTTACGTCTCCAATTTCATCATGTATAATGGAGACAAAGATTTATATTTTGTATTTTATGTCTCTATCGTTTATTGGTAGGCAAGCTGAATTAAAACAACTGCTGGAGCTTACAGAAAAAAATACTGCATCTTTTGTAGTAGTCAAAGGAAGGCGTCGTATAGGAAAAAGTCGCTTAATTCAAGAATTTGGTAAGCATTTCGAGCAGTATTACTCATTTATAGGTTTGCCACCAGAAAAGCATACTACAACATCCCACCAACTTAATGAATTTTCTAGACAAGTTGCTAGACAATTTAATACGTCTTTTGCTAGATATGATGATTGGAGTGATTTACTATGGTCAGTTGGTGAACGTCTACTATCAGGGAAAATATTATTGCTCTTTGATGAAATTTCTTGGATGGGCTCAAAAGATCCAACTTTTTTAGGCAAAATAAAGAATTTTTGGGATACACAGCTAAAAAATAATAACAAGCTAATTTTTGTTGTTTGTGGATCAGCTTCATCCTGGATTGAAAAAAATATACTTAGTAGTACTGGTTTTGTGGGAAGAATATCGTTGACTTTAACACTCGGGGAGTTATCACTTTCTGATTGCAATGAATTTTGGCCAAAAAATATTTCAGCATACGAAAAGTTTAAGGTGCTTGCAGTAACCGGTGGAATTCCAAAATATTTAGAAGAGGTAAATTTTAAACATGGTGCTGAAGAAAATATTAAAAAGCTTTGTTTTACAAAAGGTGGGTTTTTAGTTGAGGAGTTTGACCAAATATTTTCAGATCTATTCATGCGAAAAACAGCTTTTTATAAGCAAATAGTGAGAGCTCTTTCTGCTGGAACTAAAGAACAGGAAGAAATTTGTACTGCTTTAGATATTGCAAGACATGGACGCATTTCTGAGTATCTACATGAGCTGGAGCTTGCTGGTTTTATTGCAAGGGATCACACTTGGAATATAAAAACGAGTACTGATTCACGACTCAGGAAGTACAGACTTCAAGATAATTATTTAAGGTTTTATCTAAAATATGTTGAAAAAAATCTAGGAAAAATTAATCGTGACACCTACTCTATGAGATTACTCGCACCTCCAGTAGAGTGGCATACAATTGTTGGACTTCAGTTTGAAAATTTGGTACTTAACAATAGAAAGAGCATACATAATATCTTGAGAATTGATGGAATAGTAAGCGAAAATCCATTTTTTCAGAGGAAGACAGGTGCTGGTTGTCAAATTGATTACATGATTCAAACAAGGTTTAACACCCTCTACATTTGCGGAATCAAATTTTCAAAAAATAAAATCGGTCATTCAATAATACAAGAAGTACAAAAGAAAATAGATACACTAAAGCGTCCAAAAGGCTTTTCATGCCGTCCAGTCCTTATTCACGTTAATGGTGTGAGTGATGACGTTATAGATAGTGATTACTTTTCAAACATAATTGATTTTGGAGAATTATTGAATTGTAAGTAATTCTTGCTCTACTTTTTCAACTTTGTGTCATTTAACATTGGAACAAGATTCCAGTGCCAGCTATTTTCATGACATCTCTCTTGAACTCTTATTATAACAATGTTCGTACAGATATGTGCCACGCGCTGGAATGACATGGTGAGGCTTCATCCTGCTGCTCCTTTCTTGTCATGCCGCCGCGAACCGTCATACCGCGATTCATTCGCGGTATCTCTAGATCCCGCTAACAAGTAGCGGGATGACGGTTGTCGTTTAGCTACAAATATTAAGAAATTTACCAAATGAAAAAAAAGGCAAAAGAAGCCCCGTGGTGGTTGGCTATTTACTATGTACTAAAATATCGGCGTTTTTTTTATTCTAAAACGCTTGATTAAGAGCGATTTAGCTGCTTTTAACTTGCAACTAACCTACACCGCAAGTGTTTAAGAAATTTACTAAGCAGGAAAAAAGGCAAAGAAACCCCGTAGTAGCTAGCATTCAAATTCTCCCTTGTCAATTTGACGTTTTTTGCTGTCTTAAACGCTTTGTAAGCGCGTTTCGGCTTATATAGGTAAAAACCTAAAAATTTTTAAAGACATGCGATGCACGTAGTGCGAAAAATTAAACATGAGACGCCAAATACCCTAAGTTTTTTGTCATTAACCTGCACAGACTGCGAAGATAAATAAATAGCTTCAGTTTCATGATAAGTGGGCTGGCGAAGGGTGTCAAGTAAGTTTTTTCGTTTCATCCAATGCGCTGCCAAAAGTTTGTTATGCAAGAATGCACTAGCCATTTCTCACAGATTCATTTAAACTTAATCAAGTAGGAGTATTATTAACGCGAAAAGGGTTCAATTAGAGATTGAAGTGATATGGCGCGTGAGGAAGATATAAACCAATTAGTAGAAAATGGATTTGATATTAACTCAAAAGATGCAAGTGGAATCACTCTCTTGCATAAGTTCACAAAAGAAGGCGATTTAGTTGGAGTAAAGTCATTACTAGAGCACGAAGCTGATTTCAATGTCGTAGACAACGAAAATAGAAACCCTCTGCATTACGCCATTATGCATGGACACAAGAAAGTTGCTAAACTTTTTGTTAATCAGCTGACAATAAATTCCAAGGATAAAAACGGATTCACTCCACTGCACCTTGCTGCACTACAAGATGACAAGGAATTAATAGATTTTTTGATAACAAAAGGCGCAAAAATTAATGAAAAAGATGCCAAAGAGGGCTATACTCCTCTTCATATAGCTTCACTATACGGTTCTAAAAAAAGCGTCCAAATTTTAATTGATAGCGGAGCAAATCTCGAATGTGAAGATAACAATTTTCGTACTCCTTTGTTTTTAACCATTTATCAATGCACCGCACATTATGACAGCAGAGCAGAAATTATAGAATATCTGATAAAGAAAGGTGCAAATATAGAAGCCAAAGATGCAGAAAATAACACTACGCTTTTCCTAGCAGCGTATAACAACAAAATGCAAATAGTAAAGCTTATTGCAAAAAAACAGCAAGCAAGTAACGATAAAATTAAACTTAAAGAGTTTTTTTGCACAAAAAACAACCATGGTTTTGATGCGTTAGATTGCGCTATTGAGCATAATAATAGAAAAATGGTAACATTTCTTGTTTCAAAGGGAATAGAAGCAAACGATCAAGATTTTAATGGTAACGCTAGGCTGCATAAAGCTAGCCATAATGGTAACACTAAAACAGTTAAGCTCTTATTGAAGCTTAAGGTAAACGTTAATGCTGTTACTAAATGTAACAGAACTCCCTTGCTACTCGCAGTTAAAAAAGGCCATACACAAATTGTGAAAATGTTATTGGAAGTTAGAGCCAATATGAACATTTGTGAGCAACAAGGTTTTGCACCTCTACATCTTGCTGTTCAAAAGGATTATTTTGATATAGCTCAGTTGTTAACAGAGAAAGGTGCAGACCTTAACATTAAGTGCAATAACGATCATACCGCAATAGATATGTTCATTAGCAAGGCTCATAGCAAAAAAAACATCGAAGAAAATTACAAAAAATTTTGTAGATTTTTGATGCTTTACCTGAAAGAGCTACATAGTAAGCACAAAGCCTGTTGTATACTTTCAACCCTAGCTCTAAGCTTAACAATTATAGGCTTACCATTTATTTTCAAGCCTATTATTAAATACAGAGAAAGAAGTAAAATATATAAAAAAACTAAGGCTATGCTGGAAAACTTACTCTACATTTAAGTACAAGAAGACTATACAAAAAATAATAGCCAAAGCTAATACACGACAATTATAGCTCTTTTCATAGAAGTCCGGATGTGATAAGATAAGGATAGACGATGATAAGGAGGTTGAGTGCCAGCAGCATATAGTTATGACTTAAGGAAAAAAGCAATGGAAGCGCTAGAGGAGGGAGGAAGCAGAGAAACAGTGGCAGCAAGATTTAAAATTGGACGAACTACTTTATGGGAGTGGCAGCAAAGAAGAAAAGAAACAGGAGACTTTCAATCAAAAAAACTTGGAAATGGAGGTTACAATCACAAAATCACCGACTGGGATGCCTTTGCTAAATTTGCCAGAGAAAACGGAGGAAAGACTCTGTCGGAAATGGCTAAACTTTGGGGCAACGTTAGTATCCAAACGATCCACCGAGCTCTCAGAAAAATTGGATTTACGCGCAAAAAAAGACATATGGATACAAGGAAAGAAACAAAGAAAAACGTGCTGAATTCTTAAAAATTATAGCAACAAAAGAACCAGAAAACTTAGTTTATATAGATGAGTCTGGCATTGATAACACAGAGGACTATCCATATGGGTATTGCCAGAAAGGACAGCGGTTTTATGGCCTAAAATCTGGGAAGAAAACTCAACGAATCAGTATGGTTGCAGCCTTAAGTAGAAGAAAGATAGTTGCTCCATTAACCTTTGAAGGCCACTGTAATATGGATGTTTTTAATGGATGGTTTGAGCAATTTTTGACACCGATCTTGGAACCTGGACAGACTGTCATTCTTGACAATGCTACTTTTCATAAGTCTGGTAAGATTATCGAGCTTGCTAGAGGAGTTGGTGCAGAAATTTTGTATCTGCCGCCGTATTCTCCAGATTTCAACAAAATTGAGCATCATTGGTTTGCTATAAAAAACAGAGCTAGGAAAAACATTCCTCTATTCGAATCCTTTCGTCGTGCTGTTGATTCTGCCTTCCTATGACCTGTTCGGACTATTATGAAAAATGCTATATCTGCTCGATGAAAATGAGATTAAATACATTTTTAATATTTTTATAGAAATCTATTAGTATAGATTTTGTATGCTGTTCTAATGGCTATTTTTAAATGCTTAATACTCCTCTTCATTATTTCTTGCACACATCTACCTACCAAGCAATATCCTATTAACATAGACAATCATAAGCACGATTATTCGTTGCAACAATATAACACCTCTTTGGAGAGTAATGAACCGGCAATACCAGAAATTATGCCTTTACCAATAGAGTTTCCCGATCTCACAATCAGTAATCAGCTTATTTCTATTAATGTTAGTGAAGAAGTATCAGTAAAAGATTTGCTGATTGAGATAGGAAAACTTTCTGACGTTAACTTGGATATGGACCCAAAAATATCAGGTAATATTATTTTAAAGCTAAAAGATAAGGATATAAACGAAGTAATTCAGAGTATAGCAAATAGCGCCAAACTGCGTTACTCAACAAGTAATGGTGTAATTAGAATTGAGCAGGACTTGCCATACGCACAAAATTATTACGTAGACTTCATCAATATTCAACATTCTGCTCAAAGCAGTTTCGTCATTAATAACAATATTACTAACAGTGATGGAAGTAACGTTGATAGGGACTATAACAATGTTATGAAGTCTCAATACAGTAGTGACTTATGGAATTCATTAGAAAAAGGCTTGAATGCAATAATGGATGTTAACGGGGTGGATGATGGCGAATTCCTTTCATCCAACAGAGAAGCTGGTGTTATTATTTTGAATGCTAGAAAAGATATCCACAAAGCTGTTGAAGAATATATTAATAAGGTTAAGAAGTTAGCGTCTTCTCAAGTAATGATAGAGGCAAAAATAGTTGAAGTTGTGCTAGATGACAAATACCTTTCTGGTATGAACTTAAATGACTTACAAGATGGAACTAAGTCTATAATAAATCAAGATAACTCCATTATTAACCTAGCAATGAACTTTGGTGCGAATGATCTAGGAGATTTAGTAAAAAATTTAGACAAATTTGGCACTTCAACTGTAATTTCAAGCCCCAGAGTACATGCTATAAATAATCAGCAAGCGATGATTTCATTTACTAAAAACCATATTTATTTTACTTCCGATGTACAAAAAGATACTAGAAACTCTAATCAGACCTTAATTACCAAGATGAATAGCGTCCCAATAGGTGTTGTGCTAATAATCCACCCAAGCATTAACATTGATACTAGTGAAATATTCATGGATATACATCCAACTTTATCAAGAATTAACGGCTACACTAAAGATCCAGACATAGAGTACGTCGCACAGCAGAGTAAAATGAAATTAAATAGCGATATTCCAATTGTTGAAATCAGAGAAATGAACTCTATGTTAAAAATTAAGAGCGGTGAAATTATGGTAATCGGTGGGCTTATAGAGCATAGAGAAGATAAGCAAAGCTTATTGCATCAGAAGTCAAAAAGGCTAGCGAATAATATTAGAACAGTAGAAACTGTCATTTTTTTAAAAGCAACAATCGTACCAACATTTGGTTTGTTAGAACCTGTACATGATCTCAAGAAAGGAATAAACTAAGAGATAATATATATAAGTTAGGATATATGAGGAGTTTATACCCAAGTGATATAAGTCGGGAAAGATTTGAGATTATGTTACCAGATCTAGAGTCCTGTAGAAAAAAAACAAAACCAAGGAAACTTGATTTGTATGATGTATTTTGTGGAGTGTTATACGTTCTGAAAAGCGGTTGTCAGTGGAGAATGCTACCAAAAGAGTTTCCAAAATGGCGCAATTGTTACGACTATTTTAAGAAGTGGAGTGAAAAACCAGATGCAGATAAAGAAAGTGTTCTGGAGCTGGTGTTAAAAAAAAATAGTTGGCGTGGTCCGACAAAACAATGGTCGGAAAGAAAAAACCAGCTTCTGCATAATTGATGCACAGAGTGTAAAAAATGCAGATACTGCTGAAGAAAAAGGCTATGATGCAGGCAAAAAGATTTCAGGAATAAAACGCCATATTGCAGTAGATACGCAAGGTTTGCCCCATGCAATTTATATAACAACAGCAGAGATAACTGACCGTAGCAGTGCTGTGAGAATGGTCGAAAATGCAAAAGAAAACCTCTCGGGAGTTAAAAATGTACTGGTTGATGCAGGCTATACTGGAGAGAATTTTGCAACTCAAATAAAAACGATTATTGGTGCAACCGTTGAAGTGATAAAAAGAAATGAATTACATTCCTTTGTTGTATTGCCCAAAAGATGGGTTGTGGAGCGATCTTTTGCTTGGTTAGAAAAATGTAGAAGATTGTGGAAAAATTGTGAGCGAAAACTCAATACTAGCCTACAAATGGTCGTTCTGGCTTTCACTGCCTTACTTCTGAAAAGATTATGAACAGGCTCTTAGATAGAAAAGATAAGAATTTATATATATATTAAATGTATCCGTTCAGCAGAGTGGCAAAATAGGTAGACAAGATAAACCAAAAAATCAAGAAAAAGTGAGTTTACAACAAATGGTGTCATGCAAGTAGCTGACACATAACTGTACGAACATTTGTTTGCGAAGAAATGTTATAGCAGGTTTTGCCTTAAACACAAAGGTGTCATTCCAGTCTGGAATCCAGCTTTTTCATCCGGGATGGTGTCATTCCAGTGCCCAGACACTGGAATCCAGAAAACTTAACTTTAACTGAGCATACCAGGTGAATGTACAATAAGGACTGGATCCCAGTGTCAAGCACTGGGATGACATCCTCCCTAGTGGATTCAAATCACAATGTTCGTAGAGTAAGCACTGACCACTTTTGCTTCAATATTTGCGATGCCCATGAACAGATACTATTAAATCATTACCAAAAATTAAATATCAAACCAACTTCAATATTGTGAGTAGATATGTCATCTGCAACAGGTATCGGAACGCTAAAGTAACGATAGCCGAGAAAGGTTTTGACTTCTGGGATTATTGAATAATCAACACCAAGTTTTATTTGATAAGCAAACCAAGGAACATTGAGTGGCATTGAATTTTGGGGTGACCCATTAATCCTTTTTAATCTAAAAACTGTTGGCCCTATACCAAGACCGATGTACGGAGCAAATTGTGTATCCTGAACGCTGGGATTATAATAGAAGTTTAACAAAAACGCAAATATACTTGCTGATTTATCAAATACCGGAGGAGAATTACTATTTTCAATATTGACTATAGAATACATGGTTTCAAAATCAACTCGGCCATTTTCTCCAGCATAGTAACCTAAAGATATGCTGTTAAGCCACTGGAAATCAATTTTACCATCAAATTGCTGTATACTTTTAATTTCATTTGCCACTATATTTTTTATCATAAAACCATAATGACTTTCAACTAAAGTTAGGACTCTCTCCCCTATTGTCTTTATGCCCTTTACAAATGTTTCTGAATTATCATGGTATACCTTACCACCATTAGCGCTAACATAAAAATCAAGTTTTTTTGATTTTTCCTTTGTAATCTGCTCATTATCAGCTTGATCTGCAATACGTGACCACATATTTTTCTGATCAGCTACTTGGAAAATAGAAGGTTGTTCAATAGGACTACTTTCAAGTTCTTGATATTTTAAATCATTTATTAGTATTTCTTTTTCAGTAACCTCTTCAGAACGTATTACACTTTCATTATTGTCTGTTTCTGATTTTAAGGGTTGTGCTTCAATAATTTGCTCAATGTGTGTATTATTACTAATATAAGTAATAAAAAAATAGACACATGGAATGAAAATCAAAAATAAAGTAATAGATATTTTAGTTATCACAAATAAACCCATAATTATCATTTATAGTATAACCACTATATCATATATTTCTTTAATGTACAAAAAATTAAGGTAAGATACTTCCGATTAGATAATTATTTTCCACTCCTTTAACATTAACTTTCACAATACTCTTGGCTTGGGCTTTTGATTCAAGCTTTACTAATGCAAAATTTTCTGTTCTACCGACATTATTTTGCTCAACCAGAACACTTTGTTTAGTGTTGATCAAGGATTGATAAAAACTGCTCATAATTTCCTTATTTACTTCTCTTAAATTTTTTACTCGTTCTTTACGCACATTCTCTGGTACTTGTGGCATTCGTGCAGCAGGTGTATTCTTCCGCTCTGAATATGGAAAAGCATGTAGGTAAACTATATTTGTTTTTTTCAGTAAATCAACTGTATCCTGAAACATTTCATCAGTTTCTGTTGGAAATCCAGCAATAATATCAGCGCCAAATGCTATATTAGGCCTCAATCTCTTCATTTTATGACAAAATTCTATCACTTGTTCTCTGTTGTGACGACGCTTCATTCTCTTTAGTATTAAATTATTACCAGATTGTAGACTCAAATGTAAATGAGGCATCAGTCTTGACTCATTAGCTATTAAATCCATTAATTCGTCGTCAACTTCAGCAACATCGATAGAGGAAAGTCTTAGCCTCTTCAACTCTGGTATATCCTTTAAAACTCTCCTAATCATTGAACCAAGTGATGGCTTACCCAACAAATCTGTACCAAAGTCAGTAATATCAACCCCTGTAAACACTACTTCTTGATATCCATTTTCTACAAAGATCCTGATTTGCTCTATAATACTGTTTATTGGCACAGATCGATTATTCCCTCTTGCCTCAGTAATTGAACAAAATGTGCAGCTATGATTACAACCATTTTGAATTTCAATAAATGCTCTTGACTTATCTTCAAATCCATTAATTAGAACAGGTTCTACTTGGTTATCACTGACTAAGATTTTATCGTCATTTAGTAAGTAATTTTCAGCTTTTAGCTTATCTTGATTACCGAGCACTTTACTTACACCAGGAATGCTACTGTAAACTTCTGGATCCAACTGAACAGCACAACCAACTACGATAATTTCTTTACTTGGGTCATTTTTATAGATCTTACGTATTTTTTGCTTTACTTGGCGTTCTGCTTCGTTTGTCACTGCACAGCTATGCACCACAACAACATTTTCTCTCTTTGCTTTTTTTAATGCTTCTTTGATTAACTCGCTCTCGTAAAAATTTAGACGACAACCAAATGTTATCACTTCATTCATGTTAGTATTTTTTGCTTTAATAGACCTAAATTATATCAAATATCCAAGCAAAGTCATTAAGCCTCTTGCATGACCATTGTTTTGGTAGATAAATGCTATGCAAGCAGCAGACACTGGGATCTCAACGATTTTCACTCAGACACAGTATCACTCCTTTGCTTATTATAGTCTTTTGACCTTTTTAAGAGCCTGTTCATAATCTTTTCAGAAGTAAGGCAGTGAAAGCCAGAACGACCATTTGTAGGCTAGTATTGAGTTTTCGCTCACAATTTTTCCACAATCTTCTACATTTTTCTAACCAAGCAAAAGATCGCTCCACAACCCATCTTTTGGGCAATACAACAAAGGAATGTAATTCATTTCTTTTTATCACTTCAACGGTTGCACCAATAATCGTTTTTATTTGAGTTGCAAAATTCTCTCCAGTATAGCCTGCATCAACCAGTACATTTTTAACTCCCGAGAGGTTTTCTTTTGCATTTTCGACCATTCTCACAGCACTGCTACGGTCAGTTATCTCTGCTGTTGTTATATAAATTGCATGGGGCAAACCTTGCGTATCTACTGCAATATGGCGTTTTATTCCTGAAATCTTTTTGCCTGCATCATAGCCTTTTTCTTCAGCAGTATCTGCATTTTTTACACTCTGTGCATCAATTATGCAGAAGCTGGTTTTTTCTTTCCGACCATTGTTTTGTCGGACCACGCCAACTATTTTTTTTTAACACCAGCTCCAGAACACTTTCTTTATCTGCATCTGGTTTTTCACTCCACTTCTTAAAATAGTCGTAACAATTGCGCCATTTTGGAAACTCTTTTGGTAGCATTCTCCACTGACAACCGCTTTTCAGAACGTATAACACTCCACAAAATACATCATACAAATCAAGTTTCCTTAGTTTTGTTTTTTTTCTACAGGACTCTAGATCTGGTAACATAATCTCAAATCTTTCCCGACTTATATCACTTGGGTATAAACTCCTCATATATCCTAGCTTATATATATTATCTCTTAGTTTATTCCTTTCTTGAGATCATGTACAGGTTCTAAGATACAATCCGGATTGGATACTGAGTTGGTGAGTATAAAAGTATAGCTTCTACGTCATACCGCTGCGGTATCTCTTAGCCGCTAACAAGTAGCGGGATCTAGACGATTGTCGGTGAATCTAAATTACCTTAGCTACATTTCTAGCTGTAACTATAAATGTATGGATTTTTTATCGTGCCATGTTACAATTAACGTCTTGCTAAAAATTAAATATTGATGAATGAACTAAGAAAGTTAAGTATTACACAAATGCATGACGGGCTCAAAAAAAAGAGTTTTTCTGCCGTTGAACTCGTAAAGGCGCACATCAGTGCGGTTGAAAATGAGAAATTAAATGCATTTATAACAAAAACCCCAGAGATAGCAATGAAAGCTGCTAAAGCTGCAGATGAACATTTCTCTAGGCAAAAGGATGATTTAATCTCGCCGCTCATGGGTATACCAGTTGGCATCAAAGATCTATTCTGTACAAAAGGAATAAAAACAACAGCATGCTCAAAAATGCTGGAAAATTTTGTTCCGACTTACGAATCTACGGTGTCTGACTTGCTTTTAAAAAGTGGAGCAGCCATGCTCGGTAAGCTTAATATGGATGAATTTGCTATGGGTTCTGCGAACACAAATAGCTATTTTGGCCCTGTTGAAAATGTGTGGATTAGAAAAAGTGATGGGGAAAAAGTTGTTCCTGGTGGATCATCTGGTGGATCTGCAGCATCGGTTGCTGGATTTTTATGCGCTGGAGCGTTAGGGAGCGACACCGGTGGATCTGTACGCCAACCAGCAGCTTATTGTGGAGTGGTTGGAATAAAGCCAACTTATGGAAGATGCTCGCGTTTTGGTATGATTGCATTTGCGAGTTCTCTGGATCAAGCAGGAGTCATTACTCGTTCTGTCTCTGATTCAGCATTAATGCTGGAAGCAATTTGTGGCTATGATACAAAAGATTCAATATCGAGCGAAAAGCCAGTGCCTAAATTTTCTAGCTTTATAAATGGTGATGTCAGGGGTAAGTATATTGGTATACCAAAAGAATATAGGATGGATGGAATTTCAGAGGAAATAGTTCATAATTGGGAAAGAGTTACTTCCTATTTAAAAGAAAATGGCGCTGAAGTTGTTGACATTACTCTGCCACATACTAAATATGCAATGCCAGTCTATTATTTAATCTGTTCTGCTGAAACTTCATCCAATCTTGCTCGTTATGATGGTGTGCGTTATGGATTAAGGGTTGATGCTGATACCCTTGAAGAAATGTATTCACTAACAAGAGCAGAAGGTTTTGGTAAAGAGGTGAAAAGAAGAATTTTAATTGGCGCTTATGCGCTTTCTTCAGGTCATTATAATGAATATTACGAAAAAGCGCAGTGCATTAGGGCATTAATCAGAAATGATTTTATAAAAGCGTTTGAAAAAATAGATTACATACTTGTGCCATCTGCTCCAACAGAAGCTTTTGGCTTAAATGAAAAGCCAGATCCGTTAATTATGTGTATCAATGATGTGTTTACTGTGCCGGCAAGTCTGGCAGGATTGCCTGCTATTTCTGTTCCTGTTGGGATCTCCAATGAGGGTTTACCACTTGCCTTGCAAGTGATTGGAAATTATTATGACGAAGCTGGAATATTAAATGTGGCAAGTGTGATAGAGCAAAATTGCGGCAGAATAATTAGACCTCTTGCATAACTGTTGTTTGAGTAACAATTGGTGTCATTCCAGCGCATAACGCTGAAATCCAGATTTATAGAAACGAAAAAACTTGCTTGACACCCTTCGCCAGCTTCCTTATCATGATGGTGAAGGTATTCAGTTATCTTCATCTGTGCAGATTAAACAGCAAGAAAACAACGTAGTTGGCGTCTTATTTTTAATTTTTTGCACTATGTGCACCTTATGTCTTCACAACATTTCTGGGTTTTTACCTATATAAGCTGAAACGCGCTTATAAGTCGTTTAAGACAGTATAGTACGCCAATTTGCAGGATTAGAGAGTGACAACTAGCTAACACGGGATTTCTTTTGCCTTTTTTTCTGCTTAGTAAATTTCTTAAACATTTAAACTAAGGTGAGTTGCAATTAAAAGCAGCTAAATTGCAGTGTTTAAGACTTAAAAAACGCCAATACTGAAAATAGACAATGACTAGGGCTTCGTGTGCCTTTTTTTTCGTTTGGTAAATTTCTTAAATATTTATGACTAAACGACAATCGTCATCCCGCTACTTGTTAGCGGCTAAGAGATACCGCGGCGGTATGACGGTTAAGTATCCCGCTACTAGTTAGCGGAATCTATGCCAAGATATCGCGAATGAATCGCGGTATGACGGGTTAAGTATCCCGCTACTTGTTAGCAGGATCTATGCTAAGAGATACCGTGACGGTATGACGTAGAAGCTATACTTTTATAAATTTGTTAAGTGGAATTTTTATATTGAGTAATTGTATTTATAATACATTATTTTGTATAATTGATTTTTTAAATTATTATATTAACTCTAATATTTTTGGTTTAATGAAAGATAATATTATTTATCACTCTCACTTAGGCGTATACGGTTTAATTTTAAAACCTAAAAGTATAGTTTTGGTGAAAAAAAGTCGAGGTCCTTATAAAGGGTTGTTTGATTTACCAGGTGGAAGTCTAGAAATTGCTGAAACGCTTGAAGAGGCGCTTGTAAGAGAAATTAGAGAAGAAACAGGTTGTTTAGTGAAACAATACGACCAAATCCAAACAGTTACTAGCCTATATCATTATAATGAAGACAATGTAAATAAATGTCTAAAACATATAGCAGTTTTATACAAAATTGAAATCATAGGAGAAATAAAGCGAGAATCTGATGGAAAAGATTCTGATGGTTGCATATGGCAAAGTATAGATACTATAAACTATAAAAAAATTTCTCCGATAGTTCATATAGCAAGTATAGCATTTCTCATAATAGTCCGAACAGGTCATAGGAAGGCAGAATCAACAGCACGACGAAAGGATTCGAATAGAGGAATGTTTTTCCTAGCTCTGTTTTTTATAGCAAACCAATGATGCTCAATTTTGTTGAAATCTGGAGAATACGGCGGCAGATACAAAATTTCTGCACCAACTCCTCTAGCAAGCTCGATAATCTTACCAGACTTATGAAAAGTAGAATTGTCAAGAATGACAGTCTGTCCAGGTTCCAAGATCGGTGTCAAAAATTGCTCAAACCATCCATTAAAAACATCCATATTACAGTGGCCTTCAAAGGTTAATGGAGCAACTATCTTTCTTCTACTTAAGGCTGCAACCATACTGATTCGTTGAGTTTTCTTTCCAGATTTTAGGCCATAAAACCGCTGTCCTTTCTGGCAATACCCATATGGATAGTCCTCTGTGTTATCAATGCCAGACTCATCTATATAAACTAAGTTTTCTGGTTCTTTTGTTGCTATAATTTTTAAGAATTCAGCACGTTTTTCTTCGTTTCTTTCCTTGTATCCATATGTCTTTTTTTGCGCGTAAATCCAATTTTTCTGAGAGCTCGGTGGATCGTTTGGATACTAACGTTGCCCCAAAGTTTAGCAATTTCCGACAGAGTCTTTCCTCCGTTTTCTCTGGCAAATTTAGCAAAGGCATCCCAGTCGGTGATTTTGTGATTGTAACCTCCATTTCCAAGTTTTTTTGATTGAAAGTCTCCTGTTTCTTTTCTTCTTTGCTGCCACTCCCATAAAGTAGTTCGTCCAATTTTAAATCTTGCTGCCACTGTTTCTCTGCTTCCTCCCTCCTCTAGCGCTTCCATTGCTTTTTTCCTTAAGTCATAACTATATGCTGCTGGCACTCAACCTCCTTATCATCGTCTATCCTTATCTTATCACATCCGGACTTCTATGAAAAGAGCTATACTTATTCTGTACTGCCCTAGATCAAAATTTTTATTAAATTCAGAGCCTATTAAATATTCATGTGCTTCTTCAATAAATTTATTTTCTTTTTCTTCGTAACTGGTGTATTTTGTTATATCATCATTATCCTCACGATAAACTAAATGTTCTTTATGATCAACATGAATATTTTTGCTCTTACACTCCGTGTTTTGAGGATCGTGTTCAAGCACTATATTTTGTCTGAAAGTTTTGCTAGTGGATTTATCATCGTCAAGTTTACCAACGAGTTGTGCTTCCTGTGGAATTACAGTATCGCCTTTCCTTCCAGCAATTAATACAGGGCATTTTGTATTCTCTATAATCTCTCGTGAATTAAATTCCAATTCATAACGCCTAAACCAAAAATTCAAGAATTTTGCAGGAAGCCATCTCATGAAAAAATCCCCTATCCCATGAGGAAGGTTATTAATTGCATCTTTAAGTGAGCTATAAGAATTACTATGAATTAATGTTAAATAGATACCTTGCTTTTCAAACCTTTTTAAAACTTCTGCTGCAATTCCTCCTCCAAGAGAGTTAGTATCCAAAATTATATCGTTCGGATGCACACCTTTTACAAGTAACATGTTTACCATTGCCATTCCAGCTTGAACTAACTTTTCACCGTTTGTTAGAAATTTATATAGTGCTATAATCTTCTTTCTCTCCAAAAGAAACTCTATAATATCCTCTATATCTTTTTCCAACTCTTGATCACAAGCTTCTGCATCTCTTTTCGAATCTTTATCTATAAGTTCTTTTTTATAACGCTTTATCCACTCAGGGCTGACTTCATTTTCCAAAAGGTTTTTAATTCTATGTACAACAAACTTTTCTTTAATAAAGTAAAAAGATACCCATAAGAAAGCTACAACAAAAAGTATGGTAGCCAAAGTCGATAGTACTGAAGACGTAAAAAATAGTCCTGTAAGTACCTTTTTTGATTTTTGATTCTGGTATGCCAAGTATAACGATACAATAGAAGCAGTGGACAATATAGCAGAACATAACCATAGTGATACTATCTTTCTAGCGAACTTTTTTTCTTCATCGTTCAATTCTTTTTGAAAGAATTCTGGATTAACAATTCTAGAGAAATAGGGATAGTCAAAATAATGCTTAACTAACTTACTTTCTTGCTCCTTAGGTGGATTTTTACTACGAGCATTAACCTTAATACACCCAAGTACTCCAAAAAAGTTTATCACGTGTTTTGTATTTTCTTCTGGCTTGATATTACCATTGATGTAATAAATAATTTTCATTTTATTGTTAATAAATATTAAGCTATTTTAACATAAAGATCAAAAAAAAACAAGAGAATATAAATATAAATAACCAGTATGATGAAAAGCTTATAAGAAATTTCCTATGATTCCTTTTAAGCGAGTTTTGAATTTTTGAAATGTCATGACATTGTTGATACGGTTATCAAGAAACGATAAAGTATCCACAAAATCTTCTGAATAATCATTGATAAAAAAAAGTATCGTACTTAAGTACACTCCAGCTAATATTGCTCTTTTTGTATAGTAGTTAAAATCTGTTGATTGGTCATAAATGCCATACCAAATCGCGCTAACAGTTCTGTATAAAAGTTTACTAGAAAAATATGTATTTTTTGGTGATACAGAGAATGATAAAACATTTTTTAAAAGTTCTCTATAATTTGGTAGCTTAGCGTAGTTTGAAAGGCGTATTTGAATAGCTAACTTTACTCGCTCTCGCACTTTCATATCTTCTAAATTAGAATTTCTTAGTTCAGCTTCCATTGAGCTATTTAAGTCCTCTGCTATGCGCTCCAAAGTGCTATATATTCCATTCTGAAATTTGCAAAAGCTATTAGCTAGATTAAGGTCAGTGCACACCTTTAATAGGGTTTCATCGCTTATCCCTTCAAATGGAATAACCCTAATTAGCTTATCTATTATTAACTTTTGTTCCACGCAACATTATACTAAACAGCATGTGTGATTGTACCTGAGATTTTCAAACATTCTACAAAATGCTTCACCACGTTCCTCGAAATTTTTCCATTGATCAAAAGAAGCACACGCGGGAGAAAGTAATATTGTTACTTCTTCTGCGCTATTTAAGGCCTCTTCAAAAGCCAATCTGAATGCATCTTCTAGATTGCAACATTTCACAAAATCTACTTTATTCTCCATAGTGTTTGCAAAGGCTTCGGTTGATTCCCCAATAAGAAAAGCTTTTCTAATTCTTGTGAAATGCTTGCTTAATGATTCTATTCCACCTTTTTTGCTTCTTCCACCAACGATCCAATTTATGTTTTCATAAGATAAGATCGCCTTTTCGCTCGACTTTGCATTAGTTGCTTTGCTATCGTTCACGAAAAACACATTTCTTATTTTGCCAAGCAGTTCATTCCTATGCCTCAGTCCTGAAAAGGACTTGATTCCATTGATAATAGTGTTGCTATCTACTCCAAGTAGCTTACATACGGCATATGCGGCTGCTATGTTTTCTGCGTTGGATATTAGGTTTATTTTCACGTCGCTTACTGATAAGCTATGATTCTCTAGTTTTAACGAGATCTTCTGGATCCGAGTAGCCAAGCACTGGGATGACAAAGAGGGTGATACCGGAGCTGAGATTGGAATTTTGTTTCCAGTGAATTTGTTGAATATGTCAGCAGTAATCTCATTGTCACATCCTATTACGGCAACCTCACTACCGTTTATCAGTTTTAATTTAGTTGCTATGTAATTCTCCATACTTCCATGCCTATCTATGTGGTCTGGTGTAATATTGAGCAGTGCTGAAATGTCTACGTTAATTTCATTCATCAACTCCAATTGAAAAGAGGAGAGTTCGATTACATAAATTTCTGCATCTCTTTCTAGATCCAAAACAGGAACGCCTAAATTTCCACCAATAGCTACTTTTTTCCCTGCAGATTTTAATATGTGCCCTATTAGTGATGTAGTGGTTGATTTACCATTTGTTCCTGTGACGCCTATTACCTTCTGGTTCGTAGTTTTAGCTTCAAGAAATAGCTCAATGTCTGATTTTATTTTGCAATCAAATCTCCTTGCAAGTTTTACTATCCAATGTGGCTCTATTGGCACTCCAGGGCTTAAAACCAATGCACTGATCTCATGCCAATTGTATTCCTTGGGATGAATAAAATTACATTTTTTATACATCATTTTTGCATTTGCTATTTGCTCTTCATGATCATCCCATGCATATATTCTTGCACCACTCCTTATTAGAGCGTTAATGGCAGATAAACCAGTTTTACCAAGACCAAAAACTGCAACATTTTGATTTTTGTATTTGTTTAGTTGCACTGCTAGATAACTTATGCGAACCATTTTATAAAGATATCGTACAAACTACAACAGACTTCTTGCATAGGTTACAACTGTCATTCAATAGAGAAAAAACTTACTTGACACCCTTCGCCAGTCCCCTTATCATGAAACTGAAGCTATTTATTTATCTTCGCAGTCTGTGCAGGTTAATGACAAAAAACTTAGGGTATTTGGCGTCTCATGTTTAATTTTTCGCACTACGTGCATCGCATGTCTTTAAAAATTTTTAGGTTTTTACCTATATAAGCCGAAACGCGCTTACAAAGCGTTTAAGACAGCAAAAAACGTCAAATTGACAAGGGAGGATTTGAATGCTAGCTACTACGGGGTTTCTTTGCCTTTTTTCCTGCTTAGTAAATTTCTTAAACACTTGCGGTGTAGGTTAGTTGCAAGTTAAAAGCAGCTAAATCGCTCTTAATCAAGCGTTTTAGAATAAAAAAAACGCCGATATTTTAGTACATAGTAAATAGCCAACCACCACGGGGCTTTTTTTGCCTTTTTTTTCATTTGGTAAATTTCTTAATGTTTATGGCTAAACGACAATCGTCATCCCGCTACTTGTTAGCGGGATCTAGAGATACCGCGGCGGTATGACGTGGACTGCTGTCATTCCAGTGCTCCTTTTTTGTCATCCGAGTAGCCCCTATGATGTCATTCCAGCGCGTGACGCTGGAATCTAGTTCTTATTGTACATTTACTTGGTGTAGAGTTAAGTTTCCTGGATCCCAGTGTCTGGGCACTGGGATGACGAGAAGGGAGTACTGGAATGACATCATTCTTTTTCCTGGATCCAAGTAGTCAGGGCACTGGGATGACAAAGAAATAGGCACTGGAATTGCAAAGAGTTTGCAAATATTAGTTATTACCTGTAGGATATAGAGAAATTAGTAAGGATTTTAATAGGAATAATATGCCATCTGTTACTTTTATTTTACCTGATGGGAGTAAGAAAAGCTATGAAGCTGCAGAGGGAGAAACTCTGCTCAATTTAGCCCACAGAAGTGATCCAGATCTGCTTGAAGGTGCATGTGAAGGTTCTCTTGCTTGCTCTACATGCCACGTGATTGTTGATCCAGAATTTTATGATGCTGTAGAAACGCATAATCCCATATCTGATGAGGAAAATGATATGTTAGACCTAGCTTTCGGCTTAACAGAGACGTCGAGGCTTGGATGCCAAATAAAAATCACAAAAGATATCGACGGCTTGTGTGTAACCATACCAAGGGGTACAAGAAACATATCATTAGATAAACAGGGGAATCATGCGTAAGATTTTTATCTATATTATCATCTCTTTACTTTTGTTTATTCCTGTAGCGTACAGTGGTTTTTGGTATTTTTCTGCATGTAAGGTAAAAAATCTTTTAGCTGAAACAATACTATACATTAACGACGAAAAATTTGATATTTCACATGATTTTAGTGGATTTCCTTCTAACCTAATTTTTCGTGTGACAAACCCAAAATTTTCCAATGAGCAATTAACCATCTCATCTGATGCTTTATTGATAAAAAATAGATTGTTTGATAAATCAGTATATATCTACATACCAAGCAATGAAGTCAACATTGCTGTTCATGGTGATGAGAAAAAGAATATAAAATGCCACACAAACGATAGCAGCCATTTTGTTGTTAGACTAAACGATTTACCATCTTCACTGCGATTCAACAAAAATAGTACCGTGATAGACTATATAGATACACTTCGTTACGAAGATTATGGATTAAAATGTGATGTTTTAGAAAATCAGCAAAGTGTTATAACTGAAGTGAATGATAAAAGCAATTATATTCAATTTCACCTCGATAAAGAACCAAGTGGAAATACTAAACTAGGATTTGATTTTTATACTTATCGGTATAAAAATACTGCAAGTCCTGAAAGTTACCTTAGTATTGACACTAAATTTGATTATGAATTTGTAAACGACATCTCAGCTTCTAGAATTAATTTCAACATAGAGAAATTTTTAATTCAAAGTAATAATTTTTCTCTTGCTGCAGATGGTGGAGTGCGAAATTATAATTTGGTTACGTCTTCATTTAAAGACAAAATCAACGTGGCTATATCAAATTATAAAGAATTAATCTCGTTTATGATTGGTGACTCAAAAACTTCAGATGCGTTTGAAAAATTAATGTCTTCCTTATCAGAAAAAACAACTGATGATGGCATTCAATTTTCAATAAAGTACGATGATGATGTAGGGTTAAGCTTTATTGGAAAGTTATCCACCACTGATCTTATGAACCAGCTCAGTAAAATAACCCAATTAACCAAGAATGAGAGCAGTAGTTAGTTTACTTTTCATATTGATATTCCACTCAGGCGTAAATGCTTTTACTCTGGATAATAAACTCAGAGATAAAAGCATGGAAAAACGAGCAGCAAGTTTATTTGAAATAATAAGGTGTCCAATATGTTCTGGCGAATCATTGTCTGAATCTGGATCTCAGATCGCGTATGATATGCGAGAAGCAATTCGTAAAAAAATCAATGATGGATACACTGATGAAGAGATAATCTCAGAGTTAAAAAATTCTTACGGCAATTCAATTATAATCGTACCGCCTATAAAATCTAGCACTTACATTTTGTGGTTTATTCCACTTACAACTCTGCTTATTGGGTGTTTTTTGATACAAAGATACATCAATACAACCACTTAAACCTTTTATATATAGCTAAAGTGACTTAGGTTCTCTAATTGCACATAAGTCAACAATAATTTTCACACAAATCAAAACAGCATATCTTCTCCATAATCCTTGGTAATTTTACATAAGTTAAAAGTAGCATATGGTTCTCTCCGCGGTCTGAGATGACAATAAATTTGTCAAGCCGCATTATACTTGTTAGGCGGAAGTGGACGGCAACATGTTTACCACGAAGTCTAACTAAGTTCTTGCTTGTCCCTTCCATCGGCATTGCTATCTTTATTTTCAATAAAATTATTGTCCTATGCTCTTTTGATGTTTATTGATAATAAAATTCTGTTTTATCAACCAACATCCTATGCATAATTACAGCTAATTTTCTTGCTACTGCTACAATTGCTTTTTTCATTCCTTTTTTCTTCGCAACCCCAGTTTTTTAATTTAAATGTCCTCTTGGTAACTGTAAGCATTGTTTGTGCAGCTTCATATAACATACTTCTACATTCCGCTGGTCCCATCTTTGATATGCTGCCATGCCGATCAACTTCTCCAGAAGAATATTGCCTTGGTGTCAACCCTATATACCCAAGTTGCGGATTAGCCAACGAAGGTGTGCCGTAGAGACACAAAGGATGCTTAGAAATGAGCAAACTAGGTGCAAAGCTGCACAATAGATGAGGGTGGGCCCCTCGGAGCCGGTTTACAAGAGCAGGCTTCAAACAGCCATAAGCTGCTTTGGTAAAGAGCCAAGGTAGTGAGCGTTATGGAAAAGGCGCAATTATGTGTCATGTGTGGAGTAGAGAGATGAACGAAAGTGAACCACTGACGAAGTGTCGAAAGCAATTAGGTGGCGTCAAAACCAGGGGGTATTTGTTAACCTGGGATAAGTCTATCAGGAGCTTGTTTACTGGGTAGATGGCGTCCGGCATAAAGGTGGCATGAATCTATTTTAGGCTATTGTGTGGAACTACGGGAACCTGTCATTTCGATGATAAGGGAGAAATCCAAAGAGCTAAACTCTAAGAGCCTGTTCATAATCTTTTCAGAAGTAAGGCAGTGAAAGCCAGAACGACCATTTGTAGGCTAGTATTGAGTTTTCGCTCACAATTTTTCCACAATCTTCTACATTTTTCTAACCAAGCAAAAGATCGCTCCACAACCCATCTTTTGGGCAATACAACAAAGGAATGTAATTCATTTCTTTTTATCACTTCAACGGTTGCACCAATAATCGTTTTTATTTGAGTTGCAAAATTCTCTCCAGTATAGCCTGCATCAACCAGTACATTTTTAACTCCCGAGAGGTTTTCTTTTGCATTTTCGACCATTCTCACAGCACTGCTACGGTCAGTTATCTCTGCTGTTGTTATATAAATTGCATGGGGCAAACCTTGCGTATCTACTGCAATATGGCGTTTTATTCCTGAAATCTTTTTGCCTGCATCATAGCCTTTTTCTTCAGCAGTATCTGCATTTTTTACACTCTGTGCATCAATTATGCAGAAGCTGGTTTTTTCTTTCCGACCATTGTTTTGTCGGACCACGCCAACTATTTTTTTTTAACACCAGCTCCAGAACACTTTCTTTATCTGCATCTGGTTTTTCACTCCACTTCTTAAAATAGTCGTAACAATTGCGCCATTTTGGAAACTCTTTTGGTAGCATTCTCCACTGACAACCGCTTTTCAGAACGTATAACACTCCACAAAATACATCATACAAATCAAGTTTCCTTGGTTTTGTTTTTTTTCTACAGGACTCTAGATCTGGTAACATAATCTCAAATCTTTCCCGACTTATATCACTTGGGTATAAACTCCTCATATATCCTAACTTATATATATTATCTCTTAGTTTATTCCTTTCTTGAGATCATGTACAGGTTCTAAGGATGAGAGTACCGATGTGGAAAACAGGGGCGGATCAGCTCGTAGTAGTGAAGAAGTTTCTGTAATGGAAATGGAGCGAAGGGGCTGAATTATTTAGTTTTAATTATGAATCAACCGAAAGGGAGGAGTTATAGCTCTTTTCATAGAAGTCCGGATGTGATAAGATAAGGATAGACGATGATAAGGAGGTTGAGTGCCAGCAGCATATAGTTATGACTTAAGGAAAAAAGCAATGGAAGCGCTAGAGGAGGGAGGAAGCAGAGAAACAGTGGCAGCAAGATTTAAAATTGGACGAACTACTTTATGGGAGTGGCAGCAAAGAAGAAAAGAAACAGGAGACTTTCAATCAAAAAAACTTGGAAATGGAGGTTACAATCACAAAATCACCGACTGGGATGCCTTTGCTAAATTTGCCAGAGAAAACGGAGGAAAGACTCTGTCGGAAATGGCTAAACTTTGGGGCAACGTTAGTATCCAAACGATCCACCGAGCTCTCAGAAAAATTGGATTTACGCGCAAAAAAAGACATATGGATACAAGGAAAGAAACAAAGAAAAACGTGCTGAATTCTTAAAAATTATAGCAACAAAAGAACCAGAAAACTTAGTTTATATAGATGAGTCTGGCATTGATAACACAGAGGACTATCCATATGGGTATTGCCAGAAAGGACAGCGGTTTTATGGCCTAAAATCTGGGAAGAAAACTCAACGAATCAGTATGGTTGCAGCCTTAAGTAGAAGAAAGATAGTTGCTCCATTAACCTTTGAAGGCCACTGTAATATGGATGTTTTTAATGGATGGTTTGAGCAATTTTTGACACCGATCTTGGAACCTGGACAGACTGTCATTCTTGACAATGCTACTTTTCATAAGTCTGGTAAGATTATCGAGCTTGCTAGAGGAGTTGGTGCAGAAATTTTGTATCTGCCGCTGTATTCTCCAGATTTCAACAAAATTGAGCATCATTGGTTTGCTATAAAAAACAGAGCTAGGAAAAACATTCCTCTATTCGAATCCTTTCGTCGTGCTGTTGATTCTGCCTTCCTATGACCTGTTCGGACTATTATGAGAAATGCTATAACACCGGGAAAGAATGGTGCGTTTGGCTTAATAAAATATCTCATTGCTTATTTAAAGATCAAAAGTAGTGGAGAGTTTGAGGGTGAAATAGAGGATTTTGTCATTATTACAAATGATGATTTTGATTCCGCGGATTCGACATCGCATCCAGTAAGAAAGCTGAGAATGATGCCGAGTGGGAAGAATAAAGGAAAGGAAATTTCAGTCATAAGAATAGACACACAAGATGAGTTTCTGGATGTAGGTGATGGTGTAAGATATAAATTTGATGATAGCATTATCTCATATTTGCAGGAGAATAAGAATTTTATAAAGCGTGAGGTAGGTAGAGAAGTCAGCGATAAAGAAATAGAAGACTTTTTAAATAAATTAGTATTTGCAGTCAATTTGCCAAGCGGAACTGAACTTAGTGAAATTATTAAGAGTGAATTGGGCAAGGAATTCAGCAATACTGATGCAAAGCACTTTTACAGCCGTTACCAGGAAGAAGTGCTGATTTTGCTGGAGAAAGAAGAAGAGGAGTTTCTATCATATGAGAAAGCAAAAGCTCTTCTTGAAGAAATAAGAGAGGAAATTTTAGGAGCGATTTGGCTTGGCATAATAGAGCCAGTGGCATCTTTTACTGGTAGAAGTAGTGAATTAAAAGCCTTACATGACGCACTACAAAGGAGCACGGGCAGGCAAGCGGTGATATCGCAGGTTGCTACTATTAGTGGTCTTGGAGGAGTGGGAAAAAGTGAGTTAGCTAGGAAATATGCTTACAAATATGGAAAGTATTATGGTGGCAATGTTATATGGATAAACGCTGAAAACTTTGAAGATATGAAAAATTCTTTCTTGAGGTTAGCTGGGGATGATAGATTAGGCATTCCTCCCAAAGATAAGCACGGAAGGGACAAAACGATAGAAGCTATTGTTGAAGAAATATATGCTTTTTTTGCAAGAAGGGGAAGGAGAAGCCTGTTCATTTTTGATAATGCTGAGGGATATAAAGGTATTAAAAGGTTTTTACCTTCATCTTTACATCCTAGGCATAAAAAACCTTATGTTTTAATTACTTCTCGTGACTGTAAGTGGAATGTGAGAGGAGAAGGGGATATAAAAGTAATACAATTAGATGAGTTTGGTGAAGTAGAAGCTTTAGAATTTGTTAGAGCCTGTTCATAATCTTTTCAGAAGTAAGGCAGTGAAAGCCAGAACGACCATTTGTAGGCTAGTATTGAGTTTTCGCTCACAATTTTTCCACAATCTTCTACATTTTTCTAACCAAGCAAAAGATCGCTCCACAACCCATCTTTTGGGCAATACAACAAAGGAATGTAATTCATTTCTTTTTATCACTTCAACGGTTGCACCAATAATCGTTTTTATTTGAGTTGCAAAATTCTCTCCAGTATAGCCTGCATCAACCAGTACATTTTTAACTCCCGAGAGGTTTTCTTTTGCATTTTCGACCATTCTCACAGCACTGCTACGGTCAGTTATCTCTGCTGTTGTTATATAAATTGCATGGGGCAAACCTTGCGTATCTACTGCAATATGGCGTTTTATTCCTGAAATCTTTTTGCCTGCATCATAGCCTTTTTCTTCAGCAGTATCTGCATTTTTTACACTCTGTGCATCAATTATGCAGAAGCTGGTTTTTTCTTTCCGACCATTGTTTTGTCGGACCACGCCAACTATTTTTTTTTAACACCAGCTCCAGAACACTTTCTTTATCTGCATCTGGTTTTTCACTCCACTTCTTAAAATAGTCGTAACAATTGCGCCATTTTGGAAACTCTTTTGGTAGCATTCTCCACTGACAACCGCTTTTCAGAACGTATAACACTCCACAAAATACATCATACAAATCAAGTTTCCTTGGTTTTGTTTTTTTTCTACAGGACTCTAGATCTGGTAACATAATCTCAAATCTTTCCCGACTTATATCACTTGGGTATAAACTCCTCATATATCCTAACTTATATATATTATCTCTTAGTTTATTCTTTTCTTGAGATCATGTACAGGTTCTAAGAGCCTGTTCATAATCTTTTCAGAAGTAAGGCAGTGAAAGCCAGAACGACCATTTGTAGGCTAGTATTGAGTTTTCGCTCACAATTTTTCCACAATCTTCTACATTTTTCTAACCAAGCAAAAGATCGCTCCACAACCCATCTTTTGGGCAATACAATAAAGGAATGTAATTCATTTCTTTTTATCACTTCAACGGTTGCACCAATAATCGTTTTTATTTGAGTTGCAAAATTCTCTCCAGTATAGCCTGCATCAACCAGTACATTTTTAACTCCCGAGAGGTTTTCTTTTGCATTTTCGACCATTCTCACAGCACTGCTACGGTCAGTTATCTCTGCTGTTGTTATATAAATTGCATGGGGCAAACCTTGCGTATCTACTGCAATATGGCGTTTTATTCCTGAAATCTTTTTGCCTGCATCATAGCCTTTTTCTTCAGCAGTATCTGCATTTTTTAGAACCTGTACATGATCTCAAGAAAGGAATAAACTAAGAGATAATATATATAAGTTAGGATATATGAGGAGTTTATACCCAAGTGATATAAGTCGGGAAAGATTTGAGATTATGTTACCAGATCTAGAGTCCTGTAGAAAAAAAACAAAACCAAGAAAACTTGATTTGTATGATGTATTTTGTGGAGTGTTATACGTTCTGAAAAGCGGTTGTCAGTGGAGAATGCTACCAAAAGAGTTTCCAAAATGGCGCAATTGTTACGACTATTTTAAGAAGTGGAGTGAAAAACCAGATGCAGATAAAGAAAGTGTTCTGGAGCTGGTGTTAAAAAAAAATAGTTGGCGTGGTCCGACAAAACAATGGTCGGAAAGAAAAAACCAGCTTCTGCATAATTGATGCACAGAGTGTAAAAAATGCAGATACTGCTGAAGAAAAAGGCTATGATGCAGGCAAAAAGATTTCAGGAATAAAACGCCATATTGCAGTAGATACGCAAGGTTTGCCCCATGCAATTTATATAACAACAGCAGAGATAACTGACCGTAGCAGTGCTGTGAGAATGGTCGAAAATGCAAAAGAAAACCTCTCGGGAGTTAAAAATGTACTGGTTGATGCAGGCTATACTGGAGAGAATTTTGCAACTCAAATAAAAACGATTATTGGTGCAACCGTTGAAGTGATAAAAAGAAATGAATTACATTCCTTTGTTGTATTGCCCAAAAGATGGGTTGTGGAGCGATCTTTTGCTTGGTTAGAAAAATGTAGAAGATTGTGGAAAAATTGTGAGCGAAAACTCAATACTAGCCTACAAATGGTCGTTCTGGCTTTCACTGCCTTACTTCTGAAAAGATTATGAACAGGCTCTAAGAGTGGAAAGCTAAAAGTAGTAAAATATTTTGTAGAAAAAGGTATTAATGTTAATGTTAAAAACAAATGCAATGAAACTCCATTACATTATGCTGCTAGAAATGGAAACTTAGAAATAACAGAATATCTTATTGAAAAGGGTGCTAATGTTAATGCTAAGAATGAAAGTGGCTTGACTCCATTGCACTGGGCTGTTATAAGATGGAGGATTGATGTGGCTAAGGTATTATTAAAACACAACGCAGACGTTAACGCCAAAAATAATGAAGGAAGAACAGCATTACATTATGCTGCTAAATATAATCACCAAGAGCTTGTGGAATTGCTTTTAGCTCATGGTGCATCCATCCTATGACTTGGGCTTTAATAGCTGTAGTACTATAGCTGTTATACTCCAAAAGTATAGCTCTTTTCATAGAAGTCCGGATGTGATAAGATAAGGATAGACGATGATAAGGAGGTTGAGTGCCAGCAGCATATAGTTATGACTTAAGGAAAAAAGCAATGGAAGCGCTAGAGGAGGGAGGAAGCAGAGAAACAGTGGCAGCAAGATTTAAAATTGGACGAACTACTTTATGGGAGTGGCAGCAAAGAAGAAAAGAAACAGGAGACTTTCAATCAAAAAAACTTGGAAATGGAGGTTACAATCACAAAATTACCGACTGGGATGCCTTTGCTAAATTTGCCAGAGAAAACGGAGGAAAGACTCTGTCGGAAATGGCTAAACTTTGGGGCAACGTTAGTATCCAAACGATCCACCGAGCTCTCAGAAAAATTGGATTTACGCGCAAAAAAAGACATATGGATACAAGGAAAGAAACGAAGAAAAACGTGCTGAATTCTTAAAAATTATAGCAACAAAAGAACCAGAAAACTTAGTTTATATAGATGAGTCTGGCATTGATAACACAGAGGACTATCCATATGGGTATTGCCAGAAAGGACAGCGGTTTTATGGCCTAAAATCTGGAAAGAAAACTCAACGAATCAGTATGGTTGCAGCCTTAAGTAGAAGAGAGATAGTTGCTCCATTAACCTTTGAAGGCCACTGTAATATGGATGTTTTTAATGGATGGTTTGAGCAATTTTTGACACCGATCTTGGAACCTGGACAGACTGTCATTCTTGACAATGCTACTTTTCATAAGTCTGGTAAGATTATCGAGCTTGCTAGAGGAGTTGGTGCAGAAATTTTGTATCTGCCGCCGTATTCTCCAGATTTCAACAAAATTGAGCATCATTGGTTTGCTATAAAAAACAGAGCTAGGAAAAACATTCCTCTATTCGAATCCTTTCGTCGTGCTGTTGATTCTGCCTTCCTATGACCTGTTCGGACTATTATGAGAAATGCTATAAACTAAGTTTTCTGGTTCTTTTGTTGCTATAATTTTTAAGAATTCAGCACGTTTTTCTTCGTTTCTTTCCTTGTATCCATATGTCTTTTTTTGCGCGTAAATCCAATTTTTCTGAGAGCTCGGTGGATCGTTTGGATACTAACGTTGCCCCAAAGTTTAGCCATTTCCGACAGAGTCTTTCCTCCGTTTTCTCTGGCAAATTTAGCAAAGGCATCCCAGTCGGTAATTTTGTGATTGTAACCTCCATTTCCAAGTTTTTTTGATTGAAAGTCTCCTGTTTCTTTTCTTCTTTGCTGCCACTCCCATAAAGTAGTTCGTCCAATTTTAAATCTTGCTGCCACTGTTTCTCTGCTTCCTCCCTCCTCTAGCGCTTCCATTGCTTTTTTCCTTAAGTCATAACTATATGCTGCTGGCACTCAACCTCCTTATCATCGTCTATCCTTATCTTATCACATCCGGACTTCTATGAAAAGAGCTATAAGTATTAGATATAACAAATAGAAGAAATTAGATAGAATGATTAAAGGGGCAAAGATATAAAGGTTTAACTTGAAATAACCTGATAAAATTTGAATCACACTTCCAAGTGCTGGCACCCACGAAAGTAATGCAACTGCACAAATCAGTAGATTTCTTACGATTTTTGGTGTTTTATGCTCGTTCTCTAGTTTGTGGTATGATTTTCGTATAGAGATTGTTATTCTACCTAAATACCAATTAACTATTCCACCAATGCTTGATCCTAGTACTCCAAAAAATAACATAAGTAGTGGAGTGTAATACGACCTGAAATAAAGCATGGTATTGAACACAAAACCTTGATGTATAGGCAAGATTAACGATGATAATAGGCTGTCTTTAAACAGCAGAAAGTAATCTTCCATATAAGTTTACCAAGTTGTTGTACCATCTTCATTGTCAGAAATTGTAATCCCCATTTGTTTCAACTGATCCCTTATTTTGTCTGCAGTATCGTAATTTTTATTTTTTTTTGCAATTTTTCTTAAGTCTATCAACCTTTCTATTTCTTGATGATTTACATCCACAGCAAACCACTTTTCATAACTTGACTCAAAAAGACCAATAAATCTGGCACTCTTAACAAAACTTTCAGTTAATTTAAGCTTTTCACTTTCATTACTCACTTTGTTAATTTTTGCAGCCATTTCATGTAATATAGCTAGAGCTTCAGGGATGTTTAAGTCGTTTTTTAAAGCGTCTATAAAATCTTTAGAAATTTCTGCGTTACTTTCATCAATATTCGTTGTATCTAAACCACGTAATAACCGATAAAATTTATTTAAGGTTTCCTGTGCATCAGAAATAACGTTTTCTGTCCAATCAAGTGGTTTTCTGTAGTGAGTTTTGAGCAGTGCATAACGTATTACTTCACCCTTTATTCCACTATCTAGCAAATCTCTTACTTTGACTATGTTAAATAAGGACTTGCTCATTTTTTCTTCATTTACTGTAAGAAAGCCGTTATGTATCCAGTATTTTGCAAACATTGATCCAGCAAATGCAGACTTACTCTGTGCAATTTCATTTTCATGGTGAGGGAATTGTAAATCTATGCCGCCACCATGAATATCAAAATCTTTGCCAAGGTAAGCATATGACATTGCTGAGCATTCTATATGCCATCCAGGCCTGCCCTCTCCCCATGGGCTATTCCAATAACTTGAAAGTTTGTAGTCAATATCATTTGCAGGCTTCCACAGCACAAAATCTCCAGGGTGCTTTTTATTTTCATTAACTTCAACTCTGCTACCTGGAACCAATTCATCAGTTTTTTTTCCTGATAAAGCACCATATTCATGGTAAGATTCTATATTAAAATACACGTGTTTGTCAGATTCGTAAGCGTGGCCTGATTGCAGCAAATGTTCAATTAATTCTATAATATAATCTACGTTTTCCGTTGCTTTTGGTTCGTATGTTGGTTTTTTACAATTTATGCTTTCCATATCATCATGAAAAGCTTTAATGTAATATGTGGTTATACTTTCTATGTTGCTATTTTTCTCACTTGCTGCATTAATTATCTTATCATCAATGTCGGTTATATTACGTACATAGGTAACTTTGCCATAACAAAACTTAAGTAGCTGAAATAACACATCATAAACAACAACAGACCGTGCATTGCCTATATGTGCTGTGTCATATACTGTTGGTCCGCAAACATACATTTTCACATGATCTTTATCGATAAGTGTAAAAAGCTCCTTTTTTTTTGTTAAAGTGTTGTAAAGCCTAACCATATACGAAGCTTTTGAGAAAAGAAAATGCCCCAATGATAAGTTGTGGCCCTTTGACTACTACAACAAGAGTAAGCAATAGCCCACACAATGATATTAAAACTCCTAATATGGATAGAAACCCATCTTTACTCATAATACCAAGCGAAATAAGAGTCGTACCAATTGCAGGAAGGAAGTGAGTAAAAGGTAATGGAAGAGCTATTATTATTGCACAAAGCAACATCATAAAAGCCAGAATCTTCTCACCAGGCCCATAGAAAATGAAAGACAGTCTTGGCTTCATGAATTTTTCTATTTTTTCTAATACAGGGGAAGTTTTTTCTACCACAAGAGCTAGTGTTGAACGCTGAAAAGACCTTCTTTCTAGCCAACTGGGCATCCAAGGAGAATCAAATCCAAATAAAAGCTGCAGTGAGAATAAGATTAAAGGTATAGAAAGAATAGTTGTATAACCAGGTGGAACCGGTATAGGCACCGATAGCGGCAAGGAGAAGATGATTATTAAAATACCAAAACCGCGCTCATGCAAAGCTGTTTTAATGTCAAACAAAGTTACTTTATCGCTATCATTGTTATTGGTATCTGCAACCTCTTTTAGAATATCAGAAGCTAGTTTTTTATCTTTAGTTAGTTTCTCACTTTTTTGCACAATTATCCTTTAATAAAATATTCCTCCTAAGCTAACATAGTTGTTGCTGTATTTCAACATTTGTTATTTATTTCATACCAACACTTCATCTCTTTCATTCTTTAACCTGACTAAGTTTTTAAACAGATGACATGCACTAAGGTGCATGTCACGAAGTATGAGGACGCTAACGATCTGGTTCATTAGACGATAATTTTTCTGAGTCCTTAAGCTCCTGTTTAAGGTTTTTGATGCCTTTTCCTAGATCACCCATAACTTGCGGTAATCTGCCTGCACCAAACAGAACTAAAATTATTATTAAGACTAGAAACAATTGCCATGGTCCTAAACTCATTTTCACCTCCATTTAAAATATTGACCTTTAAATATTAAAACTTGACTGAAGCCAAGTAACACATAGATTATATCACCTTTATTTAATTATAAATCAAGGTTTTTTAATTATTTTATAACAATTCCAAACTAGATTATTTTCTTGCAGCGAATAAGTGGAAACTTTTCGCTTAACTGTAGAGTAGAAGAGAGCTCACTAAAAAACTTTGCTAGCGTATCGTCTTTAGGCTTATGGTATATATCGCTAGAAACTCCTGATTGAATAATTTTACCATTTTTCATTACGTAGATAAAATCTGCAACTTTCAATGCTTCTTGCGGGTCATGAGTTACCATTAGCACAGGGATATTTTTACTTCTAAAAAGGGACAATATATGTTGTCTTATTCGGCACTTGAGCAGTATATCTAAATTAGAAAATGGTTCATCTAACAACACAACATCAGGGTTTTGTGCCATCACTCTTGCTATTGCAACTAATTGTTGCTGTCCTCCAGATAAGGCGTTAGGGTACATATTTTCATATTTTTCTATATTGAGTAACTTCAAGATTTCCAATGCAATTAGGTGCTTTTCTCTCTTGGAAGAGCTGCGGATAGCAAAGGTTATATTTTCTACTACTGTTTTATGAGGAAATAATGCAGAATGCTGAAAAATCAGTCCGATATTTCTATGCTCTATAGCGACTGATGCCTTATTGCTTGCAACTAACCTATCATTTATAAAAATAGTTCCAGATTTTGGATTTTCTATCCCCGCAATTAATTTCAAAATTGTTGACTTGCCACAGCCAGAATGTCCCAATAAACATGCAACATTTCCTTTCTTTACTTTAATGTTTATATTGCTTAAAGCAAAGTCGTTTTGATTGTTATAGAAATAACCAATGTTGTTAACTAGCATTAATTTTACTTAAACCATGTTATTAAATATAATAGCATTATACTCAAGAAGTACAGAAATGTTTTTTGTCGTCATAAATTGGTTATGCAAGAAATCTAGAAAAGAGAAGGATTTTTTGCTATAACTTTACATAAATGGTAGGAAACACGGGACTATAGCTCAGCAGGATAGAGCGTTGGACTCCTAATCCGAAGGTCGTGCGTTCGAATCGCACTAGTCCCACCACATTGCTTCACAAATTTCATGGAAATTTTTTTCACAAATACACACACCTTTTTTTGCGGTTTTAAGATATAAATTCCCTAATAATAAAACGGGTTTGGTGTCACTCCAGTACTCCTCTCTTATAATTCACGTATTTAAGAATAACTTCTGCTAAACCTTTACTAATTCCAGGTACGTTTTGAATTTCAGCCAGAGAAGCTTTGCTTATATTTTTCACTGAACCAAAATAAGACATCAACGCTTTTTTTCTTTTGTTGCCAATGCCGGGTATTTTGCTTAATTGTGAAACTATAAACTGTTTATCGCGTTTTTTTCTATGTGAAGTTATCGCAAAACGGTGGGCTTCATTACGCAGCGATTGTAAGTAAAGCATGACTTTGCTGTCATTTGCCAAACTGAATTCTTCCCTGCCCAGCATATAAAATCTTTCATTTCCTGCGTTACGATCAGGACCTTTTGCCATACAAGCAAAAGGAACGTTTATATTCAATACTTCCAGTACATTCTGTACTATGGAAACATGTCCTGGTCCACCATCAATCAGTAAAAAATCAGGTATTATGCCTTTTATATTGCCGGAGAAACGTCTGGTTAGCACTTCCCTCATCATTTTATAGTCATCGCCTGAAAATTTTTCCTTTATAGTAAATTTTCTGTACTCACTCTTTAAAAAACCCTCCTGCCCTGCAACAACCATTACACCAATTTGTTGATTTCCAGATATATGGCTATTGTCATAAACCTCGATACGCTTTGGAATGTTTGGTAACAAGAAGATTTTGCTAAGCTCTTCAAGCTTTTCTAGATTATTTCTATAATCGATAAGCTTCTGCTCTAAGCTATGCTGAGAGTTATCATAAACAAATTTCAATAAATCACGCTCTTTTTTATTCTTTGCATGCAGAACTTTTACTGGCTTTTGAGCAACCTTATATAGTGCTTGTTCTATAATTTCCTTATCTACAATAGAATCGGGAACGTAAATTTGCGCTGGTGGTGTATTAACTGGATTATACAAATTGACTAAAAAGGTGGCTAAAATTTCATCATTTGGATGATCACTACAATTCTCAACGAAGTAAGGAATGCTTCCATAGTTGCCTTTATCTCTAAATGATAATACACCAATGCATGCTAGGTCTGCCTCACGTACAATACTGAAGAAATCTGCATCTTTTTCAAAAGAAAAATCCGTGTGCTGTATTTGAATTTGCTCAAGAAACTTTACCCGATCTCTATATATAGCAGCAAGCTCATAGTTTTCTTCACTGCTGCACTTTCTCATTGTGAAAAGTATAGCATTTCTCATAATAGTCCGAACAGGTCATAGGAAGGCAGAATCAACAGCACGACGAAAGGATTCGAATAGAGGAATGTTTTTCCTAGCTCTGTTTTTTATAGCAAACCAATGATGCTCAATTTTGTTGAAATCTGGAGAATACGGCGGCAGATACAAAATTTCTGCACCAACTCCTCTAGCAAGCTCGATAATCTTACCAGACTTATGAAAAGTAGCATTGTCAAGAATGACAGTCTGTCCAGGTTCCAAGATCGGTGTCAAAAATTGCTCAAACCATCCATTAAAAACATCCATATTACAGTGGCCTTCAAAGGTTAATGGAGCAACTATCTTTCTTCTACTTAAGGCTGCAACCATACTGATTCGTTGAGTTTTCTTTCCAGATTTTAGGCCATAAAACCGCTGTCCTTTCTGGCAATACCCATATGGATAGTCCTCTGTGTTATCAATGCCAGACTCATCTATATAAACTAAGTTTTCTGGTTCTTTTGTTGCTATAATTTTTAAGAATTCAGCACGTTTTTCTTCGTTTCTTTCCTTGTATCCATATGTCTTTTTTTGCGCGTAAATCCAATTTTTCTGAGAGCTCGGTGGATCGTTTGGATACTAACGTTGCCCCAAAGTTTAGCCATTTCCGACAGAGTCTTTCCTCCGTTTTCTCTGGCAAATTTAGCAAAGGCATCCCAGTCGGTAATTTTGTGATTGTAACCTCCATTTCCAAGTTTTTTTGATTGAAAGTCTCCTGTTTCTTTTCTTCTTTGCTGCCACTCCCATAAAGTAGTTCGTCCAATTTTAAATCTTGCTGCCACTGTTTCTCTGCTTCCTCCCTCCTCTAGCGCTTCCATTGCTTTTTTCCTTAAGTCATAACTATATGCTGCTGGCACTCAACCTCCTTATCATCGTCTATCCTTATCTTATCACATCCGGACTTCTATGAAAAGAGCTATAACTGTTCTTTCACTTCCTTATTTCTTCCAAGCAATGTATTTCGTGCCTGTTTTACTGATTGGCAGTAATCATCTCTTGTAATTTTATCTACGCATGGTGCTGAACAGCGCTTAATTTGATACTCAATACATGGTCTTTTTGTTGAGGAAAAGTATTGATCTGAACATACTCTCAAGAGAAAAGCTCTTTGCAATGATAATATAGTTTGCTTAACAGCAGCGGCAGATGTAAAGGGACCATAATAATGAAACTCATTCTTCTTAAATTTGCCTCTATATTTCGCTATTCTTGGATAATCGTGCTTAGAAATTGTTATATAAGGATAAAATTTTCCATCCTTGAGCACAATATTATAAAGTGGTTTCAATGATTTTATTAACTGTGCTTCAAGAAGCAGTGCTTCGATTTCATTCTCAGTGATGAATATTTCAACCTTAATAACCTGTAAGAGCATAACTCTAATTCGTTCAGAAAGGTTTTCAAATTGAAGGTAGTCGGATAACCTCGACTTCAAGTTTTTTGCTTTTCCAACATATAAAACTTTATTCTTATCTCCAACCATCTTATACACGCCACAGGACTGTGGAGATGATTTGATTTGTTCTTTATATTGCCTGAGCATTTATCCATTGCTTAACCTGTATGAGGTTAAAATCTGCTACTAAATGAAAAATGGAAACTACATTTTCAAGCAAAGATAATCTGTTTCTTCTCAGCTTATCAGAATCACAGTTAATCTTTACACTGTCCATAAACTGATTGATAAACGGAGCAAAACCAACAAGTTCATCAAGCGCTGCATTAAAGTGGTTATTTTTCATTGCTTGTTTTATGTTTTTACAAGCAGTTATAGCACAATTTGATAGCGCAATTTCTTCACTTTCAATCAAAAACCTCTTACCGTAAGATGCACTATAAGTAGTGCCATCACTTTTCTTTACTTTGCTCATCATGTTACTGACTCTTTTGTAAGTGCTTAGAATCTGTTCACCTTCTGGCGTACTAAGATAACGATCCAATATAACAGTTTGCTTTTCTGCTGTCAGCAGATCATTAATATCGATTTTATATAGTATTGAATCTACAACATCTTGCCTTATATCTCTATTTTTTAAAATAACCTTGAATCTTTCTAAGCAGAATCTAAATACTAGTTCTGAAATTTGTTTTCTATTTGGCTTATCGACTGACGCTGTATTTTTATTAAATAGAAGCCTTGAATATAAAGATACTGACTTGTCTATCATTAGCCTAATTGGAATATACAAATTATTTTCAAGTATTGTCCTAATTATACCAATTGTCATTCTCCGCAAACCAAACTGATCATACGAACCAGAGATTTTCTCACCTGCTGCAATTAAACCAACTAAGCTATCCACTTTGTCTGCAATTGACACAGCAATTGCTGAAGGGGATTTAGGACACTCCTGCTCTGGCCCGATTGGCTTATAGTGTTCAGTTATAGCTTCCACTATTTCTCTATCTTCTTGAAAATAAGAAGCATAATATCCACCCATTACTCCTTGTAATTCTGGAAACTCTCTTATTATCGATGTTGCCAAATCAGCTTTCGCCAAATATGCAGCACGTTCAACTTTTATCAGCGAAGCATGTGGAATAAATATAGCTATATACTTTGACAGAGCCGTAATACGCTTCACCTTTTCCCCCACGCTGCCAAGAGAAGCATGAAATAATATCGAACCTAATTTTTTGACATAATGATCCAGACCTTCCTTTTTATCTTGAGATATTAAAAATTGGGCATCAGCAAGACGTGCTTCTAATATTCTTTCGTGCCCTTTAACAACTTCACCATTGTTGACGTTGACAACAGTGACAAAGTGTGAAATTCTCTTTCCATTACTTAAAGCAAGGTATTTTTGTTGTGTATTAACTATACTAAGAATTACTTCCTTCGGTAATCCAAATGACTTTTCTTGATTTACTTCACCAAACAGTACGATTGGCCACTCTATAAGCCCCGTTAGTTCATTCAGTAGATAATCATTTTTCTCAAGTTGTAAATTCTGCTCTTTTGTGAATTTATTAATCTGATCTAGTATAAATTGCTTTCTTTTGTCCATTTGGAGAATTACACTGTTTTTTTCTAGCAATTCAAAATAGTCTTTAGGTGTTTTAACAGTAAGCGCCGTACCACTTGAGAGAAATCGATGGCCATATGTTGTGTTAGATGCTGTGATCCATGCAAAAGACACAGGTATTATTTCATCATTTAAAATGCATAAAATGTTTTTGATTGGCCTAACCCACCTTTCTTTTCCTTCGCTCCATCTCATACTTTTTGGCCAAGAGAATTTTTTTAATATTTCTCCTAGTTGATTTTTAAGAAACTCTTGAATGTTAAATGAGCAGCTTTCTCTTTTAATGAAGTAAAAATCCTCATTATTTACTTTTCGAACGAGCAAATCTTCTTCATTTTTCTGATATTTTCTTAAAAAACCTTCGATAGCACTTTTTGGTGCGTTAATGTTTGGTCCCTTAACTTCGTTATTGGAATCCTTTAGCTCCAAAGCATTTATGTTGTCAACAAATAGGGTAATGCGACGTGCCGTTACAAAAACCCCCATTGATGTAAATTTTACATTATTTTTGTTAAAAACATTGGCAATACAGCTCTTAACTTGAGTTGCAGCTACATTCTGCATTCTCGGTGGTATTTCTTCTGAAAGGCACTCAAATAACAACTGCAACGACATACGCTATTTACTCATGTACAATTCACAACATTTTTTTGTTAGCTCCCTAACTTTACCAATATAAGCTGTACGTTCATTTACACCAAGCACACCTCTTGCATCAAGCAGATTAAGTAGGTGGCTAGTTTTAATACATTGGTCATAAGCCGCCATTGGTAGCTCCTTTTCAATAAGGAACTTACACAATTTTTCCGTATCTTCGAATTGCTGCTGTACCACTTTAGTATCATAATAATCTAACGCTAGATAAGAAAATTCATATTCTCTTTGTTTAAAAATATCTCCGTAAGTTACACCGTTATCGTTCCAAATTATATCATAAACATTATCTACACCTTGTATGCACATTGCTAAACGTTCCAACCCATATGCCACCTCACCAGGAATCATCTTGCAGTCAATCCCTCCAACTTGCTGTATATAAGTAAGCTGTGTTACTTCCATTCCATTGCATGTAACTTCCCATCCAAGTCCTGATGCACCAACACTTGGATTTTCCCAATCATCTTCAACAAACTTAATATCATATTTTTCTGTAGATATGCCAAGAACTTTTAAGCTATCTAAATAGACGTCTTGTAAATTATTACCAGATGGCTTTATTATAACTTGATATTGGTGATGTTGATACAAACGATTAGGATTATCACTATAGCGCCCATCTGCTGGCCTAATTACTGGTTGTAGATATGCAATTTTTGTCGGTTTTGTATCAATTGCAGACATAATTGTTGCAGGGTGTAATGTGCCAGCACCAACTTCAGATGTGTATGGGTGAAGTATAACGCACCCTTCACCAGCCCAAAAATCTTGCAACTCTTTTATTATACTTTGTAAGTTCACACAAATTGTACACTTTTTATACTAAATATATAAATAAATAAGTACTATTCAATACCTATTTTTTTAACAGTATCATGTAAATAATCACCTAAAACTGCTGAACTTTCCCTCACATACTGAATTATGCTTTTATTTAGGACAATTGCATCATGCATAGTTAAATCGCAGAATATAAATGCTGTTAAATACAGTAAAATAACCGCATAAAATGTGTGAAAAATCCCCTCAAATGTAATTGACATTGCATTATTATAGCTGAGCTGTATTGAACTTATTGGCCATGGTTTTATCACTTCTACGACATTAAAAAATACGTAAGGTATCATAAGAAAAAAGAAAAAGTGCATAAAATCATTAAACCAAAATGGGCATTGAAACATCTGCTTACATATACTCCCATAGAGTTTACTTACAGCATAATAAATTGACATTATTGCTGGCATTGAAAGTGCTACAGTCAGTACTTGCCCTGACGCTATTTGTATTACTATGTCTTCACCACTGTTTGCTGAAGGGTCCTGAGCATGAAAAATAAATATTCCAATTAATTGCATTACTAACATAACTATTGCCAATTTTGTAAAAATAGCAGCTACAACTATTCCTGAATTTGGCATTTTATATAGTAAATATTCGCCTCCATATGTAAGAGTTAATATAACATCGACAATAAATAATATTAAAAAAGAAGACCAATAGTTCTGCCAACCTGGTAAATATCCTATTCCCAAAAAAGAGCTTACTGTTTTGGCAGGAAAAACCTTGCCTAGCATCTTTCCCAAAAATTCAAAAAAAATCCCCATGTTCTGAGTAACACTTGGTTTATATTATTTATAATACTGTATTGTAACGGACTTATCAACAACTTAAAACATGTATTGGAAAACTTTAAGTAATATGCAGCAACAGTAGAAGAACATGCGCCAAAAATTTAATAATTTTATAGGGCTTATGCACTTAAATTTTTTGCAATATCAAGTGCAGCGTAAGTGAATATTGCACTTGCACCCGCACGTTTGAAACCAATCAAAGACTCATAAATCACCTTGTCATAATCTAGCCAGCCATTATTTGCAGCAGCTTTTATCATTGCGTACTCACCGCTTACTTGGTAAGCAAAAATCGGAAAATTAAACTTATCACTTGCTGTTTTGATAATATCCAAATATGGCATACCCGGTTTAACCATAATAAAATCTGCACCTTCATTTATATCCATTTCAATTTCGCACATTGCTTCACACGCATTTTTATAATCCATTTGATAACCACTTTTGTCTATAGAATGTGATAGCCCACATGAACCAACGACTTGCCTGAATGGAGCATAGAAGCTAGAGCAGTATTTTACTGCATAAGATAATATTAATACGTCTTGAAAGTTGTTATCATCTAATGATTTTCTGATTCTTCCTATTCTACCATCCATCATATCAGAAGGAGCAACTATATCACATCCTGCTTTCGCTAAAGCAAACGCTTGCTTACACAGCACTGATATAGTTTTATCGTTTTCTACATCCATCTGATTGGCTTTTAAAATGCCGTCATGGCCGTGAATAGTGTATGGATCCAATGCAACGTCTGCAATAATACCAATTTCAGGTACCTTTAATTTTACAGCACAAATTGCTCTGCAGATTAAGTTGTCAGAATTATATGCTTCCTCAGCGTTTTCAGATTTTAATTTACTATCAACTACAGGAAAAATTGCAACAGCATTAATTCCTAAATCTTTAGCTTCCTTAACTATAGACACTAATCCATCTATTGAATAACACTTTACACCTGGTAAGCAAGAAATTGGTTCAGTTGTTTCTTCTCTGTCATGAACAAACAGAGGAAGAACCAGATCATTTACTGATAAACTATTTTCACTTGTTAAATTGCGAACCCATTTGCTCGAGCGCCTGCGTCCTAATCTTGTATTTGGAAAATTAAACATTGGATCCAGGCAAGTTCCCAGTAAAGAGCAACACCCCTGAAATGAGTATTACCCAAAGCACCGATATTGGTAAAAACACTTTCCAACCAAGGCGCATTAGCTGATCATATCGATAACGAGGTATTGTTGCTCTAATCCAAATAAATACGAATAAAAGTATAATTATCTTCAAAACGAACCAAATTAAACCTGGAATTTTATAAAGCAAACCAAGTTCTAATGGAGGATACCATCCTCCTAGAAAGAATATCGTCATCATAGCACTTGCTAAAATCATATTTGCATATTCTCCAAGAAAAAAGAGGGCAAAAGGCATGGATGAATATTCAACGTTATATCCAGAGACAAGCTCTGCTTCAGCTTCTGGTAAATCAAATGGGTGACGATTAGTTTCTGCAAGCAAAGAAATAAAAAATATTATTCCTATAGGCATTAGTAGTAAATCAACCCAAAATGGCATATTGTGTTTCGCTACCACCATCTCTCCAAGGTTCAACGTGCCAGTCGTGACAACAACTGCAGCAACTATCAAGCCTATTGAAACTTCATATGAAATCATCTGAGCAGCCGACCGTATAGCGCCAAGAAATGCATAATTAGAATTGCTTGACCAGCCTGCAATAATTACGCCGTATACTCCCAGCGACGATATAGCTAGCACATAAAGCACTCCAACATTAATATTTGCTATAACCTTAGGAATCACTACTTGCTGGCCATTTTCTACAATTACTTCAGCACCAAACGGTATAACTGCCCAGGCAATTAATGCCAAGATAAAGGTAAGCATTGGAGCCATAATAAATAGTATGGTGCTCGCTCTAAATGGTATTATCGGCTCTTTAATCAGTAGCTTAATAGCATCTGCAAATGGCTGCAATAGTCCAAAAGGGCCAACTACACTTGGGCCGTGCCTCAGTTGAATTGCGCCAATAACCTTACGCTCAAAGTATACCAAGTACGCAACTGAAAGTAGTAGCGGTACTAAAATAAATAAAATATTAACTAGCGTGTTCATAAAAAGCTTTAGTACAATCTGCCATTATTTTTGAAGCGCGACTTATTGAATCCGTCATATAAAAATTACACTCCTTTAAAGTAAAAGGTGTATTACTTAAATTTATTTTACCATTGCTAATTGGTACCCATGTGTTTTTTACCACTTGATCAGCATTTCTAAACTGTGGACCGATAGTATCTAATTTTTTTCTCACGTCAAATAAACTATCATATGGTAAGGAGAGATCCAAATATTGCGAGAGATTTTTAATAATTAACCAATCCTCCTTTGCTTCACCTGGAGGAAATACAGCTAAATTTGTTCTTTGCACTCGACCTTCAGTGTTTACATAAGTTGCATATTTTTCTGTATATGCAGCACCAGGCAAGATAACATCTGCCACATGTGCACCCTTATCACCGTGATGACCTTGATAAATTACAAATGTATTTTCTAATTTTGATGTATCAATTTCATCTGCACCAAGAAGATAAACCACTTCTATTTCACCACTTTCTGCATGTTCCAATATTTGATTAATATCCCTTTCGCCTTTTTTAGGAACAAACCCAGTATCTAGCCCACCAACTCTTGCTGCAGCTTTATGCAGCATATTAAAGCCATTCCAGTCATCTCTGACCATGTTAAATTTTTCTGCAATTTTGCCAGCTAGAACTAGAACTGATTCAGAATCGTCTCTTACTAATGCATCTTGACCGATAATCAGCATAGGGCTCTGAGCAGCACTCAGCAGCTCACAGAACTTATGATTTCCATTTGCTATTTCACTCAAAATATCAGGATTATCGCCCAATTTCTCAACATGATACAAATATTGAATGTTAGGACCAACACTTGCAACAGGAAAGTTGCCCTGTAAATATCTCTTTCTCAATCTTACGTTAATGATCGGTGCTTCTATCCTTGGATTTGTATTTATAAGCAGACATAAATCTGCATTTTCTATACCTTCAATAGTGGTATTGAACACATACGATCCACGATTACTTGGTACAAGCTTTGCACCATCTTGCCTACAGTCTATATTCCCCGAGCCGAGCTTCTGCATCACTTCTTTGAGTAGAAGCATAGACTCACAATCTGCTAAATCACCTGCAATTGCAGCTATTTTATTTGATTTTGTATTCTTTAATTTCTTTGCAGCAACAGTTAATGCTTCATTCCAATCAACTGGAGCTAATTTACCATCTTTTTTTACATAAGGTCGATCAAGACGCTGAACTTTTAGTCCATCATAGGCAAAGCGGGTTTTATCTGATATCCATTCTTCATTTACCTCTTCGCTCAGCCTTGGTAATATTCGCATAACTTCCAGGCCACGATAATCAACTCTAATGCTACTTCCCACAGCATCTAGCACATCTATAGTCTCACAATGTGATAGCTCCCATGGACGCGCTGTAAAGGAGTAAGGCTTTGAAGTTAAAGCCCCTACCGGGCAGAGATCTATGATATTTCCAGATAATTCAGAACTAATATGCCTTTTTATGTAAGTGCTAATCTCTATATTTTCTCCCCTTCCGATTCCTCCAAGTTCATTTGTACCTGCAACATCAGACAAAAATCTAACACACCGAGTGCAATGAATGCATCGATTCATCGCAGTCTCAATCAGTGGTCCGAAGTGTTTTTTTGGCACAGCCCTCTTATGCTCATCAAGTCTGCTGGTTCCTTTCCCATAAGCCATCGTGATATCTTGCAAATCGCATTCACCACCCTGATCGCAAATTGGGCAATCAAGCGGGTGGTTAATTAGCAAAAACTCAAGCACACCTTCACGTGCTTTTTTAACCTTAGGGGTATCAGTGTGAATAACCATCCCTTCTGCAACTGGCATTGCACAAGAGGCTACTGGTTTTGGAGGTCCACCCTCCACTTCAACCAAACACATTCTGCAGTTACCAGCAATTGCTAAACGCTCATGATAACAAAAACGTGGAATTTCAACGCCCACGACTTCACAAGCTTGAATTATAGTGAGCCCATGCTCTACTTCACATTCCTTAGAATTAATAGTAACTTTAACCACAACTATTATACAGCTTCCCACTTTATAGGATTGCCACTCACCTCATCTTCAACCAGATTGCCGTTGTCATATTGAGCAGACATATAATTCATGCGCGAATCACGATCTATATATCTAACAGGTTTTACCGGTTTATCTTTATACATTTTTTGCTCGGCTTTCTTACGCTGAGTAGGGTTATTTTTACTAGCTGTCTTTGCTTTCCCACCTGCTGCCATATAAACTCCTAAAAACTTTTCATTCTATTTTAACACTTAAGTATATAGCGTCAATATTTAATAACTTTAAAATTTCAATAGATCTCTTATTGTAATCATTGTTTAAATAAAAAGTTACCCCTTGATATCATTCCAGCGCATGACGCACAGCTGTACGAACATTGCAATTTGCAGGCAATTTGCGTGGCAGATTCAAGTAGCTGACACTGGTTTCCATCCAAAACAGCAGTAGCCCTTTCGGTGTCATTTCAGTGCTTGACACTGAAATCCAGGAATTTTATTAAGTTGGTAAGCATAAAAGTAGCCGTTTTATGTTAAAATACAACGTTTTGATGATTATGAAAAGGCTGGATCCAAGTAGTCAGGGCACTGGGATGACATTACAGGGGCACTGAAATGACACCATTTTCGGTCTCTTAAATTGCTTTAGCCATAAATATTTAAGAAATTTACTAAATAAAAAAAAGGCAAAAGAAGCCCCGTGGTGGTTGGCTATTTACTATGTACTAAAATATCGGCGTTTTTTTATTCTAAAACGCTTGATTAAGAGCGATTTAGCTGCTTTTAACTTGCAACTAACCTACACCGCAAGTGTTTAAGAAATTTACTAAGCAGGAAAAAAGGTAAAGAAACCCCGTAGTAGCTAGCATTCAAATTCTCCCTTGTCAATTTGACGTTTTTTGCTGTCTTAAACGCTTTGTAAGCGCGTTTCGGCTTACATAGATAAAAACCTAAAAATTTTTAAAGACATGCGATGCACGTAGTGCGAAAAATTAAACACGAGACGCCAAATACCCTGAGTTTTTTGTCATTAACCTGCACAGATTGCGAAGATAAATAAATAGCTTCAGTTTCATGATAAGGGGGCTGGCGAAGGGTGTCAAGTAAGTTTTTCGCTTCTGCGGGCTACTTCTCGACACCAGTGGTGTTAAGTATTCGTACAGTTATTGGTGTTATCAAGATACTCCCTAATCTTCTTTAAATCCTCCCAGGCTAAACGTTTTTGCATTGGCTGACGCAGTAGGTAAGCTGGGTGAAATATAGCGGCTGTGGTGATTGAATTGGACAAATATTGGTTAGTATATGTATGAAACCTGCCACGCAAAATTGATATAGTTTTTGTGTTATCAAGAAGGCTATAACACGCAATTCCACCAACTAAAACCAAAATCTGTGGTGAAACTAGTGCAATATGCTTCTCAACAAATGGTCTGCACATATCAAGCTCTAGGTCGGTTGGCTTTCTATTGCCAGGTGGGCGCCAAAATACGGTATTGCTTATGTATACTTTAGTGCGATCAAGATTGATTGCATTTAACATTTTATCAAGCAACATTCCACTTGCACCACAAAATGGTATGCCTTGAAGGTCTTCATTTGCTCCTGGAGCTTCACCAACGAGCATAATTTTTGCATTTGGATTACCATCGGAAAAGACAGTATTAGTTGCAGTTTTTTTTATCTCACAACCTTCAAATGATTCAACTGCACTTCTTAATTCATCCACACTACCACATTTACCTGCAAGTTTCCTTGCTTCAATTATCCAATCACTTGGAAACATGGATTGCTGCTCTTTCCCATCTTTAGTGTCATTCCAGCGCGTATCTGCATCTTTCTTCTTGGTCCCAGTTTGGATAACAGAGGGTTGTACACTCTCTTTGCTCTCCAACTTTTTTTCCTCTTCACCCTCCATTAGTGTGCAATCAACGCCCACTTCATGGTAAAATTTTAGTAATTCTAGATCTTCCTTACTCATATTGCTTTTTAATCTTTTGTGCTTTTGTCATCGCCATATCATACTTCAACTTAGATAAATGTCTAATATATAATATGCCGTTTAAGTGATCCAGTTCATGCTGAATACACCTTGCAAGCCAACCACTAGCTTTTAGCGTCTGTTCTTCGTTATTTAAGTCTCTGTATTTCACAGTTAAATACTTTGGACGCTTAATTTCATAGCTTTGCTCTGGAATTGAAAGGCACCCTTCCTTGAGAGTCACTTGTTCATCAGATAATTCCGTAATTTCAGGGTTAATCATGTAAAATTTGCCAGTCGATTCATACCCTACTGGCTCGTCTTCAGCTCGAGAGAGCTGAATGTCCATAACAAAAACTCTCTTCAGCACCCCCACTTGCACTGCAGCAAGGCCAAGACCTTCTGCATCGTACACAGTTTCGAACATGTCGTTTACTAATTCTTTAATTTTATCGTTTATATCTGTTACTTCACTGGCACGTGTGATTAGTCTTTCATCAGGAGCAATTACAATTGGTAATATGGGCACAAAATGGACATAAAAATTATAATTCTATGTTTTGCTTTTCCTTTTGTCCAGAATTTAGTGTATATTAAAATGTTGCTATATCTATAATAGAAATATAGATTATTAAAGGAAGCTACAATTTAAATGAAATTGCGTAATAAGGTTAACTAATGTACTCTGCAGTAATAGCAAAGCCAAAGAGAAACGTTTTTGCTGTTTTAGACATAGGTACAACAAAGATTATTTGTCTAATTGTTAAGATAAATGGCAACTTCAGCTATAAAGTAACAGGAACGGGCTATAAGATTGCAGAAGGTGTAAACGGTGGGTCGATAACTAATGTAAAACACGCAAATTACTCCATCTCATCAACTATAGGTTTAGCTGAGCAAGTATCAGAAGAAACTATAGATCAGATATATATTAATATTGCTGGATGTGGCATCTCATCTTTCAATGTACATAATGAAATTATTGCAGCTAATCATGAGATTTCTGAGCGTGATATAAGACGTGTAGTTTTTCAAACATTTGAGAAATATATTGAAGACAATGTTATCATTCACAATATACCACTGAAATATCACTTAGATGACATGACTGACATAAAAGAAGTTGGTGGATTGTACGGAAAAAGACTATCTGCTGATGTTAATGTTGTCACTGCTTCGCGTCCAGCGCTTACCAATATTGAAAACTGTATTACCAATAATGGTGGATTAAATATGGCAGGTTGTATTGCTTCTGCATATTCTGCAGGTTTTGCCTGTTTAAGTGAAGATGAAAAAGAGCTCGGGACTGCTATTGTTGATATAGGCGGTGGGTGCACTGCAATTGGAATTTTCAAAAGAGGGAAACTTGTGTATGCAAGCAGCGTTCCAATTGGTGGCGTTTATATCACTCGAGATATTGCTTACGGGCTATGCACAAGCATAGAACGTGCAGAGTATATAAAAATACTGTATGGTAGCACTATCGTAACTTCAATAGATGAGAACGAATATATTACAGTGCAAAATAGTGAAAATGATGAACCTACTCAAGTATTCAAATCTGAGCTTATTAACATCATAAGACCAAGAGTTGAAGAAATACTTGAAATGGTAAGAGAGCAATTTCAAGAGCAGAAAGATCCAATTAATAAAGTAGTGATCACAGGTGGAACTAGTCAACTCACAAGCATGAAGGAAATTGCAGGCTATATATTCAATAAACAAGTTCGAATTGGGTGCCCTGAGTCTTGTAGCGGTCTTGATGGCGAATATGATAAAAATCCTGTATTTTCTGCTGCTATAGGTTCTATAAAGCTAATAGTTGACACTTTTTATAAAAATAATTCTGGTATTTTAGGTCAGGATGGTAAAATGAGTAAATTGTATAATTGGGTTAAATCAAAAGTTACAGTCTAGATTTCTGTTTTACCACTTGTCATACAAATGACTTGACACTAGGATCCATAGGGCTTATTTTCACAATACGCAAAGTTATTGCATTTATGTACTTGCAAGTAAGCGTACCAATTACAATAAGACATGGAAAATATAAACATAACTATACACTCACAAGAAGATTTTGAATTTATGCGCAAGGCTGGCAGGCTTGCTGCTGAAACTCTTGATTTCATTGCACCATACGTAAAGATAGGAGTGACAACTAATGAGTTAAATGATCTATGTCATGACTTTATAATTAATGCAGGTGCAATTCCAGCACCACTAAATTATAGGGGGTATCCAAAATCGATTTGCACTTCAAAAAATGCAGTTGTGTGCCATGGTGTTCCCGATGATAAACCGCTTAAAGATGGAGATATTTTAAATATTGATGTCACGGTGATTTTAAATGGTTGGCATGGTGATACAAGTCGCATGTTTTGGGTTGGCAAGCCATCAATAAAAGCAAAACGTTTGTGTGACGCTACTTATCATGCATTGATGGAAGCAATTAAACAAGTTAAACCCGGCAATAAGTTAAATGAAATAGGGCTTGCTATAGAGAAATATATTAGAGATTTTGGATATTCTATCGTACGCAGCTACTGCGGACATGGTATAGGAGAAGTCTTTCATGCTCCACCAAATGTATTACATTTTTATGATCAAGATGAAAATCTCATCTTGAAGGAAGGTATGTTCTTTACAATAGAGCCAATGATTAATGCTGGAAAACATGAGACTCTGCTCAGTAAACTCGATGACTGGACAGTGACAACACGCGATCTTTCACTTTCTGCTCAATTTGAACATACACTCGGAGTAACAAAAGATGGTGCTGAAATATTCACATTATCACCTAAAAATTGGCACTTACCACCATATAATTAGATTTTTTTGAATCTGCAACTATTTGGATCTTGAGGAAAGCTCACCCTTAATTTGCGATATAGCAACTAGCCCAATTAATGCACAGAAAATCATGTAAAAACTAGCTGAAGTCTCTTGTCCTGTAACTTTGATAATTGTTGTGCATATAAATGGTGCAAGACCACCAAAAAATCCAGCAGCTATATTTCTTGACAAACCAAATCCGCTGTACCGAACCTTTGTTGGAAATAATTCACACATAAATGCACTGACAGGACCAAGCGATGCAGCTATTGGAATTATAAAAAGAATGTGTGCCATAAAAGTGAGCAAGTAATCGCCAGTACATAACGTTGAAAAAACTGGATAACTTACTATTACAAAAGTTATAAATGCAAACTTCATAACTTTTTCTCTTCCTATCTTATCAGAAAGTATAGCAAATAATATTGTCAACCCTCCGAGCGCAATTTGACTCAGTATTTCCACTATGTGATTAAAATGAGTATTTACTGTTAATATTTTATTCGTAAGCACATTGAAAAATACCAGATATATGTAAAGAGATGAGTTTTCAACTATATCAACCCCAACTGATATCAGAAAAGGTTTTTTATAGCTATTTAATAACTCTTTTAATGGCAATTTAGATGGATTTTTCTGTCTTTTATACTCTGGGCTTTCATCAAGTATATATCTCATATATATGCTGATTAATCCCATTGCTAAACTGAAAATGAAAGGTAATCTCCACCCCCAAGATTCAAAATCAGATACTTTTTTGCATATGAGTACCGCTATCAGGCTTAATACTGAACCAAAAATTGCGCTTAATACTTCAATGCTGCCAAAAAATCCTTTCTTGTTTTTAGGAGCATGTTCTATTAAAAATGGTGCATTTCCTGCTTCTCCTCCAAGGGATATACCCTGCAATAATCTTAAACACACTACCAGCATTGACGCTAGTATTCCAATGCTTTGATAACCTGGAACAAAAGCAATTAATACGGTTGATAAAGTCATTAATATAATCGAGAGCAATAAGGCAACTCTTCTGCCATGCTTATCACCAATGTGACCAAATATAGCAGCACCGACTGGTCTCATTAAGAAACCCACTGCAAACACTCCAAAAGCCTTCAATACGCTGGTTAGTTGATCATCCGATGGAAAAAACACACCACCTATTATGTTTATTAAGTGGCCAAAAAGCATGTGGTCATACCACAATAAAGTGTTACAAATTAAACTTGAAAATATTACTTTTGTTATTTGCTGCATAATTTTCTATAGTCTGTTTAGTATTTAGTAATATACATTACTTTTTTTTATATAATAGAAAAATTTGAACATCATATTAATAATAGCATCTTATTAAATCTTAATATTTTTATATCATTGACTATATTCAAGTGTTTTTATATTATTGCCTATATACTTCCATATATTTTAGTGGGAAGTTATTTTTGTTTGTATGCACAGAGTCTCTTGATGGAGCACTATGACACACACTCCAGTTTTGTTAAAAGAGATGCTATCACTACTATCACCGCAGGATGGTGGCATATACGTGGACGCCACATTTGGAGCTGGAGGGTATAGCAAAGCAATATTGGAGTCAGCTGATTGCAAAGTATATGCAATTGATAGAGATGAAACGGTAACTAAATTTTATGATGATTTAAGCGTTAGATATCCAGATAGAATAAAACTATTCATTGAGAAGTTTAGTAATATTAAAAGTATACTAAGCAGCGTTGAGCCATCTCCTGTCATCCCAGTACTTGATACTGGAAAAAATAACTGGTCACGTGCTGGAATGACATCAAACGGAGTGGATGGAGTGATTTTTGACATCGGAGTTTCATCTATGCAGCTTGATAACGGAGATAGAGGGTTCTCATTTTTACATGATGGTCCACTCGATATGAGCATGGATAACTCTTCTTATATAAATGCTTCAACGTTTGTTAACGCTTTACGCGAAGAAGAAATCGCAAATACTATATATAACTACGGAGGCGAACGTCATTCTCGCAAAATCGCAAGAGCAATAATAAATGCACGGAAGAAAAAAACTATCAAAACTACATTTGAGCTTGCGGATATTGTACGTTCCGTGGTATTTCGTGGAAAAAGCAAAATTGATCCTGCAACCAGAACATTTCAGGCAATCAGAATATGGGTAAACGATGAGCTGGGAGAACTTGAAAAGGGCATTAAAGCTGCATCTGAGATTTTAAGTGAGAATGGCAAATTAATTGTCGTCACCTTTCATTCCTTAGAAGATCGTATAGTCAAAACTTTTTTTAAAGATTTATGTGCTACTGATTGCAAGACATTCTCTCTTCTAAATAAAAAAGTGATCGAAGCAAGTATAGAAGAAGTAAGTGCAAATCCACGTTCACGCTCAGCAAAACTAAGAGCTATACAGAGGTTGTCGTGAGAACTTTCTGCATCATCTCAATAGTTATGTTTTTTCTTAGTATTGTAGGAGTATTTAAGGCAAAATTACATGTTCAGTCGTTAAATAGAGAGCTAATAAAAATAAAAAGTGAAATTAATTTAGTACAAAGTGATATAAAAGTTTTATAGCTCTTTTCATAGAAGTCCGGATGTGACAAGATAAGGATAGACGATGATAAGGAGGTTGAGTGCCAGCAGCATATAGTTATGACTTAAGGAAAAAAGCAATGGAAGCGCTAGAGGAGGGAGGAAGCAGAGAAACAGTGGCAGCAAGATTTAAAATTGGACGAACTACTTTATGGGAGTGGCAGCAAAGAAGAAAAGAAACAGGGGACTTTCAATCAAAAAAACTTGGAAATGGAGGTTACAATCACAAAATCACCGACTGGGATGCCTTTGCTAAATTTGCCAGAGAAAACGGAGGAAAGACTCTGTCGGAAATGGCTAAACTTTGGGGCAACGTTATTATCCAAACGATCCACCGAGCTCTCAGAAAAATTGGATTTACGTGCAAAAAAAGACATATGGATACAAGGAAAGAAACGAAGAAAAACGTGCTGAATTCTTAAAAATTATAGCAACAAAAGAACCAGAAAACTTAGTTTATATAGATGAGTCTGGCATTGATAACACAGAGGACTATCCATATGGGTATTGCCAGAAAGGACAGCGGTTTTATGGCCTAAAATCTGGAAAGAAAACTCAACGAATCAGTATGGTTGCAGCCTTAAGTAGAAGAAAGATAGTTGCTCCATTAACCTTTGAAGGCCACTGTAATATGGATGTTTTTAATGGATGGTTTGAGCAATTTTTGACACCGATCTTGGAACCTGGACAGACTGTCATTCTTGACAATGCTACTTTTCATAAGTCTGGTAAGATTATCGAGCTTGCTAGAGGAGTTGGTGCAGAAATTTTGTATCTGCCGCCGTATTCTCCAGATTTCAACAAAATTGAGCATCATTGGTTTGCTATAAAAAACAGAGCTAGGAAAAACATTCCTCTATTCGAATCCTTTCGTCGTGCTGTTGATTCTGCCTTCCTATGACCTGTTCGGACTATTATGAGAAATGCTATACATTGTCGGTAAATCTAAATTGCTTTAATAATTTTGATTGAAAAATAGTTTTTCTATTATATAAATGCTACTTTAGGGTAATCAAAATGGAAGACGACAAATATAGCCTAGGTTTAAGAGTTATCCATTGGTTGATGGCTGTTTTTATTATCGGTATGCTTTGCTCTGGACTTTATATGAAAAGCTTACCACTTAGCAATGAAATTAAGTTCAACATATACGCTATTCATAAGGCTTGCGGTATCACTATTCTTGGATTAATCATAGTACGCATATTTTTTCGCGTCTTTACTTATGTTCCTCCACTTCCAGCAAATTTTTCTCGATTTGTAATCAATGTAAGCAAAACAGTACACTTTGGTTTATATTCTTTAATGGTGCTAATGCCACTATCTGGCTATGTTATGTTTTCTGCTTCTGGCAAAAAGATCAAATATTTTTTTCATATCCCTTTGTTGATTAATCAAAACAAAGACCTAGCTAACACGGCTAATCAGCTACATTCGATGCTTGCATGTTTTATGGTACTCTTTATAATCTTACATATACTTGGCGCTTTGAAACACACATTTATAGATAAACAAAACATTTTTAAACGTATGATATAGGTTATATGTTAAGTAGCCTCTGGAAAAAAGGAACAGATTTTCTTGGTAGTGAGTTTGCTATAATGGGTGGTGCTATGAGCTGGGTTTCAGAGAGAAATTTGGTTTCAGCAATCTCAAACGCTGGCGGTTTTGGTGTGATTGCATGCGGTGCAATGTTTCCAGACTTGCTAAAAAAAGAAATCATAGGGACGCAGCAATTAACTAACAAGCCATTTGGTGTAAACCTAATTACTATGCACCCAAAGTTGAGTGAGTTGATAGATGTGTGCATTGAAACAAAAGTAAGCCATATAGTGCTTGCCGGTGGACTACCAACAAAGCCTAATATAGAAAAAATCAAGGGTGCGGGCATTAAAGTTATGTGCTTTGCACCAGCATTAAGCCTTGCGAAAAGGTTAGTAAAAATGGGAGTAGATGCGTTAATAATAGAGGGAATGGAAGCAGGCGGGCACATAGGGCCAGTTAGCACTTCTGTTCTCGCACAAGAGATATTGCCTCATTTTAAAGATGAACAAATACCAGTGTTTGTCGCAGGTGGAATAGGCAGAGGTGAAATGATAGTTAATTACTTAGAAATGGGGGCAAGTGGCTGTCAAATAGGTACATTATTTGTCTGCACTAACGAGTCAATTGCCCACAAAAATTTTAAGGAAGTGTTTATTAAATCGGCCGCACGTAATGCAGTGTCTTCTATGCAGATAAGTGCTGATTTTCCTGTAATTCCTGTAAGAGCCATAGCCAACAAAGCAAGCGATGACTTCATGAGGCGTCAAAAAGAAGTTATTGATGAATATCAAAAGGGACAGATCTCAAAAGAAGATGGGCAGCTTGAAATAGAAAGGTTCTGGGCTGGAGCTTTAAGAAGAGCAGTGATTGAAGGAGATGTTGAAACTGGATCTCTGATGGCTGGCCAAAGTGTTGGCATGGTTGATAGGGAAAAGCCTGTAAAAGAAGTAGTGGATATGTTAGTTCAACAGGCAAGCAATCATATTGAACGCAAATCTGTAGAAGTAGAAAACCCAGTAATTAGAAAGCAAATGGTTAAGTGACCTTCCAATAAGCAAGTTGCCATAATTATCCATAATATGGCATAATTGTCCAGTTTTAATGTAAAATTAACGCTAAAGAGGTATCTATACATTTTATTATGTATGGAGGAGTGCTATGCCAAGTCCTTTTAAAAAACCTAAGAGCCTGTTCATAATCTTTTCAGAAGTAAGGCAGTGAAAGCCAGAACGACCATTTGTAGGCTAGTATTGAGTTTTCGCTCACAATTTTTCCACAATCTTCTACATTTTTCTAACCAAGCAAAAGATCGCTCCACAACCCATCTTTTGGGCAATACAACAAAGGAATGTAATTCATTTCTTTTTATCACTTCAACGGTTGCACCAATAATCGTTTTTATTTGAGTTGCAAAATTCTCTCCAGTATAGCCTGCATCAACCAGTACATTTTTAACTCCCGAGAGGTTTTCTTTTGCATTTTCGACCATTCTCACAGCACTGCTACGGTCAGTTAGAACCTGTACATGATCTCAAGAAAGGAATAAACTAAGAGATAATATATATAAGTTAGGATATATGAGGAGTTTATACCCAAGTGATATAAGTCGGGAAAGATTTGAGATTATGTTACCAGATCTAGAGTCCTGTAGGAAAAAAACAAAACCAAGAAAACTTGATTTGTATGATGTATTTTGTGGAGTGTTATACGTTCTGAAAAGAGGTTGTCAGTGGAGAATGCTACCAAAAGAGTTTCCAAAATGGCGCAATTGTTACGACTATTTTAAGAAGTGGAGTGAAAAACCAGATGCAGATAAAGAAAGTGTTCTGGAGCTGGTGTTAAAAAAAAATAGTTGGCGTGGTCCGACAAAACAATGGTCGGAAAGAAAAAAACAGCTTCTGCATAATTGATGCACAGAGTGTAAAAAATGCAGATACTGCTGAAGAAAAAGGCTATGATGCAGGCAAAAAGATTTCAGGAATAAAACGCCATATTGCAGTAGATACGCAAGGTTTGCCCCATGCAATTTATATAACAACAGCAGAGATATAGCTCTTTTCATAGAAGTCCGGATGTGATAAGATAAGGATAGACGATGATAAGGAGGTTGAGTGCCAGCAGCATATAGTTATGACTTAAGGAAAAAAGCAATGGAAGCGCTAGAGGAGGGAGGAAGCAGAGAAGCAGTGGCAGCAAGATTTAAAATTGGACGAACTACTTTATGGGAGTGGCAGCAAAGAAGAAAAGAAACAGGAGACTTTCAATCAAAAAAACTTGGAAATGGAGGTTACAATCACAAAATTACCGACTGGGATGCCTTTGCTAAATTTGCCAGAGAAAACGGAGGAAAGACTCTGTCGGAAATGGCTAAACTTTGGGGCAACGTTAGTATCCAAACGATCCACCGAGCTCTCAGAAAAATTGGATTTACGCGCAAAAAAAGACATATGGATACAAGGAAAGAAACGAAGAAAAACGTGCTGAATTCTTAAAAATTATAGCAACAAAAGAACCAGAAAACTTAGTTTATATAGATGAGTCTGGCATTGATAACACAGAGGACTATCCATATGGGTATTGCCAGAAAGGACAGCGGTTTTATGGCCTAAAATCTGGAAAGAAAACTCAACGAATCAGTATGGTTGCAGCCTTAAGTAGAAGAAAGATAGTTGCTCCATTAACCTTTGAAGGCCACTGTAATATGGATGTTTTTAATGGATGGTTTGAGCAATTTTTGACACCGATCTTGGAACCTGGACAGACTGTCATTCTTGACAATGCTACTTTTCATAAGTCTGGTAAGATTATCGAGCTTGCTAGAGGAGTTGGTGCAGAAATTTTGTATCTGCCGCCGTATTCTCCAGATTTCAACAAAATTGAGCATCATTGGTTTGCTATAAAAAACAGAGCTAGGAAAAACATTCCTCTATTCGAATCCTTTCGTCGTGCTGTTGATTCTGCCTTCCTATGACCTGTTCGGACTATTATGAGAAATGCTATAACTGACCGTAGCAGTGCTGTGAGAATGGTCGAAAATGCAAAAGAAAACCTCTCGGGAGTTAAAAATGTACTGGTTGATGCAGGCTATACTGGAGAGAATTTTGCAACTCAAATAAAAACGATTATTGGTGCAACCGTTGAAGTGATAAAAAGAAATGAATTACATTCCTTTGTTGTATTGCCCAAAAGATGGGTTGTGGAGCGATCTTTTGCTTGGTTAGAAAAATGTAGAAGATTGTGGAAAAATTGTGAGCGAAAACTCAATACTAGCCTACAAATGGTCGTTCTGGCTTTCACTGCCTTACTTCTGAAAAGATTATGAACAGGCTCTTATAGCATTTCTCATAATAGTCCGAACAGGTCATAGGAAGGCAGAATCAACAGCACGACGAAAGGATTCGAATAGAGGAATGTTTTTCCTAGCTCTGTTTTTTATAGCAAACCAATGATGCTCAATTTTGTTGAAATCTGGAGAATACGGCGGCAGATACAAAATTTCTGCACCAACTCCTCTAGCAAGCTCGATAATCTTACCAGACTTATGAAAAGTAGCATTGTCAAGAATGACAGTCTGTCCAGGTTCCAAGATCGGTGTCAAAAATTGCTCAAACCATCCATTAAAAACATCCATATTACAGTGGCCTTCAAAGGTTAATGGAGCAACTATCTTTCTTCTACTTAAGGCTGCAACCATACTGATTCGTTGAGTTTTCTTTCCAGATTTTAGGCCATAAAACCGCTGTCCTTTCTGGCAATACCCATATGGATAGTCCTCTGTGTTATCAATGCCAGACTCATCTATATAAACTAAGTTTTCTGGTTCTTTTGTTGCTATAATTTTTAAGAATTCAGCACGTTTTTCTTCGTTTCTTTCCTTGTATCCATATGTCTTTTTTTGCGCGTAAATCCAATTTTTCTGAGAACCTGTACATGATCTCAAGAAAGGAATAAACTAAGAGATAATATATATAAGTTAGGATATATGAGGAGTTTATACCCAAGTGATATAAGTCGGGAAAGATTTGAGATTATGTTACCAGATCTAGAGTCCTGTAGAAAAAAACAAAACCAAGGAAACTTGATTTGTATGATGTATTTTGTGGAGTGTTATACGTTCTGAAAAGCGGTTGTCAGTGGAGAATGCTACCAAAAGAGTTTCTAAAATGGCGCAATTGTTACGACTATTTTAAGAAGTGGAGTGAAAAACCAGATGCAGATAAAGAAAGTGTTCTGGAGCTGGTGTTAAAAAAAAATAGTTGGCGTGGTCCGACAAAACAATGGTCGGAAAGAAAAAACCAGCTTCTGCATAATTGATGCACAGAGTGTAAAAAATGCAGATACTGCTGAAGAAAAAGGCTATGATGCAGGCAAAAAGATTTCAGGAATAAAACGCCATATTGCAGTAGATACTCAAGGTTTGCCCCATGCAATTTATATAACAACAGCAGAGATATAGCATTTCTCATAATAGTCCGAACAGGTCATAGGAAGGCAGAATCAACAGCACGACGAAAGGATTCGAATAGAGGAATGTTTTTCCTAGCTCTGTTTTTTATAGCAAACCAATGATGCTCAATTTTGTTGAAATCTGGAGAATACGGCGGCAGATACAAAATTTCTGCACCAACTCCTCTAGCAAGCTCGATAATCTTACCAGACTTATGAAAAGTAGCATTGTCAAGAATGACAGTCTGTCCAGGTTCCAAGATCGGTGTCAAAAATTGCTCAAACCATCCATTAAAAACATCCATATTACAGTGGCCTTCAAAGGTTAATGGAGCAACTATCTTTCTTCTACTTAAGGCTGCAACCATACTGATTCGTTGAGTTTTCTTCCCAGATTTTAGGCCATAAAACCGCTGTCCTTTCTGGCAATACCCATATGGATAGTCCTCTGTGTTATCAATGCCAGACTCATCTATATAAACTAAGTTTTCTGGTTCTTTTGTTGCTATAATTTTTAAGAATTCAGCACGTTTTTCTTTGTTTCTTTCCTTGTATCCATATGTCTTTTTTTGCGCGTAAATCCAATTTTTCTGAGAGCTCGGTGGATCGTTTGGATACTAACGTTGCCCCAAAGTTTAGCCATTTCCGACAGAGTCTTTCCTCCGTTTTCTCTGGCAAATTTAGCAAAGGCATCCCAGTCGGTGATTTTGTGATTGTAACCTCCATTTCCAAGTTTTTTTGATTGAAAGTCTCCTGTTTCTTTTCTTCTTTGCTGCCACTCCCATAAAGTAGTTCGTCCAATTTTAAATCTTGCTGCCACTGTTTCTCTGCTTCCTCCCTCCTCTAGCGCTTCCATTGCTTTTTTCCTTAAGTCATAACTATATGCTGCTGGCACTCAACCTCCTTATCATCGTCTATCCTTATCTCATCACATCCGGACTTCTATGAAAAGAGCTATAACTGACCGTAGCAGTGCTGTGAGAATGGTCGAAAATGCAAAAGAAAACCTCTCGGGAGTTAAAAATGTACTGGTTGATGCAGGCTATACTGGAGAGAATTTTGCAACTCAAATAAAAACGATTATTGGTGCAACCGTTGAAGTGATAAAAAGAAATGAATTACATTCCTTTGTTGTATTGCCCAAAAGATGGGTTGTGGAGCGATCTTTTGCTTGGTTAGAAAAATGTAGAAGATTGTGGAAAAATTGTGAGCGAAAACTCAATACTAGCCTACAAATGGTCGTTCTGGCTTTCACTGCCTTACTTCTGAAAAGATTATGAACAGGCTCTGAGAGCTCGGTGGATCGTTTGGATACTAACGTTGCCCCAAAGTTTAGCCATTTCCGACAGAGTCTTTCCTCCGTTTTCTCTGGCAAATTTAGCAAAGGCATCCCAGTCGGTGATTTTGTGATTGTAACCTCCATTTCCAAGTTTTTTTGATTGAAAGTCTCCTGTTTCTTTTCTTCTTTGCTGCCACTCCCATAAAGTAGTTCGTCCAATTTTAAATCTTGCTGCCACTGTTTCTCTGCTTCCTCCCTCCTCTAGCGCTTCCATTGCTTTTTTCCTTAAGTCATAACTATATGCTGCTGGCACTCAACCTCCTTATCATCGTCTATCCTTATCTTAGAACCTGTACATGATCTCAAGAAAGGAATAAACTAAGAGATAATATATATAAGTTAGGATATATGAGGAGTTTATACCCAAGTGATATAAGTCGGGAAAGATTTGAGATTATGTTACCAGATCTAGAGTCCTGTAGAAAAAAAACAAAACCAAGGAAACTTGATTTGTATGATGTATTTTGTGGAGTGTTATACGTTCTGAAAAGCGGTTGTCAGTGGAGAATGCTACCAAAAGAGTTTCCAAAATGGCGCAATTGTTACGACTATTTTAAGAAGTGGAGTGAAAAACCAGATGCAGATAAAGAAAGTGTTCTGGAGCTGGTGTTAAAAAAAAATAGTTGGCGTGGTCCGACAAAACAATGTTCGGAAAGAAAAAACCAGCTTCTGCATAATTGATGCACAGAGTGTAAAAAATGCAGATACTGCTGAAGAAAAAGGCTATGATGCAGGCAAAAAGATTTCAGGAATAAAACGCCATATTGCAGTAGATACGCAAGGTTTGCCCCATGCAATTTATATAACAACAGCAGAGATAACTGACCGTAGCAGTGCTGTGAGAATGGTCGAAAATGCAAAAGAAAACCTCTCGGGAGTTAAAAATGTACTGGTTGATGCAGGCTATACTGGAGAGAATTTTGCAACTCAAATAAAAACGATTATTGGTGCAACCGTTGAAGTGATAAAAAGAAATGAATTACATTCCTTTGTTGTATTGCCCAAAAGATGGGTTGTGGAGCGATCTTTTGCTTGGTTAGAAAAATGTAGAAGATTGTGGAAAAATTGTGAGCGAAAACTCAATACTAGCCTACAAATGGTCGTTCTGGCTTTCACTGCCTTACTTCTGAAAAGATTATGAACAGGCTCTTATCACATCCGGACTTCTATGAAAAGAGCTATACAAGCAGAATGGAGCTATTTGAATAATCCAAAAAGACTTGCAAGCCTTGTAAAGAAATACCTGAAAAATAACTCTTTAATACTGGCTAGCCAGGTTAAAAATCTTGACTCTTTAAATGGCCACAGTGTGTTAGCACAACTTAAAATCCATGATCAACAGTGAGATTAAGTCTTATTTTTTACAGATGAGCACATCACAATAAAACTTACTTTGTATCCGCGCGCGCGCGCGTTCAGGATAGCGGCAAGGTAGTATAACCATAGAGTAAAAGTGAGTTTACAACAAATGGTGTCATCCCAGTGCTTGACGCTGGGATCCAGCCTTTCCATAATCATCAAAAACATTGTATTTTAACGTAAAACAGCTATTTTTATGCTTACCAACTTAATAAAATTCCTGGATCCCAGTGTCTGGGCACTGGGATGACAAAGGAGAGCAGTGTCAGCTACTTGCATAACACCATTTGTTGTGCAACTTACTTTAGTATGAAATTGCTTGCGTAAGATTTTGGCAGCCTCTTAACATTTTTTGGCATTTCAATTATGTATTTAACGTTGCGTTTTTTTGCGTAGAATACTGCTTTTTCGAGAGAATCAAACTTTAATACAATCTGTTTTTTTGGATCTTTTGAGCCAACCCACCCCATTAAAGGTTCAATGTAGTAAGAGCCAGATTCAATTTCCAGGTGCCAGAAATTTGTATTACCTAAACCAGATTGTGTTGCAGTTCTTGTTGGTCTATAAATCCTAAAAACTACTTTATCGTCAATGCCCATAGTTCTTGTTAAATAAGCTTAAATATATATCTAAATAAATCCTTTCACAAACAATTAGTATGAAAGAATGAAGTTTGAAATAAATATTTTTATGTTATATTATTATTAAATTATATTAAAAGGATTAGCTAAATAGGAGTAACCGATGACGCAACAGGAAATAGTAACAATTAATGCAGAGTTACGTGATATAACAAAAACAAAAGCGATGCATTCTCTAAGGAAGAAAGGAAACATCCCTGGAATCATATATGGAAAGGGCCATGATAATGTAAATTTGACATTGTCTGCAAAGGAATTCACGAAGCAATATAAATCAGGCTCTCTTTCTGCACATTTGATAGAGCTGAATATTTCGGGCAAAAAGGAATATGCTCTTGTTCGCGATATCCAATTGCATGTAGTAAAGGATACTGTGCAACATGTTGATTTTCAGTTTGTTGATAAAGGCAGCGAAATTAAAATAGACATACCTCTATCATTTGTGAATGAAAGTAAAGCCCCAGGGATCAAGTTAGGTGGAGTGCTTAATGTTTTGTGTCGTTCTATTGCTGTTAAATGCTCTCCTGATAAAATACCTCAGGTTATTGAAGTTGATTTATCCGGTAAAATGATTGGCCAGTCTATACATATTAATGATGTAAAATTACCAGAAGGTGTTAAGTTTGTAGCTCATGAAGAAGAAAATTTTACCATTGTTACAATTTCTGCTGCCGATAGTGACGTTGAAGAACCTCAAGCAGAAACAGAGGAATAGTGCACCTGATAGTTGGGCTTGGTAACCCTGGTGGTCAATATGAGTTAACTCATCATAATATCGGCTTCGTTGTAGTTGATACAATTTGCAAATATTGGAATTTCCAGTCGTTCTCTAAAAAAGCCGATTATCTAATAACCTCTGGCATAATTAATGATAATAAAATCATGTTAATAAAGCCTTATTCATTTATGAATAATTCAGGCATCCCTGTTGCAAAAATACGAAACTTTTACAAATTATCGCTAGATAATATCGTTGTCATACACGATGACGCTGATTTGGAACTTGGAAGAATAAAAATAAAGAAAGGTGGTAGCTCTGCTGGACATAATGGACTTAAATCCATAGATAGTTTTATTGGCAACGATTATTGGCGCTTGAGATTTGGAGTGGGTAGACCTGAAGATCAAAGAAGCTTAGCAGATTATGTGTTATCAAAATTTTCAAATTTTGATAATGTTACTCCCTTAGTGGAAAAAATAGCAAAAAATATACACTTAATGCTGCAAGGAGATAATACAGCTTTTATCAATTTGATTGTATAATATTACGAAACACAGGGAGTGTTAAATAAACCATACGCGTCAAGTTAAGAAGAAGTGGGTAAAGTTGGTGTAAAGAAAAGAAAAAGAAGATATAAGTTCTCTTCAATTTAACAAACAAAATGGAGAACTTATACAATGAAAAGAATAGTTTGCATCTCAAAAAAGCTCAAAGAATTTTTTAATGAAAAAGCAGATAAAATCTCAGCTACAACAGGATTCATAAAAAGAAAGAGGAAGCTAAAAGGCTCATCGTTCGTAAAAGCCATAGTCTTGGGTAATATAGGGGTTGATAATTGTAGTATAGAGACAATATGTCAATTATTGAATGAAGATTCGATAAATATAACAAAACAAGGTCTGGACTTTAGATTTACCAAGGAAGCAGTGGAATTCATGAAAAGAATGTATAATGAATCTTTAATGTTACTTAAAAATACCTTGCAAGTTGATTGCAGAATCTTGAAGCACTTTAGAAGTGTTAAGTTATAGCATTTCTTATAATAGTCCGAACAGGTCATAGGAAGGCAGAATCAACAGCACGACGAAAGGATTCGAATAGAGGAATGTTTTTCCTAGCTCTGTTTTTTATAGCAAACCAATGATGCTCAATTTTGTTGAAATCTGGAGAATACGGCGGCAGATACAAAATTTCTGCACCAACTCCTCTAGCAAGCTCGATAATCTTACCAGACTTATGAAAAGTAGCATTGTCAAGAATGACAGTCTGTCCAGGTTCCAAGATCGGTGTCAAAAATTGCTCAAACCATCCATTAAAAACATCCATATTACAGTGGCCTTCAAAGGTTAATGGAGCAACTATCTTTCTTCTACTTAAGGCTGCAACCATACTGATTCGTTGAGTTTTCTTTCCAGATTTTAGGCCATAAAACCGCTGTCCTTTCTGGCAATACCCATATGGATAGTCCTCTGTGTTATCAATGCCAGACTCATCTATATAAACTAAGTTTTCTGGTTCTTTTGTTGCTATAATTTTTAAGAATTCAGCACGTTTTTCTTCGTTTCTTTCCTTGTATCCATATGTCTTTTTTTGCGCGTAAATCCAATTTTTCTGAGAGCTCGGTGGATCGTTTGGATACTAACGTTGCCCCAAAGTTTAGCCATTTCCGACAGAGTCTTTCCTCCGTTTTCTCTGGCAAATTTAGCAAAGGCATCCCAGTCGGTAATTTTGTGATTGTAACCTCCATTTCCAAGTTTTTTTGATTGAAAGTCTCCTGTTTCTTTTCTTCTTTGCTGCCACTCCCATAAAGTAGTTCGTCCAATTTTAAATCTTGCTGCCACTGTTTCTCTGCTTCCTCCCTCCTCTAGCGCTTCCATTGCTTTTTTCCTTAAGTCATAACTATATGCTGCTGGCACTCAACCTCCTTATCATCGTCTATCCTTATCTTATCACATCCGGACTTCTATGAAAAGAGCTATATTAGACAGCAGCTATATTAGCTTACCTAACAGTATGGAAGACATGTATAAAGGTTATGGTACCAGCTACAGTGGTTATGAAAGCAATACTAAATCTAGAATAAAGTTACAATTAGTTTTTGACTACCTAAACCAGACATTAGACCAGCTTAATATAACTGAGGGAATAAGGTCAGATCAGGGGTATAGAAGACATTTAAGCAATATATCGAGCAACGATTTACTAATATCTGATTTGGGTTATTTTGTGCCAAGTTCTTTTAAACAAATCAATGAAGCTGGAGCTTGTTTTATAAGTCGTTGATACCAACATATATGGTATAGAAACAAATCAAAAAATAGAGTTATTAGAATGTTTAGAGGATAAATTGTTTCTAGAAAATGAGGTGCTGTTAGGAAAAGAAATAAAAGTTAAAGTGAGAATTATATGTCAAAAGCTAACTGAATATGGCTAGGAGAAGGAAGGCTAATAGATTAGCAAAATCACATATCTTCTAAAAGGAATAAAAAGTTATTGAATTGGTCAATATTTATAACTAATGTTCCAAAGAGTAAAATTAGTGCTGAACAAGTATAGCTCTTTTCATAGAAGTCCGGATGTGATAAGATAAGGATAGACGATGATAAGGAGGTTGAGTGCCAGAAGCATATAGTTATGACTTAAGGAAAAAAGCAATGGAAGCGCTAGAGGAGGGAGGAAGCAGAGAAACAGTGGCAGCAAGATTTAAAATTGGACGAACTACTTTATGGGAGTGGCAGCAAAGAAGAAAAGAAACAGGAGACTTTCAATCAAAAAAACTTGGAAATGGAGGTTACAATCACAAAATCACCGACTGGGATGCCTTTGCTAAATTTGCCAGAGAAAACGGAGGAAAGACTCTGTCGGAAATGGCTAAACTTTGGGGCAACGTTAGTATCCAAACGATCCACCGAGCTCTCAGAAAAATTGGATTTACGCGCAAAAAAAGACATATGGATACAAGGAAAGAAACGAAGAAAAACGTGCTGAATTCTTAAAAATTATAGCAACAAAAGAACCAGAAAACTTAGTTTATATAGATGAGTCTGGCATTGATAACACAGAGGACTATCCATATGGGTATTGCCAGAAAGGACAGCGGTTTTATGGCCTAAAATCTGGAAAGAAAACTCAACGAATCAGTATGGTTGCAGCCTTAAGTAGAAGAAAGATAGTTGCTCCATTAACCTTTGAAGGCCACTGTAATATGGATGTTTTTAATGGATGGTTTGAGCAATTTTTGACACCGATCTTGGAACCTGGACAGACTGTCATTCTTGACAATGCTACTTTTCATAAGTCTGGTAAGATTATCGAGCTTGCTAGAGGAGTTGGTGCAGAAATTTTGTATCTGCCGCCGTATTCTCCAGATTTCAACAAAATTGAGCATCATTGGTTTGCTATAAAAAACAGAGCTAGGAAAAACATTCCTCTATTCGAATCCTTTCGTCGTGCTGTTGATTCTGCCTTCTTATGACCTGTTCGGACTATTATGAGAAATGCTATACCTTATACTATCTTCTGGTATACTTGTCATATGATCTAAGAGCCTGTTCATAATCTTTTCAGAAGTAAGGCAGTGAAAGCCAGAACGACCATTTGTAGGCTAGTATTGAGTTTTCGCTCACAATTTTTCCACAATCTTCTACATTTTTCTAACCAAGCAAAAGATCGCTCCACAACCCATCTTTTGGGCAATACAACAAAGGAATGTAATTCATTTCTTTTTATCACTTCAACGGTTGCACCAATAATCGTTTTTATTTGAGTTGCAAAATTCTCTCCAGTATAGCCTGCATCAACCAGTACATTTTTAACTCCCGAGAGGTTTTCTTTTGCATTTTCGACCATTCTCACAGCACTGCTACGGTCAGTTATCTCTGCTGTTGTTATATAAATTGCATGGGGCAAACCTTGCGTATCTACTGCAATATGGCGTTTTATTCCTGAAATCTTTTTGCCTGCATCATAGCCTTTTTCTTCAGCAGTATCTGCATTTTTTACACTCTGTGCATCAATTATGCAGAAGCTGGTTTTTTCTTTCCGACCATTGTTTTGTCGGACCACGCCAACTATTTTTTTTTAACACCAGCTCCAGAACACTTTCTTTATCTGCATCTGGTTTTTCACTCCACTTCTTAAAATAGTCGTAACAATTGCGCCATTTTGGAAACTCTTTTGGTAGCATTCTCCACTGACAACCGCTTTTCAGAACGTATAACACTCCACAAAATACATCATACAAATCAAGTTTTCTTGGTTTTGTTTTTTTTCTACAGGACTCTAGATCTGGTAACATAATCTCAAATCTTTCCCGACTTATATCACTTGGGTATAAACTCCTCATATATCCTAACTTATATATATTATCTCTTAGTTTATTCCTTTCTTGAGATCATGTACAGGTTCTTAGCAGTTATATCAGGATTTTGAGTTACAATTTCCTTTATCTCTTCATAAATCATGTTAAATTTTACCATTATTACTATCTAATTTATTATAGCAACTTTCCCATAACCAGTCAAGACATCTTGCAGTTTCAAGTGGCATGATATATATTGAATGCTTTATTTATGGTTCTTAAAGCAAATGATGGAAGATTTAGCCTGTAAATTAGTTAAAGTGACCGAAGCTGCTGCGCTTGCTGCGTATAAATTAGCAGGCTTCGGCGATGAAAAAAAGGCTGATCAGGTTGCAGTTGATGCAATGCGAACAGTGTTAAATTCTATGGAAATAAATGGTACTATCGTAATTGGTGAAGGTGAGAGAGATTCAGCACCAATGCTGTATATTGGCGAGAAGGTTGGCACTGGAAATGGTCCTGAAATTGACATTGCTGTTGACCCACTTGAGGGTACCACAATTTGTGCTCACTACAAACAGGGGGCAATGTCCGTTCTTGCTGCAACGAAAAAAGGTAATTTTTTACATGCACCTGATGTTTATATGGAAAAGATAGCAGTAGGGAAAAATCTCCCAGAGGGTGTGGTCTCACTAAAAAATAGCATTGAAAAGAATCTAGACAATTTAGCCAAGGCAAAAAAATGCAAAGTGAATGATCTCGTGGTAACTGTACTTAAACGTGAAAGGCATGATGAATTAATAGAGAAAATCAGGAAATTAGGAGCAAAAATTAAACTAATAGATGATGGTGATGTTGCGGCTGTAGTTTCACTAGTAAATGGCAATCATGATATGTATATCGGTATAGGAGGAGCACCAGAGGGAGTGCTTGCGGCTGCAGCACTAAGCTCAATAGGTGGGCAGATGGAAGGAAGATTAATATTTGACACGGATCAGTTAAAAGAAAGAGCAAAAAATTTGAATATTGATGACCTAGAAAAAGTCTACACCGTAAAAGATATGGCAAGAGGTGAATCAGTGTTCATTGCAACTGGAGTAACAAGCGGAGAACTTGTGGATGGAGTTGATAACATATGTTCAACTAGTTCTTTAATAATTCTACCTAACAAGCTGATAAAGGTGCAAGTTGTAAGTTAGGTTAATTATTTTTCAATACAACTAAATTTTAGCTTTATAAAATACTAATACTAAAATATATTATTTTTATCTAAAAATTAAAGGGGGTATAATGTTAGATTCATCACAGAATATTTCGCAAGAAAAATTAATTGTACAAGAAGTTTCTCAAGATAAGCATGGATTTGATGATGATCCCGAAGTACAAATGATATTAGATGTTATAAATAAAGATAAAAAGGCAAATCTGTTTAATGAAATAGCAAAATATTATAGAGAAAATAAAGATATTTTCCTTTTTACTGCTATGCTACAAGACAAAGAACGGCTAAAAAAGATAATTGATATAATAGATAAGGAATGTAGTGTTCAAGCTAAAGAGCAATTCGTAAGAGGAATGAATAGTTATTTGGATGGAATTAGCGTAGGAGAGCATGATGCAAAAGAATTTTTAAATAAGGAATTTTTAAATAGTGATCTAGTTGCTCTATTTAATGGACCTCCAGCACCGTATCAAGGACAAGTTCGCAATATCCATAGAAATCTTAATATCAACGTTATTAAACTTGGGCAGGCTTTAAAAACCAGCAGTTTTTTCAGTAGAAAAATTAAAAGAATGGAAGAAGAGAAAAGTGAAATAAAAATCGTAAACATACACAGCAATGGTAAAAAGATAGTAAAAATTGAGAAAAATGAGAAACAACAGAGGAACTACTCCTTTACAGAATTTGCAATATGTGACATCGAAATTAGTTGGGGTGCAAAAGATGAATCTGGAAAAGACCTTAACTGCGCTGTTGTTTTAAATATAAATTCTGGTCAAATTAGTATTAAAAAATCAACTATTGACGGTAAAGATGTTGAATCAAAGGAAATTTTAGAATTAGCTAAGCAAAACGAAGCTGTGCTTATAAAAGGTAAAGCTTTATGTGAAGTTTTAGTAGAACATTTCATTAAGCAAACACCATGTGAGGAAAAGAAGGATACGCAATCGCACGAGAATATCGTTGTACCTGGTTCCGGTGCACCTAGCTCGGCTATTGATGAGGAAATAACTGTAGAGCATCCGTCCGGGAAAGCGGCAAATAAGGTAGACAAAGCAATCTAAAAAGATAATCATAGAGAAAACGTGAGTTTACAACAAATGGTGTCATGAAAGTAGCTGATACATAACTGTACGAACATTTGTTTTCGAAGAAATGTTATAGCAGGTTTTGCCTCAAACACAAAGGTGTCATTCCAGTAGCCTCCCTCCCCTGTCATCCAAGTGCCCAGACACTGGGATCCAGGAAACTTAATTGCAAGCAATGCATTGGGTTTGGTGAGTATGGGTTTTGCGTTATAGAATGAAGCACTTTTGATGAATTTATAAAGAAAACTGGATTCCAGTGTCAAGCACTGGAATGACACTGTCTTGGATGGATCCCAGTGTCTGGGCACTGGGATGAAATCCCCCCTAGTGGATTCAAATCACAATATTCGTATAGTAAGCACTGACCACTTTTGCTTCAATATTTGCGATGCCCCTGAGCAGATACAATTATTCTATTATCAGGAGGATGCCGTTAATCGCCTTGTATGATGCTACTTGTAACACTTATGCCCTGAACGGAGACAGTTTAGGCTGTTATGCCTGGCGGCTTGTTGGAATAAGTTTTTCAACATTGCTAACAATAAAATCAGTTATACCGTCAGCTACCATATCGAATTTATTGTTTATATCTTTTCCTATTTCTTCATTTTTAACATATTCGTGTAGAGCTAAAGCAGTTATAGCTGCACATGCTGCAATTAAGCCAGTTTGTGCTATAATGAGCATTGATAATCCTCCTACGAATATAGATGTTAATCCAATAGCCAGGTTTATAATTTTACTTTGTGTTGTTTGTTGCATCGCTTGGCTTTGATCTGCCTGTTTATCCTCTAAAGCATTCGATATTTTTTTTAAGGCAACTTTTATCGCTATTGCTACAACTGAAACCATAATTAGCCCTATAGCTATTTTTGCTAAAAGAAGAATCAACGGTAGCATCACTACAAATAATAGCGCGCCAATTCCTCCAGCTAACCACTTCTCATTTATTTTTTTTGATTGATTTGTACCAGTGTTCATTATTACCCTCCACTTTACTTATGATTTACCTATATCTAATATAAAATACGGAGATAGTCAACATATTTTATGTAAGGGCGCGTTAAAAATTTTTTCATATTGTTCTTCGCCGCCTCGTGGTTAAATTTGGAGTTTTAGAAAGAGTTACGTATTATTTAAAATTCTTATATAATACTTTAAATGAGTTAAGTAAGAGAGAGTTAAGTGCAGGACGCAGTTTTAATTTTACAAGATGGCAAGTGCTTTTGGGGAAAATCAGTAGGTAAAAAAGGCAAGTGCATAGGCGAGGTCTGTTTTACCACTGGTATGACCGGTTATCAGCATACTATAACTGATCCTTCTTTTGCTGATCAAATTATAACATTTACTTTTCCTCATATTGGTAACATTGGAATAAACCATAAGGATAATGAAGGAGAGAAAATTTTTGCAAGTGGTGTGGTTATGCGTGAACTTTCTTCTATGTACCACCCTTCTTCATATATCAGTTTAAATGATTGGTTAGAGAAAAATAACGTGATTGGGATATCAGGAGTTGATACTAGAGCTTTAACGAGACATTTGAGAGAACATGGATCTCAAAATGGAATGATATGCCCGTCAAGCAAGAAGCATGTGTTGGATGAATTGAAGGAATACAAATCTGTAAGTGGGATAGAAATAACCAATAAAGTTAGCTTGCATAGTAATTTTAAAAGTGACCTTAATGCAAAATATAGGGTTGTAATCGTTGATTTTGGCGTAAAAATCAGTATAGTTTCACGCTTAATAGAGCTTGGTTGTACAGTTGAATTAATCAGACCAAGCACAGGTTTTGCTCAAAAAGTGTTGAGTATGAATCCAGATGGTATAGTGCTTTCAAATGGTCCTGGTGATCCGCAAGAAATAGGAGAAAGTGTAGTTTCAGAAATAGACATTATTATAAAATCTAAAATACCAATTTTTGGCATGTGCATGGGTCATCAATTACTTGCGATTACTTTGGGGGCAAAGACCATCAAGATGGATATTGGTCACCGAGGGAGTAACCATCCAGTTTATGATGTAATTAGTGGAAAAGTTGAGATCACTAGCCAAAATCATGGTTTCGTTGTTGATTCAGCTTCTCTTCCAAGTAATGTTGAAATTACTCACATTTCTCTATTTGATAATAGTGTAGAGGGAATAATGATGAAGGATTACCCAGTCTTTTCTGTGCAATACCATCCAGAAGAAGCGCCAGGTACGCATGATTCGCATTATTTGTTTAAACGTTTTATTGACAATATTGTGTTGTATAAAATGAAATCTGCATGATTTTAATCAAGGTAGGTTTTATTGCTTGATTTTTTAATTTTAGGCGTTTAGTATTAAATACAATAAAAGCTTGAGTTAAGGTACTAAAATAGCGTTCTCTTAACAAATTTTTGTGGAGGAGTGACCGAGTGGTTAAAGGTAACAGACTGTAAATCTGTCCGCGTGGGCGTACGTAGGTTCGAATCCTACCTCCTCCATTGTGCGGGTATAGCTCAATGGTAGAGCTCTAGCCTTCCAAGCTAGTGACGTGGGTTCGATTCCCACTATCCGCTCTTTTTTTGTTGTATTTTTATAAAATCAACATATTATTTATTGATGTATTTGTATCTTAGGTAGAAAAGTTTAAATTATGACAGCAGTAGTGGAAGCATTTGGAAAGCCGCATGTAAATGTGGGAACAATAGGACATGTGGATCATGGGAAGACGACGTTAACAACGGCGATAACGAAGCATTATGGAAATTTTGTAGCGTACGATCAGATAGATAAAGCGCCAGAAGAAAGGAAGAGGGGGATAACGATAGCAACAGCGCATGTTGAGTATCAGACGGAAAAAAGACATTATGCACACGTTGATTGTCCTGGACATGCTGACTATGTAAAGAACATGATAGTAGGTGCAGCACAGATGGATGCGGCGATATTGGTAGTGTCGGGGGTTGATGGGCCAATGCCACAAACGAGAGAGCATATATTGCTGGCGAAGCAGGTGGGTGTTGGATATATCGTGGTGTATATAAATAAAGCTGATGTTGCTGATGCTGATATGATAGATTTAGTAGAAATGGAAGTGAGGGAATTGCTGAGTAAATACGGATTTCCAGGGGATGAAGTACCTGTGATAGTTGGTTCAGCACTCAAGGCGCTGGAGGATGACAGCAGCGAATATGGAAAGAAATCAATAGACAAATTGATGGAAAAGTTAGATGAATATGTAGCGGTTCCACCAAGGCCTGTGGATTTACCATTTTTATTGCCAATCGAAGATGTATTTTCGATATCAGGGCGAGGGACGGTGGTAACAGGAAGAATAGAGAAGGGAGAGATAAAGACGGGAGAAGAGATAGAGATAATAGGTCTGAAGGGGACGCAAAAGACGATATGCACAGGTGTAGAAATGTTTAAGAAGTTGCTGGATAAAGGAAGTGCAGGACTCAATGTAGGAATATTGTTAAGAGGAACAAAAAGAGAAGAAGTGGAGAGAGGGCAAGTATTAGCAAAACCGGGGACGATAACGCCACATAGAAAGTTTAAGGCGGAGGTTTATATATTAAAGAAAGAGGAAGGAGGAAGGCATACACCATTTTTTGCGAATTACCAGCCGCAGTTTTATTTAAGGACAACGGATGTAACTGGGAGCATAAAATTGCTAGATGGGAAGGAGATGGTAATGCCAGGAGATAATGTGAGTGTAGAAGTAGAATTGCAAGTACCGATAGCAATGGATAAGGGATTGCGTTTTGCGATAAGAGAAGGCGGTAGAACTGTTGGTTCTGGTGTTGTTTCTGAAATTTTGGAGTGAGTGCAGTAACTAAGATGAAGCAAGATATATATATTAACATTAAGGCTTTCGATTGTTCTTTATTGGAGGAGTGTGTTCGAAAATTTGTTGATGAATTAAAGCGGTCCAGTGCAAAATTATCTGGTCCGATTGCGTTGCCAAGAAAAGATTCTAAATTTATTGTTAATAGATCTCCTCACGTTGATAAAAAATCTCGTGAACAGTTTGAAATGAGAACTTCTAGGCGTTTGATTGTTTTACATGATCTTACTCCTACTATGATGCAGATGCTTACAGGTTTATCTTTTTCTGCTGGCGTAGAAGTGGATTTAAAAGTCAAGGAAGTTAAGGTTTAGGAGAAGGAAATGAAGAGAATGAATTCGCTGAGGAGAATTGGTTTATTAATGATGAATATTGGTCATACTGCTATGTATTCTGACAATAGTCGCATGGCTGTAACTTTATTGCATCTCAGCGAAACTTATATTATTGATATAAAAGGACAAGATAAATGTGGCTATAATTCAATCATTTTAGGCACAGGAGATTTAAAAAATATAGCAAAACCTCAGTTAGAATATTTAAAGAAAAAGGGTATAAATAATAAATGTAAGTTATACGAAAGTAGATTAAATGACCTGTCGGGAATAGAATGTGGTAAAAAAGTGGGAATCAATCATTTTGTGGTTGGTCAATATCTTGATATTACGGGTTATTCTATAGGTAAAGGATTTGCTGGTGTGATGAAGCGGCATAATTTCAGTGGGCTTAGGGCATCTCATGGTGTTTCTATTGCTCACAGATCACAAGGTTCCACTGGCCAATGTCAGGATCCTGGTAGAGTATTCAAAGGAAAGAAAATGGCTGGTCATTTAGGTAACAGCAGGATAACTGCACAAAATATGAAGATATTATCCATTGATCATGAAAATAGTATAATTGCTGTGAAGGGTAATAATGTTCCTGGGTTTAAAAATTCCTATGTTTTTGTAAGAGATGCAGTTAAAAAATCTTTACATAAAGATGTTCCTTTTCCGGTGGGTTTACTGTTAGATGTAAATGATGATGCTAGTAATTTGGTAAGTTAGTTATGGAATGTAATTTAGTTAATCTATCTAATAATAATGTAGGTACTGCTCAGCTCAATCCTTTGATATTTTCTGCTAAGCAAAAATTGAGTGTTTTGCATGATATAGTGAGATGGCAATTAGCAAAGAGAAGAGCTGGTACTCATAAAACAAAAGGTATCAGTGATGTCTCTGGTACAACAGCTAAACCTTATGGTCAAAAACGTACCGGTAGGGCAAGACAAGGGAGCTTGCGATCTCCTCAATTTAGAGGTGGTGGGGTTATTTTTGGCCCTGTTGTGAGGAATCATACTTATTCTCTTAATAAGAAGGTACGCAAATTTGGTTTAAAAATTGCTTTATCTCTAAAGTATTTAAATAATCAAGTAATTATTCTGGATAATTTAAATATTGATGTGAAGAAAACGTCTGAAATGTGTAAATGTATTAAAAATTTTAAATTTTCTTCCTTTTTGATAGTTGGTGATTATGGAGATGATTTGTTGCGTGCTGTTAGAAACTTGCATTATGTAGACTTAATCAAACCTATTGGGTTAAATGTCTTTGATATATTGAATCACGAATGCGTGATGTTGACAAAGGATACTTTAAAGCATCTTGAAGGTAGATTGTTATGATCAAATATAATAATATAATAAAATCTCCTATAATTACAGAAAAGGCCTCTTTTTTGAGGGAGAAGTTTAATAAATATTCTTTGTATGTTTTTGTAAATGTAAATAAGCGTCAAATAAAGTTGGCAATAGAGTCTCTATTTGATGTTAAAATTTCTTCTATAAATGTTGTTAGAATTAAGCCTAAATATAGGCGTTTCAGGGGTGTGATTGGTTGTGAAAAACAGAAAAAGAAAGTTTATTTTTCTTTGATAGATGGTCAAAAATTAGATATAATGAGCGTTTAATATGGGTATGAAATTTTTTAATCCTGTTACTCCGTCTTCTCGTGGGACTGTGTTAGTAAGTAAAGTTGGTTTATCAAAAGATGAGCCAGAAAAGTCTCTTACATCCGGTAAAAAGTCCAGTGGTGGAAGAAATAATTATGGTAGAATTACAACTCGTCATAGGGGTGGTGGTCACAAAAAGAAGTATAGAGTTATAGATTTTAAGCGTAATAGAAGTGGTCAGGGTATAGTTGAAAAAATAGAGTATGATCCAAATAGAAGTGGGTTTTTAGCGTTAATATCATATAAGGAAGATGATATTAAGTCTTATATATTAGCTCCTCAAGGTATGAAGCCTGGTGATGTTGTTACAGCTGGAAATGATGCTGATATTTTACCAGGGAATTGTTTGCTACTCAAGCATATACCTGTTGGTTCTTTCGTTCATAATGTTGAGCTGAAGCCAGGTAATGGTGCTGCGATTGCTAGAGCTGCTGGTTGTTATGCACAAATCGTTGGTCGTGATGGCCAATATGTTTTATTACGACTCAGGTCTGGTCAAATTAGGTTGATTTTATCTTCTTGTAAGGCTACTATTGGTGTAGTATCTAACCCTGACCATAAGAATAGAAAGCTGGGTAAAGCTGGGAGAAGTAGGTGGCTTGGAATTAGACCTACTGTGCGTGGGGTTGCGATGAATCCGGTTGACCATCCTCATGGAGGTGGGGAAGGAAAAACCTCTGGTGGTCGTCATCCTGTTACTCCTTGGGGTGTTGCAACAAAAGGGAAGAAAACTCGGAGGAAAAATAAATCTAGTGATAAGTATATAAAACAATTGAAAGGTTAGTTTATGAGTAGATCTGCGTGGAAGCCTCCTTTTTGTCATCCTTCTATATTAAAGTCGGTGAATAATGCTTTAAACAAGGGGTTTGTTAACATGGCTATAAAAGTTCATTCTAGGGCTTCTGTAATTCTTCCTAATTGTTTAGGTTTAAAGTTTGCTGTTTATAATGGTAAGGATTACATTCCTGTTAATGCTAATGATCAGAATATGATAGGTCATAAGTTTGGTGAATTTTCGCCCACTCGTAAATTTACTGGGCATAGTGGTGATAAAAAGGCGACAAGAAGGTAATTGATATGAAAAACAGAGATGTAATAGTTAAAGCTGGTTCTAGGGTTTTAAAATCAACTCCTCGTAAATTGAATTTGGTTGCTGGTTTAGTACGTAATAAAAAAGTTTCTTTTGCCACCGTGCAATTAAGATTTTGCGAAAAAAAAGCTGCGGGTCTTATAAGGAAGGTATTAAATTCTGCGATTGCTGATGCTCAATATAATTATGGATTGGACATCGATAATTTATATATAAAAGAAATTTTAATAGGTAAGTCTCTTACTTTGCGTAGGGTATGTCCAAAAGCTATGGGTAGAGCTAATAGAGTTAGTAAACGTTATAGTAATATAACTGTAAAATTGGGGGAAATTATATGATTCATAAAAATAGAAAATTAATAAGGAAAGTGCAAAAGTATGGGAAACGTTAATCCTAAAGGATTTAGGTTAAAAATAATTAATGCTTGGTCATCTGTTTGGTATGCTGAGAAGGGTTATAAACAAGGGCTGCATCAAGATTTATCTATTCGCAGTTATATAAATGAATCTTTTAAGCATGCTGGTGTTTCTAAAGTAATTATAGAGCGTACGATCGATTTGGTGTCTGTAATAATACATTCTTCTAGACCTGGAGTGATAATAGGTAAGAGGGGCTCGGATATTGAGAAGATAAAGCAAAAGATAGCTGAAAAAGTAAAAAATAATGTGGAAGTGAATGTAGTAGGGGTTAAAAGGTCTGAAATAGATGCAGTTTTAATATCAAACAGCATTGCACAGCAGTTAGAAAAAAGGGTTTCATTTAGAAGAGCGATGAAAAAAGCTATTCAAAGTTGTTTGAGGATGGGTGCTAGAGGTATTAAAGTAAGTTGTTCTGGGCGCCTTGGCGGAGCTGAGATAGCTCGTACTGAGTGGTATAAAGAAGGCCGTTTGCCTTTGCATACTTTACGTGCTAATATAGATTATGCTTTTGCTGAAGCAAAAACTATATATGGCATCATAGGAGTTAAGGTCTGGGTATATATTGGTAACTAATTAGGTATATTGAAATGTTTGTTCCCAAAAAAAGTAAATATAAAAAAGTATTTAAAGGACGAATTAAGGGTAACACGAAAGGTGGTAGTACGCTATCTTTTGGAGATTATGGTCTAAAGGCTATGGAAGCTGGTAGGATTCAATCTAAACATATTGAAACTGCAAGGCGTGTAATATCTAGAACATTAAAACGCTCTGGTAAAGTGTGGATAAGAATTTTTCCTGATACCCCTGTTAGTAAAAAGCCGGCGGATGTGCGTATGGGTAAAGGGAAAGGTAGTGTTGAGTTTTGGGTATTTAAAGCTAAGCCCGGTAGAATATTGTTTGAAATTAGCAGTGATGTTCCCATGCATTTAGCAAGATTGGCGCTTGAAAAGGCAACTGCTAAGCTTCCTATGAAGTGTAAATTTGTATCTAATCATAATTAAATGGAGTTGCAATGGATATAGCTGACATTGAATCGAGGTCTTCACAAGAATTGCATGAAATTCTTGTGAATTTGAGAAAAGAGTTTGTTAATTTGGTTTTTCAAAAGAAACTGGGCCAGTGTAACGATATTTCGCGTTTTAGCTTAATAAAAAAGAGCATAGCTCGTATTCTAACTACATTAAATAAAAGAAGAAGAGAGGAAAAGAATGCCTAAAAAGATTTTTTGTGGTACTGTAACTAAGGCTAAGTGTGATAAGACTGTAAAGGTTTCGGTATTACAAGTGTATAAGGATGAGCTGTATAAAAAGGTTATAAAAAAATACAAGAAGTATACAGCACATGATGAGAGTAATAGTTGTAAAGAAGGGGACAAGGTTTTAATACAAGAACACAAGCCTATTTCTACTACTAAAAAATGGGTTGTTGTTAATAGCTCACATTGAATAGGATATTTACATGATTCAAAAAAATACATTATTGGAAGTAGCTGATAATTCTGGTGCGCGTGCAGTGCTTTGTATTGGTTTATTGGGTGGTAGAAAATCTGCATCTATAGGTGACACAGTTATTGTATCTACTAAATCTATTACTCCAAGAGGGAAAGTTGAGAAGGGAAAAGTATATAGAGCAGTTGTGGTGAGGGTGAAAAGCCCTATTAGAAAATCTGATGGTTCTGTAATTCGTTTTTCTAGCAATGCTGTAGTTTTGATTAACGATCAAGGTGAACCACTTGGCACTCGGGTGTTTGGTCCGGTAAAAAAGTTATCATCTGGTTCTTTTATGAAGATAATGTCATTAGCTGTTGAGGTTTTATAATGAGTGCTAAAATAAAAAGTGGTGACGACGTTATAGTTTTAACTGGTAGAGATAAGGGAAGAATTGGTAAGGTAATCAAAGTTATAGCACGTGATGCTAAAAAGAAAGTAATTGTTTCTGGAGTGAATGTGCATAAGAGACATACTAAACCAAAAGCTGGTAGTAGTGGTGGTATATTAAATAAAGAGTTAGCTATTGATATATCCAACGTTGCAACACTGGACCCTAAATATAAAACTTCAACTAGAGTGGGGTTTAAGGTTATAGACGGTAGAAAAGTGCGTTTTGCAAAAGTTTCTGGAGAAGTGATAGATTAGGTTGATATGTTTAAAGAATTGTATAAAGATAGCATAGTAAAGTCCTTGAAGGATAAGTTTAATTACGGCAATATAATGCAAGTGCCTAAACTTGTCAAGGTGTGTATCAATATGGGCGTTGGAGATGCTGCTACAGATAGTAAAGCAATAAATGAACCACTTGATAGCCTGTATTTGATTGCTGGGCAGAAGCCTTTATCAACTTTTGCAAAAAAATCTATTTCTGGCTTCAAGATCAGAAAAGGTGCTACAGTAGGTTGCAAAGTAACTTTGCGTAGAGATAAAATGTATGAGTTTTTAGAAAGATTGATATATATTGCTTTGCCAAGGGAAAAAGATTTTAGAGGATTTAGTGTGAAGCAATTTGACGGTAATGGTAATTTTTCCTTTGGTATAAAGGAACATATCTCGTTTTTAGAAATAGACTATGATAAAATAAGTAAAATTAGAGGTATGGATATTAATATTATAACAAGTGCAGTTAGTGATAAGGAAGCAAAGGAATTATTACTGGCTCTTAAATTTCCTTTTTTTGATTAATTGAGAGGAGAAATATATGGCAAAAAAATCTATGATAGAAAGAAATCTTCGCAGAATAAAGTTGTGCGATCAATATAAAGAAAAAAGAGAAAAATTGAAATCTATAATAAATAATAAGAATTTGTCTATTGTAGAAAGGTTTACAGCTCAAAATAAATTAATTAAAAAATTGCCTAGAAATTCTTCTAAAACCAAAATTAGAAATAGGTGTGCTTTAACTGGGAGACCAAGAGGAGTATATAGAAAATTTGGTTTATGTAGAATTGTTTTGCGTGATTTATGTTCTTTTGGGCAAGTTCCAGGAGTTACAAAGTCTAGTTGGTAAATATAATATAAGGAGTATATTGTGGCGTTATCTGATAGTATTGGTGATTTTTTGACAAGGATACGTAATGCTCAATTGGCAATGCATAGGGCAACAAGGGTACTATTTTCTAAGATGAATTCTTCTATATTGGAGATTTTAAAAGAGGAAGGGTATATTCTTGATTATGAAAAGCAAGTGGTAGATAATTTACCTTCTTTCATTGTAAAATTGAAGTATTATGAGAAGTCACCTGTAATTAGTGACATAGTTAGGGTGTCAAAGCCTGGTTGTCGTCGTTATTCTAAATATAAGGACATTTCTAAAGCATATAACGGTCTTGGTATTTTTATTATATCGACACCCAAAGGAGTGATGACTGATTATAATGCACATAAGTTAAAGGTTGGTGGAGAAGTTTTGTGTCGTGTGTTTTAAATAATAGGAGAAATTCATGTCTCGTATAGGTGCTGCTCCTATCAATATTCCTGCTGGTGTTTCAGTTGAATATAATAATGCTAGTATGTTAATAAAGAGTGCTAAGGCTGAAAAAGAAGTTAGCTTGATCAGGGATGTTGTGTGTCAGATTATTGATAATCAGCTATTGCTTTCTGTTGATCAAGATAAAGATAATTATGATAAAATAAAGCCTATGTGGGGCACTTATAGGAGTAATATTAATAATATCATTAACGGCATGGTTGATGGTTTTTCTGTTAATCTTGAGATTAACGGTGTGGGATATAAGGCAGAGTGTGATGGTAAGTATTTGACTTTGTATCTTGGTTATAGCCATAATGTTAAATATAAAGTGCCTAAAGATGTTGAGATTAAGTGCATAAAGCCAACTCACTTAGTAGTTAGTGGTATGGATAAGCAGAAGGTCTATATGGTGGCGTCTGATATATGCAAAATTAGAAAATATGATCCTTACAAAGGTAAGGGTGTTGTAATAAAAGGCAAATTTATGCTGCGTAAGGTTGTAAGTAAAAAGAAGTAATAAAAATGAAAAGATCGTATAATTTTTTAAGTAATTCTGAAAAAAGGAAGTTACGTAATAGAGCGAAGCTTGACAAGAGCGCTGAACGTTTACGTATATCCATATTTAAATCTAATAGGCATTTTTATGTCCAGTTAATTAATGATGTAAAAGGAGTAACTCTCACTTCAGCTTCTACTTTGGATGCTAAAATTAAGGATGTATGTAAAGGGAAAGTCAACGCTGAAACTATAAAACAGGTTTCTTCTTTAATGGTTGAGCGTCTGTCTGGCATGAAATTAGAGCAGCAGCTTACGTTTGATCGTGGAGCGTATAAATATACAGGATTAGTTTCTCAATTTGCTGAGGCTTTAAGAAGTTCTGGATTTGAATTTTAGAAGGTTTTGAATATGGCTATAAAGAATTTACAAAATAATAATGATTTATCAGAGCTTTTAGTTTCGGTACGAAGAGTGACAACGGTTACCAAAGGTGGTAGAAGATTTTCATTTTCAATTTTGGTTGTTGTTGGCGATGAGAAGGGTAGGGTAGGGTGTGGAATAGGTAAGCACGCAGAAGTTGCTGAAGCAAGAGTCAAAGCTGTAAATGCTGCAAAGAAATCGATGATTAGAGTGTACTTGCGTGAAGGTAGAACTTTGCATCATGATATTAAAGCTAAATTTTGTTCTGGTGAGATAGTTTTAAGAACCGCAAGAGCCGGAACAGGTATTATTGCTGGTGGAGCGATTAGATCAGTTTTTGAGGTGTTAGGTATAAAGGATGTGGTAGCTAAATCCACTAGATCAAATAATCCTCATAACGTTATATGTGCGGTGTTTAAGGCTTTTGATAGTATGTTATCTCCTCGTCAGGTAGCAAGCAAAAGAGGCAAGAAGATTAGCGAGATAGTTGGAAACAGGTAAAGTATGAATAATGCTGTAAAATTAAACTCTATATTTACTAAATTATCTAAGAAAAAGAAGCCTAAGTTGCTGGGTAGAGGTATCGGTTGTGGTAAAGGTAAAACATCCGGTAGAGGGCATAAAGGGCAAAAGGCTAGAAGTGGAGTTTCCATAAATGGTTTTGAGGGTGGACAACAGTCTATATATACTCGTTTGCCTAAAAGAGGTTTTAAGCCTATACGTAGGAACATATACTCTATAATTAATGTTGGCGATATACAGCGCTTAATGGAAGCTAAAAAAATAGTGAAAGACTCTGTTATAGATAAGGAGAAGCTGTATAAATTAGGTTTTGTAAAGTCTATTAAGGATAAAATTAAACTTCTTAATAAAGGTAAGTTGAGCGAAAAATTTGTGTTTCACGTTGATTTTGCGTCAGAAGCTGCAAAAAAATCTGTAGCTTCAGTTGGTGGTAGTGTGGAAATACTATCATAAATCATGAGCAGTAAATCCGCATTTAATAGCTTGGATCCTACGTTGTTATATAAAGGTGATTTATTAAAGCGTATATTTTTTACGCTAATAGCTTTAATTTGCTATCGCTTGGGTACTTATGTGCCTATTCCTGGAATTAATCTTGATGTGATTAATGATATATTTCCCAAAGAGGGCTCAGGCGTTTTTGGAGTATTTAATTTATTTTCTGGTGGTGCATTGGCTAGAATGACAATTCTAGCATTGAACGTTATGCCATATATAATGGCTTCTATCATTATTCAGTTACTTTCTTCTGCGATTAAAGGAGTGAAGGAAGTTAAGAATGATGGAGAGTCAGGCCGTAGAAAGATGAATTCTTATATACGCTATCTGACCATAGTAATTTGTGTATTTCAATCAATTCCAATTTTGGTTGGATTGGAAGGGATGAATAGGGAAGGGGTATTGGTTGTAATCGAACCTGGTGTTATGTTTCGTACAATAGGTGTTTTCAGCCTTTTAGGTGGAACTATGCTTTTAATATGGCTTGGTGAACGAATCAGCGCTAGTGGTATAGGCAATGGTATCTCATTAATCATTTTCACGGGCATAATATCAGAGTTACACAGCGCTTTGTCATCTTTGTTAACGTTAAATAAAAACGGTAGCGTATCGTTATTTATTATCCTTTTTGTTTTGGTATTGTTTTTTTTGCTGCTACTCTTAGTCATTTTTGTAGAGTCTTCTTATAGGAAGGTTATTGTTCAACATCCTAAAAAGCAATTTAAAAGATTACGTAATGACGATTTTACTTATATTCCATTGAAGATTAATTTATCTGGTGTAGTACCAACCATTTTTGCTAATGCAATTTTATTGACACCTATTTCAATTGCAAATTTCTATAAGGGGCACGCTTTTTCTGATTTTATTTTGAATTACTTTATGGCAAATAAAGTAGTATATATTGTAGCCTATTTGATGCTGATAGTATTTTTTAATTTTTTCTATACCAATTTTATATTTAATCCAGAGGAAAACGCAGATTTTCTTAAAAAAAATGGTGGTTTTATACCTGGTAGAAGGCCTGGGAAACATACTTCTGATTACCTTCAAGATGTAGTTTTTAAGTTGACATTCATTGGCTCTGCGTATTTGGTAGTCATATGTACTGTACCTGAAGTTATGAGATATTATTATGATATACCATTTATTTTTGGTGGGACGAGCTTACTGATTATAGTGAACGTTATTACTGATACTATTATGCAAATACAATCTTATATTTTTTCAAATAGGTACGACAGTTGGATAAAGAAATATGAGTCTAAAACGAGGAAAGTAAGATGATCATTACAATTTTTGGTCCTCCAGGTTCTGGTAAAGGTACTCAGTCGAGCTTGTTAATAGCAAAATATAATTTAAAATTAATTTCAGTAGGGGATTTATTAAGGAATATTATATCTAGCAGTAGTGAGTTAGGTGAAAAAATAAAGGGTACCGTGGAATCTGGTAATTTAATTCAAGATGAAATTATATGTGGATTATTACGTGACCAGCTTGCATTAGTGGATGGTAATTGCTTATTAGATGGTTTTCCGAGAAATTTAAACCAGGCTCATTTTTTAACTCAAGTTTTGCAAGAAAAATATAATAGGGATGTTGATATTGTGGTTGAGCTGCAGCTTGACGATAATATTGCAATCGATAGATTAAAAAATCGTCTCGCGTGTTTGGACTGTAAAAGCATATATAGTGTATCTTCTTTTAAGAGTACTACTTGTGCTAAATGTAAAAGTACGAGGTTAGAGAAAAGAATTGATGATGCTGATATGTCTGCAATTAATAAGAGAATAAGTGAATATCACCTTCAAATGAAAGGTTTACGCGAGTATTATAAAGGCAAATTATTAACAATTGATGCTAATTTGAGTGTTGATGAGGTAATGCAAGAGATTGAAAGTAAAATTTCTTGTAATTTGGTTTGACTCTGAGTTGTTTTATGGTATAAATTAAGAGTTGTTATTAATAAAGTATCGAGGTACCAGTGGCACGTGTTGCAGGCATAAATATTCCAGTGAGGAAATGTGTTCCTTTTGCATTAACTTATATATATGGTATAGGTATTGCTACTGCGAATGTAATTTGTCACGCTTGCGAAGTTGATAAGCGCAAACGTGTTTCAGAATTACGAGATGAAGATATAGAAAAGGTCAGCAGTTTCATTAGACAAAATTATGTTATAGAAGGTGAGCTCAGAAAAGAAGTGGCTATGAACATAAAATCTTTAGTGGAAATGGGATGCTATAGAGGAGTGAGACATAGAAAAGGTTTACCTGTGAGAGGGCAAAGGACTCATACTAATGCTAAGACTCGTAAAGGTAGATCTCGGTTGCCTATTGCTGGGAAAAAATGAAATTTATTATTATTGTGAGTTTTAATGAAAAAAGTCAAAACGGTTGGTAAGAGTACAAAGGAGTTTATTACTGGTGTTGTTCATATTCGTGCAACTTTTAATAGTACTTTTGTAAATGTAACTGATGTTCATGGTAATACGCTATGTCAAACTTCTGTGGGTGCATGTGGTTTTTCAGGTTCGAGAAAATCCACGCCTTATGCTGCAGGTAAGGCTGCGGAGGCTGCTGCGAAGAATGCAATAGAGAGATTTGGTATGAAGGTTGTCTCTGTAATAATTCGTGGTCCTGGCTTTGGTACCGAAGCTGCGGTTAAAGCACTTCAGAGCTGTGGGTTGACTGTGACTTCAATTGCAGATAAAACCGCAATTCCTCATAATGGGTGCAGGTTAAGAAAAAAAAGAAGAGTATAGGATATTTGAAAAGGTTGTTTTATGTATTATAATGATGATGTTTCTCTCTGTAGCAATTTAGGTAAATTGATTAAACCTAGTTCAGTTAAGGTAATATCAGATGATTCAAGTGGAAAAAGTGATATAGTGCTAGAACCGTTGGAAAGTGGTTTTGCTTTAACATTAGGTAATGCATTAAGACGTGTAATGTTATCTTCTCTTAAAGGTAGTGCTGTTTATGGAATAAAAATTGAAGGTGTAACTCATGAGTTCACTTCAATTCAAGGGGTGAGAGAAGACGTAACTGATATAGTGTTAAATATGGGCATGTTGAGGTGTAAATTAAATGGTGCTTCTAATAAATGCTTAAATTTAAACGCTAAAGGGCCTTGCCAGGTATTAGCTGGGATGATAGAAACTGATGATCAATGCTCTATTGTTAATAAGGATTTATTAATATGTACGCTGGGGCAAAATGTAGAGCTTAACATGACCATATATGTGGCTAGCGGAAAAGGTTATCTTCCTGTAATTAAGTATAAAGAAAACGAACTTTTGAAGCTTATGAGTGAACAGGATTTAATTGGTTTTATTCCAGTTAATGCTTTGTATAGCCCTGTCAACAGGGTTTCGTACAGGGTAGAGAGCAGTCGTGTTGGCCAAGTGACTGATAAGGATAAGCTGATATTGTCAATTGAAACTGATGGTACAATTTCTCCGAGTCAAGCTGTTGACTCTGCTGCAAGAATATTGCGGGAGCAACTTCAGCCCTTTATTAGTTCTGATGTAAGTTATAAAAAATCGCAGGTTTCTTCGTCTAGTGGTGCTAAAGATTTGGGTTATGACCCTGTCTTATTGCGTAAGGTAGATGAAATGGAATTATCTGTCAGGTCTCATAACTGTCTGAAAAACGAAAACATCACTTATATAGGTGATCTTGTGCAAAAGACAGAAGGTGAAATGTTAAGAACTGCTAATTTTGGTAGAAAGTCTTTGAATGAGATTAAGGCAGTTTTGACTAATTTTGGCTTGTCTTTGGGTATGAATGTGCTAAACTGGCCGCCTAAGGATATAGATGAGTTGGCTAAACAACATACTGATGAAGATTAGGTGATATATGAAACATGGAATAAAAAAACGTAAACTATCTCGTTGCACTGAACATAGGTTATCGACGTTAAAGAATCTATCTATCTCATTAATTAACCATGAGCAGATTGTAACTACTTTACCAAAAGCTAAGGAACTTCGTCCATATGTCGAAAAGTTTATTACAATTGCTAAGAATAAGAATACTTTACATGGTAGAAGACTTTTGCTTTCACGCCTTCATAATAGTAAGCTAGCAGTTGATAAGTTATTAAACGTCTTAGCCAGCCGTTATCAAGATCGTAAAGGTGGGTATTCTAGAATAATAAAATTTAGCACTCGAAAGGGTGATTGCGCTTCAATGGCAGTGATAGAACTGGTTGATAGGGATATTGCAGCAAGAGGTAAGGTTTATAGTAAAAATAAAGAAGGAGGCAAAGTAGTTACACAAAGTTAATTGTTATCATAATTGTTCTTCTTATGGTAAGTAGGTTACGCTACTTTGTAGGTTACTTTGGCGAGTTATTAGTTTTAGTATGTTTAAAACTGAAATGGTATAATGTTATAAAACGCCGTTACCGTTGTAAGTTCGGTGAAATTGACTTAATTGTATCTAAAAAAAAGGAGCTGATTTTTATAGAAGTTAAAACAAGTTTACTTGGAAAAGAAATACCGATATCTCATCTTCAATGTCAGTCTATTATAAATTCTTCTAAGTGTTTCTTAAGTAAAAACCTTAGTTTTTTAGATTATTCAGTCAGATATGATTTATATTTTCTTTCCTTAAAGAGAAGACCTGTTTATATAAAAAATGCTTGGATTGAAGAATGAAAGATTTGTAGCTGAATTAATTTAGATTTACTGGATTTAATATGAAAAAGACCCAATACAATAATTTAGTTTCATCTTACGCTAGAGTGCTGTTTCATGTCTCAGGAAGTAGGTTAGGTATTATAAGGAAAGAAGTAGAATTTTTGTTGGCTTTTTTTAAGGATCAACGTGATGTTTTTGTGTACCTATCCTATCCTATGATTTCTTTTGCACACAAAAAAGAAGTGATGCTTTCTATAAATGAGCACTTGAGTGAGAATTTAGTAAAATTTATTATGGTTATATTTGCAAATAAACGCTCTAGTTTATTGATCCTTATATTAGAAAAATTCTTAAGTCTTGCAAGAGAAAATGAAAATGAATTCGAGATTACTATAAAGTCAGCAGAAACTTTAAAGGAATCTGATATAAAAATAATTACTGAATCTTTGAGCTTTCTTGGTAAAATAATAAAAGTAAGCAATGTGGTTGACTCTTCTATACTAGGTGGCTTCGTAGTTAGGTATGGTTTTAATTTGATCGATGCTTCGCTAAAAAGTTACTTGGATAGGTTAGTTGACTTAAGTAAAATGGAAATATTAAAAGTAAGGAATTTTGTATGAAGAACAGTATGAATGTTTCTGAGATAGCAAGTATAATAAGAGAAAAGGTTGAGACGTTTGATAATCCTATAAAGCGGGAAAATATAGGTGAAGTAATTTCAGTAACAGATGGTATCGCATTGGTTTATGGGCTGGAAAAAGCAAAATTCGGTGAAAAGGTATTTTTTGCAAGCGGTGTAGAAGGAATAGTTCTTGATTTAGATCATGATACGGCTGGAATAGTTGTGCTTGGTAATGACCGTGATGTGAAAGAAGGAGACGTTGTAAAATGTAGTGGTGATGTTGTGCAGGTGCCTGTAGGGCATGAATTGTTAGGGAGAGTTGTAAATGCGTTGGGCCATCCTATAGACGACGGTGGGGAAATTAGAGCCAAAAACAGAATGGATATAGAATCTAAAGCGCCAGGCATTATTGATCGTAAGTCTGTGCATGAGCCACTGCAAACAGGAATTAAAATTATAGATTTGCTAATTCCAATAGGTAGAGGGCAGCGTGAATTAATTATTGGTGATAGACAAATTGGTAAAACTACTATTGCGCTTGATACTATTATCAATCAGAAGAAGATTAACGATGAGGTAAACGAAAATCAAAAAGTTTACTGTGTTTATGTTGCTATTGGACAAAAAATTTCAACAGTAGCAAAAGTGGTAAATAAGCTGAAAGAAAGCGGAGCATTAGAGTATACAACTGTAGTTGTGGCTAGTGCATCTGACTGCGCGCCTATGCAATTTTTAGCACCTTATGCTGGTTGCACTATTGGGGAATTTTTCCGTGACAATGGAATGCATTGTTTGATTATATATGATGATTTATCTAAGCATGCTGTGGCATATAGGCAGATGTCTTTATTGCTCAGACGTCCTCCTGGTCGTGAAGCTTACCCTGGAGATATATTCTATGTACATTCTCGCTTGCTTGAAAGAGCTGCTAAAATGTCTGATAAAAAAGGGCAGGGTTCTTTAACTGCTTTGCCAATTGTCGAAACTCAAGCTGGTGATGTATCTGCATATGTGCCAACAAATGTTATTTCAATTACCGATGGGCAGATCTTTCTTGAGTCTGAATTATTTTATAAAGGGTTTCGACCTGCAGTAAACATAGGTTTGTCAGTTTCACGGGTTGGTTCTGCTGCACAACTAAAGTCTGTGAAGAAAGTTGCTGGTTCTATAAAGCTAAGCTTAGCTCAGTATAGAGAATTAGAAGATTTTGCAAAATTTGGTTCTGATCTTGATGCTAGTGTTCAATTATCCTTGAATAAGGGTAAATATCTTGTCGAGTTATTAAAGCAAAAACAACATTTACCTATGTCAATAGAAGAGCAAGTAGTGCTGATGTATATTTTTTCTAACCTATATAATCAGTTAAGTAAAATACAAATAAGTTACATTAATAAATTTGAACATGATCTTATTAATTATTTTCATACTGTACACCCTGGGGTTTTAAAAAAGTTGTCAAATGACATGAGTGATGATATAAAAGGTGATGTTTTTAACATTGTGAGTAATTTCGTTACTCAATTTAATTGCGTTTAGGTGGTGATTATGGCTTCATCCATTATTAATAAATTTCCTATGACGAGGGAAGGTTTTGAGAATATGCAAGCCGAACTTGAAAAATTAAAGGAAGAAAAACCTTCTGTGATACAGGCTATTTCTGATGCTCGTGATCAAGGTGATTTGTCTGAAAACGCAGAGTATCATGCAGCACGGGAAAGGTTAGGTTTTATTGAAGGCCGTATAATGGAGATAGAAAGTAAGCTCTCACATGCGGAAATAATAGAAGTAAAAAATTTGTCTGGTGATTCAGTAATGTTTGGTGCAACTGTGACATTAAGCATGTTAAGTGATAATAACGGTGAAGTGGAATATGTTTATAAGGTTGTAGGTGAATATGAAGCTGATGTTTCAAAGCAGTTAATATCTGCTAGTTCACCACTTGGGAGTGCCTTAATCGGCAAAAAAGTCGGTGAATATGTGGAAGTGACAGTGCCAAATGGAGAGAAATTGTATAAAATAGTTAAGATTGAATTTAAGTAAATTATTATGGTACAGGCCACTTATGCTTCAATGAGTCTACCCGGTATTTCTTCTGTGGAAGATGTATTAGAGGATGCTCGTTCCGGTAAATTATTCATTTTAGTTGATGATGAAAATAGAGAAAATGAAGGCGATTTGATTGTCTTAGCTGAGAAAATAAAGCCGGAACATATGGCTTTTATGGTTAGGTACGGTACAGGGGTTGTTTGCTTAGCAATGACTAAATTTCACATGAAAAGGTTGGGCCTTAATTTTATGGAAAAGAAAAATATTGGTGAAAATCATACCGCATTTACTACATCAATTGATGCACGTTATGGCATTACAACCGGTGTTTCAGCAGAGGATAGAACGAAAACTATACATGCTGCTATCAACAAGGATGGTACTCAGGATGACATCATAACTCCAGGTCATGTTTTTCCTGTAATTGCACATAAAGGTGGGGTAGCACAACGTGCTGGTCATACTGAAGCGAGTGTTGAAATGGCGAAGTTAGTAGGGTTTGATCATTCAGCAGTTATTTGTGAATTAGTGAATGATGATGGCTCTATGATGCGCTTACCTCAGTTACTTAAATTTGCTGAACAACATAAAATTAAGTTAACTACCATCGACAAACTTATCAGTTACGTTAAAAAATTAAACTAGTGTTTATAAATTTGTATAATTTAAGTGTTAAAATATAGAATTCCTATAAATTATACAAGCACAGAATTTTCATGTTTAGAGTTGCTAAGTTTTTGACCTTATTATTCTTTTTTGCATATTATAATAATGCTTACTCTATTAACATTATTAGAGATAGTGAAGTGGAAGCAATAGTGAAAGAGCTAGCGCAACCTTTATTTTCTGCTGCGGATATTGATCATGAGCAAATAAAAGTTTTTATAATTAATGACAATTCGATTAATGCTTTTGTAATTAACAATAACAGTATTTTCATTCATTTAGGACTTTTACAATATTCGGCTAAACCTTATGTCCTGCTTGGTATATTAGCACATGAGATTGCTCACATATCTGCTGGTCATATATTGCAAATGAGTAGTGCTATGGGTTATTTTCAATCGATAGCAATGATTAGTTATAGCTCTTTTCATAGAAGTCCGGATGTGATAAGATAAGGATAGACGATGATAAGGAGGTTGAGTGCCAGCAGCATATAGTTATGACTTAAGGAAAAAAGCAATGGAAGCGCTAGAGGAGGGAGGAAGCAGAGAAACAGTGGCAGCAAGATTTAAAATTGGACGAACTACTTTATGGGAGTGGCAGCAAAGAAGAAAAGAAACAGGAGACTTTCAATCAAAAAAACTTGGAAATGGAGGTTACAATCACAAAATCACCGACTGGGATGCCTTTGCTAAATTTGCCAGAGAAAACGGAGGAAAGACTCTGTCGGAAATGGCTAAACTTTGGGGCAACGTTAGTATCCAAACGATCCACCGAGCTCTAAGAACCTGTACATGATCTCAAGAAAGGAATAAACTAAGAGATATAGCATTTCTCATAATAGTCCGAACAGGTCATAGGAAGGCAGAATCAACAGCACGACGAAATGATTCGAATAGAGGAATGTTTTTCCTAGCTCTGTTTTTTATAGCAAACCAATGATGCTCAATTTTGTTGAAATCTGGAGAATACGGCGGCAGATACAAAATTTCTGCACCAACTCCTCTAGCAAGCTCGATAATCTTACCAGACTTATGAAAAGTAGCATTGTCAAGAATGACAGTCTGTCCAGGTTCCAAGATCGGTGTCAAAAATTGCTCAAACCATCCATTAAAAACATCCATATTACAGTGGCCTTCAAAGGTTAATGGAGCAACTATCTTTCTTCTACTTAAGGCTGCAACCATACTGATTCGTTGAGTTTTCTTTCCAGATTTTAGGCCATAAAACCGCTGTCCTTTCTGGCAATACCCATATGGATAGTCCTCTGTGTTATCAATGCCAGACTCATCTATATAAACTAAGTTTTCTGGTTCTTTTGTTGCTATAATTTTTAAGAATTCAGCACGTTTTTCTTCGTTTCTTTCCTTGTATCCATATGTCTTTTTTTGCGCGTAAATCCAATTTTTCTGAGAGCTCGGTGGATCGTTTGGATACTAACGTTGCCCCAAAGTTTAGCCATTTCCGACAGAGTCTTTCCTCCGTTTTCTCTGGCAAATTTAGCAAAGGCATCCCAGTCGGTAATTTTGTGATTGTAACCTCCATTTCCAAGTTTTTTTGATTGAAAGTCTCCTGTTTCTTTTCTTCTTTGCTGCCACTCCCATAAAGTAGTTCGTCCAATTTTAAATCTTGCTGCCACTGTTTCTCTGCTTCCTCCCTCCTCTAGCGCTTCCATTGCTTTTTTCCTTAAGTCATAACTATATGCTGCTGGCACTCAACCTCCTTATCATCGTCTATCCTTATCTTATCACATCCGGACTTCTATGAAAAGAGCTATAATATATATAAGTTAGGATATATGAGGAGTTTATACCCAAGTGATATAAGTCGGGAAAGATTTGAGATTATGTTACCAGATCTAGAGTCCTGTAGAAAAAAAACAAAACCAAGGAAACTTGATTTGTATGATGTATTTTGTGGAGTGTTATACGTTCTGAAAAGCGGTTGTCAGTGGAGAATGCTACCAAAAGAGTTTCCAAAATGGCGCAATTGTTACGACTATTTTAAGAAGTGGAGTGAAAAACCAGATGCAGATAAAGAAAGTGTTCTGGAGCTGGTGTTAAAAAAAAATAGTTGGCGTGGTCCGACAAAACAATGGTCGGAAAGAAAAAACCAGCTTCTGCATAATTGATGCACAGAGTGTAAAAAATGCAGATACTGCTGAAGAAAAAGGCTATGATGCAGGCAAAAATATTTCAGGAATAAAACGCCATATTGCAGTAGATACGCAAGGTTTGCCCCATGCAATTTATATAACAACAGCAGAGATAACTGACCGTAGCAGTGCTGTGAGAATGGTCGAAAATGCAAAAGAAAACCTCTCGGGAGTTAAAAATGTACTGGTTGATGCAGGCTATACTGGAGAGAATTTTGCAACTCAAATAAAAACGATTATTGGTGCAACCGTTGAAGTGATAAAAAGAAATGAATTACATTCCTTTGTTGTATTGCCCAAAAGATGGGTTGTGGAGCGATCTTTTGCTTGGTTAGAAAAATGTAGAAGATTGTGGAAAAATTGTGAGCGAAAACTCAATACTAGCCTACAAATGGTCGTTCTGGCTTTCACTGCCTTACTTCTGAAAAGATTATGAACAGGCTCTTAAAAATTATAGCAACAAAAGAACCAGAAAACTTAGTTTATATAGATGAGTCTGGCATTGATAACACAGAGGACTATCCATATGGGTATTGCCAGAAAGGACAGCGGTTTTATGGCCTAAAATCTGGAAAGAAAACTCAACGAATCAGTATGGTTGCAGCCTTAAGTAGAAGAAAGATAGTTGCTCCATTAACCTTTGAAGGCCACTGTAATATGGATGTTTTTAATGGATGGTTTGAGCAATTTTTGACACCGATCTTGGAACCTGGACAGACTGTCATTCTTGACAATGCTACTTTTCATAAGTCTGGTAAGATTATCGAGCTTGCTAGAGGAGTTGGTGCAGAAATTTTGTATCTGCCGCCGTATTCTCCAGATTTCAACAAAATTGAGCATCATTGGTTTGCTATAAAAAACAGAGCTAGGAAAAACATTCCTCTATTCGAATCATTTCGTCGTGCTGTTGATTCTGCCTTCCTATGACCTGTTCGGACTATTATGAGAAATGCTATATATGGTAGGATTAGTTTCTAGTATTATCATTAACCCTCAGGTTGCTGGTGCAATTTTGCTTAGTGGTGTAGCGTTTAGTTCAAGGCTATTTTTTAACTATTCTCAAGAGCAAGAAAGTGTGGCAGATAGCTATGCTTTAAGGTATCTTGATGAATCTGGCTATGATAATTCAGGTATGAAAGAGATTTTTGATTATTTTAAAAGTATTGAGCATGAGAACACCGAGGAATATTTCCGCACTCACCCACTTAGTGAGAAACGTATATTTGCTGTACAGAATTATAAGGTCAAAAACAACGTAAAACCAATTTTTGCGGATAAGTTACTAAAGTTTGAGCGTGTGGTTGCAAAGCTAGACTCTTTCTTTGCTCCTATTCATGTGTTATCTAATAAATATGAAAATAATTTTGAGTATGTAAATGCTATAGTTTGCTATAGGCAAGGAAAGATAGAGGAGGCTATTGCTAAAGTTAATTCATTGATTCAAGAGTCACGCAATGACCCATACCTATATGAATTAAAAGCAGAAATGCTATACAAGGCCGGAAATTTAAGTGAAGCAATAAAAATGTATGAGGAATCGCTTAGGTATTTATCTGAGAAGAATAGTTATTTAGTAAAACTTGCATTATCTCATACTTTATTATTACACAGTGATGCAAAAAAGGCGATTTTTTACCTGGAGCAGATTTTGAATGTAGAACCAAATAACGCTTTTGTCTGGAAATATTTAAGCATTGCATATAAATGTGAAGCTGATACGGCAATGCATTATTTTGCCTTGACAAAAAAGGCTTGTATTGAAGGCGATTTAAAGCAATTTACAAAATATGCTGAGCTAGCTGTTAAAACTCTACCAAAAGATAGCCATTATTTGTTGCAAGTTGAAGATATGAAGCGGTTTAATGGATAACAAAAAAGCATTTCTGCACTTTTTGGGTTATTTTTGTCCACACTTTTCCAACATAGTTTTTGCTTCATCGCTTACGTTGGGCATAATTTTTGTTATGATATTTTTAGCGCCAAAAAATACACCACAGAACATGCCTAGAGCAAAGAGGGCTGGCCACGGCATCCTGCCAAATATTGCAAGCAAAGCTGCACCAATTATTACTACCGTCATAAGTGGACCGCCTATCCCCCAAACATAACCAATAATATTGCATATTACTTTAGTTGTGTCATCCATATCAGGGTCAGCTGCATAACCTGAGAAAGAGAAAAGCAATACTACACAAAAAACACCAAAAAATTCTATTATAGAGCTCATTTTTTTGCCTCTAAATAATAAACTAACGCAAACCTAAACCTACACATATTTTTGTTTTAAAGTAAAAATTATAATTTGTCCATACATAAGTGTTGCTACATAAATAACCCACCATTAATGTTAAGCACATGCCCTGTTATATATTTTGCTTCATCACTTGCTAAAAATAAGACCCCTGCTGCTATTTCTTCCCCTGTTCCCATTCTTTTCATTGGAATATTATCTAATATTTTTCCCTTTTGTACTTCATTTAAAACTTCAGTCATTTTAGTATCTATAAACCCAGGAGCAATACAATTTACTGTTATATTACGACTTGCAACTTCTTTTGCTATAGATTTGCTCATAGCTATTATTCCAGCTTTAGACGCTGCATAATTTGCTTGCCCGGCGTTTCCTGTTAGCCCTATTATTGAGGAAATATTTATAATTCTTCCCCAATTATTCTTAATTAGTTTCCTGCATGCTTCTCTACTCAGCTTAAATGTAGAACTCAAGTTAATATCAATTACTTTTTGCCATGCTTCATCTGTCATTCTCAATAATAAACTGTCTTGCGTAATGCCCGCATTGCATACAAGCCCGTCAAAGCCTTCCATCAACTCACTTGCTCTATTTATTAGTTGATTTACTTCCTCAGCATTTGATAAATCACAAGGGAGTACGTGCATATTTTTTTCATATTGTTTAGCAACTTCTTCGAGCACTTCTTTTTTTGTGCCAGAAATACATAAAGTTGCTCCGGCTTTGTGCATAATTTTTACAATTGCTTGCCCTATTCCGCCTGATGCGCCAGTGATCAGGAACTTTCTGCTTTCCAATCCAAACATAATAACTTTACATTATCTTAATTCCTAACAGAATATTGACTGGTTGGCAATAGATTTATTAGAGCCTGTTCATAATCTTTTCAGAAGTAAGGCAGTGAAAGCCAGAACGACCATTTGTAGGCTAGTATTGAGTTTTCGCTCACAATTTTTCCACAATCTTCTACATTTTTCTAACCAAGCAAAAGATCGCTCCACAACCCATCTTTTGGGCAATACAACAAAGGAATGTAATTCATTTCTTTTTATCACTTCAACGGTTGCACCAATAATCGTTTTTATTTGAGTTGCAAAATTCTCTCCAGTATAGCCTGCATCAACCAGTACATTTTTAACTCCCGAGAGGTTTTCTTTTGCATTTTCGACCATTCTCACAGCACTGCTACGGTCAGTTATCTCTGCTGTTGTTATATAAATTGCATGGGGCAAACCTTGCGTATCTACTGCAATATGGCGTTTTATTCCTGAAATCTTTTTGCCTGCATCATAGCCTTTTTCTTCAGCAGTATCTGCATTTTTTACACTCTGTGCATCAATTATGCAGAAGCTGGTTTTTTCTTTCCGACCATTGTTTTGTCGGACCACGCCAACTATTTTTTTTTAACACCAGCTCCAGAACACTTTCTTTATCTGCATCTGGTTTTTCACTCCACTTCTTAAAATAGTCGTAACAATTGCGCCATTTTGGAAACTCTTTTGGTAGCATTCTCCACTGACAAGCGCTTTTCAGAACGTATAACACTCCACAAAATACATCATACAAATCAAGTTTTCTTGGTTTTGTTTTTTTTCTACAGGACTCTAGATCTGGTAACATAATCTCAAATCTTTCCCGACTTATATCACTTGGGTATAAACTCCTCATATATCCTAACTTATATATATTATCTCTTAGTTTATTCCTTTCTTGAGATCATGTACAGGTTCTTAGAGCCTGTTCATAATCTTTTCAGAAGTAAGGCAGTGAAAGCCAGAACGACCATTTGTAGGCTAGTATTGAGTTTTCGCTCACAATTTTTCCACAATCTTCTACACTTTTCTAACCAAGCAAAAGATCGCTCCACAACCCATCTTTTGGGCAATACAACAAAGGAATGTAATTCATTTCTTTTTATCACTTCAACGGTTGCACCAATAATCGTTTTTATTTGAGTTGCAAAATTCTCTCCAGTATAGCCTGCATCAACCAGTACATTTTTAACTCCCGAGAGGTTTTCTTTTGCATTTTCGACCATTCTCACAGCACTGCTACGGTCAGTTATCTCTGCTGTTGTTATATAAATTGCATGGGGCAAACCTTGCGTATCTACTGCAATATGGCGTTTTATTCCTGAAATCTTTTTTCCTGCATCATAGCCTTTTTCTTCAGCAGTATCTGCATTTTTTACACTCTGTGCATCAATTATGCAGAAGCTGGTTTTTTCTTTCCGACCATTGTTTTGTCGGACCACGCCAACTATTTTTTTTTAACACCAGCTCCAGAACACTTTCTTTATCTGCATCTGGTTTTTCACTCCACTTCTTAAAATAGTCGTAACAATTGCGCCATTTTGGAAACTCTTTTGGTAGCATTCTCCACTGACAACCGCTTTTCAGAACGTATAACACTCCACAAAATACATCATACAAATCAAGTTTTCTTGGTTTTGTTTTTTTCCTACAGGACTCTAGATCTGGTAACATAATCTCAAATCTTTCCCGACTTATATCACTTGGGTATAAACTCCTCATATATCCTAACTTATATATATTATCTCTTAGTTTATTCCTTTCTTGAGATCATGTACAGGTTCTTACATAATATAAGTATAGCATTTCTCATAATAGTCCGAACAGGTCATAGGAAGGCAGAATCAACAGCACGACGAAAGGATTCGAATAGAGGAATGTTTTTCCTAGCTCTGTTTTTTATAGCAAACCAATGATGCTCAATTTTGTTGAAATCTGGAGAATACGGCGGCAGATACAAAATTTCTGCACCAACTCCTCTAGCAAGCTCGATAATCTTACCAGACTTATGAAAAGTAGCATTGTCAAGAATGACAGTCTGTCCAGGTTCCAAGATCGGTGTCAAAAATTGCTCAAACCATCCATTAAAAACATCCATATTACAGTGGCCTTCAAAGGTTAATGGAGCAACTATCTTTCTTCTACTTAAGGCTGCAACCATACTGATTCGTTGAGTTTTCTTTCCAGATTTTAGGCCATAAAACCGCTGTCCTTTCTGGCAATACCCATATGGATAGTCCTCTGTGTTATCAATGCCAGACTCATCTATATAAACTAAGTTTTCTGGTTCTTTTGTTGCTATAATTTTTAAGAATTCAGCACGTTTTTCTTCGTTTCTTTCCTTGTATCCATATGTCTTTTTTTGCGCGTAAATCCAATTTTTCTGAGAGCTCGGTGGATCGTTTGGATACTAACGTTGCCCCAAAGTTTAGCCATTTCCGACAGAGTCTTTCCTCCGTTTTCTCTGGCAAATTTAGCAAAGGCATCCCAGTCGGTAATTTTGTGATTGTAACCTCCATTTCCAAGTTTTTTTGATTGAAAGTCTCCTGTTTCTTTTCTTCTTTGCTGCCACTCCCATAAAGTAGTTCGTCCAATTTTAAATCTTGCTGCCACTGTTTCTCTGCTTCCTCCCTCCTCTAGCGCTTCCATTGCTTTTTTCCTTAAGTCATAACTATATGCTGCTGGCACTCAACCTCCTTATCATCGTCTATCCTTATCTTATCACATCCGGACTTCTATGAAAAGAGCTATAACTCAGACATTCACAAAATAAAGAAAAAGTTATAATAAAGTTAAACGTAAAAAAATTTTAAAAACATAGTTGATGCAGGAATTGTTACTAAATAGTTTATTCTGGTGCTCTACAGTCTAAATGGAATGCTTAAATTATAGATTCTTTGTTTTTGTGTGTTATCCTGAGTTAACACAAATTCACAGTAGTATTATGATAAGTAAGTTAAAAAAACTTAGCGCTGGATTTTCTTTGACAGGCTTGATTGGCCATGGTGATAATATAAATATGCAAGGAGCAAAAAATAAAAAGAAGAAGTACCCAAAATTTTTGGATAAGACGTTTGCATTGATTGATGCAGTGATAAATTTTATTTTAAAACGCGAAAGTAATAACGTAAATGAAGTCCTGAAAGTAACATGGGGACCACTATTTTTTGGTCTGGTAGTAATACTCATCTTTTTTGGGATAGGTGGTATTTGGTCGGCTATAGCTCCAATTGACGGTGCGGTGCATGCAAGTGGAGAAGTTATTGTATCTTCAAATAGAAAAATAGTTCAACACTTGGGCGGAGGAATAATAAGCAAAATTTTAGTAAAAGAGGGTCAAGCAGTTAAAAAAGATGAGCCTCTAGTTTTGTTGAGTGATGTTAACGAGAAGGCGAATTTAAGTATCATCAAAGAGAAGCTCTTATCATTTTTAGCAACAGAAGCAAGGCTTCTTGCAATCAGAGGAGGTTTAGACACGCTCGAGTTTCCTGATGGGGTTAAAAAATTATCTCACGATGAACTTGTAAATAAAGCGATAAAGAATCAAGTAAAGTTGTTCAACTCTCAGAGAAGGAGCATATTGGGAAAAACAGACATACTGCAACAACGTATAAAGCAGTTAAATGATGAATTAGCGGGGTTAAACTTTCAACTAAATGCAGCTCATAAGCAATATGACTTGATAACTGAGGAGTTAGAAACAAAAAGACAATTACTTGATAGTGGCCATATAAGCAAACCACACATTTTAGCTTTAGAAAAGCAGTTTGCTGAAATTGAAGGCAGAGTTGGACATTACCGTTCTGCAATATCTCAAGTGCAGCAAAAAATTGGAGAGAACGAATTAGAAATTATAAACGTGAGAAATGATTCTCAAGAAAGAGCAAACGCTGAACTTAAGGAAGTTAGTACGTCTATTGCAGACTTGAAAGAGAGGCTGATGGTTGCTGAAGATTCATTAGCACGTACAATAATTAAATCGCCTCAAGATGGGATAGTCACAGATATAAGATACCATACTGAAGGTGGTGTTATACAATCTGGAGTTCCGATCATGAGCGTAGTGCCATCTGATGATGACCTAATAATAGATGCTAAAATTCAGACCAGAAACATAGAAGAGATACTGTCAGCACAAAAGAAGGATAGCAACATAGTCTCTATTGATGGGCTAGAAGGGCTAAAGGTTAAAGTTCGTTTAAGTGCTTACAGTGCACGTCGTTTAAGTTTAATTAATGGTATAGTAAGCAATATTTCTCCTGATGCCCTTGATGATCCAAGGCTAGGGCGTTATTATTCAGTACGCGTAGTAATACCAAAACCAGAGCTTGCTCAGTTTAAAAACGTATACCTATACCCTGGTATGCCAGCAGAAGTGTACATAGTTACTCAATCTCGTACTCTTTTATCATTCTTGTTTACGCCTATAATTGCAACAGTCGATAGGTCTTTTATAGAAAGGTAGCTCACTTGTTAAAGTAGTAGTGAAAGTGCCATAATAAATTTAGGTACATAATTAGACAATAGGCTTCTTGCACTACCTTCCAGTGTCATTCAATAGAAACGAAAAACCTACTTGACACACTCCGCCAGCCCCCTTATCATGAAACTGAAGCTATTTATTTATCTTCGCAATCTGTGCAGGTTAATGACAAAAAACTTAGGGTATTTGGCGTCTCATGTTTAATTTTTCGCACTACGTGCATCGCATGTCTTTAAAAATTTTTAGGTTTTTACCTATATAAGCCGAAACGCGCTTACAAAGCGTTTAAGACAGCAAAAAACGTCAAATTGACAAGGGAGAATTTGAATGCTAGCTACTACGGGGTTTCTTTGCCTTTTTTCCTGCTTAGTAAATTTCTTAAACACTTGCGGTGTAGGTTAGTTGCAAGTTAAAAGCAGCTAAATCGCTCTTAATCAAGCGTTTTAGAATAAAGAAAACGCCGATATTTTAGTACATAGTAAATAGCCAACTACCACGGGGCTTCTTTTGCCTTTTTTTTTATTTGGTAAATTTCTTAATGTTTATAGCTAAACGACAATCGTCATCCCGCTACGTGTTAGCGGGATCTAGAGATACCGCGAATGAATCGCGGTATGACGGTTCGTGGCGGTATGACGATAAGGTTTATACCTTGTTATCCCAGTGCTTGACACTTGGATCCAGGAATTTTATTAAGTTGGTGAGCATAAAAATAGCTGTTTTACGTTAAAATACAATGTTTTGATGATTATGGAAAGGCTGGATTCCAGTGTCAAGCACTGGAATGACACCATAGGGGCACTGCCATCATAAAGGAACCAGTGTCAGCTACTTGAATGACATCATAGGGACACTGCCCTGACAACCGTCATCCCGCTACTTGTTAGCGGGATCTATGCTTTGAGACACTGCGAATGAATCGCGGTATGATGGTCAAGTAAGGGATCTATGCTAAGAGCCTGTTCATAATCTTTTCAGAAGTAAGGCAGTGAAAGCCAGAACGACCATTTGTAGGCTAGTATTGAGTTTTCGCTCACAATTTTTCCACAATCTTCTACATTTTTCTAACCAAGCAAAAGATCGCTCCACAACCCATCTTTTGGGCAATACAACAAAGGAATGTAATTCATTTCTTTTTATCACTTCAACGGTTGCACCAATAATCGTTTTTATTTGAGTTGCAAAATTCTCTCCAGTATAGCCTGCATCAACCAGTACATTTTTAACTCCCGAGAGGTTTTCTTTTGCATTTTCGACCATTCTCACAGCACTGCTACGGTCAGTTATAGCTCTTTTCATAGAAGTCCGGATGTGATAAGATAAGGATAGACGATGATAAGGAGGTTGAGTGCCAGCAGCATATAGTTATGACTTAAGGAAAAAAGCAATGGAAGCGCTAGAGGAGGGAGGAAGCAGAGAAACAGTGGCAGCAAGATTTAAAATTGGACGAACTACTTTATGGGAGTGGCAGCAAAGAAGAAAAGAAACAGGAGACTTTCAATCAAAAAAACTTGGAAATGGAGGTTACAATCACAAAATTACCGACTGGGATGCCTTTGCTAAATTTGCCAGAGAGAACGGAGGAAAGACTCTGTCGGAAATGGCTAAACTTTGGGGCAACGTTAGTATCCGAACGATCCACCGAGCTCTCAGAAAAATTGGATTTACGCGCAAAAAAAGACATATGGATACAAGGAAAGAAACGAAGAAAAACGTGCTGAATTCTTAAAAATTATAGCAACAAAAGAACCAGAAAACTTAGTTTATATAGATGAGTCTGGCATTGATAACACAGAGGACTATCCATATGGGTATTGCCAGAAAGGACAGCGGTTTTATGGCCTAAAATCTGGAAAGAAAACTCAACGAATCAGTATGGTTGCAGCCTTAAGTAGAAGAAAGATAGTTGCTCCATTAACCTTTGAAGGCCACTGTAATATGGATGTTTTTAATGGATGGTTTGAGCAATTTTTGACACCGATCTTGGAACCTGGACAGACTGTCATTCTTGACAATGCTACTTTTCATAAGTCTGGTAAGATTATCGAGCTTGCTAGAGGAGTTGGTGCAGAAATTTTGTATCTGCCGCCGTATTCTCCAGATTTCAACAAAATTGAGCATCATTGGTTTGCTATAAAAAACAGAGCTAGGAAAAACATTCCTCTATTCGAATCCTTTCGTCGTGCTGTTGATTCTGCCTTCCTATGACCTGTTCGGACTATTATGAGAAATGCTATATCTCTGCTGTTGTTATATAAATTGCATGGGGCAAACCTTGCGTATCTACTGCAATATGGCGTTTTATTCCTGAAATCTTTTTGCCTGCATCATAGCCTTTTTCTTCAGCAGTATCTGCATTTTTTACACTCTGTGCATCAATTATGCAGAAGCTGGTTTTTTCTTTCCGACCATTGTTTTGTCGGACCACGCCAACTATTTTTTTTTAACACCAGCTCCAGAACACTTTCTTTATCTGCATCTGGTTTTTCACTCCACTTCTTAAAATAGTCGTAACAATTGCGCCATTTTGGAAACTCTTTTGGTAGCATTCTCCACTGACAACCGCTTTTCAGAACGTATAACACTCCACAAAATACATCATACAAATCAAGTTTCCTTGGTTTTGTTTTTTTTCTACAGGACTCTAGATCTGGTAACATAATCTCAAATCTTTCCCGACTTATATCACTTGGGTATAAACTCCTCATATATCCTAACTTATATATATTATCTCTTAGTTTATTCCTTTCTTGAGATCATGTACAGGTTCTTAGGTGACCACGAGAAACAAAAGGAGCTGTTTGAACAGGCCTTGCCTATTCTTGAAAAACATTATGGCCCTGATCACCCGGAAGTTGCTACACTACTGATAAACCTAAGCGACGCCTATGGTGCTCTAGGTAACCACAAGAAACAAAAGGAGTTGTTTGCACGGGCTTCATCTATCTTTACGAAACATTACGGCCCTGATCATCCGGAAGTTGCTAAACTATTGGCAGAACTAGATGATATTTAGGTTTTTAGCAATACTAGATTAACAATAACTCATTTGAGCTACACTTCTAAAACTAATCTGCTTGGATCTTCTATATAATTTTTTATTTTAACAAGGAAAGTTACTGCTCCTTTGCCATCAACTATTCTGTGGTCGTAAGAGAGGGCAATGTACATCATAGGTCTGATTTCAATTGAGTTGCCCACGGCAACTGGCCTGTTTTGTATTGAATGCATTCCAAGTATTCCAGATTGCGGAGGGTTTATTATCGGGGTGGAAAGGAGCGAACCGTATACTCCGCCGTTTGAGATAGTGAATGTTGCACCTTCCATTTCCGATACTTGCAGCTTACCTTCGCGAGCTTTTTTGCCAAGAGCAACTAAAGTCAACTCAATTTCTGCAAATGACATCTGATCAGCACTCCGAATAACTGGCACAACAAGGCCTTTGTCAGTGCCAACAGCAACACCTATGTCATAGTAATGTTTATATATGATCTCATCGCCTGAGATTTCAGCGTTAATTTCAGGGATCTCTTTCAGTGCTTGCACTGCTGCCTTTATAAAAAACGACATAAAACCAAGTTTTATTCCATATTTTTTTTCAAAGGCGTCCTTATATTTTGCTCTTAGATCCATGACATTTTTCATGTCGATTTCATTGAACGTGGTCAGTATTGCAGCAGTATTTTGCGATGCTTTCAAACGAGTGGCAATTACTTGCCTTATTTTGCTCATTTTTACTCGTTCCTCTCTTTGCTCTCCACTTACTACACTTTTTGGCAATTCGTATTGTTTTATTGCAGGCTGTTCTGCTTTGTTTATATGGCCTATCACATCTGCTTTTGTTACTCTGCCTCCCATGCCAGTTCCTTTGACACTTTCTGCGCTGATTGCATTTTCCTCCATAATTTTGCGAGCTGATGGAGCATCTTTTTTAGCAGCACTTTCGCTTTTATCTTCTTTTTTCACTTCCTCTTTTACTTCTCCCACGGAAAGCTTCGCTAACAATTGATCAGGACTTATTACATCATCTTCTTTTACAAGAAATTCAGTTATTTGCCCTGAAGCTTCTGCAGTTAATTCGAGCGCTGTTTTGTCAGTTTCAATTTCAAAGATCAAGTCATCTACTTTTACTGCTTCTCCAATACCCTTCTTTATTTTTACTATACCTTCCGTAACTGATTCACCACCAAGAGTTTTTGGCGCTCTGATTTCTATAATTTTGCTCATAAAACAACTTCCGTATAAAACTTTCTATAGATTTATACATGAAAAGAGACATGTAATAAACTAATAAATTCATTGAGGCTCTTATCATTTAGAAGTGACAAACGGATAACATATTCCCAAATGTCATTCCAGCGCGTGATGCTAGGCCATAAAAATTCCTTGACAAGCTTTGCCAGCCCCCTTAGAACCTGTACATGATCTCAAGAAAGGAATAAACTAAGAGATAATATATATAAGCTAGGATATATGAGGAGTTTATACCCAAGTGATATAAGTCGGGAAAGATTTGAGATTATGTTACCAGATCTAGAGTCCTGTAGAAAAAAAACAAAACTAAGGAAACTTGATTTGTATGATGTATTTTGTGGAGTGTTATACGTTCTGAAAAGCGGTTGTCAGTGGAGAATGCTACCAAAAGAGTTTCCAAAATGGCGCAATTGTTACGACTATTTTAAGAAGTGGAGTGAAAAACCAGATGCAGATAAAGAAAGTGTTCTGGAGCTGGTGTTAAAAAAAAATAGTTGGCGTGGTCCGACAAAACAATGGTCGGAAAGAAAAAACCAGCTTCTGCATAATTGATGCACAGAGTGTAAAAAATGCAGATACTGCTGAAGAAAAAGGCTATGATGCAGGCAAAAAGATTTCAGGAATAAAACGCCATATTGCAGTAGATACGCAAGGTTTGCCCCATGCAATTTATATAACAACAGCAGAGATAACTGACCGTAGCAGTGCTGTGAGAATGGTCGAAAATGCAAAAGAAAACCTCTCGGGAGTTAAAAATGTACTGGTTGATGCAGGCTATACTGGAGAGAATTTTGCAACTCAAATAAAAACGATTATTGGTGCAACCGTTGAAGTGATAAAAAGAAATGAATTACATTCCTTTGTTGTATTGCCCAAAAGATGGGTTGTGGAGCGATCTTTTGCTTGGTTAGAAAAATGTAGAAGATTGTGGAAAAATTGTGAGCGAAAACTCAATACTAGCCTACAAATGGTCGTTCTGGCTTTCACTGCCTTACTTCTGAAAAGATTATGAACAGGCTCTGAGACTGAAGCTATTTCATTTAACTTCGCAATCTGTGCAGATTAAAACGACAAGAAAATTTGTATTTGGCGTACTATGCTTAATTTTTTGCACTATGTGTACCTTATGTCTTTATCAAATTTCTAGGTTTTTACCTATATAAGCTGAAACGCGCTTATAAAGCGTTCAAGACATCACCCAACGTCAAATTTTAAAATAGAGAGTGAATAACTAGCTACTGCGGGTTTTCTATGCCTTTTTTTTCTGCCTGGTAAATTTCTTAAATATTAAAGCTAAGGTTAGTTGCATTTAAAAGCAGCTAAATTGCAGCGTTTAAGACTTAAAAACGCCAATACTTAAAATAGACAATGACTAGGGTTTCGTGTGCCTTTTTTTTCGTTTGGTAAATTTCTTAATGTTTATAGCAACATGAACTGGGCAGGAAGGTGTCATTCCAGTGCTCCTTTTTTTGTCATCCCAGTGCTTGACACTGCTCTCCTTTGTCATCCCAGTGCTTGACACTGGGATCCAGCCTTGCCGTAATCCCATCAAGAACGTTGTGTTTTAACATAACACTTTTATGCTTACCAACCCAGTGTCCAATCAAAATTCCTGGATCCCAGTGTCAAGCACTGGGATGACATCATAGGGGCACTGGAATGACATCATAGGGGCACTGGAATGACACCATAGGGGCACTGCCGTTATAAAGGAACCAGTGTCAGCTACTTGGATAGGAGGCACTAGAATCCAGTAATCTTATTTATGCATATAAAAGGTTATTATTTTGTAAAGGCAAAGTTGCTTTTGGTTTTAAGTTAAAGTACAATAAATGCAAAGGTTTATATAAACTGGATCCAAGTAGTCAGCTACTTGAATGACATCAGACAAACAATCGTACACATGCTAGTCAAAATAGGTACCAGAGGAAGCAAGCTTGCAGTTGCCCAGGCTTTGGAAGCAAAACAAAAGTTGCTGGATTCTTTTCCTAACTTATCTATTGAAATTGTTAAAATAAAAACTTCTGGAGATAAGTATGCAAACGCAAATCTTGCTGAAATAGGAGGCAAAGGATTATTCATTAAAGAAATTGAGACTGAATTGCTCGAAAGTAATATAGACATGGCAGTTCATTCGCTAAAGGATATGCCTGCGTTTTTCTCAGGGGGTTTAACAATTCCTTGTGTTTTAGAAAGGCTAAGTTCATGCGATGCGTTTATTTCTCATAAACACAATAGCCTTGAGTCTTTGCCACAGCAGGCTACTATTGCCACTTCTTCAATAAGAAGAAAAGTTCAGTTGTTAAATGTTAGACCAGATCTAAATATAATATCGCTACGTGGAAATGTAACAACCAGATTGCAAAATCAAAGTTTTGATGGAATAATTCTAGCTGAAGCAGGACTCATAAGATTAGAAAAACATCACTTGATTACAGAGGTATTGCCACCAAAAGTTATGTTAAGTGCAGTGGGGCAGGGGGCGGTTTGTATTCAATGTAGAAGGAATGATGTAAAAATTATCGATCTTTTAGAGAAAATTAATAATAATATGTCTTTTATAAGAGTGAAATCAGAGCGCAGTTTTATGAAAACAGTGAATGGTTCGTGTTTCACACCACTTGCAGCTTTGGCTGAATATGTGAGCGAAAATATGCTACATCTTCGTTGTATGTTAGCAAATGAAAAAGATATATACTTTACTGAGCGCACTTCATTTATAGAAGATGCAGAAGAAATGGGTATGGATGCAGGATTAGAGTTGAAATCAAAATGCTTATAAGCTTACCTAAAGTACGTGGAATCTATCGTTATGACGTCTTAATGTCTAAAGCGACGTGGTTAAACGTCGGTGGGCGAGCTGATGTGTTATTTAAACCATGTGATATTGAAGATTTAACATACTTGATTAAAAATACTGAACTGCCAGTTAGCGTTATTGGTGCAACATCTAACATAATAGTACGAGATAGTGGCATTCGAGGAATAACAGTAAAATTAGGTAAGGAGTTTGCATATATTAAAAGTAAGGGTAACAACTCTATTGTTGCAGGTGGTGCTGCGCTGCTCAGGAACCTTGCTTACTTTGCAGGAGAGCAACAGATTAGTGGACTCGAGTTTCTAGTTGGAATTCCAGGAACAGTTGGTGGTGGAATAGAAATGAATGCAGGTGCGTATGGTAGTGACATCGCAAGCGTTGTACAATCCATAAAAGCAGTGAATCTAGAGGATGGAAACCTATATGAGTTCTCCAGCAAAGAAATGGGATATTTTTATCGTGGACATGGCCTAAAAGGAAATTGGATTTTTGTTGAAGCTGAGTTTAAAGGAGTAAACTCAGAGTATGAGCTTATATTGCAAAGGTTGAAGGAAATTGTTGAGAGAAAAAATAAAAGCCAGCCAATAAGAGGAAAAACTGCTGGGTGCATATTCAAAAATCCAAAAAACTACCGAGCATGGGAGTTAATTGATAAATCTGGCTGCCTAGGGTTAAATATTGGTGGAGCTAGAATCTCTAAGAAACATTGTAACTTCTTGCTCAATTACGATAATGCAACTGCATCTGACTTGGAAAACCTTGGCAACAGAGTAAAAGATGCAGTAAAGGATAAATTTAATGTTGAACTTGAGTGGGAAATAAGGGTTTTGGGTAGCTATTAGATAGTTTTTATAGCTTCTGTATATTCGTTCAGGAGAACGGCAAATAAGGTAGACAAGTAATCTAAAAAAATAATCATAGAGAAAACGTGAGGTAATGTGGTTAATCTTGTAGAACTTTGCGAGAATCTAGAGAGAAAAATAGCAAAGTTATACCAATTCTCATTATTAGTGAATCAAATAAGCGACATTGCAGAGTTATTTAATTGTGGAGTGAGAAAGAAAGGCAATAGTATGGCTTTTTTTCCATTGTTGTCTATCCGTTTGTTGTGCAGTGGGAATTGGTATTAGCTGAACGGACACTATTGTTATACTATATCTTATATACAATTGTGCAATATGGACAATGGCAACAAATTTACTAGCGAAATTCAGTGATTTATGATTGATAATTAAAGTTCTTAATTAGTAACCGTTCACACTTAATTCTTCAATCTCACTAATAGAAAGGCCAGTAAACTTGACAATAGTGTTGACATCAACATTATTAGCCAGCATTGCTTTTACGACTTCAATTTTCCCTTCCTCTTTACCGATTTTGATGCCTCTTTCTTCGCCAATTTGGATGCCTTTTTCAGTAGCAAGGTCAAGTCTGTATTCAAGAATGGCTTCTTCCTTACGTAGATCCATTATTCTTTCTTCGTAAGCTACTAAATCTTTTTCATTCCAGCTAAACCTGTCTAATTCATCGTAGGCTAACTTTATTATTGGTGCTTTTTCTGCTATTTTCCTTAAGTCTTCTTCCGTAGTTTCATCTGCATATTGTTGTCTAAGTGAAGAAGGTCGCCCCTCCTCACTCGACTTCAAAACCGTACGTGAGACTTTGCGCCTCATACGGCTTCTCTCTAATTTGGTGCTTGTCATGCACACCTCCTGTGTAATTCATCGTGACAATGCCCATGTAACAAAGATAAATTTTTGATCATATTGTTTCGTCTATTCCGGTCTTTATGATGTATTTCTATTATATCATCACTTTCAAACCATAGTCTACAATTACCGCATTTACTTTGTTGTAACTTCAATAGTTTTATTACTCTTGATGGCTTATCTGGTATTTCTCTAAGAGCCTGTTCATAATCTTTTCAGAAGTAAGGCAGTGAAAGCCAGAACGACCATTTGTAGGCTAGTATTGATTTTTCGCTCACAATTTTTCCACAATCTTCTACATTTTTCTAACCAAGCAAAAGATCGCTCCACAACCCATCTTTTGGGCAATACAACAAAGGAATGTAATTCATTTCTTTTTATCACTTCAACGGTTGCACCAATAATCGTTTTTATTTGAGTTGCAAAATTCTCTCCAGTATAGCCTGCATCAACCAGTACATTCTTAACTCCCGAGAGGTTTTCTTTTGCATTTTCGACCATTCTCACAGCACTGCTACGGTCAGTTATAGCTCTTTTCATAGAAGTCCGGATGTGATAAGGTAAGGATAGACGATGATAAGGAGGTTGAGTGCCAGCAGCATATAGTTATGACTTAAGGAAAAAAGCAATGGAAGCGCTAGAGGAGGGAGGAAGCAGAGAAACAGTGGCAGCAAGATTTAAAATTGGACGAACTACTTTATGGGAGTGGCAGCAAAGAAGAAAAGAAACAGGAGACTTTCAATCAAAAAAACTTGGAAATGGAGGTTACAATCACAAAATCACCGACTGGGATGCCTTTGCTAAATTTGCCAGAGAAAACGGAGGAAAGACTCTGTCGGAAATGGCTAAACTTTGGGGCAACGTTAGTATCCAAACGATCCACCGAGCTCTCAGAAAAATTGGATTTACGCGCAAAAAAAGACATATGGATACAAGGAAAGAAACGAAGAAAAACGTGCTGAATTCTTAAAAATTATAGCAACAAAAGAACCAGAAAACTTAGTTTATATAGATGAGTCTGGCATTGATAACACAGAGGACTATCCATATGGGTATTGCCAGAAAGGACAGCGGTTTTATGGCCTAAAATCTGGAAAGAAAACTCAACGAATCAGTATGGTTGCAGCCTTAAGTAGAAGAAAGATAGTTGCTCCATTAACCTTTGAAGGCCACTGTAATATGGATGTTTTTAATGGATGGTTTGAGCAATTTTTGACACCGATCTTGGAACCTGGACAGACTGTCATTCTTGACAATGCTACTTTTCATAAGTCTGGTAAGATTATCGAGCTTGCTAGAGGAGTTGGTGCAGAAATTTTGTATCTGCCGCCGTATTCTCCAGATTTCAACAAAATTGAGCATCATTGGTTTGCTATAAAAAACAGAGCTAGGAAAAACATTCCTCTATTCGAATCCTTTCGTCGTGCTGTTGATTCTGCCTTCCTATGACCTGTTCGGACTATTATGAGAAATGCTATAGGTGGACAAGATAAACCAAAAAATCAAGAAAAAGTGAGTGTACAACAAATGGTGTCATCCCAGTGCTCCCTTTCTTGTCATCCCAGTGCTTGACACTGGGATCCAGAAAAATTGATTGTGCACTATACAACATTTTCGATGAGATTATCAAAAGCTGGATCCAAGTGTCAAGCACTGGGATCTGGTAGATAATGTTCATACAGCTACGTGTCAGCTATGACACCCTGTGTTTGCTGGCTATAATTGCTAAGGATTTTTATTTAATTTAACTGCATCTTTTGCCTTATCCAATAACCCATTAATAAAGCCTATTTCGCTTGGTTTATCAAGTAAATCAGATGCAATGTTAGTATATTCATTAATGACAACTGGAACTGGCGTATCACAATTAGCTAACTCACATATTGCAACACGCAAAATAGATAAGCTTATAAGATTTAACCGTGAAAGGGACCAGCTTGGGTGTAAGTAAGACTCTATTATTTTATCATATTCTTCACTGCTTTTTATAACCTTATATAACAAGTTTTCTAAGAACTGATGTTCAAATTCTTCACATTCAAATATATCTCTCAACTTACTTATGTAGTCCTTAAGCTCACAATTTTCCAGTTTAAAAGTGCTTTTGTTGTAACCTACGAAAATATTTGAATAAGCAATTTGTACAGCAAGAAATCTTGCCGTGCTTCTTTTTATGCGCCATTTTTTATCTACTGGTTTTTCCTCCATTATTTTAATTTATTGTGTAAATCTATCATATGCAAAACAGTTGAGGCTGCATGGCCACCAACGTTCTTTTTGTTTTTGTCAGCTCTAACTAGTGCTTTATCTTTGCTGTCAGCGGTAATTACGCCCATACCAAGGGGCATTGCATAATGCATAACAACTGCATTTAAGCCTTCAATTACTCCTTTACAAACATATTGATAGTGATCGGTTTCACCGCGAATCACGCACCCAAGAGCTAAATAACCGTCATAATTAGCATGCTTGCTTTTGACTGCAAAAAGAATTGTAGCTGGTATCTCAAATGCACCAGGAACTTCAATTATATCATAGCTTGCATAACTTTCTTTTAATCTATCGACTGCACCTTCAAGCAAAAGATTTGCTATTTCAGCATAATAAATTGAATTAACTATTAGTATTTTCGACATTCACTACCACTTTTTTCGTTAAAAACAACTTTATTAATGATTGTTGAATTAAAGTTATAATATTACTAAATATCCAATATATTACCAGGCCGGCAGGAAAAGAAGAAAAAATAAAGATAGAAATGTAAGGTAAAAACTTCATAACATTTACTTGAATATCATCTTTGCTGGTTTGATCTTTTTCACTTAGCTTCTGCTGGATTATCATAGTAATACCAAAAACTATAGGCAAAATGCCTATAGAAATAGGGAAATTGTAATTAAACAACCCAAATAATGTAAAAATGTTCGTTGGATCAGGAGCTGAAAGATCTTTAATCCATAAACAAAAAGGGGCGTGTCTCATCTCTATAGTAACAAATAATACTTTATATAAAGCAAAAAATACCGGTATTTGTATTAGCATAGGAAGAATGCTTGACATTGGATTTACATTATTTTTCTTGTATAATGCGATTATTTCTTTATGCTGCTTTAAACTATCATTTTTATATAGTTCTTTTATACGAGTTACTTCAGGCTGCAGGCTTTTTACCTTAAACATCGAAATATATGATCTAGTAGATAAGGGAAGCATCAAAAGTTTGATTACTAAAGTCAGCAATAATATTGCTAAGCCAAAATTCTTTAAAACGAAGTTAAAGTATTCAAGCAGTAAAAACACTGGTTTAGTTATAAAGTAAAGAACACCAAAATCTACAGCTTTATCAAATAAGGGTATATTGAGAGTATCCTTATAAGAATCCAGTAAATTCAACTTTTTTGCTCCAGCAAAAAAATAATTCACATTAGAAACGCTTGCACCAGGAAGTATGCTCTTGTAAGGTTTGACAAAATCTACTTGGAATTTATCAGTATTATTAACGTTCGTGTGTTTAATGCTTACATTTATTTTATCGGATTTTTCAGGTATGATGGCTGTAAGCCAGTATTTATCAGCAAAACCAAACCAATTTTTTTCACTTGTGCTTGCTTTTATTAAATGTTTTTTGGAAATATCCTTATATGTCCACTCCTCTAGTTTATTATCAAATGCACCCAGTACTCCTTCATGGGATATCCAATAAGATTCGTTGATATTGTCACGTTTACGGTTAATTTTACCATAAGGAACCAAAACTACATTATCTTTTGTGTTATTTTCAACAATCTGCTCAATTTTAAACATGTAATTATCGTCAAGGCTAATTTTCATTTTAAACACAATACCATTCTCATTGTCCCAAAATAAATTAACTACTTTTTGATTGAGTTTATCTGCTTGCCAGACTGTCTTAGAATCTGGAACTTTAATCTTTTTATTCGGATCGAGCCACCCAAATTCTGCGAAATATATATCTTTTGATTCTGCGGGTGACAGTAACACCACTTGTGGAGAAGAAGAACTCGGTTCTAAGTGGTAATTAGTTAAAATTAAGTCATCAAACCTTGCACCTTTCAGAGAAATTGATCCTTTAATCATGTTATTGGTTAAACTAACTCTCTGTTCTCGAGTAGAATTAATAATTTCAGAACGATTTTGGTGTATTATAGGAGCAAGGTCGTTAAAAGATTCGATATGTTCAATATTTTCAATCAATGGCTGATTTTGGTTTGCACTAAAAAAATTATCATAAATAATACGCCAAGATACCATGATCAACATGGAAAGGATAGCTGCTAAAATTAAACTTTTTGCTTCTGACACGAAATTAAATCAAACATACCTTCTTAAAGTGTATACTAAATATTGTACTAAAACAATGAAATTTACTTATTTTTAATAATAACTTTTAACGCTAATCTTAAAAATTTATTGTAATGGCTTCAAATTTTAACGATAAACTGCTCTTTTTAACCCAAGTAGCTGACACTGGTTCTTTTTTTCTAGATTCCAGTGTCACGTGCACAATTGTACAAACGTTTGTTTTCGAAGACAGTGTGTTAAATGTTATAGCCGGTTTTACCTCAAGTACAAAGGTGTCATCCCAGTGCTTGACACTGGGATCCAGCAAAATTGATTGTGCACTATACAACATTTTCGATGAAATTATCAGAAAACTGGATTCCAGTGTCAAGCACTGGAATGACACCACCTGCAAATTGCAATGTTCGTACAGTTGTGCGTCACGCGCTGGAATGACATCAGGAAGTGCGTTGTTAACTTTTTGCTCAAATAATGATTATGCAAGAGGTCTGATATGAACGCGGTGAAAAATCTAGTTATTTGGTTGCTAATAATAGCCACTACTGCAATGCTTATTGATTCACAAAGGGACAAACTAAGCGACAGATTTCTCAGTACTTTTTTACCATATAAAGGAAGAATTCAAAATAGCGGTCAGAATAGTGGAAGTATTGAATTTACGAAGTCATATGATGGACACTTTTATATTCAGGCTCAAGTCAATGATCGCAATATAACGTTTTTGCTTGATACTGGAGCAACCGATATTGTTCTATCACAAAAAGACGCATTACATGTTGGTATTAACTTACAAAATGTTCAGGATTTTAAAATATATGAAACTGCGAAAGGTCAAATAAAAGCTGGAGTGGTTCAAATACCTCAAGTTAAAATAGGGAATTTTTTAGTTAATGATGTACAGGCAAGCGTTAACACTCATTCTATGTCTCATTCACTACTTGGAATGAGCTTTTTAAGATATTTTCATTTCACTATAAGAGATAATAAGTTGATATTATACCGCGACTAAACACTTCTACAATCTACTTATCAAAGCTCTGTAGGTCAATATAGGAGCAGAAATAAATATTGCAGAACAAGTGCCAATCAAAATACCAAAAAAAATGATCAAGCTGAAGTCTCTTACTGCATCTGTGCAGATTAATGCCAAAGGAAGAGCAGCAAGAAGGGTTGTACCCGAGGTTAATATAGTGCGAAATAATGTAGCGTTGATACTTGCATCTACTATCTCACTCATCCGCCCACTTTTACCACTCTTGCGATACTCTCGAATTCGATCGTATATAATTACTGAGTTATTGATTGAATAACCAATGACAGTGAGGAGAGCTGCAACTGATGAAATATTAAACTCAATGCCAGTTAGGCTAATAAAACCAACAGTTAAAATCACGTCATGAATCAATGCTGTTATTCCACTGAATCCACATTGCCAATTAAATCTAAACCAAACGTAAAAAAATATTCCAACAATCGCGATCAACATGGATAACATTCCTTCAAATATTTGTGTTGAGCTTATTTGTGGGCCAACATAGTCTATTTTACGATAGCTTATTGAGCTCCCCAGCTTTTCTTCTAGTATGCTTTTTATCTTTTTGATTTTATTTTCGTCTCCCTCATCTTTAAAACGCATGACTAAATTATCACCCGCTTTTGAACTCTGCACTGTAAAACCATTTTCTTTTAATGCATCGAGAATAGAGTGATTCTCATCTGAAGATTTTATCTCTATCAAAATTCCGCCTGCAAAGTCTATGCCTAAGTTCACTCCACGCAGCACAACAGTGAATATTGAAAAGATGATAAGAATAATGCTAACGAGTGCAGTCAAATCCCTATATTTACTAAACTTGATATCGAGGTTATCTGGAATGAGTCTAAGTGTCATGCTATTTACTTAAACTTGAATTTTATATACTTTTTTAAAAATTCACTAATTTATTTTGTGGTTGGACTTCTCTGTCATCCGAGTAGCTGACACTGGTTCGTTCTATAATGGTGTCATCCCAGTGCCCTGACCACTTGGATCCAGGCAAAAGAATTGTGTCATCCCAGTGTCCCTATGATGTCATCCAAGTAGCTGACACTGGGATCTAGCAAGCTTTGCTTGCAAATAAGTCTAAGAGCCTGTTCATAATCTTTTCAGAAGTAAGGCAGTGAAAGCCAGAACGACCATTTGTAGGCTAGTATTGAGTTTTCGCTCACAATTTTTCCACAATCTTCTACATTTTTCTAACCAAGCAAAAGATCGCTCCACAACCCATCTTTTGGGCAATACAACAAAGGAATGTAATTCATTTCTTTTTATCACTTCAACGGTTGCACCAATAATCGTTTTTATTTGAGTTGCAAAATTCTCTCCAGTATAGCCTGCATCAACCAGTACATTTTTAACTCCCGAGAGGTTTTCTTTTGCATTTTCGACCATTCTCACAGCACTGCTACGGTCAGTTATCTCTGCTGTTGTTATATAAATTGCATGGGGCAAACCTTGCGTATCTACTGCAATATGGCGTTTTATTCCTGAGATCTTTTTGCCTGCATCATAGCCTTTTTCTTCAGCAGTATCTGCATTTTTTACACTCTGTGCATCAATTATGCAGAAGCTGGTTTTTTCTTTCCGACCATTGTTTTGTCGGACCACGCCAACTATTTTTTTTTAACACCAGCTCCAGAACACTTTCTTTATCTGCATCTGGTTTTTCACTCCACTTCTTAAAATAGTCGTAACAATTGCGCCATTTTGGAAACTCTTTTGGTAGCATTCTCCACTGACAACCGCTTTTCAGAACGTATAACACTCCACAAAATACATCATACAAATCAAGTTTTCTTGGTTTTGTTTTTTTTCTACAGGACTCTAGATCTGGTAACATAATCTCAAATCTTTCCCGACTTATATCACTTGGGTATAAACTCCTCATATATCCTAACTTATATATATTATCTCTTAGTTTATTCCTTTCTTGAGATCATGTACAGGTTCTAATACGCGTCGCGTTTTATGCAAAACACAATTGGAGTTATAGCATTTCTCATAATAGTCCGAACAGGTCATAGGAAGGCAGAATCAACAGCACGACGAAAGGATTCGAATAGAGGAATGTTTTTCCTAGCTCTGTTTTTTATAGCAAACCAATGATGCTCAATTTTGTTGAAATCTGGAGAATACGGCGGCAGATACAAAATTTCTGCACCAACTCCTCTAGCAAGCTCGATAATCTTACCAGACTTATGAAAAGTAGCATTGTCAAGAATGACAGTCTGTCCAGGTTCCAAGATCGGTGTCAAAAATTGCTCAAACCATCCATTAAAAACATCCATATTACAGTGGCCTTCAAAGGTTAATGGAGCAACTATCTTTCTTCTACTTAAGGCTGCAACCATACTGATTCGTTGAGTTTTCTTTCCAGATTTTAGGCCATAAAACCGCTGTCCTTTCTGGCAATACCCATATGGATAGTCCTCTGTGTTATCAATGCCAGACTCATCTATATAAACTAAGTTTTCTGGTTCTTTTGTTGCTATAATTTTTAAGAATTCAGCACGTTTTTCTTCGTTTCTTTCCTTGTATCCATATGTCTTTTTTTGCGCGTAAATCCAATTTTTCTGAGAGCTCGGTGGATCGTTTGGATACTAACGTTGCCCCAAAGTTTAGCCATTTCCGACAGAGTCTTTCCTCCGTTTTCTCTGGCAAATTTAGCAAAGGCATCCCAGTCGGTGATTTTGTGATTGTAACCTCCATTTCCAAGTTTTTTTGATTGAAAGTCTCCTGTTTCTTTTCTTCTTTGCTGCCACTCCCATAAAGTAGTTCGTCCAATTTTAAATCTTGCTGCCACTGTTTCTCTGCTTCCTCCCTCCTCTAGCGCTTCCATTGCTTTTTTCCTTAAGTCATAACTATATGCTGCTGGCACTCAACCTCCTTATCATCGTCTATCCTTATCTTATCACATCCGGACTTCTATGAAAAGAGCTATAATTTTCAGCTATTTCTCTACTTGAAGCCTGATATACTTTTTTTAAATCACTCATGAAAATCTTTATAGCATTTCTCATAATAGTCCGAACAGGTCATAGGAAGGCAGAATCAACAGCACGACGAAAGGATTCGAATAGAGGAATGTTTTTCCTAGCTCTGTTTTTTATAGCAAACCAATGATGCTCAATTTTGTTGAAATCTGGAGAATACGGCGGCAGATACAAAATTTCTGCACCAACTCCTCTAGCAAGCTCGATAATCTTACCAGACTTATGAAAAGTAGCATTGTCAAGAATGACAGTCTGTCCAGGTTCCAAGATCGGTGTCAAAAATTGCTCAAACCATCCATTAAAAACATCCATATTACAGTGGCCTTCAAAGGTTAATGGAGCAACTATCTTTCTTCTACTTAAGGCTGCAACCATACTGATTCGTTGAGTTTTCTTTCCAGATTTTAGGCCATAAAACCGCTGTCCTTTCTGGCAATACCCATATGGATAGTCCTCTGTGTTATCAATGCCAGACTCATCTATATAAACTAAGTTTTCTGGTTCTTTTGTTGCTATAATTTTTAAGAATTCAGCACGTTTTTCTTCGTTTCTTTCCTTGTATCCATATGTCTTTTTTTGCGCGTAAATCCAATTTTTCTGAGAGCTCGGTGGATCGTTTGGATACTAACGTTGCCCCAAAGTTTAGCCATTTCCGACAGAGTCTTTCCTCCATTTTCTCTGGCAAATTTAGCAAAGGCATCCCAGTCGGTAATTTTGTGATTGTAACCTCCATTTCCAAGTTTTTTTGATTGAAAGTCTCCTGTTTCTTTTCTTCTTTGCTGCCACTCCCATAAAGTAGTTCGTCCAATTTTAAATCTTGCTGCCACTGTTTCTCTGCTTCCTCCCTCCTCTAGCGCTTCCATTGCTTTTTTCCTTAAGTCATAACTATATGCTGCTGGCACTCAACCTCCTTATCATCGTCTATCCTTATCTTATCACATCCGGACTTCTATGAAAAGAGCTATAAATGAAATAGCTTCAGTTTCATGATAAGGGGGCTGGTGAAATGTGTCAAGCAGCTTTTTCGTTATAGTATAAAGGAGTCCTATGAAAATCTTCTCAATAAAGGAAAAGCGGCAAGGAGCGAACCAAAAGCGATAAGGAAGGATCCTAGCCAGATTATAGGCATTCCAGGTTTATAGTGCACTTTAGCTGCGATTTTGCTCTTACTCTTATCAATCTCTCCAATTACAACATAAATATCAGAAAATAAATTGTGGTAGATACTGCTTTCAACATTTTTCTGACCTTCCGCAAGGTAAAATCTATATTCAGGAGTTACTTCACCTAATATCTTATTATTCAGCAAATTCCTGATATCCATTGTACCCCTCACTGCATGGAAATTTTTTTCTTTTATTAACTCAATATTTCGTAAAGTAACTTTAAATTTATTGACTGTTATGCTATCCCCTATTTTTAAGTAATTTTCTTTTTTCTCCTGCCAACCAACCGAATATGCTATACCAAGCACTAGAATTGCCACTCCAGCATGAGCAAGCATCATTGCATAGTAGGACTTAGAAACTCTTCTTGCTAATAAAATTGATTCACCAAATGCTACCTTAAATAAACGAATTCTTTTACTGTATGCTTCTAAAACAAAGATTAATAATGCTATGGAGATGGTAATTGATAGCACAATCATTAGCTCCATGTGAAAGATAAACGGCAAAATAGCTGCAGCACTACAGAATGAGAATCTGTATTCACGGAATATTGGCAATAGACTATTTCCCTGCCAACTGCAGTATTGCCCGATCATGGTGAGCACTAGAATAGCTAGTGCAATAGAGTTAAATAAAGAATTGTAATATGGTGCTCCAACTGAAATTAATTCACCGGTTAAATACTCAAGCACTGTAGGGTATAAAGTGCCAACGAACACGATGAAAAAGGCAGTGATGAATAATAAATTGTTCATCAGTATCATCGTAAAGCGTGAAAAGAATCTTCTACCTTCTGTCACTTGAGTAGCAAGTTTCTTTCTGGATTCCAGTGTCAAGCATTGGAATGACATCGCAGACGTGTGATTTTTTCTCGTAAATACTACAAATATTACTAAGCTACTGACTGTAATTACACCAAGTAGAGCTAATATACACAGTCCATATCTTGGATCATCTGCAAACGTGTGCACTGAGGTAAGTATTCCTGAGCGGACTAGAAATGTTCCAGTTACACTCAATATAAAAGTTGTGAGCGTAAGTAAAATAGCAAAATTCCTTAAAGTATTGAAATTTCGTACAACGAGCAACAAATGCGTCAGCGCTACTGCAATTAGCCACGGCATCAAAGAAACATTTTCCACTGGATCCCAAAACCAAAATCCACCCCACCCAAGTTCGCGATATGCCCACCAGCTACCCAAGCTGATGCCCAAAGTGAGCAGCGACCAAGAAATAAGTACCCAAGGCCTGACAATTTTAGCCCAAACATTTCCTTCAGTATTTAAAATTAATCCAGCTATAGAGAGCGAAAAAGGAACGCTAAATCCAAGGTACCCCAAATATAATATCGGTGGATGAATAGCAAGGCCTATATCCTGCAATATCGGATTAAAACCCAGTCCATCTGTTTCAATGCCTGGCATTTTAGTGAAGGGGCTGGATTCAAGTAAAGTGAACAGTAAAAAACAAAAGCAAATCAGCCCATGAGTGATTAGAGAGATTTTTTTTAATTTACTACCATTAGTTCGTTCTGGTGTCATTCCAGTGCTTGACACTGGAATCCAGTTTTTATTATACTGCCATTTGATGTACTCATTTGCAATTAAGTTGTCTGGATCCCAGTGTCTGGGCACTGGGATGACAGAAGGTGTATAAATATCCATTAGTAATAAATACACGGCAAGCACTAAAACCCAAAGCAACATGGACCCTTCTTTATTTCCCCAAACTCCACAAATCTTATAGATCAAAGGTTTTGTTGTGTGTGAGTGGTAGTATACGTTTTCGAGTGAGAAATCATTTGTAATGTGGCAGTAGATCAAAATAGCCATTGATGTTGATACACAAAAAAATATGGCAGTGGTAATAAACCAACAAGAACTAAGCGGTAAAAACAAATATGTCAAAGACAATAAGCAGGCTACCAATAGCAATATATTCCCAAATTCAGGCATAAAAAATTATAGTTTTTATATAAACAATATTACTGATGACAAGTTAGAAGTTAAAGTGTTAATTGACACTTGCTATTGATGCTATAGCTAAAGTGGCTTAGGTTTACCTACAATTTGAAAAACAACAAATTCGTCATTCCGCTACTCGTTAGCGGAATCTATACCGCGAATGAATCGCGGTATGACGTAGGGAAATCTTTCTTGGGTCAGCCATAGCATAATGCTCCCGTAGTTAGCTGTGCTAGCATTAATTAAAAATTAAATATTAAGTCTTTATACTTTTATAGATAGCGTTAATATTGAGGTAACATTGTGGGTACAACTAAGATTAGTAAATTTCCATTCAATATAAAAGGTAAAGTGGTAAAACAACATGCCGAACCAATAATCGAAAAAAATCTCTATACTATTTTAGGATTCAAAGATATAGAAGATTTTGAAAATAAGACAAGTAAGCTTGTTAATAAAAAAGTTTGGCAATCATTTGTTGACTGCTTTGCAAAAGAAATAGATTATGCGGCAACCGAAGAAGTTGTAAAAAACATCGTTTGTAACATTGCAAAGAGTGATCGCGGTGATGCTTTTATCAAAACAGAACATCTCATGTTAAATGAAAAGCAAGATAATAAAAAGAGAGAAAAAGCGATTAGAACCTGTACATGATCTCAAGAAAGGAATAAACTAAGAGATAATATATATAAGTTAGGATATATGAGGAGTTTATACCCAAGTGATATAAGTCGGGAAAGATTTGAGATTATGTTACCAGATCTAGAGTCCTGTAGAAAAAAAACAAAACCAAGGAAACTTGATTTGTATGATGTATTTTGTGGAGTGTTATACGTTCTGAAAAGCGGTTGTCAGTGGAGAATGCTACCAAAAGAGTTTCCAAAATGGCGCAATTGTTACGACTATTTTAAGAAGTGGAGTGAAAAACCAGATGCAGATAAAGAAAGTGTTCTGGAGCTGGTGTTAAAAAAAAATAGTTGGCGTGGTCCGACAAAACAATGGTCGGAAAGAAAAAACCAGCTTCTGCATAATTGATGCACAGAGTGTAAAAAATGCAGATACTGCTGAAGAAAAAGGCTATGATGCAGGCAAAAAGATTTCAGGAATAAAACGCCATATTGCAGTAGATACGCAAGGTTTGCCCCATGCAATTTATATAACAACAGCAGAGATATAGCATTTCTCATAATAGTCCGAACAGGTCATAGGAAGGCAGAATCAACAGCACGACGAAAGGATTCGAATAGAGGAATGTTTTTCCTAGCTCTGTTTTTTATAGCAAACCAATGATGCTCAATTTTGTTGAAATCTGGAGAATACGGCGGCAGATACAAAATTTCTGCACCAACTCCTCTAGCAAGCTCGATAATCTTACCAGACTTATGAAAAGTAGCATTGTCAAGAATGACAGTCTGTCCAGGTTCCAAGATCGGTGTCAAAAATTGCTCAAACCATCCATTAAAAACATCCATATTACAGTGGCCTTCAAAGGTTAATGGAGCAACTATCTTTCTTCTACTTAAGGCTGCAACCATACTGATTCGTTGAGTTTTCTTTCCAGATTTTAGGCCATAAAACCGCTGTCCTTTCTGGCAATACCCATATGGATAGTCCTCTGTGTTATCAATGCCAGACTCATCTATATAAACTAAGTTTTCTGGTTCTTTTGTTGCTATAATTTTTAAGAATTCAGCACGTTTTTCTTCGTTTCTTTCCTTGTATCCATATGTCTTTTTTTGCGCGTAAATCCAATTTTTCTGAGAGCTCGGTGGATCGTTTGGATACTAACGTTGCCCCAAAGTTTAGCCATTTCCGACAGAGTCCTTCCTCCGTTTTCTCTGGCAAATTTAGCAAAGGCATCCCAGTCGGTGATTTTGTGATTGTAACCTCCATTTCCAAGTTTTTTTGATTGAAAGTCTCCTGTTTCTTTTCTTCTTTGCTGCCACTCCCATAAAGTAGCTCGTCCAATTTTAAATCTTGCTGCCACTGTTTCTCTGCTTCCTCCCTCCTCCCTCCTCTAGCGCTTCCATTGCTTTTTTCCTTAAGTCATAACTATATGCTGCTGGCACTCAACCTCCTTATCATCGTCTATCCTTATCTTATCACATCCGGACTTCTATGAAAAGAGCTATAAGTTTCCCAGATTCCATCGTCAAGGTTGACCGTGTATGGCCCAAACCCTCGTTGCTTCTCTGGCTCATCTTTATTTACTACTTGTGCTTCCGCTCCATCTACTTGAGTACTAGGTAATACTGCATATGTAATACCACCAACTACGGCTGCAGATACTGCTGCTATACCAACCATTACCCAAATATCTAATCTCACTGTACATTTAAGTGCAATAAATGCTACCAACCCAGTAGTAGAACTCATACCAACAATAGCAGTGTACCGTGCAGTTTCTAATTCTTTGCCTTTCTTCTTTAACTGCTCTTCTAATGTTGTTTTTTCGTCTTTAGCTTGAGTCGATTGAGTTTGTAATTCTTGCTGTTTGTTCTCAGCTTCTCTCTTTGCAGCTTCTAATTCTTGTGTTTTAGCTTTCAATTTTTCCTTTTCCTTTTCTAATTCTTGTTTCAATTTCTCCTCAGCTTCTCTCTTTGCAGCTTCTAATTCTTGTGTTTTAGCTTTCAATTTTTCCTTTTCCTTTTCTAATTCTTGTTTCAATTTCTCCTCAGCTTCTCTCTTTGCAGCTTCTAATTCTTGTGTTTTAGCTTTCAATTTTTCCTTTTCCTTTTCTAATTCTTGTTTCAATTTCTCCTCAATTGTTTTATTTGCAGTTTCTAATTCTTTGCCTTTATTCTCTAACTGCTCTTCTAATGTTGTTTTTTCGTCTTTAGCTTGAGTCGATTGAGTTTGTAATTCTTGCTGTTTGTTCTCAGCTTCTCCCTTTGCAGCTTCTAATTCTTGTGTTTTAGCTTTCAATTTTTCCTTTTCCTTTTCTAATTCTTGTTTCAATTTCTCCTCAGCTTCTCTCTTTGCAGCTTCTAATTCTTGTGTTTTAGCTTTCAATTTTTCCTTTTCCTTTTCTAATTCTTGTTTCAATTTCTCCTCAGCTTCTTTCTTTGCAGTTTCTAATTCTTTGCCTTTATTCTCTAACTGCTCTTCTAATGTTGTTTTTTCGTCTTTAGCTTGAGTCGATTGAGTTTGTAATTCTTGCTGTTTGTTCTCAGCTTCTCCCTTTGCAGCTTCTAATTCTTGTGTTTTAGCTTTCAATTTTTCCTTTTCCTTTTCTAATTCTTGTTTCAATTTCTCCTCAGCTTCTCTCTTTGCAGCTTCTAATTCTTGTGTTTTAGCTTTCAATTTTTCCTTTTCCTTTTCTAATTCTTGTTTCAATTTCTCCTCAGCTTCTCTCTTTGCAGCTTCTAATTCTTGTGTTTTAGCTTTCAATTTTTCCTTTTCCTTTTCTAATTCTTGTTTCAATTTCTCCTCAGCTTCTTTCTTTGCAGTTTCTAATTCTTTGCCTTTATTCTCTAACTGCTCTTCTAATGTTGTTTTTTCGTCTTTAGCTTGAGTCGATTGAGTTTGTAATTCTTGCTGTTTGTTCTCAGCTTCTCCCTTTGCAGCTTCTAATTCTTGTGTTTTAGCTTTCAATTTTTCCTTTTCCTTTTCTAATTCTTGTTTCAATTTCTCCTCAGCTTCTCTCTTTGCAGCTTCTAATTCTTGTGTTTTAGCTTTCAATTTTTCCTTTTCCTTTTCTAATTCTTGTTTCAATTTCTCCTCAGCTTCTCTCTTTGCAGCTTCTAATTCTTGTGTTTTAGTTTCCAATGCTTGGTTAGCTGTCTGCTTTTCAGCTTCTAATTCTTTAACTTTCTCCTCAATTGTTTCATTTGCAGTTTTTAATTCTTCGCCTTTCTCCTTTAACTGCTCTTCTAATGTTGTTTCTTCGTCTTCAGCTTTCTTATTTGCATTTTCTAAGTCTGTTTTTTCCTTCTCTAACTGCTGAACTTTCTGATTTGCAGTGTCTAATCCTTTAATTGTTTCCTTTGCAGTTTCTAATTCTGCCTGAACTTTCTGATTTGCATTTTCTAATTCTTGTATTTTAGGTTTCAATCCTCTTGATTGTTTTTTAGGAGCTTTTCCGTTACCTCGTTTGTGAGCTGAAGATGCAAGCATGATTTAAACCTCAATATAATATTTAGGCAGTGTAATGCCTTTAAAACTTAACGTCAAGTAATACTTTTCATAGTGTGTTATTTTCGTAAAATTTTGGCGTAGCCGTATTTGCTTAATTGTGCTAACTTAGAGCTTAAAACTTAAGAAATATTTATGTTAAAAGAAAAATACGGCTTTAAAGAAATTGAAGACAGATGCAACATATTGTGGGAAGGCAGTAAAGTTTATAAGTGGAATGGCGAAAAGGATAACACTTTCACTATAGACACACCTCCGCCAACAATATCGGGTAAATTGCATATTGGCCATATATTCAGCTATTGCCACACGGACTTTATTGCAAGGTTTCAGCGCATGCTGGGGAAAGATGTGTTTTACCCAATTGGGTTTGATGATAACGGGCTCCCCACTGAAAGATTGGTTGAACAAACCTATAAAACCCGTGCAAAAGAAGTTGGCAGAGAAAAATTTATAGAGATGTGCCATGAGGTTATTGAGAAATCAAAGCAAGAATTCAAGGAATTATTTAAATCAGTCGGCATTAGTTATGACTGGGATTTGGAATACCACACGATCAGCAAGGAAACTGTGACGCTTTCACAGATGTCATTCATCGATCTATGTAATAAGGGACATGCGTATAGAAAAATGCAGCCCATCCTTTGGGACCCGGTTGATAAAACCGCAATTGCGCAAGCAGAAATAGAAGATAAAGTTTTTGAGTCATCCTTAAACACGATAGTTTTCTCTACTCAAGAAAATGAGCAGATCAATATTGCAACTACGCGACCTGAATTACTTCCAGCATGTGTTGCAGTTTTTTGTCATCCAGAGGATACGCGCTATACTCATCTGATTGGCAAAACAGCGGTAGTGCCAATAACAAAGGAAAAAGTACTAATCATTGCTGACGATAAGGTCAAAATAGATAAAGGCACTGGACTTGTTATGTGCTGTACGTTTGGTGATGAGCTTGACATATATTGGCAGCAAAAGCATAACCTGCCGATGAAAATTATCATCGATCAGGATGGGAGGATGAACCTTCATGATGTCATTCCAGTGCTTGACACTGGAATCCAGCCAGTGTCAGCTACTTGGGTGACAGAAGAAGCTGGTAATGGTGCTATTCCAGCATGTGGTCAAGAAAAAGAAGAATGGATCCCAGTGTCTGGGCACTGGGATGACACCATAGGTGGCACTGGAATCCAGGAAAAAGAACCAGTTTGGATGACAAACAATATACTAAATGAAATAAATGGACTAAAGGTTAAAGAAGCAAGAAAGAGGATGATCGAAATCCTAACTAAAAAAGGACTTTTGATAGAAGGCACTAACATTTCTCATTCTGTTAAGTGCGCAGAAAGATCTGGTGCACCACTTGAGATATTGCCTACTTATCAATGGTTTATCAAGACCTTAGAGCAAAAAGCTCAAGTATTAGATGAAGTAAAAGAATGCAATTGGCACCCAAGCAATATGCGTAAACGTATGGAAGTGTGGATAGAAGGGCTAAATTGGGACTGGTGCATCTCGAGGCAGCGCTATTTTGGTGTGCCATTTCCAGCGTGGTATTCCAAACGTAAGGGTGAAGAAGGCAAAATTATTCTAGCTGAAGTAAAGAACCTGCCTATAGATCCACTCAAAGATTTGCCAAAAGGGTATAGCAAAGAAGAAGTTATCCCAGATCAAGATGTAATGGATACCTGGGCCACAAGTTCAATTACTCCTCAATTGAGTGCACTGGCAGTAAACAGTGAGTTTAGTTTACCAAATCATCGCTATAATACGATATTTCCTGCAGATCTGCGCAGCCAGAGCCATGAGATAATAAGAACTTGGGCTTTTTATACTATTTTAAAGGCACATTATCATGCAAATTCTTTACCTTGGAAAAACATTATGATCAGCGGTTGGTGTTTAGCAGATGATAAGAAAAAGATGAGTAAATCAAAGGGTAACATCATCACTCCTCATGTAATACTTGAAACTTATGGAGCTGATGTAGTGCGCTATTGGGCAGCAAGCTTAAGGCTTGGAGTTGATACAGTCTACTCTGAAAATATATTCAAAATTGGCAAGCGCCTCGTTACAAAACTTTGGAACGCTAGCAAGTTTGTTTCCATGTTCATGGAAAAGCATCAAGTGATGAGCATAAATTCTGCTCACGAGACAATGGATAAGTGGATATTGTCTAAGTTATAAAAAGTTATAGAAAGAGCAACGAATAACCTATTACAGTTTGAATACTGCGAAGCTTTGAGTGCAGTAGAAGAATTTTTTTGGAAGGATTTTTGTGATAACTACTTGGAATTAGTAAAAAAACGCGCGTACGGAAGCAGTGAAGCAACCTTAAGTGCAAAACAAAGCTTGGCGTATGTGTTAAATGTTATTTTGCGGTTATTTGCACCTTTCTTGCCTTACATTACAGAAGAGATATACCACCAGTTGTATAGTTATAGTTCTGTACACAATCAAAGCAATTGGCCGAGCAAAGAAGAACTTATCTATGATAAATATTCAGAGGAAATGGGAGATAATGTTATTCAGATATTAAACATTATCAGAAAGATAAAGGCAGATAATAATGTTTCAGTTAAGCATTTGATAAAAAAATTGGTGATAAAAGCGAGTGTACAAGAGGATAAGTTGGATCAATCTGCACAGGATGATTTGCAGGCAGTTTGCAATGCGGAAACGATAGAGTGGATGCAGTCTGAGCTTGAAACTGGAGACGGGAAATACATAGTGAATATAGACTTATACTGATTTTTATAGCTTTACTTCCTCTAATATCCATGCTATTGTAATCATTATTAGTATGAGGGAATAGTGAGGGATTTGTATAGTAAAACCAATGCACCATATCTTATAGCTGGTGTTGTTGCTACTTTGGTATTGCTTGCATCTGGGACACTTGCTGTTGCTCCTTATGTTGAGTTCTTGTCTTCAGTTGCAGCCTTTAATGTAGCTCTTCCTATTGCTTTGAGTTTGTCTATACTTTCTATTTTGGTGCTTGTACTTTCATGTAAAATGATCAGCCAGAGTAAAAAGCTTGATGCACAAAAAGCAGAACCTAATGAAAAAAATGGATTAGCTAAAGAGCAAGAAAATATAATACAAAGCTTAGAGCCTCAAATCAAAGAGCTAAATAAGAGGCTTGGTAGTCAATACAATGAAATTGTAAAGCTAATTGGTAGTGCTGCAAAAAAAGATGAAGTGGAAGAGCTAATTAGTAGTTTCACGGCAAAATTAGATGAAATTTCAAAGCAAGCTAATAATGCTACAACAAAAGGTGAAATGAAAGAGCTAAGTAAGAAGCTTAGCGATAAAATGGAAAAGCTAATTGGTAGTCTCATAACAAAAGAGGAATTAGAAGAAAGGCTTGGTAGTCTCATAAAGAAAGTTGAAGTAAAAGAAGAGCTGCGGATGAAGTTTTATGAAAAAGATGAAGAAAGAGGAAAGATAACATTTGATGATGTTATACTTCCAAACAATATAAAACAAAAGTTGATAAGGATTTATGAACCAGATGCTCTAGAAAATGGAGAAGGATACATTTTGTATGGTCCACCAGGAACTGGTAAGACTATGACTGCTAAGGCGATTGCAAGTGAAACTAGATTCAAATCTGCATTTATAAGTGTTTCTGGATCTGATTTGCTTAATGTGTCAAATATAAATAAGGTTTTTGAGAAAGCAAAAAAAAACACTCCTTGTATAGTTTTTATAGATGAAATTGATAGCATTGGCAAAATACGCAGTGATAATAATGTAGAATCTTTAAATAATTTATTAGCTGAATTGGATGGATTTGAATCTAGAAAAGGTGTGACGGTGATTGCTGCAACTAATCACTTAGGTGTTTTAGATAGGGCACTTATTAGGGGAGGTGTTTGTCCATACACATTAAGATTCCTACATTAGACACAGACACACGTAAAAAATAATAAATGAGTATTTTCAGAAGAAAGAATTGCAAAATATATTTATTGACACAATTTTAAGCAATACTAAAGAGAATTTTTCACCAGCAAATCTGATTAGTTTATTAAAGGAAATAGAAGGTTGTGCAAGTAAAGTACTTGACAAGACTAAGAACCTGTACATGATCTCAAGAAAGGAATAAACTAAGAGATAATATATATAAGTTAGGATATATGAGGAGTTTATACCCAAGTGATATAAGTCGGGAAAGATTTGAGATTATGTTACCAGATCTAGAGTCCTGTAGAAAAAAAACAAAACCAAGGAAACTTGATTTGTATGATGTATTTTGTGGAGTGTTATACGTTCTGAAAAGCGGTTGTCAGTGGAGAATGCTACCAAAAGAGTTTCCAAAATGGCGCAATTGTTACGACTATTTTAAGAAGTGGAGTGAAAAACCAGATGCAGATAAAGAAAGTGTTCTGGAGCTGGTGTTAAAAAAAAATAGTTGGCGTGGTCCGACAAAACAATGGTCGGAAAGAAAAAACCAGCTTCTGCATAATTGATGCACAGAGTGTAAAAAATGCAGATACTGCTGAAGAAAAAGGCTATGATGCAGGCAAAAAGATTTCAGGAATAAAACGCCATATTGCAGTAGATACGCAAGGTTTGCCCCATGCAATTTATATAACAACAGCAGAGATATAGCATTTCTCATAATAGTCCGAACAGGTCATAGGAAGGCAGAATCAACAGCACGACGAAAGGATTCGAATAGAGGAATGTTTTTCCTAGCTCTGTTTTTTATAGCAAACCAATGATGCTCAATTTTGTTGAAATCTGGAGAATACGGCGGCAGATACAAAATTTCTGCACCAACTCCTCTAGCAAGCTCGATAATCTTACCAGACTTATGAAAAGTAGCATTGTCAAGAATGACAGTCTGTCCAGGTTCCAAGATCGGTGTCAAAAATTGCTCAAACCATCCATTAAAAACATCCATATTACAGTGGCCTTCAAAGGTTAATGGAGCAACTATCTTTCTTCTACTTAAGGCTGCAACCATACTGATTCGTTGAGTTTTCTTTCCAGATTTTAGGCCATAAAACCGCCGTCCTTTCTGGCAATACCCATATGGATAGTCCTCTGTGTTATCAATGCCAGACTCATCTATATAAACTAAGTTTTCTGGTTCTTTTGTTGCTATAATTTTTAAGAATTCAGCACGTTTTTCTTCGTTTCTTTCCTTGTATCCATATGTCTTTTTTCGCGCGTAAATCCAATTTTTCTGAGAGCTCGGTGGATCGTTTGGATACTAACGTTGCCCCAAAGTTTAGCCATTTCCGACAGAGTCTTTCCTCCGTTTTCTCTGGCAAATTTAGCAAAGGCATCCCAGTCGGTGATTTTGTGATTGTAACCTCCATTTCCAAGTTTTTTTGATTGAAAGTCTCCTGTTTCTTTTCTTCTTTGCTGCCACTCCCATAAAGTAGTTCGTCCAATTTTAAATCTTGCTGCCACTGTTTCTCTGCTTCCTCCCTCCTCTAGCGCTTCCATTGCTTTTTTCCTTAAGTCATAACTATACACTGCTGGCACTCAACCTCCTCATCATCGTCTATCCTTATCCTACCACCTCTAAGAAAAGAGCTATAAGTTTCCCAGATTCCATTGTCGGCTACTTTCGAGTTAACTCTACCTACTTCATCTACTACTTGTGCTTCCGCTCCATCTACTCGAGTACTAGGTAATACTGCATATGTAATACCACCAACTACGGCTGCAGATACTGCTGCTATACCAACCATTACCCAAATATCTAATCTCACTGTACATTTAAGTGCAATAAATGCTACCAACCCAGCAGTAGAACTCATACCAACAATAGCAGTGTACCGTGCAGTTTCTAATTCTTTGCCTTTCTTCTTTAACTGCTCTTCTAATGTTGTTTTTTCGTCTTTAGCTTGAGTCGATTGAGTTTGTAATTCTTGCTGTTTGTTCTCAGCTTCTCCCTTTACAGCTTCTAATTCTTGTGTTTTAGCTTTCAATTTTTCCTTTTCCTTTTCTAATTCTTGTTTCAATTTCTTCTCAGCTTCTCTCTTTGCAGCTTCTAATTCTTGTGTTTTAGCTTTCAATTTTTCCTTTTCCTTTTCTAATTCTTGTTTCAATTTCTCCTCAGCTTCTTTCTTTGCAGTTTCTAATTCTTTGCCTTTCTTCTCTAACTGCTCTTCTAATGTTGTTTCTTCGTCTTTAGCTTTCTCATTTGCATTTTCTAAGTCTGTTTTTTCCTTCTCTAACTGCTGAACTTTCTGATTTGCAGTGTCTAATCCTTTAATTGTTTCCTTTGCAGTTTCTAATTCTGCCTGAACTTTCTGATTTGCATTTTCTAATTCTTGTATTTTAGGTTTCAATCCTCCTGATTGTTTTTCAGGAACTTTTCCGTTACCTAGTTTGTGAGCTGAAGATGCAAGCATGATTTAAACCTCAATATAATATTTAGGCAGTGTAATGCCTTTAAAACTTAACGTCAAGTAATACTTTTCATAGTGTGTTATTTTCGTAAAATTTTGGCGTAGCCGTATTTGCTTAATTGTGCTAACTTAGAGCTTAAAACTTAAGAAATATTTATGTTAAAAGAAAAATACGGCTTTAAAGAAATTGAAGACAGATGCAACATATTGTGGGAAGGCAGTAAAGTTTATAAGTGGAATGGCGAAAAGGATAACACTTTCACTATAGACACACCTCCGCCAACAATATCGGGTAAATTGCATATTGGCCATATATTCAGCTATTGCCACACGGACTTTATTGCAAGGTTTCAGCGCATGCTGGGGAAAGATGTGTTTTACCCAATTGGGTTTGATGATAACGGGCTCCCCACTGAAAGATTGGTTGAACAAACCTATAAAACCCGTGCAAAAGAAGTTGGCAGAGAAAAATTTATAGAGATGTGCCATGAGGTTATTGAGAAATCAAAGCAAGAATTCAAGGAATTATTTAAATCAGTCGGCATTAGTTATGACTGGGATTTGGAATACCACACGATCAGCAAGGAAACTGTGACGCTTTCACAGATGTCATTCATCGATCTATGTAATAAGGGACATGCGTATAGAAAAATGCAGCCCATCCTTTGGGACCCGGTTGATAAAACCGCAATTGCGCAAGCAGAAATAGAAGATAAAGTTTTTGAGTCATCCTTAAACACGATAGTTTTCTCTACTCAAGAAAATGAGCAGATCAATATTGCAACTACGCGACCTGAATTACTTCCAGCATGTGTTGCAGTTTTTTGTCATCCAGAGGATAAGCGCTATACTCATCTGATTGGCAAAACAGCGGTAGTGCCAATAACAAAGGAAAAAGTACTAATCATTGCTGACGATAAGGTCAAAATAGATAAAGGCACTGGACTTGTTATGTGCTGTACGTTTGGTGATGAGCTTGACATATATTGGCAGCAAAAGCATAACCTGCCGATGAAAATTATCATCGATCAGGATGGGAGGATGAACCTTCATGATGTCATTCCAGTGCTTGACACTGGAATCCAGCCAGTGTCAGCTACTTGGGTGACAGAAGAAGCTGGTAATGGTGCTATTCCAGCATGTGGTCAAGAAAAAGAAGAATGGATCCCAGTGTCTGGGCACTGGGATGACACCATAGGTGGCACTGGAATCCAGGAAAAAGAACCAGTTTGGATGACAAACAATATACTAAATGAAATAAATGGACTAAAGGTTAAAGAAGCAAGAAAGAGGATGATCGAAATCCTAACTAAAAAAGGACTTTTGATAGAAGGCACTAACATTTCTCATTCTGTTAAGTGCGCAGAAAGATCTGGTGCACCACTTGAGATATTGCCTACTTATCAATGGTTTATCAAGACCTTAGAGCAAAAAGCTCAAGTATTAGATGAAGTAAAAGAATGCAATTGGCACCCAAGCAATATGCGTAAACGTATGGAAGTGTGGATAGAAGGGCTAAATTGGGACTGGTGCATCTCGAGGCAGCGCTATTTTGGTGTGCCATTTCCAGCGTGGTATTCCAAACGTAAGGGTGAAGAAGGCAAAATTATTCTAGCTGAAGTAAAGAACCTGCCTATAGATCCACTCAAAGATTTGCCAAAAGGGTATAGCAAAGAAGAAGTTATCCCAGATCAAGATGTAATGGATACCTGGGCCACAAGTTCAATTACTCCTCAATTGAGTGCACTGGCAGTAAACAGTGAGTTTAGTTTACCAAATCATCGCTATAATACGATATTTCCTGCAGATCTGCGCAGCCAGAGCCATGAGATAATAAGAACTTGGGCTTTTTATACTATTTTAAAGGCACATTATCATGCAAATTCTTTACCTTGGAAAAACATTATGATCAGCGGTTGGTGTTTAGCAGATGATAAGAAAAAGATGAGTAAATCAAAGGGTAACATCATCACTCCTCATGTAATACTTGAAACTTATGGAGCTGATGTAGTGCGCTATTGGGCAGCAAGCTTAAGGCTTGGAGTTGATACAGTCTACTCTGAAAATATATTCAAAATTGGCAAGCGCCTCGTTACAAAACTTTGGAACGCTAGCAAGTTTGTTTCCATGTTCATGGAAAAGCATCAAGTGATGAGCATAAATTCTGCTCACGAGACAATGGATAAGTGGATATTGTCTAAGTTATACAAAGTTATAGAAAGAGCAACGAATAACCTATTACAGTTTGAATACTGCGAAGCTTTGAGTGCAGTAGAAGAATTTTTTTGGAAGGATTTTTGTGATAACTACTTGGAATTAGTAAAAAAACGCGCGTACGGAAGCAGTGAAGCAACCTTAAGTGCAAAACAAAGCTTGGCGTATGTGTTAAATGTTATTTTGCGGTTATTTGCACCTTTCTTGCCTTACATTACAGAAGAGATATACCACCAGTTGTATAGTTATAGTTCTGTACACAATCAAAGCAATTGGCCGAGCAAAGAAGAACTTATCTATGATAAATATTCAGAGGAAATGGGAGATAATGTTATTCAGATATTAAACATTATCAGAAAGATAAAGGCAGATAATAATGTTTCAGTTAAGCATTTGATAAAAAAATTGGTGATAAAAGCGAGCGTACAAGAGGATAAGTTGGATCAATCTGCACAGGATGATTTGCAGGCAGTTTGCAATGCGGAAACGATAGAGTGGATGCAGTCTGAGCTTGAAACTGGAGACGGGAAATACATAGTGAATATAGACTTATACTGATTTTTATAGCTTTACTTCCTCTAATATCCATGCTATTGTAATCATTATTAGTATGAGGGAATAGTGAGGGATTTGTATAGTAAAACCAATGCACCATATCTTATAGCTGGTGCTGTTGCTACTTTGGTATTGCTTGCATCTGGGACACTTGCTGTTGCTCCTTATGTTGAGTTCTTGTCTTCAGTTGCAGCCTTTAATGTAGCTCTTCCTATTGCTTTGAGTTTGTCTATACTTTCTATTTTGGTGCTTGTACTTTCATGTAAAATGATCAGCCAGAGTAAAAAGCTTGATGCACAAAAAGCAGAACCTAATGAAAAAAATGGATTAGCTAAAGAGCAAGAAAATATAATACAAAGCTTAGAGCCTCAAATCAAAGAGCTAAATAAGAGGCTTGGTAGTCAATACAATGAAATTGTAAAGCTAATTGGTAGTGCTGCAAAAAAAGATGAAGTGGAAGAGCTAATTAGTAGTTTCACGGCAAAATTAGATGAAATTTCAAAGCAAGCTAATAATGCTACAACAAAAGGTGAAATGAAAGAGCTAAGTAAGAAGCTTAGCGATAAAATGGAAAAGCTAATTGGTAGTCTCATAACAAAAGAGGAATTAGAAGAAAGGCTTGGTAGTCTCATAAAGAAAGTTGAAGTAAAAGAAGAGCTGCGGATGAAGTTTTATGAAAAAGATGAAGAAAGAGGAAAGATAACATTTGATGATGTTATACTTCCAAACAATATAAAACAAAAGTTGATAAGGATTTATGAACCAGATGCTCTAGAAAATGGAGAAGGATACATTTTGTATGGTCCACCAGGAACTGGTAAGACTATGACTGCTAAGGCGATTGCAAGTGAAACTAGATTCAAATCTGCATTTATAAGTGTTTCTGGATCTGATTTGCTTAATGTGTCAAATATAAATAAGGTTTTTGAGAAAGCAAAAAAAAACACTCCTTGTATAGTTTTTATAGATGAAATTGATAGCATTGGCAAAATACGCAGTGATAATAATGTAGAATCTTTAAATAATTTATTAGCTGAATTGGATGGATTTGAATCTAGAAAAGGTGTGACGGTGATTGCTGCAACTAATCACTTAGGTGTTTTAGATAGGGCACTTATTAGGGGAGGTGTTTGTCCATACACATTAAGATTCCTACATTAGACACAGACACACGTAAAAAATAATAAATGAGTATTTTCAGAAGAAAGAATTGCAAAATATATTTATTGACACAATTTTAAGCAATACTAAAGAGAATTTTTCACCAGCAAATCTGATTAGTTTATTAAAGGAAATAGAAGGTTGTGCAAGTAAAGTACTTGACAAGACTAAGAGCCTGTTCATAATCTTTTCAGAAGTAAGGCAGTGAAAGCCAGAACGACCATTTGTAGGCTAGTATTGAGTTTTCGCTCACAATTTTTCCACAATCTTCTACATTTTTCTAACCAAGCAAAAGATCGCTCCACAACCCATCTTTTGGGCAATACAACAAAGGAATGTAATTCATTTCTTTTTATCACTTCAACGGTTGCACCAATAATCGTTTTTATTTGAGTTGCAAAATTCTCTCCAGTATAGCCTGCATCAACCAGTACATTTTTAACTCCCGAGAGGTTTTCTTTTGCATTTTCGACCATTCTCACAGCACTGCTACGGTCAGTTATAGCTCTTTTCATAGAAGTCCGGATGTGATAAGATAAGGATAGACGATGATAAGGAGGTTGAGTGCCAGCAGCATATAGTTATGACTTAAGGAAAAAAGCAATGGAAGCGCTAGAGGAGGGAGGAAGCAGAGAAGCAGTGGCAGCAAGATTTAAAATTGGACGAACTACTTTATGGGAGTGGCAGCAAAGAAGAAAAGAAACAGGAGACTTTCAATCAAAAAAACTTGGAAATGGAGGTTACAATCACAAAATTACCGACTGGGATGCCTTTGCTAAATTTGCCAGAGAAAACGGAGGAAAGACTCTGTCGGAAATGGCTAAACTTTGGGGCAACGTTAGTATCCAAACGATCCACCGAGCTCTCAGAAAAATTGGATTTACGCGCAAAAAAAGACATATGGATACAAGGAAAGAAACGAAGAAAAACGTGCTGAATTCTTAAAAATTATAGCAACAAAAGAACCAGAAAACTTAGTTTATATAGATGAGTCTGGCATTGATAACACAGAGGACTATCCATATGGGTATTGCCAGAAAGGACAGCGGTTTTATGGCCTAAAATCTGGAAAGAAAACTCAACGAATCAGTATGGTTGCAGCCTTAAGTAGAAGAAAGATAGTTGCTCCATTAACCTTTGAAGGCCACTGTAATATGGATGTTTTTAATGGATGGTTTGAGCAATTTTTGACACCGATCTTGGAACCTGGACAGACTGTCATTCTTGACAATGCTACTTTTCATAAGTCTGGTAAGATTATCGAGCTTGCTAGAGGAGTTGGTGCAGAAATTTTGTATCTGCCGCCGTATTCTCCAGATTTCAACAAAATTGAGCATCATTGGTTTGCTATAAAAAACAGAGCTAGGAAAAACATTCCTCTATTCGAATCCTTTCGTCGTGCTGTTGATTCTGCCTTCCTATGACCTGTTCGGACTATTATGAGAAATGCTATATCTCTGCTGTTGTTATATAAATTGCATGGGGCAAACCTTGCGTATCTACTGCAATATGGCGTTTTATTCCTGAAATCTTTTTGCCTGCATCATAGCCTTTTTCTTCAGCAGTATCTGCATTTTTTACACTCTGTGCATCAATTATGCAGAAGCTGGTTTTTTCTTTCCGACCATTGTTTTGTCGGACCACGCCAACTATTTTTTTTTAACACCAGCTCCAGAACACTTTCTTTATCTGCATCTGGTTTTTCACTCCACTTCTTAAAATAGTCGTAACAATTGCGCCATTTTGGAAACTCTTTTGGTAGCATTCTCCACTGACAACCGCTTTTCAGAACGTATAACACTCCACAAAATACATCATACAAATCAAGTTTCCTTGGTTTTGTTTTTTTTCTACAGGACTCTAGATCTGGTAACATAATCTCAAATCTTTCCCGACTTATATCACTTGGGTATAAACTCCTCATATATCCTAACTTATATATATTATCTCTTAGTTTATTCCTTTCTTGAGATCATGTACAGGTTCTTAGTCTTGTCAAGTACTTTACTTGCACAACCTTCTATTTCCTTTAATAAACTAATCAGATTTGCTGGTGAAAAATTCTCTTTAGTATTGCTTAAAATTGTGTCAATAAATATATTTTGCAATTCTTTCTTCTGAAAATACTCATTTATTATTTTTTACGTGTGTCTGTGTCTAATGTAGGAATCTTAATGTGTATGGACAAACACCTCCCCTAATAAGTGCCCTATCTAAAACACCTAAGTGATTAGTTGCAGCAATCACCGTCACACCTTTTCTAGATTCAAATCCATCCAATTCAGCTAATAAATTATTTAAAGATTCTACATTATTATCACTGCGTATTTTGCCAATGCTATCAATTTCATCTATAAAAACTATACAAGGAGTGTTTTTTTTTGCTTTCTCAAAAACCTTATTTATATTTGACACATTAAGCAAATCAGATCCAGAAACACTTATAAATGCAGATTTGAATCTAGTTTCACTTGCAATCGCCTTAGCAGTCATAGTCTTACCAGTTCCTGGTGGACCATACAAAATGTATCCTTCTCCATTTTCTAGAGCATCTGGTTCATAAATCCTTATCAACTTTTGTTTTATATTGTTTGGAAGTATAACATCATCAAATGTTATCTTTCCTCTTTCTTCATCTTTTTCATAAAACTTCATCCGCAGCTCTTCTTTTACTTCAACTTTCTTTATGAGACTACCAAGCCTTTCTTCTAATTCCTCTTTTGTTATGAGACTACCAATTAGCTTTTCCATTTTATCGCTAAGCTTCTTACTTAGCTCTTTCATTTCACCTTTTGTTGTAGCATTATTAGCTTGCTTTGAAATTTCATCTAATTTTGCCGTGAAACTACTAATTAGCTCTTCCACTTCATCTTTTTTTGCAGCACTACCAATTAGCTTTACAATTTCATTGTATTGACTACCAAGCCTCTTATTTAGCTCTTTGATTTGAGGCTCTAAGCTTTGTATTATATTTTCTTGCTCTTTAGCTAATCCATTTTTTTCATTAGGTTCTGCTTTTTGTGCATCAAGCTTTTTACTCTGGCTGATCATTTTACATGAAAGTACAAGCACCAAAATAGAAAGTATAGACAAACTCAAAGCAATAGGAAGAGCTACATTAAAGGCTGCAACTGAAGACAAGAACTCAACATAAGGAGCAACAGCAAGTGTCCCAGATGCAAGCAATACCAAAGTAGCAACAACACCAGCTATAAGATATGGTGCATTGGTTTTACTATACAAATCCCTCACTATTCCCTCATACTAATAATGATTACAATAGCATGGATATTAGAGGAAGTAAAGCTATAAAAATCAGTATAAGTCTATATTCACTATGTATTTCCCGTCTCCAGTTTCAAGCTCAGACTGCATCCACTCTATCGTTTCCGCATTGCAAACTGCCTGCAAATCATCCTGTGCAGATTGATCCAACTTATCCTCTTGTACACTCGCTTTTATCACCAATTTTTTTATCAAATGCTTAACTGAAACATTATTATCTGCCTTTATCTTTCTGATAATGTTTAATATCTGAATAACATTATCTCCCATTTCCTCTGAATATTTATCATAGATAAGTTCTTCTTTGCTCGGCCAATTGCTTTGATTGTGTACAGAACTATAACTATACAACTGGTGGTATATCTCTTCTGTAATGTAAGGCAAGAAAGGTGCAAATAACCGCAAAATAACATTTAACACATACGCCAAGCTTTGTTTTGCACTTAAGGTTGCTTCACTGCTTCCGTACGCGCGTTTTTTTACTAATTCCAAGTAGTTATCACAAAAATCCTTCCAAAAAAATTCTTCTACTGCACTCAAAGCTTCGCAGTATTCAAACTGTAATAGGTTATTCGTTGCTCTTTCTATAACTTTTTATAACTTAGACAATATCCACTTATCCATTGTCTCGTGAGCAGAATTTATGCTCATCACTTGATGCTTTTCCATGAACATGGAAACAAACTTGCTAGCGTTCCAAAGTTTTGTAACGAGGCGCTTGCCAATTTTGAATATATTTTCAGAGTAGACTGTATCAACTCCAAGCCTTAAGCTTGCTGCCCAATAGCGCACTACATCAGCTCCATAAGTTTCAAGTATTACATGAGGAGTGATGATGTTACCCTTTGATTTACTCATCTTTTTCTTATCATCTGCTAAACACCAACCGCTGATCATAATGTTTTTCCAAGGTAAAGAATTTGCATGATAATGTGCCTTTAAAATAGTATAAAAAGCCCAAGTTCTTATTATCTCATGGCTCTGGCTGCGCAGATCTGCAGGAAATATCGTATTATAGCGATGATTTGGTAAACTAAACTCACTGTTTACTGCCAGTGCACTCAATTGAGGAGTAATTGAACTTGTGGCCCAGGTATCCATTACATCTTGATCTGGGATAACTTCTTCTTTGCTATACCCTTTTGGCAAATCTTTGAGTGGATCTATAGGCAGGTTCTTTACTTCAGCTAGAATAATTTTGCCTTCTTCACCCTTACGTTTGGAATACCACGCTGGAAATGGCACACCAAAATAGCGCTGCCTCGAGATGCACCAGTCCCAATTTAGCCCTTCTATCCACACTTCCATACGTTTACGCATATTGCTTGGGTGCCAATTGCATTCTTTTACTTCATCTAATACTTGAGCTTTTTGCTCTAAGGTCTTGATAAACCATTGATAAGTAGGCAATATCTCAAGTGGTGCACCAGATCTTTCTGCGCACTTAACAGAATGAGAAATGTTAGTGCCTTCTATCAAAAGTCCTTTTTTAGTTAGGATTTCGATCATCCTCTTTCTTGCTTCTTTAACCTTTAGTCCATTTATTTCATTTAGTATATTGTTTGTCATCCAAACTGGTTCTTTTTCCTGGATTCCAGTGCCACCTATGGTGTCATCCCAGTGCCCAGACACTGGGATCCATTCTTCTTTTTCTTGACCACATGCTGGAATAGCACCATTACCAGCTTCTTCTGTCACCCAAGTAGCTGACACTGGCTGGATTCCAGTGTCAAGCACTGGAATGACATCATGAAGGTTCATCCTCCCATCCTGATCGATGATAATTTTCATCGGCAGGTTATGCTTTTGCTGCCAATATATGTCAAGCTCATCACCAAACGTACAGCACATAACAAGTCCAGTGCCTTTATCTATTTTGACCTTATCGTCAGCAATGATTAGTACTTTTTCCTTTGTTATTGGCACTACCGCTGTTTTGCCAATCAGATGAGTATAGCGCGTATCCTCTGGATGACAAAAAACTGCAACACATGCTGGAAGTAATTCAGGTCGCGTAGTTGCAATATTGATCTGCTCATTTTCTTGAGTAGAGAAAACTATCGTGTTTAAGGATGACTCAAAAACTTTATCTTCTATTTCTGCTTGCGCAATTGCGGTTTTATCAACCGGGTCCCAAAGGATGGGCTGCATTTTTCTATACGCATGTCCCTTATTACATAGATCGATGAATGACATCTGTGAAAGCGTCACAGTTTCCTTGCTGATCGTGTGGTATTCCAAATCCCAGTCATAACTAATGCCGACTGATTTAAATAATTCCTTGAATTCTTGCTTTGATTTCTCAATAACCTCATGGCACATCTCTATAAATTTTTCTCTGCCAACTTCTTTTGCACGGGTTTTATAGGTTTGTTCAACCAATCTTTCAGTGGGGAGCCCGTTATCATCAAACCCAATTGGGTAAAACACATCTTTCCCCAGCATGCGCTGAAACCTTGCAATAAAGTCCGTGTGGCAATAGCTGAATATATGGCCAATATGCAATTTACCCGATATTGTTGGCGGAGGTGTGTCTATAGTGAAAGTGTTATCCTTTTCGCCATTCCACTTATAAACTTTACTGCCTTCCCACAATATGTTGCATCTGTCTTCAATTTCTTTAAAGCCGTATTTTTCTTTTAACATAAATATTTCTTAAGTTTTAAGCTCTAAGTTAGCACAATTAAGCAAATACGGCTACGCCAAAATTTTACGAAAATAACACACTATGAAAAGTATTACTTGACGTTAAGTTTTAAAGGCATTACACTGCCTAAATATTATATTGAGGTTTAAATCATGCTTGCATCTTCAGCTCACAAACTAGGTAACGGAAAAGTTCCTGAAAAACAATCAGGAGGATTGAAACCTAAAATACAAGAATTAGAAAATGCAAATCAGAAAGTTCAGGCAGAATTAGAAACTGCAAAGGAAACAATTAAAGGATTAGACACTGCAAATCAGAAAGTTCAGCAGTTAGAGAAGGAAAAAACAGACTTAGAAAATGCAAATGAGAAAGCTAAAGACGAAGAAACAACATTAGAAGAGCAGTTAGAGAAGAAAGGCAAAGAATTAGAAACTGCAAAGAAAGAAGCTGAGGAGAAATTGAAACAAGAATTAGAAAAGGAAAAGGAAAAATTGAAAGCTAAAACACAAGAATTAGAAGCTGCAAAGAGAGAAGCTGAGAAGAAATTGAAACAAGAATTAGAAAAGGAAAAGGAAAAATTGAAAGCTAAAACACAAGAATTAGAAGCTGTAAAGGGAGAAGCTGAGAACAAACAGCAAGAATTACAAACTCAATCGACTCAAGCTAAAGACGAAAAAACAACATTAGAAGAGCAGTTAAAGAAGAAAGGCAAAGAATTAGAAACTGCACGGTACACTGCTATTGTTGGTATGAGTTCTACTGCTGGGTTGGTAGCATTTATTGCACTTAAATGTACAGTGAGATTAGATATTTGGGTAATGGTTGGTATAGCAGCAGTATCTGCAGCCGTAGTTGGTGGTATTACATATGCAGTATTACCTAGTACTCGAGTAGATGGAGCGGAAGCACAAGTAGTAGATGAAGTAGGTAGAGTTAACTCGGAAGTAGCCGACAATGGAATCTGGGAAACTTATAGCTCTTTTCGTAGAGGTGGTAGGATAAGGATAGACGATGATGAGGAGGTTGAGTGCCAGCAGTGTATAGTTATGACTTAAGGAAAAAAGCAATGGAAGCGCTAGAGGAGGGAGGAAGCAGAGAAACAGTGGCAGCAAGATTTAAAATTGGACGAACTACTTTATGGGAGTGGCAGCAAAGAAGAAAAGAAACAGGAGACTTTCAATCAAAAAAACTTGGAAATGGAGGTTACAATCACAAAATCACCGACTGGGATGCCTTTGCTAAATTTGCCAGAGAAAACGGAGGAAAGACTCTGTCGGAAATGGCTAAACTTTGGGGCAACGTTAGTATCCAAACGATCCACCGAGCTCTCAGAAAAATTGGATTTACGCGCGAAAAAAGACATATGGATACAAGGAAAGAAACGAAGAAAAACGTGCTGAATTCTTAAAAATTATAGCAACAAAAGAACCAGAAAACTTAGTTTATATAGATGAGTCTGGCATTGATAACACAGAGGACTATCCATATGGGTATTGCCAGAAAGGACGGCGGTTTTATGGCCTAAAATCTGGAAAGAAAACTCAACGAATCAGTATGGTTGCAGCCTTAAGTAGAAGAAAGATAGTTGCTCCATTAACCTTTGAAGGCCACTGTAATATGGATGTTTTTAATGGATGGTTTGAGCAATTTTTGACACCGATCTTGGAACCTGGACAGACTGTCATTCTTGACAATGCTACTTTTCATAAGTCTGGTAAGATTATCGAGCTTGCTAGAGGAGTTGGTGCAGAAATTTTGTATCTGCCGCCGTATTCTCCAGATTTCAACAAAATTGAGCATCATTGGTTTGCTATAAAAAACAGAGCTAGGAAAAACATTCCTCTATTCGAATCCTTTCGTCGTGCTGTTGATTCTGCCTTCCTATGACCTGTTCGGACTATTATGAGAAATGCTATAACTTTACACCAGGTAATAAGAACTGGATCCCAGTGTCTGGGCACTATCCTCCCTAGTGAATTCAAATTACAATGTTCGTAAAGTAAGCACTGACCACTTTTGCTTCAATATTTGCGATGTCCCTGAACAGATACTATTTTCCACTCTGCTGAACGGATACCTTGATGCGAACTTCAGTTTTTATATTCCTTCATTAGCATAATATAATTTTGTGCCGACTGCGCGATATGTTTAATTTCTTCATTCGACATTTTTTTGAAGAATTTTGCTGGTCTGCCAGCCCATATTTCACCACTTTTTATCACTTTTCCGTGTGTTACCAGTGAGCCAGCAGCTACCATAGCTTCAGGCTCCACAACTGCATGGTCCATCACGGTAGAGCCCGTACCAATAAACGCTTTATCATGCACCGTGCATGCGTGCAACACACAAAAATGTCCCACTGTTACCATACTGCCAATAATTGTGTCACCACCTGGGTTTCTATCCACATGAATTACCGTTCCATCTTGAATATTTGTTCCATCACCTATTTTTATTGATCCAACGTCCCCTCTGAGCACACAATTAAACCAGATGCTTGCATCTCTTCCTATTTCAACTTTGCCTATGATATGCGAACCACCTGCGATGAAAGCACTTTCGTCTATTTTTGGTTCATAATTTTTGTATTTTAAAATGTGATACATATTAAGCCTAAAGTCTTATGCATATGTTAATCAAAATAAGGTAAGCAGTAAATACATACTTAGATTTCAAACTACTTGGGTAACAGATGTTCTTGACTTACGTGCTTTGTACTGCTAAGATTTTTATTTTCAGCCCTATCTATAATGTCAGTAGCGGTATTAAGTATATTTCAAATAATATTGGTTGTTGTGTTAGTAATTTTAGTGCTTTTGCAGCCGCCTGGGAGTAGTTCGTTAAGTGGTTTTAGTAATACACAACAAGGAGTCAGTTCGATGATTCCGGTGAAATCTTCTGAAAACCCGCTCAGCAGAATAACAGCTATTGTTGCTGGATTGTTTATTATAAACACATTGCTATTGTCAGGATTATGTTCAAAAGACGTGCATAAAAAATCGATCGCAGAAAAAATTATATTAGAAAAAAAGCAAGAAAGTGAACCTACTTCTGTTCCATTTGAAAATTAATGAAGGAAGCTAAATTTATCTTTGTCACAGGTGGAGTTGTGTCATCGCTTGGTAAAGGCTTAGTTGCTTCGAGTGTTGGTGCGCTTCTTCAAGCTCACGGTTTTAAGATCCGTATCAGAAAACTTGACCCGTATCTCAACATTGATCCTGGAACAATGAACCCAACTCAGCACGGAGAGGTCTTTGTTACCGAGGATGGTGCTGAAACTGATTTGGATCTTGGGCATTATGAGCGTTTTACTGGAATTAAAGCAACAAAAGATGACAATATAACAACTGGTAAGATATATCATGAGTTATTGAAGAAAGAGAGGCGTGGTGATTATCTGGGCAAAACTGTGCAAGTCATTCCTCATGTGACAGATTTAATCAAATCGTTTATTTTTAATGGTACGGAAGGTTTAGATTTTGTAATATGTGAAATAGGCGGAACTGTAGGTGACATTGAAAGCCAACCATTTTTGGAGGCTATACGTCAAGTTAACTACACATTAGGAAAACAAAGAGTTATCCTTATTCACTTAACTTTAATACCATATCTTACCGCAGCGCAAGAATTAAAGACAAAACCAACGCAGCATTCAGTTCGAGAGTTAAATTCCGCGGGATTACAACCAGATATTATATTATGCCGCAGTGAGAAAGAAATTTTCGATAATCAAAGAGAGAAAATAGCTAAGCTTTGCAATGTTTCTTTATCCAATGTGATACCTGCTCCTGATGTGAGTCATATATATGGGTTACCGGTGTTGTATAGCCAATGTGGGCTTGATACGCAAATTTTGGAGCACTTTCATTTAAGTAAGCCAAGACCAAGCTTGACTGAATGGGATCAAATAGTGCATTCCATAAGGCACCCAACACAGGAAGTTACTGTGTCTATAGTGGGAAAATACACCGAATTCCCTGATGCGTATAAATCACTAGTTGAAGCATTAAATCATGGTGCGATTAGTAATAAAGTCAAAGTAAGGATAAATTGGGTTAACTCAAGAGAGAAGGAAGAAAAACCTATAAATGAAAAACTTATAGGAAAGAAATTACAGAATTCTCATGCAATCCTTGTCCCAGGGGGGTTTGGTGATGACGGAGTAGAGGGTAAAATATTAGCAATAAATTATGCCCGTACAAATAATATCCCATTTTTCGGAATTTGCCTTGGTATGCAGCTTGCAATTATTGAATTTGCTCGTAATGTTGTTAAGCTTGAAGATGTACACTCTGAAGAATTTCGTAACTGTAAACATCCAATCGTTAAGTTAGCTGGCGATCAAGATGACGATCTTGGTGGAACCATGAGACTTGGAGCATACAAATGTAATATAAATGCAAACTCTAAAATGATGGATGCATATAGTAACACTACTATTTCAGAAAGACACAGGCATAGGTACATAATCAATTCAGATTATAAAGATGATTTGGAAAAAAATGGACTGCTATGCAGTGGCACATCAGAAGATGGAACATGTATAGAGGCAGTGGAGTTAGAGAGTCATCCGTGGTTTATTGGTGTGCAGTTTCATCCAGAGTTTCAATCAAAGCCGTTTTCTCCTCATCCTCTTTTCGTGTCGTTCGTTAAAGCAGCAATTGATAAGAAATAAGTGCCTAGTGTTCAAGTATCAATATATGGAGCTTGCCATAGAGCAAGCCAAACTCGCTCAAAAAAATGATGAGGTGCCAATAGGTGCTGTAATAGTTAGTGGAAGCAATATCGTTTCTTCTGCACACAATATATCCAGCGATCCAACTGCGCATGCAGAGATGTTAGCAATCAAGCAGGCATGTAAGTTGCTCTCAACTTCAACGCTTTATGATGCTGATATGTACGTAACATTAGAACCATGTCCGATGTGTGCTCAAGCTATTTCCTTTGCCAGAATTAAACGATTGTACTTTGGGGCTTACAATCCCAAAGGTGGAGGAATTGAAAATGGTGCTAAGATATTTCAATTTTGCAGCCATATACCAGAAGTTTATGGTGGGATATTAGAAATAGAATGCTCTTTTTTGTTAAAGGATTTTTTTGAGAAACTAAGGACCTAATTTAGGTTACGGTATAAATCTAAGAACCTGTACATGATCTCAAGAAAGGAATAAACTAAGAGATAATATATATAAGTTAGGATATATGAGGAGTTTATACCCAAGTGATATAAGTCGGGAAAGATTTGAGATTATGTTACCAGATCTAGAGTCCTGTAGAAAAAAAACAAAACCAAGGAAACTTGATTTGTATGATGTATTTTGTGGAGTGTTATACGTTCTGAAAAGCGGTTGTCAGTGGAGAATGCTACCAAAAGAGTTTCCAAAATGGCGCAATTGTTACGACTATTTTAAGAAGTGGAGTGAAAAACCAGATGCAGATAAAGAAAGTGTTCTGGAGCTGGTGTTAAAAAAAAATAGTTGGCGTGGTCCGACAAAACAATGGTCGGAAAGAAAAAACCAGCTTCTGCATAATTGATGCACAGAGTGTAAAAAATGCAGATACTGCTGAAGAAAAAGGCTATGATGCAGGCAAAAAGATTTCAGGAATAAAACGCCATATTGCAGTAGATACGCAAGGTTTGCCCCATGCAATTTATATAACAACAGCAGAGATAACTGACCGTAGCAGTGCTGTGAGAATGGTCGAAAATGCAAAAGAAAACCTCTCGGGAGTTAAAAATGTACTGGTTGATGCAGGCTATACTGGAGAGAATTTTGCAACTCAAATAAAAACGATTATTGGTGCAACCGTTGAAGTGATAAAAAGAAATGAATTACATTCCTTTGTTGTATTGCCCAAAAGATGGGTTGTGGAGCGATCTTTTGCTTGGTTAGAAAAATGTAGAAGATTGTGGAAAAATTGTGAGCGAAAACTCAATACTAGCCTACAAATGGTCGTTCTGGCTTTCACTGCCTTACTTCTGAAAAGATTATGAACAGGCTCTAAGAACCTGTACATGATCTCAAGAAAGGAATAAACTAAGAGATAATATATATAAGTTAGGATATATGAGGAGTTTATACCCAAGTGATATAAGTCGGGAAAGATTTGAGATTATGTTACCAGATCTAGAGTCCTGTAGAAAAAAAACAAAACCAAGGAAACTTGATTTGTATGATGTATTTTGTGGAGTGTTATACGTTCTGAAAAGCGGTTGTCAGTGGAGAATGCTACCAAAAGAGTTTCCAAAATGGCGCAATTGTTACGACTATTTTAAGAAGTGGAGTGAAAAACCAGATGCAGATAAAGAAAGTGTTCTGGAGCTGGTGTTAAAAAAAAATAGTTGGCGTGGTCCGACAAAACAATGGTCGGAAAGAAAAAACCAGCTTCTGCATAATTGATGCACAGAGTGTAAAAAATGCAGATACTGCTGAAGAAAAAGGCTATGATGCAGGCAAAAAGATTTCAGGAATAAAACGCCATATTGCAGTAGATACGCAAGGTTTGCCCCATGCAATTTATATAACAACAGCAGAGATAACTGACCGTAGCAGTGCTGTGAGAATGGTCGAAAATGCAAAAGAAAACCTCTCGGGAGTTAAAAATGTACTGGTTGATGCAGGCTATACTGGAGAGAATTTTGCAACTCAAATAAAAACGATTATTGGTGCAACCGTTGAAGTGATAAAAAGAAATGAATTACATTCCTTTGTTGTATTGCCCAAAAGATGGGTTGTGGAGCGATCTTTTGCTTGGTTAGAAAAATGTAGAAGATTGTGGAAAAATTGTGAGCGAAAACTCAATACTAGCCTACAAATGGTCGTTCTGGCTTTCACTGCCTTACTTCTGAAAAGATTATGAACAGGCTCTAAGAGAAAACTGAGAACTTTCACAAATCAAAATTTTTATCTTGCGGTTTTATTTGCAATATTGCTACCACACTGATCAATAAGCAGAAGACTATATAAAGCCCAGCAGCAAGGTTTGTTTGAGGAAATGTTACAGTCAACCAAATACAAACCATAGGAGTAAATCCTCCATGTAACGCATAAGAGATATTGCGTGATAAGCTCACACCACTAAATCTAACATTGGTGGGAAAGAGTTCAGATGCAACTATTCCTATGGGAACTATACCCCTTTCTATTATAGAGAGAACCATTACGCTCAACGCAATCACAAGATAATTTTTGTAGTAATATGCAATAGATAACGCAGGACAACACAGTGCCATTGTAATTGCTATAAATAAGATTGCAGTGCGCTCTTTTCCAACTTTATCAGCCAACATTCCAAACGCTATTGAAGATATCGGCATTAATATACTGGTTATAATCAATACAATTTCGTTAATATATGTTGTTACATAAACATCCACTGATGCTATTTCCTTTGCGAGTGTTCGAAGAAATATGGTAAATCCAACAGCAACATTAACAGGTACAGATATTAAAATAGCAAGTATAAGAGCTCTCTTGTGGCGCTTTATAAGCTCTATTATTGGCAAATCAGGTAAATTTCTTTGTTTTCGATTTTTTTCATATGCTGGAGTTTCTCCCAATGTGTATATGCTATACGCGCTAATTAATCCTAAAATAGCTGAGAAAATAAATGGCAATCTCCAACCCCAGGTACAAAAATCAGTAGTTTTTTTGCAGATAATCACTATCACCGCAGAAAGCAAGACGCCAATGGAGCGGCCAAAACCCATTATTCCAAAATACATCCCTAAGTTCTCTTTCCTACTGGATAAATGCTCTATAAGATAAACAGAACTTCCTTGTTCACCACCAAGTGCAATTCCTTGTGTTATATGGATTGCAAGAAGCAATATAGTAGAAATTATACCTACTTGATTGTGAATTGGAATAAATGCAATGAGACTCGATGGTATCGATATTAGCAAGATAGTAATTATTAATGCTATCCTCCTTCCATACCTGTCACCAACGTGACCAAATATGAATGCACCAAGTGGCCTTACAATTGCACCTAGCCCTACAATTCCAAATAATTGCAGTATGTTACTGTAGACATCTTTTGCAAAACAAAACTCTCTGCTGATTATGTTAATCAAATCAATAAAGAGCATGTAGTCATACCATATTGCGATTCTGCAGAGTATGGTTGATATCAACACCCTTGTTTGCACTAAATTCAATTCGTAAATGTTTGCTTATTCTATTCTGGCTGCTTTTTGGGATTTTACAACCTAAACATATGGAGTTGACTTTTTTATTATGGTGTGTGATAATTGCAGTGTTATTAAGTTTAGTGGTAAAGTTATAATGAATATAGCTTATTTAGCAGCACTTATAGCTCTTTTCATAGAAGTCCGGATGTGATAAGGTAAGGATAGACGATGATAAGGAGGTTGAGTGCCAGCAGCATATAGTTATGACTTAAGGAAAAAAGCAATGGAAGCGCTAGAGGAGGGAGGAAGCAGAGAAACAGTGGCAGCAAGATTTAAAATTGGACGAACTACTTTATGGGAGTGGCAGCAAAGAAGAAAAGAAACAGGAGACTTTCAATCAAAAAAACTTGGAAATGGAGGTTACAATCACAAAATCACCGACTGGGATGCCTTTGCTAAATTTGCCAGAGAAAACGGAGGAAAGACTCTGTAGGAAATGGCTAAACTTTGGGGCAACGTTAGTATCCAAACGATCCACCGAGCTCTCAGAAAAATTGGATTTACGCGCAAAAAAAGACATATGGATACAAGGAAAGAAACGAAGAAAAACGTGCTGAATTCTTAAAAATTATAGCAACAAAAGAACCAGAAAACTTAGTTTATATAGATGAGTCTGGCATTGATAACACAGAGGACTATCCATATGGGTATTGCCAGAAAGGACAGCGGTTTTATGGCCTAAAATCTAGGAAGAAAACTCAACGAATCAGTATGGTTGCAGCCTTAAGTAGAAGAAAGATAGTTGCTCCATTAACCTTTGAAGGCCACTGTAATATGGATGTTTTTAATGGATGGTTTGAGCAATTTTTGACACCGATCTTGGAACCTGGACAGACTGTCATTCTTGACAATGCTACTTTTCATAAGTCTGGTAAGATTATCGAGCTTGCTAGAGGAGTTGGTGCGGAAATTTTGTATCTGCCGCCGTATTCTCCAGATTTCAACAAAATTGAGCATCATTGGTTTGCTATAAAAAACAGAGCTAGGAAAAACATTCCTCTATTCGAATCCTTTCGTCGTGCTGTTGATTCTGCCTTCCTATGACCTGTTCGGACTATTATGAGAAATGCTATAACTATCTCGCCTACATTTAAAGCATCCAGTCTCTGATTTCCTATTTTGAATTGACGTTCTAGATCGTTAGCATATATAGGATAGGAATTATCACACACATTCAAACAAGAAAAAGGTGCTCGTGCTCGAAAAAGAACGTTACAAATACATATTTATTCAATCCTTTGCCTTCTTCTCAATATACCTACATATCAGAATGGACAATTCATATAAAATCAGCATAGGTATTGCAAGCCCTACTTGGCTTAATACATCAGGTGGAGTTAAGATTGCAGCAATAATAAAAATTACCACTATCGCGATTCTACGTTTATTTGACAAACTTTGTGTAGTGAGTAACCCTACTCTCACCATCAATGTGAGTATTACTGGAATTTGAAATGCAGTGCCAAATGCAAACATAAATTGAAGAACGAGGTCTAAATATTCGCTAACTGATGGCATAAACTCTATCGGTATATCGAAGGATTTACCACTGTGTTCGAAGTTGATAAAAAACTTCCAGGCTAAAGGAAATATATAGTAATAGACTACAGTAGCTCCCGTTACAAATAAAACCGGTGTTGCAATTAAGTATGGCAACAACACTGCCCTTTCACTTTTATATAACCCAGGTGCTAAGAACATATAGAATTGCCATGCAAACACAGGAAAAGAGAGCAAAAGTGCACTCATCATTGCAACTCTAAGATACACAAAAAATGCCTCTGTTAAGTCTGTGTAAATTAAAGAAAAACCTTCGCTATCTTTTGTTGCTTCTATTAAAGGTGCGAGTAAAAAACGGTATATATTTTCCTTAAAGTAGTAACAAAAACCAAAAGCAACGCAAAAAAATAGAAAGCAAAAGATAACTCTTTTTCTGAGTTCCGCAAAGTGCTCACAAAATGAAGCATACTTGTTTGGGTTTCCATTCATACTTTACTATGGCTCAATAATGCTATGTCTAACATTCTCAGCGAAAAAGCCCACTCATTGTCATACCACGCTGCAACCCTGCATATATCACCTGTAACATATGTACCAGTTAAATCCACAATTGCACTATAAGGGTTATGCACAAAATCTATTGAGACTAAAGGTTCCACGCATATAGAAAGTACATTTGACATTGGAGAACCCTCTGTCATCCTAGTACCCTCTGATGTCATCCGAGTAGCTGACACTGGGATCCAGAAATTAGATTCCAGCGTCACGCGCTGGAATGACGTAGAGGAGAGAGCTGCATCCTTAAATATTTCATTGATTTCTTCAACGGTCGCTTTCTTATCAGTCGTAAATTTAAAATCAACCATAGAAACATTGCTAACTGGAACTCTGACGGCAGTGCCATCTAGCTTTCCTTTTAATTCAGGGATGACAGAACCAATTGTTTTTGCTGCCCCGGTTGTAGTTGGTACCATAGATAATCCGCAAGCCCTTGCTCTACGCAAATCTTTATGATTACCATCAAGAACATTTTGATCATTCGTGTAGGCATGTATAGTAGTCATAAAACCGCTTTTTATACCTAAACTGGAGTGTAGGACTTTCACAATCGGAGCAAGGCAATTTGTAGTGCAAGAACCTGCTGATATCACTTTATGCTCTTTTTCGAGCATATCGTTATTCACACCATAAACTATAGTGACATCAGCGTCTGGAACTGGAGCAGAGACAATTACTTTCTCTGCATTGTGCCTTATTGCTTCTTCACGTTTGTTGAATGCACCAGTACATTCAAGTATTACATCAACATTCCAAGGAATATTTTCAGGGCTCCGTTCTCTATATAAAGAAAACTTTTTGCCATTTATAGAAATCCAATTTTGAGACTCATTAAAATCAATATCACCACTGAATTTGCCATGAACAGAATCATATTTAATCAAATGTGCATGCTGCTTTGCACTGAGCGATCCATTCACAGCTACAACTTCTATTTGTTTGCTATATTCTTCTATTTCGAAAATAGCACGCAATACGCCTCTGCCTATTCTACCCAGACCATTAATTCCTACACGAATCGTCATCTCTTCATTCAAAAAATTTAATTATAGAGAATTATCTTGATTAAAACTATAACATCATGTAGTAGCAACATTTAAACTTTAATAGGAGCTAATTATGAGTATAAAAGAATTGCAACAAAAGCTGCTCGCAATAATTTCAAGTATAGTTATAGAAAACAATGACGAAGCTATAAAAACTAATCGAGAAAGAGCGCTAGAGGTTATCAATGAATTAAGAGATCATATTAATAATGATATAGGAATTGATGATAATCTTAGAGCCTGTTCATAATCTTTTCAGAAGTAAGGCAGTGAAAGCCAGAACGACCATTTGTAGGCTAGTATTGAGTTTTCGCTCACAATTTTTCCACAATCTTCTACATTTTTCTAACCAAGCAAAAGATCGCTCCACAACCCATCTTTTGGGCAATACAACAAAGGAATGTAATTCATTTCTTTTTATCACTTCAACGGTTGCACCAATAATCGTTTTTATTTGAGTTGCAAAATTCTCTCCAGTATAGCCTGCATCAACCAGTACATTTTTAACTCCCGAGAGGTTTTCTTTTGCATTTTCGACCATTCTCACAGCACTGCTACGGTCAGTTATAGCTCTTTTCATAGAAGTCCGGATGTGATAAGATAAGGATAGACGATGATAAGGAGGTTGAGTGCCAGCAGCATATAGTTATGACTTAAGGAAAAAAGCAATGGAAGCGCTAGAGGAGGGAGGAAGCAGAGAAACAGTGGCAGCAAGATTTAAAATTGGACGAACTACTTTATGGGAGTGGCAGCAAAGAAGAAAAGAAACAGGAGACTTTCAATCAAAAAAACTTGGAAATGGAGGTTACAATCACAAAATTACCGACTGGGATGCCTTTGCTAAATTTGCCAGAGAAAACGGAGGAAAGACTCTGTCGGAAATGGCTAAACTTTGGGGCAACGTTAGTATCCAAACGATCCACCGAGCTCTCAGAACCTGTACATGATCTCAAGAAAGGAATAAACTAAGAGATAATATATATAAGTTAGGATATATGAGGAGTTTATACCCAAGTGATATAAGTCGGGAAAGATTTGAGATTATGTTACCAGATCTAGAGTCCTGTAGAAAAAAAACAAAACCAAGGAAACTTGATTTGTATGATGTATTTTGTGGAGTGTTATACGTTCTGAAAAGCGGTTGTCAGTGGAGAATGCTACCAAAAGAGTTTCCAAAATGGCGCAATTGTTACGACTATTTTAAGAAGTGGAGTGAAAAACCAGATGCAGATAAAGAAAGTGTTCTGGAGCTGGTGTTAAAAAAAAATAGTTGGCGTGGTCCGACAAAACAATGGTCGGAAAGAAAAAACCAGCTTCTACATAATTGATGCACAGAGTGTAAAAAATGCAGATACTGCTGAAGAAAAAGGCTATGATGCAGGCAAAAAGATTTCAGGAATAAAACGCCATATTGCAGTAGATACGCAAGGTTTGCCCCATGCAATTTATATAACAACAGCAGAGATAACTGACCGTAGCAGTGCTGTGAGAATGGTCGAAAATGCAAAAGAAAACCTCTCGGGAGTTAAAAATGTACTGGTTGATGCAGGCTATAATGGAGAGAATTTTGCAACTCAAATAAAAACGATTATTGGTGCAACCGTTGAAGTGATAAAAAGAAATGAATTACATTCCTTTGTTGTATTGCCCAAAAGATGGGTTGTGGAGCGATCTTTTGCTTGGTTAGAAAAATGTAGAAGATTGTGGAAAAATTGTGAGCGAAAACTCAATACTAGCCTACAAATGGTCGTTCTGGCTTTCACTGCCTTACTTCTGAAAAGATTATGAACAGGCTCTCAGAAAAATTGGATTTACGCGCAAAAAAAGACATATGGATACAAGGAAAGAAACGAAGAAAAACGTGCTGAATTCTTAGAACCTGTACATGATCTCAAGAAAGGAATAAACTAAGAGATAATATATATAAGTTAGGATATATGAGGAGTTTATACCCAAGTGATATAAGTCGGGAAAGATTTGAGATTATGTTACCAGATCTAGAGTCCTGTAGAAAAAAAACAAAACCAAGGAAACTTGATTTGTATGATGTATTTTGTGGAGTGTTATACGTTCTGAAAAGCGGTTGTCAGTGGAGAATGCTACCAAAAGAGTTTCCAAAATGGCGCAATTGTTACGACTATTTTAAGAAGTGGAGTGAAAAACCAGATGCAGATAAAGAAAGTGTTCTGGAGCTGGTGTTAAAAAAAAATAGTTGGCGTGGTCCGACAAAACAATGGTCGGAAAGAAAAAACCAGCTTCTACATAATTGATGCACAGAGTGTAAAAAATGCAGATACTGCTGAAGAAAAAGGCTATGATGCAGGCAAAAAGATTTCAGGAATAAAACGCCATATTGCAGTAGATACGCAAGGTTTGCCCCATGCAATTTATATAACAACAGCAGAGATAACTGACCGTAGCAGTGCTGTGAGAATGGTCGAAAATGCAAAAGAAAACCTCTCGGGAGTTAAAAATGTACTGGTTGATGCAGGCTATAATGGAGAGAATTTTGCAACTCAAATAAAAACGATTATTGGTGCAACCGTTGAAGTGATAAAAAGAAATGAATTACATTCCTTTGTTGTATTGCCCAAAAGATGGGTTGTGGAGCGATCTTTTGCTTGGTTAGAAAAATGTAGAAGATTGTGGAAAAATTGTGAGCGAAAACTCAATACTAGCCTACAAATGGTCGTTCTGGCTTTCACTGCCTTACTTCTGAAAAGATTATGAACAGGCTCTTAGAACCTGTACATGATCTCAAGAAAGGAATAAACTAAGAGATAATATATATAAGTTAGGATATATGAGGAGTTTATACCCAAGTGATATAAGTCGGGAAAGATTTGAGATTATGTTACCAGATCTAGAGTCCTGTAGAAAAAAAACAAAACCAAGGAAACTTGATTTGTATGATGTATTTTGTGGAGTGTTATACGTTCTGAAAAGCGGTTGTCAGTGGAGAATGCTACCAAAAGAGTTTCCAAAATGGCGCAATTGTTACGACTATTTTAAGAAGTGGAGTGAAAAACCAGATGCAGATAAAGAAAGTGTTCTGGAGCTGGTGTTAAAAAAAAATAGTTGGCGTGGTCCGACAAAACAATGGTCGGAAAGAAAAAACCAGCTTCTGCATAATTGATGCACAGAGTGTAAAAAATGCAGATACTGCTGAAGAAAAAGGCTATGATGCAGGCAAAAAGATTTCAGGAATAAAACGCCATATTGCAGTAGATACGCAAGGTTTGCCCCATGCAATTTATATAACAACAGCAGAGATAACTGACCGTAGCAGTGCTGTGAGAATGGTCGAAAATGCAAAAGAAAACCTCTCGGGAGTTAAAAATGTACTGGTTGATGCAGGCTATACTGGAGAGAATTTTGCAACTCAAATAAAAACGATTATTGGTGCAACCGTTGAAGTGATAAAAAGAAATGAATTACATTCCTTTGTTGTATTGCCCAAAAGATGGGTTGTGGAGCGATCTTTTGCTTGGTTAGAAAAATGTAGAAGATTGTGGAAAAATTGTGAGCGAAAACTCAATACTAGCCTACAAATGGTCGTTCTGGCTTTCACTGCCTTACTTCTGAAAAGATTATGAACAGGCTCTTAAAAATTATAGCAACAAAAGAACCAGAAAACTTAGTTTATATAGATGAGTCTGGCATTGATAACACAGAGGACTATCCATATGGGTATTGCCAGAAAGGACAGCGTTTTTATGGCCTAAAATCTGGAAAGAAAACTCAACGAATCAGTATGGTTGCAGCCTTAAGTAGAAGAAAGATAGTTGCTCCATTAACCTTTGAAGGCCACTGTAATATGGATGTTTTTAATGGATGGTTTGAGCAATTTTTGACACCGATCTTGGAACCTGGACAGACTGTCATTCTTGACAATGCTACTTTTCATAAGTCTGGTAAGATTATCGAGCTTGCTAGAGGAGTTGGTGCAGAAATTTTGTATCTGCCGCCGTATTCTCCAGATTTCAACAAAATTGAGCATCATTGGTTTGCTATAAAAAACAGAGCTAGGAAAAACATTCCTCTATTCGAATCCTTTCGTCGTGCTGTTGATTCTGCCTTCCTATGACCTGTTCGGACTATTATAAGAAATGCTATAAATTGCATGGGGCAAACCTTGCGTATCTACTGCAATATGGCGTTTTATTCCTGAAATCTTTTTGCCTGCATCATAGCCTTTTTCTTCAGCAGTATCTGCATTTTTTACACTCTGTGCATCAATTATGCAGAAGCTGGTTTTTTCTTTCCGACCATTGTTTTGTCGGACCACGCCAACTATTTTTTTTTAACACCAGCTCCAGAACACTTTCTTTATCTGCATCTGGTTTTTCACTCCACTTCTTAAAATAGTCGTAACAATTGCGCCATTTTGGAAACTCTTTTGGTAGCATTCTCCACTGACAACCGCTTTTCAGAACGTATAACACTCCACAAAATACATCATACAAATCAAGTTTCCTTGGTTTTGTTTTTTTTCTACAGGACTCTAGATCTGGTAACATAATCTCAAATCTTTCCCGACTTATATCACTTGGGTATAAACTCCTCATATATCCTAACTTATATATATTATCTCTTAGTTTATTCCTTTCTTGAGATCATGTACAGGTTCTAAGGAGATATTGAAACTGAACAAAGAATTAATTGAGCGCAGTACAGAATTTGCCAATAATACAGAAAAGCTTTCAGTAGAGGCAAAAGAAAAAGACAGGAAAATAAATAGTTTAACATGGTTAAATGAAGCATTAGAACAAGATAAAAAGGAAATGGATGCTAAGAATGCAGAACTAGAAAGAGTAAGAAGTATTGCAATATCGTCTATTGGAGAGTGTACAAAAACACTTGATGAAAATTTGAAATTAAAAAATCAACAGATTGAAAGTTCAACAACTGAACATGGACAACAAAATGCGAAAGAAAAGTCAAGAAATGGGAATGTTCAAAAAGGACAAACAAAGGTTCAAAAGCCAGATGCAGAGAGTTGTATGGGCACAGTTTCAAAAATCACTAACCCGAGTCTTTCCTTTAATTCAGCGTTCTCTATCTTTAAAGCCTTGTTCTCTGCCTTTAGACTTTCATTCTCTCTTTCCAGCCTTTCTATTTTTGCTTCTAACTTTTCTATTTTTTGCTGTAAATTTTTGCAAAGTTCCAAAAGGGTTACCATATTAACTCACTTTTGCTCTATGATTATCTTTTTAGATCACCTTGTCTACCTTATTCTACCACTCCGCTGAACGGATACGGTTTTTAGCCACTGCTATTTTAGCTTTCATTTCACCTTTTTATTCGCCGATTTTGATGCCTTTTTCAGTAGCATCATCAAGTTTTTGAGCGAGGATGCCTTCTTCTTTCCGTAGATCCATTATTCTTTCTTCATATGCTATTAGATCTTTTTCATTCCAGCTAAACCTGTCTAATTCATCGTAGGCTAACTTTATTATTGGTGCTTTTTCTGCTATTTTCCTTAAGTCTTCTTCCGTAGTTTCATCTGCATATTTGAAGAAAAATAACCAACGATCCACTATGCTTTCTAGCTGTTCTTCCTTATTCTTAGGAAATTTAGGTAGTTCAATAAATACAAATTGAAAATCTTTTAAGTCATGCTCATTGGTTTTCTCATCTCTTATAGTGTGGCTGGATATATAATCAAGCTTATCAGGAAATAAATTACAATTAGAGATAGCAATAAAGAAAACCTTCTTTAAATCAATGTACTTACCAGATTTATCAGCTTGCCTTGAGTAAGTCTTAGCAGCATATAGTTGAGCTCGTTTTTCGAAGCCTTTATCGCGAGTGAGTTGCATTTCAATCACATACCTAGCCCCACTAGAATCCCTGCAAAGAACATCAACTATACTTTGCTTATCAGATGCAATTTCAGGATCCATTATAGTACTGAGGAATTCCACTTCTTGTATAGTATTTATCTCGGTAAATCCTAAAATATCATTCAAAAAATGTATGAGAATATTCTTATTTTTTTCAGTGCCAAATATTTTTTTGAAGGTTAAATCCAGCTTAGGGTCGAGAAACTTAGATAAAGCCATAGCCAAAGTGCTTAAAAATATTAATAATTATACACTATTATTAACAATTATTCAACCATATTTTTGAAGATAGCAATTTTCTGTATTTACTTTAAATTGAAGAAAGCTCAAATGAAAGATCGTGCTTTGCTAAAAAAAAATCACAGAATGCAGTCTGGTTACCTTAATTAGAAGTTTAGCTTTAACTTTAAATGGACTACTCAACCGTGACAGACTTAGCTAAATTTCTTGGACAATCGGCATCTAACCCTTTTTTTGCTGCAGTAAAGTAAGCAAGGAATTGCATAGCAACACTGTAGATGATTGGAGAGATAAAATTATCAGTGTCTGGAAGTTGCACCACATCTGCGCAAACTCCCCTTAGGAATGGCGCTCCTTGCTTATCACTGAAGGCAATTACTTTGCCTTTTCTTGCAATAATCTCTTGTATATTAGATAGCGTTTTAAAGAATAAATCATCATAAGGGATAATTGCTATAACAAGCACAGTAGAGTCTATTAAAGCAATAGAACCATGCTTCATTTCTCCCGCTGCAATACCAGTTGTATTGATGTATGAAAGCTCTTTTATCTTCAATGCGCCTTCCATTGCAACTCCGTATGAACTTCCTCTGCCGATTAAAATAACGTTATTGTGTTCTAATATACTGCCCGATATATGTTGTATTTTCATCACATTCAAAACGTGCTCAACATACTCGGGAATAGAATTGATAGCACTGCTTAGCTGTTTTATTCTCTCTCCACTCAGTATACCTTTTATTTTTCCAAGCTCCACAGCAAAGCATGCTAAAGTTGCAAGTTGCGCAGAAAAGGTTTTTGTTGAAGCAACACCAATTTCTTGCCCAGCAAGAGTATGTAACACAATATCTGAGATCTTTTCAATGCTGCTGCTAAATGTATTAGTTATACTTATGATTGTTTGCTTCTGTGATTTCGCATAACGCAGCGCTTCTATGGTATCTGCAGTTTCGCCAGATTGAGAGATAAATAACCCAATGCTGCCTTCTTCCAGCTTGACGTTGCTATACCTAAATTCTGATGAGATTTCTAGATATACCAGAACTTGAGCGACACTTTCCAGCCAATACTTTGCTATTAGCCCAGCAAAATAAGATGACCCGCATCCAACTATAGTAATGTAACTCAGCTCAGAAAACAATTTTTTGTTAACCTCTTTATACTGCTTGTAAAATTGATTTATTGTTTTGTTTAATGCACGCGGTTGCTCAAAAATCTCTTTTAACATGAAGCTAGGGTAACCATTTTTGCTAATTAGAAAATCACTTGGACTACTATTTTCTATACTGCGTTTAACTTGTGTACCATTGTTGTATATACTAACTCCACTAGATTTTATTACTGCAATGTCATCATCTTCCAAATGCGATATTCTTTCCACAAATGCACTTAAAGCATTAGAGTCAGATGCAGCAAACACTGTGTTACAGTTATAACCTATTGCTAAAGGCAAATTTCTCTTCGCAACAAATAAGGCGTCTGGATATTCTGCAAATAATAAGACCAAGGCAAATGAGCCATGTAAGTTGTTTAAACACTTAAATAGAGAATCAACTGGCGACAATCCTTCATCAAGATATAAGGTTAGCATGTTTGGTATGATCTCTGTGTCAGTGTCAGTATGGAATGACATTCCCCTTTCTTCTAGAACCTTTTTTAGCAGATTGTAATTCTCAATTATGCCGTTATGAGCAACAACAACATTATTTGTACGAATGGGGTGAGCATTTTTAAGGCCTGGGACTCCATGTGTAGCCCAGCGAGTATGTGCTATACCAACTGTACTGTGAGACATCTTGCTGTCATCAACAACTTCACATAACCTTTCGACTTTACCTTCTGATTTTTTGACTTCTATCTCGCCTCCGTTATTTATGATTGCTATACCTGAAGAGTCATACCCCCTATATTCCAATTTTTGCAACCCAGTGAGTAAAGTTGGTATTACTGAATCACCGCTACTTACTACACCAAATATTCCGCACACAACCAAATGAACCTTTTTTTAGAGTTATGAGGCATTTTTACCTTTATCGTCTTTTCCCTTTATACTTTCCTCTGGTTGATTTTTATTGTTTCTATCATTTTTTTCGATTTTGCCTTTTTCAATTGGTTTAGCTGCCACTTTTTGAGTTTCTTTGTTTAAAACTTCAGATATAGCAGACTTTAGGATTTTTACTTCAACTTTTGGTGCTATTTCTATTATAAATTGTGCATTTGCCTCATCAACTTTATTAACTTCACCTATTATTCCACCAGAAGTAATGACTGTATCACCACGTTTTATTTGATCTATCATCTTTCTATGTTCTTTTAGTTTTTTTTGTTGTGGGCGAATAATGAGAAAATAAAATACCACAAATATTAAAATCAATGGAATAAAACTAGTAAAAGATGCGCTGATACTTGATGCATTGCTAGTTGCATCTGCTGCAAAAACTTCAGAAATGAACATATTTAATCCTAATTGTTAACGATAAAAATAAACCTATTTAAGTATTAATTGCAATACCATACCATGTCAAGTTTGATGGAAGCATTTCTCAATACTGGTTGCGAATTTTAAATTATGCTAAAACTAATATGGCGGGAGTGATGAGACTTGAACTCACGACCTCATGCGTGACAGGCATGCGCTCTAACCAACTGAGCTACACCCCCCCTAATTTCTTTTTAGCGTTTTCGGGCTTCAACTTTAAAGCTAATAAACATGTTGCCCTTTGTCAATATTTTTTGTTTGCGCTTTGCTGTCTTTTCTATTACTATGTAAATAATTTAATTTCACACATGGCTTGTACAAGTAGTCCCGTTAGGGTTATGCCATGGAAGATAAACTATTTGGAGGAATGATATATGACAAATTTGCCTAAAGTCACTGTGCGTGATTTAGCTGAATCTGGTGTACATTTTGGTCACAAAATTAGTCGCTGGAACGCAAAAATGGCTCCATATATATATGGAGTGCATCAAGAAAATCTTATACATATAATTGATTTGCGAAAAACACTACCATTGCTACAGGTGGCCATGAAGGCTTTATATGACGTTGCATTTCAAGGTGGTCGCATTCTATTTGTTGGTACAAAGTTTCAAGCTTTTGATATTATTGCAAATGAAGCGATTCGTTGTGGTCAATATTATGTGAATCATCGTTGGCTTGGTGGTATGCTTACTAATTGGGGCACTGTTTCTTCTTCAATAAAAACCTTGATGCAATATGAGAAAATATTAAATGACGAGGATAGCATTTTAACAAAGAAAGAATTGGGAAACATTGAAAAGAAAAAGCAAAAGCTTGATAAGGCGCTTGGCGGTATTAGAGAAATGGGAGCAATTCCTGATATCTTATTCATCATTGATACTAATAAAGAGCATATAGCGGTTAAGGAAGCTAAGAAGTTAGGAATTCCAATAGTTGCAATACTTGATACTAATTCTGATCCAGATGGTATTACTTATCTAATACCTGGAAATGATGACTCAAGAAAATCAATAGAGCTCTATTGTAAATTAGCTACCGACTCTATATTAGCTGGAATAGAGTCTAGTCTAGCAAAATCTGGAGTTAAGATTGATGATATAAGGGGTGATGAGTTTATTCAAGAAAAAGAAGACGGTATTGTGCAAACTAAAAGGAGACGTAGTAAAGTTTACAAAGAAGAAGAAAGGGAGGTAGTAACAAATGAAGATGAATCCAGATGATATAAGAGAATTACGTGATAGAACAGGGCTTGGCTTGAGTAACTGTAAAAAAGCATTGGAAGAATGTGATGGTGACATCAAGAAGGCTGTTGATAAGTTACGTACAATAGGTCTTGCTAAAGCTGACAAAAAATCTGATAGAATAGCTTCAGATGGACTCGTTGCTATGTGTTTGACTGAAAATTATGGTGCATTGGTTGAACTCAATTGCGAAACAGATTTTGTTGCAAGGAATGAGAAATTTATAGAGTTAGTTTCAAATTTAGCATCAATTGCTCATCAAGAACGCTGTACTAGCGTTGATGAGTTAAAAAATGCCAAGTATGAAAGCATTGGCACAGTGCAGGAAGCTATTATGAATGGTACATCAGTTCTTGGTGAGAAGCTAGAGTTAAGCAAGCTTTGTTACTTAGAAGCTAAGGATGGAGTTATTGCTGGCTACGTACATGGTGATGTGTGCGGCTTAGGTAAGATTGGTGCTTTAATTGCATTGCAATCATCTGGTGATAAGGCGAAGCTACGAGAGATTGGGAAACAAATAGCTATGCATGTAGTTGCTATGAAGCCTGAAGCTTTGTCTATAGATGATTTAGATCAAATGAAGTTGAAAAATGAACGTTCTATAATTGAAGAGCAAGTGAGGGGCTTAAATAAACCTGAAGAAGTAGCAAAAAAAATAGTAGATGGACGAATGGCTAAGTACTATGAAGAAGTTGTTTTACTAGAACAAAAGTTCATAAAGGATGATAAAATGAAGGTTTCTGATTTTATAAAATCAAGCGAGGTGAGTGCTATTAAGTTATCTAATTACAAGTTACTTGTTTTGGGTGGTGCAAACTAAATGGTAAAAAATGTTTCCCTCAACAAATGAAAAAAGCGAAATAAAATATTCCAGAGTGTTATTTAAAATCTCTGGTGAAGCTTTAATGGGGTCACAGTCTTTTGGCTATGATATGGGAATAATAAGCCAATTGTGCAAAGATATAGCTGATATTAACAGGCTTGGAGTTCAGGTATGTATTGTTGGTGGTGGTGGTAATATCTTTCGTGGCACATCTGCGTCTTTAAGTGGCTGTGAAAGAGCAAGTAGTGATTATATTGGAATGCTTGCAACTATAATCAATGCTTTAATTTTACAAAACTTTTTAGAAAAAAATTTAATAGCTTCTAGGGTATTATCTGCAATACCCATGGCCACTGTATGTGAACCTTACATAAGAAGGAAAGCTATTCGTCATTTAGAAAAAGGTAGAGTGGTAATTTTTGCAGCAGGCACAGGCAACCCATTTTTTACTACAGATACAGCTGCAGCCTTACGTGCTGTTGAAATGAATTGTGATGTTATTCTAAAGGGTACGCAAGTAAATGGTGTATACTCCGCTGATCCGAAAAAAAATGAGGATGCTGTAATGTATGATAGGCTTTCTTACACGGATTTATTGACTCGTGATTTAAAAGTTATGGATGCATCAGCAATTTCACTTGCTCGTGAGAATTCTATTCCAATTATAGTTTTTTCTTTGAAGGAAGAAAAAATAGTTAATATTATTAAGGGTCAAGGTACTTATACTATAGTTTCAGATTGTAAACAGTAGGTAATTTATGTTAAATGAAATAAAAGCTAAAACAAAAGAAAGAATGCTAAAAACTATTCAGTCCTTTCATGATGATATTAAAGGCGTACGCACTGGTAGAGCTAGCGCATCGTTGCTTGATGGTATAGTTGTAAATATCTATGGTGGACATCAAAAGTTAAATCAGGTTGCAGGTGTTTCGGTTATAGATAACAAAACCCTATCAATTAAAGTTTGGGATATTAATGTTGTCGGTGAAGTGAAAAATGCTATATTAAATGCCAACTTGAATTTAAATCCTGTTGTTGAGGGCAATACCATACGTATAGCTCTTCCGGATTTAACACGAGAAACCCGTGAAAAATTAGTGAAATTATTGCATCAGTTTGCTGAAAATGCACGGATTGCCATTAGAAATATACGTAGAGATATTATGGAAGAAACAGAAAAAATGAAGGAAAATAAAGAAATCTCAGAAGATGATTTTCATGGTGCTAAAAAGGAAATACAAAATATTACTGATGATAATATAAAAAAGATTGATGGTGAATTGTCCATCAAAGAAAAGGATATACTGAATCACTAAATGATATGGAGAAAGCTTACATAGCAAATGATGTCATTCCAGTGTTTGACACTGGAATCCAGTCTTTACTATACAACTATCTGATGCACTTGTTTGAAATCAAATTTCCTGGATCCCAGTGTCGGAGCACTGGGATGACACCAATTTTGCATTCAAGTATCAACTATTGGTGTCACTACAGTAACTCTCTTCCTGTCATGCAAGTAGCTGACACCTTCCAGGTGTCCATTGAAATCCAAAAAATTTCACTCAAGTCAAAATTAGGTGAACTTTAAATGTTGAATCAAGAATCTTTACCGAAACATTTAGCAATTATTATGGATGGTAATGGTAGATGGGCGAACAATCAAGGAAGGGTCAAAATTGATGGTTATAAAAAGGGCAGTGAAGTTGCATACGATATTGCCAAGTATTGTACGGACTTAACCATACCCTACTTAACTTTGTATGCATTCTCTATGGAAAATTGGCTTAGACCCAAAAACGAAACTGACTGTCTATTTGATTTATTTTACTCTGTCTTAACTAATGAAGATAAAGTCAATTTCATTTGCAACTGTAACATTAAGTTGAATTTTATTGGCAATTTAAGTCTGTTATCCAGTAAAATATTGGATCAAATTAAAAAAGCAGAAGAAATGACACATAAGAACGATGGTTTATTACTCACTGTGGCAGTCAGTTACGGAGCAAAGCAAGAAATTACACAAGCTATAAGCAATATTATAAAAGAAAATATTGCTTATGTATCAGAAGAGGAATTTGAAAAATTTCTATATACTAAAGATTTGCCGAAATTGGATTTATTAATTCGCACTGGTGGCGAAAAAAGGTTAAGCAACTTTTTATTATGGCAAGCAGCTTATGCTGAATTGTATTTTTGTGATACTTTATGGCCTGATTTTTCTTGTCAAGATTTGAGTAAAGCATTAGAAGATTATACAAAAAGAGAGAAAAAATATGGTAGATAATAATTTTATAATTAGAATGTTGTCCTCAATAGTAATATTGCTCATATTTTCCTTTGCTACATATTTCAGTGATTTATCGTTTTACCTGTTGATTTTTTCAATAGCAGTTTTATCTTCTTTTGAATGGTATAATCTAACCCAAGGAAACAAAATTTTATACGTTTTTGCATTATTATTGATTGCACTACCAAGCGCCTCATTAATATATTTATATAATCTACCACAGGGAAAATACGCATTAGTATGGTTCGTCTTAACCATTTGGGGAATTGACATTACTGCCTACCTATTTGGTAAGAATTTTGGTGGAGCTAAAATTTGCCCAATTCTTAGCCCTGGAAAAACTTGGACAGGACTTCTTGGTGCGATTTTAGCTGGAGTAGTGTGCACAATTTTTGGATCAATATTTTTTGGTCTATTTTCAATTTTTTATTCTCCAATCATTGGCCTTGCAATTGCTATTCTAGCGCAACTTGGCGATTTCACTGAGTCGCTTGTTAAAAGAGCTTACGGTGTTAAAGATAGTGGAAGTATGATACCTGGCCATGGAGGAGTGCTCGACCGTATGGACAGCTTCATTTTTACTGCCCCTCTTATTGCTATTTACATAAGCTAAGTCTGCAGAAGAAATAAAGTGCCATTAGAGGTCATCCCTAGTCAGCTCCCCAACCGCTTCTACAGTGCAGTCATGGACAAACGTCTTTTCACAATAAGGGCAGGCTATTTCCTCTTCTTCTCCCATATCTAAATATATTAATGGATGGCCGGAACCCTCATCATTCTCATCACCATGACAACAAACTTTTCTATTATTAACCCTCACTTTTGACATGCTACTCCTTTAGCTTACAACATTTTATATATTAAATATACCTATCCAGAAATAAAAAACAACAAGCACTATTCTCCATTTTTTATCCTATTCAGGTTAATCAATTCGCTTTGAACGCCTTTTGATACAAATTTGCTAACATCTTCTCCTAATCTTGCTATTTCCTTTACAAAACTTGATGAGATAAATTGAGTATCTTCAGAAGCAGGAAGAAATATGGTTTCGATTTCAGGAAGAAGTTTATAATTTACCCAACTCATTTGAAACTCGTAATCAAAATCCGACACCGCTCTTAATCCTCTAATAATAACAGAAGCATTCTGCTCTTTGGCAAACTTCACTAGCAACCCATTAAAAGATATAACATTTGCATCAATTCCTAGTCCTTTGATTTCATTTTCAGCCATGCTTGTGCGTAGCTTTGTGTCAAAGGCAGTATGCTTATTAACGTTTTCTGCAACTCCTATTATTAATTTATCGACTAGTTTACACGCTCTTTTGATTATGTCAATATGCCCAAAAGTTATAGGGTCAAATGTGCCAGGGTAGATTCCTGTTCTGTTATTAACGTTCATCCTTTATTTTTATATAAACTACTTTAAAAACTTTTGATAGACATAATAACATTTTTTATCTAAAAATAAAAGTATATAGTTGGCCTGATAGCTCAGTTGGTAGAGCAAAGGACTGAAAATCCTTGTGTCGCTGGTTCGATTCCTGCTCAGGCCACTTTCTCTTTCTTGGCAAACTTGCCTTTTTGTTATAAAATACTCTATATCGTAATATAAATATTAGAGAGGCAAGTTATGGTGTATAAATATTACAATAAAGTATTTAACATCTTATTAATTATAGTTCTATTATTAAGTAATATTACTTATGCTGGCGTTAGTGAAAAACCGGCATCTCAACATGTAACCAGAAAAGAAGAACCAGCGTCAACTGTCTTGACGGCAGAAAATACAGTAAATAATGACATAGTTGTTGGTTTATTGAAAAAGGAAGGAGCATTTGGGTGTGAGGTATCTCAAATTTATGAGATATTCAATAATTTTGGAGTTAAAACCGTACTCATTGATTACAATAAAATAATTAACCTAACAGGAATCCAAGAAAAGTCGCTTATCTTTGCAAAACAAGATGAAGTGTTGGCGCTAGCACTAGACCGAATAAAAATTGAAGTTGCACGATTCATTAAAGAGCAAAAGATAAATAGAATATTTATTCTAAATGATCTTCATCAGCCAAAAACTCGCATTGCTGATTTTTACAACGATCTTGCTACTAAAGCAATTGTAAAAATAGTAGATGACAATCCTGCAATTCATTTACTTGGCATATGTGGTGGGTTACAAGACATTATGCGTGCAAAAGGAATTGAAGTAGCGGGTTATGAAAGACAGCAAAAGACCCATTTAATGTCAGCGCTTAATCCAAAGCAGGAAGATGTGCCTTTACAACAGATAAAGATTGTTCCAAATAGTCGTTTAGCAGAAGTGATAGCCAAATTCCTAATACCTGATGAAAATGGTTGGTTTTCAACATATTTTCCAGATGCTAACTATGCTCTCTCAAAAGTAGTAAGTAATACGCCAGAAAATAGAAGAAAATTGGAGTCACTTGGATATAAAGTTGCAGCATTTTCCAGTGAGGGGGTAATAGAGGCTATTGAAGATAAGCATGGTAATGTTCACTTTCAAAGTCATCCAGAAGCCCTTGTTGTGAAGTCAGATAAAAGCCTCTATTTATCAAATCACAAGGAACGTCAAGTGTCTACACTAGTTGCTATAGCGATTATAAATGATTTTCTTTATCGTGCTTAATACCTATAACTAAAGTAGCTTAGGCTTACCGACGATTTGATAAACGACAGATTTGTCATGTATCCGTTCAGGCAATGGCGTCAACTTAAGGAAAAATATCAGCGATAGTGTATAAAATTTCTCTCTAAATTTTTTATCATTAAATTATCCAAAGAGTGCAAGAAACAGCACTTTTGTTTCTATTTTATTTCAACAAAAAAGTTTAAAATGTGCCTTTTTTAGGTGAGGCATGCAAAAAGGAAAAGATCTTATCTTAGAACCTGTACATGATCTCAAGAAAGGTATAAATACAGGCTTTCAAGAATTTAAGCATCCAAACAGCTTATCAGGATGAACCTGAGTTGGAGAGGCTATAGACTTATTGCAGCAGATGGTTCTGGTATGAGATTACCCAGCTCTGAGGAAATTGTATCCGAGTTTGAACCAAATGGAACAACAGGCACCATTGGCAATTTGTTTGTTGATTTATGTATAGCTCTTTTCATAGAAGTCCGGATGTGATAAGATAAGGATAGACGATGATAAGGAGGTTGAGTGCCAGCAGCATATAGTTATGACTTAAGGAAAAAAGCAATGGAAGCGCTAGAGGAGGGAGGAAGCAGAGAAACAGTGGCAGCAAGATTTAAAATTGGACGAACTACTTTATGGGAGTGGCAGCAAAGAAGAAAAGAAACAGGAGACTTTCAATCAAAAAAACTTGGAAATGGAGGTTACAATCACAAAATTACCGACTGGGATGCCTTTGCTAAATTTGCCAGAGAAAACGGAGGAAAGACTCTGTCGGAAATGGCTAAACTTTGGGGCAACGTTAGTATCCAAACGATCCACCGAGCTCTCAGAAAAATTGGATTTACGCGCAAAAAAAGACATATGGATACAAGGAAAGAAACGAAGAAAAACGTGCTGAATTCTTAAAAATTATAGCAACAAAAGAACCAGAAAACTTAGTTTATATAGATGAGTCTGGCATTGATAACACAGAGGACTATCCATATGGGTATTGCCAGAAAGGACAGCGGTTTTATGGCCTAAAATCTGGAAAGAAAACTCAACGAATCAGTATGGTTGCAGCCTTAAGTAGAAGAAAGATAGTTGCTCCATTAACCTTTGAAGGCCACTGTAATATGGATGTTTTTAATGGATGGTTTGAGCAATTTTTGACACCGATCTTGGAACCTGGACAGACTGTCATTCTTGACAATGCTACTTTTCATAAGTCTGGTAAGATTATCAAGCTTGCTAGAGGAGTTGGTGCAGAAATTTTGTATCTGCCGCCGTATTCTCCAGATTTCAACAAAATTGAGCATCATTGGTTTGCTATAAAAAACAGAGCTAGGAAAAACATTCCTCTATTCGAATCCTTTCGTCGTGCTGTTGATTCTGCCTTCCTATGACCTGTTCGGACTATTATGAGAAATGCTATAACTGCACGAACGTCTAGTTTAGGGGTAAGAAAAATTAGGGCCTGCAAATTAATCCAAACACATAAGTGTAGTGTTACCGCCAAATGCTGTAGTGTTAACACTTACAACTTTTTCTGTAGAAAAACGCTGTAAATAATGAGGACCACCAGCTTTTGGCCCAGTGCCAGATAGTCCTCTACCACCAAATGGTTGTATCCCAACTGCTGCACCTATCTGGTTACGGTTGATGTAGACATTTCCAACTGATATTTTTTTACTTATAGTGTCAATTTGACTTTGTATACGACTCTGCAAAGAAAACGTAAGTCCATATCCAGTACTATTTATATCACTTATAACTTCATCTAATTGTGATTTGTTAAAACGTATGATATGTAAAATAGGACCAAATACTTCTTGCTTTAATTGCGAAATTTTTTGTATCTCATAAATATATGGAGGAAAGAAATAACCATTATGAGAATTTGTATCCATGGGTACTTTAAATAACAGATTTGAATCTTCGTCCTCTGACATTTTTTGCGTATGTTGAGTTAGCATATCGATAGATGCTTTGTCAATTATTGGACCAATATCAGTACTAAGTTGTATTGGGTCACCAATCTTGAGTTCTTGCGCTGCACCGCATATCATTTTTATCTGCTTCTCTGCTATGTCCTCTTGAATAAATAGCACTCTAAGTGCAGAACAGCGTTGACCACTGCTACGAAACGCAGAAAGCAAAGCATCCATAGCCACTTGCTCTAAAAGAGCGGAGCTATCAACAATCATAGCATTGAGCCCTCCTGTTTCAGCAATAAGTGGCACGATAGGACCATCCCTATTTGCAAGCATTTTATTGATTATTTGAGCAGTTTGTGTTGAGCCAGTAAAAGCTACTCCGGCAATTCTATTGTCTGGAACTAATATTTTGCCTAAATATTCACCATCCCCAGGAATGAGGTGTAACACATTTTTTGGTATCCCAGCTTCGTGTAGTATCTTAACAGCTTCATAGGCAATAATCGGCGTTTGCTCTGCCGGTTTTGCAAGCATCGTGTTACCTGCTGCAAGTGCAGCTGAAACCTGCCCAAGAAAAATAGCAAGTGGAAAATTCCATGGTGATATGCATAAGAAAACTCCCCTGCCTTCAAAAAAGATGAAGTTATCTTCACCTGTTGGCCCTGGCAATTTTTTCCAGTCGCTCAGTTCATTCTTTGCTATCATTGCATAATAACGCAGAAAGTCAACTGCTTCCCTTACTTCTGCTATTGCATCGGATAAAATTTTTCCTGCTTCCACAATCAGAATGTAAATTAACTCTTTCATCCTTTCCTCAAGCAAATCTGCAGCTTTTTCGAGGTATTTAGCGCGCTCTACTGCTGAAACATTCTGCCACTTAGTAAAAGCACTATGTGCTATTTCAAGAGCGTTTAAAGCTTGATCGCTTGTTGCACTTGACACTTCTCCAATTATATTTTCCAAATGTGCAGGATTCACTACTTCGATAAATTCAGCACTATCAAATAGTGCCTTTCCATCAATTATTGGTCCAACTTGCCACTTTTTTTCACTAAAACCCCTTATATCATCTGCAAATTGTGAGACTATCACAGAATCACTAATATCCATCCCCAAAGAATTTTTTCTTTCTGGTCCCAAAATACCTTGTGGTAATGGAATGCCTGGATGAGGTTCATAATTAAAATTTATAGCTTTTTCCAGTGGATCTGAAATTAACTCATCGATTTTAACGTTAGAATTATTTATTTGATTAACAAACGAACTATTAGCTCCATTTTCAAGAAGGCATCTTATAAGATAAGGCAACAAGTAACTATGTTCCCCAACGGGTGCGTAGACACGACAGCTAACATTTGTTGCAAGCTCTGACATTGCATAATCATATAAGTCTTTTGCCATTCCATGTAAGCGTTGAAATTCAAATCCAGGGTGGTTTTTATCAGCAAGTTCCATGATAGAAGCAAAAGTATAGACGTTATGAGTTCCAAAGCATGGGTAAAAGCTGTTTGGTTTACTCAAAAGTTTCTGTGCACACACGAGGTAAGATACGTCAGTATAGCTTTTTCTTGTAAATATTGAGTAATCATTTAATCCCAATTCTTGCGTACGCTTGATTTCTGAATCCCAATATGCACCTTTTACAAGCCTCACCATAATTTTATGATTTGATCGAATAGCAACATCCTCTACAAAGTCAAGAACAGACAAAGCGCGCTTTTGATATGCTTGCACAGCCAAGCCAAGCCCTTCCCACTCAGAAAGTGATTCATCAAGCCGTAATTGTTCAAACAAGATTAAGGAAATTTCAAGCCTTTCTGTTTCTTCTGCGTCTATACATAGTGAAATGTTGTATTTTTTTGCTTCATGACAAAGCTCTAGCAGTTTAGCTCTCAACTCTTCAGCTATATTATCGAATTGGCTGAATTCATAACGTGGATGTAATGCAGACAATTTGATTGAAATTCCATGCGATTTAAAACAATCATTTATTTCAGTGGATTCACCTATAGCTTTTATTGAATGCATATATGAATTAAAATACTCTTCTGCATCCTCAGTTGTGTGAGCAGCTTCGCCAAGCATATCAAAAGAGTATAAAAACTTACTATTGTCATCTAGTTTTGCGTACCTTAAAGCTTCTTCTATGGTTTCTCCAACAACAAAATGATTACCAAGCATAGACATTGCTTGTTTTACTGCTTTGCGAATGATCGGTTCTCCTAAATTCTTAAGTAACTTAGAAATTGCGTAATAGAACTTCGAATCGCCTTCATTATCTCTCAATATACTGCTACCTATCATCAAGCTCCATGTGGAAGCATTAACAAACAACGAAGAAGAGTGCCCTAAATATTTATTCCATTCCTGATTGGCAATTTTATCTTTGATTATTTCGTCTATTGTATAATCATCTGGTATTCTAAGTAGCGATTCAGCAAGGCACATCAATGCTATTCCTTCATCATTGGAAAGCGAGTATTGCTGCATAAAGGAATCTACAATACTTAATTTATTGTGTTTGATTTTTTCAATAACTTGTTTTGCTATATTATAAATTCTATTTTTTGAATCAGCCGAAAGCTCTGTTTTTTCTACAAGGCGACGTACATAACTTTTCTCATCAGTACGATGAAATCCTTGTAAACGTTTTCTGAGTTCATTAGGTTCTTGTATAGAACTTATCATATATAATTATCTCCAAAAAATACTCCGACACCATATGTATGGTGAAATTATATCATAACTTTGCGCAGAGCAAATTGTTATTTACAAAAGGGCTAGGATGAAGAAGCCTAAATGGGAGCCGCAAGTGCAGTTTTGTGAGGAATTAGTAACGCTCCCTTCCTTTAATTTTTCTTAAAATCTCTACCTTTTTGAAAAAAATTTCCATAAATGCGATATTACAGAAATAAAGTTGTTGACTTTATGGCAAAGCTTAGTAGCATGAAATAAGAATTATATTTATAATTTAAAGTGTGATGTACTACAAGCATTCTAATTTCATTATTACTGCTTTCATTATTGTCGGCTGAGGCCGGTACATATCTTTACAACTCTTTTTTATTGTCAAAATTTTTAAATAATTAATAAAGTGAGGTTTTTATGCTTACTATTAAACATAGATGTTTGCCATTTTTTATGTGGTTTTTTCCATTATCTTTTTTTGCATACCAGTTTATCTTACGTCTTTGGCCTGGACTAATGATGCATCAAATCATGGATCAGTTCTCTATAGGTGCTAGCCACTTTGGAGTACTTGCAGCATTTTATTATTATGGTTATTCAGTAATGCAAATACCAGTTGCAATTTTACTAGATAGATTTGGTGCACGATATATTGTTTTTATGTCTGCTATGTTTTGTGGTATTGCTACTTTAATGTTTACATATACAAATAATTTCTACTTAGCAGCATTAAGTAGATTTTTGATAGGGGCATGCTCTGCAACTGGGTTTTTAGGTGTTTCTAAAGTAGTTTCAGAATGGTTTCCTAAAGATCAATATACAAGGATGATAGGTTTTTCATTCACCTTGGGACTTATGGGTGCAATTTATGGAGGCAAACCTATAGGTTTATTAATAGAAAATCATGAATGGCAAAGTGTTGCCTTAACACTTGGAGTAATATCAATAATAATTGGTTTTGCAGCATATCTTGCTTTGCGTTCACCACAAAACACAAAAGTTATGGCTTCAGGCGAGCAATGTAAAATGGGTAATTTGAAATCTATTCTTACTTCTCGACTGATCTGGTGTTTGGCCCTTTCTAATTTTCTGATGGTAGGCTCATTAGAAGGATTTGCTGATGTTTGGGGAGTTGCATATTTAACGACCGCTTATAACTTAAACAAAGGTGATGCAGCTGGTATTATATCATTTATATTTTTTGGTACGCTTTTTGGTGGACCATTGTTAGCCTGGCTCAGCAAAAAATTGGGCAACTATGCCGTTATTACAATGTGTGGATTTGGTATGATACTAGCTTTTATATTATTATTAATGAGCAAAACATATAACACATTTGCACTATCCTGTCTCTTTTTCTTTGTAGGGATTACGTGCTGTTACCAAGTTATAGTGTTTGCTGTAGGTAGCGAATTAGTAGCAACAAAGAATTTAGGAATCGCTATAGCATTTTTAAACAGTATAAATATGTTAGGCGGTTCATTTTTTCACACCGTGATAGGCAAAATCCTAGACTTATCTTGGTCTGGAACTTTAAGTGAAGATGGAGTTAAGTTGTATGATCTTTATGCTTATCAATATGCTCTTAGTACCATTCCAATTTGTGCTTGTTTAGGTGGTACAGTAGTTTTAGTTATAAGCCTGAAGGCAAAAAAACGTATCCGTTCAGCGGAGTGGCAGAATAAGGTAGACAAGGTGATCTAAAAAGATAATCATAGAGTAAATGTGAGGTAAGTCCTTACAATAAATGGTGTCATCCCAGTGCCCGGACACTGGGATCCAGGAATTTTATTAAGTTAGTAAGCATAAAAGTAGCCGTTTTATGTTAAAATACAACGTTTTGATGATTATGAAAAAGCTGGATTCCAGACTGGAATGACACCATTTGTTACAAACTCACTTCTTCTTGATTTTTTGGTTTATCTTGTCTACCTATTTTGCCACTCTGTTGAACAGATACAATTGCGTATTTACTTAAAACTTACAGACAATAAACTTCCAATACTGCTATAATCTTACTGCAATAACTTTAAAAGGATTGTGCAAGTATGTAGCTCAACACTCCACCACACATCAAGTATTTAGTCTCAGTTGCGGTTTGTACACAGCATTTGAGTTGAATTGATTGCTTTGAATTATCCTTTCTCTTGATGATACATTCTAGATTTCCACTCGGCACTATTTCACCTTTTATGCTTATTACCTCGCTACCATCAAATATCTTTCTGGTTATTCCATTTTGGAATATCAGTGGAAGAACACCCATGCCGACCAAGTTGGACCTATGTATACGCTCAAAGCTTTCTGCAACTACAACTTTAATCCCCAACAAGAAAGTACCCTTTGCTGCCCAATCCCTACTTGAACCTGTGCCATACTCCTTTCCCGCCACAATGATGAGAGTTTCCTTGTAACGCATTGCTGCATCGAAAATCGACATAGTTTCTTGAGAAGGAATATATTTTGTATAGCCGCCTTCGATGCTTACCATTTCATTTTTTATTCTAATATTAGCAAAAGTCCCACGCATCATTACATTGTGGTTACCACGACGAGACCCATACGAATTAAAGTCCTGTGGCTCAATTCCAAGATTTTTTAAATATATACCTGCAGGACTACTTGAGGCAATATTTCCAGCAGGGGAAATGTGATCAGTGGTTACGCTATCGCCAAACATTGCCAATATTCGTGCACCTTCTATATCGATTTTATTATTTTTAGGTGATAAATTATCAAAATAGGGCGGATCTTGTATGTAAGTGCTGTTTGCATCCCAATTATAGATTTCACTTTTTTCACACTTTATCTTTCGCCAATGTTCATCACCAGAAAAAACATCCTTATACTTTTGCATGAACATCTCACGTGTTACCACACTTTTAACACAATCTTCGATTTCATTGTTTGTTGGCCATATATCTTTGAGATAGAAATCATTTCCATTCTTATCTTTGCATATTGAATCTTTTGTCAAATCAGTTTGCACAGTACCAGCAAGTGCATATGCAACAACAAGTGGCGGAGATGCCAAGTAATTAGCTTTAACTAACGGATGAATTCTTCCTTCAAAGTTACGATTGCCAGATAAAACTGCAGCAACGGTTAAGTTTTTGTTTTTAATGCCATCTTCTATATCTTTATTAAGTGGACCAGAATTCCCAATGCAAGTTGTGCAACCATATCCAACTAGATTAAAGCCCAAAGCATTCAGATCTACCTGCAACCCTGACTTTTCTAAATATTCTGTTACAACTTGTGACCCTGGAGCAAGAGAAGTTTTAACCCAAGGCTTTGATTTTAATCCAAGTTTAATTGCATTACGAGCTACAAGACCTGCAGCAATCATCACACTTGGATTAGAAGTATTAGTGCAGCTTGTTATTGCCGCAATAACTACACTTCCATCTTGGAGTTTATCGCTTTCCTTTGACTCATTAACTGAAAATGATTTAGAAAAAGACTCTGCCACTTGTGAAAGAAAAACCTTATCTTGTGGTCTTTTGGGACCAGCCATTACTGGCTTCACGCTTGATAAATCAAGTTCTAGTGCGTCAAAAAATGCTAATTCGTCATTGCTGCGCCACAATCCCTGCTCTTTTGAATAGACTTCAACTAATTTGATCAGCTCTTCTGGTCGCCCTGTTAAATGTAAATAATCGAGTGTTTTCTGATCAATTGGAAAAAATCCACAAGTTGCGCCATACTCCGGGGCCATGTTTGCTATAGTGGCTCTATCTGCCAAAGATAAATAATCTAAACCATCACCATAAAATTCTACAAACTTACCAACAACGCCTTTTGTTCTTAGGATATTGGTAACCGTCAGCACTAAATCAGTCGCAGTTACTCCTTCCGACAATCTGCCAATTAATTTAAATCCAACTACTTCTGGAATCACCATACTAATTGGTTGACCAAGCATCACAGACTCAGCTTCTATGCCTCCAACACCCCAACCAAGAACTGATAATCCGTTAACCATTGTAGTATGGCTGTCAGTACCAACTAAAGTATCAGGATATATGACTCCATCATTATTACACACAACTTGCGCTAAATATTCAAGATTCACTTGGTGGCAAATCCCTGTGCCAGGCGGCACTACTCTAAAATTTGTGAAGGACGATTCCCCCCACTTTAAAAATTGATATCTCTCCAAATTTCTTTTTACTTCTAGCTCAACATTCTTACTGAATGCGGAAACACTTCCATAACTATCTACTTGAACAGAATGGTCAATCACAAGATCAACCGGTACAGAAGGATTTATGTTGCTCGGGCTTCCTCCATTTTTCTTAACATAGCTCCGCATTGAAGCTAGATCAACAACAGCAGGAACCCCTGTAAAATCTTGCATCAACACCCTTGCTGGTTTATAGCTAATTTCGTGATTAGTGTGTTTATTAACGCAGTCTGCTAGTACTCTTATGTCATCCAGCTTTACGTTTACTCCATCTTCATTGCGCAATAAATTTTCAAGCAGAACCTTAAGCGAGCAGGGCAATTTAGTCACATCTATTCCTAAAAATTCACTAGCACTACTTAGGCTGAAATAGTTGTATGACTTTCCGTCAATGTTTAAAGTCGTTTTTGCGTTTAAAGAATTATTCATTATGCATAACCATTTTTAAGTGAAAAATCAACTAATGATGTCATTCCAGTGCGTGACATACAACTGTACGAACGTCCCGTGTTGCAGTAGAGTAAGCATAACCACCAATGTCATCCCAGTGCCCAGACACTGGGATCCAGAAAATTTGACTGCAAATAAGCACGCTATACAACACTTTTGATGAAATTGAACAACGAAACTGGATCCACAACTGTACGAACATTGTGATTTGAGAACAATCTCCGCCAGGAAGGGTGTCATCCCAGTGCTTTGGCACTGAGATCCAGAAAACTTAATTTTAAATAAGTACACCAGATAGCTGTATAATAAGAACTGGATTCCAGCGTCACGCACTGGAATGACATCATTTATTATGCAACATCGTGTCACATTGCAACGTTCGTACAGTTGTGAACTAGATCCCAGTGTCACGCACTGGGATGACAAGAATAATTTGCACCTGGATAACAAGGATGAAGTACATTTGGATGACAACTGAATATATAGATCACATTCAAAATTATTACGCATATTCTGCTTCATTTCAGATATTTCCTCCTTTGGTACCTCAGTAGCACAGCTATTTTCAGCTATATATTATACTGTATTAGTTAAAATTGGAATTACTACCGTTACTTTTTTGTTGTTGACCTTGCTGCTCATACATAGTTTCAAAATCTATAGGATCTAGCATCAGTGGGGGAAATCCACCACTACTTGTAACTCTTGCAATTATTTCTCTTGCAAAAGGAAAAAGAAAAGTAGGTCCGCCAATAAACAAAGCTTGTCTTACCTCTTCCTCACTCAACTCTTTTAAATTTTCTATTGAAAAAATACCACAATATTTCGTCTCACAAATAAAAGCTACGCCATCTTTTATATCTTCATCTTTTATCGTTGCTCTGACTTCTATATGCAAAGTAATTTCATGGAAAGATTTTTCTTCATTTACTCCTTCTTTGTTTTCCATTCCTTCTAATTTCGCTGAATTGATATTAACCATTACATTAATATCGGGAGCTCTACTAGAAGAAAGGAATGGCGAATTCGGATTCTCAAACGATAGATCTTTAACATATTGACCGTGAATTCTCATTTTTTGTTGTGGCATTTCTTACGTCCCCTTTAATTAAGTTGAGATATTTAATACTTTCTTATATAATATATTCATTTACAAACGAATAGCAAACCTGATTATAAGTTGATATGAAAAACATATTTTCATTAATAATTAATAATGTTCGGATACTTTATATGCCAAGGAGTTGAGTTACTATGATAGAGCTTGTAATATATGCTTTATTAGCGGCGTTCATTTTTTCACGTTTGTATAATTCTTTAGGAAGGTCAGCCAACCTCAACCTAAAAAACCTAACTAGTGTATTGGATGTAAGCCGAAGTAGAGAAGATGTAGTAGAAAACATTGAGGGTTACATTGATAGCAATGATGAAAATTCAATAAAAGCTACTTATGAACAAATATTACAAAAAAACAAGAACTTCTCCATTTCCCACTTTATAGAAGGTTCAAGCATAGCTTTTGAATTAATAATAAAATATTTCAATCAAGGAAATCTGTCCCAGTTAGAATCTCTCTTGGATAAAGATTTATACAACAACTTCGTAGAGAAGATTAAACATCGTAAAGAGATACACGACTCTATAATTGTTTCTATCGTTTCACAAAAGATTTTAGAAATAAAGCTAGTAAAAAATGTAGTGTTTATTGCAGTATATTTCCTTTCAGAGCAAATTAACTTCGTTAAGAATAATAAAGGAGATATCATATCAGGTAGTACATCCACCATTAATAAAGTTGAGGATGTATGGCAATTCAAAAAAAATGTTAATTCATCAGACCCAAGCTGGTTGCTTGTTTCTATTCACTATAAAAAGACAAATAATGATAAGACAAATGGCAAGTAAGATTAGTTTTATTTGAAATGGAAAGCAAGCTACGCGAAATAGTACTTGACACTGAAACAACAGGTCTTGACACTGGATCTGGTCATCGAATTATTGAAATAGGGTGTGTGGAATTAATTAACCGCATTCCAACAGGTAAAGTATTCCATCGGTACCTTAACCCAGAAAGAGATATACCTTATCACTCGTTTAAGATTCACGGTATTAGTGAAGAATTTTTAGAAGATAAACCATTATTTTCAGATGTTGCACTTGAATTTCTTGACTTTATATCTAATGATATTTTGGTAATTCACAACGCTGAATTCGATGTTAAGTTCCTTAACATGGAGTTAAGCAAGCTGAATGCTGGGTTAATTTCCTCAGACAGAGTGCTAGATACATTACCTCTTGCGAGGAAAAAATTCGCAGGATCACCTGCTTCTTTGAATGCATTATGTAAGCGTTTTGATATATCGCTAGAGAATAGAGAATTGCACGGAGCACTAGTTGATGCTCAATTGCTTGCAAAGGTATATGTTGAACTTACAGGAGGGTTACAAACCTTTCTGTTTGATAATGAATGCAATCAGGACAGTAACTCCACATTCGTTCAGCATAAAGTGCGTAATCTAACTCCCAGAGAACATTCACCAAATAGTGAAGAAATTGATGAACATAAGAAACTGTTAGACAAAATTAACAATACACTTTGGAATAAATATATTGAATAGGTTAACCAATAAAGATACAATTTAATTTTACTGAGAGCATTCTAATGGTAAGGTTTATAAGATTGTTATCTAATGTGCTAGCAGCATTAGCAGTTGTTTTTTTAGGTTATTGTTATTTCACTAAAAAAGGCATATTTGCCCCAGCAGCGATTCACAACGCAGAAGTTAAGATAGGCGGAGATTTTTCTTTAATTAATCAGGACGGACAGATTCTGCGCAGTAGTGATTTTAAAGATAAATACATGATGATTTTCTTTGGGTTTTCCTCATGCAAAAGAATTTGCCCTATGAACCTTGGAATAATTTCAGAAACACTTGCAAAGTTAGATGAGAAAACTAACAACAAGCTGCAAACATTCTTCATCACAGTTGATCCTGAGCGCGATAGCACGGAAAGACTTAAAGAATTTCAACAGCAATTTGACCATAGAATACAAATGCTAACTGGTGAAAGAGAAAAAATAGACGAAGTAATTGCAAAGTATAAAGTATACGCTAGCAAAGTTGGTGGAGAAGAAGAAATCAACCATTCTTCGATAATATATCTTATTGGCCCTGGAGGAAAATACGTTACACACTTTGCAGCCGATTTAAATTCAGACGAAAGTCAATCTGATAAGATTTTGGTTGAGATAAGAAAATACGTAAACTGAATTATAGATTTTTCTGTTAATTAGTCGAGCATGCAACTGCATGAGCATTATGATTTAATCTTCACCAGGAAGACGCATTGGAATGACACTATTTGCTGTCTTCAAAAATAAACATTCGTAAAGTTGTGCTTTTAACATGGGTTATCACAGTTTAAAAATGTTGCTAACTAGTATATCTGAATGTAACATCAATTAACTTGTATAAATAAAGCAGTCTAATGGAAAATAATTATAATGCCGATGCAATAAAAATCTTAAGGGGTCTTGATGCTGTAAGGAAACGTCCAGGTATGTACATTGGTGACACTGACGATGGATCTGGCTTGCACCATATGGTATATGAGGTTATTGACAACGCAATAGATGAATCTTTAGCTGGATATTGTGATAAAATTGAAGTTAGCATAAATAAAGATGGTTCAGTATCAGTAACCGACAATGGTCGTGGCATTCCAACTGACATTCATGAAGAAGAAGGAATATCAGCAGCAGAGGTAATAATGACTCAACTCCATGCTGGTGGTAAATTTGACAGTAATACCTATAAAGTTTCTGGGGGATTACATGGTGTTGGAATCTCAGTTGTGAATGCATTATCAAGCTGGTTGGAATTAATTATTTGGCGCAATAAGAAAGAACACTTTATGCGTTTTGAAGATGGTGAGTCTATTGAACCTTTAAAGGTAGTCAACGAAAATACAAACAAAAGAGGAACTAAAGTCACGTTTATGCCATCAACAGAGACTTTTAATGGCATTAATTTCAGTTACTCAACGCTTGAAAGTCGTATAAGAGAATTAGCATTTTTAAATTCAAATATCGACATTACTTTACTTGATCTGCGCAATGAACCATATACAGAATCTCATTTCAATCAGAGCAATCAATCTAAAGACAATTTTGGTACAGCGAATTTTGTGCGGTATTTAGATAAGAATAAGACACATGTAACTAAAATTGCCAGTATGAAAGGAGATGCAGAAGATCTTGGCATCAGCTTGGAAATATCGATGGAATGGAATGATTCCTACTATGAACATATGTTATGCTTCACGAATAATATAAGACAACGAGATGGTGGTACGCATTTGGCAGGATTTAGATCTGCACTAACTAGATGTATCAATAACTATGCAACTAATGAAGGGTTTTTAAAGAAAGCAAAAGTAAATTTAACTGGAGAGGACGTTAGAGAAGGTTTAACTTGTGTTTTATCTCTCAAGATGCCTGATCCTAAGTTTTCTTCACAAACAAAAGATAAACTAGTTAGTTCTGAAGCACGTGCAGTTGTAGAAAGTATAGTTTCTGATAAATTGAGCACAATCCTTGAAACTGATCCCAAATTGGCGGCAAGCATAGTAGAAAGAGCAATTAGGTCAGCAAAAGGAAGAGAAGCCGCAAGAAAAGCACGAGAGTTAGTTAAAAGCAAAAACAATATTGATATTGCAACTTTGCCAGGAAAGCTTGCTGATTGTCAGGAAAAAGCTCCTGAGTTATCGGAATTATTTATAGTAGAGGGTAATTCAGCAGGTGGTACTGCAAAGCAGGGGCGTAATCGTAAAACACAAGCAGTGCTTGCCTTAAGAGGAAAAATTCTAAACGTAGAACGTGTAAGTTTAGATCGTATTTTTTCATCTGCAGAAATAGGCTCTTTAATTACTGCAATTGGTGCTGGAATAGGGAGTGAACACTTCGATATTGAAAAAGCTAGATATCATAAAATTATCATCATGACAGATGCAGATGTTGATGGTTCACATATCAGAACTTTGATTCTGACTTTCTTTTTTAGACACATGCGTGAAGTTATTGAAAAAGGCTACTTATACATAGCACAGCCACCCCTCTATAAAGTTACAAAGAATGCTAAAGACACTTATATTAAAGATGACGAAACTTTTGAAGAGTATATAATAAACTCAGCAGTTAAAAGATTAACACTAAGTGGTACAACTACAGAATTTAACGACTTGCGCCTTATTTTGAATAAATGCGTTAGCATTTCTAATATTAGCAAAAATTATGATAGAGAAATACCACAAAATCTCTTAGAGTCGTTGCTAATTTTAAGCAAAAAGAATGCTCTATCATCGGCTGATGAGATATTAAAGTATTTGAAGTTAATGTACAGCGAATATACTTGGGAAGTGGAAATAAAAGATGAAGAAAAAGAAATTCACATCTCTAAATTATTTCAAGGATTGGCAGACAAATATATATTTGCACTTAGTATGCTTGAAGGCAAAGATATGCAAAACATATTAAGTTTGCTTGATGGTATAAGTAATTTATTTAATGGTGATTCATTTTTAAAGTCACAAGAAACTGAAATAAGAATCACTTCTCCAAGTACGCTTGCAAAAATAATAATGGACTATGGTAAAAAGGGTTTAACTCTGCAGAGATTTAAAGGTCTTGGTGAAATGAATGCTGATCAGCTATGGGATACTACGTTAAATCCTGAGGCTAGAACTTTACTGAAGGTTGAAATAAAAGATTGTGAAGAAGCTGATTCCATATTTTCAATACTAATGGGTGATATAGTTGAACCACGCCGTGATTTTATTAATAGCAATGCACTCAACGTGCATGATGTTGATATTTAAACTTTTAGCAAAATGTACGAACGTTACGGGTTTAAGCAAAAACTGTGTCATTCAAGTAGCTGACACTGGTTCCTTTATGACGGCAGTGCCCCTATGGTGTCATTCCAGTCTGGATCCAGGAAAAAAGAATGGTGTCATCCAAGTAGCCTCCCTCCCCTGTCATCCCAGTGCCTCTATGATGTCATCCCAGTGCTTGACACTGGAATCCAGGAAAGTTTGCTTGTGGGCAAGCAAACTAGCACAGAAAGTGGTTACAACATTTTCGATGAGATCATATGGAAAACTGGATCCCAGTGTCAAGCACTGGGATGACAAGGTATAAACCTTATCGTCATGCCGCCGCGAACCGTCATACCGCGATTTATTCGCGGTATCTCATCAGCTAACAAGCAGCGGGATGACGGTTGTCGTTTAGCCACAAACATTAAGAAATTTACCAAATGAAAAAAAAGGCAAAAGAAGCCCCGTGGTGGTTGGCTATTTACTATGTACTAAAATATCGGCGTTTTTTTTATTCTAAAACGCTTGATTAAGAGCGATTTAGCTGCTTTTAACTTGCAACTAACCTACACCGCAAGTGTTTAAGAAATTTACTAAGCAGGAAAAAAGGCAAAGAAACCCCGTAGTAGCTAGCATTCAAATTCTCCCTTGTCAATTTGACGTTTTTTGCTGTCTTAAACGCTTTGTAAGCGCGTTTCGGCTTATATAGGTAAAAACCTAAAAATTTTTAAAGACATGCGATGCACGTAGTGCGAAAAATTAAACATGAGACGCCAAATACCCTAAGTTCTTTGTCATTAACCTGCACAGATTGCGAAGATAAATAAACAGCTTCAGTTTCATAATAAGGGGGCTGGCAAAGGGTGTCAAGGAATTTTTTCGTTTCTATTTCCAATAAAAGTTTGTTATATGGTTATGCAAGAAGTCTATTATAAATGAAATGAATGTGAAAAATATCTTATTAGCGTTTTTAGTACAAATGGTATTCAGTTTGCCGCTATTTGCAGCTGATCCTGTTTTGCTCAACTGCATTGAAACTCCAGAAATTTATGACCTTGATGCAAGGCCAAAAAATTTTAGCTCTTCAAACAATTTAAGAAGGAAACCTGGTTCTCCAAATAGTGCAACAGGAGAATTAATACACATAGTGGGTAGAATTACTGATATAAACTGTTTACCAATACAAAATGCTGTAGTTTCTATATGGCACGCGAATTCACGCGGCGTGAACCATTACGATAAGAATATAGAGGATGATCCGAATTTTGCTGGATCAGGAAGGTTTGTAGTGAATAATCTTGGCTATTATAATTTTATTACGATAGCACCTGGTAAAATTGGTGATAGAGCTCCACATATCAACTTTCTAGTTCAACATCCGGATTTTCCGGAATTCACAACGCAAATGTTTTTTGCTGACCATAATTGCGATAATTGTGCTGATCCTGTTCTTGGAGATTTTGTTAGTAATGGGCTTGCAAGCCTTCTCATAACACCATTTACTTACAGTGATCAGGTCATAAAAACCTATACGTTTAACATTACCTTGGGTGGATATAATAAGTTCTCTAATAAAAGATAAAAAACCCTTGCATGTAAGGGAGTCCATAGTAAACTTGAGTGTTATTGTACTTAGGATGTATATGAAAAATATCTTACTGATGTTTTTGCTATGTTTTATATACAGTTTACAATTATTTGCAACGGAGATGCCAGCAATGAAAATAACAATTTCTAAAATTTCGCCCGATTTTAAAACAATAGTAATGGGTTTATTTGAAGACAACGAAACCGTAAATGATGGCGGAGTTTTGCAAGGAAAACAGGTCATAGATAATATAAAGCAATTTAGCGATTTCAATGGAAGTTTTGGTGAATTTTTCTCTACTGCTTTGCCAGAAGAAAAAAATGTCATAGTTGTTGGACTGGGTAAGAAGGATGAATGGAATGAAAATAAAGAATTAAATATTGGTGGCAAAATATATTGTGAGCTAAGCAGATTAAAAATCAAAAAAGCAGCGGTTTTAATCGAAGGTAGTGCAGAAAATGTTGCATATGGTGCGTTTCTGCGTAGTTTTAAGTTTGATAAGTATAAAACTAAAAAGGATGAGAAAATTACAGAGGTAGAGGAGATTACCGTATTAGTAAAAGATGAGCAATTAAGTAATGCTGAAAGATCATTTGAGCACTTAAGGCAAGAAGGTGAGAGTATATTTCTTGCGCGCTCTTTTATAACAGAGCCTCCTAACATTCTATATCCAGAATCCTATGCTGATCATATAAAAAAAGAACTTACTAAGCTTGGCCTTGAAATCGAGGTGCTTGATAAAAAGCAGATGGAAGAGAAAAAAATGGGAGCCTTGCTTGGAGTTGCACAAGGAAGTAGTAAAGAACCAAAATTAGTAGTGATAAAATGGAATGGAGCTTCTAAAGAACAAAAGCCAATTGCTTTTGTTGGTAAAGGCATAACGTTTGATACTGGTGGAGTATCGCTCAAACCTTCACGTGGTATGGAGTCGATGAAATATGACATGGCAGGCTCTGCTGCTGTAGTTGGGGTGATGCATGCTTTAGCAGGACGAAAAGCAAAAGTAAATGCGATCGGTGTGGTCGCACTTGCAGAAAATGCAGTGGGTGGTAATGCTCAAAGACCAAGTGATGTAGTAACTTCAATGTCTGGACAGACAATAGAAGTGTTGAACACCGATGCAGAAGGAAGGCTCATACTTGCAGATGCTTTATGGTATACGCAAGACAGATTCTCACCAAAATTTATGATTGATCTTGCAACTTTAACTGGTGCTATAGTGGTTGCACTTGGAAATAACGAATATGCTGGTCTTTTTTCAAATAATGATGAATTAGCAAACCATCTGATTGATGCAGGAAATGAAGTAAATGAGAAGTTATGGCGTTTTCCTATGAATGAAACTTATAACAAAATTATTGATTCACCGATTGCTGATGTTCAAAACATCGCTCCTGCAGGTTCTGGCGGAGATAGCATAATGGCTGCACAGTTTTTACAGCGTTTTGTGAATGAAACTTGCTGGGCACATTTAGATATCGCAGGCACTGCTTGGCGCGAAAAAGGTACTGACATTTGTCCAAGAGGAGCAGTAGGTTTTGGTGTAAGGTTACTTAATAAGTTGGTTGAAAAGTACTACGAAGCCAATGATTAAAGGTCTTTATACTGGATTCATGGCTTGGCTACATGAACGTTTGTTTTTGAGGCGCAGCAAATGAAAGTAGCTGATGCATATTTCTTTTTTTCTGGATTCCAGCGCGTGACGCTGGAATCCAGATTTTTTTAGACTGGATTCTATGGTCAAGCCATAGGATGACAAAAGAGTAAACCTTATCTGTGTGAGCTATAGTAACCAGGAAACAATAGCCTAAAAAGAGACTTAGTGTTAAATTTCTAATAGATTACTTATAAAAATAAATCTTATGGAAAGCAGAGCTAAGGCTTGGTTCATTTGGCTGATTAGTAACTTGGTTGTTATATTCAGCAACATGCAGATAATTTATACCTTTATAAGTGTAAATCTTGAAAAGGAACTTGGACTTACAATCGCGCAAGTTGCACTGGCTAATTCAGCATATACTTGGACTTTCGCCATCTTACAATTTTTTAGTGGAGCAACGTTTAATGTTTTTTCCAGTAAAAAAATTTATTTTTTCTCATTATCAACTATGATCTTGGGGTTTTTTGTCCTTATTAATAGTGACAATTTCTCCCATTTGATTTTGTCTCAAGTGTTGATTGCAACTGGAGCATCATTTGGTTTTATTGGTGCTGCTCACACAAGTAGCATATGTTTTTCCGCTGCCCAATTTGGACTAATGTTTTCACTAGTGCAGACAATTTCAAGCCTTTCTGCTTTGGTAATTCAAATACTGTTCTCTAACTTGCTTGCCGAAGATGCATATTGGAAAAATCTGATTGTATGCATAATACTATTTGGTGTGTTGATATTTGTACTTACGCTTTTTTGTCCAAACACACTTCCAGAAAGCAGCTCAGAAAAGCGCACAATAAAAAGCTCTATGAAGACAGTAATGTGCTCTATATTAACAGTGCTAAAATTAAGAGATATCTGGATAACTTCAGTGGTGGGTGCTATTACTTTTGGAACATTTTTAGCACTTAATACCTTGTGGGCTCCAAGGTTACTGGGCAACTCAGAACTCAATGCAATGGAGTCAGGTATAGCAACTGCAATACTATGGCTTGGTCTTGCGGTTAGTGCTCCAATTGCAGATCGAATCTCAAACTTATTTAAAAATAGGAAACATGTAATTTCTGCTTTTGCTTTATTGCAAGGCGTCTCAATTATTATTTTACTATACAGCCATTTAACAGTCCACGTTGTGTACTTTTGTATGTTAATGTTCGGGTTTTTTGCGGGAGGGCATATGCTTAATTTTACTGTCGGCAGCGAGATTGTGAAACGAAAATACATCAGCACATCATCATCCATTATCAATGGATTTATGTTTATTGGCAGTGGAGTTATAGTGTCAATGTTAGCACTTTTTACAGATCATCAAATGGCACTTTTTGCAATATTTGCGATATTGATAGCTGCCGGTATTTTAAATTATGCAACAAAAGAGACATACTCTAAAAAATAAAGTAGCTGAATCTCGAGTCGATTGCTATATTATATTTACGTATTGTAATATTTATCAATAATGGATCACGTTACAACAAAAGACATAACAGTAACTAAGGCAACGATAGCTGGAAATATAAACCAAGAAATAGGATTATCAAAGGAAGACTCTGTTTCGATAATAGATGATATATTGGACGAAATAAAGACAAGCTTGGTAAAGGATGGAATGGTAAAAATATCGTCATTTGGAACATTCTTGGTTAAGAAAAAGAAGGAAAGACCAGGAAATATACCAAATACATCGGAGAAAGTGATGATTCAGGCAAGAAATTCAGTTTCTTTTAGGCCTTCAAAAATTATAAAAAAATCAATCAATAATTAATGAGCAAGGAAAAATTATTTTATACGATTGGGGAAGTAGCTGAAGAGCTACATTTGGAACAGCATGTTTTGAGATTTTGGGAAGGTCAATTTCATCAAATTAAGCCTACAAAGAGTAAAGGAAGAAGGCTATATGATTGTAAATGTATAGAGGCCATAAAGAAAGTAAAATACATGCTATATGATAAAGGATATACAATAAAAGGAGTGCAAAAAGAATTTGGTAATGATATAAAAGTCACAAAGAATTTGTTGCAAGAACTCACCGATTTGAGGGACTATTTAACTAGTAAAATAAATAACGAGGAAAGTAACAAGCAGACGTGAAACACTACGTTCCTCTGAGGTTTTGGAGTCTTGTGAAAATTGATATATCTAAAATGTGGCATATAGCCTCGTTTCTTATGTTATTAGCAATATTAGTAGGCTGTGGCCTGCAAAAACCTGCACCTGTGCTGCTTAAAGGCGAAGAATTTTACGGAAAAAGAGATCTGGAATATACAAGAGAGTACCATTTAATTAGGGAGCCTTCAGTGCAAAAAGAAAGTAGAAAAGCCATCATAAATAGGATATACAGAGATAACAATAATGCACAAAATGTGGAGGTAAATTGTAAATTTGTAATGCCAGTTGAAGGTTCAGCTACCTCTTCTGATGAAACCTGTAAGGATGGCATAAAAATTGCTGCTCAAAATGGAACGAACGTGATTGCCTCTGCACCCGGCAAAGTGATATATGTAGGCAAAGGGCTGAGATGGTATGGGAATTTAATTATAGTGGAACACAAAGATAATTACATGACTGTGTACTCCTATTTAAAAAACATACATGTTGAAATTGGTGATAAAGTAAAGCAAGGTCAAGTAATTGGATCTGCAGGTAAATCAAGCACACAAGATAAAGATCCACAGATGTGTTTCACAATACGACATAATGGCCAAGCGGTTGATCCTTTGATGCACATGAACTGTAATTGAATTTGGATTTATATGAAATATGATTTTAAAAGTGTTGAAAAACTTTATCAAGATAAATGGGATTTTTCTGTAAGCAAGAGTGGTAAACAAGAAAAGTGTTACGTGTTGGAAATGTTTCCATATCCATCTGGTAAAATTCATATGGGACACTTACGTAACTATGCAATAGGGGATGTGATAGCACGTTACAAGAGAGCTAATGGATTTGAGGTTTTGCATCCAATTGGCTGGGATGCGTTTGGATTACCAGCCGAGAATGCAGCAAGGGACAACAATATTAGCCCCGAAACATGGACAAAAGAGAATATAGATAATATGCGTACACAGTTGAAATCTATAGGTCTTTCTTATAATTGGGAGCGTGAACTCTCCACATGTGAGCCTGATTATTACAAACACGAACAAAAATTTTTCCTGGATTTTTTAAAGCATGGGCTTGCCTATCGAAAAGAGTCATGGGTTAACTGGGATCCAGTGGACCAAACAGTGCTTGCAAATGAACAGGTGGTTGATGGAAAAGGATGGCGATCAGGTGCAGTTGTTGAAAAACGTAAGTTGTCCCAATGGTTTTTAAAGATTACTGATTTCGCTGAAGATTTACTCAAGTGCCTGCAAAGTTTGAAAAATTGGCCAGAAAAAGTCAAAACAATGCAGGAGCGTTGGATAGGAAAATCTGAAGGAGCAACTATAGAGTTTGAAGTAGTTGGCTTAAATAAGAAATTAAAGGTTTTTACAACTTATCCTCATACTTTGTTTGGGGCTTCTTTTTGTGCAGTGGCAGCAGAGCATCCTATTGTGCAGGATTTAAAGAATGGTTCTTCTGTTGTCATCCCAGTGCTTGACACTGGGATCCAGGAAATAAAATCGAAAAGAGAGAATGATGAAAAAATAGGAGTTTACACCGGATTAAACGTCAAACATCCATTTCTTGATAAGGAATTGCCACTTTACATAGCGAATTTTGTATTGATGGAGTATGGGGAAGGGGCAATTTTTGGATGCCCTGCGCATGATCAGCGTGATTTTGAATTTGCACAGAAATACGATTTGCCGGTTATTCCTGTTATTTGTGAAAAGGGTGCACAAGCCATAGTGACTCTAGAAGAAGCCTACACTGGCGGCGAAATAATGTGCAACTCTGAATTCTTAAATGGATTGACGGTTAGTGAAGCAAAAAAAGTAATCACTAAAAAACTTGAAGAAAAAGGGATGGGTAAGAAAACAACAAACTATCGTCTACACGATTGGGGAGTTTCAAGGCAGCGTTATTGGGGATGCCCTATACCTATTATATATTGTAAGGATTGTGGAACTGTGCCAGTTCCAGAAAAAGATCTTCCAGTAGTTCTGCCAATAGATGTAGAATTTACAAGTGGTGGCAATCCGCTGGATAAGCACCCAACTTGGAAATTTGTTGATTGTCCAAAGTGCGGAAAGCAAGCAGAGCGTGAAACTGATACGTTTGACACCTTTTTTGAATCTTCCTGGTATTTTGCTGCATTCTGTAGTGAAGATAAATCAATAGACGAAGATGCATGTAATCGTTTTATGCCTGTTGATTATTATATAGGTGGAATAGAACATGCAATTCTGCATTTGCTTTATTCAAGATTTTTCTGCCGTGCTTTAACCAAATGTGGCTATTTTGATATTAAAGAGCCTTTCTCTACTTTAATCACTCAAGGAATGGTCTGCCATGCAACTTATAAAGACGAAAATGGTAAGTGGCTATTTCCCGCAGAAGCAAAAGAATTAATAGCGCGAGGTGCAAAAGTTCAAGTGGGCAAAGTTGAAAAAATGAGCAAATCGAAAAAGAATACAGTTGACCCAAACTTTATCATAGAAAAGTATGGTGCTGATACTGCTCGCTTGTTTGTGTTGTCCGACACTCCTCCAGAGAAAGATATGGAATGGTCCGATGATGGCGTGGAAGGTTGTTCTCGCTATATAAACAAATTGTGGCGTATGGTCATGCAGTTGAGACCTGTAAATATACACTATGATAATGAAAGTGTTACGGGTGGACTTCTAGAGTACAGAAAAAAAATTCATAAACTCTTACACGGACTTACAGATGACTTGGAAAACTGCAGATTAAATTGTGTAGTGGCAAAATTTCGTGAGATGACGAATTTAATAGCTGAAATAGACGTAAAAACTGGAAAATCTCTTATTGATGAAGGTATATGTATATTAATCAGAGTAATCGAACCATTCATACCACATCTAGCTGAAAGCCTATGGCAAGAAATAGGAGGTCAACCTTGGCCAAAAGCTGATGAATCATTATTAGTTGACGATACGGTAACTATAGCAGTGCAAATCAATGGAAAATTACGTACAACAATCAAGGTGGCAATTAACTTACCTCAAGAAGAATTGAAGAAAATAGCGATAGACTCTGTGTCCAGTAAGATCGATCAAAGCAAAGTTCGCACTGTATATGCTGTACCAAATAAGATAGTAAATATAGTTATATAAAAGACCTGAGTAGTACGTTTTATATAATCTGATTTTATGGCTATACTTTTTTTGACATGTAGTTATATCTTTTTTAATACAAAGCATATATACTTATGCATTATATATTTTTTTGTATGAGGAGTTATATGAAAATAAAGAGATTGTGCGTTTTGGCTGTGTTGCTTACTTCATCTCTAGCCGGTGCAGCTAGTAATAGTGCAAGTAAGTCAGAAGATAAGTACTATGCAGGTTTAAACTTTGGTGCTGGATGGGGTGGTGGCTTTATAATGAAACCTAGCGTTGTTTTTGGTTATCACCATGACAAAAACTCTAAATTTGAACTTGAGGTTCTTGCTAACATGAGTGATATTGCTAATAAGGATACAAGGAAAATAGGAGCTAGCTTATTGGCAAATTACCGTTATTATCCTGACCTTGATATTGATCCTGTTAAGCTATACGTCAGTGGAGGTTTAGGAGGATACCTACAAGTATAGCATTTCTCATAATAGTCCGAACAGGTCATAGGAAGGCAGAATCAACAGCACGACGAAAGGATTCGAATAGAGGAATGTTTTTCCTAGCTCTGTTTTTTATAGCAAACCAATGATGCTCAATTTTGTTGAAATCTGGAGAATACGGCGGCAGATACAAAATTTCTGCACCAACTCCTCTAGCAAGCTCGATAATCTTACCAGACTTATGAAAAGTAGCATTGTCAAGAATGACAGTCTGTCCAGGTTCCAAGATCGGTGTCAAAAATTGCTCAAACCATCCATTAAAAACATCCATATTACAGTGGCCTTCAAAGGTTAATGGAGCAACTATCTTTCTTCTACTTAAGGCTGCAACCATACTGATTCGTTGAGTTTTCTTTCCAGATTTTAGGCCATAAAACCGCTGTCCTTTCTGGCAATACCCATATGGATAGTCCTCTGTGTTATCAATGCCAGACTCATCTATATAAACTAAGTTTTCTGGTTCTTTTGTTGCTATAATTTTTAAGAATTCAGCACGTTTTTCTTCGTTTCTTTCCTTGTATCCATATGTCTTTTTTTGCGCGTAAATCCAATTTTTCTGAGAGCTCGGTGGATCGTTTGGATACTAACGTTGCCCCAAAGTTTAGCCATTTCCGACAGAGTCTTTCCTCCGTTTTCTCTGGCAAATTTAGCAAAGGCATCCCAGTCGGTAATTTTGTGATTGTAACCTCCATTTCCAAGTTTTTTTGATTGAAAGTCTCCTGTTTCTTTTCTTCTTTGCTGCCACTCCCATAAAGTAGTTCGTCCAATTTTAAATCTCGCTGCCACTGTTTCTCTGCTTCCTCCCTCCTCTAGCGCTTCCATTGCTTTTTTCCTTAAGTCATAACTATATGCTGCTGGCACTCAACCTCCTTATCATCGTCTATCCTTATCTTATCACATCCGCACTTCTATGAAAAGAGCTATACTTTGCCACTCTGCTGAACGGATACATTCCCATAATAAATGACGTCATTTGAGTAATTGACACTAAAAAAATAAAGAGGCAGACTTAATCTACCTCTTTTATACTTAGCTGTCTAGTTTTTTGCTTTTTGTTCAGAAGCAACTTGTTCAACAATAAGTGAGCCTAAATAAGTGTTAACCTCTTTAGCACCATCTTTGTTTAAACCTAATGTTTCATTCTGCCCTTCTTTAGCTGCCTCAAACTTACCTTCTTTATTTTTCACTTCTAGTGAATCTATATCGAAGGATAAAGTATTGCCTAGCGTATTGATAGGCTGATCACCAACAATACTAAATAAGTCAGCGCAGCAGCAACAAATGCTAAAACGCCCATTCGAAGTGGTGTAGCTGCAAAAGCTGCAAGTGGAGCTAGCATGGAAGTTGAAGACACCCAATAAGGTGCTGAAAGTGCTACTGCTGCGCCTATGACATACAGAGCAGTAAACGTTGCAAGTGCAGCGTTTGTTTTGTGGAACTGACCACGATGATTTTTGAAAGTTAGCATAAACGACCTCATTTAATAAAATATTAATATGCTTAATTTGTGTATAAAAGAACTGTTATAGTCAAGCTTTTTCGCAAATTACCTACCACTTGAGCCAAAGCCCCCTGCATCGCGGACGGTTTCTTCTGTGCAGAATTCTTCTCTGTCATCCCAAATTACCTGAGATACAGGAGAAATAAGGATTTGTGCAATTCTATCTCCTCTTTTTATCTCATACGACTGATTACTTAGATTAATTAGGCAAATCTTCACCTCACCTCGATAATCAGAGTCTATAGTGCCCGGAGAATTTAAGACAGTGATTCCATGTTTTGCAGCAAGACCAGAACGTGGGCGGATTTGCCCCTCAAAACCGTTTGGTATTGCAATCACAATTCCAGTTGGAACAAGTAATCTCTCAAGTGGATTTAAAACAGCAGAGTCATTCAATGCAGCATAAAGATCCATACCAGCACTCTGCGTAGTTGCATAACATGGAAGAGACAAGTCTTCTCCGTGTGATAATCTTTTTATTTCTACTTTAATTTTACTTCTTTGCACTCCAATTTACCATCTATGAAGACTCAATTATAGCATGTAAATTGTATCTGCAAAGTGATAAATGTTACATCGTAAATGATGTCATTCCAGTGCGTAACGCTAGGCCATAAAATTCCTTGACAAGTTCAGTGCTCCTTTTTTTGTCATCCGAGTAGCTGACACTGGGATCTATTTTGCATGTAACTCCAATTGTGTTTTGGCATAAAACGCGACGCGTATTAGACTTATTTGCAAGCAAAGCTTGCTAGATCCCAGTGTCACGCACTGGGATGACACCGAAGGGGCTACTCGGATGACACCCTTTTGGATGGAAATCAGTGTCAGCTACTCGGATGACACCCTCTTGGTATTCGTGTAGTTGTCTAGTTATAAATCACTCACAATTGATATACTCGAATTATTTTCAGTAAATAAATCAAGCATAATGTTAGGTATTCTACCATCAACTATGTGAACAACTCCAGCACATTCCTCTACCACTTTAGTATATGCCATAAGCCTTCCAATAAATTTTTCTCCTTGAATTTTGCCACAATCAATCGATGCATTTAAATTTTTAACAGATATCTTCCTGCCACCAATTTTATCTATTTCTTCACCTGTATCGCTAAAGGTTATCATTTTAGATGCAGAAACTGCAATTGCAATTGCGCTTGCAGTGCTATCGGCATCAATATGATATGTTTCCCCATCTTTTCCATGACCAATTGGTGCAATAACTGGTATAAAATCTGATTCTTCAATAAAAAATAATATATCAGGATTGATTTCAGTGGGTCTACCGATGAACCCCATGTCTAGTATTTTTTCGATGTTATTTGATCTGTCTTCCTTAAGCGTAGTGCTTATCTTTTCAGCTTTTATTAAGTTGCCGTCTTTTCCACATAATCCAATAGCTGAACCACCAGCAGAATTTATATGCTGAACAATTTTTTTATTAACTGAACCACACAGTGCCATTTCAATGATTTTCATAGTGTCTTTGTCTGTAAGTCTGATACCATTCACAAACTTACTGTCCATACCCAGCATTTTTAACACCGAGTTAATTTCATATTCTCCGTCATGAACTATCACCGGATTTATACCAAGCTGCTTTAGTAAGACAACATTATGCACAAAAGTATTAAATAGTGGTTCATCTGAGATTGTTACACTGCTGCATTTAATGACAAAAGTTTCGCCCACAAAGCTAGGTATGTTAGATAACACTTCAAGTAATATTTCTGCTTTTTGTTCAAATGATACTTCACCCTTTAAAAATTCACTACTCTTCATTTTTTTATCTTGTAAACTTGAAAAACTCATCTCTTACCTTGGTTATTTTATGCTTAACACGGGTGCTTATTTGATGAATTGACACATTCTCACTATTAATCCATTTTTGAATATCTTCTATAACAGCACCTAAGCTTTTTTGACTTACTTTATCTATTTTTGTTAGCACAACGTTAAAGTTAATATTATTATATATTAACCAATAAATGAAGTCTTTGTCTATTTCTTTTAATCCTACCTTGCTATCTATCAACACAAACACTCTTCTTAGATTTCTTCTTTGAATTAGATAATACTCAATTAAGTTTAAATATTGTATAATTTCCTCCTTGCCTGCATGAGAGTAGCCATACCCTGGTAGGTCAACAAGCCTGAACTTATCATTGTACATAGAGTAAAAATTTATTTGTCTAGTGCATCCAGGTTTAGAGGAAACTCTGGCAGCTTTTTTGCTGTTTATCAGTAAGTTGATTAGACTGGATTTTCCTACATTTGATCTACCAGCAAACGCAATCTCTGGAGCCGACTCATTTGGTAATGATTTTATGTCCGAAGCTCCAAATATGAAATTGCAGCTTGATGTTATCTGTCTTGCCATTATATTCAAGTAGAAGGTATATTATAGTGTTATTGCTTGATATAAGAAATTTTTTATTTCAGTATATATTACTTAAACAGTTAAAATACTAGATCTGTGCTATATGAATATAGAGAATAATTTACAAGACTTAAAGAAAAAATTTAATGATATAGAGAGGAACTTGGAAAATCCTACCAATTTAAGTCAAAAAGAATTCATTACCCTTTCAAAGGAATACTCTGAGCTCATGCCAATCATCAAGATAATTGATGAATATAACACGCTGAAAGAGGAAATTTCAGACTTAGAAGAAATAATGAAAGATGAAAACAGCGAAGGTGATATAAAAGAGTTAGCAAAAGAAGAATTTTTCGAAAAGCACAAGGTATTATTACCAAAAGTAAAAGCAAAACTAAAGTTAGCATTATTGCCCAAAGATGAAGATGACTCAAGAAATGCAATATTAGAAATCAGAGCAGGCACAGGCGGAGAAGAAGCAGCATTATTTGCAGCAATGTTATTTCGTATGTATCAAAAATATGCAGAAAGAAGAAATTGGAAGTTCGAGCCAATAAGCATTTCTAATACAGGTATAGGTGGCTATAAGGAAGCTTCTGTACTCATTAATGGAACAGAAGTTTTTGCAAGGTTGAAATTTGAATCAGGAGTGCACAGAGTACAGAGAGTGCCAGAAACTGAATCCTCAGGAAGGTTGCATACCTCCGCCGCTACTGTTGCGATATTACCTGAAGTAGAAGAGGTTGACTTTAAAATAGAAGAAAAAGACTTACGCATAGATGTTTATAGATCCAGTGGTCCTGGAGGGCAGTCAGTGAATACAACCGATAGTGCAGTAAGGGTCACCCACTTGCCAACAGGGATAGTTGTAATACAGCAAGATGAAAAATCGCAGCACAAAAATAAAGCTAAAGCGCTCAAAGTATTGAGGGCAAGGCTATATGAAATTGAAAGACAAAAAAAAGAAATGGAAAGGTCAACAATGAGGAAAAGCCAAATTGGCTCTGGTGATCGTTCCGAGCGCATAAGAACATATAACTTTCCACAATCAAGAATCACAGATCATAGAATTAATCTAACTTCACATCGGCTAGAGCAGATTATAAAAGAAGGTGAACTAGATGAATTTATTGAGGCATTAATTTCACGTAATGAAGCAGAAAGATTGGCTGGAGAGAGTTAAAATTGATTAAACAATTCTGCAATTGTTTTTTAATCAAAACAGGCTTATACACGTACTCTGCTTGTAGTTCTCTTCACGGAGATTTCAAACCCTCTAAGAGCCTGTTCATAATCTTTTCAGAAGTAAGGCAGTGAAAGCCAGAACGACCATTTGTAGGCTAGTATTGAGTTTTCGCTCACAATTTTTCCACAATCTTCTACATTTTTCTAACCAAGCAAAAGATCGCTCCACAACCCATCTTTTGGGCAATACAACAAAGGAATGTAATTCATTTCTTTTTATCACTTCAACGGTTGCACCAATAATCGTTTTTATTTGAGTTGCAAAATTCTCTCCAGTATAGCCTGCATCAACCAGTACATTTTTAACTCCCGAGAGGTTTTCTTTTGCATTTTCGACCATTCTCACAGCACTGCTACGGTCAGTTATAGCTCTTTTCATAGAAGTCCGGATGTGATAAGATAAGGATAGACGATGATAAGGAGGTTGAGTGCCAGCAGCATATAGTTATGACTTAAGGAAAAAAGCAATGGAAGCGCTAGAGGAGGGAGGAAGCAGAGAAACAGTGGCAGCAAGATTTAAAATTGGACGAACTACTTTATGGGAGTGGCAGCAAAGAAGAAAAGAAACAGGAGACTTTCAATCAAAAAAACTTGGAAATGGAGGTTATAGCTCTTTTCATAGAAGTCCGGATGTGATAAGATAAGGATAGACGATGATAAGGAGGTTGAGTGCCAGCAGCATATAGTTATGACTTAAGGAAAAAAGCAATGGAAGCGCTAGAGGAGGGAGGAAGCAGAGAAACAGTGGCAGCAAGATTTAAAATTGGACGAACTACTTTATGGGAGTGGCAGCAAAGAAGAAAAGAAACAGGAGACTTTCAATCAAAAAAACTTGGAAATGGAGGTTACAATCACAAAATTACCGACTGGGATGCCTTTGCTAAATTTGCCAGAGAAAACGGAGGAAAGACTCTGTCGGAAATGGCTAAACTTTGGGGCAACGTTAGTATCCAAACGATCCACCGAGCTCTCAGAAAAATTGGATTTACGCGCAAAAAAAGACATATGGATACAAGGAAAGAAACGAAGAAAAACGTGCTGAATTCTTAAAAATTATAGCAACAAAAGAACCAGAAAACTTAGTTTATATAGATGAGTCTGGCATTGATAACACAGAGGACTATCCATATGGGTATTGCCAGAAAGGACAGCGGTTTTATGGCCTAAAATCTGGAAAGAAAACTCAACGAATCAGTATGGTTGCAGCCTTAAGTAGAAGAAAGATAGTTGCTCCATTAACCTTTGAAGGCCACTGTAATATGGATGTTTTTAATGGATGGTTTGAGCAATTTTTGACACCGATCTTGGAACCTGGACAGACTGTCATTCTTGACAATGCTACTTTTCATAAGTCTGGTAAGATTATCGAGCTTGCTAGAGGAGTTGGTGCAGAAATTTTGTATCTGCCGCCGTATTCTCCAGATTTCAACAAAATTGAGCATCATTGGTTTGCTATAAAAAACAGAGCTAGGAAAAACATTCCTCTATTCGAATCCTTTCGTCGTGCTGTTGATTCTGCCTTCCTATGACCTGTTCGGACTATTATGAGAAATGCTATACAATCACAAAATCACCGACTGGGATGCCTTTGCTAAATTTGCCAGAGAAAACGGAGGAAAGACTCTGTCGGAAATGGCTAAACTTTGGGGCAACGTTAGTATCCAAACGATCCACCGAGCTCTCAGAAAAATTGGATTTACGCGCAAAAAAAGACATATGGATACAAGGAAAGAAACAAAGAAAAACGTGCTGAATTCTTAAAAATTATAGCAACAAAAGAACCAGAAAACTTAGTTTATATAGATGAGTCTGGCATTGATAACACAGAGGACTATCCATATGGGTATTGCCAGAAAGGACAGCGGTTTTATGGCCTAAAATCTGGGAAGAAAACTCAACGAATCAGTATGGTTGCAGCCTTAAGTAGAAGAAAGATAGTTGCTCCATTACCCTTTGAAGGCCACTGTAATATGGATGTTTTTAATGGATGGTTTGAGCAATTTTTGACACCGATCTTGGAACCTGGACAGACTGTCATTCTTGACAATGCTACTTTTCATAAGTCTGGTAAGATTATCGAGCTTGCTAGAGGAGTTGGTGCAGAAATTTTGTATCTGCCGCCGTATTCTCCAGATTTCAACAAAATTGAGCATCATTGGTTTGCTATAAAAAACAGAGCTAGGAAAAACATTCCTCTATTCGAATCCTTTCGTCGTGCTGTTGATTCTGCCTTCCTATGACCTGTTCGGACTATTATGAGAAATGCTATATCTCTGCTGTTGTTATATAAATTGCATGGGGCAAACCTTGAGTATCTACTGCAATATGGCGTTTTATTCCTGAAATCTTTTTGCCTGCATCATAGCCTTTTTCTTCAGCAGTATCTGCATTTTTTACACTCTGTGCATCAATTATGCAGAAGCTGGTTTTTTCTTTCCGACCATTGTTTTGTCGGACCACGCCAACTATTTTTTTTTAACACCAGCTCCAGAACACTTTCTTTATCTGCATCTGGTTTTTCACTCCACTTCTTAAAATAGTCGTAACAATTGCGCCATTTTGGAAACTCTTTTGGTAGCATTCTCCACTGACAACCGCTTTTCAGAACGTATAACACTCCACAAAATACATCATACAAATCAAGTTTCCTTGGTTTTGTTTTTTTCTACAGGACTCTAGATCTGGTAACATAATCTCAAATCTTTCCCGACTTATATCACTTGGGTATAAACTCCTCATATATCCTAACTTATATATATTATCTCTTAGTTTATTCCTTTCTTGAGATCATGTACAGGTTCTAATACTTAATGCTAAGACTAATCTATTTTTTTTAAATATTTCTATTGATTTCTTGATAAATACTAATATAGTATTAATATATTAACTAATAGTGGTGGTAAAGAAATGCATAATAGTACTAGTGATATAAGTGATGAAGTAATTCAAAAATTAAACGATTCAGCGAACCGCAAGCGAATAAACAAATTTAGAGGTGCGTTCAATAAGCTTAGCCACTACGATAAAGAATACTATAGCTCTTTTCATAGAAGTCCGGATGTGATAAGATAAGGATAGACGATGATAAGGAGGTTGAGTGCCAGCAGCATATAGTTATGACTTAAGGAAAAAAGCAATGGAAGCGCTAGAGGAGGGAGGAAGCAGAGAAACAGTGGCAGCGAGATTTAAAATTGGACGAACTACTTTATGGGAGTGGCAGCAAAGAAGAAAAGAAACAGGAGACTTTCAATCAAAAAAACTTGGAAATGGAGGTTACAATCACAAAATTACCGACTGGGATGCCTTTGCTAAATTTGCCAGAGAAAACGGAGGAAAGACTCTGTCGGAAATGGCTAAACTTTGGGGCAACGTTAGTATCCAAACGATCCACCGAGCTCTCAGAAAAATTGGATTTACGCGCAAAAAAAGACATATGGATACAAGGAAAGAAACGAAGAAAAACGTGCTGAATTCTTAAAAATTATAGCAACAAAAGAACCAGAAAACTTAGTTTATATAGATGAGTCTGGCATTGATAACACAGAGGACTATCCATATGGGTATTGCCAGAAAGGACAGCGGTTTTATGGCCTAAAATCTGGAAAGAAAACTCAACGAATCAGTATGGTTGCAGCCTTAAGTAGAAGAAAGATAGTTGCTCCATTAACCTTTGAAGGCCACTGTAATATGGATGTTTTTAATGGATGGTTTGAGCAATTTTTGACACCGATCTTGGAACCTGGACAGACTGTCATTCTTGACAATGCTACTTTTCATAAGTCTGGTAAGATTATCGAGCTTGCTAGAGGAGTTGGTGCAGAAATTTTGTATCTGCCGCCGTATTCTCCAGATTTCAACAAAATTGAGCATCATTGGTTTGCTATAAAAAACAGAGCTAGGAAAAACATTCCTCTATTCGAATCCTTTCGTCGTGCTGTTGATTCTGCCTTCTTATGACCTGTTCGGACTATTATGAGAAATGCTATACTATCAAACAGCAATGGAGAAACTTCATATTCCAGCTATGCGTAGTATACTCAGTACAATGGAAGAAAACGAAGCAATCATCACCTTTAATGATTTACTTGAGGAGAATAAAGATCTTGCGTTTAATACACTTGATAGTATCCGTTTTAAACCTGATTTATTTAGAACTCTATCTAATGAATTAGATTCTCAGCAAAAAGAAGACTATAAGGTATATTTAGAAACAAAGGTAACGGCCAGAGTTCGGTTTATCCCAAGGAATTTTTACTCAAATAATAAAGAGGGTTCAAGCAAGCTGAGAATCGAAAACTCCAATACAGACAGTTTAGATAATGAACCTTTAAGAAAGAGAGTTGATTCGAATGAATTTTCAGCGCTAAATCCAGCAAGTTTCTTTCCAAGCTCTGTTACACTAGAGGAGATGGTTGATAAATATGAATTTGATACCAGGGATCCAATATCAGACTTTTCTTATGACAAAAAGAATCAATTATGTAGTCAAACAATTTATTGGATAACTGGAAAACAGCCATCAAGTAATCTTCAATACCTAGCTTTGAAAGGGTATAATAAGCTAACAGAACGTGAATTGGAAGAAATATGTACAGGGGAGCCAGCAGCAAAGCGCCAACGCATATTATAATATAACTGAAAATGAGAAGGTCTATATACCAATAATTATAGATCTTCTCCAGACCTTGAAAACAATAAATAGGCAGTAAAAATAAGTTCTAGTACTATTGCAGATAAAACAAGAACAGCTACACTAATTGTTTGACCATTGTAAACGTAGCTTGTTAAGCCGATAAAAATAGCCATGATAAAAGCTCTAATGAACGAGACTGCAGAAGAAGCTGTGCCTTTAATTTCAGGGAAAACATTTATTGATGCATTAAAAATCACTGCCTGGCAAATTGCACAACCGATAGAAAAAATAATCATAGACAGTGTTACTAAGTAGAAAGAGTGAGGTGCAATTATACTGAATATTACAAGCAATAGAGATCCAATAGCACACACGCTCGCACCAGAAATTACACACTTTATTGCTCCAAGTTTCTGCAAAATTTTGCCAGCAAATAGACTGATGAGTGAGAAGCATCCAACTATTGCACCTTGATGTAGTGCATAAATAGTGCTAGATAAACCAAAAGTCTTCATATACAGAAAAGGTCCACAAGTAATGAATGACATATACGCAGCAGAAAAGAGGCTTGACATCAAAGACAACGTAACAAACCTCGGACCAGATAGTAGTTTTCTGTAATCCTTCATCATTTTTTTCAAACTGAAAATATCGCGGTCCTTTTTTGTTTCTGGTAACGCTAAAAGCAGCAAAACCCAAGAGATCAAACAAAGTATTGCAACAGTTGCATAATTACCACGCCACCCTACAATTTCATTGATGAAACTGCCTAACACTGGCGCAATTGCCATGACAACTGTAAGAACAGAATTCATGATTCCAATAAATTTCACCGCTTCGTCACCTTTATAGCTGTCTGCAACGATTGCAAATACAACTACAGATGTGCTAACACCAATACCCTGAACAAAGCGAGAGATTAAAAGCCAAAAAATCGACGGTGCAAAAACACAACCAACAGGGCCGATTAATAACAAAGTGTTACCTATGATCATAATCCTTCTTCTGCCATAGCATTCAGACAATGGACCAAAAAACAACCCTCCTATGCAAAAGCCTAGGAAATTATAAGCAATAGTTAATTGAATTATGCCTTCCGGTACGTTAAAATAGCGCACCATATCAGGAAAACTAGGTACGGAAATGTCAATTTCAATGAACTTGGCAATTAGAGACAGGATTAATAGAAAGGGTAGTAACATTTGAGATTTTCAATTAATGAATAAAAATATCACATTTAAAGCGTTGAAAGAAAACATTTTTTACTGTTATTAAAATGGTTAGAAACACCTCATGTGAAGGAATGGTGGATAAATTGGACACTAGGGTTAATTAAAGAAAAATATGACAACTATGTTAAAGCTCTTACTCTCTGTCCTAACTTTACTTATTTCCTCTTACTTTTTCAACAGTCCGTCTAAATTACTACAAGCAGTTTAATTTTTAGTAAATATGTCATTATTCAAAAATATGCAAGAAGCTTTACAGAAACTTAACATAATTTTATCATAAAAATGTCATTCTTAAGTCCTATATAAAAACGAATTTTGGCACTAATGTAATTAACTATGAGCTGGATAAATTGGAAAATAAATTTTGTTTACTTTTACAATACCTTAAGATCTAATGTTACTTTATCAGTCAAAAGTATCACAATAGGCTAGTATGTTCTTTACTCTTTTCCTAAAAATATTACCTATTTATATTACAATATTTATTGGTTACTTAGCAGGAAAATATCTTAAAATTGATAGAAATACTATATCTCAAATACTCTTTTATATAGCTAATCCAATAGTGATTTTATATGGAGTCTCTCATACAGAAGTTAATTTAAAAGTAATTTCTCTGCCGATTTTGATATGGTTTATAGGTAGCACTATGTCCTTATCAGTGTATTATCTTTCTTCTTTTTTATTTAAGGATAACACAAGAAACATATTAGCATTTAGCTCGGGCAGCACAAGTATGGGTTATTTTGGCCTGCCGATTGCCATGGCTTTATTTGATGAAGATTCAGTATCTGTATATGTTGTTTGTTATATAGGAATGGCGTTGTTTGAAAATAGCTTAGGATTTTACATAGCCGCAAATGGTATTTATACCGCAAAAGAATGCATATTAAAGTTGTTCAAACTTCCTTCGCTTTATGCGATGGTTCTGGGCTTCTTTTTAAGTATATACGATATACAAATACCTACTTTTTTAACAGATGTTATGATGAATATTAGAAGTACATTTGTTACACTAGGAATGGTGCTACTTGGAGTGAGCATTGCGAATATTACAAGCTTTAAAGTAGATTGGAAGCTTGCTTTGATCACTATTACAGCAAAGTACGTATTCTGGCCACTGTTTGTTTTAGGAATTGTCCTTTTAGATAAGCATGTTATAGGTATATACGATGAGAGCATATATAAAGCACTGATGTTGCTAGCTATTATTCCAGTTTCTGGGTCCAGTATAATACTTGCTAATATTTTGAATTATCAACCAGATAAAGCTACTCTGTTGCTTCTAATCAGTACTGCAGTGGGACTATTTTATGTTCCACTAATAATATCATTATTTTTTACTAAACTTGTTCCTTTTTGATCAAAAAATTGAGCGCTTGCACAACCATTATTTGGGTAACAACACAAGACATTGATAAAACTTGAATTTATAGCTAAAGCAACTTCTACAATTTGGTAACCCGTCATCCCGCTACTAGTTAGCGCCGCGGCGGTAAATTGACCTTACCCAGAAAAAGTAGAGAGAAAGTTAAGACGTTTTTGGAGTAAAATAAAACGTTTTTTCAAAATATGACAAATAGAAGAGAATATACAGCAGAATTCAAATTAGAAGCTGTTAAGCTGGTTAAAGAAACAGGTCAAACAAGTACAAAAATAGCAAAAGATCTAGGTATAGATGGCAGTATGTTAAGTAAGAAAATATGATGGAAAAATGTCTGGAGCATACGCATTTCCAGGCAAAGGCTCCTTATGACAAAGAAAGATTTGATCTAAAAAAAGAGCTAATAAGAGAAAGAGACATTTAAAAAAAAGCCCTGGGCAAAGAAAAAGAGTAAAGTATTCTTTTATATAGAAATTGCTATAAAACACAGGAACTATGTAGGGTTTTGTGCTGGTAGTATGGGTTGCTAAGAGCCTGTTCATAATCTTTTCAGAAGTAAGGCAGTGAAAGCCAGAACGACCATTTGTAGGCTAGTATTGAGTTTTCGCTCACAATTTTTCCACAATCTTCTACATTTTTCTAACCAAGCAAAAGATCGCTCCACAACCCATCTTTTGGGCAATACAACAAAGGAATGTAATTCATTTCTTTTTATCACTTCAACGGTTGCACCAATAATCGTTTTTATTTGAGTTGCAAAATTCTCTCCAGTATAGCCTGCATCAACCAGTACATTTTTAACTCCCGAGAGGTTTTCTTTTGCATTTTCGACCATTCTCACAGCACTGCTACGGTCAGTTATCTCTGCTGTTGTTATATAAATTGCATGGGGCAAACCTTGCGTATCTACTGCAATATGGCGTTTTATTCCTGAAATCTTTTTGCCTGCATCATAGCCTTTTTCTTCAGCAGTATCTGCATTTTTTACACTCTGTGCATCAATTATGCAGAAGCTGGTTTTTTCTTTCCGACCATTGTTTTGTCGGACCACGCCAACTATTTTTTTTTAACACCAGCTCCAGAACACTTTCTTTATCTGCATCTGGTTTTTCACTCCACTTCTTAAAATAGTCGTAACAATTGCGCCATTTTGGAAACTCTTTTGGTAGCATTCTCCACTGACAACCGCTTTTCAGAACGTATAACACTCCACAAAATACATCATACAAATCAAGTTTCCTTGGTTTTGTTTTTTTTCTACAGGACTCTAGATCTGGTAACATAATCTCAAATCTTTCCCGACTTATATCACTTGGGTATAAACTCCTCATATATCCTAACTTATATATATTATCTCTTAGTTTATTCCTTTCTTGAGATCATGTACAGGTTCTAAGGAAAAAAGCAGTAAAGAATTAGCAAAAGAAGGGCTTCTAGCAGATATTCAAAAAATACATCAAGCTTCTAAATGCAGATATGGAGCCCCTAAAATTCACGCTGAATTAAAAGCTTTAGGCAAAAATTAAAACAGTACAAAGTGTTATGCAAGAAAATGGCATTAAAGCTAAACTTAGGCGCAGGTTTAAGATTAAAAGACAGCAAATTAACAACAGAATTGTTGCTCCAAACACATTAGATCAAAATTTTACTACTGATCAGCCAAATACCGTATGGGATTACCTACATAAAAACTAAAGAAGGTTGTTGGCGGCAATAATTGACCTATATTCACACATGGTGGTTAATGAGTAACATGATAATTAGTTATAGATTCTTTATTGATGGCCGTTGATAAACGCAAACCCGATAAAAATCTGCTGTTACATAGCGATCAAGGGTCACAGTATACCTCTCAAAATTACCAATTTCTATTGAATACAAAAAATATCATTTCCAGCATGAGCCATAAGGGCTGTTGTTATGATAACTCTGTTGCAGAAAAGTTCACTTAAAAGGGAGCTGCTTATTGATACTTCTCGCTCAACAAACCAGAACTACCATATTTGAATACATAGAAATCTTTTATAACAAACAACGTAGACATTCTACTATTAACTATTGCATTCCTGCACAATTTATTCTCATGATAAAAACGTCTTAACTTTCTCTCTACTTTTTCTGGGTAAGGTCAAATAGAGAATTTTACAAAAATCTATTTTTAACTTACAATCAATTATTACAATTTTAAACCTACAACTTATGTACAACAGGCTTATAGTCAAATCTTTCTCAGTATTATGCATTTGTTTACTTGCTTTATACATAACACTGCCAAATTTCTTTGATAATAAGCTTTTTATTTCGAAAAAAAGAATAAACTTAGGCCTTGACCTGAAAGGAGGGGCATCTTTGCTTTTAAACATAGACTTAGACTTCTATTTTAAGGAAAAGCTAAGCATGCTAGCTAACGAAATAAAAGAGACATTGCTAACAAAAAATATTGAATCTAACGTACAAAATAGCGTTGTAACTTTAAATAATATTGATGATTATAAAAAAGCATCTGTGTTGATTAATGCGATAAATCCAAATTTAGAGCTAAATAGAAAAGATTCTTCAATTCTCATTTCGTATAAACCCCATTATAAAAATTCTTTGATCAGTGAAGTAGCTGCAGAATCAATAAACAATGTCCAGCGCCGTTTGGATAAACTTGGCACAAAGGAAGTCAGCGTTCAAAAACAAGGGCAGAATAAAATATTAGTGCAGGTGCCTGGAGTAGAAGACACCAAGCAGATAAAATCTCTGCTTGGCAAAACTGCTAAGCTAGCTTTTCATTTGGCAAACACTAACATAGCCAAGGTGCAGGATATAGACCATGAAACCACTGTCATGCTCAAGGATTCTTTAGGTAATTCTTATCCAATATTCCGCAAAACTGAAATAGGTGGTGATTCGCTGGTTAACGCATCAGTTAGATTTGGTCATTTAGGTAAACCAACAGTGCATTTTAAATTTGACAGCATAGCGAGTGAAAGATTCGCGAAAATCACTAAAGAAAATGTGGGAAAACCTTTTGCAATTGTTCTGGATAACACAGTCTTAACAGTACCTACAATACGTGAGCCAATTTTAAATGGAGAGGGAGAAATTAGCGGTAATTTTACTGAAAAACAAGCAAGCGAACTTGCAATACTTTTAAAATCTGGAGCACTGCCAGCACCACTTAAAATAATTGAAGAAAAAAACATTGGCCCAAGTCTTGGAGAAGAATCAATAAAGGCAGGGGAAATGGCAGCAACTATCTCTATTATAGCCGTGGCTTTATTTATAATCATCACTTACGGCAAATTAGGTGTATTGGCCTCTGTTGCGCTTTTTTCTAATGTAATTCTTATATTATCAATTCTCACTCTGCTTGAAGCAACTCTAACTTTACCTGGAATTGCCGGTATTGCACTTACTGTCGGTATGGCAGTGGATGCAAATGTTTTAATATTTGAGCGAATTCGTGAGGAAATCAAATCTGGCAAGAGAGTGGAACGTGCTATTGAAGAAGGGTTTAAAAACGCTATAAAGACAATACTAGATTCAAATATCACTACATTAATTGCTGCAGGAATAATGTTCATTATTGGCAGTGGAGCAATAAGAGGCTTTTCTGTCACTCTATCAATAGGAATTTTATGTTCGATGTTTTCTGCAATCACAGTCACAAAACTCTTGATAGAGTTGTGTATGAACCCGAAGGAACTAGTGCTTTGTTAGTCAACTACCTTCATTCCCACAACGTTATATCCTGAATCAACGTGCAAAATTTCTCCAGTAGTGCCACTACTTAAGTCACTTAATAAGTATAGCGCTGCCTTGCCAACATCCTCTATTGTAACATTGCGTCTGAGCGGAGAGTTATTTCTATTCCATTCTGATATGAAGTGAAAATCGCTTATTCCAGAAGATGCTAGAGTTCTGATTGGACCAGCGGAAATTGCATTTACTCTGATATTTTGTGGCCCGAGATCACATGCTATATATTTTACACTTGCTTCAAGTGCTGCTTTACATAAACCCATAACGTTATAATTTGGCATAACTTTTTCAGCGCCATAATAAGATAAAGTAAGTAAACTACTACCATTTGACATCATTTTTTCAGCCCTTTGCGCTAAAGCAGTAAAAGAATAGCACGATATATGCATTGCATTGAGGAAGTTATTCAGTGAAGTATTGACATATTTACCATCTAACTCATTTTTATCGGAGAACGCTATTGCATGCACCAAAAAGTCAAGGGTACCCCATTTTTTCTCTATTATTTCAAAAGCGTTATCTATGATTTTTTCATTTGAAACGTCGCAGTGTAATATTAGCTCCACATTTAGTTCATCTGCTATTGGTGATAGTTTTTCTTTTATTATTTCATTCTGGTAGGTGATTGCAAGTTCTGCTCCGTGCTCTGAGAGAGTTTTTGCTATACCGTACGCTATTGATCTCTTATTTATTATTCCGGTTATTAATCCCTTTTTGCCTTGTAATAGACTTGTCGTCATAGAACTATCTGTTTTTTTATAATTTGGAATATTAACTGGGCAAAGTCAAGATCAACTATGTTTTAAAATATTTTTTGCAGTAACTTGAAGTCTATAAACAGTAATCTTGATTCTTCTACAACAAAGCTATCCCATATGACATTTTGTCTATATCTAATTAAGCATATCAATAAGTAAGTAAATCTTAATATAATCTTATTATACTTATAAATACGCTGTATAGAATGAAAGTATGGATGATTTCATAACTGCAAGAAGGAAAGATGATGCTGTGGTATCTGTTTGTCAGGATAATAAGAAAAAAAACGTGTTAATTTTAGGGCTCAATCAAGCCGCAAGGAATTTGTTAAAATACTAGGAAGGAAATTTACTTAATAAGCCGTTAATCAATATTTTAAGTGCAAGAGCAGCTGACGACATGAAGAATTATTTAGAGTATACCGAAAATGGGCACGATTTACTTGATATATTACCTAAAGTGATAGATTTTTCCTTAACTGATGCTAAAGGAGAAGATATCAGGACAAAAGTAAAAGTTTTCCGCACTGCACAATTTGCCAGTAATAAAATAAATTATGAGCTATTAATACGTGATATCAGCTTGTCTCATAAATTGAGAATGTTTAGAGCCTGTTCATAATCTTTTCAGAAGTAAGGCAGTGAAAGCCAGAACGACCATTTGTAGGCTAGTATTGAGTTTTCGCTCACAATTTTTCCACAATCTTCTACATTTTTCTAACCAAGCAAAAGATCGCTCCACAACCCATCTTTTGGGCAATACAACAAAGGAATGTAATTCATTTCTTTTTATCACTTCAACGGTTGCACCAATAATCGTTTTTATTTGAGTTGCAAAATTCTCTCCAGTATAGCCTGCATCAACCAGTACATTTTTAACTCCCGAGAGGTTTTCTTTTGCATTTTCGACCATTCTCACAGCACTGCTACGGTCAGTTATCTCTGCTGTTGTTATATAAATTGCATGGGGCAAACCTTGCGTATCTACTGCAATATGGCGTTTTATTCCTGAAATCTTTTTGCCTGCATCATAGCCTTTTTCTTCAGCAGTATCTGCATTTTTTACACTCTGTGCATCAATTATGCAGAAGCTGGTTTTTTCTTTCCGACCATTGTTTTGTCGGACCACGCCAACTATTTTTTTTTAACACCAGCTCCAGAACACTTTCTTTATCTGCATCTGGTTTTTCACTCCACTTCTTAAAATAGTCGTAACAATTGCGCCATTTTGGAAACTCTTTTGGTAGCATTCTCCACTGACAACCGCTTTTCAGAACGTATAACACTCCACAAAATACATCATACAAATCAAGTTTCCTTGGTTTTGCTTTTTTTCTACAGGACTCTAGATCTGGTAACATAATCTCAAATCTTTCCCGACTTATATCACTTGGGTATAAACTCCTCATATATCCTAACTTATATATATTATCTCTTAGTTTATTCCTTTCTTTAGATCATGTACAGGTTCTAAGACCTGCTGTGTGTGTGTGTGTGCGAAAAGTGATTGAAAAAATGATGCGAGAGAGGTAGAAGAAGAATAAGCAGATTGAGTAAGGTAAAAAAATGAGCTTTAGTTACTATAAGATGAAGAAACACCCAAGAAACTTTCGTAATATAGCAGGTTTAACTATAGAGGAGTTCGAAAAGGTGGTGGAAAAAGTGAGGTCTGAGTGGGAAAGACTTGAAAAGCAGAAAAAGTGTCATGGTAGAAGATCACAACTACCAACCCTGGAAGATAAGTTATTTTGCGTAATTTTGTACTATCGCACTTACATAACACACAGATTTTTAGGGTGCCTATTCAATATGCACAACGCAAATGTATGCAGGTTACTGAAGAAAATAGAGCCATTACTTGCCAAAAAAGTTACTATAAGAAAGGATAGAAGTATGATACCAGAAAAAATACTAAAGATTCTGGTTGATGTTACAGAACAGGAAATACAGAGGCCAGAAGATAGTAAAAAACGGAAGAAATCATATTCAGGAAAAAAAAGAACCAACACTATGAAAACTGAAATTGTGATCGAGGAGAGAGGAAAAATTTTGTCAGTTTCGAGGTCGCATAGAGGTCGAATGCATGATTTTAAGATAAGAAAACAAGAGAAATTTCTTCCAAAAGATAGCATAAAATATACTGATTCTGGCTATCAGGGCTGGCAAAAGTTGCAAAGTAATGTTGTGATACTGTATAAAAAGTATCGTAAAAAGCCTTTAACACCAGAGCAAAAGGAGCACAATAGAAAACTGGCATCGTTCAGGATGCGGGTAGAAAACAAGATCAGGGAGATAAAAATATTTAAGATTATGTCAAACATTTATCGCAATTCTCAGAAAAAATATAACCTGAGATTCAATATTATTGCAAGTATTGTGAATCTTAGGCATGGTTTTTAACTTTACTTCTTAATGTTTTTTCCTAACCTCATACTCTAAACTTTTCCTTCTAGATTCGCAGCAGATCTTGTGATTTACATGCCTATCAGTGCTATGCAACAAAGTCATCTAGAATTTGCGTTTAAAAAAGTATGTGTATCGGATTGTGTAAAGTCAAAGGAGGTTCTTAAGTGAATAGCCATTAATTTGGTAGCATGTAATACCAATAAACTTAAACGATACAATCATTTCCGGCACTCAAAACCAAGGGTGGTGATAATCGTTCGTTTTTCGGACCAGTTGGTCTAGCGAAAATCATTACCAATCGCAAGAAAGCGGATCATTTGGATCATTTGAAATTTCAAAAAAAGGCTGATTATCAATTGACAGACCTCCTGCATCTCTTTTCACAACATTGCAGAAATCCCTATTTTCGATCAAATTAGTTATTACTGTAGTCCTCAAATCTTGATCTCCTGCTACAGCTTTCTGAAAGCTACTGTTATTCACAAGATAAGTTTCTAGAGCCGGTTTTACATCATTATCAAATTTGCCTTTCACATTTAGAATAGCTTGTACCAATTCAGCTGCGTTGCTACTAATTAATTCTTGAGCTACTGCATCAGGTGCTGGGCTTTTCCCATCTTGACCTACTTCTCCCCTTTGACCAGGATCTCCTTTTATTCCCCTTGTCTTTCCTGGATTTTCTCTTAATTTTTCTGCCACCCCTTCCTGCAAAGTGCGACTACCTGCTAAGATCTCTCTATTTTCATTATCGTTCACAACCGCTTTCCCTATTTCATCTGCCTTAGTATTCAAAAGGTGCTGAGTCACATTATTGACCACCATCTTTGACTCATCTATATTATTCCCTAAACCACTTGCATTAAACAAATATTCAGCTAATTTTTCAGGGTTAACCTTCCCTTCAGTAATTCTTTTCGCTTCGCCTTTCTCTATACCGCCAGCATCAAATAACAACTCAGCTAATCTAGAAGTGCTGGCCTTCTCTATTACATCTTCAATAAAGCTCTCTCGATCCCACTGGTGATTCTCTACTAGAGCATTCTTAGCATCGTTAAATACTAGTTCAGAAATCTTATACGGGCTAACTTTATCTTTGGCAATCTTTTTGGCTTCAAGTTGATCTACGTTACTTTTATTAAAAAGCAACTCAGCGAGTTTTATTGGATCAGCTTTATTTATGAAATCCTGCGAATTAAGATTTATTTTACTAGCAACATGAGTAGCAAGATTTTGACCAGTGCTATCAGTTATATCAAGTACTGTTTTTCCCAATATATCTTTATTTTCATCAGTAAGTAGCTGCACGGCCACTTCCTCAATTGATGGACTTTTTCCATCTTTACCTGCTGGACCTTGAGCACCATCCGCACCTTTTAATCCCTGCATTCCTTTATCTCCTAAAAAAGCTTTTGCTATCTTACCGTCATAAGCATTTTCGTTATCAGCGGTTTGATCAAGAAATCCGCCTAATTTTTCCACTAAAATTGATTTCTTTTTCCCTTCTCCTATGTCTTCTGTTGCACCAAGTATTTTTTTCGTGAATTCTAGAACTTTTATATTAGAGCCATCAGCTTTAGCAAAATTGCCTTTTTCTGCCAAGAAATCTTTTGCTGTTTGCCCATTTTCATTACCATACCATAGTTCTTCGTCATCAAAAATCCTCCCCAACTCATCAACTAATATTGATTTTCCTCCTACACGTTTCCTCAGCACCTCCTTTGCTAACTTCTGACTTTCTCCAACTGGGAAAAATCTCTGATTTACCTCTTCCTTAGTATACGTGACGGAGGAGTCAGCTTTAGCTTCTAGTTTATGATCTATAGCTAGTGTAGTATAGACATCCCCAATATCAGCTTTAATTGCTAGTTTTTTATCTATATCTTCCTTGGTATATACATTATCAGCGTTAGCTTTTTTCTGTAAATTTCTCGTCATATAGCGATATGTATCATCTTTCCTAGCGAACGTACGAGTTAGTATAGTATCAGAAATTCTAGAACCATCTTCGTCCTTTGCAAAAAATATCTCTTCTACTATAGGTTTTTCCGCTACTTTCTCTGCAAGAACTGTTTTGCCACTACTACTTCTCACATCAAGTAAACTCTTCATAGCCTCTGCTAAACCATCAACTTTATACTCGACTTCATCTTCACCAGATGGCCTGTATTTTAACTTAAGATCATCACCTCCTACATCTAAGGTGTATTCATTACCCCCCTTATCCCTTAAGGTCATAATTTTAATATTGTTTAGGCCTGATACCTGTGATATATATCTCCCCTCTGCATCTTTGAATTCCATATTAGCTGTCATATAAACTAGTCATTACAAAAGCTTCAGGGTACATTAGGACTATTTCATTTCTATTAAAGGTTGTTTCAAATTCATATTATAAAAGTTACCTTAATGCTTATGTTATTCGCAAACATAGATCATACTAATTGAGTAAAAACTTTACTAGAAATCTAAATAATGCGGCCATTTCCAGCAATCAAAACCAAGAAACGTGAGAACACTTTGCTTTGGAATGGGTTGGTCTACCATGTGTACCATACGAACTTTTTAATATAATAATTTTACTATACGCTAAAACTACCCATATTAGCCCATTTCATCCATATCTACATACGAACTATTTTGCCTAAGGTTATAAAAATAATTTATAGCTCTTTTCATAGAAGTCCGGATGTGATAAGATAAGGATAGACGATGATAAGGAGGTTGAGTGCCAGCAGCATATAGTTATGACTTAAGGAAAAAAGCAATGGAAGCGCTAGAGGAGGGAGGAAGCAGAGAAACAGTGGCAGCAAGATTTAAAATTGGACGAACTACTTTATGGGAGTGGCAGCAAAGAAGAAAAGAAACAGGAGACTTTCAATCAAAAAAACTTGGAAATGGAGGTTACAATCACAAAATCACCGACTGGGATGCCTTTGCTAAATTTGCCAGAGAAAACGGAGGAAAGACTCTGTCGGAAATGGCTAAACTTTGGGGCAACGTTAGTATCCAAACGATCCACCGAGCTCTCAGAAAAATTGGATTTACGCGCAAAAAAAGACATATGGATACAAGGAAAGAAACGAAGAAAAACGTGCTGAATTCTTAAAAATTATAGCAACAAAAGAACCAGAAAACTTAGTTTATATAGATGAGTCTGGCATTGATAACACAGAGGACTATCCATATGGGTATTGCCAGAAAGGACAGCGGTTTTATGGCCTAAAATCTGGAAAGAAAACTCAACGAATCAGTATGGTTGCAGCCTTAAGTAGAAGAAAGATAGTTGCTCCATTAACCTTTGAAGGCCACTGTAATATGGATGTTTTTAATGGATGGTTTGAGCAATTTTTGACACCGATCTTGGAACCTGGACAGACTGTCATTCTTGACAATGCTACTTTTCATAAGTCTGGTAAGATTATCGAGCTTGCTAGAGGAGTTGGTGCAGAAATTTTGTATCTGCCGCCGTATTCTCCAGATTTCAACAAAATTGAGCATCATTGGTTTGCTATAAAAAACAGAGCTAGGAAAAACATTCCTCTATTCGAATCCTTTCGTCGTGCTGTTGATTCTGCCTTCCTATGACCTGTTCGGACTATTATGAGAAATGCTATAAATCTTCTATTATTTTTATAACCTTATTTTTACGCGGCTTGTTCTCAGAACCTGTACATGATCTCAAGAAAGGAATAAACTAAGAGATAATATATATAAGTTAGGATATATGAGGAGTTTATACCCAAGTGATATAAGTCGGGAAAGATTTGAGATTATGTTACCAGATCTAGAGTCCTGTAGAAAAAAAACAAAACCAAGGAAACTTGATTTGTATGATGTATTTTGTGGAGTGTTATACGTTCTGAAAAGCGGTTGTCAGTGGAGAATGCTACCAAAAGAGTTTCCAAAATGGCGCAATTGTTACGACTATTTTAAGAAGTGGAGTGAAAAACCAGATGCAGATAAAGAAAGTGTTCTGGAGCTGGTGTTAAAAAAAAATAGTTGGCGTGGTCCGACAAAACAATGGTCGGAAAGAAAAAACCAGCTTCTGCATAATTGATGCACAGAGTGTAAAAAATGCAGATACTGCTGAAGAAAAAGGCTATGATGCAGGCAAAAAGATTTCAGGAATAAAACGCCATATTGCAGTAGATACGCAAGGTTTGCCCCATGCAATTTATATAACAACAGCAGAGATAACTGACCGTAGCAGTGCTGTGAGAATGGTCGAAAATGCAAAAGAAAACCTCTCGGGAGTTAAAAATGTACTGGTTGATGCAGGCTATACTGGAGAGAATTTTGCAACTCAAATAAAAACGATTATTGGTGCAACCGTTGAAGTGATAAAAAGAAATGAATTACATTCCTTTGTTGTATTGCCCAAAAGATGGGTTGTGGAGCGATCTTTTGCTTGGTTAGAAAAATGTAGAAGATTGTGGAAAAATTGTGAGCGAAAACTCAATACTAGCCTACAAATGGTCGTTCTGGCTTTCACTGCCTTACTTCTGAAAAGATTATGAACAGGCTCTAAGAGAACGAAAGAAATGCTCGTCTCAAAAGGGTGAAAAGCCTGCTGCTAATCAAAATTTTCACGTTGGGAGGGGGAAAGGCATTTATGATGTTCGATCACATACCCAGAATGATCACGATGAGGTTTTTCAGGGAGTATTGCTTGATATAGGAAAGAATGGGATAAAGTTAAATACAGAAATGCTAAAACTTCTGTTAGAAAAAGTTGATGATAAACTGAAGGGGAAAATTAAAGCGTATATAGATAGTGCCGAGTCAAATCAAGGGGTAATAAAGCCAACATATGACATCACTAAACTTGGAGCAGTTGTTACCAAAGATCCTAATATACAGAATATCCCTTGCAGAGGCGAAGAGGCGTACCATATCAGAGAGGCATTTACTGCGAGGGAAGGACATCAGTTTATCTCATGTGATTACGTGCAAATGTAATTAAGAATTATTGCAAAAATTGCAGGTATTAAGGGGTTTGAAGATGCTTTTAAAAGCGAGAAAGATATTTATGAAATTAATTCAAGGAAGTTTTTCGGATTGCCAGATGGGGCAAAAGTAGATGAGCAGTCAAGGCACAATGCGAAGACTCTTGTTTTAGGGATTATATATGGTATGACTCCATTTGGTCTTGCAGAAAGACTGGGAAGGTCTATTCCAGAAGTTAAAGAACTTATTGAGAGTTTTTTTTCATCTTATGAAGAAATAAAAGACTATAGGCGGGAAGTATTAACTGATGCAAGGGCACTAGGATACGTAAAAACTGCGTTTGGCAGAAGATACGATCTGCCGTATATAGCAAGCAAAATTCCTGATATAAAAGAACACGAGAGGAGGAGGGCAGTGAATTTGCCAATTCAAGGAACTCGTGCTGATATAATGAAGCTTGCAATGATAGGGCTTCACACAAAGTTAAAAAAAGAAGACGGTAAAATGATCCTCCCAGTTCACGACGAATTGATTGTAGAAGCTAAAGATGGAAAAGTAGGTGAAGTAGAAAAACTTATGAAAAGAGTAATGATGGATGCAGCAGAAGAGGTATTAAAAACTCCCATACCAGTAAATACAAAAACTGGTAACGACTTTAATTTTGGAAAAAGTTTCGATAAAAATCATCAAAATATAGAGCTAGATGATTTGATGACAGACAATTTAGAGAAAGTTAAATTTAAAGAAAGTGAACTCAATAATACCCCTTTTGATATTACAGGGATATTATACCAAATAGGAGTTTTAATCTTATGTGCTTATCGTGCATTTGATATTCATAAAGAAAAATATAAAGATCTAAAAATGTCGACTGAAGGAAGTCAAGAGTTACATGGTAAATGTGATGATTTAATTATTGATCATCAAGGTAAAACTATTAACGTACAGATTAAATCTACAATTAAAGAACCTGTCTACAGTGCTATTGGTTCTGCAAAGTTATTTCCTGAGGGAAAAAGAAGAAAGAACGCACCATTTTCTATTTTTAAGTACTTCAGTTCTTTTTGTGAGGTGGGTAATGAGTTGAGAGATAGAATAAAGTACAATATTCTTTATACTAATGAAGTTTTGTCGGATGACATTGGTGAGAATTTATTTGATGAATTATCTATTGGAGAAGAGACTCAAGTTTTATTCGACCTCTTCTACGCGAGTGATAAAAAATCAAAGTTTTATGTATTTTCAAAAAATTCGAGAGAAAAACTTTTGTCGCTGCTGGATCCTATTTCAGCAAAAACAAGGATGAAAATTCTTCAAGAATTAGAACATTTTCCTCAAATAAGGGACGAGCTTAAGAAGCTATTAAAACATTTTTCAAAATGCAAAAAAGAAAAAGTCAAATCACTATTATTTGGTCTTAAGAAATCAGTTGAGAAACGATTGCTAGAGCTATTAGAACCTATATTTTTTTTTGAAGAACAACATTCTGAAGGAGAATTTAAAAAATTACAAGAACGCTTCCTGGACACGTTTGTGCTTGCAGTTGGTCAGCCTAATATAGAAGAATTACGGGAATTGATAGAAATCGATCAAGATAATTATAGCAAATTTCGAAAAAAATTTTTGTGCTGGTTGAAATACTATGAAGGTTGCAAAGGGTATTATCTTAGAGCCTGTTCATAATCTTTTCAGAAGTAAGGCAGTGAAAGCCAGAACGACCATTTGTAGGCTAGTATTGAGTTTTCGCTCACAATTTTTCCACAATCTTCTACATTTTTCTAACCAAGCAAAAGATCGCTCCACAACCCATCTTTTGGGCAATACAACAAAGGAATGTAATTCATTTCTTTTTATCACTTCAACGGTTGCACCAATAATCGTTTTTATTTGAGTTGCAAAATTCTCTCCAGTATAGCCTGCATCAACCAGTACATTTTTAACTCCCGAGAGGTTTTCTTTTGCATTTTCGACCATTCTCACAGCACTGCTACGGTCAGTTATAGCATTTCTCATAATAGTCCGAACAGGTCATAGGAAGGCAGAATCAACAGCACGACGAAAGGATTCGAATAGAGGAATGTTTTTCCTAGCTCTGTTTTTTATAGCAAACCAATGATGCTCAATTTTGTTGAAATCTGGAGAATACGGCGGCAGATACAAAATTTCTGCACCAACTCCTCTAGCAAGCTCGATAATCTTACCAGACTTATGAAAAGTAGCATTGTCAAGAATGACAGTCTGTCCAGGTTCCAAGATCGGTGTCAAAAATTGCTCAAACCATCCATTAAAAACATCCATATTACAGTGGCCTTCAAAGGTTAATGGAGCAACTATCTTTCTTCTACTTAAGGCTGCAACCATACTGATTCGTTGAGTTTTCTTTCCAGATTTTAGGCCATAAAACCGCTGTCCTTTCTGGCAATACCCATATGGATAGTCCTCTGTGTTATCAATGCCAGACTCATCTATATAAACTAAGTTTTCTGGTTCTTTTGTTGCTATAATTTTTAAGAATTCAGCACGTTTTTCTTCGTTTCTTTCCTTGTATCCATATGTCTTTTTTTGCGCGTAAATCCAATTTTTCTGAGAGCTCGGTGGATCGTTTGGATACTAACGTTGCCCCAAAGTTTAGCCATTTCCGACAGAGTCTTTCCTCCGTTTTCTCTGGCAAATTTAGCAAAGGCATCCCAGTCGGTAATTTTGTGATTGTAACCTCCATTTCCAAGTTTTTTTGATTGAAAGTCTCCTGTTTCTTTTCTTCTTTGCTGCCACTCCCATAAAGTAGTTCGTCCAATTTTAAATCTTGCTGCCACTGTTTCTCTGCTTCCTCCCTCCTCTAGCGCTTCCATTGCTTTTTTCCTTAAGTCATAACTATATGCTGCTGGCACTCAACCTCCTTATCATCGTCTATCCTTATCTTATCACATCCGGACTTCTATGAAAAGAGCTATATCTCTGCTGTTGTTATATAAATTGCATGGGGCAAACCTTGCGTATCTACTGCAATATGGCGTTTTATTCCTGAAATCTTTTTGCCTGCATCATAGCCTTTTTCTTCAGCAGTATCTGCATTTTTTACACTCTGTGCATCAATTATGCAGAAGCTGGTTTTTTCTTTCCGACCATTGTTTTGTCGGACCACGCCAACTATTTTTTTTTAACACCAGCTCCAGAACACTTTCTTTATCTGCATCTGGTTTTTCACTCCACTTCTTAAAATAGTCGTAACAATTGCGCCATTTTGGAAACTCTTTTGGTAGCATTCTCCACTGACAACCGCTTTTCAGAACGTATAACACTCCACAAAATACATCATACAAATCAAGTTTTCTTGGTTTTGTTTTTTTTCTACAGGACTCTAGATCTGGTAACATAATCTCAAATCTTTCCCGACTTATATCACTTGGGTATAAACTCCTCATATATCCTAACTTATATATATTATCTCTTAGTTTATTCCTTTCTTGAGATCATGTACAGGTTCTTACAAAACAAATTTATCTCAATTGGTCAGAAACTAATGCGTCTGAACAGGCTAAAGAATACTATAGGAAGTCTCATTGGATAGCGGATAAGGTTCCTGCGATTGAGTCGAGATTAAAATTATTGATTTTCTTGATTCATAGGTTATTTAAAGTAGGTCGAGCAAGCGATTATGGTGTGTTATCTATAAACTTTGGGCGACACTGGTCGGGGGAGGATAATCATGTTCTTTTAAGTTATGGAGACAAACGTAAAGGCGAAAAGTGTATCTGCATAAGTTTTCAACATGGAATAGAGTTTGATGATGATCAAAAAATATTGGGTTTTCTTGAAGGTCAATTTGAGTTTTTTTTAAAATTGGTTGAAAGAGAAAAAAAAGAAGTGGAATATTTTGTCATTAGTACTAGTGATGATATTGTAGAATGTAAGCGACTTAAAGGTCGTGGTATGGATCTTAAAATTTTAAAAGATTTTCTTTCCCAGGGACCTAATGATAGGTATTATCAATTTACGGAAGAAGAAGAGAAACTTTTAGGTCAAGAGGACTCTCTGATCGCAAAATATGGTAAGAAAGAATTGGTGAGAGAGTTTAAAAAAAAACTGGTATTCAAGTCACATAATAAAGATCTAGAAAGCATTATTAAAAATGAAGGAGGAGATTACTGCGAATGTGAGGAAGTAATGTTACGTTGGTTAGAAAGCTTTGAAGGAACAAGTCTTGATATAAAAAAAGCGGAAAGTTATTTAGAACGTATCAAAAACAAAGAAAACACTCAATCTACTTATAAAACAGCTGGAGAAGATATCAAGCAAATCAGTTCTTTTGCTAAATTGGTAGTTGATCAACAAGGAGTAAGAGTTTTTAAAATTTTTAAAGGTTTTTTGTGTAGCGAAGGAATTGATAAGTTTAAAATTTTATCTAGTAGTGATATTTACAGAGAAGTATCGAGTATTTTGCGTAAGATAGGGACAGATCCTATTAAGATCTTTAACACATTATATGGTAAATTGTTTTCTGAGGATGGACAAGAGGGGGAGTTTCTAAAAAAGCTCAAAAAGGTGGGTATTTCACTAGGTGATATATCCGGTATGTTACATACAGCAGGAGCAGAAGCTCCTGAGGCTTTAGAGGGATTATATAACAAGCTAATTGGTGGACAGATTATACATAATGGAAAATGCATAACTCGTTTAGAGTTTTTAAAAGACGCAGGGATAATGGGAAGTGTATCTTCCATGTTAAGCGGATCAGGAAAGGAAGCTCCTGAGGCTTTAGAAGATATGATCACTACACTCACTAAAATAATAAAGATTGAAGGGGAAAAAGTACAGATTAACGGAGAAGACACAACTTACTTAAAGTTTTTAAAAGACGCAGGGATAATGAGTAATGTATCTTCCATGTTAAGCAGATCAGGAAAGAAAGCTCCTGAGGCTTTAGAGGTATTATGTAAAAAGCTAATTGGGAAAGAGATTCTACATCGCAAAAAAAATATAACTTATTTAAAGTTTTTGAAAGAAAATGGCATAGTCAGTAATGTGTCAGATATGTTACATGCAGCGGAAGCAAACGCTCCTGAGGCTTTAGAGGTATTATGTAAAAAGCTAATTAATGGACAGATTCTACATAATGGAGAACACATAACTTATTTAAAGTTTTTGAAAGACAATGGCATAATCAGTAATGTGCCAAATATGTTACATGCAGCGGAAGCAAACGCTCCTGAGGCTTTAGAGGAGCTGATCATTGCACTTGCTAGCCCAGTACAGATTAATGGAAAAAAAACAACTTGTTTAAAATTTTTAAAGGACAACGGCATATTAAAAGTTGCATTTTCGATGTTAGGTAAAGTAAAACCAAGGGGTTTTGGAGCTTTAGCAACGCTTTGCTGTGAATTTGGCAAAGAAGTTCCCGGTGAAGGAGAGACCTATGTAGAAGCCTTTTATAGAAGGGGAATACTGCATGGTAATATATTAAATGGTTATGAAGGTCAAGAAGATTTTGAAAACTTCTTCAGATCAAAGAAAATTAATGATGAAATTAAAAATCAAAAATGTTCTTTATGGAACGGGAGGTATTCTAGTATTGTTCAGAGCTTATGTAAGTCACTTATATCACATAATAAACATATTTGGTTGTTTTTTGTGCAAAACAATATAGTCACAAACGTGACTATAGCTCTTTTCATAGAAGTCCGGATGTGATAAGATAAGGATAGACGATGATAAGGAGGTTGAGTGCCAGCAGCATATAGTTATGACTTAAGGAAAAAAGCAATGGAAGCGCTAGAGGAGGGAGGAAGCAGAGAAACAGTGGCAGCAAGATTTAAAATTGGACGAACTACTTTATGGGAGTGGCAGCAAAGAAGAAAAGAAACAGGAGACTTTCAATCAAAAAAACTTGGAAATGGAGGTTACAATCACAAAATCACCGACTGGGATGCCTTTGCTAAATTTGCCAGAGAAAACGGAGGAAAGACTCTGTCGGAAATGGCTAAACTTTGGGGCAACGTTAGTATCCAAACGATCCACCGAGCTCTCAGAAAAATTGGATTTACGCGCAAAAAAAGACATATGGATACAAGGAAAGAAACGAAGAAAAACGTGCTGAATTCTTAAAAATTATAGCAACAAAAGAACCAGAAAACTTAGTTTATATAGATGAGTCTGGCATTGATAACACAGAGGACTATCCATATGGGTATTGCCAGAAAGGACAGCGGTTTTATGGCCTAAAATCTGGAAAGAAAACTCAACGAATCAGTATGGTTGCAGCCTTAAGTAGAAGAAAGATAGTTGCTCCATTAACCTTTGAAGGCCACTGTAATATGGATGTTTTTAATGGATGGTTTGAGCAATTTTTGACACCGATCTTGGAACCTGGACAGACTGTCATTCTTGACAATGCTACTTTTCATAAGTCTGGTAAGATTATCGAGCTTGCTAGAGGAGTTGGTGCAGAAATTTTGTATCTGCCGCCGTATTCTCCAGATTTCAACAAAATTGAGCATCATTGGTTTGCTATAAAAAACAGAGCTAGGAAAAACATTCCTCTATTCGAATCCTTTCGTCGTGCTGTTGATTCTGCCTTCCTATGACCTGTTCGGACTATTATGAGAAATGCTATACTTTCTCAGCTATAGGCATTATTACATAATTCGTTGCAGAGAAGCTTATAACTGGTACTATACCCCCGATTATTCCTAGCATTAAAGCTCCTGACACCATTGCACCAGGCAAAGTGGCATTTGCAGCTATACTAGCAACAACTCTGATTGCAGCACTAGTGGCCCAGAAGCTCAAAAAAAACAAAACTACTCCACAATAGCCATTACCAAATTTAGATAACATTTCTTCGTGCACTTTTTTTGGTCTACCGGCGAGTACAAGATTACTTGCAACAAACACTATTGGCCCTACTAAAGACCCACAGAAAAGAACTTCTACTACTCGAAGTGATAAAGTTACGGAACCTAATCTAGAACCTACAGAAGCCCCCGATGTACTACCTATTATTGCTAAGAGCACATGAAACAATATAAATTCCTTATTTTCTTTAAGTTTTTCATGTTTTTTAAGCTCTTCATATTTTTTAAGCTCTTCATATTTTTTAAGCTCTTCACGTTTTTTAAGCTCTTCACGTTTTTTAAGGTTTTCACGTTCTGTATACATATTACCCCCATATTCAGTTACAAGTTAAGTATTAACATTTTGCCTAATTTGCAAGACTTTTTATATCAATCTGATTCCAAAACAGCAAAATTGTTGTATAATGTTACTTTGAAGTTTTATTTTCAATGCACAAGTTTGCAATACTCTTTTCTATACTGCTTGCAATAGTTGCTTACTACCTAAACAATGAAATCATATTTGAAATAGCAAAGCTATTTAGTGATATCTTTATCAGCTTGCTCAAATTAATAAGTCTACCTCTGGTTTTTTTATCCATAGTTTCCACAATTTCCGGGCTCAAAGACTCAATTGAAATCAAAGTCTTAGTTAAGAAAACACTATTTTATACTCTGCTTACAACTATTATAGCTGCATTTGTTGCATTATCGTTTTATTTGTTAATAGATCCAGCAAGAAAAAATTTCATAAGTGATACAATAGGGAGTATTAGCAGCAATAACCACAGTTATTTTTCATATTTAAAATCACTCATTCCTTCGAATTTTGTGCAAGTTTTTCTTGAAAATAATATGATTGGTAGCATATTAATCGCTTTTTTGATGGGTGGAGCTATTGTTTCACTTTCAAAAGAAAAGCAGGATATATTATATCAAGTATTCTCTGCACTTTTTGATACGCTACTTAAAATTGCTCAAGGATTATTAAAATTTATTCCGCTTGCTGTTTGGTCTTTTATTACATGTTTTTTGCATGAATTAAAAGGCGGTAGTGAGTTCTACAATCTTTTATGGTACTTTGTTTGCATAATGTCTGCAAATTTTGTGCAGGCATTTCTGATTTTACCGCTACTTATGTGGTATAAAGGCATATCACCAATTCAAACGCTGAAAGGGGTTATGCCGGCACTCACACTTGCGTTTTTTTCTAAATCATCCAGTGCAACATTGCCAACAACTATAGAGTGTGTGCAGAACAAGCTAAAGGTGCCAAAGAAATTATCGTCTTTTATTTTACCAATATGCACAACAATTAATATGAATGCATGTGCTGCATTTATACTAATCACTGTAATGTTTGTTGCAGAAATGAACGGATACGTATTTTCCTTAAGCGAAATGTTGATATGGATTTTTTTAGCTACAGGGGCTGCAATTGGTAACGCTGGAGTGCCGATGGGGTGCTATTTTATGGCAACCAGTTATCTCATGTCGATGAATGTTCCTCTGCATATTATGGGACTGATTTTGCCTATTTATACAATCATCGATATGTTTGAAACTGCAATAAACGTGTGGTCTGATGTTTGTATCACTCAGATAATTAATAAAGAATGTAATAGTGAAACTTAAAAAATGATATTAGACGAAAATAACCTAATAATAAAAGAATTTAAAGAAGCAGAAGCAATTTTGCATGGGCATTTTGTTTTATCATCCAGGCTGCATAGTGACACATACATACAGTGTGCGAAGATTTTTGAAAATCCAAGCAGAGCCATGAAAGTTTGCGCATTATTAGCAGATAAAATAAAAAAAGAATTAAATAGCTCCATAGATTTAATATTATCTCCTGCAATTGGTGGAATAATTGTGGGTTATGAGATTGGCAGGCAGCTTGGAATAAAGACAATGTTTTGCGAGCGTGTTAATGGCAAGTTTGAATTACGCCGTGGATTTAAGATCAAAAATGGTGAGAAAATATTACTTATCGAGGATGTGATAACCACAGGAAAATCTTCACTTGAAGCAGTGGAATGTGCAGAAGGGGAAGGAGGTAAAGTTGTTGCTGAAGCTTCTTTGATAAAGAGAAATAGCGAAACGAAACTGCCTTTTCCTGTCATATCTTTGATTGAACTGAACATCAAAAACTACAGCGAGGAAGAACTTCCAAGTGAATTAAAACAACTACCCATAACAAAACCTGGGAGTAGAGAATATTTAACAAAGTAATCCTATAATATCTTGGAAACACAGCATTTATACACAGCTTTAGTTATTTACTCCAAGTGTATTTTATGTATACTTATTACTAAATTAATTTTGAAATGATAGAAAATGAACGAATTTAAATCGATCCGAAATATAGCAATAATCGCACACGTTGACCACGGTAAAACTACTTTACTTGATAACATGTTAAAACAAAGTGGCACGTTCCGCGAGAATCAAGAAGTTCAAGAACGAGTGATGGATAGTGGTGATCAAGAGCGTGAACGCGGAATTACAATACTTGCAAAATGTACATCAATAATGTGGGGCGATGAAAAGATCAATATTGTTGATACGCCAGGGCACGCGGACTTTGGTGGGGAAGTGGAAAGGGTGTTGTGCATGGCAGATGGTGTGTTGCTGTTGGTTGACGCTGCAGAAGGTCCCATGCCACAAACAAAATTTGTGCTCTCAAAAGCACTAAAAGCAAATTTGAAGCCAATTGTGATAATCAATAAGGTCGACCGACCAGACAGCAGAATTGATGAAGTATTAAATGAAATATATGAGTTATTTTTTAACCTTGATGCAACCAACGAGCAGCTAGATTTTCCAGTGTTGTATGCTTCAGGTAGAAATGGCTGGTGTGCTAAGGAGCTTTCTGATGAAAGAAAAGATTTAAGCCCATTATTTTCAACGGTTATAGATTATATAAAACCTTCTGTTTATGATCAAAATGCACCTTTTGCTATGTTGGTCACTCTACTTGAGTCTGATAAGTTTCTTGGCAGAATATTGACAGGAAAGGTTTATCAGGGCGTTGCAAAAGTCAATTCAGATCTTAAGGTGCTTGACCTCGATGGTAAAGTAGTCGAGCGAGGAAGATTAACTAAGTTGCTCTCATTTTCTGGCTTGAAACGTATTCCAGTAGAACAAGCTGTGGCGGGAGACATAATTGCAATTGCAGGACTTGAGGAAGCTTCGGTTTCAGATACTATAGCGGCGCCAGAAGTTACAACTGCAGTAAGCTCAACTCCAGTTGATCCGCCGACAATGGCGATTACTCTGAGCGTTAATGATTCACCTTTTGCTGGGCAAGAAGGTACAAAGCTTACTTCAACTGCTATAAAGGATCGCTTATACGCGGAAGCAGAAACAAATGTTGCAATTACTGTGACTTTGGCACCAAGCGGTGAAGCATTTGAAGTAGGTGGACGCGGTGAGTTGCAGCTTGGAGTGTTAATTGAAAATATGAGAAGGGAGGGTTTTGAGCTTTCTGTATCACGCCCTCGCGTGTTATTTAAAGAAGAAGGCGGTAAAAAACTTGAACCTATAGAGGAAGTAGTAATTGATGTAGATGATGAATATAGTGGAATCATCATGGAAAAACTCAGCTTCCGAAAAGGTGAAGTGACTGACATAAGACCTTCTGGTAATGGCAGGACAAGATTAACGTTTTTAGTGCCATCAAGAGGATTAATTGGTTATCAAGGAGAGTTTTTAACTGATTCTCGTGGCACAGGCATAATTAACCGTTTATTTCACAGTTATGCTCCACGTAGAGGTCCAATTTCTGGAAGGCGCAATGGAGTTTTAATTTCTACAGATAAGGGTGAGGCTGTGGCATATGCAATTTTCAATTTGCAAGACAGGGGAATTATGTTTATTAAGCCACAGGATAAGGTATATTGTGGTATGGTTGTCGGCCAGCACAGCCGTGACAATGATTTGGAGATAAATGTGTTAAAGGGTAAGCAATTAACAAACGTAAGAGCTTCAGGTAGTGATGAAGCTATAAAGCTCACTCCTCCAAAGATAATGACACTGGAGGATATGATAGCATATATAGATGATGATGAATTGGTGGAAGTAACTCCAAAATCTATACGTTTACGCAAGAAATTCCTTGATCCAAATGAACGTAAGCGTGCAGGAAGAGCAAAAAATAAGGAGTAATCAGAGGTTGAACATTTGCGAAAAATAGTGTACAATTATTCGTCTCCTAATTGTGTTTAATTATGGGTGCGCCAAGTAAGCGTTTAGAATACAGTTGGTGAAAATCCAACTTAGGCAAAGTCTAGCCAACAGCCTAGAACAGACCATTATGCTGCGTGAGGTAACGAGCGTAGTAAAGCTAATGGAATGGACAATATAGGGTGCAATGAAAATGAAGGTATTGAGTTCAGAAATAAAAATGAAGTGATGGAGGTCGACATTTTCCATAAAATGGAAGGCAGTATGGAGGGTAACAATAAGGCAAGTTATCACTCACTCTATCGGGATCAGAGGCCGTGTCATGTATTGAAATGGATTCTAAATGAACTTGGGAGATCCTTTGTATTCCTACTAAGGTACGCTGGAACAAGTCAACAAAGGCGAGGACTAACGGAAGATGCAAAGGAAGTCGGACTGATTGATAGTACTCAGAGTGTCACATACAAGGGGAAGCGGTCAGCAATATAGCAACTGGAATAGGGATTGCAATACTGATACAACAGAGATTGGAGGAATATGCAAGAAAAACTAAACCAGATAGCGGTAAGAGCGAAGCAAGATAAGCGGGTAAAATTTACATCGCTAATACACCTTATCAATGAGGAGAATCTTGCAGAGTGTTATAAGAGCCTGTTCATAATCTTTTCAGAAGTAAGGCAGTGAAAGCCAGAACGACCATTTGTAGGCTAGTATTGAGTTTTCGCTCACAATTTTTCCACAATCTTCTACATTTTTCTAACCAAGCAAAAGATCGCTCCACAACCCATCTTTTGGGCAATACAACAAAGGAATGTAATTCATTTCTTTTTATCACTTCAACGGTTGCACCAATAATCGTTTTTATTTGAGTTGCAAAATTCTCTCCAGTATAGCCTGCATCAACCAGTACATTTTTAACTCCCGAGAGGTTTTCTTTTGCATTTTCGACCATTCTCACAGCACTGCTACGGTCAGTTATAGCATTTCTCATAATAGTCCGAACAGGTCATAAGAAGGCAGAATCAACAGCACGACGAAAGGATTCGAATAGAGGAATGTTTTTCCTAGCTCTGTTTTTTATAGCAAACCAATGATGCTCAATTTTGTTGAAATCTGGAGAATACGGCGGCAGATACAAAATTTCTGCACCAACTCCTCTAGCAAGCTCGATAATCTTACCAGACTTATGAAAAGTAGCATTGTCAAGAATGACAGTCTGTCCAGGTTCCAAGATCGGTGTCAAAAATTGCTCAAACCATCCATTAAAAACATCCATATTACAGTGGCCTTCAAAGGTTAATGGAGCAACTATCTTTCTTCTACTTAAGGCTGCAACCATACTGATTCGTTGAGTTTTCTTCCCAGATTTTAGGCCATAAAACCGCTGTCCTTTCTGGCAATACCCATATGGATAGTCCTCTGTGTTATCAATGCCAGACTCATCTATATAAACTAAGTTTTCTGGTTCTTTTGTTGCTATAATTTTTAAGAATTCAGCACGTTTTTCTTCGTTTCTTTCCTTGTATCCATATGTCTTTTTTTGCGCGTAAATCCAATTTTTCTGAGAGCTCGGTGGATCGTTTGGATACTAACGTTGCCCCAAAGTTTAGCCATTTCCGACAGAGTCTTTCCTCCGTTTTCTCTGGCAAATTTAGCAAAGGCATCCCAGTCGGTAATTTTGTGATTGTAACCTCCATTTCCAAGTTTTTTTGATTGAAAGTCTCCTGTTTCTTTTCTTCTTTGCTGCCACTCCCATAAAGTAGTTCGTCCAATTTTAAATCTTGCTGCCACTGTTTCTCTGCTTCCTCCCTCCTCTAGCGCTTCCATTGCTTTTTTCCTTAAGTCATAACTATATGCTGCTGGCACTCAACCTCCTTATCATCGTCTATCCTTATCTTATCACATCCGGACTTCTATGAAAAGAGCTATAACATTGATGGCAAAAAGTACGAATCCTCTGGCATACTTTCATCTCGTTTATCTATGTACGTGTATGAACTGGATGGCATGTCCGTTTGCTGAGAAGAAGTACTAGCCTGACCTATTTCCCCCAGCAGCAACTGAAACATCCTCCCTGTTTCTTCCTCTCTTTCTGACCATTGCCTGGGAGGCCCATCTAGTGCTCCATCGGGACTCCGCGTGGGGAGGGCTCCAATTGTATCTGTGACACCTTAGACGATGGCCCTGGACCACCGCTTGAAGACTGTGCACCAGAATCCTTAGGTTTCGGAGGTGAATTACTATCATAACCACTGTCTGTATCTTTTTTCCTTTGGTTGGGCGGTGTTCTTAGTCCACTCGGTCCTGCATGCATAGGAGAATTGAATGGCGACTGTGCAGGCGACAATGCTTGAAAACGAAGCTCAGGATCAATCTCTATTTGACCATCTTTGTTGATTACAGAATTTTCTATAATTACAGGAATTAAAAGAGCAATCTGTCTATCGGAAAAAGCATATACCTCACCAAATTCATTTGACCGTGTGGCTTCAGTTTGACCTCTAATATTAGTTAAAATACCATGAGAAAACTTAGCATTAATCTTATCTGCCTCCATATGAGTTAGATACCTTAAATTATTACCCTCCTTGATCATAGGTATAAAAGCAAAGCGATCTCCATTACTTATCCTGTCTTCGCTAATAAAATTATCACGATAGTACCCACAAATTGATACCCCAGCTAAGCGAAAGATTAGCTCGCCCATAGCACCCTTGTAGCGCTCAGCCTTCACTTTCAAATTACCAACTCCTTGAAGATTAAAATTATACGCTGTCTTCTTTTTAGAAGTCTCTGTTACACTTCTTACAAAACCAATATTTTCAACGTCTTTAAAATATACTTTATTGTCATCAATATCATAGAAACCTGAGTAGTTATAACAATGCTTCTTTATTTGTTCTTGAAGTGCTCCTATAAAATACGTTTGCAGATTTGGACTATTAAACACAAGACATTTTATATAACCAGAGAACGAATCTACTTCTACCTGCCCTATACTTGCGTTTAAAATCTCTTCAATGTGTTTTTTACCAAGATGATGTTTTTCATCAATTGCTTTAATCACTTGGTTTTTCACGTCCAGTTTGAATTCCTCAGCAAAGTGCACCTTGAGATTAAAGATTACTCCAGAGTCTATAGGAACTGTAAGCTTAGTCATTCTTGTTTTCTTGTCATACTTTAACCATTTCTTATCAAATTGAAATGGAAAAGATCCAAGATCAAAAGCGTAACGCGCTACAGACTCATCAGAATAATATTCTCTTACTAAGTCTCTTGCCATCTGTGATAAGTACCTCTTTGCATAGCCCTTATCACAGTTAAACTTAACGACGATATTATCGCCCTCCACAACAAAATTAGTGTTGACTTTAGAGCCGTAATTACTAACGTTAAACGCATTAACCAGCTCCTTAACAAAATCTAAACTAGTCATAACCCCCCCTATTCAAATATTACTTTTTTTTATTACTACCTTGAGCACTCTCAACTTTAGCATCACTCATCCCTGTATAAGGATAGTTATAACACCTATCAAACTTACTAGGATCTTTATGCATGTCCGGTCCTCCACCCCCTGTTCCACGATTAGCTGCCATCCAAGCAGCAGAATCATACCCACCAGAGCCTACCTTAAAACGAGGATCCCCTTGTGAACTAGAGCTTGCTTGTTGTTTTTTATCCATAATACCCTCCGTTAATAAAAATATTATGTGATCTACATATTATAAATAAATCATAAGTGCAACAACTTTTTTGCATTTTTATAAATTTTTTTTTCATTTCCTTTTATAACCTCCCTTAGGCTGAACATTTATAGAATTAAGTTCTGATTCTGGTGAAATTTGATCCTGTCCAGCAAGTAATTCACCGCAAATTTTATCTATATCAATTGTTTCTTTGCCAATATTACCGCTATTTCTCATATTTTGCTCACCAACTGACCCTACTGTTGGTATCTCTTGTCTGCTGGCATCATTTTCCCATTGGCCTTTTTCACTAGACCGCCCTGTATCTCTAAAAATTACTGGCTCCTTCTTTGGAGCTTTCTGTTCAAGTGCAGGTTCAGTTTTCTTCGGTTCCTCCGGCTTCGTTTTTTTCTCTTCATTCACTTTTTCTGGTTTTTGTGAATTTTCATGATATCTTCTTTCAAGCTCAGCAAGACGCAATAGATGTTTCAAAGGATATGACGCAATTTCAAGATCTGGTTTGCTCAGAACAACTGGCCTTACAAATCCTGGTGAAACTTCAAAAAGGGAAACTGGCACTTTAGGTTTTTCTCTTTCATCTACCTTGATTTCTACGTCTTTACGAACTTCTTTAATTACTTCTTCCTTTAATGATGTTTTTTCTGCTTTTTTATCTTCTTTTTCTGTAGATGCCTCTACCGCAGCCGCCAACTCAACTCCAAACATTTCTGCGAACATTGTAACAATCCATCCGACAACGGCCATTTGTAACCTGAGTTTCAGATCTTGCAATGCAGTTAACCTTTCTAACGCCCTTGCAAACTCTGCTTCTGATAACTCACCACTGCCTAATTTTTCCTGCAATTCTTTTATCTCTTTGTCCAACCTCTGATTGAAACTTAAATCGCGTGCAAAAATCTTCTTGATTAACTCCTTAAGCTTGTCACGCAAAAACTTCATTATCGAGTGTAAATTATTTCAAATTGTGTCTAGCTGCAAGTATAATAATCTCCATTTATAGATAAAGTATGTTGCAAATGTTATGCCAAAGAGTATAATAAAATCTATATCAAATACTTTACAAGAAAAAGTGATGATAGAGGCAAAAACAAATATCAATAAGGATAATTTAAGAAAAGAGCATGCTAGAGTTTGAAGAAACAGCAAGAATAAAAAATATTATTGAAAGATTAAATGGCGTATGATATAGTATAGTGTAAAGATATAAATAATTTTATTGACATCTTTACATTAATAATTCTTAAATATTTAGTACTGTAGAATTAAATTATTAAGTTTTATGAAGGGAGTAAAAATGGTGGAAAGCTTTTCAGGTAACAACAGAGGCAGTAATTTTATTGAGGGGGCAAAAATAATGGAAAATTTTTCAGATAATAGCGGAAACGGTAGCTCGATCTTCCAAGGAAAAATCAGGGAGCAAGATTTCTCTGCAGAGCAGAAGTTAAATGAACTAAAAGCAGCCATAGAGGAGCTCACCAGACAAGATTTGCTCAGAAGGCTCGAGTGTGAGCGTCAGGCTTCTAGTTGTGTCGATGAAATATCATCTCAAGCAGAGCTACATATCGGAGAAGGTGATGGTAAGGGTTACTTCAATTGTGAAAAACCACTGGGAGATTTCTGGCATTTCTTTGAATCTCTCTTTAACCTTTTTGAAGTAGATGTAGATGATCCGAAAATCTACCAAATGCTTAAGGAGAAGAAAGAAAAAAATTGGCTTCTTTCGATAATGAAGTTTTTGCGTGACAAGCTTAAGGAGTTAATCAAGAAGATTTTTGCACGCGATTTAAGTTTCAATCAGAGGTTGGACAAAGAGATAAAAGAATTGCAGGAAAAATTAGGCAGTGGTGAGTTATCAGAAGCAGAGTTTGCAAGGGCGTTAGAAAGGTTAACTGCATTGCAAGATCTGAAACTCAGGTTACAAATGGCCGTTGTCGGATGGATTGTTACAATGTTCGCAGAAATGTTTGGAGTTGAGTTGGCGGCTGCGGTAGAGGCATCTACAGAAAAAGAAGATAAAAAAGCAGAAAAAACATCATTAAAGGAAGAAGTAATTAAAGAAGTTCGTAAAGACGTAGAAATCAAGGTAGATGAAAGAGAAAAACCTAAAGTGCCAGTTTCCCTTTTTGAAGTTTCACCAGGATTTGTAAGGCCAGTTGTTCTGAGCAAACCAGATCTTGAAATTGCGTCATATCCTTTGAAACATCTATTGCGTCTTGCTGAGCTTGAAAGAAGATATCATGAAAATTCACAAAAACCAGAAAAAGTGAATGAAGAGAAAAAAACGAAGCCGGAGGAACCGAAGAAAACTGAACCTGCACTTGAACAGAAAGCTCCAAAGAAGGAGCCAGTAATTTTTAGAGATACAGGGCGGTCTAGTGAAAAAGGCCAATGGGAAAATGATGCCAGCAGACAAGAGATACCAACAGTAGGGTCAGTTGGTGAGCAAAATATGAGAAATAGCGGTAATATTGGCAAAGAAACAATTGATATAGATAAAATTTGCGGTGAATTACTTGCTGGACAGGATCAAATTTCACCAGAATCAGAACTTAATTCTATAAATGTTCAGCCTAAGGGAGGTTATAAAAGGAAATGAAAAAAAAATTTATAAAAATGCAAAAAAGTTGTTGCACTTATGATTTATTTATAATATGTAGATCACATAATATTTTTATTAACGGAGGGTATTATGGATAAAAAACAACAAGCAAGCTCTAGTTCACAAGGGGATCCTCGTTTTAAGGTAGGCTCTGGTGGGTATGATTCTGCTGCTTGGATGGCAGCTAATCGTGGAACAGGGGGTGGAGGACCGGACATGCATAAAGATCCTAGTAAGTTTGATAGGTGTTATAACTATCCTTATACAGGGATGAGTGATGCTAAAGTTGAGAGTGCTCAAGGTAGTAATAAAAAAAAGTAATATTTGAATAGGGGGGGTTATGACTAGTTTAGATTTTGTTAAGGAGCTGGTTAATGCGTTTAACGTTAGTAATTACGGCTCTAAAGTCAACACTAATTTTGTTGTGGAGGGCGATAATATCGTCGTTAAGTTTAACTGTGATAAGGGCTATGCAAAGAGGTACTTATCACAGATGGCAAGAGACTTAGTAAGAGAATATTATTCTGATGAGTCTGTAGCGCGTTACGCTTTTGATCTTGGATCTTTTCCATTTCAATTTGATAAGAAATGGTTAAAGTATGACAAGAAAACAAGAATGACTAAGCTTACAGTTCCTATAGACTCTGGAGTAATCTTTAATCTCAAGGTGCACTTTGCTGAGGAATTCAAACTGGACGTGAAAAACCAAGTGATTAAAGCAATTGATGAAAAACATCATCTTGGTAAAAAACACATTGAAGAGATTTTAAACGCAAGTATAGGGCAGGTAGAAGTAGATTCGTTCTCTGGTTATATAAAATGTCTTGTGTTTAATAGTCCAAATCTGCAAACGTATTTTATAGGAGCACTTCAAGAACAAATAAAGAAGCATTGTTATAACTACTCAGGTTTCTATGATATTGATGACAATAAAGTATATTTTAAAGACGTTGAAAATATTGGTTTTGTAAGAAGTGTAACAGAGACTTCTAAAAAGAAGACAGCGTATAATTTTAATCTTCAAGGAGTTGGTAATTTGAAAGTGAAGGCTGAGCGCTACAAGGGTGCTATGGGCGAGCTAATCTTTCGCTTAGCTGGGGTATCAATTTGTGGGTACTATCGTGATAATTTTATTAGCGAAGACAGGATAAGTAATGGAGATCGCTTTGCTTTTATACCTATGATCAAGGAGGGTAATAATTTAAGGTATCTAACTCATATGGAGGCAGATAAGATTAATGCTAAGTTTTCTCATGGTATTTTAACTAATATTAGAGGTCAAACTGAAGCCACACGGTCAAATGAATTTGGTGAGGTATATGCTTTTTCCGATAGACAGATTGCTCTTTTAATTCCTGTAATTATAGAAAATTCTGTAATCAACAAAGATGGTCAAATAGAGATTGATCCTGAGCTTCGTTTTCAAGCATTGTCGCCTGCACAGTCGCCATTCAATTCTCCTATGCATGCAGGACCGAGTGGACTAAGAACACCGCCCAACCAAAGGAAAAAAGATACAGACAGTGGTTATGATAGTAATTCACCTCCGAAACCTAAGGATTCTGGTGCACAGTCTTCAAGCGGTGGTCCAGGGCCATCGTCTAAGGTGTCACAGATACAATTGGAGCCCTCCCCACGCGGAGTCCCGATGGAGCACTAGATGGGCCTCCCAGGCAATGGTCAGAAAGAGAGGAAGAAACAGGGAGGATGTTTCAGTTGCTGCTGGGGGAAATAGGTCAGGCTAGTACTTCTTCTCAGCAAACGGACATGCCATCCAGTTCATACACGTACATAGATAAACGAGATGAAAGTATGCCAGAGGATTCGTACTTTTTGCCATCAATGTTAACTTCTTTTCCACATGTTATAACTCCTTCAGTTCGTTAAGGAATACCGAGGAGACCAATTCTACTTACGACAAAGAATGATCAAAAGTCCTCAAGTCGTGAGTTTTCTGCACGTTCTCCATGTTTTGAAGATGTGAACATTTTGGGTATGAAATCTGAAGAACATGATAAAAGCGAGCAAGGGGCTTGCTCACAGGTGGGTGTGAGAGCATTGGAAGGTGCTCAGGCAGATGATGAAAGTATGCCAATAGAGATTCGGGATCAGCAAGTGAGATATAGGCCATCTGTGCCATACAGGCGCAGAGGTGAAATGACCTGTAGACCATCATCGATTCTTTTTCCTACAGCATGGAATAATTCAGTATTCTCAGATCTTGGGGTTTCTGAAGATTCTCCAAAAGATACGGAGAACATTTGTAATGAGGAACATAAAGAACAGAAAGTTATTGATAAAAGTGATCAAAAAAGTAGTGATGAGTGTTCTGAAGCAAAGTCACAAGAAAGTGAATCTCCGAAGAACCATGGGGGTGGTGTTCAAAAAATAAAAAGTTTCTTCTCTTCACTTTCTAAGCCTAAGAACCTGTACATGATCTCAAGAAAGGAATAAACTAAGAGATAATATATATAAGTTAGGATATATGAGGAGTTTATACCCAAGTGATATAAGTCGGGAAAGATTTGAGATTATGTTACCAGATCTAGAGTCCTGTAGAAAAAAAACAAAACCAAGAAAACTTGATTTGTATGATGTATTTTGTGGAGTGTTATACGTTCTGAAAAGCGGTTGTCAGTGGAGAATGCTACCAAAAGAGTTTCCAAAATGGCGCAATTGTTACGACTATTTTAAGAAGTGGAGTGAAAAACCAGATGCAGATAAAGAAAGTGTTCTGGAGCTGGTGTTAAAAAAAAATAGTTGGCGTGGTCCGACAAAACAATGGTCGGAAAGAAAAAACCAGCTTCTGCATAATTGATGCACAGAGTGTAAAAAATGCAGATACTGCTGAAGAAAAAGGCTATGATGCAGGCAAAAAGATTTCAGGAATAAAACGCCATATTGCAGTAGATACGCAAGGTTTGCCCCATGCAATTTATATAACAACAGCAGAGATATAGCTCTTTTCATAGAAGTCCGGATGTGATAAGATAAGGATAGACGACGATAAGGAGGTTGAGTGCCAGCAGCATATAGTTATGACTTAAGGAAAAAAGCAATGGAAGCGCTAGAGGAGGGAGGAAGCAGAGAAACAGTGGCAGCAAGATTTAAAATTGGACGAACTACTTTATGGGAGTGGCAGCAAAGAAGAAAAGAAACAGGAGACTTTCAATCAAAAAAACTTGGAAATGGAGGTTACAATCACAAAATCACCGACTGGGATGCCTTTGCTAAATTTGCCAGAGAAAACGGAGGAAAGACTCTGTCGGAAATGGCTAAACTTTGGGGCAACGTTAGTATCCAAACGATCCACCGAGCTCTCAGAAAAATTGGATTTACGCGCAAAAAAAGACATATGGATACAAGGAAAGAAACGAAGAAAAACGTGCTGAATTCTTAAAAATTATAGCAACAAAAGAACCAGAAAACTTAGTTTATATAGATGAGTCTGGCATTGATAACACAGAGGACTATCCATATGGGTATTGCCAGAAAGGATAGCGGTTTTATGGCCTAAAATCTGGAAAGAAAACTCAACGAATCAGTATGGTTGCAGCCTTAAGTAGAAGAAAGATAGTTGCTCCATTAACCTTTGAAGGCCACTGTAATATGGATGTTTTTAATGGATGGTTTGAGCAATTTTTGACACCGATCTTGGAACCTGGACAGACTGTCATTCTTGACAATGCTACTTTTCATAAGTCTGGTAAGATTATCGAGCTTGCTAGAGGAGTTGGTGCAGAAATTTTGTATCTGCCGCCGTATTCTCCAGATTTCAACAAAATTGAGCATCATTGGTTTGCTATAAAAAACAGAGCTAGGAAAAACATTCCTCTATTCGAATCCTTTCGTCGTGCTGTTGATTCTGCCTTCCTATGACCTGTTCGGACTATTATGAGAAATGCTATAATTTGTACACTTTACTTACCCCCAGTAATTCTGATATAGTTACTTTAGTTAAAGTCTATAAAAGTTTATAAATGGCAACCTTAAGTGTAAGAGAAGCTTTATGCACAGCAATTAGAGAAGAAATGCAAAACGACTCTGATGTGCTTATCATGGGTGAAGAAGTTGCAGAGTATGATGGTGCTTATAAAGTAACGAAAGGATTACTGAAAGAGTTTGGAGAAAACAGAGTAGTTGATACTCCTATTACCGAACATGGATTTGCTGGCCTTGCTGTTGGAGCGGCATTTGCTGGATTAAAGCCAATAGTCGAGTTTATGACTTTTAATTTTTCTATGCAAGCTATTGACCAAATTGTGAATTCCGCAGCAAAAACAAATTATATGTCAGGCGGACAACTTGGATGCCCTATAGTATTTCGTGGACCAAATGGCGCTGCAGCAAGAGTTGCTGCACAACACTCTCAATGCTTTGCATCTTGGTATTCGCATATACCGGGATTAAAAGTGATAGCACCTTATTTTGCCTCCGATTGCAGAGGTCTGCTTAAAGCTGCAATTCGTGATCCAGATCCAGTGATATTTCTAGAAAACGAGATAGCTTATGGACATGAGCATGAAGTTTATGACTCTGAGCTATCAAACAAAGATTATCTACTTGAGATAGGCAAAGCTGCTGTTATACGGGAAGGAAAGGATGTAACTATCACTGCTTTTTCATTAAAATTAATGGATGCCTTAAATGCAGCAGATTTACTTTCGAGTGAAGGTATAGAAGCTGAAGTTATTGACCTCAGAACCTTAAGACCACTTGACACTCAAACTGTTATTAACTCTATTCAGAAGACTAATAGGTTAGTTAGTGTAGAAGAAGGATGGCCATTTGCAGGAATAGGAGCAGAGCTGTCAGCCGTTGTTATGGAACAAGGATTTGACTACCTTGATGCTCCAGTTGTACGCGTAACTGGCAAGGACATCCCCTTACCTTACGCTGCAAATCTAGAAAAAAAAGCATTACCGCAAGTGGAAGATATAGTTGAAGCCGTACATCAGGTCTGTTTTAGAAAAAAATAGTTCTTTTTTGTGTCTCCTGTTCCACATTGGTCCATCAAAGAAGTATTTCCAGTGCCACCTATACCACCCATTACTTTTATGACGATAGTTTTAGCACCGAAAAATACAGCACAAAATATACCGAGTGCAAAAAGAGCTGGCCACGGCATTCTACCAAATATCGCAAGCAAAGCTGCACCTATTATCACTACGGTCATAAGCGGTCCGCCTATTCCCCAAACGTAGCCAATAATATTACATATTACTTGAGCAGTTGTATCGTCACTAGCTTTAGTATCAGCACTCCCAACATGAGAAAAAGAAATAAATAATACTATAAGAAAAATATTGAAAATTCTCTTGATTGTAGGATTCATCTCTATACCTTAAACTTAGATATTGTAATTATATCTAAAATAGTATAATTTTTAGTAAAACTAGCATAAAGATTGAATAACAAACGGTGCCACAAAAGTAGTTGATACACAACTGCACAAATATTGTAATATAGACATAGTAAACGATATTATTCCAGTGCTTGACGCTGGAATCCAGACTTTAATTGTTATAGCATTTCTCATAATAGTCCGAACAGGTCATAGGAAGGCAGAATCAACAGCACGACGAAAGGATTCGAATAGAGGAATGTTTTTCCTAGCTCTGTTTTTTATAGCAAACCAATGATGCTCAATTTTGTTGAAATCTGGAGAATACGGCGGCAGATACAAAATTTCTGCACCAACTCCTCTAGCAAGCTCGATAATCTTACCAGACTTATGAAAAGTAGCATTGTCAAGAATGACAGTCTGTCCAGGTTCCAAGATCGGTGTCAAAAATTGCTCAAACCATCCATTAAAAACATCCATATTACAGTGGCCTTCAAAGGTTAATGGAGCAACTATCTTTCTTCTACTTAAGGCTGCAACCATACTGATTCGTTGAGTTTTCTTTCCAGATTTTAGGCCATAAAACCGCTGTCCTTTCTGGCAATACCCATATGGATAGTCCTCTGTGTTATCAATGCCAGACTCATCTATATAAACTAAGTTTTCTGGTTCTTTTGTTGCTATAATTTTTAAGAATTCAGCACGTTTTTCTTCGTTTCTTTCCTTGTATCCATATGTCTTTTTTTGCGCGTAAATCCAATTTTTCTGAGAGCTCGGTGGATCGTTTGGATACTAACGTTGCCCCAAAGTTTAGCCATTTCCGACAGAGTCTTTCCTCCGTTTTCTCTGGCAAATTTAGCAAAGGCATCCCAGTCGGTGATTTTGTGATTGTAACCTCCATTTCCAAGTTTTTTTGATTGAAAGTCTCCTGTTTCTTTTCTTCTTTGCTGCCACTCCCATAAAGTAGTTCGTCCAATTTTAAATCTTGCTGCCACTGTTTCTCTGCTTCCTCCCTCCTCTAGCGCTTCCATTGCTTTTTTCCTTAAGTCATAACTATATGCTGCTGGCACTCAACCTCCTTATCATCGTCTATCCTTATCTTATCACATCCGGACTTCTATGAAAAGAGCTATATTCGCGGTATCTCATCAGCTAACAAGTAGCGGGATGACGGTTGTCGTTTAGCCATAAACATTAAGAAATTTACCAAATAAAAAAAAGGCACACGAAGCCCTAGTCATTGTCTATTTTCAGTATTGGCGTTTTTAAGTCTTAAACGCTGCAATTTAGCTGCTTTTAAATGCAACTAACCTTAGCTTTAATATTTAAGAAATTTACCAGGCAGAAAAAAAAGGCATAGAAAACCCGCAGTAGCTAGTTATTCACTCTCTATTTTAAAATTTGACTTTGGGTGATATCTTGAACGCTTTATAAGCGCGTTTCAGCTTATATAGGTAAAAACCTAGAAATTTGATAAAGACATAAGGTACACATAGTGCAAAAAATTAAGCATAGTACGCCAAATACAAGTTTTCTTGTCGTTTTAACCTGCACAGATTGGGAAGTTAAATAATATAGCTTCAGTTTCATGATAAGGGGGCTGGCGAAGGGTGTCAAGCAAGTTTTTTCGTTTCTAACGGTTGTTGCCAAAAACTATACAAGAAGTCTTTTAAGATCAATCACTTATCTTCAAGGCTTGAATAAAAGCATTCTGTGGAATATTTACGTTCCCTATAGAATGTAACCTTTTTTTACCCTTCTTTTGCTTTTCAAGTAGTTTCATTCTTCGCGTTACATCCCCACCATAGAGTTTAGCTGTTACATCTTTTCTGTATGGGTTAATCGTTTCTCTGGCAATAATTTTTCCGCCCACTGCCGCTTGAATCGCGATTTTATATTGCTGACGTGGTATTAAATCCTTCAAGCGTGCACATATTTCACGCCCCCTTTTTTCTGCCCTACTTTTGTGAACGATACAAGCCAGTGCATCTACGGGCTCTCCATTAATTAAAAAGCTTAATTTATCTATTTGGCTGACCAGATAGTTGGAAATTTCCCAATCTAAGCTTGCATATCCTTTGGAAATTGATTTTAATCGATCATAAAAGTCAAAAACAACTTCAGACAGTGGTAACTTATATCTTAACAATGCTGTTGTTGTGTTACCAATGTAAGATAAATCCTCCTGTTCTCCCCTCCTTTCTTCACATAGAGATAGAATCTCTCCCAAGTATTGATCAGGAACCATTATGGTTGCGGTAATCCATGGTTCTTCCACAATTTCAATTTTCGTTGGATCTGGCATATCACTTGGGTTATGAATATTCAAAACTTCACCACTTCGTGTTGTAACCCTATATATAACACTCGGTGCAGTTGCTGTTAGGTCTAAATCAAATTCTCTCTCGAGCCTTTCTTGAATAACTTCAAGATGCAACATTCCCAAAAAACCACAACGAAATCCATAGCCTAGCGCATTTGAAGTTTCAGCTTCGAAGGTAAAACTTGCATCATTTAAATGTAACTTTTCTAGAGCTTCCCTTAAATATTTAAAATCATCCGTTTTGTGAGGAAAAATGCTACAAAATACCACAGGATGCACTTCTTTAAATCCAGGAAGTGCTTCACTACAAGGTCTCTTTTCCTCAGTGATAGTGTCTCCTACCTTGCAGTCTGCTACTTCCTTCATTGAAGCAGTTATAAAACCAACTTCACCCGCTGAAAGTTCACTCGTCATAACTTTTTTAGGGGTGAAAATACCAATATTGTCCACTTGATATGTAGCATTATTAGACATCATAACAATTCTCATGCCTTTTTTTAGCACTCCATTTTTAACTCGCACTAAAATTACTACTCCTAAGTAAGTATCGTACCAACTATCAACCAAAATTGCTTGCAGTGGAGCATTTACATCACCTTGAGGAGCTGGAAGTTTTGCCACTATTGCTTCAAGTACATCTTTTATTCCAAGTCCAGTTTTTGCTGATATTAAAACTGACTCACTTGCGTCAATACCGATTATTTCCTCAACCTGGAGTTTTACCCCTTCTGGATCTGCAGCAGGAAGATCAACTTTATTGAGCACAACTATTATTTCATGGTTGTTGTCAATAGCTTTATATACATTTGCAAGGGTTTGTGCTTCAACGCCCTGGCTACTATCTACCACTAAAAGTGAACCTTCGCACGCTGCTAAGCTTCGACTTACCTCGTAAGAAAAGTCAACGTGACCTGGGGTATCCATGAGATTTAGGCAATATTGATTACCGTCATTTGCCGTATAATTGAGTTTTACCGTCTGTGCTTTAATTGTAATGCCACGTTCACGCTCTATATCCATTGAATCGAGTATTTGATTGATCATTTCTCTTGCTTCAAGGCCGTTACATTCCTCTATCAAACGGTCAGCAAGCGTTGACTTACCGTGGTCTATATGCGCTATTATTGCAAAATTTCTTATGTTGTTCATTGATGGCTATTTTACTTAAGTAGAACCATTTTACATTTTAAGTGTTGTGAGGGCAATTATTTATGTATATAGGAACTTCTTTCTTCTATAAGAAAATAATGCATTAGGCTTTACGACTACTGATGCGTTCCGCACCCTGACTAACTAATGATTGGTCAAGTTTGCTACTCACTTTACTCGAATCTTCATTCCTTTGCTGGCTACTCTGTTTGCATGTTTTTACTGCACTAGCAAGGCTTAGATAACGATCACCAACTTTAATCCTTACATCTTTATTTTTTTCCAAATCTTCATCGGCTGGTTTATCACCCACTATTTTAATACTGCCATCGTTATTAGCACTTAATGTAATGCTACGTTTTTCTTCACCTAAATACCAGTTAAACTGTATTCCATATTGAGCTATGGCACTTAAATCGTAGTACTTTACTTTATTATCTACATAGCCACTGATAATTTTTTCTTGATTGTCATTTAATACTGAGAAATCAACAATTTTGTTGTCTATAAAGAATTTAATATTTAAAAACTCACTTATTTTAATGTCTGTGTTTTCATTCTTATTATCTTGTAGTTTTATTATTGCACAAAGATTACCACTGGGAGTTTTCTCTATTGATACTGAATCAATAACACCATTTTCTATATATTTACCGAATTCTGCATTGGCTTTTTTCTCTAATTCACAGTATTCGTTTTCATTAGCATTGTCGTGATATTCGTTTACATCATTACCTTGACCTTGGTTCGTTGCACTTTGTGGCGGTTGCTGCTGTTGCATTTCTTCTAGCGCTTCTTTCATTTTTTTCTGAAGTGATATAGCTGCATCAAGTAATCTATATCTATTAGTACTAGCAATTTCTCTACGCACGTGACCATCACGAAGTAGCTCTAAAGCTTCCACCACTATGTTTAAGTTTTTATAAGCTGCTTTAATATTATACTTGCCACTCAAAGGCTCATTGTTAGCTAAAGAATGTTTCAAGCTATCCAAGCAATCATCTTGAACAATAGTACATTCTATTGCAAACCCTATACAGATATTCCTAAGCTTTTTTATTATTTCTTTTTCCCGACTGTGACCATTTTTAACTAGCTCCAGACTTTCTTTAATATCTTCAACTAGATTACCATACATAGGCAATTTTATTATCGACTTGTTCTGTATTGACTTATTTATTTCTTTCTCAATATCTTGAAGTTTTTTCAAAATTTCATCAGTCATATACTTCCCCTTATTAAATTACCTATATTATGATTATATACATAAATATCAGGAAATGATAGCACTTATTTAACACATCTTCTATCACTCCTTTAACATAGACGACACTTTTTTCGAGCAGGAAATCACTTTATTAACCATATAGTTTTCATGATTGTTATCTATTTTAGGCAACTCATACAGATAATTTACCATCATTCCAGCCGACTGACTAATGCCCTTTTCAGAAGTATCCGCCATCCAGTTTAATTGTTTTATCGATGCACCATTGCTTAAATGGAAATGCGCCACCGGGTCATAAGCATTCCCATTACTATTATTCACTTTTAGTAAATAATATGCACATAGTTTAAGCATGCATTGTTTAGTTTCATTTGTACACTCAACATTAGTTTTTAATTGCTCTGCACTTTCTAAAATTTCTGCACTAGATTGTTTTATATTTAGTTTGCCCAATAAAGTGACATCTTGGTTTAGATTGTTTTTTAGCCATTTCGTAAAGCCAGGTATTGGAGAAAGAGTTGCGTATGTTTTTATACTTTTAAACTCCTGTGATAGCTTTTCTACAACCCTTTTGATCAAAAAATTACCAAGACTAATTCCAGATAACCCTGCTTGAGTATTTGATATTGAATAGAATATAGCAGTGCTCGCACTACTTGGATCATTTGAAGGTACCGACTCATCTAAAAGGTGTTGAATGCTATCTGCAATCTTATCCACCAATGCAACCTCTACAAAAATTAGAGGTTCGTTTGGTATCTTGTAATGAAAAAAAGCAAAACAGAGACGATCAGAGTCTAGTCTGTTTTTTAGGTCGCCCCAAGAGGAAATTTTATGCACAGCTTCATATTTTATAAGTTTTTCTAGCAATGATGCAGGTGAATCCCAGGTGATTTGACGAAGATCAAGTAGATCAACATCAACCCAAGTATAGAGTATATTTTTTAATTCGTTCTCTAGTGGATTCAAGCTTCTATATTGGTTCTTTAGCTTAAGCATGTCAGAACGCATATCAACAATAAACTTAAGGCCTTCTGGTAAAGAAATAAATTGCTTTAATATTTTAGAACGCGGTGATTCAAGAATTTTTATTAAATCCTGTTCAAATTTATAGTTTAACTCGGGATCTTGATTTTTCTTATACTCTCTAATTTTCTCATCTATTTCCGCTTTATTCGGATTAAATTTTTCTGCCAGGGTTTGTAGAAATTTTATTTTACCTTTCTCTGATAAGCTCAAGTACAGGTTACCAAGAGATACAGCGTTCTTACGTGCTGAAACCTCTCCTCCCTTTGGATTTAAGCACTCGTTCATCTTCAAGACTAAACTATCGATATCGCGACTGTTGCTTAAATCAGGACTGATGTTACCAATCCACGATCTTACAGCATCTGCCACTCCACCTAGTATTTTAAAAAAGCTTCTTACCGCTTTTTTGTCTTCAACTTTCACTATATCAGTTTTTACCAATGATTCTTTTGTCATAGATTCCCTTTATTATACATAGCTAATGCAAGTCATGGTCATACCGCCGCGGTATCTCTAGATCCCGCTAGCGAGATGAAGGTTGTCAGTAAACCCAAGTTATTTTAGCTACATATAGCTTAAGTTAAAGGAAAATTTAGCTACATAGCAGGCACTATTACTAGATTATTAATAATTCAGTAATACAATTAATTTCAGAATGTTAATGGGGAGCAAGATTATGGCAGAAGCAAAGAAAAATCCAATCGTTACATTAAACGCTCAAGCTAAAGAATTTGACTTCAGTAAATTAAGAGCTGCAGAGGATAATAAAAAAGCAAACTCTGGCGAAACAATGTACTTAGATTTCCACAGAATGAATTTCGTTATTAATGAAAAAAAAATAGATAAAAGTCTTATTATTGCGCTGAAAGAAAGAGCTTGGAATCAATATTCATGGAGAGAATTTTATCGAGATTTAACTTCTACTGATAAAAAAAACAATAAATATGGGAAAGGTTCTTAGAACCTGTACATGATCTCAAGAAAGGAATAAACTAAGAGATAATATATATAAGTTAGGATATATGAGGAGTTTATACCCAAGTGATATAAGTCGGGAAAGATTTGAGATTATGTTACCAGATCTAGAGTCCTGTAGGAAAAAAACAAAACCAAGAAAACTTGATTTGTATGATGTATTTTGTGGAGTGTTATACGTTCTGAAAAGCGGTTTTCAGTGGAGAATGCTACCAAAAGAGTTTCCAAAATGGCGCAATTGTTACGACTATTTTAAGAAGTGGAGTGAAAAACCAGATGCAGATAAAGAAAGTGTTCTGGAGCTGGTGTTAAAAAAAAATAGTTGGCGTGGTCCGACAAAACAATGGTCGGAAAGAAAAAACCAGCTTCTGCATAATTGATGCACAGAGTGTAAAAAATGCAGATACTGCTGAAGAAAAAGGCTATGATGCAGGCAAAAAGATTTCAGGAATAAAACGCCATATTGCAGTAGATACGCAAGGTTTGCCCCATGCAATTTATATAACAACAGCAGAGATAACTGACCGTAGCAGTGCTGTGAGAATGGTCGAAAATGCAAAAGAAAACCTCTCGGGAGTTAAAAATGTACTGGTTGATGCAGGCTATACTGGAGAGAATTTTGCAACTCAAATAAAAACGATTATTGGTGCAACCGTTGAAGTGATAAAAAGAAATGAATTACATTCCTTTGTTGTATTGCCCAAAAGATGGGTTGTGGAGCGATCTTTTGCTTGGTTAGAAAAGTGTAGAAGATTGTGGAAAAACTGTGAGCGAAAACTCAATACTAGCCTACAAATGGTCGTTCTGGCTTTCACTGCCTTACTTCTGAAAAGATTATGAACAGGCTCTTAGAACCTGTACATGATCTCAAGAAAGGAATAAACTAAGAGATAATATATATAAGTTAGGATATATGAGGAGTTTATACCCAAGTGATATAAGTCGGGAAAGATTTGAGATTATGTTACCAGATCTAGAGTCCTGTAGAAAAAAAACAAAACCAAGGAAACTTGATTTGTATGATGTATTTTGTGGAGTGTTATACGTTCTGAAAAGCGGTTGTCAGTGGAGAATGCTACCAAAAGAGTTTCCAAAATGGCGCAATTGTTACGACTATTTTAAGAAGTGGAGTGAAAAACCAGATGCAGATAAAGAAAGTGTTCTGGAGCTGGTGTTAAAAAAAAATAGTTGGCGTGGTCCGACAAAACAATGGTCGGAAAGAAAAAACCAGCTTCTGCATAATTGATGCACAGAGTGTAAAAAATGCAGATACTGCTGAAGAAAAAGGCTATGATGCAGGCAAAAAGATTTCAGGAATAAAACGCCATATTGCAGTAGATACGCAAGGTTTGCCCCATGCAATTTATATAACAACAGCAGAGATAACTGACCGTAGCAGTGCTGTGAGAATGGTCGAAAATGCAAAAGAAAACCTCTCGGGAGTTAAAAATGTACTGGTTGATGCAGGCTATACTGGAGAGAATTTTGCAACTCAAATAAAAACGATTATTGGTGCAACCGTTGAAGTGATAAAAAGAAATGAATTACATTCCTTTGTTGTATTGCCCAAAAGATGGGTTGTGGAGCGATCTTTTGCTTGGTTAGAAAAATGTAGAAGATTGTGGAAAAATTGTGAGCGAAAACTCAATACTAGCCTACAAATGGTCGTTCTGGCTTTCACTGCCTTACTTCTGAAAAGATTATGAACAGGCTCTAATACTGGAGACCAACTGATATGCGAAAAAAATGAAACTGCCGTAACAGAAACTGACATACAAGAACCAAATGCTTCCAACAGCCTTTCTTCTGCTGCATGTTTTAATAATGGGTCTAGCAAAGAAAATACTCATAGCTTATTTATTGAAAATGTACGCCATAGCGGTGATTGGGGGAATAGTTGGATTAGCTTGTGTGAGTTATGCGTTGTATAATGCTCTAAAGCCTAATACGACGCTAGAGAAAGTAGAAAGTGTGGAGCAGCCTATTCAGTCTTCTCTGAATCTAACATAAAAGACTATGTCTAAAAAACCATAAACGTCAAGTAGTTTTTCTTAATAAGATAATTTCTTTAGAAGAATCTCTAAATTATTAACTTAATATCTAAACAGTTATCCCACCACTGCTATCCTTTCTCAACTTGTGCTATTTTAAACTTCCACAGCCGTAGAATCAATACCATTTTTAACTTCAACATTGCTAAGTGTTGTATTTGCTTTATACGAACAGTAAAATCCTACTGCAAGAAAAGTTAATGCAGCTACAGCAAGTGTAATACATATTGCTAAATAAGGTATTGTTAAACTTGCACCAACAGCAAATGCGCCAGATAATACAAAAGAAACAGAGGCGTAATTACCTTGCCTTTTACTATGAGTGCTTGCTCCCAAGAATTTTTTATTTTTACCATTTAGCTCTTTATTTTTGCTTTCAAGTTTTTCCCGTAGATTTTTAACTCGACTCTCTAGTCCTTCACTTTTGCTTCCAGATCCATGCAGCCTTGTCTTCAGGTCATTATTTTCGCTTTTAAGTGCTTCCAGCTCTTTCCTCCTTCCTTCAAGCTGAGTCTTTGTTCCCTTAGACTCTCCAGTAAGTCGAGCCACTTCACTAGTTTTTTTATCCAAGCCTTGCTGTGTACTATTTAGCTGCTTTCCTAGTTGACGATTTTGTTCAGTCAGTTGACTATTTAGTATACTAGTATCTCGTTTTGCTTGCTTTAGATCTTTTTCTAATTGTAAAACATTTTTCTTTGCAACATCCAGCTCCCTCTTATTCTCTTTGAATTGAGCTTGTACGTTTTCAAGTGTCTTAGTTGTTTCATCTAACTGTTGATTTTTGCCTTTAAGCTGAACTTTTGTATTCTTACATTCCTCCCCAAGTTGACTGTTTTCTTGAGTAAGTTTAATTGCTTCACTAGTTTTTGTATCCAGAGCTTGATTTGCATCATCTAGCTCTTTACTTTTATTTTTAAGTTTTTCAGTAAGTGTATCTACTTCACTAGTTTTTTTATTCAAGTCTTGTGTTGCATTACTCAACTCTTCATTCCCTGTAGGTACTGTGGCTTCAGAATTACATTCGCACTTAATTTCCGTTTGAATTGATTTGTCAAGATCCTCTGTTTGTTGCTGATTAGCTGCTCTTATTTCATCAAAGAGAGTTTCTTTTGTAGAATTAAATTGTAAGACTTCCAACTTTGAGTCTTTTAGTTGTTTTACCTCATCTCTTAAGGAATTATTCATTGATATTAATTGCTTATTGTCTTCATTCGCTATATTTAGCTTTTCTTTCAGCTCTACTACTTTCCTATAGTAGTCATTTAATTCAGCTCCTTCTTGTAATGTACCTATGTTCTCTGTTTGTATACCTAGATCCTTTGTCTCTTCTGATCTTAAAATGTGTCTATGTTCGTTATTGAACTCATTTCTCCCTTGTTTCAATAGCGTATTTTCTTTAACCACTTTACTTAGATATGCCTCCGCCTTTTGCACTAAAGTTTCACATCTCATAGATGGTCCTTCTTTTTCTCTAGTTAGCTGTGCCTTTAGTCTATTAATTTCGGTTAGAAACTCTTTATTCTCTTCTTCTAATTGATCTTTTTGTTCCCACAACGCTTGATTTTTTTCATCTAAAGAAACATTTATTCTGTTTGCTATCTTTAATTCTTCTTTAAATTTGTGAATATCTTGAAATAGGTCCTCAGGATCATTTTCGTGGCAAGTTTTGCTACCACCACTCTTAATCACTTTTTCCATCTCATACATAAGATCTCTAACATCTGTTTCCAATTCTCTTAAGCATGTCAACAGTAATAAGTTGTTCTCCTGTTCTCCTAGTTCTCTTATTTTGTCGAGTGTAGTTACTATTTTTTTCACTGGAAGAGCCAGTCTACTTGCGCCAGTCACACCCATTATGTCACTTAGCTCATCCTCATTAATCGAATCGTACGAGCTACTTGTGAAAATTTGGCCGTACGGATTATCACGGCGAATCGGGGTACTCATGTTAGTTGGGTCAAACACGTCCGTGTTACTCGTGCTGGTTAGTTTACTTTGGGTACTCGCGAGAATCGATGCATCCTGCTCAGGTGCCTCATTATGATTGGATTCTTCAATTGAGTATTGCTTCAATGGAGATGACATATTATACCCCGTTTTAATTCTTCCTTGAGTTTACCATAATTAAATAGAAAGAAAAAGTGTTTTTTTGAATAAAATATTTTTGAGAGAAATACCTAATTTTAGTGTTACAGAAAATTTGTTTATTGACTTCTTTAATTCTTGCGAAATTGTAAAAAAGTACCTACCTTCGTGAGAACAATTAAACAAAAGCGGCGTTGTAAAAATAAAAACATAAAATTGTTGTAAGAGCCTGTTCATAATCTTTTCAGAAGTAAGGCAGTGAAAGCCAGAACGACCATTTGTAGGCTAGTATTGAGTTTTCGCTCACAATTTTTCCACAATCTTCTACATTTTTCTAACCAAGCAAAAGATCGCTCCACAACCCATCTTTTGGGCAATACAACAAAGGAATGTAATTCATTTCTTTTTATCACTTCAACGGTTGCACCAATAATCGTTTTTATTTGAGTTGCAAAATTCTCTCCAGTATAGCCTGCATCAACCAGTACATTTTTAACTCCCGAGAGGTTTTCTTTTGCATTTTCGACCATTCTCACAGCACTGCTACGGTCAGTTATAGCTCTTTTCATAGAAGTCCGGATGTGATAAGATAAGGATAGACGATGATAAGGAGGTTGAGTACCAGCAGCATATAGTTATGACTTAAGGAAAAAAGCAATGGAAGCGCTAGAGGAGGGAGGAAGCAGAGAAACAGTGGCAGCAAGATTTAAAATTGGACGAACTACTTTATGGGAGTGGCAGCAAAGAAGAAAAGAAACAGGAGACTTTCAATCAAAAAAACTTGGAAATGGAGGTTACAATCACAAAATTACCGACTGGGATGCCTTTGCTAAATTTGCCAGAGAAAACGGAGGAAAGACTCTGTCGGAAATGGCTAAACTTTGGGGCAACGTTAGTATCCAAACGATCCACCGAGCTCTCAGAAAAATTGGATTTACGCGCAAAAAAAGACATATGGATACAAGGAAAGAAACGAAGAAAAACGTGCTGAATTCTTAAAAATTATAGCAACAAAAGAACCAGAAAACTTAGTTTATATAGATGAGTCTGGCATTGATAACACAGAGGACTATCCATATGGGTATTGCCAGAAAGGACAGCGGTTTTATGGCCTAAAATCTGGAAAGAAAACTCAACGAATCAGTATGGTTGCAGCCTTAAGTAGAAGAAAGATAGTTGCTCCATTAACCTTTGAAGGCCACTGTAATATGGATGTTTTTAATGGATGGTTTGAGCAATTTTTGACACCGATCTTGGAACCTGGACAGACTGTCATTCTTGACAATGCTACTTTTCATAAGTCTGGTAAGATTATCGAGCTTGCTAGAGGAGTTGGTGCAGAAATTTTGTATCTGCCGCCGTATTCTCCAGATTTCAACAAAATTGAGCATCATTGGTTTGCTATAAAAAACAGAGCTAGGAAAAACATTCCTCTATTCGAATCCTTTCGTCGTGCTGTTGATTCTGCCTTCCTATGACCTGTTCGGACTATTATGAGAAATGCTATATCTCTGCTGTTGTTATATAAATTGCATGGGGCAAACCTTGCGTATCTACTGCAATATGGCGTTTTATTCCTGAAATCTTTTTGCCTGCATCATAGCCTTTTTCTTCAGCAGTATCTGCATTTTTTACACTCTGTGCATCAATTATGCAGAAGCTGGTTTTTTCTTTCCGACCATTGTTTTGTCGGACCACGCCAACTATTTTTTTTTAACACCAGCTCCAGAACACTTTCTTTATCTGCATCTGGTTTTTCACTCTACTTCTTAAAATAGTCGTAACAATTGCGCCATTTTGGAAACTCTTTTGGTAGCATTCTCCACTGACAACCGCTTTTCAGAACATATAACACTCCACAAAATACATCATACAAATCAAGTTTCCTTGGTTTTGTTTTTTTTCTACAGGACTCTAGATCTGGTAACATAATCTCAAATCTTTCCCGACTTATATCACTTGGGTATAAACTCCTCATATATCCTAACTTATATATATTATCTCTTAGTTTATTCCTTTCTTGAGATCATGTACAGGTTCTTACAGTAGTGCAGAGTTATAGCTCTTTTCATAGAAGTCCGGATGTGATAAGATAAGGATAGACGATGATAAGGAGGTTGAGTGCCAGCAGCATATAGTTATGACTTAAGGAAAAAAGCAATGGAAGCGCTAGAGGAGGGAGGAAGCAGAGAAACAGTGGCAGCAAGATTTAAAATTGGACGAACTACTTTATGGGAGTGGCAGCAAAGAAGAAAAGAAACAGGAGACTTTCAATCAAAAAAACTTGGAAATGGAGGTTACAATCACAAAATCACCGACTGGGATGCCTTTGCTAAATTTGCCAGAGAAAACGGAGGAAAGACTCTGTCGGAAATGGCTAAACTTTGGGGCAACGTTAGTATCCAAACGATCCACCGAGCTCTCAGAAAAATTGGATTTACGCGCAAAAAAAGACATATGGATACAAGGAAAGAAACGAAGAAAAACGTGCTGAATTCTTAAAAATTATAGCAACAAAAGAACCAGAAAACTTAGTTTATATAGATGAGTCTGGCATTGATAACACAGAGGACTATCCATATGGGTATTGCCAGAAAGGACAGCGGTTTTATGGCCTAAAATCTGGAAAGAAAACTCAACGAATCAGTATGGTTGCAGCCTTAAGTAGAAGAAAGATAGTTGCTCCATTAACCTTTGAAGGCCACTGTAATATGGATGTTTTTAATGGATGGTTTGAGCAATTTTTGACACCGATCTTGGAACCTGGACAGACTGTCATTCTTGACAATGCTACTTTTCATAAGTCTGGTAAGATTATCGAGCTTGCTAGAGGAGTTGGTGCAGAAATTTTGTATCTGCCGCCGTATTCTCCAGATTTCAACAAAATTGAGCATCATTGGTTTGCTATAAAAAACAGAGCTAGGAAAAACATTCCTCTATTCGAATCCTTTCGTCGTGCTGTTGATTCTGCCTTCCTATGACCTGTTCGGACTATTATGAGAAATGCTATAGTTCCTCTATTGCAAAAAGAAGTACATGAAAACAAGAATTACCGCTCAATTGCAAAAGAAATTTTCAAGGAAATGTTTGGATATGCTGGAGCAAAAGTTCCAAGTGACCCCATTTTAGAAGAGCTAGTCACTAATTGTAATCAAGCAGGGTATGGAGCTGGTATATTTAATGAGTATCACGCTGCGCTCAGCAGTTACAGCTTAACTCCACACAATCCTGAAAAAGCACTAAATATCTACTACATTGACCATAATCACATAAAAATTAAGTCTGATATGGCAATACCTATAACTACATTTGACAATCCAGAAGAAAAAATATGTGATCTATCCAGCTCACTAGAATTCACACTTGAGTCTCAAGATGGTAAAGATGGTGTAACATATAAAGATGGTAAATTATCACTTACTGCTCCTGAAGAGCTAAAAAACTATCAAGAGGGTGAAAAGAGTTTGTTTGACATTATTAAAGAATATTTCCAAAAATTCTGCGAAAAGTTAGGATTTAAATTCGAAGCGAATACACAAATAAAACGAAATTTAAGGAATCCACTGAAAGCAGACAGTCGCCTGGAAAGTGTGGAACTGCCTATTCATAGTAATGGTCATGTTCATGGTAGTCAAGAATTGTAGTTACTGGATTCTCTAATCTTCGCTTCCTAACTTGATGATGCACATGATTTTTGGTACATTCCAGCATCATCTACTGTCTCTAAATAAATCATTGCTAGACATATACCACTGTGTACTTCTACGGATACCTTATTGCCTAAACTTCGATTAAAGCAAGAATTTTTTCCCGGAAAAGCAAGATTACTAAGGTGCAGTTCCCATTTTAATCCTTTAGTTGATATTTGAGCTCTCGGTATACCAAGTAAAAATATTTTAGTATTTTTTGGCAAAGAAAAAAAATGGGTAATACCTTTTTGTAAGGTGTAACCTACCATGGGAGGTGAAGGTGTGTAAAAGATACTACCTGTACTTAGAAAAACGTTAATATTTTGTAGTATATGATCAATTGCTCCTCCAGTAATACCTGTTATTATCGATGGCAGTAACTTCATTGTCTTTAAATGGGCTATGGCTTTAGAAAAGTCACAATAATCTTGATCAGGTAGGTATATCGTATTCAAATTAGCACGTAAATCCAGATTTACGCTATCCAAATCTCCTACTACAAGATCAGGTTTTACGCCAATTGATAGAAGCTTGTTTGCTCCTCCATCTACAGCAATAATAGGTATATCTCGTTTAAAAAACGATGAGCTCGGTATTTTTCCATTTAGCACTACAATAGAACGATATTGTTGTTGTGTACTGCAGTGCAGCACATGATCATGGTGCAGGTTTTGCATCGTAGTAACATTTTTGAATAATTGATATTATGCTAATCACTAATCCAGCAATATTGCTAAGCACCACAAAAATTGAGCTCTGGTAAAGACCATAGCCAATCCAAGACAATAAACAAATAAGATAGTTTACTAACATTAACATCGATACATCACGAGTAACTTTAGTGATATATGCTTTATATACTTGAGGTGATAATCCAATTAGAGATGCAATTAACGCAATGAAGCCGAAGCATTCTTCAATATTTATATACATACATTTTCCTACGCTTGCTTTAACAATATCAGGTTCAAAGGGTTGTACTTTATGTACTCTCAGCTTTTCTAGAGCACCCCTAATGCGTGTAATTTATAACATCATTTAGTCTATTAATCAAGAAATTAATAGTGACTTGCATTTATGAAACCCAATCGGCTTCTATGCTAATTATTATCCAAACTAATCGTCGGTTGTGCATCTTGCTCAGAGATTAGGGCAATCAGCAAATTATTTATCAATTGAACTTTTTGCTTGCCATCTAATTGTAAGCTTTTATTTTTTTCAAAATGAGCTATTACTTCCTCAGTAATCCCTATTGCATTTTGCACTATATGCCTTCTTGCCGAAGTGATAGCATGTGCTTGTTGACGCCTTAACATTGCTTGTGCAATCTCGGATGAATACGCCAAATGCGATATTCTCGCTTCTGTAATCTCAATTCCTGCAATATCTAATCTTTGTTGTAACATTGACTGCAATTCACTCGAAATTTTATCAGAATTTTTACGTAAAGACTCCTCATCGCTTTCGCTGTCATACGGATAGTTACTAGCTAATTCTCTTATTACTGAGTCACTTTGTACAAAAACAAATTCGTGATAGTTGTTAACATTATAATACGCCTTTGCAGGACTGCTCACTCTCCAAACAATTACTGCTGAAATCTCTATTGGACTTCCGTTTGCATCATTAACTTTTATTTTTTCTGTGTTAATATTCTGAAATTTTAGGGAAACTATATATTTGCTTGAAAAGGGAAGCGTTACACATATTCCAGACTTAAAATAAGTTCCAATATAATGACCAAAAAATTCTATCACTCTTGCTTCATTAGGGTCATTAATAAAAAATCCTTGAAGAAAGGTCAAAATTGAAACGGCAGCAACTCCAAGTGCAATTGTGCTGTCATATGCCAAAAAAAGCAGCAATAAAATTAATCCTAGCGCTATTAGTACAGGAAAAGCCCGAATTTGACTCAAATTTCTATCGTTTATCGTATTCTTATCCATATTGTCTTTAAACTTCTTTTTCACTTGAACCCTCTCTGTTGATCGTTTTATTTATCTTATTTACAAATAGTTTAAACTCTCTTAATTCATGATCAGGCAATTTTACTTCAGTTTTATGCGCCGTCGTAAGCGGATCGATGTGTTTGCCGTTATATATAACTTCGTAATGTAAATGGGGTCCTGTTGCAACACCAGTGCTACCAACATAGGCGATGACCTGCCCCTGCTTTACTTTAGAGCCTAACTTTATATCGCCACTAAATCTACTTACATGCGCGTAACAGGTTGAATATTCATTTTTGTGTTTTATTTTGATGTAATTTCCATAGCCACCATTCTTTCCTATATATTCTACCACACCCTCTGCAGCAGCGTATATGGGAGTGCCAAGTTTGGCTGCATAATCCACTCCTTTGTGAAAAGCAATTTTACCGCGAACAGGATGCTTTCTATTGCCAAATTTTGAGGATATGCGATAATCTCCATTTAAAGGATTTGCAAAAATTTCGCCATTTTTTAAGCTTATTCCTTCATTATTAAAATACCTTTCTTTGCCGTCTTGCGATTTATAATGATATAAACTAATAGCTTTCTTGTTTATTGTCAGTGAAGCATATAAAATTTTTTCTTCAGTCTTCTGATTATTAGGCAATCTCTCAAAAAGAACCTCCAATTTACTCTTCGGCACAATGTCTTTTTTAAAATCAACACCGAAATCTTTATATATGTTGATCAATTTCACCACTGTATTTGGCGCCAACCCTTGCTCAATTCCCGTGGCAAAAAAGGAAGATTTTATGGTACTGGATATGAATAATAATCTTCTATCATGGTTGCTTTCTGTCACCTCAAAATCCTCTCCTGTCATTCCAGCGCTTGACACTGGAATCCAGTTGGTGTGTCCATTTGTAATTGAATTTTCTGGATCCCAGTGTCTAGGCACACAACTGTACGAACATTGCAATTTGCGGGTGGTGTCATTCCAGTGCTTGACACTGGAATCCAGCTCTTTGACTGACAATGCTGCATAGTGTGCTTGAATTTTTCTGGATCCCAGTGTCTGGGCACTGGGATGACACCCTACACACTGGAACAGCACTGCAAGATCTGTTGATGTTTCAGCGGTATATAACGGTAAGATAAAGAGCAGTATAAATATAATCAGCTTCATCATTTAAACAGCATCAACAAAAGTAAAATTACCTTCCACATACTGTACATCATCATTATCTTCCAGCTCTTCAACCAATGCAGATAATTTATCAATCAACTCTTTATTGCTCATTTCAATCAGATCTTTTGGCTGCCATGAGAGACGAGCAAGTTCTGGTTCTCCGAATTTTGCATAAAAGGCATCGCGTACTTTACCAAAATCTTTTATTCCACAAGTTATAACGTGTAATCCTTCTTTGTCATTTTCCTCAACATTCAATACTTCTAATTCGATTCCATGACTGAATAAATCGTCAAAATTCACACCCTCTGCTTTATAGACGATTAAGCCTACATGATCGAAAAGGTAACTAACACTTCCTGTTTCTCCTAAATTTCCACCTTTACGAGAAAAGATATAACGCACCTCAGAAGCAGTTCGGTTGCGGTTATTAGTCAAGGCATGGACAATGAGTGCAGTGCCAGAAGGCCCATGACCTTCATATTGTATTTCTTCGTAATTTTCTCCAGCAACGTCACCAGTTGCATTTTTTATTGCTGTTTCTATTTTATCTTTTGGTAGATTTTCCTTGCGTGCAGCAAATATAGCAGAGCGAAGGCGCGGGTTGAGTTCGGGATCGGGTAGCCCTTGCTTTGCAGCAACTGCTATTTCTCTAATCAGCTTCGTAAATTTTTGAGAGCGTTTTGCATCCTGAGCGCCTTTCCGATGTTTTATATTTGAAAATTGTGAATGACCAGCCATATTCAAGTAGTTAAAAACCTAATTATATATCAAAGCATAGAAAAAGCTAAAGCAAATTTTCAAGCCTCCGGCTTGGCATCTTGCAGGTTTTCTGCTAATAACATACTTTCATACTGCTCAGCTTCTAAGTCAAGGCCAAGAGCTGAATGGGCTGCTATTAAATAGTTAATAGACTTAGAAAAATATTTAGAATCCTTATAGCTTGCTATATTCTGGAAACGCTTAATTGCTGCTAAATATTCACCACGCTTCAGGTAAAATTTACCGATAGAATACTCTTTTGTTGATATATGCTCTGTGATTAATTTTGCTTTTTCCTTGATTTCATCTATATATTCGCTGTCTGGGAAGAGGTTAATGTACTCTGTAGCCAGCTCTAAAGTTTTATATGCAGTTTGCTGTCCAAGTTGCACTTTATTAATTTGCATGTAATAAAATAATACTCTTAAGTAGTATACATATGGTAAATCTTCACCATTTGGATAAACATATATATAATCATCCATATCACTTGCAGCACTGCTATAGTCACCCATATTATAATGGGACACACCAGATAATAATTTTGCTTTCCTTGCCCAATAAGAGAAAGGATACAAATCCTCTATCTTTTGAAATGCCCTAATAGCTTGTTTATATTTTTTCTGGTCAAAAAGTTCAACTGCTTCTTCATATAGTTCAGTTTCAGTTTTTTCAAGATCACTCGCATGTGACTGCGTAAAGGAGCAAACCAGAAAAATAAAGCACGTGATTAAAGTCTTATACATAAGATTTTTTTCGATCAAAATAAAGTATAGACCTAAATATTACTTAAATAAATAAATTTCTACCAGGCAATGGCCGGCCCCTGCCCTTCCTCTTTACAACTACGGTCAGAACTACCTGCATTCCTCGATTTACCTTGTCCTTCCACTTTTGGATCTTTCAGCGTTTTGCTGTAGGAATGTATAGTTATAGCTCTTTTCATAGAAGTCCGGATGTGATAAGATAAGGATAGACGATGATAAGGAGGTTGAGTGCCAGCAGCATATAGTTATGACTTAAGGAAAAAAGCAATGGAAGCGCTAGAGGAGGGAGGAAGCAGAGAAACAGTGGCAGCAAGATTTAAAATTGGACGAACTACTTTATGGGAGTGGCAGCAAAGAAGAAAAGAAACAGGAGACTTTCAATCAAAAAAACTTGGAAATGGAGGTTACAATCACAAAATCACCGACTGGGATGCCTTTGCTAAATTTGCCAGAGAAAACGGAGGAAAGACTCTGTCGGAAATGGCTAAACTTTGTGGCAACGTTAGTATCCAAACGATCCACCGAGCTCTCAGAAAAATTGGATTTACGCGCAAAAAAAGACATATGGATACAAGGAAAGAAACGAAGAAAAACGTGCTGAATTCTTAAAAATTATAGCAACAAAAGAACCAGAAAACTTAGTTTATATAGATGAGTCTGGCATTGATAACACAGAGGACTATCCATATGGGTATTGCCAGAAAGGACAGCGTTTTTATGGCCTAAAATCTGGAAAGAAAACTCAACGAATCAGTATGGTTGCAGCCTTAAGTAGAAGAAAGATAGTTGCTCCATTAACCTTTGAAGGCCACTGTAATATGGATGTTCTTAATGGATGGTTTGAGCAATTTTTGACACCGATCTTGGAACCTGGACAGACTGTCATTCTTGACAATGCTACTTTTCATAAGTCTGGTAAGATTATCGAGCTTGCTAGAGGAGTTGGTGCAGAAATTTTGTATCTGCCGCCGTATTCTCCAGATTTCAACAAAATTGAGCATCATTGGTTTGCTATAAAAAACAGAGCTAGGAAAAACATTCCTCTATTCGAATCCTTTCGTCGTGCTGTTGATTCTGCCTTCCTATGACCTGTTCGGACTATTATGAGAAATGCTATAAATAGAATTTGTTATCTATTTTTGCCCAGGTGGTGCAGACGCTAAAGTCGCTGGAATCGTTTGTTGAAACTGCAGTGTCCCAGCTTTGAGTTACATGTGAGAGATTATCAGGGAAATTTTTATAGCGCTTTAGCCACTCTTGTTTTATTATACCACTTGAAAGCGGCAGAGGATTTTGTTGATATTGAGCAGCAAAAGTGTAACTCCCGAGTTCAACTTTTATCATCTCAACTTCTTCTCTTCCTCCCTCCAGGGGATATAATAATTCATTTTCTTCTCTTGAATATAAACCTTTTTCTTGTGTAATAATTGAGTCGATTATCTCCACTTTTTCAGAAATCATTGGCAAACAAATGTGATGCCATATGTTTTTTGGCTTGGATAAGAGGTGCCCTGTTAAGTCTTCCAGGTGGAGCCTATGCATCACAAGCACAATTACTCCTTTTTTTCTATCGTTGAGTCTCGTTACCAAAGTCTGATCGAACCAGTTTGTGGCACGTTTTCTAAATGTTTCACTCAAAGCTTGAGCAGGGTTAAGCGGATCATCCACAATAATAAAGTCACCACCTTCACCGGTTAATGTTCCTCCAACTGATGTTGCGATTCTGTATCCTCTCTGCACTGTTTGGAATTTATATTTAGTGTTCTGGTCTTTGGATAGTTCTACCTCTGGAAATAGCTTTTTATACCAATCAGATTGCATTATGTACCTCGTATCGAGCGAATGTTTTTTGCTAAGCAACTTAGAATAACTTGCAACTATTATTCTTGCAGTTGGCTGATTTCCCAGTATCCATGCGGGCCACGCAACACTCACACATATGGACTTCATTGAACGCGGAGGCATATTGAATATTATGCGCCTTACTTCGCCAGCATTCGCTGCTTTCAGCCTGTCTGCTATGACTTTTATGTACTGATAATCATTATACTTACATCCCGGCACCACCGTTTGAAAGCACAGTTCAATGAATTTTGGAAAGTTATAGCATTTCTCATAATAGTCCGAACAGGTCATAGGAAGGCAGAATCAACAGCACGACGAAAGGATTCGAATAGAGGAATGTTTTTCCTAGCTCTGTTTTTTATAGCAAACCAATGATGCTCAATTTTGTTGAAATCTGGAGAATACGGCGGCAGATACAAAATTTCTGCACCAACTCCTCTAGCAAGCTCGATAATCTTACCAGACTTATGAAAAGTAGCATTGTCAAGAATGACAGTCTGTCCAGGTTCCAAGATCGGTGTCAAAAATTGCTCAAACCATCCATTAAAAACATCCATATTACAGTGGCCTTCAAAGGTTAATGGAGCAACTATCTTTCTTCTACTTAAGGCTGCAACCATACTGATTCGTTGAGTTTTCTTTCCAGATTTTAGGCCATAAAACCGCTGTCCTTTCTGGCAATACCCATATGGATAGTCCTCTGTGTTATCAATGCCAGACTCATCTATATAAACTAAGTTTTCTGGTTCTTTTGTTGCTATAATTTTTAAGAATTCAGCACGTTTTTCTTCGTTTCTTTCCTTGTATCCATATGTCTTTTTTTGCGCGTAAATCCAATTTTTCTGAGAGCTCGGTGGATCGTTTGGATACTAACGTTGCCCCAAAGTTTAGCCATTTCCGACAGAGTCTTTCCTCCGTTTTCTCTGGCAAATTTAGCAAAGGCATCCCAGTCGGTGATTTTGTGATTGTAACCTCCATTTCCAAGTTTTTTTGATTGAAAGTCTCCTGTTTCTTTTCTTCTTTGCTGCCACTCCCATAAAGTAGTTCGTCCAATTTTAAATCTTGCTGCCACTGTTTCTCTGCTTCCTCCCTCCTCTAGCGCTTCCATTGCTTTTTTCCTTAAGTCATAACTATATGCTGCTGGCACTCAACCTCCTTATCATCGTCTATCCTTACCTTATCACATCCGGACTTCTATGAAAAGAGCTATAATTTTATTCATATGTATATTTTAGTGAATAGGATGTAGACTTTAATAGTTTTGATTTGTCTTATAAGATTGAGGTGTTACAATTGCAGGCTTACAACGCTGCTGCTTTGTGAGTTTAGTAAATAACCTACGAGTGCTATTTCTTCAACCTTATTGAAGTGAAAAACTGATTTCCATTGCGGTAAATGAGCAACATTATTGAATCTTTACCGTTTTTCTTTACTGCTGAATCAACTTGTTTTTGAAAATCATTAGTATTTTCTATATCGGTTCCATCTAATTGGATAATAATGTCTCCTTTTTTAATACCACGCAGCGTGGCATTACTGTTACTATCTACATTGGTAACTATCACACCTTTTGTAGGATTACTTTCTTTTGATTCTTTTGGCAGGTTTGAAACAGTTAAACCAGTTATGTAATCGGATGTTGATTTATTTTCTTCTTGATTATTACCTTGACCATCGTTTGCAGATTCTTCAATCACAACCTTAATATTGACCTCTTTGCTCTTTCTAAGTAACTTAATTTGTACTTTTTTTCCAGGTTCAGTTCTTGAAACCATTTGAGGCAGTTGTGTCATTCTATCAATTTTTTTATCATTAAATTCTAATAATATGTCACCCACCTTAATTCCACCTTTTTCTGCAGGGCTATCCTTTACTATACTTGCAACCAATGCACCTTTTGTATCTTTTAAACCCAAGGACTTAGCGAATTCTTTCGTTATAGGCTGAACTTGCACACCAAGCCAACCATGTTTTATTTTTTTGCCACTTTTTAATGTGTCAATAATTGACATAGCTGAATTAGATGGTATAGCAAAGCCTATACCCACATTGCCGCCAGACTCAGATGGGGAATAGATAGCGGTGTTAATGCCTATAACTTTTCCATTTAAATCAAATAATGGCCCTCCAGAATTGCCTCTATTAATTGCAGCATCAGTTTGAATAAATTCATTCATAGTGCCGATACTAATGTCTCTAGACCTTGCAGATATAATTCCCTTGCTAACAGAACCACCCAAACCAAATGGGTTACCTATTGCCATAACTGTATCACCAGCCCTTGCTGTATCAGAATTACCGAATGCAACAAAAGGAAGATCTTTATCAGAGTGAATCTTAAGCACAGCAAGATCAGTTCTTGCGTCATAGCCTAAAACTTCTGCTTTAAAATGAGTATTATCATTCATAGTAACTGTGATATCTTGGGCGTTTTTAATAACGTGATAATTGGTTACTATGGTTCCACCTTTATCTATAATAAACCCAGAGCCAAGCAACACCACCTCTCTGTTAACACTAGGGCCCCTATCCATAAAAAACTGATCAAAGTGCTCAAAAAACTCTCTAAAATCATCAAAGAAATTATTTCTTGGCATAAGAGGAGTTTTAGTTCTATTATTACTTTCTTGTTTGATTATTTGTTCGCTTGAAATATTTACAACCGCAGGAATGAGTTCTTCCACTAAATCGGCACGGTTGAATGCAGGATCAACAACTTTTTTTGCGTTCCAGTTGAACACATTAGCGTATGAAGAAAACGCAATTAAAAAATATGCAAATATAGATAAAGTAAATGCCTTACTTTTCATAGACTATTTCCACCCCTTATTTAAAATATCTAAAAAGTTATTGTTTGGTGAAAGTACAAATTTAGTATTATTTTCGGCAAATGATTTACTGTAAGCGCTCATAGAGCGATAAAAGTTAAAGAACTCTTCATCAACCTTAAATGCCTCATTATAAATTCTAGTTGCTTCAGCATAACCACGGCCCCTTATTTCGTACGATTCTTTTACTGCACTGGAGATAATTTCCCTTTTTAATTTATCAGCTTTTGATCTAACTTCCTGCCCAGCTTGCTCTCCTTCTGCTCTAATTTCTTTTGCTTCTTTTTCCCTTTCAGTTTGCATACGGCGAAATATTGCAGAACTATTTTCTTCTGGTAAATCTGCTCTCTTAATTCTTACATCTATTATTTCTATGCCAAATTTTTCAGCTTCAGAATAAACTCCACGCTGAATCAATTGCATAACCTCTGATCTTTTTTCGTTCAACAAGCTAATCAACGAAAATCTGCCTATATTTTCTCTTATGTGTGCTTCTATAACCGGATATAATCTTCTAACCAGCCCTGATTCATTCCTCACAGCCTGGTAAAAAGTAACAGGATTTGTTATTTTATATTTTGCATATGCATCTACTATAATACGTTTTTGATCCGCTGTTATCACTTCTCTTGGGGTCTTATCAGGACTTAAATCTAAAACTCTTTTATCAAGAAACTCTACACTATTTATGAATGGTAACTTAAAATATAAGCCACTTTCCCTAACATCTCTTACAACTTTACCGAGTTGTATAACTATCGCTTGCTTTGTTTCTTGCACAACAAATATTGAATTAAATAAAACAATCAATAAAACAACAAATACAGAAACAAAAACAATTTTAATATTAATATTCATGGTTATTTCCCTAAATTTGTAAGAGGTAAATAAGAAAACATACCTTTCAGATCATCAGTTACAACAACCTTGTCTACCTTACTGAAAATATTTTCCATAGTTTCAAGATAAATACGATTCTTAACGAGAGAAGGATTCTGTCTATATTCCTCATAAAGAGATAAAAAGCGATTTGCATTACCTTTTGCTTCATTTATTACTTCATTCTCATATGCCTCTGCATCTAATTTTATCTTTATCGCTTCACCCTTTGCTCGAGGTATAATATCATTATTATGAGCATATGCTTCGTTTATAGTACGCTCTTTGTCTGCACGAGCACTTTGTACATCTCTAAACGAACTGATTACTTTTTCTGGTGGATCAATTTTTTTCATTTGAACAGATAAAATTTCTATGCCCATTTGGTATCCATCAAGAATCTGCTGCAATAGAATTCTAGTATCTCTAGAAATTTCTGGTCTGCCTTGACCAAGTGCAAAAGAGATCGTGTTTTTACCTATTATTTCTCTCATGGCACTTTCGGCAGCATTTTTAACACTGAAACCGGGTTTGTAATCCCGCACTTTGAATAAATAGTCCTTAGCATCTCTAACGCGCCACTGAACCTCGAAGTTAACGTTGACTATATTTTCATCTCCAGTTAGCATCACACCTTCACCGCGATCTGTATCTCGCCCATAAGAACTACTTACCCCAATTTCTTCACGATTTACTTCCTTAACGTTCACTTTAAAAACCTTGCCAATAGGGTAGGGGAAGTGATAACGCAAACCAGGTGTTTCTGTATTAGAATATTTACCAAAGGTAAGTTCTATACTTTCTTCACTAGGATGGACAATATAAAAGCCAGTGCAAGCATAGAACAGCAAAATAATGAAAATTATGAAATAAGGTTTTTTGCCCCTGTTTCTGGTTAATCCATTAAGAAAGAACCTTATATCAGATACAGCTTTACTTAAAATACCTTCATTATTAGGAGTTTTGTTCCCTACCGGTTTCTTTCCCAGATTCCAAGGATTATTATCATCAAACATAATGATTGATTCTATAATTAATACGCCAATATTACTTCTTTAATAAGAAAATGCAAACATAAATTGCTATTTTATTTACAAATTAATCATCAGGATGGAAAACATGATCGTACACTTCCTTTTCTCTATGTAGTATGGTTGACTCTATGGAATTTTCTGGCTTTTTTTTGAATTCTTTGTTGTCACTCTTTAAGTGCACTACGTCTTCGTGAAAATGGAAATGATAGCTGAATAATAAAACCATTATTATTAAAGTTATAACAGCCAAAAAGATGAGTGTTCTTTTTCTATACCTTATAAATGCTGCAGCTTCTTGACCTAATTTTCTACGCTACCACAAAACACGTCAAGCGAAATTATTTGAAGACAAATAAATACTGGCAATCAATTTAACACTAACTTAAGAATCAAGGAATACAATTATAATATATTTAATTAATAGTGAGGTTTAAAATGTCACCTAATGAAAAAAATTCAAATTCTGTTGGAACTCAACAAAACCAACCAGAAGGTAGTCTTGATTTGAATAAAATGATGCAAAATCTACCAAATTCAGATATTGCTAAGGATCCTAAGAAGCTAAAAGAAAGAATTACTGACCTGTTAAAAGGGGATACAGAATTCTCTAAGATGAAACAAGGAGATAAGATTCTTGTAGTAAGTGCAGCAAGTGGGTTATTTACGGCAGTATTACCACTTTTGGCAGTTGGTGCAACACTTGCTATACCAGGTGCTATAGTTGGTCTTGCTTTATATTTCGCTGTAAAAGTCGCTGTAAAAACATTTCAATCTGGATATAAAGGGCTCAAATGGTCAGCAGAAAAAACAGTTGATGGGGCGAAATATACTGCCGAAAAAGTTAGAGATGGTGCTGTGCATGTTAAAGATAAGGTGAAAGAAGGTTATGAACATTCAGTAGATTCACTGAAAAAAGGCGCTAGTTTTGTAGGCGAAGGCGTGGCAAATAAGTTCCATAGAGCATCTGGTAAGGAAGACTATTTGGATAAAATAAAAAGGTTTGCTCCAGAGGAGATTAGAAAATCTGACGAAATAAGAAATGATCTGAAAGCAATTTTTGCTGACAAAGAAAATAATTCTGGGTTAGTAAAAAGTATACTTTCTGGAGTATTGTCAGAAATTGATTTAAAAATAGAAGAGAAGATAAAACTAGGGGAGACTGATCAGGCTCTTGAACGGCTACTAGTGCAAGGAAAATTCATTAGTGGTTTAAGTGAAAAAAGTTTGCACAGCTTATTGACAGAAAGGTCATTACCTAAAGATACTTATTTAATCGATAGTATTTTCTCTGACCATCACGATGAAATTAAGAGGATTGTTGGAGAATGTAAAAGAGAATACGAATTTTATCAATCTGTGGGGCGTAACAACGCAAAAGACGCAGAAGAAAGAAAAGCTAGTAAGTCTTCTTCATTTTCATCAGTCTTTTCATTGGGAAGAAAAGACTCTGAACAATCTAACAGCTTGTCAAAAAGCAGTTCGCTAAATTCTGTAAGGACTGAAAGTACAGAGCCACTTGTAAAAGTAGGAAAGAACACTTTTTACGTTGATACTCCTACTCCAATTGAGAATACTAATAAAACTGCAACAATAGGAGGAAGACCAGGAGTTGCACGACGTGGTAGTACTGGCAACCTTACTAGGGTAGGAACTCCAGAAGTATCAACTAGAAGTGCCCCATTGACTAACTTGAATGAGTTGAATGCATCTTCACAGAATTCTCTCAGTGAAGAGTTTGGCAGTAATCCTATTAGGGCGGATAATGAGGTCTGGTACGATGCTGTTACTACATTACCGGATAAAGGAACTCTAACTCACAGTAATTCTACTGATAGTGGAATGGGTTCTGGTTCTTCTACGCCAAAAAGTCCTTCTCTAGAAGACTTAAGTAAAGTTCGTGCAGAACTGAAAAAAACAGGTTATCTGGACAAACTGGTGGGACAGCCTTCTACGCAAATGGCTGTTGAAGCTGACGTTCATCCACAGCTTGCAACTACACAAGGAGCTACAAATGTGAAAGCATAGTAGTTATAAACAAAACCACTCACCTTCTCCAAAAGGATGTTACTCGTTGAGTAACATCCTTTTTTTGTTTTTAAACTATAGAAAAATCCTAGATCCCAGCGGTATGCGTACAACCGTATGAACATTGTGATTTCTCTGCTAGGAAAGGTGTCATCCCAGTGCGTGACTACTTGGATCCAGGAAAGTTTGCTTGTAAACAAGCAAACTGGCATAGAAAGTGGTTACAACGTTTTCGATGAGATTATATGGAAAACTGGATTCCAGTGTCAAGCACTGGAATGACATCACAGGGGCACTGGGATGACACCTTTACGTTTGAGGCAAACTAGCTATAACACTTAACATACTACCTTTGCAAACAAATGTTCATACAGTACGCGCTGGCGTTATTTTCTCTTGATGAATAAACCTGAGTGGAGTATAGTAGCAATGCGTTTATATAGATTCTAATGAATAATTTAGTTTTGGTTTATACAACTTTTTCAAATTTTGAGGAGGCTAAGACTGTTTCTGAGGAATTGTTAAACGAGAAATTAATTGTATGTGTAAATATATTTCCTGAAGTGAATTCTCTGTATTTATGGAAGGATGAAATTAACAGTAGTTGTGAAGTAGTAGCAATTATGAAAAGCAAAAATGATCAAGTTGATAAAATTGTAGAAAAAATCGAAGCAATGCATTCTTATGATCAGCCAGCTATTGCTGTGATGCCCATAGAAAAAGCAAATAAATCTTTTACTAGTTGGGCTAATAGTGTTATTGATGTAAGTAGTATTGGGGTGTAGCCAAGTGGTAAGGCAGCGGTTTTTGATACCGCCACGCGAAGGTTCGAATCCTTCCACCCCAGCCATATTGAAGTGGGTGTGAAATGATATCGCTTTTCTATAGATTAATGTATCTTTACACGTTCAGCATTATGCTCATGTTTCTCAGCAATGGTTTTTGGTATGCTGTAGAATTTTGCTCTTTCAAAAATGCGTTTTACCGTTTGTTTCAATATTGCAAGTGGTATTATGAAAATAGGGAAGATCTCGGTTACGGAGTTTCTATTCGAATATTAGTGGCGTTTCTTACTCCGCATTTTCTCTATAAGTTGTTCCTTAGCACAGGCTGGAAGTCCTTTTTAAAGGAAAAGATAATACAGATACTCAGGTTCATAATTGCAAGAAGAAAAAAGGGTAGTGAGTTCAGTAACAGTAGCAAACCAAGTGGTAGTAGTTATAGTGATAAGAATAATTACAGCAATAACAGTGGTAACAATGAGCGTCAAGCTCAAGATGCAAAGCGAAAAGTAAACATGATAAAGCAGCTATTAATCAAAGATATAGAGGCAACTATAGATAGGAGATTGAATTATATTTTTTTCGGTAAAAGGAGTAAACCTCATTAAGTATATAAAAAGGCTTTATCTAGTAAGGCTTTTTAAGGTTGGCTGTATTTTGTTTTTTACGTATACCGGATCACAATCAGCCAATATACATGTGTGCACAAAATCTTGACTAAAGTCTGACAACCAAGAAATTGCCTTACGTTTTTCTACCAAGCTTTCTGTTTTTTTACAGTTACTTGCTGCATCATTCATTGCCTGCGCTATTACTGATTTCCACAGCAAATAATACCTTTGTATATCATCTGACGTACTATTTGTTTCATAGTGGTTAAAAAATTCTTTAAAATTGAAGTTGTTTGACATAATGATACCTCTTTGGATTGAAATTTGAAGTGATTTGAGTTTATGTTGCCACAGCAGATTCCGCTAACACGTAGCGGGATGACGAGATGCTGCCGCGAACCGTCATACCGTCACAGTATCTCTAGATCCCGCTAACAAGCAGCGGGATGACGGTTGTCAGGCTAGCCTGTTATCCCAGTAGCCTCCTTCTCCTGTCATCCCAGTGCCCAGACACTGGGATCCAGAAAACTTATAGCATTTCTCATAATAGTCCGAACAGGTCATAGGAAGGCAGAATCAACAGCACGACGAAAGGATTCGAATAGAGGAATGTTTTTCCTAGCTCTGTTTTTTATAGCAAACCAATGATGCTCAATTTTGTTGAAATCTGGAGAATACGGCGGCAGATACAAAATTTCTGCACCAACTCCTCTAGCAAGCTCGATAATCTTACCAGACTTATGAAAAGTAGCATTGTCAAGAATGACAGTCTGTCCAGGTTCCAAGATCGGTGTCAAAAATTGCTCAAACCATCCATTAAAAACATCCATATTACAGTGGCCTTCAAAGGTTAATGGAGCAACTATCTTTCTTCTACTTAAGGCTGCAACCATACTGATTCGTTGAGTTTTCTTTCCAGATTTTAGGCCATAAAACCGCTGTCCTTTCTGGCAATACCCATATGGATAGTCCTCTGTGTTATCAATGCCAGACTCATCTATATAAACTAAGTTTTCTGGTTCTTTTGTTGCTATAATTTTTAAGAATTCAGCACGTTTTTCTTCGTTTCTTTCCTTGTATCCATATGTCTTTTTTTGCGCGTAAATCCAATTTTTCTGAGAGCTCGGTGGATCGTTTGGATACTAACGTTGCCCCAAAGTTTAGCCATTTCCGACAGAGTCTTTCCTCCGTTTTCTCTGGCAAATTTAGCAAAGGCATCCCAGTCGGTGATTTTGTGATTGTAACCTCCATTTCCAAGTTTTTTTGATTGAAAGTCTCCTGTTTCTTTTCTTCTTTGCTGCCACTCCCATAAAGTAGTTCGTCCAATTTTAAATCTTGCTGCCACTGTTTCTCTGCTTCCTCCCTCCTCTAGCGCTTCCATTGCTTTTTTCCTTAAGTCATAACTATATGCTGCTGGCACTCAACCTCCTTATCATCGTCTATCCTTATCTTATCACATCCGGACTTCTATGAAAAGAGCTATAACTCTACCAAGTAAATGTACAATAAGAACTGGATTCCAGCGTCACGCGCTGGAATGACACCCTTTTTGGGTCCTCTAGGTAGCCTATATAGTGTCATCCAAGTAGCCTCCCTCCCCTGTCATCCCAGTGCCCAGACACTGGGATCAAGGAAACTTAATTGCAAGTAATACATTGGGTTTGGTGAGTACGGGTTTTGCGTTATAGAATGAAGCACTTTTGGTGAATTTATAAAGAAAGCTGGATCCCAGTGTCAAGCACTGGGATGACACCCTACTAGCGGAAGTTACTCTCAAATGTTTGTTCATGTTAGCCATAAACATTAAGAAATTTACCAAACGAAAAAAAGGCAAAAGAAACCCTAGTCACTGTCTATTTTCAGTATTGGCGTCTTTTAAGCCTCAAACACTGCAATTTAGCTGCTTTTAAGTGCAACTAACCTTAGCTATAAATATTTAAGAAATTTACCAGGAAGAAAAAAAAGGCATAGAAAACCCGCAGTAGCTAGTTATTCACTCTCTATTTTAAAATTTGACGTTGGGTGATGTCTTGAACGCTTTATAAGCGCGTTTCAGCTTATATAGGTAAAAACCTAGAAATTTGATAAAGACATAAGGTACACATAGTGCAAAAAATTAAGCATAGTACGACAAATACAAGTTTTCTTGTCGTTTTAATCTGCACAGATTGCGAAGTTAAATAATATAGCTTCAGTTTCACGATAAGTGGGCTGGCAGAGTTTGTAAAGTAATTTTTTTCGTTTCTGCGGGCTACCTGGCTTTCCTACTGAAATTTTGAAAAATGTAATCTACTTCTATATTCAAATATATCAAGCAGTAATTCAAAATCAGCCATTGCGCCTTTTGCGTTATTATACGCGAGATTGAGCAGCTCTTTGTCCTGATATAAATCAGCAAATTTAAATTCCATACATCCTGACTGTTTTGTGCCTAAAATATCTCCACTGCCTCTTAGCATCATATCCCTTTCAGCAATGTAAAATCCGTCCTGTGACTCACACATGATCTTTAACTTTGAAGATGAGCTTTTACTTAAATTATCGTACAATAATACACAAAAAGATGGCTTGTTTCCTCGCCCTACTCTGCCTCTTAACTGATGCAATTGTGATAACCCAAATTGCTCTGCATTTTCTATAATCATGATGGTTGCATCTGGCACATCTATACCAACTTCTATCACAGTGGTTGCAACAAGCAGAGAAAATTCATTCCTTTTGAAGGAAAACATAACTTGATCTTTCTGCTCCTGAGTCAATTTTCCGTGTATTATCCCGACTTTATCAAGAAATGTTTTTTGTAATTCCTGAAAACGCATCTCTGCTGCAGCAATATTGGTCTCTTCGTTTTCTTCTATATATGGACAAATCCAATATGCTTTTTCGCCCCTGTTTATAGCACCTTTTAGCTTTTCAATAACATCTGGCACCCTACTAATGTTCATAGTTACAGTTTTTATTGGCAATCTGGATTTTGGTTTTTCTCTCAAAATTGAACATTCAACGTCACCATACATAGCTTGCTGCAAAGTTCTTGGAATGGGAGTTGCAGTAACGAAAAGTATATCGGCATTTTCTCCTTTTCCTACCAAGCGATTTCTCTGCATCACTCCAAATCGCTGTTGCTCGTCTATGACTGCAAGCCCTAAATTTTTAAATGTAACGTTAGCTTGAAATAGTGCATGAGTGCCAATCACTATATTTAAAACGCCACTTGCAAGTTCGTTCATAATAATCTTTCTTTCCTTGCGCGAAGTTTTACCAGTAAGCAGCGCAACTTTTATATCGGTACAGGATAAAACTTCCTCAATCCAATTATAATGTTGCTCCGCCAAGATAGTAGTAGGTGCCATTAGAGCTGCCTGCATGTTGTTTTCTACCACATTTATCATCGCAAAAAGTGCAACTACGGTTTTGCCACTACCAACATCACCTTGCAGCAAGCCTATCATGCGATACTTGGATTTTTGTCTCTCTGAGATCTCATCTATTGCGCGAGTTTGATCATTTGTTAATTGAAACGACAATTCATTTAAAACTTGCTCTTTATATTTACTCAATACTATAAATTCTCTTCCCCTTTCTTTCACATGATTTTTTCTTGCAAGCTTCAGCGCTAGCTGATATGCAAACAATTCATCATAAGCAAGCCTTTTTCTACAAACCTCGGCTTCCGCCAATGAGCTTGGTCTGTGCAACTTTATGATGCTTTCCCTCCAACTTAGCCATTTTTTTTGCTTGATTAATGTATCATCTATCCACTCTGGTAAATCAGGCAATTCCTTTAGATTAGAGCTTATTATGTTCCCAATGCGCTTATTGGTAATGCCACGGCATAATTGGTAAACTGGCTCTATGCAAGCTATTTCTTTAAATTGGTTGATGTCAAGCGACACGTAATCTGGATGAGTAATCTGCCAACGTTCAGCAAATTTTTCGAGTTTGCCACTGATGATTACAGAAGCTCCGATTGGAAATAGTTTATATAAATACTTAACTGAGTAATTAAAAAAGACTATGAATATATACTGACTCTCACTTTCAACGACTATTTTATATGGTCTACCTCTAAAAGTGGGCGACTGATGCTCATAAACTTTTGCAATAAAAGTTATAAATTCTCCAACTTGAGCATCGGGCAGTGACTTACTTCTATCTACATAACTAAGTGGCTTATAAAATAGCAGGTCCACCACTTTGTCCCCACCACAAAGTTTAGGCAATATTGTGGAATGAAATTTAGGTATATTCTCCAGCCTGCTATTTAGAAAAATCTGATTGCTCATTGAGATTCATACATGTGTAAAACTGTTATAGAGCCTTTTTAAAATCCTGTCACCTTATCGTCAGGTATGCACTATAGCTAGCACAGCTCTCTAACGTCATACCGCGATTCATTCGCGGTATCTCAGCATAGATTCCGCTAACACGTAGCGGAATGACGATTTGTCGTTTTTAAAATCGTCGGTAAGCCTAAGAACCTGTACATGATCTCAAGAAAGGAATAAACTAAGAGATAATATATATAAGTTAGGATATATGAGGAGTTTATACCCAAGTGATATAAGTCGGGAAAGATTTGAGATTATGTTACCAGATCTAGAGTCCTGTAGAAAAAAAACAAAACCAAGGAAACTTGATTTGTATGATGTATTTTGTGGAGTGTTATACGTTCTGAAAAGCGGTTGTCAGTGGAGAATGCTACCAAAAGAGTTTCCAAAATGGCGCAATTGTTACGACTATTTTAAGAAGTGGAGTGAAAAACCAGATGCAGATAAAGAAAGTGTTCTGGAGCTGGTGTTAAAAAAAAATAGTTGGCGTGGTCCGACAAAACAATGGTCGGAAAGAAAAAACCAGCTTCTGCATAATTGATGCACAGAGTGTAAAAAATGCAGATACTGCTGAAGAAAAAGGCTATGATGCAGGCAAAAAGATTTCAGGAATAAAACGCCATATTGCAGTAGATACGCAAGGTTTGCCCCATGCAATTTATATAACAACAGCAGAGATAACTGACCGTAGCAGTGCTGTGAGAATGGTCGAAAATGCAAAAGAAAACCTCTCGGGAGTTAAAAATGTACTGGTTGATGCAGGCTATACTGGAGAGAATTTTGCAACTCAAATAAAAACGATTATTGGTGCAACCGTTGAAGTGATAAAAAGAAATGAATTACATTCCTTTGTTGTATTGCCCAAAAGATGGGTTGTGGAGCGATCTTTTGCTTGGTTAGAAAAATGTAGAAGATTGTGGAAAAATTGTGAGCGAAAACTCAATACTAGCCTACAAATGGTCGTTCTGGCTTTCACTGCCTTACTTCTGAAAAGATTATGAACAGGCTCTAAGTTACCCCTAACTATATTTGCTATCATAGAACTTGCGTTTATATAAAATATTTTTATTGACTTATTAGTCATTTTCATGTATTATTACATCGTTGGCAGTCTATATCAAGGTATTAATAATGAGTAGCTTTATGTCAGAAGGAGAAAAAAATCCAATAGTTACATTAAGAGCTCAAGCAGAAAAGTTTGATTATAAAGCTTTAAAAGCTAAAGCAAAAACTGAGGAAGGATTGCATGAAATTAGCTGTGGCCTCCTGGCATTCAAAGACATTAATAGAATGGATTTTGTTATTAACGGCAAAAGTATAAGTAGAGATTTGATTGCCGAGCTATACAAAGAACATGACAGTTTACTGCCAAAAAGTGAAGGTGAAAATAAAGACTACCGCCCATTTGCAAGGAAAGTTTTTAAGGAGATGTTCAAATACGCTGGAGCTCAAGTCCCAAGTGATCATATCTTGGAAGAGCTGGTTATCAATTGTAATCAAGCAGGATATGAATCTATATATTCCCCTTTCATAGTTGAACTCCTTGGTAAACATGAATTATTGATGGGTGTTAATAGTAATGATAGGAAAGTACTAATTGACTGTAAAAAAGATTCAGATTCCGTGAGAGTTGAATGTAGGACTTTAACAATACCTGTGAAAGTACTGGGGGGAAAAAACAGAGCAACATGTGATATGTCGTTCTCATTAGAGTTCACAATTGAATCTCAAAATGATAAAGATGATGTGACATATAAAGATGGTAAATTATCTCTTACTATTCCTGAAGAACTAAAAAACTTTCCAGTTGTTAATGAAATGCAACAAGGTAAAAGTTTATTTGATATCATTAAAGAGATTTTCTTTCAATTGATTGAGAAAGTTTTTGGCCATACTAACGATATAGAAGTAATAGAAGAGGACGGTACAATTACAATGATAAGCAGCTTTGGTAAACCATTGAAAGTAAAGAGTGCCCTAAAAGAAGTCAAGCCACCAATGAATGACATTAAGACTATACTATATGGCATAAATAGTGATAAAAAACTGCACTAGGTTAAGGGAAGAGTGAAAATTTTTCCATACAATCAATCACTTCAGCATTTGGAAATTGGTTTTTAAACCAGGTATACTGACGTTTCGCGTAGTGTCTTGTGTTTGTTTGAGCAATTTGTATTGCTTCGTCTAAAGTAATCTCACCTTTCAAATACTTTACAATTTCTGGCACTCCGTGTGCTTTCATAGCTGGTAAATGTGGGGCTAGGTTCATGCTAAGTAGCTTTTTTACTTCATCAATTGCTCCATTTTCAATCATTGTAATGAAACGAGAATTTATTTTTCGGTATACATCTTCACGTTTAGGCAGAATTGTATATATCTTAAAATTATTGAATAAAGGAGGCTGTCTATTTTCTTGCCATACAAAGATTGTCTTACCAGTTTCAGTGATAACTTCAAGTGCCCTTGAAAGGCGGTGCGAGTCATTCATGAACACTTTACCTTGAATCCTTGGATCTTTGCTTAGCGCTAATTTGTAAAACTCCTCTTTACTTAAATTTTTCCTTAATTCGCTTACATTTTTCCTCACTTCCTGACTTATTTGTGGCATTGATGATAAGCCTTTAATTAAACTGCTGATGTAAAGCCCGCTTCCTCCAGTGATGATAGGTATTTGAGCATTTTCTAATGCGTGATTAACTTCTTTTTCTAAATCTTCTAACCATAGACCCACGGAATAATTTTCTTTTGCTGAAACATAACCATATAGTTTATAAAATACTTCTTGCTTTGGTGGTTGAGCAGTAATTATGGGAATTTCTTCATATACCTGCTTTGAATCACAATTTATTATACTAATATTTCCATATTTTTCTATCAGGTTATCGCATAATTCTGATTTACCTGAGGCCGTAATTCCTGTAATAATTACTATATTATTTTTCATTTATATTAATTTAATTAACATATGATAAGGTGTAGTAAAAATTTGGATTCTACAATCTAAAGTTTGGGGATTTTTATGGCAGAAGACAACGACAATAATTCATTTACTAAGCGTTTCACAAACAGGACTCCTGGCGTTACAGGGGAAGGTTTTTCCAGTAAGTATTCGTCTCAAAACACTAAAGAACGTGCGCTAGGGGAAAAAGGAAAAATTTCTGAATTAGCAAGCAAAAAAACCGAATCCAAGGAAGCTTTTTCTGAAAGTGGCGGCATAAAAAGTAAAAGCAGAACTGTCAATGAAAGATCTTTTGCTGATGCAACAAAAAGAAGCAGGTCAGATCTTATATACTTAGTCCGTGGTAAAGATCGTGGAAAATCAGCGTGGCATTATGTATTAGTTGATAAAGAGAAAAGAGAAATGTTTCTAGCAAAAAGCAGAACTGGCTCTATAGATGTTGCAGACTATGGAGAGATTTTGTATTCAGGATGGGGAGAGGATCCACCACAGGCAATAGTTGACAAAGTCAATGAAGAGTTTGGGTTGTAGCAAGTCTGCATAACAAATGGTAAGCTGCGTTGTATTATATTCACAAAAACTAGCGTATCTGTTTAGAGGAGTGGCTAATGTGCAAATATTGAAGCAAAGTGCGTGACACACGGCTGTATGAACATTGCAATATGGTACATAGTAAACGATGTCATTCCAGTGCTTGACACTGGAATCCAGCTTTTTCATAATCATCAAAATGTTGTATTTTAACATAAAACTGCTACTTTTATGCTTACCAACTTAATAAAATTCCTGGATCCCAGTGTCAAGCACTGGGATGACACCATTTGTTGTAAACTCACTTTTACTCTATGGTTACTACCTTGCCGCTATCCTGAACGGATACAAACTAGAAGTTACTATATAAGATACAATGCAACAAAACTGATCTAATTGTTATGAATAAGTTTTAAGCTATATGGTATCTAAAATAATAAATGCAATACAGAACAACTTGTTAGTGTGTTTTCCAACAGAAACAGTGTATGCTCTTGCTTGTAATGCACTAGATAATGAATCTATAGGAAAAATATATCAGATAAAGAAACGCTCTCAAAATAAGCCCCTCTCCATATTTGTTAGTGATATTTACAATTTGACAAAAATAGCAAAGGTAAAGGAAAGATATATTGATTTAATAAACCACTTTTCTCCTGGACCAATTACCTATATTTTACCACTTAAAAACAACAACATATTGCCAAACGAATTCTTTAAAGATAGTATAGGCATCAGAATCCCTGAGCATCCTATTGCAATTTCAATACTAAACAAACTGAAAGTTCCAATAGTTGCAACTAGTATAAATATTTCAGGAAAAAAAAGTGTATGTAAGGCAAACGATATACCACAATCCATTAAGCAACATTTATCTGTAGTGATTGAAGATAACGAACTAGTTTCTGGTATAGAATCTACTATTATTGACTTAACCGAAGATAAGATTAAGGTTTTAAGGGAAGGTGCAATTTCATTACAAACAGTAAACAACGCATTTTCAAACTAAGATCTATAGGAGAAAAAATGAAAAGAGTAATAGGTCACAACCAAGCCAAAAAAAAATTAATGAATAACTTATCTGTTCAGTCTTGGCTGATCTGTGGTAAAAAAGGTATAGGGAAAGCAACATTTGCAAAATCCTTCTCCAATTGGTTTCTTACAAAAAACTATGATGTAGCAGCATTGGACTTACACATTATTGAAGGTGATACTATAGGAATAGAAAAAGTCAGAGAAATGAAAAACTTTCTACACTTAAGTCCCATTCAATCAGAACACAAAATAGCTATAATAGATAGCTTAGAGGCAATGACTAATAACGCTAAAAACGCAATATTGAAAATATTAGAAGAGCCGCCAAAAAATTCTAAGATATTTATAATTAGCCATAAGCCATATGATATACAAACCACTATCTTGTGTAGGTGCTTTCAGCTGAATTTACTCCCATTAACTTACGATGAAACCAAGCAAGTTGCTTCATCTCAATGTAAGTTTGATGATCAAACGTTTGATGAAATGATTACTTTATTTCCTGGAATGCCAGGAATGATAATAAATGCAATAAGTAGTGATGCTTATGAAGCATACAAATGCTTTTATAAATTTCTTCATGATTTAAAGAATCCCAATATGATTAATAAAGTAATTAATAGCGAAATCGAACTAGAACTAGCATCATATATAATTCAGGCCTTCATTTTAGAAAGCATAAAGAGAGAGGTAAATGGTGTTGAAATTCTGCTAAGTCAGTGGAAAAAAATAGATGAACTTTTCGTTGCCGCAAAGCAACTCCACTTAGATAAAAAGCATGTTTTAGCTAATGTAGTTAATATCATGACATAAGTTTACGAAGTATAATACTTTTAACATAAATTCATGATAAAATTCTGTTAATTTAATACTCGAAGTATATAATTTGACTGATAATAAATTAACTTTATGGCAATCAATAGAAGTTTTGACGAAAGCCATATTGAACATGCAGAAAAAATTAAGCTTAATTAAGAATATATAGCATTTCTCATAATAGTCCGAACAGGTCATAGGAAGGCAGAATCAACAGCACGACGAAAGGATTCGAATAGAGGAATGTTTTTCCTAGCTCTGTTTTTTATAGCAAACCAATGATGCTCAATTTTGTTGAAATCTGGAGAATACGGCGGCAGATACAAAATTTCTGCACCAACTCCTCTAGCAAGCTCGATAATCTTACCAGACTTATGAAAAGTAGCATTGTCAAGAATGACAGTCTGTCCAGGTTCAAAGATCGGTGTCAAAAATTGCTCAAACCATCCATTAAAAACATCCATATTACAGTGGCCTTCAAAGGTTAATGGAGCAACTATCTTTCTTCTACTTAAGGCTGCAACCATACTGATTCGTTGAGTTTTCTTTCCAGATTTTAGGCCATAAAACCGCTGTCCTTTCTGGCAATACCCATATGGATAGTCCTCTGTGTTATCAATGCCAGACTCATCTATATAAACTAAGTTTTCTGGTTCTTTTGTTGCTATAATTTTTAAGAATTCAGCACGTTTTTCTTCGTTTCTTTCCTTGTATCCATATGTCTTTTTTTGCGCGTAAATCCAATTTTTCTGAGAGCTCGGTGGATCGTTTGGATACTAACGTTGCCCCAAAGTTTAGCCATTTCCGACAGAGTCTTTCCTCCGTTTTCTCTGGCAAATTTAGCAAAGGCATCCCAGTCGGTAATTTTGTGATTGTAACCTCCATTTCCAAGTTTTTTTGATTGAAAGTCTCCTGTTTCTTTTCTTCTTTGCTGCCACTCCCATAAAGTAGTTCGTCCAATTTTAAATCTTGCTGCCACTGTTTCTCTGCTTCCTCCCTCCTCTAGCGCTTCCATTGCTTTTTTCCTTAAGTCATAACTATATGCTGCTGGCACTCAACCTACTTATCATCGTCTATCCTTATCTTGTCACATCCGGACTTCTATGAAAAGAGCTATAGCTTCAGATCAAGACGTAACCCTAGAAAAAGGAAAGGAGTTGTTAAGCGGCATTTATGAAGCAAATTTTAAGCTAAATAAGACAATCAATATAGCTACTTTGCCAAAAATTGGCTATCATATGCTAAATGATGAGCTTGTTGTACGTAATCATATTACGGAAGAGGAAGTAAAGATTCCTAGAGATTTTCATTACCTTAAAGTCGTTAAATCCGATCATGATAATTATAAATTAACGTTTTGTAATTTTTTAGGTAATGAGTTTTTCGAATATAAAAAGTATGATCCACAATATTCTGGCGTTTCAGATGAATATAAGTTTGTGGATTTTGGTAGTGTAAAAAAGACTCATAATCTAAAATTTAAGGAATATGTTGGTCATGCACCTAAGTTTTTTGCTGCAGAAGGTCCTATTGAGCCTGGATCTCAAAACCATGCAATTGATCTATTTAGGCTAGTCAAAGATGGTAAAGTTAGCAAAGTGGGAACCCTCGCTGATGAATTTGGTTATTTTGATGATCAAAATAAATTACATTATTATAATTATCACAAAAGTGCTGAAAGTAATATTTACAATCCTGAAAATTTCAGTATAAAAATGATAAATATAGATGTGAGCAAAATCGACAAATTCTACCTTATTGCAGAACAAGGTGATATAATCATTCATCCTATTTTGGAAAATTTAGACATATTTTAAAGTTTTTTAGAGTATCTAGTCTTGTTGTTATTATAATTGGATTTGGTAGCATTGTGTTATGGAAGATAAATTGCTTGAATCAGTAAAAAACAAAAGTTATTTCAGTAAAGCAGTCGAATGGTACTGCCATAGGTATCTGTTTTGTGTAGCGGAAAGATCTTGGATGGCATTAATAGTATCGCTTCTCCTAGTATGTTTATGTTTATTAACATTAAACATATACCTGTTATTTCCTATTAAAAAAGATTTAAATTTTGTGAAGTATATGAACCACACAGAAGATGAGTTCTCTGCAATACATAAGCTTAGTTTCAGTAAAAAGGAAGATGAATACACTTCCACAGCGAGGTACTTAGTAAGTAAATACATTGAAATATACGAGTCCATTAAGATCGTTGAACCGAAGTACCAAGAAAATTTTATAAGAAACAATTCTATACATAAAATCTATCAAGGCTTTCAGGAAAAAACGAATAATGAAGCTGGTAATTTGTCTTTATCTAAAAGAAAAATTGCCAACATAAATGTAATAACATTATCTATTGATCGATCGACCAAGGACTTAGTTACATTTGCTGGAAATGCTACTGTAGTTTTTGCAACCGAGCAAAATAAGGAGGATACTGTGGAGATTAGCTTCACTTTGTCGAATATAAAAGCAACTCTGGCTGGTATAATACCATTTAAATTTATTGTTAATGGTTATAAATACAGATGATCACATTTAAAACATTATTTGGTAGCTAAAAAAAATAACTAAAGTGCATGTAGCAGTAATAACTGGAGGTAAAACTAGAAGAATTGGTGTTTTTTTAATAAAGTAATTCTGAGAAGGTTTTAAGAAAAAGGCGTTGTAAATTATCGGTAAAAAGTACAGAGCGTTGAGTATAGTACTAACAATTAACACTAGAGTTACAAACACAGAAAGTATTACATTGCCAGAGTTGAAAACAGCTTGAAAAATGAGAAATTTACCCCAAAAAGTCGGAGCAGGTGGCACCCCTATCATAGACAATGCACCTATAGCAAATGCTGTCATGCTAATTGGCATACTGCGTCCTATACCGTAAATCTTATCTATATATTTCTCACCTGCTCTCGTTATTATTGCTCCGGCAACGAAAAACAAAGTGATTTTTGCAAATGCGTGGCAAACTAATTGAAAAATTGCAACCCTCATGCTGAGATCACTAAAAATTGAAGCAAATAATATAATATACGACAATTGAGAGATGGTAGAGTAAGCAAGCAATTTCTTTAATTCTTTTTGCTTTAGTGCAATCAATGATGCAGTAATAATAGTAAATCCAGCAGCGTACGAAAGCCACCCGCCAGCAAACCAATTTTGCTGCGCAAAACGTTGCATGTTATCGACGCCGAAAGTGTATAATATAACTTTTATGATGATGAAAACCCCGGATTTCACAACAGCAACAGCATGCAGTAGTGCGCTTACAGGAGTTGTTGCAACCATTGCTTTTGGTAACCAAAAATGCATTGGCATTAATGCAGCTTTTCCTATTCCGTAAATCAGCATAGCAAAACACACCGCAATAAAAGTGATGAGTGAAGTATCAAATTTGAATATCCCACCACTTACAAAGTCTAAAGTATGAAATTCATTATATAAAAGGCCTATTGCAGGAAAAAATAATACCAAAGAAGAGAAAAATAGCACGCCAAAGTAATAGCGTCCTGCAATCATTGATTCATTTGTTGAGTTGTAAGTAACCAGAGGGTATGTACTAATAGTTAGAAGCTCATAAAAGACAAATGTAGTGAGCAAGTCTCCAGAAAAAGCAATAAACATTGCACAGCTAATCGATATTGAAAAAAAGCATAGAAAACTTGAGTGATTGCCATCAGCATAGTTATTCTTCATATAACATATTGCATATACACTGGTTAGTATCCATAAAAACGATATTAATAAACTGAATACTACTCCAGTAGATTCTAGCTTTAAACTAATATGCAAATTATTACCAAAATTCATGAGGATAAATTGAGAATGATCACCATATACCCAATATAAAGTGCACAGACACGTATACGTAAACAGAAGTACAGAAGAAGTGACAGTAATACTATTGTTCACTCTGGGCCATTTACCAGTAAAAAAAATAGCTAACCCACTCAAAAGTGGAATCAATGCAGTAATTAATAAATAATTCTCAGCAATAAAAAATGGTAAGGAAAGATACATTAAGATATAGTCCATTAAATTTTCTGTTTAGGTGAGGTTAGAATTATACTCAAATCATAGAAAAACCGCCATGTTTTTTTAGTTGTTGTGTATGCTACAAGTAGCATAAAGTCAACTGCATAAATTGAAACAATATCTGCTAGACACAAATTACAACAAATGCAGTAGCATAATCTCCATCATCACTTAGAGAAAGATGAATTTTGGAGATAAAATCCTTGCTAACGGTAAGATATGGCTTGCCTCTTACATCATTGTATATTTCTATATCTTTCATTATAATGCCCTGACCACTACCTCGTGCTTTAACAAAAGCCTCCTTTGCCGCAAAGCGCTTAGCGAAATACCTTGCTCGCATTTCTTGACTATTATACTTTCTACTTAGCTCTATTTCCTTTTCAGTGTAGATTCTATTGAGAAATTTTTCCCCGTATTTTTGTAATATTCTCAATACTCTTGGTATATATACTATGTCAGTGCCGATACCGTGTATCATTTTGTGCTAAAGCGATTTATTGCTTCCTCAATCTGCATTTCCTCTATTTCTCCAGTTGCTCTATTTTTTACTTCAACTATCTTTTCATCTATTGCCTTTTTTCCGACAATTATTTGCCACGGCAAGCCTATCAGATCCATCCTAGCAAATTTTACTCCTACACTTCCTTCCGTATCATCGTAAAGCACTTCATCACTTTTCAAAGCTTTATATATTTTATCTGCAGCCTCCGTTACTTTCGTTTGTAAATTGATTAAACCAATTCTGAAAGGAGCCACCGATTCTGGCCAGATAATTCCTTTATCATCATGAAAAGCTTCTATAATTGCACCAACAAGCCTTGAAACCCCAATGCCATACGAACCCATATGTATATTGACATTTTTTCCATCTTGAGAAGTAACACTTGCCTTCATAGGCTTTGAATATTTGTCGCCAAAATAAAAAATATGCCCTATTTCAATACCTTTACTAACATTTAACTGCTCTTGTGATATAGGGCAAGTCTCAGGATCATGCATATCATCTGCAACTGCGTATATACTCTTTAAACTTTCAACATCTTCACTTTCCAGTAGTTCAGAAAATTTATTGTCATAATATAAAGTGCTCTCACCAGTGTTTGCCAATATATGAAACTCGTGGCTCAAATTTCCTCCAATTGGCCCCGTATCAGCTCGAACTCCAATTGGAGTAAGTCCCATGCGTTTGAAGATTTTTATGTAAGTTTTGTACATCAAATTATATGAATTCAGTGCGCCTTTGTAATCCACATCAAAACTATACGCATCCTTCATCAAAAATTCCCTACCCCTCATAACACCATAACGTGGTCTTACCTCATCACGGAATTTCCATTGAATTTGGTATAAACAAAGTGGCAAATCTTTGTAACTTTTTACCACATCTCTAATTAAATCAGTTGCTACCTCCTCATGAGTTGGACCGAAAAGCATGTCTTCCTCATGCCTATCCTTTATGCGCAACATTTCCTTACCGTAATCATCATAGCGTCCTGATTCTCGCCAAAGACTTGCCGGTTGCACACAAGGCATTAACACTTCAATAGCGCCAGATTTATCCATTTCATCTCTGATAATGTTTTCAATATTTTTAAGCACTAAAAGACCAAGTGGTAACCAGGAATAAATGCCAGATGCTATCTGCTTTATTAAACCTGCACGTAAAGAATATTGATGGGAGATAATTTTAGCATGAGCAGGCTTTTCCTTTAGAGTTGGTAGGTAATACTTGGATAAACGCATATAATAGATCTGATTGTATTAAGTGATCTTAATACAATCAGACCTGTAGGTAAACTTATTTTGAAAAAGAAGGGAAGTGCGTGGTATTTTCCTTAATGTGCTAATACCAAATCATTCCCCTTAAGTTTAGTAGCCATTCCACCAAACATTTTACAACGGTCCTTAACAGAAGAAGCTGGTAGCTTTCCTGCTTCATTAGTCACTGTTGTTGCAGGAGGAGCTTCAGGTTTATTTTTAGGCTTAGAACCTGTACATGATCTCAAGAAAGGAATAAACTAAGAGATAATATATATAAGTTAGGATATATGAGGAGTTTATACCCAAGTGATATAAGTCGGGAAAGATTTGAGATTATGTTACCAGATCTAGAGTACTGTAGAAAAAAAACAAAACCAAGGAAACTTGATTTGTATGATGTATTTTGTGGAGTGTTATACGTTCTGAAAAGCGGTTGTCAGTGGAGAATGCTACCAAAAGAGTTTCCAAAATGGCGCAATTGTTACGACTATTTTAAGAAGTGGAGTGAAAAACCAGATGCAGATAAAGAAAGTGTTCTGGAGCTGGTGTTAAAAAAAAATAGTTGGCGTGGTCCGACAAAACAATGGTCGGAAAGAAAAAACCAGCTTCTGCATAATTGATGCACAGAGTGTAAAAAATGCAGATACTGCTGAAGAAAAAGGCTATGATGCAGGCAAAAAGATTTCAGGAATAAAACGCCATATTGCAGTAGATACGCAAGGTTTGCCCCATGCAATTTATATAACAACAGCAGAGATAACTGACCGTAGCAGTGCTGTGAGAATGGTCGAAAATGCAAAAGAAAACCTCTCGGGAGTTAAAAATGTGCTGGTTGATGCAGGCTATACTGGAGAGAATTTTGCAACTCAAATAAAAACGATTATTGGTGCAACCGTTGAAGTGATAAAAAGAAATGAATTACATTCCTTTGTTGTATTGCCCAAAAGATGGTTTGTGGAGCGATCTTTTGCTTGGTTAGAAAAATGTAGAAGATTGTGGAAAAATTGTGAGCGAAAACTCAATACTAGCCTACAAATGGTCGTTCTGGCTTTCACTGCCTTACTTCTGAAAAGATTATGAACAGGCTCTTAGATCATATCTATGCAACCCATTCCCTTCATCAGAAGATGGTTTTTTGCGCTTTCGTTGATGCCTAGACGCCTCTGATTTTTTAGCACTACCTGCAAAAACATTAGCAAAATGTAAAGATTTACCAGGACGATCTTCAATCTTTTTTTTAAGATTACCAAGAGACTCATCTTCTTTTTCGGTATCTTTAGCTCCCTCAGACTGATCTGGCAACTGCTCATTAGAAGGATCAAATAAATTTTTTTTCTTAGCAAGATATTCTAAATTATCATATTGAGACGAGCATTTCTTTCGTTCTCTTAGAACCTGTACATGATCTCAAGAAAGTAATAAACTAAGAGATAATATATATAAGTTAGGATATATGAGGAGTTTATACCCAAGTGATATAAGTCGGGAAAGATTTGAGATTATGTTACCAGATCTAGAGTCCTGTAGAAAAAAAACAAAACCAAGGAAACTTGATTTGTATGATGTATTTTGTGGAGTGTTATACGTTCTGAAAAGCGGTTGTCAGTGGAGAATGCTACCAAAAGAGTTTCCAAAATGGCGCAATTGTTACGACTATTTTAAGAAGTGGAGTGAAAAACCAGATGCAGATAAAGAAAGTGTTCTGGAGCTGGTGTTAAAAAAAAATAGTTGGCGTGGTCCGACAAAACAATGGTCGGAAAGAAAAAACCAGCTTCTGCATAATTGATGCACAGAGTGTAAAAAATGCAGATACTGCTGAAGAAAAAGGCTATGATGCAGGCAAAAAGATTTCAGGAATAAAACGCCATATTGCAGTAGATACGCAAGGTTTGCCCCATGCAATTTATATAACAACAGCAGAGATAACTGACCGTAGCAGTGCTGTGAGAATGGTCGAAAATGCAAAAGAAAACCTCTCGGGAGTTAAAAATGTACTGGTTGATGCAGGCTATACTGGAGAGAATTTTGCAACTCAAATAAAAACGATTATTGGTGCAACCGTTGAAGTGATAAAAAGAAATGAATTACATTCCTTTGTTGTATTGCCCAAAAGATGGGTTGTGGAGCGATCTTTTGCTTGGTTAGAAAAGTGTAGAAGATTGTGGAAAAACTGTGAGCGAAAACTCAATACTAGCCTACAAATGGTCGTTCTGGCTTTCACTGCCTTACTTCTGAAAAGATTATGAACAGGCTCTAAGAACCAAATCTTTAGGGTAATGAAAGCACTTTAATTCAAGACAGCTCTTAGTCTGTGTTTTAATTTGGTTGTGTTTTATTAAAAAAACTTTAGATTTATTTTATAATCGATACTCAGATATAATGACTCAAACTTGGAATTTGTTGCAAACAGGGCAAAAGGAAGGCTATAAAATTGCGTATACTAATGCTTGTATTATCGACCCGGAAACTAAACTTGATATAAAAGGTTCATTATTGACTGAAGGGGATAAAATTGTTGACTTTGGTGAATCATTATTTTCAACAAATGGGGTTGATGAAACAATAGACTGTGAAGGGCTTGTTCTAATGCCAGGCCTTATTGACATTCACGTACATTTTCGTGAACCAGGTCAGGAACATAAAGAAACTATATATACAGGCAGCAAATCTGCAGCTGCGGGGGGAGTTACAACTGTAGTTTGTCAGCCGAACACTGTTCCAGCAATTGATAGCGTTGTTTTGGCTAAATATTTGAAATATAGAGCACTTGAAACTTCACATGTAAACGTTGAATTTTACGCTAAAATCACCACTTCGGAAGAAAAGTTGACTGAAATGGGACTTTTAAAGGAAGCAGGTGCGGTTGGGTTCACTGATGATGGCATGCCAGTTATGAACCCAATGATTATGAGACAGGCGCTGCTTTATTCAAGTATGCTGAATGTCCCTATTGCGCAACATGCAGAAGATTTAAATTTATCTGCTGGTGGCGCAATCAACGAAGGTAAAATTTCTGAAGAATTGGGAGTAAAGGGGATCTTGAGTGCGTCAGAATCGGTTATGGTAAGTCGTGATATACTGCTAATGAAGGATATGGAAAATGTGCACTACCATATTCTACATGTCTCTTCAAAAGATTCACTTGATGCCATTAAACGTGCAAAAGATTTGGGATTAAATGTTACGTGCGAAGTAACCCCTCATCACTTCACTTTGACTGAAGATATAGTAAAACAACATGGAGCAATTGCAAAAATGAACCCGCCACTTCGCACTGAAGAAGATCGTTTAGCTATGATTGAAGGTTTAAAGACAGGTGTGATTGATTGCATTGCAACTGACCACGCTCCGCATGATCGTAGTTCTAAAGATCTGCCACTTGAAAATGCTGCATTTGGTATTGTTGGTCTTGAAACAATGCTGCCCCTTTCACTTGAACTTTACCACAGTGGGCAAATGGGTCTACTTGATGTGCTCGCAAAATTGACATATAAGCCTGCAGATATAATACACATACCACGTGGTCGTATACAAAAAAACCTTGCTGCAGACTTAATTTTAGTTGACCTCAATCATGAATGGGAAATTAAAACTGACAACTTTGCTAGTAAATCAAAGAATTCCCCTTTCGATGGGCGCAAAGTAAAAGGACATGTAGTACGTACTGTTGTGTCCGGCAAAACTATATACTCACAGAAGAGTTAGTTATCATATCTTATCTATTCCAATTTATTATCACCAGAATGGTCTAAGTGCACCTAAATTTAAATTAAGAAATCTTAGTCAAATCCACTGTCTCCGAATAAATGCATCCTCTTACTTTTTCAACTATCGGTTCTATGATATAGTGATTTATAGCTCTTTTCATAGAAGTCCGGATGTGATAAGATAAGAATAGACGATGATAAGGAGGTTGAGTGCCAGCAGCATATAGTTATGACTTAAGGAAAAAAGCAATGGAAGCGCTAGAGGAGGGAGGAAGCAGAGAAACAGTGGCAGCAAGATTTAAAATTGGACGAACTACTTTATGGGAGTGGCAGCAAAGAAGAAAAGAAACAGGAGACTTTCAATCAAAAAAACTTGGAAATGGAGGTTACAATCACAAAATTACCGACTGGGATGCCTTTGCTAAATTTGCCAGAGAAAACGGAGGAAAGACTCTGTCGGAAATGGCTAAACTTTGGGGCAACGTTAGTATCCAAACGATCCACCGAGCTCTCAGAACCTGTACATGATCTCAAGAAAAGAATAAACTAAGAGATAATATATATAAGTTAGGATATATGAGGAGTTTATACCCAAGTGATATAAGTCGGGAAAGATTTGAGATTATGTTACCAGATCTAGAGTCCTGTAGAAAAAAAACAAAACCAAGGAAACTTGATTTGTATGATGTATTTTGTGGAGTGTTATACGTTCTGAAAAGCGGTTGTCAGTGGAGAATGCTACCAAAAGAGTTTCCAAAATGGCGCAATTGTTACGACTATTTTAAGAAGTGGAGTGAAAAACCAGATGCAGATAAAGAAAGTGTTCTGGAGCTGGTGTTAAAAAAAAATAGTTGGCGTGGTCCGACAAAACAATGGTCGGAAAGAAAAAACCAGCTTCTGCATAATTGATGCACAGAGTGTAAAAAATGCAGATACTGCTGAAGAAAAAGGCTATGATGCAGGCAAAAAGATTTCAGGAATAAAACGCCATATTGCAGTAGATACGCAAGGTTTGCCCCATGCAATTTATATAACAACAGCAGAGATAACTGACCGTAGCAGTGCTGTGAGAATGGTCGAAAATGCAAAAGAAAACCTCTCGGGAGTTAAAAATGTACTGGTTGATGCAGGCTATACTGGAGAGAATTTTGCAACTCAAATAAAAACGATTATTGGTGCAACCGTTGAAGTGATAAAAAGAAATGAATTACATTCCTTTGTTGTATTGCCCAAAAGATGGGTTGTGGAGCGATCTTTTGCTTGGTTAGAAAAATGTAGAAGATTGTGGAAAAATTGTGAGCGAAAACTCAATACTAGCCTACAAATGGTCGTTCTGGCTTTCACTGCCTTACTTCTGAAAAGATTATGAACAGGCTCTTATAATCTTTGTGTATTTCTTGTTCATCGTAGTCATCGTCAATGTATTCATCAGTGATTTCAGACTCTTCATCACCAATCTCGCTTTCAACAGAAGAAGAACTTCTACGTGAAGAAGGTGTGCTAGGAGAGGAATACCCACTGCTGCTTGGTGTAGGTGACTGTGGTGATATATGTGGATCTTTTGTAAATATTTCCTCTGCTGGTACTTGCTGATCGTCTACACTCCTGGACATGTCAGTAAAAGCTTGATGCAGAGTTTTTCCATTGATAAAAACTTCTTTATTCTGCTCAACTAATTTTAATATTTTATCTTTTGTTTCCTCTGGTGTGAACTTTAAATCACCAAATTTTGGCTTACCAATAACACTCTGTATACCACCAGAATCCAATTTTACGGTCATGCTACAGTCTATGCTGTTACCTTCATAATCCTTAGCCTGCCAGTTATAGCTCTTTTCATAGAAGTCCGGATGTGATAAGATAAGGATAGACGATGATAAGGAGGTTGAGTGCCAGCAGCATATAGTTATGACTTAAGGAAAAAAGCAATGGAAGCGCTAGAGGAGGGAGGAAGCAGAGAAACAGTGGCAGCAAGATTTAAAATTGGACGAACTACTTTATGGGAGTGGCAGCAGAGAAGAAAAGAAACAGGAGACTTTCAATCAAAAAAACTTGGAAATGGAGGTTACAATCACAAAATTACCGACTGGGATGCCTTTGCTAAATTTGCCAGAGAAAACGGAGGAAAGACTCTGTCGGAAATGGCTAAACTTTGGGGCAACGTTAGTATCCAAACGATCCACCGAGCTCTCAGAAAAATTGGATTTACGCGCAAAAAAAGACATATGGATACAAGGAAAGAAACGAAGAAAAACGTGCTGAATTCTTAAAAATTATAGCAACAAAAGAACCAGAAAACTTAGTTTATATAGATGAGTCTGGCATTGATAACACAGAGGACTATCCATATGGGTATTGCCAGAAAGGACAGCGGTTTTATGGCCTAAAATCTGGAAAGAAAACTCAACGAATCAGTATGGTTGCAGCCTTAAGTAGAAGAAAGATAGTTGCTCCATTAACCTTTGAAGGCCAATGTAATATGGATGTTTTTAATGGATGGTTTGAGCAATTTTTGACACCGATCTTGGAACCTGGACAGACTGTCATTCTTGACAATGCTACTTTTCATAAGTCTGGTAAGATTATCGAGCTTGCTAGAGGAGTTGGTGCAGAAATTTTGTATCTGCCGCCGTATTCTCCAGATTTCAACAAAATTGAGCATCATTGGTTTGCTATAAAAAACAGAGCTAGGAAAAACATTCCTCTATTCGAATCCTTTCGTCGTGCTGTTGATTCTGCCTTCCTATGACCTGTTCGGACTATTATAAGAAATGCTATAATGGTCATTTCACATGAACCGGAGCCAGTAAAATCATAGTGCCTCTCAGTACCATTTTTCTTGCTTGCGGTTATTTGACTATCTTTCCCTAAAGATATGTTATAAACCTTACCTTCACTGCTGGCCCCTAAAATATTGCTAATTTCTATTGGTTTTTCTTCATTTTCAAATCTAATTTTGAAGCCATTATCCTTTGCTGGATACACTAAAAAATTTTGATCCGGTAAAGATGCTTCAAATTCTCTATGTGTTTCATTTATTGATTGCTCAAATTTTTGGAACTCCTTTTCCCACTTTGAATTTATCTGTCCTGTAATGTCCTCATCTTTGCGTAAAGGACCAATAAAATACCAGATTAAATTTTTTTCCTCCAATTGTTTTATAGTCTCTTGAAAGCTGCTACAAGATTTAATCGCATCTAAAATATCCTTTTTTTGCTGTTCATCTACATTTAAACTTTGACTCTCAGCTATAAATATACTTTCGTTTTCCTGTGGCATAATTTTACATCTTTAAAGAATATACTATAATATTAACAGATTTTTTTAAAAAGTCAACTAATCATTGAGTAAATAAACTTGAGCACTTGTCCATTATGTTATATAGTAGTTACTCCTTAAGCAGTGCAGTATGGACAATACCATTATAAGAAAATACGATATTAGAGGTATAGTAGGCAAAGATTTGCAGATTAATGATGGGTACGAGATAGGTAGAAAGTTTGGCCAAACCGTAGCTAGTGTTTGTGTCGGCTACGATAGCAGAATAGATTCACCAAGTATAGAAAGAGAATTAATTAGGGGCTTAACTTTATCCGGTGCAAACGTTATACGCGTTGGACTATGCTCTTCACCTATGCTCTACGCTGCAACACAAATCACGCAGGCGGATCTTGGTATTGTAATAACTGCCTCTCATAACCCCAGCGAATATAATGGCTTTAAATTTTTTAGTAATAAAAAAGTCTTCTCAGATCAAGAGATAAAGGAAATTATAAGCAATCCAATTAAAGACAGTACAAGAATTGGAAGCTTAATTAACATAAATATATATAGTGAGTACATTCGCATATTAAAAAGTGCAGTGAAGAACGATACTACACAGAAATTAAAAATAGCCTGGGATTGTGGAAATAGTCCAGCAAGTGGAATTATAAGGTATATTGAAAAGATCTTGCCTGGTCATACACACATCGTAACCAATAACTCTATAGATGGGGCATTTCCACTGCATGATCCAGATCCCATAGAGGAAAAAAATCTCGCTCAATTAATTGACATTGTGAAGGAATATGGATGTGATCTTGGCATTGCGCTAGATGGCGATAGCGATAGGGTGCGCTTAATTGATAATAAAGGCAACGTTGTTTCCAATGACCATTTATTTATAATTTTTGCACGTGAAGTGTTGGAGGAATATCCAGAAAGCAAAGTTATTGCTAACGTAAAAATGAGTATGAAAGTGCATGATTTTGTTAGTAAGTTAGGAGGGCAAGTTATTACCTGCGCTACTGGACATTCACTAGTTAAGAAGAAGATGGTAGAGGAAGAGGCAAAGTTTGCTGGTGAATTAAGCGGGCACTTCTTCTTTTCTGAGCTAGGTTTTGATGATGGGCTATATTCTGCTGTTAAAGCAGTTGACATTTTGCTTAAGAAAAACCAAAGCCTATCTCAGGTAATTGAGGATTTACCGAAGTTATATATCATTCATGAAGTAAAGATTGTAGTGAAAGATGAGAAAAAATTTCAAATAATTGAATCAATAAAGAAAACACTGGAGAAGCAAAATATTGTATTTTCAGATCTTGATGGTGTTAAAGTAACCGATAATAAAGGTTGGTGGCTTCTTAGGGTATCAAATACGCAAAACTGCATTACAGCAAGATGCGAAGGAGAGACTTTAGAAGGTTTTGAACTTACTAAAAAGGTTTTGTTCCATTACATTGATGAAGCAAGGTCTTTAAATTGTAGCTACTCACAGAAATAAATTTGATTTATAAAATTGGCATAAAAGTATAAAGATAAATAGGCTAAATGTACTTATCACCTGGTCAGGCTGCAGCATTATTTCGTGTAACCGTTTGCGGGTCCACTTAATTCTGCAATTCTTTGATCTCACTCATGGAGAGGCCAGTAAACTTAACAATAGTGGTGACATCAACATTATTAGCCAGCATTGTTTTTGCAACTTCAATTTTTCCTTCCTTTTTAGCATCATCAAGCTTTTGAGCGAGAACAGCCTGCTCATCACAAATACGTTTTATTTCCTGTTCGTAGGCAATAAATTCTTTCTCTGACCAGTTGAATCTATTTAGTTCTTCATATGCTTTTTTGATTATTACATCACTTCCTATTATTTTTTCCAATTCTTTTTCGCTAGTTTCATCTGCATACTTGAAAAAGTAGATCCATTTTTCAACTATAGCATTTCTCATAATAGTCCGAACAGGTCATAAGAAGGCAGAATCAACAGCACGACGAAAGGATTCGAATAGAGGAATGTTTTTCCTAGCTCTGTTTTTTATAGCAAACCAATGATGCTCAATTTTGTTGAAATCTGGAGAATACGGCGGCAGATACAAAATTTCTGCACCAACTCCTCTAGCAAGCTCGATAATCTTACCAGACTTATGAAAAGTAGCATTGTCAAGAATGACAGTCTGTCCAGGTTCCAAGATCGGTGTCAAAAATTGCTCAAACCATCCATTAAAAACATCCATATTACAGTGGCCTTCAAAGGTTAATGGAGCAACTATCTTTCTTCTACTTAAGGCTGCAACCATACTGATTCGTTGAGTTTTCTTCCCAGATTTTAGGCCATAAAACCGCTGTCCTTTCTGGCAATACCCATATGGATAGTCCTCTGTGTTATCAATGCCAGACTCATCTATATAAACTAAGTTTTCTGGTTCTTTTGTTGCTATAATTTTTAAGAATTCAGCACGTTTTTCTTCGTTTCTTTCCTTGTATCCATATGTCTTTTTTTGCGCGTAAATCCAATTTTTCTGAGAGCTCGGTGGATCGTTTGGATACTAACGTTGCCCCAAAGTTTAGCCATTTCCGACAGAGTCTTTCCTCCGTTTTCTCTGGCAAATTTAGCAAAGGCATCCCAGTCGGTAATTTTGTGATTGTAACCTCCATTTCCAAGTTTTTTTGATTGAAAGTCTCCTGTTTCTTTTCTTCTTTGCTGCCACTCCCATAAAGTAGTTCGTCCAATTTTAAATCTTGCTGCCACTGTTTCTCTGCTTCCTCCCTCCTCTAGCGCTTCCATTGCTTTTTTCCTTAAGTCATAACTATATGCTGCTGGCACTCAACCTCCTTATCATCGTCTATCCTTATCTTATCACATCCGGACTTCTATGAAAAGAGCTATATACTCTCCAATTGGTCTTCCTTAGTTTTAGGAAATTTTGGCAATTCAATAAATGTAAAATAAAAGTCTTTTAAATCATGTTCATTAGTATCTTCATCACGAATAGTATGCTTTGATTTATACTCAGACTTATTAGGAAACAAGATACAATCAGCAATAGCTATAAAAATGATTTCTTTAAGAACCTGTACATGATCTCAAGAAAGGAATAAACTAAGAGATAATATATATAAGTTAGGATATATGAGGAGTTTATACCCAAGTGATATAAGTCGGGAAAGATTTGAGATTATGTTACCAGATCTAGAGTCCTGTAGAAAAAAAACAAAACCAAGGAAACTTGATTTGTATGATGTATTTTGTGGAGTGTTATACGTTCTGAAAAGCGGTTGTCAGTGGAGAATGCTACCAAAAGAGTTTCCAAAATGGCGCAATTGTTACGACTATTTTAAGAACCTGTACATGATCTCAAGAAAGGAATAAACTAAGAGATAATATATATAAGTTAGGATATATGAGGAGTTTATACCCAAGTGATATAAGTCGGGAAAGATTTGAGATTATGTTACCAGATCTAGAGTCCTGTAGAAAAAAAACAAAACCAAGGAAACTTGATTTGTATGATGTATTTTGTGGAGTGTTATACGTTCTGAAAAGCGGTTGTCAGTGGAGAATGCTACCAAAAGAGTTTCCAAAATGGCGCAATTGTTACGACTATTTTAAGAAGTGGAGTGAAAAACCAGATGCAGATAAAGAAAGTGTTCTGGAGCTGGTGTTAAAAAAAAATAGTTGGCGTGGTCCGACAAAACAATGGTCGGAAAGAAAAAACCAGCTTCTGCATAATTGATGCACAGAGTGTAAAAAATGCAGATACTGCTGAAGAAAAAGGCTATGATGCAGGCAAAAAGATTTCAGGAATAAAACGCCATATTGCAGTAGATACGCAAGGTTTGCCCCATGCAATTTATATAACAACAGCAGAGATAACTGACCTTAGCAGTGCTGTGAGAATGGTCGAAAATGCAAAAGAAAACCTCTCGGGAGTTAAAAATGTACTGGTTGATGCAGGCTATACTGGAGAGAATTTTGCAACTCAAATAAAAACGATTATTGGTGCAACCGTTGAAGTGATAAAAAGAAATGAATTATAGCATTTCTCATAATAGTCCGAACAGGTCATAGGAAGGCAGAATCAACAGCACGACGAAAGGATTCGAATAGAGGAATGTTTTTCCTAGCTCTGTTTTTTATAGCAAACCAATGATGCTCAATTTTGTTGAAATCTGGAGAATACGGCGGCAGATACAAAATTTCTGCACCAACTCCTCTAGCAAGCTCGATAATCTTACCAGACTTATGAAAAGTAGCATTGTCAAGAATGACAGTCTGTCCAGGTTCCAAGATCGGTGTCAAAAATTGCTCAAACCATCCATTAAAAACATCCATATTACAGTGGCCTTCAAAGGTTAATGGAGCAACTATCTTTCTTCTACTTAAGGCTGCAACCATACTGATTCGTTGAGTTTTCTTCCCAGATTTTAGGCCATAAAACCGCTGTCCTTTCTGGCAATACCCATATGGATAGTCCTCTGTGTTATCAATGCCAGACTCATCTATATAAACTAAGTTTTCTGGTTCTTTTGTTGCTATAATTTTTAAGAATTCAGCACGTTTTTCTTCGTTTCTTTCCTTGTATCCATATGTCTTTTTTTGCGCGTAAATCCAATTTTTCTGAGAGCTCGGTGGATCGTTTGGATACTAACGTTGCCCCAAAGTTTAGCCATTTCCGACAGAGTCTTTCCTCCGTTTTCTCTGGCAAATTTAGCAAAGGCATCCCAGTCGGTGATTTTGTGATTGTATAGCTCTTTTCATAGAAGTCCGGATGTGATAAGATAAGGATAGACGATGATAAGGAGTTTGAGTGCCAGCAGCATATAGTTATGACTTAAGGAAAAAAGCAATGGAAGCGCTAGAGGAGGGAGGAAGCAGAGAAACAGTGGCAGCAAGATTTAAAATTGGACGAACTACTTTATGGGAGTGGCAGCAAAGAAGAAAAGAAACAGGAGACTTTCAATCAAAAAAACTTGGAAATGGAGGTTACAATCACAAAATTACCGACTGGGATGCCTTTGCTAAATTTGCCAGAGAAAACGGAGGAAAGACTCTGTCGGAAATGGCTAAACTTTGGGGCAACGTTAGTATCCAAACGATCCACCGAGCTCTCAGAAAAATTGGATTTACGCGCAAAAAAAGACATATGGATACAAGGAAAGAAACGAAGAAAAACGTGCTGAATTCTTAAAAATTATAGCAACAAAAGAACCAGAAAACTTAGTTTATATAGATGAGTCTGGCATTGATAACACAGAGGACTATCCATATGGGTATTGCCAGAAAGGACAGCGGTTTTATGGCCTAAAATCTGGAAAGAAAACTCAACGAATCAGTATGGTTGCAGCCTTAAGTAGAAGAAAGATAGTTGCTCCATTAACCTTTGAAGGCCACTGTAATATGGATGTTTTTAATGGATGGTTTGAGCAATTTTTGACACCGATCTTGGAACCTGGACAGACTGTCATTCTTGACAATGCTACTTTTCATAAGTCTGGTAAGATTATCGAGCTTGCTAGAGGAGTTGGTGCAGAAATTTTGTATCTGCCGCCGTATTCTCCAGATTTCAACAAAATTGAGCATCATTGGTTTGCTATAAAAAACAGAGCTAGGAAAAACATTCCTCTATTCGAATCCTTTCGTCGTGCTGTTGATTCTGCCTTCCTATGACCTGTTCGGACTATTATAAGAAATGCTATAACCTCCATTTCCAAGTTTTTTTGATTGAAAGTCTCCTGTTTCTTTTCTTCTTTGCTGCCACTCCCATAAAGTAGTTCGTCCAATTTTAAATCTTGCTGCCACTGTTTCTCTGCTTCCTCCCTCCTCTAGCGCTTCCATTGCTTTTTTCCTTAAGTCATAACTATATGCTGCTGGCACTCAACCTCCTTATCATCGTCTATCCTTACCTTATCACATCCGGACTTCTATGAAAAGAGCTATACATTCCTTTGTTGTATTGCCCAAAAGATGGGTTGTGGAGCGATCTTTTGCTTGGTTAGAAAAATGTAGAAGATTGTGGAAAAATTGTGAGCGAAAACTCAATACTAGCCTACAAATGGTCGTTCTGGCTTTCACTGCCTTACTTCTGAAAAGATTATGAACAGGCTCTTAAAAATTATAGCAACAAAAGAACCAGAAAACTTAGTTTATATAGATGAGTCTGGCATTGATAACACAGAGGACTATCCATATGGGTATTGCCAGAAAGGACAGCGGTTTTATGGCCTAAAATCTGGAAAGAAAACTCAACGAATCAGTATGGTTGCAGCCTTAAGTAGAAGAAAGATAGTTGCTCCATTAACCTTTGAAGGCCAATGTAATATGGATGTTTTTAATGGATGGTTTGAGCAATTTTTGACACCGATCTTGGAACCTGGACAGACTGTCATTCTTGACAATGCTACTTTTCATAAGTCTGGTAAGATTATCGAGCTTGCTAGAGGAGTTGGTGCAGAAATTTTGTATCTGCCGCCGTATTCTCCAGATTTCAACAAAATTGAGCATCATTGGTTTGCTATAAAAAACAGAGCTAGGAAAAACATTCCTCTATTCGAATCCTTTCGTCGTGCTGTTGATTCTGCCTTCCTATGACCTGTTCGGACTATTATGAGAAATGCTATAAAAACAGATTTTGATTTGATAATACTAATAAAATCGATTTATCTTAAATTTACGTTGACTTTTACCTGTTATTTTTTGTAGTTTATCCAACGTAAATTCCAGGTAAAACAAAGTCGTTATCTCCAACCGTTACAACCAACTCTCCTTCTTTAATTTTTATTTGATTAGGTGTATGGTCCCATACCATCACACTCTGGGATCATACACCTAAAGTACTCCGACACTGGGATGACACCCCGGGGTTTCTGGGATGACAAAAAAGAGCCCCCTGAGCAAAAATCTTATAGCCACTTGAATGATAATTGACTTTTTGCCTAAAATAACTAAGAAAGAAACTTCTCATCAAGATAACTTAAATATATACTAATTCTCTTATTTTTAAACGATTTCTCATCATGAATTGCATGATCAAAAACCTGAATTTGACTTGTTATAATACTACAATTATTATTTGCAACTTCTAATACGCCACTATCAATTACAACCTTCTTTTCTGTTTGGTTACTCATTTTAACAGTAATCATACCAGGCAATAAATAAATTAAGTAAGGAGCATGGTGAGCTAAAATCATAAGCTCCCCTTCGAGCCCAGTTACTGAAAGAGAAACCACTCCACTGAATGAAATTTGATCATCAGGAGAGAAAAATTGCACTTTAAAAGTATTCATAATCTTTAACTTTTATTTAGCTTCAGCTTGTATTAATTCAGCCTTTTTTATTGCTTCATTTATATTCCCCACCATATAAAAAGCAGCCTCTGGTAAGTGATCATATTTGCCTTCAACAATCCCTTTAAAACTGGAAACAGTATCAGAAAGTGAAACAAATTTACCAGGCATGCCAGTAAATATTTCTGCAACGTGAAAAGGTTGAGAAAGAAATTTCTGAATCTTACGAGCCCTATCAACAATAATTTTATCTTCATCAGATAGCTCATCCATACCAAGTATTGCGATAATATCTTGCAGTGATTTATAAGTTTGCAATATACGTTTCACCTCAGAAGCTACCTTATAATGTTCTTCACCAATGATTTCAGCAGATAAAGACTGAGAAGTTGAATCAAGTGGATCAACAGCAGGGTATATTCCCATTTCAGCTATTTGCCTTGACAACACTGTGGTGGCATCAAGGTGAGAGAACGTAGTTGCTGGGGCTGGATCAGTTAAATCGTCCGCAGGAACATATATAGCTTGCACAGAAGTAATAGAGCCAGAAGTTGTTGAAGCTATTCTTTCTTGCATTGCACCCATATCAGTTGCAAGGGTTGGCTGATAACCAACAGCTGACGGTATTCTTCCAAGTAAAGCAGAAATTTCAGAACCAGCTTGTGTAAATCTAAAGATATTATCCACAAAAAATAGAACATCTTGGTTTTCACGGTCACGAAAATACTCCGCCATAGTAAGCGCCGTTAAAGCAACTCTAGCCCTTGCTCCAGGAGGCTCATTCATCTGACCATAAACCAAAACAGCTTGAGATTTTTCATGCTCATTTATATTTATTACATTTGAAGTGATCATCTCGTGATAAAGATCGTTACCTTCACGCGTTCTCTCCCCTACCCCGGCAAACACAGAAAATCCTTTATGAGCTTTTGCTATATTATTAATTAATTCCATTATCAGGACTGTTTTACCAACACCGGCTCCACCAAATAAGCCAATTTTTCCTCCTTTAAGATAAGGTGCAAGAAGATCTATAACTTTTATTCCCGTAACTAAAACTTCTTCCTGTATTCTCTGTTCAGTAAAACTTGGAGGTGCTCTGTGTATAGGCTCTAAGTTATATTTTCCCTTCAGTGGAACACACTCATCTATAAGCTCTCCAACAACATTAAAAATCCTTCCTAAAGTTGAACGCCCAATTGGCACCGATATTGGTGCACCTGTATCAACAAATTCATCCCCCCTTGACATGCCATCTGTGCTATCCATAGCAATACAACGAACTATATTGTCACCTATATGCTGCGAAACTTCTAAAACCAGCTCCTTATCCTTATATTTTAGTTTGCTTTTTAAAGCATTAAATATTTTAGGCAATTCACCTTCAAATTTTATATCAACAACTGCTTGAGTTACCTTAATCGCTCTACCTATATTCATCTCTTTATTTTTATCACCTAACACTATAATTCCATAAAAGAACTTCTAAAGAAAATAAATTTTATATTATTAATAGAAATTTTGCAACATTAAAACGCTTACTAGTTACGCTTCATTACAAACAATGCAAATGCATTTAATAGCCAAGTAATAATAAACAATACTAAGCTAAGCGCATAAGCAGCAAGAGTTTGTACACTATTGAAATCCTGATCTCCGGTAAGTAATGTAGCGATCTGCACGGTAATGGTAGTAACTGAATTAAGAGGGTTAAAAGTCAAATTTGCGTTGATTCCCACAGCCATTAGCACAATCATTGTTTCACCTATCACTCTTGAAATTGACAATAAAATTGCACTTAAAATTGTAGGCATTGCATAAGGTATTGTTATATGCCATATAGTTTCCGCTGGAGTTGCGCCAAGTGCCATGAAGCCATAACGCAAGCTTTTTGGAACAGATCTTATGGCATCTTCGAGTAAAGAAATAATAAAAGGAAGAATCATTATCCCAATCGATAAACCGGCAACTAAGGCACTTTCTGAGTGTATACTTAAACCAAAAAAATTTGCTACCTGCTTTATAAAGAAAGACAAAAACACAACCGCGAAATATCCATATACAACCGTAGGAATAGCAGACAAAACTTGCAAAGTTGTATTAACAATATAACGCACTTTCTCACTCGCATATTCACTAATATATATTGCAGAAAATAAACCAAGTGGAACGACAACTAACATTGCTATAATAGTTATAAGTAATGTACCAACTAAAAGCGGCGCTATACCAAAACATCCTATCTTCTCTTCATTGATAGTGACTACATTGTGGCCCCATTTCAAGCAAAACAAGAATTCTGAAATAGCTACTTTATTAAAAAAATTAATGGATTGAATAAAAATAGATAGCATTATAAATAAAGTGATAAAAAATGATATGGCCAAAGCCACAAATAACGAAAGTTTTATTATCTTATTTCTTTTATTTTTAAAGATAAAAGCAAGCATGAAAAAAAGTAACGCTATAGAAATAAAAGTTACAAAACAATTATTATAGAATACTAACAACCAAGTTAGCATCCATACACAACTAAGATATAGATAAGATTTAACCTTATTTACTTCTTGAAACCTACTAAAACAAAATAAAAGGATTAGTAAGACAGGTATGACTATCACCGAATTCATTCTCCCATGCATCAAATTTTATTCTACGAAAATGTCATACAAGTTCACCATCATTTGACAATAAAGTAAAACAATTTAAAATAAATAATTATATTAATATAAAAACAATGAAGAGAACATTTCAACCAAAAAATTTAATAAGAAAGCGCAGACATGGATTTCGTTCACGTATGGCAACAAGAGCTGGAAGAAAAATCCTTAATAGGCGCCGTTCATTAGGGTGTAACAAATTATGCGCATAGTAAGTATAAAAAAAAAGATTTTTCCTTTGCTTTCAAAAATAAGTTAGCACTCAGCAGTCTTTTTTATCGTGGGCTTTATATATCACTGTACGCTATAAAAGAAAGAGAACCTAAAAAGTACACTCACACTATTAGAGTAGGTCTGGCTATCAGTAAAAAAGCCGGAAAAGCAGCAAAAAGAAATAAAATAAAAAGGCAACTACGAATGCTTGCTAAAATTAGCATTTTAAATATAAGCAATATAGGGCACTACTACATAATACTAACTCATAGAAACATTATGCAAGCAAGTTATAAAAACTTACAAAAAGATCTAACTATTTGCTTAAAAAAGATAAAATAAAAAAAATCTCAATTAAGGTATTTACAACTATATTTTTTATGATAATATAGGTAAAATTTTTAAAAATAGTTAATGGGTGTGGTGAATGGTGGAGCATATAAAAGAGGTAAATAACACAGGCTTTGGTCAGATGTATCAATTCTTATTTCTTCCTAAAGGAACAGGGACAGATTGGAGGTCAGCATTTCGCCAACAAGAAGAATTATTTAAAAAAGTGGGAGGTAATGTAATATTACCAGAAATCAGTAATTCTCCTTCAAAAGGGAATCAATTAGGGAAAGTAGGAACAATGCTAAATAATGTAGAAAACGACCAAGAACATATAAGAAAAAAAAGACATCGTGGTTAAAGTAAAAACTTAAAGAATAGTAACACAACAAGAAAGTTACAATATAAGTATACCTACTATCCAATTAACAAAGAAATTTTTATAAACTTGGCGGCGACCTACTCTCCCTTTTCAAGTACCATCAGCGCTAAAAAGTTTCACTTCCGAGTTCGAGATGAGATCGGGTGGTTCATTTTTGCTATAGCCACCAAGTCAATAAAAATTTCTAACTTAACAATTTTAACTTAATATTTAACACTGCATACACACATACAGAAAGCAAATAAATCAATCAGGCTATTAGTACTAGTTAGCTTCACATGTTACCATGCTTCCACACCTAGCCTATCAACGCGGTAGTCTTCCACGGCCTTAATTGGGAAATCTTTTTGAAGAGGGTTTCTTGCTTATATGCTTTCAGCAATTATCCCATCTATACATAGCTACCCAGCGATGCTATTGGCATAACAGCTGGTACACCAGAGGTATATCCATCTCGGTCCTCTCGTACTAGAGTCAGACCTTCTCAAATTTCCTTCACCCACGGCAGATAGAAACCGAACTGTCTCACGACGTTCTAAACCCAACTCACGTATCACTTTAATCGGCGAACAGCCGAACCCTTGGGACCTTCTTCAGCCCCAGGATGTGATGAGTCGACATCGAGGTGCCAAACGGTGTCGTCGCTATGAACGCTCGAACACCATCAGCCTGTTATCCCCGGCGTACCTTTTATCCGTTGAGCGATGACCCTTCCATACAGAATCACCGGATCACTATGACCGACTTTCGTCTCTGCTTGGCTTGTCAGCCTCGCAGTCAGGCAAGCTTATGCCATTATACTATCAAGCTGATTTCCGACCAGCTCTAGCTTACCTTCGCACGCCTCCGTTACTTTTTAGGAGGCGACCGCCCCAGTCAAACTACCCACCATACAATGTCCTAGTTCCAGATAATGAAACATAGTTAGATATCAAAAGTGTAAAGGGTGGTATCTCAAGGTTGACTCCATTATAGCTAGCGCCATAACTTCAAAGTCTCCCACCTATCCTGCACACCACACTTTTAATAGCAATGTAAAGCTATAGTAAAGGTGCACGGGGTCTCTTCGTCTAACCGCGGGTACCCCGCATCTGCACGGGGAATTCAATTTCGCTGAAGTGATGTTGGAGACAGTGGAGAAATCGTTACGCCATTCGTGCGGGTCGGAACTTACCCGACAAGGAATTTCGCTACCTTAGGACCGTCAGTGTTACGGCCGCCGTTTACTGGGGCTTCAATTCGGAGCTTGCACCCTTCCTATTAACCTTCCAGCACCGGGCAGGCGTCAGACCCTATACTTCCACTTACGTGTTTGCAGAGTCCTGTGTTTTTAGTAAACAGTCGCTACTCCCTATTTTGTGCCACCTACTCATAGTTGCCTAAAAGCAGGTTACCCTTCTTCCGAAGTTACAGGTATAATTTGCCGAGTTCCTTCAACATCATTCTTTCAACACCTTAGTATACTCTACTCATCTACCAGTGTCGGTTTGCGGTACGGCCTCATAAATATAAGTGCTATTTCCTGGAGCTTCTTTTAAGCATAGATCAATCCAATAAGATCTATACAAATACGAAACCCGTCACACTTAAGAGGTTTAGGAATATTAACCTAATTGCCATCGACTACTCCTTTACGGACTCGCCTTAGGAACCGACTAACCCTACGCAGATTAACTTAACGTAGGAACCCTTAGATTTTTGGTGAGAGTGTTTTTCACACTCTTTTACGCTACTTATGTCAGCATTCTCACTTCCGATATCTCCAGCAGTTTTCACAAACCACCTTCACAGACTTACGGAACGCTCCGCTACCGCGCCTATTGATCGAAACCAATAAGCACTCACATCTTCGGTACACAGCTTTAGCCCCGGTACATTTTCGGCGCAGAAAAACTTATTTAGACAAGTGAGCTGTTACGCTTTCTTTAAAGGATGGCTGCTTCCAAGCCAACCTCCTAGCTGTAATGGTTTTTCTACTTCCTTCCCCACTTAGCTGTAATTTTGGGACCTTAGATAGTGATCTGGGTTGTTTCCCTTTCCACCACGGACTTAGCACCCGTAGTGTGCCTGCTGTATAACTAATTGTTGGTATTCGGAGTTTAGTTAGATTTGGTAAGACGGTGAATCCCCCTAGTCTATCCAGTGCTCTACCCCCAACAACATACATACAACGCTCTACCTAAATAGATTTCGCGGAGAACCAGCTATTTCCAAGTTTGATTGGCCTTTCACCCCTAATCACAACTCATCCAATAATGTTGCAACATTAACTGGTTCGATCCTCCAGTGTGTTTTACCACACCTTCAATCTGGTCATGACTAGATCACTTGGTTTCGGGTCTAATCCATAAAACTAAAACGCCCTATTCAGACTTGCTTTCGCTACGCCTACACCTAACGGCTTAAGCTTGCTTCATAGATTAACTCGCTGACCCATTATGCAAAAGGTACGCCGTCACTCTAAATATCAATCAATTGATATAGAGCTCCAACTGTTTGTAAGCACTTGATTTCAGATTCTATTTCACTCCCCTCCCGGGGTTCTTTTCACCTTTCCCTCACGGTACTTGTTCACTATCGGTCGTTAAGGAGTATTTAGGCTTGGAGGATGGTCCCCCCATATTCAAACAGGATTTCACGTGCCCCGCTCTACTCAAGGATTTAAAAACTTTCTACTTATACAGGACTATCACCTTCTATGGTTACTATTTCCAGAGTATTCTAATTCTTATTCTTAAATCACTAGCCTTTTCCGCTTTCGCTCGTCACTACTAACAGAATCTCGGTTGATTTCTTTTCCTTTGGCTACTTAGATATTTCAGTTCACCAAGTTTGCTTTACATACTTAGTATGTAATAACTAGCTAAGCTAGTTGGGTTTCCCCATTCGGAAATCTGCGGATCAAAATTCGTTGACAATTCCCCACAGCTTATCGCAGCCTGCCACGTCCTTCATCGCCTCTTAACGCCAAGGCATCCATCAAGTGCTCTTAATAATTTATTTATCCGACTATATGCAGAATATGCAGAGTTAAATATTATTAAAATTGAATTGAGATTAAATTAATCTCTACCATAAAACTTGTCAAACATCTAAAAACTAAATTAATCTTTTATATATTATAATCTAACAAATAATATGTCAACGCCTTTTTGCACAAAACATTTACTCATATTATCAACAACAATATACTAGCAATCCTAAACAGTATAATCTAAGAAATATGCGGTAAACTTATATATACAGTAAAAATTAATGAAAAAGATACTTTGTAAGATAAAATGTGTTAAAATCAATTGCCTAAAAATGATAATGAACATTCGGAGTATTTCTAATGTATGAAAAGTAATCTCTCTTTTATAAAAAACGTTGCTTTAAATTGTATGTCTAAGCTCATTGGTGTATTAAATATTAAGAAAGTAAAACACTTCATTGTGAATAAATATAATACTCTTCATAAAGAAATGACAGTGCTTCTTAAAAAATCTAAGAACCTGTTAAATACCAACATTGAAATCGGTTTATATCACTTTTATAAAGGTAGCATATCAGATGCAAAGTTACGATTTTGGTTAATTAGCATATTTTACCCCCATTTACCTATAGTCTGGTATAACATCGGAAGGTGTCATTTTGCGGTAGGGAATACTAACAAAGCTTATAATTATTTAACAAGGACACTAAAATTAGATAATGACCACGAGGAGGCGTCTTACTATATAAAAAAAATGACAAACTCAGCGCCTATTACAGAATTGCCAAAAAACCTCATAAGACAATATTTTGATTACACAGGTGAATATTTTGTTGAGCATTGGTTGATTGCCAAACAATATAGAGGGCATGAACTTGTACACATGATAATTACAAAAATCTTCAACAACTCCACTTCTGAGCTCAATATACTTGACCTTGGTTGTGGAACTGGAATATGTGGTCATTTCTTGAAAATAAATAGTATTGGAAGCCACATAACAGGAATTGACATTTCAAGTAGAATGCTAAATATCGCAAGAGGATGCTTTATAAAAGGTAAGCCTGTTTACAATGAATTAATACATATGGAAATGAAAGAGTTTCTTAAACAAGAGAAAAACCAGCAGTATGATGTAATTATCTTTGCTGAAGTGCTACATTATCTACATGACTTTCAAGAAGAATTGGAATTAGCAAAAAGATCTACGAGCAAAAAAGGGGTTATTGTATGTTTAATAAGAAGAAAGGAAGGTGAAGGTATTGACTTTGTAAACAAAGGAGACTATTTTCGTCACTCAGAAAGTTATGTTCAACATGTTGCAAAAGAAATAAATATGCAAATAAGTTATATGCGTTACTGTAAAATATATGGCAGTCAGGTTGACGGTATCTTGTTTGCATTACAGCATCAACAAGAAAATCCGAAAAACCCAACTTAAAAATCGCTCAAAATGACTTTTAAGTACCTATATATAATAAAAGAATAAAAGGAACTTTATGAATAACATTACCATTAATTACGCAAAGGACAGCAAATTAACCGACTTTGGAAAAGCAGTTCTATCAGACAGGTATTTAATAGAAAATGAAAGTTATCAAGACCTCTTTGCACGTATTGCTAATTACTATTCTGATAATAAAGAACATGCGCAGCGTCTTTATGACTACATGAGCAACTTGTGGTTCATGCCTTCAACACCAATACTCAGCAATGGTGGCACTAAGAGAGGGTTACCTATCTCTTGCTTTCTTAATGAAACCGAAGACAGCTTGCAGGGAATAGTTGATCTATGGAATGAAAATGTTTGGCTTGCTGCACGTGGTGGTGGAATAGGTAGTTATTGGGGAAATTTACGCTCAATAGGCGAAAGCGTAAAGGGTAGCGGCAAAACATCAGGAATTGTTCCATTTATTGTGGTGCAAAATGCTCTAACGCTTGCAATTAGTCAGGGATCCTTAAGGCGAGGAAGTTCAGCAGTCTATCTTCCTGTATCTCATCCGGAGATAGAAGAGTTTCTGGATTTGCGCAAGCCAACAGGCGGTGACCCAAATCGCAAAGCGTTAAATATACATCATGCTGTAATAGTAACAGATAAATTTATGCAGGCTGTTGAGAATGATCAAGAATGGAATTTAATAAGCCCTCACAACAATAAGGTTATTTCAACTGTAAAAGCGCGGGATATATGGATCAAGATATTAACAGCAAGAGTTGAAACTGGAGAACCTTACATTATTTTCCTTGATGTAACAAATAACAATAAGCCAGAATCTTACAAAAAGCTCAACTTAGACATCAAGATGTCAAATCTATGCAGTGAAATAACTTTAACCACAGGTTATGATCACCTGAATAAGTCACGCACTGCTGTGTGTTGTCTATCATCCGTAAACCTTGAGTACTACGAAGAATGGAAAGACAATAAACTCTTCATAGAAGATATAATGCGCTTTCTTGATAATGTATTGGAAGATTTCATAAATAAAGCACCGAATGAAATGCAGCGAGCAAAATATTCTGCAATAAGAGAACGCAGTATTGGTCTTGGTGTGATGGGCTTTCATTCATTTTTACAAAGCAAAATGGTTCCTTTTGAATCAGTAACAGCACAACAATGGAATAAAAAAATATTTAAGTATTTACGCGAGCAAGCAGATATAGTTTCTAAAAAATTAGCAGGAGAAAAGGGGGCATGTCCTGATGCCAAAGAAGTTGATCTAATGGAAAGGTTTACACACAAACTCGCTATTGCTCCTACTGCCTCGATCTCCATTATTGCAGGTAATACCTCTCCTGGAATAGAACCATATGCAGCAAACGTATTCATACAAAAGACACTTACAGGCTCATTTGTAGTGCGAAATAAATTCTTGCAAAAACTATTAGCAGAAAAAAATCAAGACAATGATAAAATATGGTCTTCAATTTCAACAAACGAGGGTTCCGTTCAGCATTTAGATTTTCTTAGTGAGCATGAAAAATTGACATTTAAAACAGCGTACGAGCTTGACCAAAGATGGATTATAGAACATGCAAGTGATAGAACTTCGTACATTTGTCAATCTCAATCAGTAAATCTGTTCTTACCTGCCAACGTACATAAACGTTACTTGCACAAAATACACATGCTTGCTTGGAAAAAAGGATTGAAGAGCTTATATTACTGCAGATCACAATCAATGCAGAGAGCCGATAAGGTCTCGCATGACATATTCAAAAAAAGTGAAATATTGCAACAAAAAACAGATATTGACTACGATGAATGTCTGTCATGCCAATAGCGGCCTTACTCAGAAAAAGTAGAGAGAAAGTTAAGCGAATGGGTAAATAGACTTCTTGCATAACCATATAACGCACTTTTATTGGGAATAGAAACGAAAAAACTTGCTTGACACCCTCCGCCAGCCCCCTTATCATGACAGTGAAGCTATTTCATTTAACTTCGCAATCTGTGCAGATTAAAACGACAAGAAAACTTGTATTTGGCGTACTATGCTTAAATTTTTGCACTATGTGTACCTTATGTCTTTATCAAATTTCTAGGTTTTTACCTATATAAGCTGAAACGCGCTTATAAAGCGTTCAAGACATCACCCAACGTCAAATTTTAAAATAGAGAGTGAATAACTAGCTACTGCGGGTTTTCTATGCCTTTTTTTTCTGCCTGGTAAATTTCTTAAATATTAAAGCTAAGGTTAGTTGCATTTAAAAGCAGCTAAATTGCAGCGTTTAAGACTTAAAAACGCCAATACTGAAAATAGACAATGACTAGGGCTTCTTTTGCCTTTTTTTTCGTTTGGTAAATTTCTTAATGTTTGTGGCTAAAGCAATTTAAGAGACCGAAAATGGTGTCATTCCAGTGCTCCTGTGATGTCATTCCAGTGCTCCTTTTTTTGTCATCCCAGTGCGTGACACTGGAATCCAGTTTTCCATATAATCTCATCGAAAATGTTGTAACCACTTTCTGTGCTAGTTTGCTTGCTTACAAGCAAACTTTCCTGGATCCCAGTGTCAAGCACTGGGATGACACCATTCTTTTTCCTGGATCCCAGTGTCAGCTACTTGGATGACATCATTTTTTTCCTGGATCCAAGTAGTCTGGGCACTGGGATGACAGCTAGCCTGACAATCGTCATCCCGCTACTAGTTAGCGCCACGGCGGTATGGTGTAGGAAAATTAGCTATATAGCTAACTTGCACCACACGTTAAAGCTTTTAAAGAGGTCTTGGTTTACTTACTCCATTATTTTCTTTATTATCAGATATCATTTTAAATAATATGGAGGAGCAAATTGTCAGCAATTGCCATTATTGATTTTGGTTCACAGTTTACACAGCTTATCGCAAGACAAGTAAGAGGAATGGGCGTTTATTGTGAGATATTTCCAAGCAACATCAGTTTTGAAACAATATCAAAATTCAATGGGTTTATTCTCTCTGGAGGACCACAATCTGTAAATGATAATTGTTCTGAAACAAGTAGAGTAGTACATGAAATTATAAAACTTAATGAAGCAACAAACGTTCCTATACTTGGAATATGCTATGGACAGCAACTCATTTGTCATTATTTTGGAGCAAAAGTAAAAGAGAGTTTTAAACAGGAGTTTGGCAGAACTAAAATCAAGATACTAAAAGAATCCCCCATTATAAAGGATACCTGGGATGTTAATTCTGAAGTGGATGTATTAATGAACCATGCGGACAGTGTTGATACTATACCACAGGGATTTACTGTTATCGCATCAGGTGTGATAAATCAAACAATTGCAATGATTGTCAACGAACAGCGGAAGATTTACTGTACTCAGTTCCATCCTGAAGTTAAGCCTACAACAAATGGCAGTAAATTGCTCTCTAACTTCTTGGATATTGCAAATTGCGAAAGAGACTGGACAATGAAGTCGTTTATTGAAAAACAGAAGGAAGAAATCAAAAATGTAGTAGGAGAGAAAAAAGTAATCGCTGCAGTAAGTGGTGGGGTTGATTCAAGTGTTGCAGCGGCTCTCACACATAAAGCTATAGGAAAACAATTGAACTGTATTTTTATCGATACTGGGTTGTTACGCAAGAACCAGACCATTGCTATGTTGAAAGAGATTCCGATAAACTACGTTGATAAATCAAATTTATTTTTGAGTAGGTTGAAGGGAATAACTGATCCAGAAGAAAAGCGAAAAATCATCGGTAACGCTTTCATTGAAGTGTTTGAAGAAGAAGCAAAAAAAATAGGTGATGTAGATTTTTTGATGCAAGGTACCATTTACTCTGATGTAGTTGAGTCAGGGCATGCCTCAGACAACACTAGTACAATTAAGTCTCACCATAATGTTGGTGGGTTACCAGAAAAGATGAACCTGAAGCTAGTGGAGCCTTTACGTTACCTCTTTAAAGATGAGGTAAGGCTACTTGGAAAGGAAATTGGGCTTTCAGATGAGATAATATTTCAACATCCATTTCCAGGACCCGGACTTGCAGTGAGGATTATAAGTGAGGTCGATGAAGAAAAGGTGCAAATATTGCAAGAAGTAGATGAAATATATATTAATACGATGAAAAATTACAATCTATATGATAAGATATGGCAAGCTTTTGCTGTATTATTACCAATAAAAACTGTAGGCGTCATGGGAGATGGTCGTACATACGGATATGTTTGTGCTTTAAGGGCTGTAACATCGTCTGATGGTATGACAGCTGATGCATTTCCATTTGAAAATAAGGATCAACACTTGCTAGTATTTTGGGATTTTTTACAGAATGTTGGCAGTATAATTGTTAATAATGTTCCCGGAGTAAATAGAGTTGTATACGATATAACTTCCAAACCACCCGCAACCATCGAGTGGGAGTAATCATGAGCCAGCATCACGCGCATAACTGTACACACATTGCAATTTGCAGGAGGGTGTCATGAAAGTAGCTGACACTGGTTCCTTTATGACGGTGTCATCCCAGTGCCCAGACACTGGGATCCAGCTTTCTTTATAAATTCACCAAAAGTGCTTCATTCTATAACGCAAAACCCATACTCACCAAACCCAATGTATTATAGCATTTCTCATAATAGTCCGAACAGGTCATAGGAAGGCAGAATCAACAGCACGACGAAAGGATTCGAATAGAGGAATGTTTTTCCTAGCTCTGTTTTTTATAGCAAACCAATGATGCTCAATTTTGTTGAAATCTGGAGAATACGGCGGCAGATACAAAATTTCTGCACCAACTCCTCTAGCAAGCTCGATAATCTTACCAGACTTATGAAAAGTAGCATTGTCAAGAATGACAGTCTGTCCAGGTTCCAAGATCGGTGTCAAAAATTGCTCAAACCATCCATTAAAAACATCCATATTACAGTGGCCTTCAAAGGTTAATGGAGCAACTATCTTTCTTCTACTTAAGGCTGCAACCATACTGATTCGTTGAGTTTTCTTTCCAGATTTTAGGCCATAAAACCGCTGTCCTTTCTGGCAATACCCATATGGATAGTCCTCTGTGTTATCAATGCCAGACTCATCTATATAAACTAAGTTTTCTGGTTCTTTTGTTGCTATAATTTTTAAGAATTCAGCACGTTTTTCTTCGTTTCTTTCCTTGTATCCATATGTCTTTTTTTGCGCGTAAATCCAATTTTTCTGAGAGCTCGGTGGATCGTTTGGATACTAACGTTGCCCCAAAGTTTAGCCATTTCCGACAGAGTCTTTTCTCCGTTTTCTCTGGCAAATTTAGCAAAGGCATCCCAGTCGGTGATTTTGTGATTGTAACCTCCATTTCCAAGTTTTTTTGATTGAAAGTCTCCTGTTTCTTTTCTTCTTTGCTGCCACTCCCATAAAGTAGTTCGTCCAATTTTAAATCTTGCTGCCACTGTTTCTCTGCTTCCTCCCTCCTCTAGCGCTTCCATTGCTTTTTTCCTTAAGTCATAACTATATGCTGCTGGCACTCAACCTCCTTATCATCGTCTATCCTTATCTTATCACATCCGGACTTCTATGAAAAGAGCTACACTTGCAATTAAGTTTCCTGGATCCCAGTGTCTGGGCACTGGGATGACAGGCTAGCCTGACAACCGTCGTCCCGCTACGTGTTAGCGACTGAGATACTGCGGCGGTATGACGCATAGGAAAATCTTGCTTGAGTGAGGCTATATCTACACACTACATTTTCTTTATTTTGCTTAGAACCTGTACATGATCTCAAGAAAGGAATAAACTAAGAGATAATATATATAAGTTAGGATATATGAGGAGTTTATACCCAAGTGATATAAGTCGGGAAAGATTTGAGATTATGTTACCAGATCTAGAGTCCTGTAGAAAAAAAACAAAACCAAGGAAACTTGATTTGTATGATGTATTTTGTGGAGTGTTATACGTTCTGAAAAGCGGTTGTCAGTGGAGAATGCTACCAAAAGAGTTTCCAAAATGGCGCAATTGTTACGACTATTTTAAGAAGTGGAGTGAAAAACCAGATGCAGATAAAGAAAGTGTTCTGGAGCTGGTGTTAAAAAAAAATAGTTGGCGTGGTCCGACAAAACAATGGTCGGAAAGAAAAAACCAGCTTCTACATAATTGATGCACAGAGTGTAAAAAATGCAGATACTGCTGAAGAAAAAGGCTATGATGCAGGCAAAAAGATTTCAGGAATAAAACGCCATATTGCAGTAGATACGCAAGGTTTGCCCCATGCAATTTATATAACAACAGCAGAGATAACTGACCGTAGCAGTGCTGTGAGAATGGTCGAAAATGCAAAAGAAAACCTCTCGGGAGTTAAAAATGTACTGGTTGATGCAGGCTATAATGGAGAGAATTTTGCAACTCAAATAAAAACGATTATTGGTGCAACCGTTGAAGTGATAAAAAGAAATGAATTACATTCCTTTGTTGTATTGCCCAAAAGATGGGTTGTGGAGCGATCTTTTGCTTGGTTAGAAAAATGTAGAAGATTGTGGAAAAATTGTGAGCGAAAACTCAATACTAGCCTACAAATGGTCGTTCTGGCTTTCACTGCCTTACTTCTGAAAAGATTATGAACAGGCTCTTAGAACCTGTACATGATCTCAAGAAAGGAATAAACTAAGAGATAATATATATAAGTTAGGATATATGAGGAGTTTATACCCAAGTGATATAAGTCGGGAAAGATTTGAGATTATGTTACCAGATCTAGAGTCCTGTAGAAAAAAAACAAAACCAAGGAAACTTGATTTGTATGATGTATTTTGTGGAGTGTTATACGTTCTGAAAAGCGGTTGTCAGTGGAGAATGCTACCAAAAGAGTTTCCAAAATGGCGCAATTGTTACGACTATTTTAAGAAGTGGAGTGAAAAACCAGATGCAGATAAAGAAAGTGTTCTGGAGCTGGTGTTAAAAAAAAATAGTTGGCGTGGTCCGACAAAACAATGGTCGGAAAGAAAAAACCAGCTTCTGCATAATTGATGCACAGAGTGTAAAAAATGCAGATACTGCTGAAGAAAAAGGCTATGATGCAGGCAAAAAGATTTCAGGAATAAAACGCCATATTGCAGTAGATACGCAAGGTTTGCCCCATGCAATTTATATAACAACAGCAGAGATAACTGACCGTAGCAGTGCTGTGAGAATGGTCGAAAATGCAAAAGAAAACCTCTCGGGAGTTAAAAATGTACTGGTTGATGCAGGCTATACTGGAGAGAATTTTGCAACTCAAATAAAAACGATTATTGGTGCAACCGTTGAAGTGATAAAAAGAAATGAATTACATTCCTTTGTTGTATTGCCCAAAAGATGGGTTGTGGAGCGATCTTTTGCTTGGTTAGAAAAATGTAGAAGATTGTGGAAAAATTGTGAGCGAAAACTTAATACTAGCCTACAAATGGTCGTTCTGGCTTTCACTGCCTTACTTCTGAAAAGATTATGAACAGGCTCTTATAACTTCTACAAGCAGTGCAAACATAAATGAAGAATACAAATATCCTTTTGGTAATTCTATATGAAATCCATGAAGTATGAGGTACACACCGACAAGTAAAATAAATAAAATGGCGATTATTTTTAAGCCTGGGTTAGATTTGATTAACTGGGCGGTATAACTTGATAAAAACAGCATTGCTAGCATGAAAAATGTAAATGCTGTAGCAATTATTAGCATGTTATAAGTTAATGCTATAGCAGTTAATATCGAATCAACCGAAAAAACTAAATCTATTAGTATAATTTGTAGCACAACTAAAAAAAATTTTGATTTAACGTTTGCCTTCTTTTTATTTTTCATACATACAAAGATGTCATCCCATAACTCTATAGAGCTTTTAACAATAAGGAATAATCCCCCTGCGATCATAAGTAAATCCCTTGCTGAAATATTTAGCGATGCAGTGTGAAATATGGGTTTTTGCATTGACAATATAGATGATGTAAAAAATAGTATTACAAAACGCATTAATAGTGCTAATCCAAGGCCCATAAGGCGCACTCTTTCTCTCAGCGCATTTGGTACCTTATCTATTGCTAGAGAAATAAAGATTAAATTGTCTACACTAAGTATAATTTCAAGTAGTGTAAGTGTCAGTAAAGTCCAAGCATCAGTTAGCATTTTTGTTTCAAATTCGGCTCTTCTTACTCTACAATAGATGTGTAAAAATTAAGTGACTTCACTCAGAAGTTTTATAGCAGTTCTCCAGAAAAACAGGATATATAAAGTTCAGCAGCTTCTTCTATTTTCGTTTTTGAGCAAAATCAATAATAAGAGAATTTCTTATTTTCATGCACGCAAACAAGATAAAGCCTTATTTTCATTTTTGACTTTATTTGAAAATAATATATACTATAAAAATAGTGTGCTAGGTTGAATGAATGTATATTAAAGGATCACCATCAGGTAAAGTATTCGCTGGTTATCAGGCATTTATACCAAGCCCCTTGCCACCAAAATTTGAATGGGACAATGACTTAGTTAATAGTCTTTAAACCCTTACTTTACTATAAGGAAAGTGGTTGAAAACTTAGGTGTCGTATTTACAACAACCCAAAGAGCAATCGTAAAGCTTGAAGATTTAGGCATCGTTTCACAAACTTCTCAAGGGAAGAGAGATCGGGTTTATTGTGCAACTGATATTTTGAATATTCTAGAAGAACCAACTAAGATTACAGAGAACTTCGATAGCACATTGTAGCTATTGTGATGAATAAATTCAGCAAACAGCAAGCTTAAAGAGTCTGATCCGATGGACATGCTGAACCAAAAGTAAGGAGCTCCTTTTGGAGGATTATATTAACTTATTAATTAATTGCTTGACTTTTAGCAGGATTTATTATATTATTTATTAATGAGTAATGCAATCAAACCAAGGAGGATAGCATGATGAATAATTTGGATTCAATAATTCTTGGAATAAAAGATGGTGAAAAGGCGATTGAAGATTTAAGGGTTGTTCTTAAAAAAAGAAAAGAAGAAGTTATCACTACACAGACATTTAATTACGCTTTACAATGCCCACAAACTACAAAGGAAGCGATAGTACACGAAATTCTGCTTCATTTTGTACAAAATTCTGGCGAGCAATCACTAGAACAAGTAATACAATGCTTAGATAAAGCAATACAATCTAGGATATATGCAAAAAACAACCCAATAAGAAATCTAGATGAAGAATTTCGTACTCATATAAACTTTAAAGATGAAAAGGGAAATACATTACTACATCATGCAGTTATAGGTAATAAAACTGAAGAAATAACCACCCTTCTTGTTACATATAGTGCAAATCCTTTGATACAAAATGCGGATAATAAAATTCCTTTAGATTTATCTCAAGGAGAAACAAAAAAAGTGCTTATTAAAAGTATGAAAAAACAAGCTCATACGAAAAAAGAAAGCGCTATGATAGGCAGTTTAGTGCCTGGCATGATAATTGGTGGTTTTCTTAGTGTTGTACTTGGAGCTGGTGTGTGTGTTGCAGTAAGTCTTTCTGGTGGTATGATACTAGGTGTAATGATAGCATCTGTTCTTGTTGCTAGTATAGCTGTTGGGCTGGCCATGTATTTTTTGAGTCAAGACTATGAACAGGCTAAAGCGATAGAAAAAACTATTAGCACTGTTAGCTCTGAAATATCTGTTGATGATACAACTGCTGCAAATGGTAAAAAGGGGCCACAACCTACATATAGCTGACCCAAGTATATATACCGCGATTCATTCTACAACTGTATGAACATTGTCTAGCAGGAGGGTGTCATCCCAGTGCTTGACACTGGGATCCAGAAAAGTTTGCTTGTTTACAAGCAAACTAGCATGGAAAGTAGCTGATCTTACACTAAATGAATGTTTTTGATGAGGTTGCATAGAAGCTGGATTCCAGCGTCACGCGCTGGAATGACAACTGTGTTTTTGCTTTTTTGTCATCAAATACTCCTACTCTTTATGTCATCCAAGTGTCCTGACTACTTGGATCCAAGAAATTTAATTGTTTTAAATTTTTCCCTCTATACACCTATTTAAAATTTATGTTATTCACATGTGCAATATAATCTATAATAACGTTTATCAATACAATATATTAAAAAATATTATGAGCTTCGTAAAAGAAAAAAACACCCCTGTGATGGAGCAGTATTTGAACCTGAAAGCTCAATACAAGGATCATCTGCTATTTTATAGGCTAGGAGATTTTTATGAATTGTTTTTCGATGACGCTATTAAAGCTGCGAAATTGCTGAATATAGTGCTCACTAAGAGAGGTAATTCGTGTGGGCAAGAAATACCAATGTGTGGAGTGCCAGCACACAGTAGTGAGTCTTACCTGCACAAGCTAATAGATTTAGGATTCAAAGTAGCAATCTGTGACCAATTAGAAACTGCTGATGAAGCAAAAAAGAGGGGCTATAAATCCATAGTAAAACGTGATGTAGTGCGAGTTGTAACTCCAGGTACAATTATAGAAGATTCACTACTGGAGGATAAAAGCAATAATTATCTCGCGTCTATAGTTGAACAAAATGACGAATATGCTATTAGTTGGCTTGAATTATCGACGGGAAAATTTTTTCACACTTTAACGAGTTTGAAAGCTCTAGATAGTGATTTATTGCGTATATCACCAAGAGAATTATTAATTTCTGAAAAATTCACTGAGGACGAAAAAATTAGATCGATTTTAAAAAATTATAAAATATCAATTACGCAACACGCACAGAGCTTTTTTGAGTATAGTAAATCTCACAGAACGTTATGCGAGTTTTATAAAATCAGGGAACTTGGGAGTATAGGAAATTTCAGCAAAGTAGAAATCATGGCGTGTGGTGCACTGCTTGAATATGTCAGAGTAACACAAAGGGGCTCCATTCCAAGGCTTGAATTCCCAAAAACCTATAAGCAACAAAATTTCATGCTTATTGATGCTTCAGCAAGGAGAAATCTTGAGTTGTTTTCAACTCAATTTGGTGAAAAGAAAGGTTCACTAATTTCAGTTATTGATCACACAGTAACAGCTTCTGGTGGACGCCTGCTCAAACAAATGCTCGCTTCACCCCTTGCTTGCTCTAAGGCAATTAATTTGAGGCTCAGCACCGCTCAATTTTTTGTAAATAATCATGAGCCACGCAGAAAAATACGAGAGATATTATCTAACATTCCAGATATTGAAAGGTCTTTATCGCGCTTAATACTAGGGCGTGGTTCACCAAAGGATATGAACCTATTAAAAATAGGCCTAGGAAAAACTTTAGAGTTGTCTGAGTTCTTATGTAAAATTGAATCAGGTGAAAATGGATCTCTCCCACAACAATATGTCATCCAAACTGAGATCCAGCCAGCGTCACGCGCTGGAATGACAGTAAAATCAGACGAGAGTGAACTAAGCACAATACATAAAAGCCTTGGCAATCATAAAGACCTATTTGAACTGTTAAATAGTGCTATACTTGATAATAACCTCAGTTCCGTGAAAGAAGGAGGGTTTATTCACTCAAAATACAACTCAGAATTATCTGAATTATCCTACATATTAAATAATAGTAATAAACTAATAACCAAACTCCGTGAATCTTATCGCGACCTAACTGGCATTGCTGCACTTAAAATATTACATAACAACATACTCGGTTATTACGTTGAAGTGTCGGCAAATCACAAAATAACTTCGGATATATTTATTCATAGGCAAAGCTTAGCAAATAGCATGCGCTACACTACTAATGAATTGAAAGAACTAGAAAATAAAATTCTTACGGCACGTGATGCTGCAATCGGCTTAGAAATGAAAATTTTTAGTGAACTGTGCAGTGAAGTCGCTAAAGAATCTGAAAAAATTGCTCTTGCTGCAAATGCTTTGGCAAAACTTGATATTAGAACCGCGTTTGCAGAGCTTGCAGTGCAAAATAATTACGTAAAACCCATCATTGATGACAGCAAAGAATTCAATATCTGTAGCGGAAGACATCCAGTGGTTGAAGTTAACGATAAATTCATTGCAAATAGCATCAATTTAGCTGGTATACATCTAATTACTGGTCCTAATATGGCTGGAAAAAGCACTTTCTTGAGGCAAAACGCTCTCATTGCAATTTTAGCTCACATGGGGTCATTTGTGCCAGCAGAGAGTGCGCATATTGGAGTGATTGACAAGATATTCAGCAGGGTTGGCGCAACGGATAATATAACAGCTGGTTATTCTACCTTCATGGTAGAGATGATCGAAACAGCAACGATAGTAAATCAGGCAACAGATCGTTCCTTGGTGATACTTGATGAAATTGGTAGGGGCACAGGGGTGTATGATGGATTATCTATTGCACAGGCGGTGATTGAACATATTCACAATGTAAATAAGTGCCGCGCCATTTTTGCAACTCATTATCATGAATTAACTAAAGTAAGCAAATACTTGAAGAACGTGAAATGTTTTTGTGTAAAAATAAGAGAGTGGAACGGAGAGGTTATCTTTCTACGTGAAGTAATTGAAGGCATTGCAGATGAGTCATATGGAATACATGTAGCAAAACTTGCTGGTTTTCCTGATTCTGTTTTAAATAGAGCAAGTGAAATATTTGAGGAATTAAAGGCTTGAATCATTATTATAAGTGAAGAATTACCTATACAATCGTGGTAGTAGCTATAGAAACGAAAAAAATTACTTTACAAACTCCGCCAGTCCCCTTATCATGAAACTGAAGCTATATTATTTAACTTCCCAATCTGTGCAGATTAAAACGACAAGAAGACTTGTATTCGGCGTACTATTGTTTAATTTTTGCACTATGTGCATACTATGTCTTTATAAAAATTTTGGGTTTTTACCCACATAAGCTGAAAAGCGCTTATAAAGCGTTTAAGACATCACCCAACGTCAAATTTTAAAATAGAGAGTGAATAACTAGCTACTGCGGGTTTTCTATGCCTTTTTTTTCTGCTTAGTAAATTTCTTAAACATTTGCAGCGTAAGTTAGTTGCAATTAAAAGCAGCTAAATTGCAGTGTTTAAGACTTAAAAAACGCCAATACTGAAAATAGACAATGAATAGGGCTTCGTGTGCCTTTTTTTCATTTGGTAAATTTCTTAATGTTTGTAGCTAACATGAACAAACATTTGAGAGTAACTTCCGCTAGTAGGGTGTCATCCCAGTGCTTGACACTGGGATCCAGCTTTCTTTATAAATTCACCAAAAGTGCTTCATTCTATAACGCAAAACCCATACTCACCAAACCTAATGTATTACTTGCAATTATAGCTCTTTTCATAGAAGTCCGGATGTGATAAGATAAGGATAGACGATGATAAGGAGGTTGAGTGCCAGCAGCATATATAGCTCTTTTCATAGAAGTCCGGATGTGATAAGATAAGGATAGACGATGATAAGGAGGTTGAGTGCCAGCAGCATATAGTTATGACTTAAGGAAAAAAGCAATGGAAGCGCTAGAGGAGGGAGGAAGCAGAGAAACAGTGGCAGCGAGATTTAAAATTGGACGAACTACTTTATGGGAGTGGCAGCAAAGAAGAAAAGAAACAGGAGACTTTCAATCAAAAAAACTTGGAAATGGAGGTTACAATCACAAAATTACCGACTGGGATGCCTTTGCTAAATTTGCCAGAGAAAACGGAGGAAAGACTCTGTCGGAAATGGCTAAACTTTGGGGCAACGTTAGTATCCAAACGATCCACCGAGCTCTCAGAAAAATTGGATTTACGCGCAAAAAAAGACATATGGATACAAGGAAAGAAACGAAGAAAAACGTGCTGAATTCTTAGAACCTGTACATGATCTCAAGAAAGGAATAAACTAAGAGATAATATATATAAGTTAGGATATATGAGGAGTTTATACCCAAGTGATATAAGTCGGGAAAGATTTGAGATTATGTTACCAGATCTAGAGTCCTGTAGGAAAAAAACAAAACCAAGAAAACTTGATTTGTATGATGTATTTTGTGGAGTGTTATACGTTCTGAAAAGCGGTTGTCAGTGGAGAATGCTACCAAAAGAGTTTCCAAAATGGCGCAATTGTTACGAATATTTTAAGAAGTGGAGTGAAAAACCAGATGCAGATAAAGAAAGTGTTCTGGAGCTGGTGTTAAAAAAAAATAGTTGGCGTGGTCCGACAAAACAATGGTCGGAAAGAAAAAACCAGCTTCTGCATAATTGATGCACAGAGTGTAAAAAATGCAGATACTGCTGAAGAAAAAGGCTATGATGCAGGCAAAAAGATTTCAGGAATAAAACGCCATATTGCAGTAGATACGCAAGGTTTGCCCCATGCAATTTATATAACAACAGCAGAGATAACTGACCGTAGCAGTGCTGTGAGAATGGTCGAAAATGCAAAAGAAAACCTCTCGGGAGTTAAAAATGTACTGGTTGATGCAGGCTATACTGGAGAGAATTTTGCAACTCAAATAAAAACGATTATTGGTGCAACCGTTGAAGTGATAAAAAGAAATGAATTACATTCCTTTGTTGTATTGCCCAAAAGATGGGTTGTGGAGCGATCTTTTGCTTGGTTAGAAAAATGTAGAAGATTGTGGAAAAATTGTGAGCGAAAACTCAATACTAGCCTACAAATGGTCGTTCTGGCTTTCACTGCCTTACTTCTGAAAAGATTATGAACAGGCTCTTAAAAATTATAGCAACAAAAGAACCAGAAAACTTAGTTTATATAGATGAGTCTGGCATTGATAACACAGAGGACTATCCATATGGGTATTGCCAGAAAGGACAGCGGTTTTATGGCCTAAAATCTGGAAAGAAAACTCAACGAATCAGTATGGTTGCAGCCTTAAGTAGAAGAAAGATAGTTGCTCCATTAACCTTTGAAGGCCACTGTAATATGGATGTTTTTAATGGATGGTTTGAGCAATTTTTGACACCGATCTTGGAACCTGGACAGACTGTCATTCTTGACAATGCTACTTTTCATAAGTCTGGTAAGATTATCGAGCTTGCTAGAGGAGTTGGTGCAGAAATTTTGTATCTGCCGCCGTATTCTCCAGATTTCAACAAAATTGAGCATCATTGGTTTGCTATAAAAAACAGAGCTAGGAAAAACATTCCTCTATTCGAATCCTTTCGTCGTGCTGTTGATTCTGCCTTCCTATGACCTGTTCGGACTATTATGAGAAATGCTATAAGTTTCCTGGATCCCAGTGTCTGGGCACTGGGATGACATCATAGGGGCGCTGGCCTGACAACCGTCATCCCGCTACTTATTAGCGGGATCTAGAGATACCGCGAATGAATCGCGGTATGACGGTTCGCGGCTGGATGACAAGAAAGGAGCAACAGGATGACAGGAGAAGGAAGCACTGGGATTGGAATGGAAAAGGCTATTTGTGTGATGCCAATGAGTGATAGAAAGTTCTGCAAGAAGTCATTAATTGCAAAAATTTAATATAAGTGGTAAAGTAGAACCACTGAATAAAAAACATATGTTAATTAATACAACGTCGGAGCTGGAGGACATATGTGAGGGGTTGATAGCAAAAAAGCCGAAATTTATAGCAGTTGACACGGAGTTCATTAGAAATAATTTAATCTACTACCCAAAATTATCGTTAATTCAAATTTCTTACGGAGAGAAGAGTTTTATTGTAGATGCATTAGTGCCAGAAATTGATTTATCATTCATTAAGAAAATAATGCTAAATCAGGGGATAACCAAAGTGTTTCATAGCTGCCGGCAGGATATAGAATCCTTACTCACTGTGTTTAAATGTATTCCCACTCCCATTTTTGATACCCAAGTTGCTGCTATGTTTTGTCATTATTATCATGACTTCATTGGTTACTCAAAAGTAGTGGAGCAATATCAAGGGATAGCACTGGATAAAATTAAAGCTAAAAATTCAGATTGGTTAAGGCGTCCGTTGTCCGAAGATCAGTTAGATTATGCAGTAAACGACGTGGTACACCTATATGACCTATACCAAATATTGTGCAATAAACTTGAAGAAAATAATAGGATGGGTTGGTTTCAAGAAGAGATGGACTCAATAGTTGATATGAATAAGTATTTACATAGTCCAAAAGATGCATGGAAGAGGATTAAATTTAATTATGAAGTAAATCCAAGATTGATACTAACTGTTAAAGCAGTTAGTGAGTGGCAAGAAACCTTAGCACAGCGCTATAATATGAACCGTAATAAAATAATCAATAATGCTGTAATAGCTGATTTTATTGAAAAAAATGTAGAGCATGTTGATGAGATTTTAGATGATCTCAAGAGGAATACAAAAAATATAAAAGATGCAGATTTACTAGAGTTTGTGAATATTTTTAATGAAAATGAGAGAAATTGGATGCAGCAAAACAACACCTTATCGAGTAATTATGATAAATCTGTACTTGATATACTCTCAATTATTTTAGATAGTAAATGTAAAGAAAGTAACATATCAAGGAAATTAGTTTCTTCAAAAGATGAGTTAACCGGGTCAATATCTGGACAGACAGATAAATTATTCAAGGGGTGGAGATATGATTTTTTTGGCAGGTCAGTTGAATCATTTTTGAACACAAGCTCAAAATTTGAGATTTCAGCAGTGAAATCCGCAAATAATACAACTAAAATTCAGAGTAATTTGGTGGAGAACAACTGTTGCTAAAGTAACTTAGATTTATCGACAATCGTCATTCTGCTGCTTGTTAGCGGCCAAGTGACGGTATGACAAGGGAGAACAGTTGCTACGTGTTAGCGGGATCTATGCTAAGAGATACCGCGAATGAATCACGGTATGACGGTTAAGTAGGGTGTCATCCCAGTGCCCAGACACTGGGATCCAGGAAAATTGATTGTAAAAGAGCAAACATTTTCGATAAAATTACCAAAAAGCTAGATCCCAGTGTCAAGCACTGGGATGACAGGGGAGGCTGCTGGGATGACAGCTACCCTGACAACCATCATTCCGCTGCTTGTTAGCGGCCAAGTGACGGTATGACGTAGAGCTACGTGTTTAGGTTTAATGAATCCACTATATCTTTTACTTGAGAAAAAACATACTCTTTGCTTAAACTGGTATCGATAATAAAGTCACTCATCTTCCTTTTCTCCTCAATAGATAACTGAACATTGAAGATTAAATTTAGCTTTTCTTTATCTATGTTGCGTTCGTTGAGTCTTTGAGCTTGCACAACACTATCTGCATGGACGAAAACAATAAGGTTGCAATATAAATAGAATTTTGTTTCTAATAGAAGCGGCACATCTAAAACTAAAAGTTTTCTATCGATCTTTTTTTCCTTAGCAATAAAAAATTCTAATTCACGCAGCACAGCAGAGTGAACCAAAGATTGAAATTGTTTCCAGTTTTCATCGTAGGCTAAGAAATATTTAGACAGTACTGTTCTATCTATTTCACCATTTGCCACCACTACAGGAAAATTTTTCTCTGCATAACTTATTATGCTTTTATCCACTTTATAAAGTTGGTGTACAACAGAATCAGCATCAAATACAGCAGCACCAAACTCTTGAAAGCAATTAGTTACAAAGCTCTTTCCTACCCCAATTCCGCCTGTTAGACCTATAATCATATATCAAAAAACATAGTTGATTAGACTTCTTTCGAAACTATAGCTAAGGTTTCTCTATATATATTAACTAGATTTTCTAGATCCCAGTGTCAAGCACATATAGCTCTTTTCATAGAAGTCCGGATGTGATAAGATAAGGATAGACGATGATAAGGAGGTTGAGTGCCAGCAGCATATAGTTATGACTTAAGGAAAAAAGCAATGGAAGCGCTAGAGGAGGGAGGAAGCAGAGAAACAGTGGCAGCAAGATTTAAAATTGGACGAACTACTTTATGGGAGTGGCAGCAAAGAAGAAAAGAAACAGGAGACTTTCAATCAAAAAAACTTGGAAATGGAGGTTACAATCACAAAATTACCGACTGGGATGCCTTTGCTAAATTTGCCAGAGAAAACGGAGGAAAGACTCTGTCGGAAATGGCTAAACTTTGGGGCAACGTTAGTATCCAAACGATCCACCGAGCTCTCAGAAAAATTGGATTTACGCGCAAAAAAAGACATATGGATACAAGGAAAGAAACGAAGAAAAACGTGCTGAATTCTTAAAAATTATAGCAACAAAAGAACCAGAAAACTTAGTTTATATAGATGAGTCTGGCATTGATAACACAGAGGACTATCCATATGGGTATTGCCAGAAAGGACAGCGGTTTTATGGCCTAAAATCTGGAAAGAAAACTCAACGAATCAGTATGGTTGCAGCCTTAAGTAGAAGAAAGATAGTTGCTCCATTAACCTTTGAAGGCCACTGTAATATGGATGTTTTTAATGGATGGTTTGAGCAATTTTTGACACCGATCTTGGAACCTGGACAGACTGTCATTCTTGACAATGCTACTTTTCATAAGTCTGGTAAGATTATCGAGCTTGCTAGAGGAGTTGGTGCAGAAATTTTGTATCTGCCGCCGTATTCTCCAGATTTCAACAAAATTGAGCATCATTGGTTTGCTATAAAAAACAGAGCTAGGAAAAACATTCCTCTATTCGAATCCTTTCGTCGTGCTGTTGATTCTGCCTTCCTATGACCTGTTCGGACTATTATGAGAAATGCTATAACTATACGAACATTGCAATTTGCAGGTGGTGTCATTCCAGTCTGGAATCCAGCTTTTATGTTGTATAGTGCACAATCAATTTTCCTGGATCCCAGTGTCTGGGCACTGGGATGACATCTTTTTTCTTGACTCTTATATCTCAATGTTCGTACAGTTATATGTCAGCTACTTGCATGACAAAAAGAGGCTACTTGGGTGACACCCTTCCGGTTGGAACTGCTCTCAAACTACAATATTTGTGCAGCGTGGATAGGATAGGCTTTGTTAGCTATAGAGGCTCTGATGATACAAGAAAAAATAAACAGCTATCATTTTTTTAGTAATTAAGTAAAATAGAGTGAAAGATTGCGAGGAAGTTTTGAAAAATAAGATAAAAAAGATAGTAATTTCAGGAAAGGAAGTGTGGCCAATCATCGAGGGCGGCAAAGGCGTTGCAGTTAGTGATGGAAGATCAAGCGGAGCATTTGCTGCAGCAGATGCTGTGGGTACATTTTCTGGTGCAAATGCTAAGCTTATTGATGATAATGGCGAGTTAGTGCCGCTGATTTACAAAGGCAAAACAAGAAATGAAAAGCATAGTGAATTGATTGAGTATAGTATTGAAGCTGGAATTAGTCAGGCAAGAATAGCAAATGAAATATCAAAAGGTCATGGAAGAATACACATGAATGTACTTTGGGAGATGGGAGCAGCAGAACGCGTGCTTCATGGCATATTAGAAGGAGCGAAAGGTTTGATTCATGGTATTACCTGCGGTGCTGGTATGCCTTATAGGCTTGGAGAAATTGCAGCTAAATATCAGGTTTATTATTACCCTATTATCTCATCGGTGCGCGCTTTTAAAGCATTATGGAAGCGTGCTTACCAAAGAATATCTTCCTATTTGCTTGGTGGAGTAGTGTATGAAGATCCATGGCTTGCTGGAGGGCACAATGGACTGAGTAACAGTGAAGACCCAGAGCTACCACAGGCTCCATTTGAAAGAGTTGCAGAGCTTAGATCTTTCATGAACGAGATCGGTCTTTCAGAAACACCAATTGTTATGGCAGGAGGAGTGTGGCATTTGAAAGATTGGGAACATTGGTTTGACAATCTGCAAATTGGACCAATAGCTTTTCAGTTTGGCACTCGTCCACTTTTGACGAAAGAAAGTCCAATTTCTGCAGAGTGGAAAAAGAAGCTACTCACTTTAGAAGAAGGTGATGTATTTTTAAATAAATTCAGTCCAACAGGGTTTTACTCATCTGCAGTAAAAAATAACTTCATACGTGAGTTGCAGGAACGGAATTCACGTCAAATAAAGTTTTCAGAAAATGCTAGCGAAGAATTTAATAATGAATTTGCAATGGGTAGCAGAGGTAGAAAGATCTACCTTACTGCAAAAGACAAAGAACTGGCAAATACATGGACTAAAGCAGGGTATACAGAAGCAATGAAAACTCCAGATACAACTGTTATTTTTGTGACGCCAGGCAAGTTTGCAGAGATAAGACAAGATCAAATCAATTGTATGGGATGCTTAAGTCATTGTTTGTTTAGCAATTGGAAAGATCATGGTGACCATTCAACAGGTCGGAAGCCAGATCCGCGTAGTTTTTGCATACAAAAAACACTGCAAAACGTTATACACGATGGTGATATTGAGAACGAACTCATGTTTTCCGGACATAATGTATATAAATTCAAGCAAGATCCGTTTTATGAGAATGGCTATGTACCGACAGTAAAAGAGCTGGTGGAAAGGATATTGACTGGGTATTAAGTTGGGCTCAAGTTGACAAGTAGACTCAGAAGACAGTAGAAAACTATTAGCTTTAGGTATAGTAGCTGCAGTTGTGTGTATTGTTTTACATGCTGGTATGTGTTTTTGGTATAACAGCAGCAGAAAAACGGCTAGAAAAGAAGAAAAAATAGATTACCTGGATAATAAACTTAAGATGCTTAGGAATATAGAATTTGCAGTTGGCGCTGTTCCTTTGGCAGCTTTGGTAGCTTGTGCTGTTTACCCAGTCTTACCAGTGTGGGGTTTAGTTATCCTTGGTGTTAATTCTCTTGTGTGTTTTGCTGGTGGTTTAGCTTTTCATATGAAGCATGAGGAAGAATCAAATAATATTGAGAAGGCTAAAGGAGAGGTAAAAAGCTATTTTCAAGGTCTTCGGGATACTTCTCCAACTTATGGCCCACCTCCTCCTTACTCTTATCCAAGCGCTCCTCCTTTATAGTGAATTTTATAGTCCTAATGCGGAACAGCAGTGTGGGGATTGTGAGGGGTTCACGCGTAATAAAAATTAACAGTTTTATTTTTAGCCAAATTAATTGAATCAAGCCACAAAATCTGCTAAAGTTAACTTTGTGAAAGCACCCTTAGCTCAGTTGGATTAGAGCATTTGACTACGGATCAAAAGGTCGGGCGTTCAAGTCGCTCAGGGTGCACCACATTTTATAGGAAACAGAAGTCACACTTGAAATTAATATATGTAATACCTATCTTTAAAGGTTAAGCACTAAACTATTATATATGAGCAAAAAAGACTACTATGATCTGCTGGAAGTAGGCAGAAATGCCAGTATTGATGAGATAAAAAAAGCGTATAAAAAATTAGCGTTAAAATATCATCCTGATAGAAATCCTGGCAATCAAGAAGCAGAGGAAAAATTTAAAGAAGTAACAGCTGCATATGAAGTTCTGTCTGGCTCTGAGAAAAGGGCAGGCTATGACCGTTATGGCCACGAAGGTGCTTCTGGTGGGTTTCAAGGCTTCAGCTCTGCAGGAGATTTTAGCGACATATTCAATGACTTCTTTGGTGGAGGATTCGGTGGTGGTGCAAGTAGATCGAGAGCAAAAAGAAGTACAACAGGAGTATCTGGAGCAGACCTACGTTATGATCTTGAAATTACCTTAGAAGATGCATTTAAAGGAATACAAGCGCCTATACATTATGTGACAAATGTAAAATGTGATGCATGCCAAGGCACAGGTGGCGAAGGAGCAATTAAACCAGTTCAGTGCCACACATGCCAGGGAAGCGGTAGGATTAGAACTCAACAAGGCTTTTTTACCATCGAAAGAACATGTACTACATGCTATGGGGAAGGAGAAATAATACAAAACAAATGTAAGAAATGTGGTGGAAGTGGACGTAGAAGAGATGAAGTAAATATATCCGTTTCAATTCCAAAAGGCATAGAAGAAGGAGCTAAGGTAAGGATAAGTGGTAAAGGAGAAGCTGGAACAAAAGGTGGAAAAAGTGGAGATTTATACGTATACGTGAAAATAATTTCCCATAAAATCTTTACTAGAAATAAAACAGATTTACACTGTAAAGTGCCTATAAGAATGACACTAGCAGTGCTTGGTGGTGAAATCGGTGTCCAATCAATTGATGGAGCTAAAATAAAAGTAAAGGTCCCTGAAAGCACTCAAACTGGTACCAAACTACGTTGTAGGGAAAATGGTATGCCATATATGAACTCACATGCTCGTGGTGATTTATATGTACAGGTAATAGTTGAGACTTTAAATCCAAAAAATTTAACTAAAAAGCAAATTGAACTATTAAAAGCGCTTGAAGAAGAGGAAAATGCAAGTGTACAACAGCAATCTGAAGGGTTTTTTAGTAAAGTAAAAAAAAAATAAGAAATCTGCTAAATGGCATGAAGGAATAACTGTTTACGGGTTTTCACATTTAATCCTGCAATTCTTTGACCTTATTGATGAAAAACTTAACAATAGTGTTATTATTAGCCAACAGAAACTTCTTAGTTTCTTAAAACTATGTAAAAGCAATAAATTTCTTTATTTAAGGTCGAAGTTTTGCTATCCTCAGGTTTTGATAATTTAAATTTAATGAATATAAACAAAAATGAGTTTTTATTTCTTCCGCTTGGGGGAGTGGGAAGAATCGGGATGAATGTTAGCCTATATCATTACCAAGGTAAGTGGATTATGGTCGACCTTGGTGTTGGTTTTGCAGATGAAACTATGCCAGGTGTTGAGCTGCTCATTGCTGATATAGATTTTATTGCCCAAAGAAAAAAAGATTTACTTGGAATAATAATTACACATGCACATGAGGACCACTGTGGTGCAGTGCCCCACTTGTGGGAAGAGTTGCAGTGCTTCATATATACAACAAAGTTTACGGTTAATTTTCTTAAAGAGAAACTAAAAGAATTTCGATTAGAAGGTATAGTGCCTGTGAAAGAGGTGGACATAAATGGCAGCACAAGTTTAGGTCCTTTTACCATCGAGTTTATAAATGTAACTCATTCAATTCCTGAGGCAAATTCAATATTAATTAGCACTGAAATGGGTAGTGCACTCCATACCGGAGACTGGAAATTTGATCCAAAACCTGTTGTTGGATTAACTTCTAATATGGAGCGTCTAAAAGAAATTGGCGATAAAGGTGACCTGCTTGCAGCAATTTGCGATTCAACCAATATATTAAGCAAGCATCACCCTGAGTCAGAAGGTGAAATTTATAATAATATTTATAACATAATAAAGCGGTCTAAAAAATTAGTTGCTGTTTCGCTATTTGCTTCAAATGTGGCACGAATTGAAACGATAAGCCAAGCTGCAAAAGCACTAAATAGAAAAGTAGTTTTACTTGGTAGATCTTTATGGAGAATAGTGAAAGTTGCGCAAGATAGTGGTTATTTAACTGATTCTCCTCAGTTTCTTGAAGCAAAGGAAGCAGTAAATTTTCCAAGGGAAGAACTGGTGCTACTTTGCACAGGTTGTCAAGGTGAGCCACTGGCAGCTACCGCAAGACTTGCTGCTAAGAGTCATCAAGCATTTAAAATGCAGCAAGGTGATACCATGATCTTTTCGTCAAAAATCATTCCTGGAAATGAAACTCGTGCGCACAACATGCTCAATGCCTTTATTGAGATGGTGGTAGAAGTTGTTACTGAAAAAACAGAGCATGTTCATGCTTCTGGGCATCCAACAAGAGAAGAGCTGAAGGAAATGTATTCTTTAATAAAACCAAAGATGTCTATTCCAGTTCACGGCGAATATATTCACACGCATGCACATGTAAAATTTGCTAAAGAGTGCGGTGTGGCAAAAGCAATAATGATTGCACCAGGTGATATTGTTAATTTGGAGAACGGAGAAAAAGTTGATTCAATTGATGTTGACTACTTTGGTATTGATGGTACGCTGCTACGTCATCCGGAGTGCAGTGTTATAAAAATGCGTAAAAGAATGAGAGATGCTGGAGTTATTGTGGTAACAGCAGTTGTAAACAAGAAAAATAAATTGCTTACTAAACCAAAAGTATTTGTACCTGGTGTTTTTGAAGCGCTGGAAGATGCAGCTATTATACAGAAAATTGTCAAGAAAGTTGAGTCGTTGTTTAGTTTGCAGCCAACAAAAAAAATTAAAAATAAGATTGAAAATTCAATATTGAGTATCTTAAAGGAATATTTACTAAAAAGACCTATAATTGAGGTTCAGATAGAACAGGTATAGAAATATACCTCTTTTATTAACCATTATTTGAGTAAGAAGTTAACAATGTATTCTTTGATGTTATTTCAGCATGCAATACTGGAATCCATAAAAAAATCAGTGTCAAGCACACAACTATATGAACGTTGTGATTTTAGAGCAATCCCTGCCGGTAGGGGTGTCATCCCAGTGCTCCGACACACAGCTGTACGAACATTTGTTCGCAGAGGCAGTGTGTTAGCCGATTTCACCTCAAACACAAAGGTGTCATCCCAGTGCTTGACACTGGGATCCAGCAAAATTGATTGTAAACAAGCGCACTATACAACATTGTCGATGAAATTGCCAGAAAACTGGATTCCAGTGTCAAGCACTGGAATGACACCACCTGCCACCTACAAATTGCAATGTTCGTATAGTTATGTGTCAAGCACTGGGATGACATCAGAGGTTAATGTCACCTACTGTAACGCGAGAAGTTCGAACAGTTGTGTATCAGCTACTTTCATGACGTCGTTTGTTGTGCAGTTTACCTTCAAAAGTAAACGTTTGCTAGGATGATAGAGAGCAAAGCAGGAAGTCTAATGAAGTTATTCGTTCAACTAATATTGCTTGTTTTGTTATTTATTCCTTATTTTACAAAAGCTGCTTTATATGTTGATATAAAAAAAAGCAGTGTTGGTAACATCGGTCTTGTTGTATCTAAATGTACATGTAAAACAGTGCTGGAAAGCGAATTAAGCGAAAATATTGCAAAGGTAATAGGAACAAATTTATCTAATTGTGGCTTATTTAATGTAAAACGTGGCGCGGAAGCTGAATCTTGGAAAAGCGATACTGTAGTCACAGTAAGTTTAAGCGAAATATCTGGTAGTGCATTAGAGCTATCATTTCGTTTATTTGACACTTTTACAAAAAGAGAATTACTTACTCAGTCAGTTGTTTTTCCAGCAAAAGACTGGAGAAAAATTGGTCACCTCGTTTCGGATGTGATACATGATAGATTGATTGGTGAGAAAGGGCACTTCAACACAAAAATCACGTATATTGCTGAAGAAAAAGATAGCAACTACAAATCTGTGCGTAAAATTGCTGTGATGAATCAAGATGGAAGTAATATAAAATACTTAACAAATGGCGATAGATTTGTGTCAACACCGAGATTCTCACCAAATGGAAAGGGTATTGTTTATATCTCATACGCAAATGGTAAAAGTTATATAATATTAAAAAATTTAAAAGATAACACTGAATCAATAATCAGCGCATTTGAAGGAGTTGTTTCTGCACCAAGATTTTCTCCCGATGGTAAATCTCTTTTAATTTCCCACTCATTGGGTGGTGAAACGAATATATTATCTTTGGATTTAAATAGTAAACGCACGAAAAAAATTACCAAAGGTTCAGCTATAAGCACTTCTCCCTCTTTTTCTCCAGATCAAAAGTATATGGCTTTTAGTTCTGATATAAGTGGGAGTCAGCAACTGTACGTTATCGATTTTACTAACAAAAGTAAAAAACCTAAAAGAATTAGTTTTGGAAGTGGAAGATATGCTACGCCCGTTTGGTCGCCAAAAGGAGATCTGATAGCTTTTACAAAGATTCAGTCAGGAAAATTTTACATAGGAGTTATGAAGCCAGATGGCAAAGAAGAACGTCTGCTTTCAGAGGGGCATAAAATTGAATCCCCGGCATGGCTACCAAATGGTAGAGAAATCATTTTTACAAGAACAGAATCACCAAGCAACTCTAAACTATATTTAGTAGACTTAGTAAAGAAAAATCAAAAAATGGTTTCCACTCCCACAAATGCTTCTTTACCGGATTGGTCTTATTTTTGAAAGTAGATTTATTGTATCTGTTCAGATGCATGGCTAATGTACAAATACTGAAACAAAAATTCCAGTGCTCCCTTTCTTGTCATCCCAGTGCTTGACACTGGGATCCAGATTGGGCACTAAGTTGGTAAACACGAAAGCGGTTAATCCTCTACAACGTTTTTGATGGAACTGTGCAAAAGGACTGGATTCCAGTGTCAAGCACTGGAATGACACCCATTTGTTCCTATAGTTGTCTTTTCTCGTCTACCTTATTTTGCCACTCTGCTGAACAGATACGATCTATTATAGGTTTGATATGAGCCTTATTTTACCTTAATCGCTTATAACCTTTGGCACTACGAAATACCCATGCTCAGGTTTTGTATTGGACAATATCTCTTCTTTAATGTTTTGAGAATTTATAACATCATCGCGTACATGAATGTCCTTGTCTATACTGCCATAACGCATAGGAGAAACACCTTCAGTATTAACTTGCAATAAAGTATCATGTATCCAATCCAGCATTGTCAGTTCTTTGGAGTAGTGATCAATCTCGTCATTTGATAACTTAATCCTTACAAGCTGTGCAATTTTAAGCATTTCTTCTTTGGTAATTGTTATTTTTCTCTTATTTGCAAATTCTATTAGTGAAGTAATAACGTCTCCTGTTGACTTAGCTGGCATCTTTACCTCCTTGGATAAAGTGAGTTAAAATATCTGCGACCGAAACAACTTCTATTTTACCAGTTTTTTCAAGTTTGTGAAGTATGGTATCCGTAATCACTAATTTATCTAAAGAAGAGGAAGAAATTTTCTCAACTGCACTTCCTGAAAGCACGCCATGTGTGATGCATGAAATTACGGACTTTGCTCCGTGGCCTTTTAAAGCAAGAGCTGCATTACACAATGTTCCACCAGAGTCAACTATATCATCAACAATGACACAATTTTTATTTGCAACTTCTCCTATTATGTTCATTACTTGAGATGTGCCTGCTTTCTCCCTATATTTATCTACTACAATAATCTTATCACTTAACCCTATCTTGTACTTTTCCTCTAAAGTCTTTGCAAAAGCACGTGCTCTGCCAATTGCTCCAACATCAGGTGCAACAATTGCCAAGTTTTCCGTGTGTATAGAGTCAACAAATGCTTCAAAGCAGTTCAAATTGGTTATCGGTACATCAAAGAATCCTTCAATTTGACTTGAGTGCAAATCAATAACTGCAACACTACTTGCACCTGCAGTTTGAATAAGATTTGCAACTAATTTTGCACTTAAAGCAGATTGCATATTATTGTTCTTGATAATTCTATCTTGCCTGCTATATCCATAATAAGGAATAATTACTACTATCCTTTTGGCTCCTAATCTATTTACTGCATCAATTATAAGCAGAAGCTCCATAAGATTATCATTCACAGGGGAAGAAAGAGATTGTATTATATATACTTCTTGATTATATAGATCATTTGCTACTTCTACATTTACCTCGCCATCGGTAAACTTTGATATCCAAGCAGAGGATGGTTGAACATCTAGCCGGTTAACTACTGATTCCCCTAATTCCTTACTAGCATTACCTATTATTATCTTCATAACGCACTAATTGAGTTTTTAAGATTATACAGAAATTGTGAAATAATTGAAATGTAAGTTTCTTTATCTATAGCTAAAGTAACTTAGGTTATATCCGTTCAGCAGAGTGGCAAAATAGGTAGACAAAGTGCTCTAAAAAGATAATCATAGAGTAAATGTGAGATAAGTCCTTACAATAAATGGTGTCATCCGAGTAGCTTGACTACTTGGATCCAGAAAAATTGACTGTAAACAGGTACACTATACAACATTTTCGATCAAAAGCTGGATTCCAGACTGGAATGATACCACCTGCAAATTGCAATGTTCGTACAATTGTGTATTAAGAGAGAGCTTATTGTTCAAGAAGTTCTAGATAAGCCTCAAATCTATAAAGTTTATTACGCTTTTTGTTGTTGCTATCTTTCACTAATATTTTGGCTTCAACAAATTGTAGGATTAGATTATTTACTGTATTGTAAGTTTTATTTAATCTTTTGCTTAATTCTTTAACACTTATAACTGGAAGTTGAAAAAGTATATTCAATGTTTGCAATGCTGTATCACGGATCTTGAAGAAGCATTGATTTACTTGAATTATGTTTACTAAGTCCCTTTCCAACCTTTCAATGCTCTTAGCTCTACAATAAGCATCAAAGCTACTATCTTTTATAGCATTTAAGTAATACTCGATCCACCCCTCAAAGTCACCATGAGTTCTTATTCTGTCTAAACATCTATAATAATCAAAGTGGTTCTTTTTAAAATAGTAGGATGGATAAAGTATTGGAGTTGATAATAAGTTGTAATGAATTAGTAGTATTACAATTAAAAGTCTTCCTATTCTTCCATTACCATCTATAAATGGGTGAATAATTTCAAATTGTGCATGCACTAGCCCTACCTTTATAAGTGGAGGCAATTTGTTATCAGTGTTAACATAGTTTTCTAAGTCGTTCATTAGATTGACTACTTCAGGTGCATGGGCTGCAATGAGATCACCAACACGTACAGAATCTGCACGATATTCACCACCACCTTCATTAGATTGCATTAATTCTTTATGAGCAGTTAAGATGGTTTGTGCTATTGTTGAATGTTTTGCTGTACTGAGCGCCATCTCAAGTGATTTTGTATAATTCATAACTAATTGGGTTTGCTTGTTAGGTTTTGTTGATGATACTCTTTGAGTAAAAACATCAAGTAAAGTTGTGTGTACACCTTCAATTGCGGAAGAAAGTAGTGCTTCTTTTACAATATATGCCTTAATAAACCTTTCTGCATTTGGTAAACACTCAGCCATTTCGTTCAACTGACCAAGCTTTATCATTGTTTCACCGTAAAGAACAGCAATATTTTCACTAAAACTAAAAAGAGGATCTTTCGGTGGTAATGGATAAGGGACAAAGTGTGCTAACTTATCTATATAATGGTAATATCCACTTTCACGCATTGTTTCAATATACAGACCCAAATTGAAACAACTATACAAAATCCTGCTTATGTTTCAAGATAAATGACTTTAATGAAATATAATTTATCTAGTCATTTGTATCTGCTAACATACTACACTTCCCATTGTAGAGCCTCTGCAACTTACTGAAATTTATAATCGCTTTATAAAAAGCTTTATACTCTTTGCTTAATTGGAGGTGCTACCTCTGCACTTTCTGCTCCATCCATGGTACTATAGCTCTTTTCATAGAAGTCCGGATGTGATAAGATAAGGATAGACGATGATAAGGAGGTTGAGTGCCAGCAGCATATAGTTATGACTTAAGGAAAAAAGCAATGGAAGCGCTAGAGGAGGGAGGAAGCAGAGAAACAGTGGCAGCAAGATTTAAAATTGGACGAACTACTTTATGGGAGTGGCAGCAAAGAAGAAAAGAAACAGGAGACTTTCAATCAAAAAAACTTGGAAATGGAGGTTACAATCACAAAATTACCGACTGGGATGCCTTTGCTAAATTTGCCAGAGAAAACGGAGGAAAGACTCTGTCGGAAATGGCTAAACTTTGGGGCAACGTTAGTATCCAAACGATCCACCTAGCTCTCAGAAAAATTGGATTTACGCGCAAAAAAAGACATATGGATACAAGGAAAGAAACGAAGAAAAACGTGCTGAATTCTTAAAAATTATAGCAACAAAAGAACCAGAAAACTTAGTTTATATAGATGAGTCTGGCATTGATAACACAGAGGACTATCCATATGGGTATTGCCAGAAAGGACAGCGGTTTTATGGCCTAAAATCTGGAAAGAAAACTCAACGAATCAGTATGGTTGCAGCCTTAAGTAGAAGAAAGATAGTTGCTCCATTAACCTTTGAAGGCCACTGTAATATGGATGTTTTTAATGGATGGTTTGAGCAATTTTTGACACCGATCTTGGAACCTGGACAGACTGTCATTCTTGACAATGCTACTTTTCATAAGTCTGGTAAGATTATCGAGCTTGCTAGAGGAGTTGGTGCAGAAATTTTGTATCTGCCGCCGTATTCTCCAGATTTCAACAAAATTGAGCATCATTGGTTTGCTATAAAAAACAGAGCTAGGAAAAACATTCCTCTATTCGAATCCTTTCGTCGTGCTGTTGATTCTGCCTTCCTATGACCTGTTCGGACTATTATGAGAAATACTATACTTGTTTTTTTTGCAGTAATTTTTTGAGTGCTACCATCTGCCTTATTCTTGATATCTGCTCCATATGATCTTAATACTTCAATAGCTTTCTCGTTTCCACTATTCAGCGCAATATCCAAAGCATCCATTCCATCATTATTTTTGTGGTTGATAAAATTCTCTAAGAGCCTGTTCATAATCTTTTCAGAAGTAAGGCAGTGAAAGCCAGAACGACCATTTGTAGGCTAGTATTGAGTTTTCGCTCACAATTTTTCCACAATCTTCTACATTTTTCTAACCAAGCAAAAGATCGCTCCACAACCCATCTTTTGGGCAATACAACAAAGGAATGTAATTCATTTCTTTTTATCACTTCAACGGTTGCACCAATAATCGTTTTTATTTGAGTTGCAAAATTCTCTCCAGTATAGCCTGCATCAACCAGTACATTTTTAACTCCCGAGAGGTTTTCTTTTGCATTTTCGACCATTCTCACAGCACTGCTACGGTCAGTTATCTCTGCTGTTGTTATATAAATTGCATGGGGCAAACCTTGCGTATCTACTGCAATATGGCGTTTTATTCCTGAAATCTTTTTGCCTGCATCATAGCCTTTTTCTTCAGCAGTATCTGCATTTTTTACACTCTGTGCATCAATTATGCAGAAGCTGGTTTTTTCTTTCCGACCATTGTTTTGTCGGACCACGCCAACTATTTTTTTTTAACACCAGCTCCAGAACACTTTCTTTATCTGCATCTGGTTTTTCACTCCACTTCTTAAAATAGTCGTAACAATTGCGCCATTTTGGAAACTCTTTTGGTAGCATTCTCCACTGACAACCGCTTTTCAGAACGTATAACACTCCACAAAATACATCATACAAATCAAGTTTCCTTGGTTTTGTTTTTTTTCTACAGGACTCTAGATCTGGTAACATAATCTCAAATCTTTCCCGACTTATATCACTTGGGTATAAACTCCTCATATATCCTAACTTATATATATTATCTCTTAGTTTATTCCTTTCTTGAGATCATGTACAGGTTCTTAAACGCTGCAATTTAGCTGCTTTTAAATGCAACTAACCTTAGCTTTAATATTTAAGAAATTTACCAGGCAGAAAAAAAAGGCATAGAAAACCCGCAGTAGCTAGTTATTCACTCTCTATTTTAAAATTTGACGTTGGGTGATGTCTTGAACGCTTTATAAGCGCGTTTCAGCTTATATAGGTAAAAAACTAGAAATTTGATAAAGACATAAGGTACACATAGTGCAAAAATTTAAGCATAGTACGCCAAATACAAGTTTTCTTGTCGTTTTAATCTGCACAGATTGCGAAGTTAAATGAAATAGCTTCACTGTCATGATAAGGGGGCTGGCGGAGGGTGTCAAGTAAGTTTTTTGTTTCTGTGAACCACCTGCTAACCGACAGCTAACATTAACTACCGATATCGTATCTGAAGAAGCCCCCTGGCCATTCTAAAAAATTTAATGCTGAGTACACCTTACTTTTGGCTTCCTCTATAGTGCTCCCTTCTGCTACTATATTTAGCACTCTTCCGCCATCTGAAACTAAGTTACCACTTTCATCCAATTTAGTACCAGCATGAAACACCAATACACCAGGAATGCTTTCAATTTTATCTAATCCTTTAATTACTTCTCCCTTTTGATAATCACCCGGATAGCCTTTACTTGCAACAACTACACAAACTGTAGATTTGTTGTTAAGTTCCACCATTTTGACATTTAACTTTCCTTCTGCAACTGACAACATCAATTTTAACAAATCGCAATTTGAATCAAATCTAGGTAATATAGATTGCGTTTCTGGATCACCGAATCTAACGTTATACTCGAGAAGTTTTGGGCTATCTTTGCAAATCATTAAACCAGCAAAGAGTACTCCTTTATAAGGCGTACCCATGTTAACCAATGCTTGAGCTGTAGGGTATATTATTTTTTGAATAATTTTTTGCTCCATGTCCTTACTTATAATTGAAGGTGATGAGTATGACCCCATACCTCCAGTATTTTGGCTTTCATTACTTTCATCAACTCTCTTATAATCTTTTGCACACCCAAGAGTTACTACTTTCAACCCATCAATAAGAGCAAAAAAACTTACTTCTTCTCCAATTAAAAACTCTTCTATGATTATTTCTTCACCTGATTCACCAAATTTTTTCTCCACTAGCATTGAATCTATTGCTGAAAAAGCTTCGTTTTCTGTATTACATATAACCACCCCTTTCCCTGCCGCAATTCCATTTGCTTTCACTACAAGTGGAAACTTTATTTTATTGCTACGTACAAAATCTTTAGCTAACCCTTCATCAACAAAACACTCGTACTTGGCAGTTGGTATACCATATCGTTTACATAATCCCTTGGTGAAAGACTTCGATCCCTCAAGTTTTGCAGTTGCTTGACTTGGAGCAAAAACATTTATTCCCTCTGCAACTAAATCATCAGCAAGCCCATCAATTATTGGTTGTTCTGGACCAATAACAACCAACTCTATATTTTCTCTCTTGCAAAATTGTGTAACATCCACTGAATTTTGAATATTTACATCCACAAGAACTCCCAAATTTTCCATGGCCGGGCGACCAGGAGTGACATATAACTCAGTCAAGATAGGAGATTTTTTTAGAGCCCAAAGTAGAGCGTGCTCACGCCCACCAGAACCTATAACCAGAACCTTCATCTTTATTTCCCCGCTTTTCTATATGTCAAAATTATTATTTGCTTATAACAGTACCATTACTCATGTATTTTTGCAACACGTTTGGTATTGCAATCGACCCGTCAGAATTTTGATAATTCTCCATTATGGCAATAATCGTTCTTCCTATAGCTAAAGCTGAGCCGTTTAAAGTGTGAATATATTTTTTTATCTTTTTATCAGTTTCTGAAGAGTATTTAGCGTTCATCCTTCTTGCTTGAAAGGCACCACAATTTGAGCAGCTTGATATTTCTCTATATTTATTTTGCTCAGGTAACCATACCTCTATGTCATAAGTCCTTTGTGCAGCAAAACCCATATCACCACTACAGAGTAGCATTACTCTATACGGCAATTCTAGTTTTTTTAATATCTCTTCAACAACACTCGTCATGCGCTCAAGTTCATCGTTTGATTGGTCCTCAGTTGTAATACTCACCAATTCCACTTTACCAAATTGGTGTTGCCTTATCATGCCTCTCGTGTCTCGCCCTGCGCTGCCTGCTTCTTTACGAAAACACTCTGAATACGCAGTAAAGCGAATAGGCAGTTCTTTTTCTTCCACTATTTTATCAGCAACCAAATTTGTTAAAAACACTTCACTTGTGGGAATCAACCTCAATTCGTCGGTAGTTAAATACGAATCTTCAGAAAATTTCGGTAGTTGACCAACATTATACATAGCTTCGTTTTTCACCAAAGCCGGGTGGTACACCTCAGTATAGCCAAATTCATTAACATGCATTTCAAGCATAAAATTTATTAGCGCTCGTCCAAGCTTAGCTAACTGTCCTTTTAATATCGCAAATCTTGATCCGGAAATTCTCGCCGCTTGTTCGAAGTCCATTAAACTTAATTTTTCTCCGAGTTCATAATGAGATTTTGCTGTAAAATCAAACTGTCTTTTTCTTCCATATTTTCTCACCTCTAAATTAGAGTTCTCATCTGCGCCTATTGGCACATCTTGCGCAGAAATATTCGGCAAGTTAGATAAAACACTCACTAACTTATCCTTTTCTGCTTGCTCTTTTAAGCTGATTGCCTCTATCTCATTCGTGATGTTTTTTGATGATTTTATTTGCTCTTCACAGGGGCTCTTGCTCATTTTAAGCTTCTTTATTTCCTCTGTGATTTCATTGCGCTGCCTATTTAAATCTTGCAATTTAGTGGTTAATGACCTTTTCTCGTGATCAATTTCTAATATCTCTTTTGCAGTAAACTCTCTTATCCCCCTGCTTTTTATTGCCTTTTCAAATCCTTCAGGGTTTTTGCGTATATATTCTATATCGTGCATATATTGTGCTATTACTAACATTGTTACTGTACTTTAAAAGCTCTTAATATTCAATATTTTCTCATACTACTAAAATTATTATGGTTGATTTTTTTGTTAGAGCCTGTTCATAATCTTTTCAGAAGTAAGGCAGTGAAAGCCAGAACGACCATTTGTAGGCTAGTATTGAGTTTTCGCTCACAATTTTTCCACAATCTTCTACATTTTTCTAACCAAGCAAAAGATCGCTCCACAACCCATCTTTTGGGCAATAAAACAAAGGAATGTAATTCATTTCTTTTTATCACTTCAACGGTTGCACCAATAATCGTTTTTATTTGAGTTGCAAAATTCTCTCCAGTATAGCCTGCATCAACCAGTACATTTTTAACTCCCGAGAGGTTTTCTTTTGCATTTTCGACCATTCTCACAGCACTGCTACGGTCAGTTATCTCTGCTGTTGTTATATAAATTGCATGGGGCAAACCTTGCGTATCTACTGCAATATGGCGTTTTATTCCTGAAATCTTTTTGCCTGCATCATAGCCTTTTTCTTCAGCAGTATCTGCATTTTTTACACTCTGTGCATCAATTATGCAGAAGCTGGTTTTTTCTTTCCGACCATTGTTTTGTCGGACCACGCCAACTATTTTTTTTTAACACCAGCTCCAGAACACTTTCTTTATCTGCATCTGGTTTTTCACTCCACTTCTTAAAATAGTCGTAACAATTGCGCCATTTTGGAAACTCTTTTGGTAGCATTCTCCACTGACAACCGCTTTTCAGAACGTATAACACTCCACAAAATACATCATACAAATCAAGTTTCCTTGGTTTTGTTTTTTTTCTACAGGACTCTAGATCTGGTAACATAATCTCAAATCTTTCCCGACTTATATCACTTGGGTATAAACTCCTCATATATCCTAACTTATATATATTATCTCTTAGTTTATTCCTTTCTTGAGATCATGTACAGGTTCTTAGGGGTCTGGGCACTGGGATGACATCTTTTTTCTTGGTACAAATTACTCTTATGTCTCAATATTTGTACAGTTGTGTTATCGGCCGTTTGATGTTTACAACGCAGGAAGTTCATACGGTTGTAAGTCAAGCGGTAGGATGACAAGATTTTGCAAGGGTATTTTTTTTATAGGAGATTAATATGGAAATTTTTCTTGATAGCGTTGATTTAAATGAAATTAAAGAACTAAAGGAGTTCATTGACGGCATAACAACTAATCCTTCTTTAATAGCAAAGTCCGGGCGTAAAGATAAATACGAGGATTTAGTGCGTGAAATATGCTCTATTATAAAAGGGCCTGTTAGTGTTGAAGTTGTTGCAGATAGCCATGAAGAGATGATTACAGAAGGTCTGAATTTAGCAAAAATTGCTGATAATGTTGTGATCAAATTACCTCTTACACATGAAGGATTAATTTCTTGTAAAAAGTTATGGACAGAGCATAAAATACCTGTTAACATCACATTATGTTTTTCTCCTGGGCAAGCACTGCTTGCCGCTAAGGTCGGTGCTTGTTTTATTTCCCCCTTTGTTGGTCGCCTTGATGATATAAGCTGTGATGGCTTATCGCTAATAGAAGATATATGTACTATATATTCTAATTACGGTTTTGATACTAAAGTTCTTGTTGCATCAGTGAGAAGCCCAGCGCATGTAATGGAAGCTGCAAGGCTTGGTGCTGATTCAATTACTGTGCCAGCAAAAGTACTTAGACAATTAATTAATCACCCACTTACTGACCAAGGGCTAGCAATATTTGAAAAAGACTGGGGTGTAAAATAATAGACGGTTACAAATGAACATAAAAATTGGCGTATCCGTTCAGGCAATGGCGTCAACTTAAGAGCCTTCATTAGCAAACTCTCCTAAAGACATGATGGCGTTTGCTACCTTATTGCGGCTGCCCTGGTCGAATTTTAACTTTATAGCTAACCCAAGAAAGGTTTCCCTACATCATACCGCCGCGGCGCTAACGAGTAGCGGAATGACGAATTTGTTGTTTTTCAAATTGTAGGTAAACCTAAAGCTATAGAAAAAAAGAAGAACCAGTTTCTTAGTTCTTCATTGACATAATCCACTCCATATGCCATAATAAAATTTTATATCTTGGAGAAGGAAATGACATTAAGGTTAATACTACAAGAAGTCAACAGTAGTCCAGACCTAAGTGCAGAAAATGTAGTTGAGAAAATCAAAGATGAACTACAGCAGAAGCTTCCAGATATCTACAGTGAGTGGGAAAGTAACCAGTTTGATATAAACCACACATTTGAAGTACTTAATTGTGGTTTATTACTTATAGCAGCTAAAAATGGTTGTGGAAAAGTAGTAAAACACCTAATAAAAAGCGGGGCTAATGTTAATGTACAAGATGTATGGAAAAAAACCTCTTTACATTATTCTGCTCAGTATGGGTATACGCAAGTGGTAGAAGTTTTGCTAGAAGAGGGAGCAGACGTTAATGCACAAGATGAAGATAAAGAGATTCCTTTACATGTAGCTGCTGGCAAAAGAGATATAGAAATAGTGCAAATGTTATTGGAGAAAGTGGCAAATGTTAATCTACAGGATAAATCTGGAGGAACTGCTTTGCACTATGCTACATGTAATGCTAACATATGTACTCCTATGAAGGATGATAGTGCAGCAAAGATAGCGGGACTTTTATTACAAAGAGGAGTAGATGTTAATATAAAAGACGAGGATGGAAAAACTCCTTTGCATTATGCTATTGGTTATGAACTTATACAAACAATAGAAATGCTATTAAAAAAAGGTGCAGATGCTAATATAAAAGACAAGGATGGAAGGGCACCTTTATACTATGCTACTCTTAATTATAGTTACCGTAATATAAGGTTAGGAGGAAAACTGCTACTAGATTGTGACACAACTTTACTAGGTAATTTTTATGAACCTTACAAACCTAGTCCAAGGATGGCAAAACTCCTGCTAAATTATGGTGCAAATCCATCATGCATCCATAGACCTAAAGCTATAACAGCAGGAATTACTGTGGGTGTTATATCTGCTGTTGTAGTTCCACTAGTATAGCATTTCTCATAATAGTCCGAACAGGTCATAGGAAGGCAGAATCAACAGCACGACGAAAGGATTCGAATAGAGGAATGTTTTTCCTAGCTCTGTTTTTTATAGCAAACCAATGATGCTCAATTTTGTTGAAATCTGGAGAATACGGCGGCAGATACAAAATTTCTGCACCAACTCCTCTAGCAAGCTCGATAATCTTACCAGACTTATGAAAAGTAGCATTGTCAAGAATGACAGTCTGTCCAGGTTCAAAGATCGGTGTCAAAAATTGCTCAAACCATCCATTAAAAACATCCATATTACAGTGGCCTTCAAAGGTTAATGGAGCAACTATCTTTCTTCTACTTAAGGCTGCAACCATACTGATTCGTTGAGTTTTCTTTCCAGATTTTAGGCCATAAAACCGCTGTCCTTTCTGGCAATACCCATATGGATAGTCCTCTGTGTTATCAATGCCAGACTCATCTATATAAACTAAGTTTTCTGGTTCTTTTGTTGCTATAATTTTTAAGAATTCAGCACGTTTTTCTTCGTTTCTTTCCTTGTATCCATATGTCTTTTTTTGCGCGTAAATCCAATTTTTCTGAGAGCTCGGTGGATCGTTTGGATACTAACGTTGCCCCAAAGTTTAGCCATTTCCGACAGAGTCTTTCCTCCGTTTTCTCTGGCAAATTTAGCAAAGGCATCCCAGTCGGTAATTTTGTGATTGTAACCTCCATTTCCAAGTTTTTTTGATTGAAAGTCTCCTGTTTCTTTTCTTCTTTGCTGCCACTCCCATAAAGTAGTTCGTCCAATTTTAAATCTTGCTGCCACTGTTTCTCTGCTTCCTCCCTCCTCTAGCGCTTCCATTGCTTTTTTCCTTAAGTCATAACTATATGCTGCTGGCACTCAACCTCCTTATCATCGTCTATCCTTATCTTATCACATCCGGACTTCTATGAAAAGAGCTATAACTGACCGTAGCAGTGCTGTGAGAATGGTCGAAAATGCAAAAGAAAACCTCTCGGGAGTTAAAAATGTACTGGTTGATGCAGGCTATACTGGAGAGAATTTTGCAACTCAAATAAAAACGATTATTGGTGCAACCGTTGAAGTGATAAAAAGAAATGAATTACATTCCTTTGTTGTATTGCCCAAAAGATGGGTTGTGGAGCGATCTTTTGCTTGGTTAGAAAAATGTAGAAGATTGTGGAAAAATTGTGAGCGAAAACTCAATACTAGCCTACAAATGGTCGTTCTGGCTTTCACTGCCTTACTTCTGAAAAGATTATGAACAGGCTCTTATAACACTCTGCAAGATTCTCCTCATTGATAAGGTGTATCAGCGATGTAAATTTTACCCGCTTATCTTGCTTCGCTCTTACCGCTATCTGGTTTAGTTTTTCTTGCATATTCCTCCAATCTCTGTTGTATCAGTATTGCAATCCCTACTCCAGTTGCTATATTGCTGACCGCTTCCCCTTGTATGTGACACTCTGAGTACTATCAATCAGTCCGACTTCCTTTGCATCTTCCGTTAGTCCTCGCCTTTGTTGACTTGTTCCAGCGTACCTTAGTAGGAATACAAAGGATCTCCCAAGTTCATTTAGAATCCATTTCAATACATGACACGGCCTCTGATCCCGATAGAGTGAGTGATAACTTGCCTTATTGTTACCCTCCATACTGCCTTCCATTTTATGGAAAATGTCGACCTCCATCACTTCATTTTTATTTCGGGACTCAATACCTTCATTTTCATTGCACCCTATATTGTCCATTCCATTAGCTTTACTACGCTCGTTACCTCACGCAGCATAATGGTCTGTTCTAGGCTGTTGGCTAGACTTCGCCTAAGTTGGATTTTCACCAACTGTATTCTAAACGCTTACTTGGCGCACCCATAACAAAAATGCCTGAAAAACGTTAATAATTATATACTATTATTAATAATTATTCAATCATATTTTTAAGTATTACAATTTTTGAAGCTAATGGATTTAATCGCAAAGCCATAGGATGACAGAAATTTAATGATCCAGGATATACTCCTTTGTTAAGGGAGATTGAGCATTTTCGAATATTTCTTGAGTGCTTCCAGACTCAACAATTCTGCCATTATGAAAGAAAATTACACTATCAGATAACTTTTTAGCTTGCTTCATTGAATGAGTCACCATAATTATAGTAAATCTTAATTTCAGCTCTTGTATAAGATTTTCGATTGCATTGGTTGCCATTGGATCAAGAGCAGAGCACGGTTCATCCATTAATAAAATAGTTGGCTTCACTGCAATTGCGCGAGCGATGCATAGCCTCTGTTGTTGGCCACCGGATAAATTAAGTGCGCTATCTTGCAATCTGTCCTTTAGTTCTTCCCATAAGCCAACTTTGGTTAAACTATTTTCCACCATCTCATTCAATTTTTGCTTATCCTTCGCCATACCATGCAGTTTTGGTCCATAAGCAACATTGTCGTATATTGATTTTGGAAAAGGATTTGGCTTTTGAAATACCATGCCAACTTTTGCTCTAAGTAGTACAACATCCATATCGCGTGAATATATATCACCCAGCCCATCGATATCTAATTCACCAACAGTTTTGCAACCTGGTACATAGTCATTCATACGATTAAAACAACGCAAAAATGTCGATTTACCGCACCCGGATGGTCCGATAAAAGTAGTAACTTTTTTCTTATAAATATCCAAATTTATATCGAATAAAACTTGTTTAGAGCCATACCAAAGATTTAGATTTTTAACGGAAGCATATATACCGCTCATATCACATCCTGCATTGAATAGAGCCCCGGAATTTCTCTTTTATTTTCGTATAGCCATACTGCTGCTTGAACAGCTCCTCTAGCAAACGTTGTGCGATCAATTGCTTTGTGGTTTAGTTCTATCCGCTCATCAGAATTAACAAACATCACGCTGTGATCTCCTATTACTCCACCTCCACGAGACACCGCAAAACCTATTCCCCCCTTTTTCCTTATGTTTGAACCACTATGTAAATATTGATTGGACTGAAAATCCACTTTTGAAGCGTTAGCAATTGTTTTGCCAAGTTCTATAGCTGTTCCAGATGGTGAATCCTTTTTTAAGTTATGATGCATTTCCCAAATCTCAACGTCATATTCATTACCTAAAAGCTCAGCAGCTTTTTTTACCAATTTCAGCAACACATTAACCCCAACACTCATATTTGCTGACCATAATATTGGAACTTCAGCAGCATATTCTTTTAAATCGACACCTTCTATTCCAGTTGTGCCACTAACCAGAGGTGTTTTAAATTTTACAGCTGCTTTAAGGCAGTCTAACATACATTCTTTAGTTGTAAAATCTATTACAACGTCGGATAACTCAAATATGCCACTAATAGAACTTGTAACCTTGATTCCTAGATTGGCTATAATTGGTCCAATATCTGAATCTATGTACTTACTGCCTGAACGGGCAACAGCACCTGCTATTTCCACTTTGGTATTTGTAATTAATTCATTGAGTATTTTCTTGCCCATTCTGCCTAAGCAGCCTATTACTCCAACTCTGATTTTCATAAAGCCTATATTAGGCTTTTTTTGAAGCTTTGTCACTTCTGATCTATATTCTATAGCTAACACGTCATACCGTCACGGTATCTCTAGATTCCGCTAAGAACCTGTACATGATCTCAAGAAAGGAATAAACTAAGAGATAATATATATAAGTTAGGATATATGAGGAGTTTATACCCAAGTGATATAAGTCGGGAAAGATTTGAGATTATGTTACCAGATCTAGAGTCCTGTAGAAAAAAAACAAAACCAAGGAAACTTGATTTGTATGATGTATTTTGTGGAGTGTTATACGTTCTGAAAAGCGGTTGTCAGTGGAGAATGCTACCAAAAGAGTTTCCAAAATGGCGCAATTGTTACGACTATTTTAAGAAGTGGAGTGAAAAACCAGATGCAGATAAAGAAAGTGTTCTGGAGCTGGTGTTAAAAAAAAATAGTTGGCGTGGTCCGACAAAACAATGGTCGGAAAGAAAAAACCAGCTTCTGCATAATTGATGCACAGAGTGTAAAAAATGCAGATACTGCTGAAGAAAAAGGCTATGATGCAGGCAAAAAGATTTCAGGAATAAAACGCCATATTGCAGTAGATACGCAAGGTTTGCCCCATGCAATTTATATAACAACAGCAGAGATAACTGACCGTAGCAGTGCTGTGAGAATGGTCGAAAATGCAAAAGAAAACCTCTCGGGAGTTAAAAATGTACTGGTTGATGCAGGCTATACTGGAGAGAATTTTGCAACTCAAATAAAAACGATTATTGGTGCAACCGTTGAAGTGATAAAAAGAAATGAATTACATTCCTTTGTTGTATTGCCCAAAAGATGGGTTGTGGAGCGATCTTTTGCTTGGTTAGAAAAATGTAGAAGATTGTGGAAAAATTGTGAGCGAAAACTCAATACTAGCCTACAAATGGTCGTTCTGGCTTTCACTGCCTTACTTCTGAAAAGATTATGAACAGGCTCTTAGGTATACCTGCAGGACAAGAACCATAAAAAGATCTTTGCTTCAACTACAGTTTTTGCTATACTTTAAGTGAATTTCATAGCATTAATGAATAAAGAAATAAAACAAATCTTAAACTACTACGAAAGTGAAAACCCCGGCGTAAAAGCAAATCTTACTCGTATTCTCATGCATGGAAAGCTTGGCGGCACTGGCAAGTTAGTGATTCTGCCAGTAGATCAAGGATTTGAGCATGGTCCAATTAAAAGTTTTGAAGTTAACCCTGATGCTTATGACCCACATTATCATTTTCAACTTGCAGTTGATTCGGGAGTAAGTGCATATGCTGCTCCACTTGGTATGATTGAAGCTGGTGCTTCAACTTATGCTGGAATGCTCCCACTTATTTTGAAACTTAATAGTTCCAACTCCTTACATTCGAAGAATCTGACTTCTGATCAAGCAATAACCTCTTCTGTGAAAGATGCGCTGCGTTTGGGCTGCTTGGCTGTTGGATTTACTATATATCCTGGTTCTGCTAAGTGTTTCGATATGATGGAAGAAGCCCGTGAAATCGTAGCTGAAGCCAAATCTTATGGGCTTGCAGTGGTGCTATGGTCTTATCCACGCGGTGAAGGAATTTCCAAAGAAGGTGAAACGGCAGTTGATGTTATTGCCTATGCTGCGCACATAGCAGCTTTACTTGGCGCTAATATAATAAAAGTAAAACTTCCAACTAAATATTTGGAAAGGGAGAAAATAGAAACAGAAAATATTGAATCATTATCTAAAAGAATTGAATATGTTAAAAGATCTTGTTTTGCAGGAAAAAGAATAGTAGTTTTTTCTGGTGGCGAGTCGAAATCAGTGAATGACATATGCAATGAAGCGAAAGAAATTAAGCAGGGTGGTGGTAATGGTTCAATCATTGGACGTAACACTTTTCAACGCAAAAAGGAGGAAGCTTTATCTATGCTAAAAGATATGATGGATATCTACACATAAAAAACGGCTGGGTGGCAGAATGGCTTATGCGGAGGACTGCAAATCCTTTTATACCGGTTCAATTCCGGTCCCGGCCTCTTTCATTTTCTATATCTTGTAAAAGTTGCTCAATTCAACAGTAGCTTTAAGTATGTAACCTATAGAGAAAGCTTATCCATTATTCATTCATAAGTAAAATCAATAGACTTCTTGCATAACCCAAACTAAGTAAAAAAAAGGTGTAATCCGAGTAGCTTGACTACTTGGATCCAGAAAACTTAACTTTAAATAAGTGGCTGCATAATAAAGACTAGATTCCAGACTGGAATGACACCCTACTTAACCGTCATACCGCCGCGGTATCTCATCCGCTAACAAGTGGCAACTGTTCTCCCTCGTCATACCGCGATTCATTCGCGGTATCTCTTAGCCGCTAACAAGTAGCGGGATGACGGTTGTCGTTTAGCTACAAACATTAAGAAATTTACCAAACAAAAAAAAGGCAAAAGAAGCCCCGTAGTGCGAGTTTTGACTCTATATTACTGTAAGTGGCGCTGTAATAATGTGCTGACGCTTAGTTTAAGCGCGTTTTGGCTGAATGTAGAAAAAATAAAAAAGACATGCAGCCGCTATAATTTTATGTAATCCGCCAATAAATAATCTGAGTTTTTTACTGAATTTTGTCATTGAGCCTGCAGGTCAAAAACAAGTTTTAAGTCATAAATACCCTTATTGTCATAATAAGGGGGCTGGCGAAGCTTGTCAAGTAAGTTTTTTGTTTCTATTTCCAATAAAAGTTCGTTATATGGTTATGCAAGAGGTCTAATTTCTTTTCAAGTTATGGTTATACTCTTATAGCGTTTCATGGTAAAAAATAAACTAAAAATAAGCAAAGTGTTTTACAAAATGATATTACGTGATTTATTGTTTTTACTGCCGCCCGAAGTTGCTCACTCTTTGGCAATTATGGCATTAAAGAAAATGCCTTATAGAAAACCTATAGAGCTACCAGAATCTTTGAGTGTGAATTTTTTTGGTAATAAGCTCAGAAGCCCCGTGGGCCTGGCTGCAGGTTTTGACAAAAATGCAGAAGTTATAAGGCCTATGCTTTCATTTGGTTTTGGGTTTATTGAAACTGGTACTGTAACTCGTAATCCACAATATGGAAACAAAAAACCAAGAATTTTTCGGTTAATTAAAGATCAAGGGGTAATTAACAGATTGGGATTTAACAATAAAGGAATAGACTATTTTCTTAAACAAATAGATGAAACCAAGCTTGATGACTGCATTTTTGGTATAAATATAGGAAAAAATAGTGCATCGAAAGACCAAATCCGTGATTATGTTGATTTAATAAAGATGGTATATGGAAAAAGCAATTATATAGTGCTGAACATCTCATCCCCAAACACGCCTAATTTACGCAATCTGCACAATAAGCAAGAATTATCGGAATTGTTGAAATCCATCCGGAAATCAATTGATAATTCTAAATCCATACCAATAACATTAAAAATCTCACCAGATGTAGATCAGCAAACGAAAGAAAATATCGCTGAGCTTGCATTGGAATATAAAATTGATGGTTTAACAGTAAGCAACACTACGGTCAGTCGGAATAACTTACATTCCCACCACAACGAGAGTGGCGGATTGAGTGGCAAACCACTGTTCAAACTTTCAACCGAGTTATTGGGCGATATGTACAAATTTACTAAGGGCAAAATATTATTGATAGGGTGCGGAGGAATCTCAAGTGGTGCTGATGCATATAAAAAAATAAAGGCAGGAGCCTCTTTGGTGCAGTTGTACACTGCTCTCATATACCACGGACCTCAAGTTGTAAACAAAATTAATCTAGAACTTGCAGAACTCATAAGGAGAGATGGATTTAGTAACATTAGTGAGGTGGTGGGTTGTATACATTAGACATCTTCTCTGTCACCTAAGTAGCCGACACTGGAATAACATCGATGAATCATTACTCAAATAATGGCTATGCAAGAGCTCTATTAAACTGTACATTTTGAAAGTTGTTGGTACTATTTTAATAAAATAAAACTAATTCTTTGGTATAAAGGTGTGGTAGGAAGTGTTTTTCTTTTAAATAATGGGTATGAAGAGTTTGAATGATGCAATATCTAAGATCATTGATTATAAATTTACAAATTATGCAATATTAGAAGAGGCACTAACTCACCCAAGCGTAAATAAAAGGAATAGCAAAAACCAGATTGTAAGCTACGAAAGACTAGAGTTTTTGGGCGATAGTGTTTTGAATATGGTCGTATCTGCCACACTGTTTAAACTATTTCCTGAAGAAAAAGAAGGAGCATTGGCAAAAAGAAAGACGGATTTAGTTTGTGGCAACACCATTGCTAATGTTGCTAAAGAAATAAAATTAGGCAGCTTTATCATCATGAATAATAGTGAACGCTGCAATGGAGGGAGATGTAACTTAAAAAATTTAGAAAACTCGCTTGAAGCACTAATAGGTGCAATTTATATTGATGGCGGACTTGAAAATGTTGAAAAATTTATTATCCAATATTGGGAAAAGCTAGCTAAAGGCATGCTTGACCCCCCTCAAGATCCTAAAACCTCACTGCAAGAGTGGACTCAGAAAAACAAATTGCCTTTACCAGAGTATGAGCTTGTAAAACAAACTGGACCAGCGCACAATCCTGAATTTACTATATCAGTTTGCATAGAAGATTATGGTAAAGTTTCTGCATGCGCTTCTAGTAAAAAGATTGCTGAACAAAAAGCTGCTGAGTTGATGCTAGAAAAAATTGGAAAAGACGCTTCAGTTTAGGCAAAATAGGCATTAATGTAAGTTTTAAGGAAGCTAATAGCGTTTAGGGGAAATGGTCAATTTAAGGAGAAGCATAGTATTATTCATAAAAAAGTTGATCTACCAAAAATCAAGCCTTATGTAGTGGAATATCAATGGCCGTTGTCGGAGATGCGGAAAAAAAGGAAGTAGCAAGTTACCAAAAGGTGTTATGCCAGATACATTTGGTCCAAGAGTTGTTTTATGAAGTTGACAGAGTCAAGGAGAATGAAAGTTTTAAAAAATTTGATATTATAGCTCTTTTCATAGAAGTCCGGATGTGATAAGATAAGGATAGACGATGATAAGGAGGTTGAGTGCCAGCAGCATATAGTTATGACTTAAGGAAAAAAGCAATGGAAGCGCTAGAGGAGGGAGGAAGCAGAGAAACAGTGGCAGCAAGATTTAAAATTGGACGAACTACTTTATGGGAGTGGCAGCAAAGAAGAAAAGAAACAGGAGACTTTCAATCAAAAAAACTTGGAAATGGAGGTTACAATCACAAAATCACCGACTGGGATGCCTTTGCTAAATTTGCCAGAGAAAACGGAGGAAAGACTCTGTCGGAAATGGCTAAACTTTGGGGCAACGTTAGTATCCAAACGATCCACCGAGCTCTCAGAAAAATTGGATTTACGCGCAAAAAAAGACATATGGATACAAGGAAAGAAACGAAGAAAAACGTGCTGAATTCTTAAAAATTATAGCAACAAAAGAACCAGAAAACTTAGTTTATATAGATGAGTCTGGCATTGATAACACAGAGGACTATCCATATGGGTATTGCCAGAAAGGACAGCGGTTTTATGGCCTAAAATCTGGAAAGAAAACTCAACGAATCAGTATGGTTGCAGCCTTAAGTAGAAGAAAGATAGTTGCTCCATTAACCTTTGAAGGCCACTGTAATATGGATGTTTTTAATGGATGGTTTGAGCAATTTTTGACACCGATCTTGGAACCTGGACAGACTGTCATTCTTGACAATGCTACTTTTCATAAGTCTGGTAAGATTATCGAGCTTGCTAGAGGAGTTGGTGCAGAAATTTTGTATCTGCCGCCGTATTCTCCAGATTTCAACAAAATTGAGCATCATTGGTTTGCTATAAAAAACAGAGCTAGGAAAAACATTCCTCTATTCGAATCCTTTCGTCGTGCTGTTGATTTTGCCTTCCTATGACCTGTTCGGACTATTATGAGAAATGCTATAACTTCTGTAATCTTTCTTTTGTAGCTAAGCGAGAGCTTTCTATCTTAGAGCCTGTTCATAATCTTTTCAGAAGTAAGGCAGTGAAAGCCAGAACGACCATTTGTAGGCTAGTATTGAGTTTTCGCTCACAATTTTTCCACAATCTTCTACATTTTTCTAACCAAGCAAAAGATCGCTCCACAACCCATCTTTTGGGCAATACAACAAAGGAATGTAATTCATTTCTTTTTATCACTTCAACGGTTGCACCAATAATCGTTTTTATTTGAGTTGCAAAATTCTCTCCAGTATAGCCTGCATCAACCAGTACATTTTTAACTCCCGAGAGGTTTTCTTTTGCATTTTCGACCATTCTCACAGCACTGCTACGGTCAGTTATAGCATTTCTCATAATAGTCCGAACAGGTCATAGGAAGGCAGAATCAACAGCACGACGAAAGGATTCGAATAGAGGAATGTTTTTCCTAGCTCTGTTTTTTATAGCAAACCAATGATGCTCAATTTTGTTGAAATCTGGAGAATACGGCGGCAGATACAAAATTTCTGCACCAACTCCTCTAGCAAGCTCGATAATCTTACCAGACTTATGAAAAGTAGCATTGTCAAGAATGACAGTCTGTCCAGGTTCCAAGATCGGTGTCAAAAATTGCTCAAACCATCCATTAAAAACATCCATATTACAGTGGCCTTCAAAGGTTAATGGAGCAACTATCTTTCTTCTACTTAAGGCTGCAACCATACTGATTCGTTGAGTTTTCTTTCCAGATTTTAGGCCATAAAACCGCTGTCCTTTCTGGCAATACCCATATGGATAGTCCTCTGTGTTATCAATGCCAGACTCATCTATATAAACTAAGTTTTCTGGTTCTTTTGTTGCTATAATTTTTAAGAATTCAGCACGTTTTTCTTCGTTTCTTTCCTTGTATCCATATGTCTTTTTTTGCGCGTAAATCCAATTTTTCTGAGAGCTCGGTGGATCGTTTGGATACTAACGTTGCCCCAAAGTTTAGCCATTTCCGACAGAGTCTTTCCTCCGTTTTCTCTGGCAAATTTAGCAAAGGCATCCCAGTCGGTGATTTTGTGATTGTAACCTCCATTTCCAAGTTTTTTTGATTGAAAGTCTCCTGTTTCTTTTCTTCTTTGCTGCCACTCCCATAAAGTAGTTCGTCCAATTTTAAATCTTGCTGCCACTGTTTCTCTGCTTCCTCCCTCCTCTAGCGCTTCCATTGCTTTTTTCCTTAAGTCATAACTATATGCTGCTGGCACTCAACCTCCTTATCATCGTCTATCCTTATCTTATCACATCCGGACTTCTATGAAAAGAGCTATATCTCTGCTGTTGTTATATAAATTGCATGGGGCAAACCTTGCGTATCTACTGCAATATGGCGTTTTATTCCTGAAATCTTTTTGCCTGCATCATAGCCTTTTTCTTCAGCAGTATCTGCATTTTTTACACTCTGTGCATCAATTATGCAGAAGCTGGTTTTTTCTTTCCGACCATTGTTTTGTCGGACCACGCCAACTATTTTTTTTTAACACCAGCTCCAGAACACTTTCTTTATCTGCATCTGGTTTTTCACTCCACTTCTTAAAATAGTCGTAACAATTGCGCCATTTTGGAAACTCTTTTGGTAGCATTCTCCACTGACAACCGCTTTTCAGAACGTATAACACTCCACAAAATACATCATACAAATCAAGTTTCCTTGGTTTTGTTTTTTTTCTACAGGACTATAGATCTGGTAACATAATCTCAAATCTTTCCCGACTTATATCACTTGGGTATAAACTCCTCATATATCCTAACTTATATATATTATCTCTTAGTTTATTCCTTTCTTGAGATCATGTATAGGTTCTAACAGTGTTGCAAATTCACAACATCCCTTAAAAATAAAGACAGGAAGTCCTCTTGAAGTGGGAAAGTATAAGGTGGAGCTGCAAGTGACATATGATGATATAAAGAATTTTTATGATACCGTACGTGGTAAATATCATGCTGGCGATGGATATAACTACGAACAAGTAATGGTTTTATATAATGAAATTGTTAGGCCAGCTCACAATCATCATTACGAGCAATTTACTCTTGATGAAGCACATGTTGCTAACGATCACCTGTTTATCAAAGGTCAGGATTTTGGAACTCTAAATGATTTCAATGAGATGTTCTATAAAAGTGATGAGTTAATGTGATGTAAAAAGCAAGATTCAATCTGGTGAACGAGAGTTAACTGACAGAGGAGATTGACACGTATGCCTTTATCTTTAAGATTGTTTATCAAGTATAGACATCAGCTCGTCCCATTCTCTTTTACCAATATTACTTTCTTCTCTAGTAACGTTTTCCCCTTTAATTAATTTGCGAATTATTTCTAGACCAGTTTTTGAAATACAGGCTGATTCTAGGCAATATTCAACAAAGGCATTGTAGGCCAGTGGAACCCACTTCTTTATTATATCGAGCATAACTTCTGCATAGACTCTAATTTCATATTGGGCGTGCTTATCAGCTCTAAGCTTCAAAAAATGAAGGAGGTTATGCAGATCTATTTTCCAATAAAATTGCGTGTAGTAATTAAGCGTTAGGTTAGTTCGGGCAATTTCTCTTGCAAGCCCCTGCTCAATAAATTTTTCATAATGAGAATATACTAAATTAGAGTCATTTGTTAGAGAATCTATTATTTCCTTTGAGGTATCTGGATCAAAAGCTTCCCCGCTACCTTGTTTATTATTGTCAGATTGTTTTGCAACTTGTTCTGGTTTTGGTATATAAAATTCATTATCAAGTATTGAATACCTTGCCGAATATTCATTCACATTTGCAGTTCTATGCCTTATCCATTGCCTTGCAACAAAAATTGGAAGTTTCACGTGAAACTTAATTTCACACATTTCAAATGGAGTTGTATGATGATGTCTCATTAAATACTTTATAAGTGCTTCATCCTGACTTATCTGTTTTGTTCCCTTGCCATAAGAAACACGAGCAGCTTGAACTATAGCGCTATCAGAGCCCATATAATCCATTACTCGAATAAATCCATGATCTAGTACCTTATGCTCCTCGTACAGAATTTCATCTATTTCTTTCACTGTGACTCGTTTAGTTGTTTCATTCATAGTATGTCCTCAAGATGAAATAGAGATATCAGCTCCACATGAATTGAGTTTTTCGTGCATTGCTTCATATCCTCTCCATAAATGATGCGAATTGTTTATTGTAGTTTCTCCGCTAGCTGCCAAAGAAGCAAGTACCAAAGCTGCTGTTGACCTTAAGTCAGTGGCACACAGATTAGCTCCAGATAAGCTTTTTATTCCATTTATAGTAGCTTTATTTTTCTCTATGCTGATATTAGCGCCTAACTTTCTCAATTCATCTGCATGTGCAAATCTGTTTTCAAAAATGTTCTCTTCAATTACTGATATCCCATCAGCAATGCACATTGCGGACATTAGTTGTGGTTGCATATCACTGGGGAAATTTGGATAAGGGTTTGTTGCAATGTTAGCAGACCTAATAGAGCAATTTTTTCTGGAAATCATAACCCCATCATTATATAGCTCAACATTAGCCCCTATAGCCTTCAATTCATTCACAATACATCTTATATCAGATAGACTTATTCCTTCTAACTCCAACTTACCACCGGTTATTATAGCAGCTAGTGCATAAGTACCTGCTTCTATGCGATCTGGTATTATTTTATGAACACATCCATTTAATGCTTCAACTCCTGTTATTGTGATCCTTGTACCACTAATCTCAATATTAGCACCCATTTTCTTTAGGAACTCTATTAAATTAAGAACTTCCGGCTCTGTTGCAGCATTGTTTATTATTGTCACTCCTTCTGCAAGTGTTGCTGCCATTATTATATTTTCTGTTGCACCAACGCTTATTTTCTCAAGTGTAACTTCTTTTCCTTGTAGCTTTCCTTTCACTGTTGCAATTATATTACAGCCTTCAACTTCAATTTTAGCTCCCATTTCTTCTAATGCTTTGATATGCATATCAACGGGACGCTTTCCGATATTGCATCCACCAGGAAAGACTGTTGTGATTTTACCAAATCTACTGAGAATTGGACCTAGCATTAAAAGAGATGCTCGCAGCTTACTTGCAGTTTCGTGTGACATTACGTGATTGTTGATATTACCGCAGTCAACTTTCAAAGTATGATTTGCTTTATAATCTTTATTGTGTGTAAAGTTCACTTTCGCTCCAAGACTCTCAAGCAGCTTAGACATTAGATGCACATCAATTAAATCAGGTACATTATGCAAAATTACCGGGAAGCTACTCAATAGACTTGCTGCCATTATTGGTAAAATAGCATTCTTTGAACCATTAATCTTGATTTTTCCAACCAGGGGTTTGTAGTTATTTCTTATTAATATCTTGTGCATTTAATTAAGCTAGATCTTACCAAATAAGTATAGTAAATCGACAGTAAAAGGCAAATTACAGATAATATAGCTATCACAGATCATAATGTTCGTACATTTTAGCTATTCAGCAGCAGAATTGATTACACTTGTCCAAAGATGAGCGATGCATTAGTGCCACCAAAACCAAACGAATTAGAAAGTGCATATTGAATTTTATGCTCCTGAGCTTTAAACGGTACAAAATTTAAATCACATCCTTCTGAAGGTTTATGTAAATTTAAGGTTGGCGGAATAATTCCATTATTTAACGCAAGAATACTGAATATTGCTTCAACGCTCCCTGCAGCACCAAGTAAATGTCCTATAGAAGATTTAGTTGAAGAAACAGGTATTTTATAAACGTAGTCACCAAATAACTGTTTCATTGCTATTACTTCAATTTTATCTCCAAGTGGCGTTGAAGTTCCATGTGCATTGATATATCCTACTTGATTTGGATTAATTTGCGCACTTTTTAAGGCAAGCTGCATTGCCTTAAATGCACCTCTTCCTTCTGGCTGTGGTGCTGTAATGTGGTGCGCATCTCCTGTGAGTCCGTACCCAAGCAGTTCAGCATGTATTTTTGCCCCCCTTTTTTTTGCATGTTCGTATTCCTCCAGCACCAATATACCTGCTCCTTCACCCATAACAAAACCATCGCGTTCTGCATCCCATGGTCTTGAAGCTTCTTTGGGTTTATCATTGAATTTAGTTGATAACGCCTTCATAGACGCAAAACCTGCAATTCCAACTCTACACAGTGCACTTTCTGCTCCACCTGCAATCATAATATCCGCTTCACCAAGTTTTATAGTTCTTGCTGAATTTATGATTGCATGCGCACCTGTTGCACATGCGGTTACTGCTGAATCGTTTGGACCTGTAAATTCGTATTTAATAGAAATATGGCCAGATATCAAATTTATTAGACTTGCAGGGACAAAAAATGGACTGACACGTCTGGGCCCTTTTTCCTGCATGGTAATAACATTTTCCTGAATTGACGGAAGACCACCTATACCAGAGCCAATAGTTACGCCAACACGTTCTCTATCTACTTTTGAATCTTCTAAAGATGAATCTTCCACAGCTTGAATCGCTGCTGCAATACCGTAATGGATAAAACGATCTGTCCTTTTTGAGTCTTTCTCAGAAATATAATCTAGTGGATTGAAATGGTGCTCAATGTTGTCTGATTGCAACGGCACCTGCCCTGCAATTTTGCAAGCAAGATCAGAAGAGTCAAATCTATCTGTATTGATTGCTTTTATGCCAGACTCGCCTTTTATCAGCCTTGACCAAGTGTTGTCAACATCTGCCGCTAGCGGAGTGATTAAACCAACACCAGTGACTACTACTCTTCTGCTCATTTAACACTAACTATTAGCCTTTTTTATTATTAATGTACTCAACTATTTGCTCCATAGTTTCCATTTTTTGTGCATCTTCATCTGGAATTTCTATTCCAAACTCTTCTTCTGCCGCCATGATGATTTCAACTGCATCTAAACTGTCTGTACCATGCTCCGAAAGCTTTGAAGAGCTGTTGAATTTCTCTACATCCTTACTAATGTGCTCTAGTATAATCTTTTTCACTTTTTCTTCTATGTCTTCTCTAGTGCTCTTTGCTAGTTCGCTATTCACATTTCTTACCAAAAAAATAACCTATTCTTTGATGTTATAAAAAATTTTTATGTTTGCAATATCTTTTATAACTGGTAGACTAAAGTAAGGTTTTCTATTGCCCTAGCTGGCTAGCGTTACGTGCTAAACAATTAACAATTCAAAAATGCTAGACGAAACAACAAAAAATTTGCTTATTGTAGAAGTAAATAAACTTTTACCCGAAAATAGCGAGAATAAGCTTATATCAGCTATGCGTTATATACTCCTTGCTCCTGCAAAACATATACGCTCCTTTTTAGTCGTAGCTTCATCGCGAGTGTTTAACGCGGAAGCTAAAAAAGTAATACCAGTTGCTGCAGCAATTGAATTTGTTCATGCTTACTCTCTAATTCACGATGATTTACCGTGCATGGACAACAGTGATACTCGCAGAAGCCAGCTAAGCTGCCATAAAAAATTTGATGAAGCAACAGCAGTGCTTGCCGGAGATGCACTACTTACTCTGGCTTTTGAGGTATTATCTTCGTTAAATGAGAAACGCTGTGAGATCATGAAAGTTCTTTCTCAGGCAATAGGAATTAGGGGAATGGTGGGAGGACAGGCTTTAGATATTAACAGTGAGCATATAGATTTTAGACCCCAACCCTCTGTCATTCAAGTAGCGGACACTGGGATCCAGAAGGCTTTGCCTACAAGCATTTCGTGCAAAAAGCCATGCGATGGTGGAGCTGAACATGAAATGGATTCCAGTGTCAGCTACTCGAATGACACCCTTTCTACCTTAAAACCACAACATTCGTACGGCTGTATGTATAACGCTGGAATGACGTCGGGCCAAGCTGATAAAATAAAAGAAATTCATTTGATGAAAACCGCAAAACTATTTGCAGCTTCATGTGAAATAGGCGCTATAATAGGAAATGCTACAGACAAGCAACGTAAAGCGTTATATAACTATGGAATAAATCTAGGGCTTATCTTTCAAGCTAAGGATGATATTGAAGACTACGAACAAGATAAAACAAATAATTTAATGTCTGTGCTTGGTAAAAGTGAAGTAGAGGACTATATAGACAGCCTCTTTAAACAAGGCTTGGATAATTTGAGTGCGCTTTCAGGGGATACTAATTATTTATATGATTTATTGAATCAAGTAAAGAAAGATGGTTAGAAAAATTATATTACAAATGCTTATTTCCATAGTAATGATTCTCACTTTAACTTCTGCTTTTATGTTTACTATTGTCTATATAAACAAAGGTAAACCGGAAAAAAAGGACAAGCTTTATGAGATAAATGCCACGCATGGTGGTTTGATACAGACGATAGCATATTACCTAGTGAAGCCAATACTTGAATCAGCACTTGACCGCTATATTGAAAAGCATGGGCTGACGGAATATTTAGAAGAAATGACGCAGCAAAAAGAAGAAGATTCGATAAATTTTTATGAAATTACTGAAGGCAGTGGCAGCAAGGCTTTTTGTGGCCTGGAAGTCCTATTGCAAATATATAAAATTTCTAATAATAACTCAGCAACACTCCCTAGCAGAGTTTCTTATGTTACTTTGAAAATAGGTCAAGATGACCTAAAAGAAGTGAGTTTAGGGGTAATAGGTATGAAAGAAGGCGGAGAGCGTGTAGTTACTATTGCCAATGATAACAAAATGAATTTTAATTCTTATTACGTCAAACTGATCGAAGTAAAGGGTAAATATCCCGACTCAGTAAATAATCTGATGGTTTTTAATGACTTAATTAACAAGACTGGAAAACAAGTAAGGTGCGGTGATGAGATATCGGTTAAATATAGCGTAAAGGAGCATAATGGGGAATATATAGTCAAAGATCAAACAGTGCAATTTAGGGTTGGCGATAAAAAAATACCACTTGCTATAGAGCTTGGAGTTGTGGGAATGAGAGCTGGTAATAAAAGAACTATTCTTTCTCCGCCTGACCTTTTGACTATTACTAACGATATGTTAATAAAAGACATAGATTATGATGAAGAAAATATCTCAATAATTGACTTAAGCTTAGATGTTAAGCAAGAGGTTGCAGCACACCATTCTACTGTTGAAAAACAGCCTAAAGAATATAGCTGAAGGGAGTGTTAAATAAACCATACGCGTCAAGTTAAGGAAAAAGATATGAAGGAGATAGAATAATAAGATATAAGTTCTTTCAGATATACTTTTAGTGAGAGAGCTAACGATGAATAAAATAACTTGCCTATCAAACAACCTCAACAAATTTTTCAATGAAATGGCAAATGAGGTATCAATTGAAACAGGATTTGTAAAAAGGAAGAGAAAGCTGAGCGGTTCATCATTCATAAAAGCTATAATTTGGGGTAATATAGGAATTGAAAACTGCAGCATAGATGCAATGCGCCAATTATTAAACGAAGAATCTGTGGTAATGACGAAACAGGGTTTAGATTTCAGGTTTACTAAAGAAGCAGTAGAATTTATGAAGAGAATGTACAATGAATCTATGGCTTTATTTAAAAATATCCTGCAAATTGATTGTAGAATCTTGCAGCAATTTAAAGGCGTCAAGTTATTGGATAGTGGCTATATTAGCCTGCCTAACAGTATGAAAAATCTGTATAAAGGGTATGGTACTAGTTACAAAGGCTATGAGAGTAACACTAAGTCTGGGATAAATTTACAATTAGTTTTTGATTACTTAAATCAGACATTGGATCAACTTAACATAACGGAGGGAGTAAGGTCAGACCAAGGTTATAGGGAGCATTTGATCGATATATCAAGTAACGATTTGCTAATATCTGACCTTGGTTATTTTGTCCCAAGTTCTTTTAAACAGATCAATGAAACGGGAGCTTATTTTATTAGTCGTTATAAATCTGATACCAATATATATGCTATAGAAACAAATCAAAAAATGGAATTATTGGAATGTTTAGGAGACAAGCTATTTTTAGAAACTGAGGTATTATTGGGAAAAGAAGCAAAGATTAGAGTAAGAATGATATGTCATAAACTAACTGAAGAGCAGTCTCTAGCCAGAAGAAGAAAAGCTAATAAATTGGCAAAATCACATGGATATACATCTTCCAAAAGGAATCAAAAATTGTTGAACTGGTCAATATTCATAACTAATATTCCAGAGGATAAAATTAGTGCTGAGCAAGTATTAACAATCTACAGAGTAAGGTGGCAAATTGAGTTGTTATTTAAACTATACAAGAGCTACATAAGACTTGATGAACTAAAAGGGAAGCCATACAGAGTATTGTGTGAATTATATGCTAAATTATGTGCAATTCTCATATTTCATGGAATGGTCAGTTGTACAAAACTAAAAAAGAATACAGAACTCAGTTTAACAAAGGCATTTATTGAGCTAAAAAGGCGGATTAGAGAGTTATAGCTCTTTTCATAGAAGTCCGGATGTGATAAGATAAGGATAGACGATGATAAGGAGGTTGAGTGCCAGCAGCATATAGTTATGACTTAAGGAAAAAAGCAATGGAAGCGCTAGAGGAGGGAGGAAGCAGAGAAACAGTGGCAGCAAGATTTAAAATTGGACGAACTACTTTATGGGAGTGGCAGCAAAGAAGAAAAGAAACAGGAGACTTTCAATCAAAAAAACTTGGAAATGGAGGTTACAATCACAAAATTACCGACTGGGATGCCTTTGCTAAATTTGCCAGAGAAAACGGAGGAAAGACTCTGTCGGAAATGGCTAAACTTTGGGGCAACGTTAGTATCCAAACGATCCACCGAGCTCTCAGAAAAATTGGATTTACGCGCAAAAAAAGACATATGGATACAAGGAAAGAAACGAAGAAAAACGTGCTGAATTCTTAAAAATTATAGCAACAAAAGAACCAGAAAACTTAGTTTATATAGATGAGTCTGGCATTGATAACACAGAGGACTATCCATATGGGTATTGCCAGAAAGGACAGCGGTTTTATGGCCTAAAATCTGGAAAGAAAACTCAACGAATCAGTATGGTTGCAGCCTTAAGTAGAAGAAAGATATAGCTCTTTTCATAGAAGTCCGGATGTGATAAGATAAGGATAGACGATGATAAGGAGGTTGAGTGCCAGCAGCATATAGTTATGACTTAAGGAAAAAAGCAATGGAAGCGCTAGAGGAGGGAGGAAGCAGAGAAACAGTGGCAGCGAGATTTAAAATTGGACGAACTACTTTATGGGAGTGGCAGCAAAGAAGAAAAGAAACAGGAGACTTTCAATCAAAAAAACTTGGAAATGGAGGTTACAATCACAAAATTACCGACTGGGATGCCTTTGCTAAATTTGCCAGAGAAAACGGAGGAAAGACTCTGTCGGAAATGGCTAAACTTTGGGGCAACGTTAGTATCCAAACGATCCACCGAGCTCTCAGAAAAATTGGATTTACGCGCAAAAAAAGACATATGGATACAAGGAAAGAAACGAAGAAAAACGTGCTGAATTCTTAAAAATTATAGCAACAAAAGAACCAGAAAACTTAGTTTATATAGATGAGTCTGGCATTGATAACACAGAGGACTATCCATATGGGTATTGCCAGAAAGGACAGCGGTTTTATGGCCTAAAATCTGGAAAGAAAACTCAACGAATCAGTATGGTTGCAGCCTTAAGTAGAAGAAAGATAGTTGCTCCATTAACCTTTGAAGGCCACTGTAATATGGATGTTTTTAATGGATGGTTTGAGCAATTTTTGACACCGATCTTGGAACCTGGACAGACTGTCATTCTTGACAATGCTACTTTTCATAAGTCTGGTAAGATTATCGAGCTTGCTAGAGGAGTTGGTGCAGAAATTTTGTATCTGCCGCCGTATTCTCCAGATTTCAACAAAATTGAGCATCATTGGTTTGCTATAAAAAACAGAGCTAGGAAAAACATTCCTCTATTCGAATCCTTTCGTCGTGCTGTTGATTCTGCCTTCCTATGACCTGTTCGGACTATTATGAGAAATGCTATATTTTTAGTATTAACTAAAATTAATAGCTTAAAAGAATTTCTTAGAAAACTTACTATAACTTGGTCGCAATTTTCATTAAAAGACAAACGTAGAAGGGCTAGAGTATCCACTTTAACCTCTCTAAATTTGTTCACAATCTCTTAACTTGACGCGTATGGTTTATTTAACACTCCCTTTTGAATACCAATTTTTTGATCTGTTGCAAGTGCTTCTACTGAATTTTCTGGTTGTAATCTTTCTGGAACTAACAGTGTGTTGCTTTCCTCTGGAGAAACTGACTCATTAGCATCTTTAAATTCTTCATCCGTGTCGCTCTCGCTACTATTTACACAACTATCATTATCTTTTGCATCAAACCACTCATCTCTACCATCTCCATCAATTTGAGTTTCCATTTCCCCTGTGATATTCTCCTGATGATTAAGTAGCTCTTGATCTGGTTGTACAAAGCGTTGCATTGCTTTCACTTCTAACAATCCCTCGATGACAAGGCCGTATTCGCCTCTACTTGGTATGTTTCTATTGTAATTCTGTAAAACACCCTTAATATTTTCACTAAAATATTTATTTGTCTCTGCTAAAATTTTTTGCTGTTCAAAAGTAATTTCTTCAGGCTTATCAATATCCACAATGCCCACAACAAAATCTTCTAAGGTTTCTTTTAATTCTGGATTAAGTTCTACATATTGAATTAGCTTATTAGCCAAATCTTCCAGAAATGGTTTAATATTTTCTTTTGTAATAGCATTTTGTTGCATTTCCTGCTTTTGTTCTTCTTCCAAATAGTGATCATATTGTGCCACGATTTCGGAGCTAATTTCGTTTATACTACCAATAATTTGACCCCATGTACCTTGAATGCAAGCACTGCTATTTTCACCATAAGTTGTTGCTGCTATATATATTTGTTTTAGGAGAACAAACTCTTTTTGCTCTCTCCAGATCTTTTCTATATCTAAGTCACTGATTTCTTTAAACAACTCATCTACTTTTTTACCGTCATCTATACCATTTAATAATCCATGTAGTTCTGTTTTATTAAACTGTTCTTTATCGAGGATTACGCTATTTCCAAGTTTTTCTTTTACCTTAGAACCTGTACATGATCTCAAGAAAGGAATAAACTAAGAGATAATATATATAAGTTAGGATATATGAGGAGTTTATACCCAAGTGATATAAGTCGGGAAAGATTTGAGATTATGTTACCAGATCTAGAGTCCTGTAGAAAAAAAACAAAACCAAGGAAACTTGATTTGTATGATGTATTTTGTGGAGTGTTATACGTTCTGAAAAGCGGTTGTCAGTGGAGAATGCTACCAAAAGAGTTTCCAAAATGGCGCAATTGTTACGACTATTTTAAGAAGTGGAGTGAAAAACCAGATGCAGATAAAGAAAGTGTTCTGGAGCTGGTGTTAAAAAAAAATAGTTGGCGTGGTCCGACAAAACAATGGTCGGAAAGAAAAAACCAGCTTCTGCATAATTGATGCACAGAGTGTAAAAAATGCAGATACTGCTGAAGAAAAAGGCTATGATGCAGGCAAAAAGATTTCAGGAATAAAACGCCATATTGCAGTAGATACGCAAGGTTTGCCCCATGCAATTTATATAACAACAGCAGAGATAACTGACCGTAGCAGTGCTGTGAGAATGGTCGAAAATGCAAAAGAAAACCTCTCGGGAGTTAAAAATGTACTGGTTGATGCAGGCTATACTGGAGAGAATTTTGCAACTCAAATAAAAACGATTATTGGTGCAACCGTTGAAGTGATAAAAAGAAATGAATTACATTCCTTTGTTGTATTGCCCAAAAGATGGGTTGTGGAGCGATCTTTTGCTTGGTTAGAAAAATGTAGAAGATTGTGGAAAAATTGTGAGCGAAAACTCAATACTAGCCTACAAATGGTCGTTCTGGCTTTCACTGCCTTACTTCTGAAAAGATTATGAACAGGCTCTTAGATAATTTGTTCTTTACCAAATCTGGATTTTGTTCCATAAGAGTGACTAGCAACTCCTTTTTTTCTTTCAGTGGAACGGAAAAATTATCAATAAGTAGTTTTATATAACCTATAGATTCAGGTATAGTAATTTTTGCATCATCCCTTGCGTAATCATACTGCATCCTATTTGTAGGATACCTTTGGTCATATTCACCGCGGAAGTTCTTTTTTAAATACTGCTGTTTTAGTGCTTGCTCAGCTTTATCAATGACAGCCTTAATAAATTCTTTGTCATTTGGTATAGAATCACTATTGCGTAATGTTCTCTCCATTACACTTCTTTTGTCATTATCAGTTAAACTAAGAAGCTTTAGTCTTATTGGATCATTCTGATATTGTTTAAATAGTCTTATACTTTCTACGTAAGAAGCCGCTGCTTGCTCTAACTGTTCTTTACTGTCTCCCCTTGATTCAACTAGCTTTTTAGCAAAAAAATTTGTCCGTTTAACTACTAGACTTCCATGGACAGATTGACTATCTCGTGCAATGCGTTCATCATCTCTTCGACTCCTTTCTTCTTCAGGAATCATGCCACGTTCAAAGAAAAACTTTTGCATTTCAGGGGAGTGAGTATAAAAATGAGATAGTGTGTGCCCTTGCCAATCTATTGAGTTAATTAAAAAAGGATATTTATCGGAATCATCCAGCAAAAGCTCTATTCTCTCTTTTGGATGATTTTGTTGTGCAAGATGAAAAAATAAGCTTTTTGTAGTATCTTTACCTAGTTTGTTAACGCTGCCTTTAGACCATATTCTTTTTTCAGACCATAATTTTCTCAGACATTTATAAAAGCCTAAAGAGCTGTTGTCATTTGCATAATCAAAGTTACTTGTTAATTCAAAGTAGTTCTCAGATTCGGCTAAAGCTTTTATGCCCTTACTACTAATAGGGTTATTTTCAAGAGAAATTCTAACGTGTTCTAAGAATGGAGATTCAGCTAAAGCCTTTGCACCTTCATCACCAATGTTGTTCCGGCATAAATTAAGCTTAAGATTTGTAAACCTTTCATTAGCCAAAGCTTTTGCACCTTCATCACCAATTTTGTTACCATCTAAATCAAGCTGTTTAAGATTTGTAAGCTTAACTAAAGCTTTTGCACCCTCACCGCCAATTTCATTCTGGGATAAAACAAGCCGTTCAAGACTTGTAAGCTTACCGTTAGCTAAGGCTTTTGCACCTTTATCACCAATCTTGTTATTATTTAAATCAAGCCATTCAAGATTTGTAAGCTTAGCTAAAGCTTTCGCACCTTCATCACCAATTTCGTTATGGGGTAAATCAAGATGTCTGAGATTTGAAAGCTTAGCCAAAGCTTTTGCACCTTCATCATCAATTTTGTTACCCCTTAAATTAAGCAATTTAAGCTTTGAAAGCTTACCATTAGCTAAAGCTTTTGCACCTTCATCACCAATTTTGTTACCATCTAAATCAAGCCGTTTAAGCTTTGAAAGCTTAGCTAAAGCCTTTGCACCTTCATCACCAATCTTGTTACCTAATAACTCAAGAGAAGAAAGGTTTGAAAGCTTAGCTAAAGCCTTTGTACCTTCATCACTAATATTGTTAAACGATAAATCAAGACGTTCGAGCTTTGAAAGCTTAGCTAAAGCTTTTGCACCTTCATCACTCATTTCGTTACTTCTTAACTCAAGAGTTTCAAGATTTGAAAGGTTAGCTAAAGCTTTTGCACCTTCATCGCCAATTTTGTTATTCCATAAAGAAAGCATTGTAATGTGTGTATTACTTTGTAGAAAACGTACCAATTCGCTTATATTTATTGGGGTACGATCCTGCAATACGAAAGCTCTACCTCGAACATACTGGTTAAAATCCATTTTTTCTCACTCAACACTATTATGTAAACATTCTACCAGTATTTCAGCAACTGTCAATTTTGCTAACAAATTACGTGAAAACTGTAGAAAATGCTGGTTCTATAGCGTCACCAAAATTTTGATTATTTACTTTCTCCAAAAAAAGTACGTACCTTTGTGAGAACAAATTAAACAAAAGCGGCGTTGTGAAAATGAAAGCATAAAATTGTTGCAACAAAGCCAAGCAAATTAGTGCGTATATAAATTTAGTGAAAATAGGCTAATATAGCTGGTTTTGCGGTATAGTAAAATCATTATAAAGAAAAGTTCGCACGGATCCAGCGGTAGAACAATGGATCCTAAAGAAAAAACTTCTAAGAACCTGTACATGATCTCAAGAAAGGAATAAACTAAGAGATAATATATATAAGTTAGGATATATGAGGAGTTTATACCCAAGTGATATAAGTCGGGAAAGATTTGAGATTATGTTACCAGATCTAGAGTCCTGTAGAAAAAAAACAAAACCAAGGAAACTTGATTTGTATGATGTATTTTGTGGAGTGTTATACGTTCTGAAAAGCGGTTGTCAGTGGAGAATGCTACCAAAAGAGTTTCCAAAATGGCGCAATTGTTACGACTATTTTAAGAAGTGGAGTGAAAAACCAGATGCAGATAAAGAAAGTGTTCTGGAGCTGGTGTTAAAAAAAAATAGTTGGCGTGGTCCGACAAAACAATGGTCGGAAAGAAAAAACCAGCTTCTGCATAATTGATGCACAGAGTGTAAAAAATGCAGATACTGCTGAAGAAAAAGGCTATGATGCAGGCAAAAAGATTTCAGGAATAAAACGCCATATTGCAGTAGATACGCAAGGTTTGCCCCATGCAATTTATATAACAACAGCAGAGATAACTGACCGTAGCAGTGCTGTGAGAATGGTCGAAAATGCAAAAGAAAACCTCTCGGGAGTTAAAAATGTACTGGTTGATGCAGGCTATACTGGAGAGAATTTTGCAACTCAAATAAAAACGATTATTGGTGCAACCGTTGAAGTGATAAAAAGAAATGAATTACATTCCTTTGTTGTATTGCCCAAAAGATGGGTTGTGGAGCGATCTTTTGCTTGGTTAGAAAAATGTAGAAGATTGTGGAAAAATTGTGAGCGAAAACTCAATACTAGCCTACAAATGGTCGTTCTGGCTTTCACTGCCTTACTTCTGAAAAGATTATGAACAGGCTCTTAGACAATGTACCATCTTTTGATTTTGTCCATTCTGGGCGGGGTTTTTAAGTTCTTTGATCTTAAATACTACATCTACTTTATCAAGATCAATGTTGACTTCTTTTACTAATGTTCTAATAAGACTACGTTTGGCTTGCCAATCTAGGTCCGATTTAACACCAGAATAAAAGCCCTTTATGCTATTTGTAATAAGATTCATTTTCTGCCGTATTCCCTTTTACCTTTTTCTTCTCTCCTTCAATCTCTTTTAAACGTTACTTCATTTTTTTTATTGCCTGCTTAAAGTCTTCCTTACTTATAGTTAGTGCATACTTTGTTGCCGTAAAAACTTCTGGTACCCAAACAATTGTAATAAGTATACACAATCTTTGTCAACTATTTTCGGCACTGGTATATAAATCCAATTCTCTTCATCTGTACTATAAATAGAGTAAGTTCGCCGGCTGTTGCTTTTTTTTGGTTTGACTTCTAGCATTACTGGGCCCGCCTTTGTTTTACCATATGCTGCTAGCCCCTTGTATGCTGGATTTTTTACATCTTATGGATGGTGCTTGGATGCCACACCTCTACCGCTGGATCCGTGCGAATCTTTGTTTATAGCAACTTTACTATACCGCAAAACCAGCTATATTAGCCTACTTTAACTAAATTTATATATGAACTAATTTGCTTGGCTTTGTTGCAACAATTTTATGTTTTTATTTTCACAACCCTATTTTTACACAACGCGTTCTCGCAAAGGTACATACTATTTTCGTGTTTTTGGGGAAAGTCAATAATTAAAAATTTTGTGATGCTACGGAGCTGAGTATTTTCTATAAATTCCCATGTGGCTTGTTAACATCATACGAAGTAATTGACAGTTACTAAAATGTCAGTTCTAATATGCTATGTATATAGAAATCAGTCATTGATTATGTATTGCCTGTTTTTCTAGCTATAGTATAATTAAAATAAATAGTTTAAGGTGTGAATCATGGAGTATAAGAACCTGTACATGATCTCAAGAAAGGAATAAACTAAGAGATAATATATATAAGTTAGGATATATGAGGAGTTTATACCCAAGTGATATAAGTCGGGAAAGATTTGAGATTATGTTACCAGATCTAGAGTCCTGTAGGAAAAAAACAAAACCAAGAAAACTTGATTTGTATGATGTATTTTGTGGAGTGTTATACGTTCTGAAAAGCGGTTTTCAGTGGAGAATGCTACCAAAAGAGTTTCCAAAATGGCGCAATTGTTACGACTATTTTAAGAAGTGGAGTGAAAAACCAGATGCAGATAAAGAAAGTGTTCTGGAGCTGGTGTTAAAAAAAAATAGTTGTCGTGGTCCGACAAAACAATGGTCGGAAAGAAAAAACCAGCTTCTGCATAATTGATGCACAGAGTGTAAAAAATGCAGATACTGCTGAAGAAAAAGGCTATGATGCAGGCAAAAAGATTTCAGGAATAAAACGCCATATTGCAGTAGATACGCAAGGTTTGCCCCATGCAATTTATATAACAACAGCAGAGATAACTGACCGTAGCAGTGCTGTGAGAATGGTCGAAAATGCAAAAGAAAACCTCTCGGGAGTTAAAAATGTACTGGTTGATGCAGGCTATACTGGAGAGAATTTTGCAACTCAAATAAAAACGATTATTGGTGCAACCGTTGAAGTGATAAAAAGAAATGAATTACATTCCTTTGTTGTATTGCCCAAAAGATGGGTTGTGGAGCGATCTTTTGCTTGGTTAGAAAAGTGTAGAAGATTGTGGAAAAACTGTGAGCGAAAACTCAATACTAGCCTACAAATGGTCGTTCTGGCTTTCACTGCCTTACTTCTGAAAAGATTATGAACAGGCTCTTAGAGTTTTTGCTATTTCTACAAGGTCATTTTCAATGGCAAAAAATAATGGAGTACATCCAAGTCTATCCACCACATTAACTTTTGCCCCTTTGTTTATCAAAACTTTTGCGGCTTCCATATGACCACATTCAACAGCATAATGTAATGGAGTAGCTTCACAACCACCTGTCTTATTAACATCAGCACCTTTGTCTATTAGAGTTTTTGCTACTTCTACATGACCATTTGCAGCAGCATAATGTAATGGAGTATTTCTATACTTATCTTCTACTTCAATATTTGCCCCATTTTGTATTAAAGCATCTATTACCCTCTCACGACCACCCTCAGCAGCATAATGTAATAATGCTTTATCGTTATACCACTTGTAATTAACATCAAATCCAGCCTCTTTCCAATTTTCGAAGGTGTCAGGCCATATCTTACCAGCTTCATATCGTGTCTTCATCTCATTCTCTATCTTCTCGATTACATTATCTACACTCAAGCCTGGAAGAGCGTTTATTTCTTTTAATATGTCTGTAATCACATTCTTAGCCATAACTTCTTTCACTCAACACTATTATGTAAACATTCTACCAGTATCTCAGCAATTGTCAATTTTGCTAACAAATTACGTGAAAGTTTGTAGAAAACACTGGACTCCGTGGCATTACAAAAAATCCAATTATTTTCTTGCATTACTCTCTGTCATCCTGTTGCTCCTTTCTTGTCATCCCGCCGCGAACCGTCATACCGTCACGGTATCTCTAGATCCCGCTAACAAGCAGCGGGATGACGGTTGTCGTTTATCCATAAATATTTAAGAAATTTACCAAATAAAAAAAAAGGCAAAGAAACCCCGTAGTGCGAGTTTTGACTCTCTAATGCTTTAAATTAGCGCTGTAATAATGTGCTGACGCTTATTTTAAGCGCGATTTGGCTGAATGTAGAAAAAATTTAAAAGACATGCAGCCGCTATAATTTTATATAATCCGCTAATAAACACCTGAGTTTTTTTACTGGATTTTGTTGTTGAGCCCGCGCGGATCAAAAACAAGTTTTGAGTCAGAAATACTCTTAGAGCCTGTTCATAATCTTTTCAGAAGTAAGGCAGTGAAAGCCAGAACGACCATTTGTAGGCTAGTATTGAGTTTTCGCTCACAATTTTTCCACAATCTTCTACATTTTTCTAACCAAGCAAAAGATCGCTCCACAACCCATCTTTTGGGCAATACAACAAAGGAATGTAATTCATTTCTTTTTATCACTTCAACGGTTGCACCAATAATCGTTTTTATTTGAGTTGCAAAATTCTCTCCAGTATAGCCTGCATCAACCAGTACATTTTTAACTCCCGAGAGGTTTTCTTTTGCATTTTCGACCATTCTCACAGCACTGCTACGGTCAGTTATCTCTGCTGTTGTTATATAAATTGCATGGGGCAAACCTTGCGTATCTACTGCAATATGGCGTTTTATTCCTGAAATCTTTTTGCCTGCATCATAGCCTTTTTCTTCAGCAGTATCTGCATTTTTTACACTCTGTGCATCAATTATGCAGAAGCTGGTTTTTTCTTTCCGACCATTGTTTTGTCGGACCACGCCAACTATTTTTTTTTAACACCAGCTCCAGAACACTTTCTTTATCTGCATCTGGTTTTTCACTCCACTTCTTAAAATAGTCGTAACAATTGCGCCATTTTGGAAACTCTTTTGGTAGCATTCTCCACTGACAACCGCTTTTCAGAACGTATAACACTCCACAAAATACATCATACAAATCAAGTTTCCTTGGTTTTGTTTTTTTTCTACAGGACTCTAGATCTGGTAACATAATCTCAAATCTTTCCCGACTTATATCACTTGGGTATAAACTCCTCATATATCCTAACTTATATATATTATCTCTTAGTTTATTCCTTTCTTGAGATCATGTACAGGTTCTTAGTGCCATGATAAGGGGGCTGGCGGAGTGTGTCAAGCAAGTTTCTATATAATATTTTCTAAAATAAATAAACTTCTCGCATCCAATTTCAGCAGCGCGTGACACACAACTGCAATGACAAGGTGTTGTAAGATATTACCACAACCATCATATTTACACGAAATACTTGACTTCACTTGTACTAAGAAGCATTTTATATATGTTGTGTGCCCGTAGCTCAGCTGGATAGAGCAACAGCCTTCTAAGCTGTGGGTCGTAGGTTCGAATCCCACCGGGCACACTCTTCTATCAATACTTTCTATAAATCTTCAAGTACTCTGGTACCACATTTTCAATTGCTAATGGTCGAACCTTCATTGTTTCAAGGTCAACTGACTTTTCGATTGAACTATTCATCATAACTTTTACCTGATCTTGAGTAAGCACAGGGTTCGTATCTCCGGTTATTGGTTTTAGCAGCATAGAAATAATTTTATTTTCTAAGAGCCTGTTCATAATCTTTTCAGAAGTAAGGCAGTGAAAGCCAGAACGACCATTTGTAGGCTAGTATTGAGTTTTCGCTCACAATTTTTCCACAATCTTCTACATTTTTCTAACCAAGCAAAAGATCGCTCCACAACCCATCTTTTGGGCAATACAACAAAGGAATGTAATTCATTTCTTTTTATCACTTCAACGGTTGCACCAATAATCGTTTTTATTTGAGTTGCAAAATTCTCTCCAGTATAGCCTGCATCAACCAGTACATTTTTAACTCCCGAGAGGTTTTCTTTTGCATTTTCGACCATTCTCACAGCACTGCTACGGTCAGTTATCTCTGCTGTTGTTATATAAATTGCATGGGGCAAACCTTGCGTATCTACTGCAATATGGCGTTTTATTCCTGAAATCTTTTTGCCTGCATCATAGCCTTTTTCTTCAGCAGTATCTGCATTTTTTACACTCTGTGCATCAATTATGCAGAAGCTGGTTTTTTCTTTCCGACCATTGTTTTGTCGGACCACGCCAACTATTTTTTTTTAACACCAGCTCCAGAACACTTTCTTTATCTGCATCTGGTTTTTCACTCCACTTCTTAAAATAGTCGTAACAATTGCGCCATTTTGGAAACTCTTTTGGTAGCATTCTCCACTGACAACCGCTTTTCAGAACGTATAACACTCCACAAAATACATCATACAAATCAAGTTTCCTTGGTTTTGTTTTTTTTCTACAGGACTCTAGATCTGGTAACATAATCTCAAATCTTTCCCGACTTATATCACTTGGGTATAAACTCCTCATATATCCTAACTTATATATATTATCTCTTAGTTTATTCCTTTCTTGAGATCATGTACAGGTTCTAAGAAGTGGTCAGATGTACTCAGTACAATAGATGCTGACAATCACTGCCATTAAGTTAAGGAAAGAATGGTTAAAAACTGAACTAAAAAGTCAGAAATAATTAAGGATTTATGACAAATGCTGAAACAGAATAGAGTAAACTTTAAAGCAGATAAACTCTGAAGGTATCCGTTCAGGAGAGTGGTTTAAGAAACAATAGATAGAAGGTTTTGGAAAGGATTGAGATCCCTTTGTTTCCATGTTAAGTATAACGAAATTATCCGTTCAAGGAATGCATTTCCCCGCTTCGATTGGGTAAAATATGAATTTTTGCGATAAACGACATAATGCCGTATTTGCCGTTCAGCATGGTTATTTGTCAGCGGAATGTTTTCTGGGTCATCTAAAAATTTCCACATTATTCTTTCAGATTTCAAAATATTCTTTGCAACTCGAGAAGCTCCAATTGCTTCAGGTAAACGGCTTCAAGTAATGCCTTGTACGTTTTCGCAACTTTCTGGCACGTCTGGTAAATCTAAAAACATCTATCTCATTTTTTAGCAAGGCCTTTTTTAGTGCAAATAATTCAGTGGCTACGTTTCTCAAGTAACAACCCAGAACTTTAACTTCAATATTCCAACTATGTGCTAATCTTTCAAAATCTCTTGATAAATGTGCCCAACAGATTTGCCTGTTTTTATCGGCAAAGTAGTTGTATGCTGCATACCTGTCGTAAGCTATTGCGATTGCAGAACTTGCTATTTTGTAAAACCTTCATTCCTCTTGATTCTGTCAATTTTACAAAACTTGCCGTATTGCTTGCAAACATCCAACACCAAGCGAGTTTACCTTTGTTATAATGGCTCGTTTCATCAATATGTAAAACTTTACTTCTACTTATCTCTTGTTCGATTTGCTCATATGTTTTTTCGCATTTCGATGCAACTCTGTGTTCACTGTTTGATATGCTGCCAACACTTATATTCAAATTAAAAATATCATTTATAATGCTAGCCACTTCGTGCTTTGAATTCTTGTAAAATCCGCTGAGTGCTGCAATTATCGATTTAACTTTTGGACCAAATGTATCTGATGTAACACCTTCTGGTAATTTGCTGCTTCTTCTTTTTCCGCACTTCCGACAACGGCCATGCTCTAGCTGATACTCTACTACATACGGCTTAATTTCCTGCAGATCAACTTTCTGATGAATATATGGTTTTTCACATACTGCAATCTTCCCTCCGCATTCGCAAGAACTCTATCTTTATCACCTCATCTGCATCCACTTTAGCGCGATAATTACCTTTGTGTCCGATCTGACCACCAATATTTCTTTCGCTTTTTAGCTTGTCCTTTTTTATTTTGTATAGCTCTTTTGAGCTGGGCAGGGATGAGTTTTTTGAATTTAAACCGATAAAAGGCATACCTAATTCCTTGATAAATTCCTCCGTATCTGTTCAGCAGAGTGGCAAAATAAGGTAGACGAGAAAAGACAACTATAGGAATAAATGGGTGTCATTTCAGTGCGTGACACTGGTTTCCATCCAAAAGGGTGTCATCCCAGTGCCCAGACACTGGGATCCAGAAAATTTGATTGTGTACTATACAACATTTTCGATCAAAAGCTGGATTCCAGTGTCAAGCACTGGAATGACATCACAGGGGCACTGGAATTTTTGTTTCAATATTTGTACATTAGCCATGCATCCGAACAGATACATTCCTCCTATATTGCACAAGCATACATCAAACCGCCAGAAAATAGTTAAAGTAGGCTCTTAGCATAAAGCACCAGCTCCTCTTTTGTTAAAGTGTAGGAGCTGTCTTCCCAATGTTGCCTGAGCAACTCTAAGTTTTTACCTAAACTTTTTCCTGGCTGGTGACCTATATTTATCAAATCATTACCAGATAGAGGAAATTTTGGAATATTGAATGTATTAGCAAATGAAATGTATTTATCAACATTTTCTCCAGACTCAACACCACAAATTTTTACTAAATCACAATATAATTCTCTACCAAATAAAGATATGTATTTTTTTTGCTCTTTTTCTGAGAGTTCTGTTTTGATATCGTTGGATAGTAAAAATAGCAGCTTTTTCTTTTGCTTGTTCGAAAGACGTAAAAACTTACTTATGTATTCTCCAAGACTTAGCCTGTCATTTTTTTTAGTGGTCCTAAGGAGTAACGCTAATTTTACTAGTGCATCAGTGCCCAAAAGAAGTGACGAAGACAGAATTTCGCATTTTACTTCTTTTGGGATAATCTTTTGCAAAACATCAGATTCTTGCATGCTCTTAAGTGTTGGAAAAGGATCATTGCACTCCAGCAATTTAAGTATTTCATCTCTTATTCTCTCTCCAGAGAGGTTTTGGATCATATGCGAATGCTTTTTGCATACGCTTAGTATTTCATCACTCAAATCTCCGACACATATTTTTGCATGAAAACGAAATGCTCTTAAAATACGTAGATAGTCTTCTTTAATTCTATCTTCAGCGTTGCCTATAAAGTTTAACCTTCGCGCTTTTAAGTCCTCTATACCACCAAAGTAGTCATATATATGGCCATGCTTATCTGCATACAGAGCATTAAATGTAAAGTCACGCCTTGAAGCATCCGCTTGCCAATTATTGGTAAATTCTACTTTTGCATGCCTACCATCACATTTCACATCATGCCTTAGTGTTGTGATCTCAAAAGATCTTTGATTTAGAACCGCAGTGATAGTTCCATGTTTTAAGCCAGTTGGAATAGTTTTTATATTACGGAGTTTTAGCGCTTTAATCGTTTGATTGGGAAGCAAATTAGTAGCTAAATCGATGTCGTGGACATCACGCTGCAAAATTGAGTCTCTCACACACCCGCCGACAAGCCTAGCCTCACCACCAAATTCCTCTATGGCATCGATAATTAAACTAGTCTCATGGTCAACTTGCATTTAGGTTAGTACGTACTGCAAGTTCATATTATATGAAATGCTTGCAAAAGCCCTATATAAAAATATACATGGCTATTAAGATTTTACAAGTTGTGGTGCTCGTTGTTGATGAAATGGTTCTGCCATCGATTCCGTACCACATCTTAGTAAACTTGAAGGGTTTTGCTCTTCAGAGCGCTCTATGCGCTGCTTTATATCATTAACGCACTGGTCTACAACATCACGAATTTCTCCATCAGCATTTTCCTTCAATAACTCATCAAATCTCTTTTCAACTTCTGCTCTCTCAGAGATACCCTTTGAAAGGTTACAATACTCCAAAATTTCATCTAATTGAAGTTCTTTTGCTAATTGAAAGTCTTCTTGCTCTTGTTTTGCTAAACTTTTATTTCTATCAAGCAATGGTTCGAAATGAGCATAGCCTTTGTTTATTACATGCACAATACTAATATCATCATAATCAACTTTATTGTATTCACCTGCACTTTTTGAACCTGAATTGTCTATTAATTCATGCAAAAACCGATCTTGTTGGGTGTCAATAGCATGCAATGGGTTACTCTCTATAACATGTAATTTTACACCATACTTTTCACAAAGTATCCTAGCTTCAACATAAGAGCTACCCCACCTACCGTTACGCATAATGTCTGCTGTATAATCATCTACAGTTTCACTACGGTGCTGGCCATTGTTATCATAACCATTGGCAATTGCATCTGTAAACCACTTTGGTGGATTCTTTTGTGCAAATTCCCTACAATCATTTCTTAATTTTTCGGCAGTAACTTGCTCTCCTGTCTGTTGTTCTAGACTTTGCCTGAACGAGTCAAAAAAACAGCTTCCATTACCAATTGCTTGTCCTACATAGAAATTGTCAGGGTAAGGGTTACTATTTAAAAGAGTTATTTCCTGCCCTGAGATCCTGGGCCTTTTTATTCCAACCTCAACATCATGAAAGTCACTTGGTAGTTTCCGTTTCTTAGCTGTAGTCATAGTTTTTACCTTAATTTAAGCTATATACCAACAAAATTGTAACTAATTAAGTATAGCAGAAATTTTTAAATTATGCAATAGTTATAATTTTACATAGCAAATATGAGTTTTAACTGTGGTATAGTTGGGTTACCAAACATAGGAAAATCAACCTTATTTAATGCACTTACAGAGTCAAGTGCAGCCGAAGCTGCAAATTACCCTTTTTGCACAATCGAGCCAAATATAGGCAAGATTTCGATAAAAGACCAACGTTTGAAACAAATCGCAGCAATTGCAGGCTCAGAGAAGGTAATCTACAACCAATTAGAAGTTGTAGATATTGCAGGTCTGGTAAAGGGTGCGAGCAAAGGTGAAGGGCTCGGCAATAAATTTTTAAGCCATATCAGAGAAGTTGATGCCATCGCTCATCTGCTTAGGTGCTTTACGGATGACGATATCAGCCATGTACACAGTAAAATAGATCCAATATCAGATGCTGAAGTGGTAGAAATGGAATTAATCCTAGCTGATATTGATAGCATAGAAAAAAGGCTTCCTCAATTGGAAAAGAAAGCAAAGCAAGGTGATAAAGAGCTAAAGAGACAACTTGAATTAATGCAAGAGGTACTGGCTACTTTAAAATTAGGTAAACCTGCAAGAAGTTTGGAGAATATCGATGAAGATGAGATGAAGTTGCTTCAATTGCTGACAACAAAGCCCGTTATGTACGTTTGCAATGTTGAAGATACAAATGTTATAACTGGCAATGAATTATCTAAAAAGGTAGAGAGAATGGCGGAGGAAAATAAAAGCAAATTTTATTGCATTTCAGCAAAACTCGAAGCAGATATTGCAAATCTTGATAGTGAAGAGGAAAAACAGGGTTTTTTATCAGAATTTGGCTTACAAGAATCAGGCCTTGATGGAGTAGCGCGTATTATGTATGAAGTGCTGAGTATGATAACTTTCTTTACTGTAGGCCCCAAAGAAGCACGGGCATGGCCAGTAAAAATAGGATCAACAGCTGATAAGGCAGCAGGTGTAATCCACACTGATTTTGAGAAAGGCTTTATAAAAGCAGAAACGATAAGCTTTGCAGACTACATAAAGTATGGAAGTGAATTAGCTTGCAAAGACGCAGGAAAAATTCGCTTCGAAGGCAGAGATTATATCGTACAAGATGGCGATATAATGCACTTTAGGTTTAATGTGTAGTTTATTATGCAGCCACTTATTTAAAGTTAAGTTTTCTGGATCCCAGTGTCTGGGCACTGGGATGACAAGAAAGGGAGCACTGGAATTTTTGTTTCAATATTTGTACATTAGCCATGCATCTGAACAGATACCTCCCCTAAACGGATATACTGTAGAAGGAGAGTTTCTTCTCCCCAGTAAAGACTAGATTCCAGACTGGAATGACAGCAGTCCTACGTCATACCGCGATTCATTCCATAGCTGTACGAACATTCATTTTTGAAGGTAAATTGCACAGCAAATGGTCAGTGCTTGGCACTGGAATAACGTCCTCCTTTGTCATCCCAGTGCCCAGACACTGGGATCCAGTTTTCCATATAATCTCATCGAAAATGTTGTAACCACTTTCTATGCTAGTTTGCTTGCTTACAAGCAAACTTTTCTGGATCCAAGTATTCTGGGCACTGGGATGACAGGAGAAGGAGGCTACTTGCATGACACCATTCTTTTTTCTGGATCCCAGTGTCTGGGCACTGGGATGACGAGAAAGGAGCACTGGGATGACATCCTCCCTAGCGGAGATTGCTCTCAACTCACAATGTTCGTACAGTAAGCACTGACCACTTTGCTTCAATATTTGCGCATTAGCCGTGTCCCTGAACAGATACAAAAAATCTATTGTTTTTTTATAAATTAAATCCTAAGAGCCTGTTCATAATCTTTTCAGAAGTAAGGCAGTGAAAGCCAGAACGACCATTTGTAGGCTAGTATTGAGTTTTCGCTCACAATTTTTCCACAATCTTCTACATTTTTCTAACCAAGCAAAAGATCGCTCCACAACCCATCTTTTGGGCAATACAACAAAGGAATGTAATTCATTTCTTTTTATCACTTCAACGGTTGCACCAATAATCGTTTTTATTTGAGTTGCAAAATTCTCTCCAGTATAGCCTGCATCAACCAGTACATTTTTAACTCCCGAGAGGTTTTCTTTTGCATTTTCGACCATTCTCACAGCACTGCTACGGTCAGTTATCTCTGCTGTTGTTATATAAATTGCATGGGGCAAACCTTGCGTATCTACTGCAATATGGCGTTTTATTCCTGAAATCTTTTTGCCTGCATCATAGCCTTTTTCTTCAGCAGTATCTGCATTTTTTACACTCTGTGCATCAATTATGCAGAAGCTGGTTTTTTCTTTCCGACCATTGTTTTGTCGGACCACGCCAACTATTTTTTTTTAACACCAGCTCCAGAACACTTTCTTTATCTGCATCTGGTTTTTCACTCCACTTCTTAAAATAGTCGTAACAATTGCGCCATTTTGGAAACTCTTTTGGTAGCATTCTCCACTGACAACCGCTTTTCAGAACGTATAACACTCCACAAAATACATCATACAAATCAAGTTTCCTTGGTTTTGTTTTTTTTCTACAGGACTCTAGATCTGGTAACATAATCTCAAATCTTTCCCGACTTATATCACTTGGGTATAAACTCCTCATATATCCTAACTTATATATATTATCTCTTAGTTTATTCCTTTCTTGAGATCATGTACAGGTTCTTAGAAAACTTACTATAACTTGGTCGCAATTTTCATTAAAAGACAAACGTAGAAGGGCTAGAGTATCCACTTTAACCTCTCTAAATTTGTTCACAATCTCTTAACTTGACGCGTATGGTTTATTTAACACTCCCTAGCTGAAATTTTAGGTCTACTGGCTGATCTTCTGAACACTCTCTATACTACTTAAAGTGGGCTTTTCGTTTTTCCTAAAGTATAAACTTAGATAAATCAAGCTGCTTTGAAATTGACTCAAGTTTATCTTTTACATACTTGCTGTCTATAATGAATTTTTCGCTATTTTTCTCAGAAGCAATGAAACTTATCTCATCTAAAAGCTTCTCCATGACAGTGTGAAGCCTTCTTGCGCCTATATTTTCCACTTGCCTATTAACTGTAAACGCGATTTCAGCTATGGTTTTTATACCATCATCAGTGAACTCAAGTGTCACATTTTCTGTTTTCATTAAAGCTATGTACTGCTTTAACAAACTAGATTCTGGTTCCTTTAATATTCTTATTAAATCCTCTTGAGTAAGTGCCTTAAGTTCTACCCTGATCGGTAATCTGCCCTGCAATTCCGGTAAGAGGTCAGATGGTTTAAACTGATGAAAAGCACCAGATGCAATAAATAATATATAGTCTGTTTTTACATGGCCATACTTAGTTGTAACAGTTGTTCCTTCAAGTAATGGTAACAGATCGCGTTGCACTCCTTCTCTGTTTACTTCACCTTTTACTTCTGTACGCGCTGCAATTTTGTCTATTTCATCCAAAAATACTATACCGTCATTACTAACAAGATCAATGGCTTCTTTGATTATCTTATCTTCATCCATTAGCCTTTCACTTTCTTCATTAATTAATATTTCACGCGCTTCTTTTACCTTCACCGTAATAGTTTTTGTTTTTTTGCTCCCGTTAAACATCTTGCCCATTATTTCTGTTACATTCATCACACCAACTTGCCCACCTGGCATGCCTGGTATATCGAAAGTAGGTAACATACTCTTGCTCTCTCTGACGTCAATAGAAACTTCTCCGTCCTCAAACTCTTTATTCCTCAACCTTTCTCTAAAAATTTTTTTACTCTCTTCGGTTGCATTTTCGCCTACCATAGAGTTTACTATTGTTTTCTCAGCTAAAATTAAAGCCTTTTTAGCTAAGGCTTTACGGGCTTTCTCTTTAACTAAAACTATTGCTGCATCAACTAAATCGCGTATTATCGAATCAACGTCACGTCCAACGTATCCTATTTCAGTAAACTTCGTTGCCTCAATTTTTATGAACGGTGCACCGGCAAGTTTTGCTAAGCGACGAGCTATTTCAGTTTTACCAACCCCTGTATGACCGATCATCAATATATTCTTAGGTATGATTTCATCACGCAATGGAAATGGAACCTGATTGCGACGCCAACGATTTCTGAGCGCAATAGCAACAGCACGCTTTGCATCATCCTGTCCGATTATGAATCTGTCCAATTCTTTAACTATCTTCTGTGGTGGCAGGTCATCTAACAAAACTTGAGTACTGTCATTAACTTGAACATCGCTGTCATTTGAATCAAAACCACTCTTAGTATCTTTATAGAGGTTATCTTTTTCATCGTAGGTGTCACTACTACAAGACCGCCCTTCTGAAAGGGTTATGGGCTGATTGGAAAAATTAGTGCACAAAGTTTTTTGCTTGGAAGACATATCACTCCTCTATTTTTTCAATAATTACATTATGATTTGTATAAACACATATATCAGCAGCTATCTTCATAGCCTTTTTCGCAATTTCCTCTATTGACATTCCTTTAATGTCAATTAAAGCTCTTGCTGCAGATAGAGCAAAATTTCCCCCAGAGCCAATAGCTGCGATTCCATCTTCAGGTTCAAGAACATCACCTGTTCCCGTAATTACTAATGAAATAGATTTATCTGCAACAATCATCATAGCTTCTAATTTCCTCAGATATTTATCCATTCTCCAGTCTTTTGCAAGTTCAACACATGCTCTCATTAATTGCCCTGGGTGCTTGTCAAGTTTAGATTCTAATCTTTCAAAAAGAGTAAATGCGTCGGCTGTTGCCCCGGCAAATCCAGCAATTACAGAATCACCAGAAAGACGCCTAACTTTTTTTGCTCCAGATTTTATAACAGTGTGGCCCAGTGAAACTTGTCCGTCACCTATTACTACTACACTTTTATCTTTTCTAATTGACAGTATAGTAGTTCCATACATTTTATTGTTATCGTGTTGAATCATTTTTCTATCACTTTAAATAAGAATCTCATTATACTTTAATCTTTAGTCAAATTTACTAAATATGTTTAACCATAGCTTATAACATAATACTTTCCTTATAACATTTAAAGTGCAGATGCAAAACATAATTCACCCAGATTTGGAAAAAAGTATAAATAATTGGTTCGAAGCAAAATTTAATGGCCTTACATTGCCATTTTATAGCTCTATAGATCTTAGAAACTCCGGCTACAAAATTGCCCCAGTGGACGCTAATTTATTTCCTGCAGGATTCAATAACTTAAGTGAAGAATCAAGAACAATGGCAGCAAGATTGATAAAAAGCTACTTTAAAAGACATCAATACAAAAAGGTTCTTATAATACCGGAAAATTATACACGCAATAAAATGTACATAGAAAACGTATTTGTTATAGAGAAAGTACTGCAACTCGCAGGTTTTGAAACTAGAATTGGCCTTTTACATAGTGAAGTATACAATTTAATAGAACAGTATGAAACTGTTGTGAAAGAAAACTCTCTGCTAAAGACAACTTCAGGATTTGTGCCTGATGTTATTATACTGAACCGTGATATGACGAGCCACATTCCAGACACGCTAAAAGATGCAAAGCAAGATATAGTACCAAGCCCACTATACGGTTGGCATAGCAGGCAGAAATTTAAGTATTTTGAAATCTATCAAGAATTAGCGTCTGAGTTTTGTAGCGAATTTAAAATGGACCCATGGCTAATTTCTGTGCTTACAGAGAGCTGTGATGGAGTCGATTTTGATGATGATTCGTCACTAGGAGCAGTAGCAACTAAAGTTGACCAAATATTATCTCTAGTGCAAAAAAAATATGAGGAATATGAAATAAAAACACAACCTTACGTTTTTATCAAAGCAAGCAATGGCACATATGGGATGGGCATTATAACAGTAACAAGTGGAGAGGAAATATTAAACCTCAATAAAAAAAAGCGTCATAAAATGAAAAAGATAAAAGAAGGAATAGCAATCAATAGCGTTATTATACAAGAAGGTGTACCAACCATTGACATGTTTAAAAGCAGTTCTGCAGAACCACTAATATACTATATAGGAGATACTCCAACATGTTACTTATACCGATGTAATAGCAGGAAAGATGTATATTCCAGCTTGAATGCCACTGACTGCGAGTTTCATGATGTTAGCCAGGTTGTGGAAGGTAAAATTCTATCACTTTGGAGTATTATTAGCAAATTAGCAGTAATAGCGTTGGCAGTAGAAATAAAATCTTTTCACCTCTAACCCTTATATTTCCACAACGTCGCCATTGGGGAGACCATTACCATCATAATCGTGCCTAATATGATCAGCGCCACCAAGTTCAGTGGAAGGATCATCATTGACAGGTTGATTAAACAACTTATCAAGTTGAACTGCAAGAAATACTGCACTATATATTATGCTGACTGTTACGCTTAAGTTGAAATTATAGATTATACCACTACCCAAGTTTATTGGTATAGTTGGAGTTTCTATCCTTCTTAATATGAAGTTTAATAAACTTAACGACAAAGTTAATGTGCTGATAATAAGGTCCTTCTTACACTTAGCAGACTTTTCAGGATCCTTATTATCTAGGTATTTTCTCCATGAATAATAGTAACTTATAGGTTCCGAAATAAACAGAAATAGGATCGTTGATGTTAAACTAATATAACTTGTTACATCTGCATTACCTCTAGCCAAAAAATGGATGACTTTTAACATCATCAATGCTTCTATGGTGCTGCTTGCAAGGTTAGCCGATTTACCCAAAATTTTTGCTAATTCTTTTTTACCCTTAGGGTCTTTATAATCTTTTACCAAATCCCGTAGGATAAATGCAGAATGGACAATGTATAGGGTAGATGTCGGAAATTTCACCCATCGGGCAACATTCTTTATAAAGGAGATATTGGATCTATTATTGTCAATGAACTCGCAGCAAAATTGCAGTGAAATCTTACACAATAGGGCTGTTAAACCTGTTGTGATGCAGATTACCTTCCTGATATCATGATTATAAGCATCATGTACCTTTTGTGCAACCGTATTTGATTTTTCTTTTAGCTTGCTTGGCATGAAATAGTTAAAAAATAATAACTTTCTGTTATTCTATCACATAAAATCCTAAAAGAAAAGCACTATAAATCAGGGCTTTAAGGGAGATTTATGCATAAATCAGCCAAGCATTTAATAAACAAAGAATCGGCACTGAGAGTTGGCACGCGAAAGTAATATCCATCCTTGATAATTGCTTTATATTCTATATCAAGTTCAACTAGAGTTTCTGAATGCTCAGAAACAAAAGATATAGGTGATAGAACTACAGGTACACCATCAATTTTTGCGCGTAATAGCTCACTTTCAGTGCTTGGCTCTAGCCATTTTACAGGACCAATCTTACTCTGATAACATATTGACCAATCAAGATCTTTAATATTCAAATTTTTTACTATTAATTTTACTGTTTCTTCTATCTGTGAAGCATAAGGGTCGCCTTTTTTAATAATACTAAGAGGTAAGCTATGGGCTGAGAATAGGACTCTTGGCTTATCGATTCTGCTGGCTAATTTGTAATGCTTAGCTATTAAATTAGCGTGAGCTTTAATAAAGTCTTCGTTATTATAATAATGGTGAATTATTTTTGTATCGCACTTTAGACCATGGTTTTTAGCATTTTTTTGCCAATTTTCGATGGATGATAAAGTTGTGGTAGTTGAATATTGAGGGTATAGTGGCAGCAAAATTACTTCATCAGGATCAAATTGTTTTACACTTTTAATAGCTTCGTCAGCAAATGGACGCCAATAGCGCATGCAGATGAATACCTTGTGTACATGGTTTCTATCTTCATTTAATTTTAGTTCTAAAGCATTAGCTTGCATTTTTGTATTCTCCAGAATTGGCGATTTACCTCCAATTTCCTCGTATATTCTTCGTGCAGTACTTTCTCGTTTTGCGGATATAAACTTTGCTAAAAGAAACCGAAAAGGGTTCGGCAAATTGATTATCCTCTTGTCATAAAAAAGATTAGATAAGAAAGGACGGACCGCATTGAGTGAATCAGGCCCACCAAGATTAAATAAGATAACTGCCTTTTTCATTTGGTCTTTTGCAAATAATTGTTAAAACTGCAAGATTACTTTTTGCCGTCGTTCCAGCGCGTGATGCACAACAACATTGTGATTTGAGGGCTATTTCTACTAAGATGGTGTCATCCCAGTGCTCCGACACTGGGATCCAGGATTTTACTAAATTGGTAAGTATAAAAGTGTTATGTGAAGACAACGTCCTCGATGAAATTGTGTGAAAGTGCTGTATTCCAGACTGGAATGACAAAATAGAATACACTTAAATAACAGAAAAGAGGCACATTCAGGCTCCGCAACAAGTTGCTTTTGGGGTGCCTATAAACTCAGCTATAGGCTCATCAAATTTAGTTATAGGCACTAAATTTCTTACACTTGCATACAATAAATGACCTGATCTCTGCACGTTACTCTTGGTGGATGTGAAGCTCCAATCGAAAAATGTATCGACAAAAAGACTTGGTACCGTTTCAAGAAGTTCAACAGCAGCTAAAGATAGCATTATACAACTTTGCAGGACCTTCAAAAGAACCTTTAGGGGAAAAAGTGAAACTTCAACGAAAAGAGAGGTGCTACTTGTTTCATCCAGTAGTCGCCCTGAGTTAGGCGAATTATACTCGGTGTGTTTTCTATTTTGATCAAAGATAGGAAATTTTATAGTATCTTTCTTAAATTCCGCGTCTATTTCTCCTCTACTATGGTTGGTGATTTTTTCCATTAACTTCTCACGCACATGCCAAGTTCTTACAATAAAACATGTGGCAATCATTAAGGCAGCACATAAAAGTGCGCATTGTATAAGACTTATACTGCTTACCATAACTGGCAGTGCAAAACAAACAAATGGTACTATAATCATCATCTCAAAAAATGGAATAGTGTTTCTTTTCATTGCAAAGGCAGCAGTATCTCTTAAAAATTTGTGTTGCTGGTTAAAGTTTTTTTCTTTTTGCTCTATTTCTTGTGTAGCAAAATTGCCATCTGTATCCTCAGCAAGTGCAAGCTTGGAAGCCTGTATGTTGTTACATCTTTCAATATTTTCCTTTTGTTGTACATGAGCAGATGAAGTGCATTTATATATGCTATATTCCAAATAACTTAAAAAGGCCAAATTAAAAGTTAAAAATCCTTTTGTTCCACAAAAAATTGATGATTTTAGGTTGTTTGCTAGTTTTTCACAACAGTAACCCATACAATACCTCCTTGATGGTTTATCCTTGACTATAAATAAAAAACTACTTTTATCAAATAAAAATTTACAATAAAATAAATCTATAAATATACTATTTCATATAAGGAAACAATATGGCAATTGAGAAGACACTTTCGATATTAAAACCTGATGCAGTAAAAAATAATATTACAGGCAAGATAAATTCATACATTGAAAGCTCTGGGCTGAAAATTATAGCACAAAAAATGATGTTACTAACAAAAAAACAAGCAGGGCTGTTTTATGAAATTCATAAAGATAGGCCTTTTTTTGGGGAATTAGTAGAGTTTATGACCTCTGGTTCTGTGATAGTTCAAGTTTTAGTTGGTGAAAATGCAGTAAGTAAATACAGACAAATCATGGGAGCTACCGATCCAAAGCAGGCAGATAAAGGCACAATCAGGGGTGATTTTGCTGATGATATTAGTGAAAATAGAGTTCACGGCTCGGATAGTCTAGAAAATGCTCATAAGGAGATAGCTTTCTTTTTTGCTGAATGTGAGTTGGTGTAGTTAACTCAGATTGGCGTCATCCAAGTAGCTGATAACATAGAAACGAAAAAACTTACTTGACAAGCCTTAACAGCCCCCTTATCATGGTGCTAAAGGTATTCAGTTATCTTCATCTGTGCAGGTTAAACAGCAAGAAAACAACGTAGTTGGCGTCTTATTTTTAATTTTTTGCACTATGTGCACCTTATGTCTCCACAACATTTCTGGGTCTTTACCTATATAAGCTGAAACGCGCTTATAAGTCGTTTAAGAAAGTATAGTACGCCGATTTGCAGGATTAGAGAGTGACAACTAGCTAACACGGGGTTTCTTTTGCCTTTTTTTCTGCTTAGTAAATTTCTTAAACATTTAAACTAAGGTGAGTTGCATTTAAAAGCAGCTAAATTGCAGTGTTTAAGACTTAAAAAACGCCAATACTGAAAATAGACAATGACTAGGGTTTCGTGTGCCTTTTTTTTCATTTGGTAAATTTCTTAAATATTTATAGCTAAAGTAATTTAAAAGTCCGTGAAGGGTGTCATGCCAGTGCTTGACACTGGCATCCAGTTTTCCATATAATCTCATCAAAAATGTTTATTTTCTAGCTACTTTTATACTTATCAACCCAGTATGCTTACTTACAATTAAAATTTCTGGATCCCAGTGTCTGGGCACTGGGATGACAGCTAGCCTGACAACTGTCATCCTGCTACTTGTTAGCGGCTAAGGGATACCGCGAATGAATCGCGGTATGACGTAGAAGCTATACTTTGATGCTTACAAACTTAATAAAATTCCTGGATCCCAGTGTCTGGGCACTGGGATGACAAAGGAGAGCTACTCGGATGATACCTTTTTTCTACTTAGTTTGGGTTATGCAAGAAGTCTATTATAATCAGGCTTTAAGTATGCGGAAGTAATTTTTTGCGTTAGAGTAAAAAATTTTTTCTATAGCTAATCAAAGTGGGATCAAGAGAAACTTACCACTTTCTTTACAAAGGGTTTGATGTTACCATTTGACTGCCTATTTTGAATTTATTGAATGAACATTAACATAAAAAATCTAGTTCATGCTTTCTCTAAATTGCCAAGTTTAGGGCCATCATCATCACGCAGGTTAGTTATACATTTACTCCAAAACAAAGAAAAAGTTATGCTACCACTTGCATCTTTGATTAAAGAGCTAGCAGATCTTATAATAGAGTGTGAAGTTTGCGGAAATCTAGATACTAAGTCACCTTGTTCTATTTGTACTAACCCAAAACGTGACACTAAGTTACTGTGTGTAGTAGAAGAATTGGGTGATCTATGGGCGTTTGAAAAAGGAAATATATATTCAGGTTTATACCATGTTTTGGGTGGCAGATTGTCTGCGATAAATGGCATAGGTCCAAAAGAACTTAACCTTGACACTATTCTGAAAAGAGTGACAGAGTCTAAAATTGAAGAGATCATTATCGCGATTAATCCAACATTAGAGGGCCAAGTTACCGTACAGTATATAATTGAGTCGCTAAAAAACTTGGATGTGAAAATATCACGTCTTGCTTGCGGCATACCAATGGGCGGAGAAATTGACTATCTTGATGAAGGAACGCTGAGGATAGCACTTACTTCAAGACAAGAATATGAGTTAAATATAAAATAAGACATGTGCTTAAAAAAACTTATATCGTTTATAACATTTAAAAGAAAGAAAACAGCTCCGCCACCTAAGATAATGGCTTGGGCAAATGATTGCTTGGGCTATAAACAAGTTTCAAGCAGATTTAGCGCTATAGTTAAGACAATTGGAAAGTCTTTTACAATAATATCTTTGGAAGGATATGATGGATGGGGCAAGACGTTTTTTTTGAAAGAATGGGTAAAAGAGTTAAAACAGCAAAATGAAATTGCAGCTTATTATAGCGCATGGGATATCAATGCATTGGACCAACCACTTCCTTCTTTTTTAAATTTTCTATTTGAAGATTTATTTGCATCGTATGAAGTAAAAAGAAGCGTTATACAACAGTTCAAAAACATAAACAAAGAACTGTTTTCTCTAAACACACTAGGAAAGCTGATCAGTAAATCTCCACTTGCTATGCTTTCAGTATTTCTTGATGCTGCAAAAGAGGCTGATAAAAAAGACATAGGTTTTGTCTTGAGTGAATTAAGTCTTCTCCAAAGAAGAAAAGAGAGTACTAGAGATTTCAAAATACAGTTAGCGGATGTAGTTAATAAAATCAGAAAAGACAAAAACATTTATATAATGGTGGATAATCTTGATGTGTGCCGTCCTAAATTCGTTGTCGATTTTTTGGAATCTATAAAGTATATGCTTGATGTGGAGGGGCTGGTTTTCATTATTTCTGTAAGTAAAGATAAGAGTAATGTACAAAGAGCAATTAGCACAATACTTGGACCAAATTTTGACCTAAAATCTTTTACTGATCTCTCTTTACATTTGCCAAAACAACCGATAAAAAAATTTACAAAAGAACTATTTGAAAATATTAAATTACCGAAAAAATCAAAAAGTTTAATTATAGATAATTTTATATTTTATGCAGAAAGTCTATCACTATCGCTGAAAACAATAGAATACTGCGTGAAAAAAATAAAACTATGTCTTCTGAATTATATAAAGGAAGAATTACCTGATCCGAATTTGTTTTCATTTTTGGTAATACTGCAATCGATAAATATTGATATATATGAGGAATTAGGTTTTTCATATCAAACAGCTTTGGAAAAAATTGAAAGTGAATATAAATCTTTAGTTCTAAATGGTCAAGAAGAATGGGAAAAACTTAAAACCTCTCTAGAAACTGCTTTTGCAGAGAAGGAGTCAAAAATTAACAAAGCTATAAAGGATATACTATTTTGAAAAGATACCCTACCTTTACATATACAAAGATAGGGTAACATTTGATTAACGCACTTTTACTATGTCATTACCTTGTTCAAACTTTCTGATTAATTCGCTTACATTGACATTAGATAATTTTTTACCTGCAGATTTGTCATTATGTGAAGCATCAGGTTTACGAAGGTCCTCCTTACTGTTACTCCTAGTAATATTATAGCTCTTTTCATAGAAGTCCGGATGTGATAAGATAAGGATAGACGATGATAAGGAGGTTGAGTGCCAGCAGCATATAGTTATGACTTAAGGAAAAAAGCAATGGAAGCGCTAGAGGAGGGAGGAAGCAGAGAAACAGTGGCAGCAAGATTTAAAATTGGACGAACTACTTTATGGGAGTGGCAGCAAAGAAGAAAAGAAACAGGAGACTTTCAATCAAAAAAACTTGGAAATGGAGGTTACAATCACAAAATTACCGACTGGGATGCCTTTGCTAAATTTGCCAGAGAAAACGGAGGAAAGACTCTGTCGGAAATGGCTAAACTTTGGGGCAACGTTAGTATCCAAACGATCCACCGAGCTCTCAGAAAAATTGGATTTACGCGCAAAAAAAGACATATGGATACAAGGAAAGAAACGAAGAAAAACGTGCTGAATTCTTAAAAATTATAGCAACAAAAGAACCAGAAAACTTAGTTTATATAGATGAGTCTGGCATTGATAACACAGAGGACTATCCATATGGGTATTGCCAGAAAGGACAGCGGTTTTAGAACCTGTACATGATCTCAAGAAAGGAATAAACTAAGAGATAATATATATAAGTTAGGATATATGAGGAGTTTATACCCAAGTGATATAAGTCGGGAAAGATTTGAGATTATGTTACCAGATCTAGAGTCCTGTAGAAAAAAAACAAAACCAAGGAAACTTGATTTGTATGATGTATTTTGTGGAGTGTTATACGTTCTGAAAAGCGGTTGTCAGTGGAAAATTCTACCAAAAGAGTTTCCAAAATGGCGCAATTGTTACGACTATTTTAAGAAGTGGAGTGAAAAACCAGATGCAGATAAAGAAAGTGTTCTGGAGCTGGTGTTAAAAAAAAATAGTTGGCGTGGTCCGACAAAACAATGTTCGGAAAGAAAAAACCAGCTTCTGCATAATTGATGCACAGAGTGTAAAAAATGCAGATACTGCTGAAGAAAAAGGCTATGATGCAGGCAAAAAGATTTCAGGAATAAAACGCCATATTGCAGTAGATACGCAAGGTTTGCCCCATGCAATTTATATAACAACAGCAGAGATAACTGACCGTAGCAGTGCTGTGAGAATGGTCGAAAATGCAAAAGAAAACCTCTCGGGAGTTAAAAATGTACTGGTTGATGCAGGCTATACTGGAGAGAATTTTGCAACTCAAATAAAAACGATTATTGGTGCAACCGTTGAAGTGATAAAAAGAAATGAATTACATTCCTTTGTTGTATTGCCCAAAAGATGGGTTGTGGAGCGATCTTTTGCTTGGTTAGAAAAATGTAGAAGATTGTGGAAAAATTGTGAGCGAAAACTCAATACTAGCCTACAAATGGTCGTTCTGGCTTTCACTGCCTTACTTCTGAAAAGATTATGAACAGGCTCTTATGGCCTAAAATCTGGAAAGAAAACTCAACGAATCAGTATGGTTGCAGCCTTAAGTAGAAGAAAGATAGTTGCTCCATTAACCTTTGAAGGCCACTGTAATATGGATGTTTTTAATGGATGGTTTGAGCAATTTTTGACACCGATCTTGGAACCTGGACAGACTGTCATTCTTGACAATGCTACTTTTCATAAGTCTGGTAAGATTATCGAGCTTGCTAGAGGAGTTGGTGCAGAAATTTTGTATCTGCCGCCGTATTCTCCAGATTTCAACAAAATTGAGCATCATTGGTTTGCTATAAAAAACAGAGCTAGGAAAAACATTCCTCTATTCGAATCCTTTCGTCGTGCTGTTGATTCTGCCTTCCTATGACCTGTTCGGACTATTATGAGAAATGCTATACATCTAACAATGTTTGAATTATTAGAGCCTGTTCATAATCTTTTCAGAAGTAAGGCAGTGAAAGCCAGAACGACCATTTGTAGGCTAGTATTGAGTTTTCGCTCACAATTTTTCCACAATCTTCTACATTTTTCTAACCAAGCAAAAGATCGCTCCACAACCCATCTTTTGGGCAATACAACAAAGGAATGTAATTCATTTCTTTTTATCACTTCAACGGTTGCACCAATAATCGTTTTTATTTGAGTTGCAAAATTCTCTCCAGTATAGCCTGCATCAACCAGTACATTTTTAACTCCCGAGAGGTTTTCTTTTGCATTTTCGACCATTCTCACAGCACTGCTACGGTCAGTTATAGCATTTCTCATAATAGTCCGAACAGGTCATAGGAAGGCAGAATCAACAGCACGACGAAAGGATTCGAATAGAGGAATGTTTTTCCTAGCTCTGTTTTTTATAGCAAACCAATGATGCTCAATTTTGTTGAAATCTGGAGAATACGGCGGCAGATACAAAATTTCTGCACCAACTCCTCTAGCAAGCTCGATAATCTTACCAGACTTATGAAAAGTAGCATTGTCAAGAATGACAGTCTGTCCAGGTTCCAAGATCGGTGTCAAAAATTGCTCAAACCATCCATTAAAAACATCCATATTACAGTGGCCTTCAAAGGTTAATGGAGCAACTATCTTTCTTCTACTTAAGGCTGCAACCATACTGATTCGTTGAGTTTTCTTTCCAGATTTTAGGCCATAAAACCGCTGTCCTTTCTGGCAATACCCATATGGATAGTCCTCTGTGTTATCAATGCCAGACTCATCTATATAAACTAAGTTTTCTGGTTCTTTTGTTGCTATAATTTTTAAGAATTCAGCACGTTTTTCTTCGTTTCTTTCCTTGTATCCATATGTCTTTTTTTGCGCGTAAATCCAATTTTTCTGAGAGCTCGGTGGATCGTTTGGATACTAACGTTGCCCCAAAGTTTAGCCATTTCAGACAGAGTCTTTCCTCCGTTTTCTCTGGCAAATTTAGCAAAGGCATCCCAGTCGGTAATTTTGTGATTGTAACCTCCATTTCCAAGTTTTTTTGATTGAAAGTCTCCTGTTTCTTTTCTTCTTTGCTGCCACTCCCATAAAGTAGTTCGTCCAATTTTAAATCTTGCTGCCACTGTTTCTCTGCTTCCTCCCTCCTCTAGCGCTTCCATTGCTTTTTTCCTTAAGTCATAACTATATGCTGCTGGCACTCAACCTCCTTATCATCGTCTATCCTTACCTTATCACATCCGGACTTCTATGAAAAGAGCTATATCTCTGCTGTTGTTATATAAATTGCATGGGGCAAACCTTGCGTATCTACTGCAATATGGCGTTTTATTCCTGAAATCTTTTTGCCTGCATCATAGCCTTTTTCTTCAGCAGTATCTGCATTTTTTACACTCTGTGCATCAATTATGCAGAAGCTGGTTTTTTCTTTCCGACCATTGTTTTGTCGGACCACGCCAACTATTTTTTTTTAACACCAGCTCCAGAACACTTTCTTTATCTGCATCTGGTTTTTCACTCCACTTCTTAAAATAGTCGTAACAATTGCGCCATTTTGGAAACTCTTTTGGTAGCATTCTCCACTGACAACAGCTTTTCAGAACGTATAACACTCCACAAAATACATCATACAAATCAAGTTTCCTTGGTTTTGTTTTTTTTCTACAGGACTCTAGATCTGGTAACATAATCTCAAATCTTTCCCGACTTATATCACTTGGGTATAAACTCCTCATATATCCTAACTTATATATATTATCTCTTAGTTTATTCCTTTCTTGAGATCATGTACAGGTTCTTAGACTTATCGCTTACATCTGAAATATTGCTTTTTTCACTACATGAAGACGAATTACTCGACATATTGCCTAAGCTGAAGAGCTTTTTACCTTGATAGATTGGATTCCAATCAAGTGGATTATAAGCTTTAGCTTTTTTATCAAGAGTACTGCTACTAACATCACTGCATGAAGATATGCCACTATCCCCTGAATCACGGCGTTGTTTGTTAGGAGTGCTATGAATGTTGTCTTCCATGAGTTTTTGCATTGTTGGGCCAAATGTTCTTCCAAGATTGTTACTCACTGTTTTATTACTATCATTTGCTTGAGAATGAGGTGCATTTCGCTCAAAAATTGCTTTTATTCCAGCAAATTTAGCTTGGGAAGATTTCGGAGGAACAGGTGGAGCAACCATACCTTTTGAATTAATCTTTCCTTCATTTTTAGGAAAAATTTTTGGATTATTTTTTTCTACTGTAGTATTCATTTTTTTACCTCTAAGCCTATTAACTAGTAGAATTATAAACTTAGAGGTATTAATTTTGTAATAACGATGCTAATAAGTTACCGCAGTTTCAATAAACATCACCAGAGGATTCTCTATATAATGCTTAAAGGCATTTAAAAACTTTGCTCCGAGTGCCCCATCAACTGCTCTATGGTCAACAGAGAGCGTTACTGTCATTATTTCTGCTATTTCTATTTTGTCATTTACAATAACCGGTTGCTTTTTGGATGCACCAACTGCCATTATACAAGATTGTGGTGGATTGATTATAGCACTGAAGGCTTTTATACCAAACATGCCTAAGTTGGAGATAGTAAACCCTCCTCCTTGAAACTCTTCAGGTTTCAATTTTCCAGATCTTGCTCTGCTTACTAAATCTTTCACTTCTTTTGATATAGATAAAATACCCTTTTTATCAGCACTTTTTACTATAGGAGTAATTAGCCCATCTTCAAGTGCCACAGCAATTGAAATATCTACATTCGAGTATTTAAGTATTTTATTATCTATCCACGAAGAATTTATATCAGGAAATTTTTTCATACTGAAGGCCACAGCTTTTATTACTAAGTCATTAATTGTTACTTTATTGTTTTCATCTGCTGAGTTAATCTCGTCTTTTAACGATATTAACTTATCAACCTGGCAGTCTACAGTTAAATAAAAATGTGGAACATTCTGTTTTGATTCAGTCAGGCGCTGTGCTATCACTTGGCGCATGTTGCTTACTTCAACTATGGTATCTTTCTCAGGACTTTCAGTACGTATACCACTGCCTAAAAACTCCAACACATCAGCCTTAATTATGCGACCATATGGTCCTGTACCTTTTAATTGCTGCACATTAACCCCTTCATTTTGAGCTATTTTCTTAGCTAATGGGCTTATTTTTATTCTACCTTCTGTTCCTTCCTCTTTTCTAGATCCCAGTGTCAAGCACTGGGATGACATTGAAGAGTTGGATGACATTGGAGGGTTGGATGATATTGAAGAATTGGATGATATTGAAGAGTTGGGTAACATTGAAGAGTTGGATGGCACTGAGGAATTGGTTTCAACTTCTTTCTTAGCTTCAATATTGGTGGCAGAAGCTGAAACATAGTTATCGAGTGCACTTTCACCTTCTCCTTCTTCCAGCATTAAAGCTATTGGTTGATTTACAGGCACGCCACTTGTTCCTTCTGTTACTAAAATTTTTGCTACAACTCCTTCATCTACAGATTCAAACTCCATTATGGCTTTATCAGTCTCTATCTCAGCAATTACGTCGCCTACTTCAACTTTGTCTTGTTCTTTTTTATGCCACTTTACAATTTTTCCTCCAGTTTTGCTCATTGTCGGTGAAAGAGCAGGCATTAATATTTCTATAGGCATTGATTTTGCATTTAAAGATCTATTCAATTTTTAATTTACTCTTTATCTTATGTCAACCTAATCGTGAATTATGATGAATAAGTCTGTTACACTATCCCTCACGTTATCCCAGCGCGTAACACTGGGATCTTGGTTCAGTACTATTATCCTATTGTTTTTATTATTTAGCCCTAGCTTGTTTGCTAGCAACTTTGTTTCAACTAAATCAAATAAGATCAACATGAGAACGGGGCCAGGGTTTCACTATCCTGTAAAATGGATATACACTTGCAAAAATCTGCCCCTGAAAGTGATAGAAGAGTTTGAGAGTTGGAAAAAGGTCTGTGATGCACATGAAGACTGCGGATGGATAAAAGGCAATCTTCTTAGTGATAAGCGCTACGCGATTGTAAAAGAAGATACTTATGGATATCAAAAACAGAGTGTAGACAGCAAGATTACTATGAAAATAGACAAGTTTGTTGTAATGAAAATAGAAAAGTGCAACGAAGAATGGTGCTTTCTTTCCACCCCAAAACGCAAAGCATGGGTACAAAAAAAACATATATATGGGGTTGATTAGGTTGACAAAAGATCTGGATTAACACTAGTTTCCGGACCTTCTGTAGCATGCTCTTCATGTGAAGCAGAGGATGCACTGACTTCTTCATGCTCTGGAGACTGTACAGGGCTATCACAGAAACTCCTTAACACCTCCTCAGCGGATGAATCTAAAATTTGTACAATAGACTTTTCACTTTGTTCTCTTAGAGCCTGTTCATAATCTTTTCAGAAGTAAGGCAGTGAAAGCCAGAACGACCATTTGTAGGCTAGTATTGAGTTTTCGCTCACAATTTTTCCACAATCTTCTACATTTTTCTAACCAAGCAAAAGATCGCTCCACAACCCATCTTTTGGGCAATACAACAAAGGAATGTAATTCATTTCTTTTTATCACTTCAACGGTTGCACCAATAATCGTTTTTATTTGAGTTGCAAAATTCTCTCCAGTATAGCCTGCATCAACCAGTACATTTTTAACTCCCGAGAGGTTTTCTTTTGCATTTTCGACCATTCTCACAGCACTGCTACGGTCAGTTATCTCTGCTGTTGTTATATAAATTGCATGGGGCAAACCTTGCGTATCTACTGCAATATGGCGTTTTATTCCTGAAATCTTTTTGCCTGCATCATAGCCTTTTTCTTCAGCAGTATCTGCATTTTTTACACTCTGTGCATCAATTATGCAGAAGCTGGTTTTTTCTTTCCGACCATTGTTTTGTCGGACCACGCCAACTATTTTTTTTTAACACCAGCTCCAGAACACTTTCTTTATCTGCATCTGGTTTTTCACTCCACTTCTTAAAATAGTCGTAACAATTGCGCCATTTTGGAAACTCTTTTGGTAGCATTCTCCACTGACAACCGCTTTTCAGAACGTATAACACTCCACAAAATACATCATACAAATCAAGTTTCCTTGGTTTTGTTTTTTTTCTACAGGACTCTAGATCTGGTAACATAATCTCAAATCTTTCCCGACTTATATCACTTGGGTATAAACTCCTCATATATCCTAACTTATATATATTATCTCTTAGTTTATTCCTTTCTTGAGATCATGTACAGGTTCTTAGAGCCTGTTCATAATCTTTTCAGAAGTAAGGCAGTGAAAGCCAGAACGACCATTTGTAGGCTAGTATTGAGTTTTCGCTCACAGTTTTTCCACAATCTTCTACACTTTTCTAACCAAGCAAAAGATCGCTCCACAACCCATCTTTTGGGCAATACAACAAAGGAATGTAATTCATTTCTTTTTATCACTTCAACGGTTGCACCAATAATCGTTTTTATTTGAGTTGCAAAATTCTCTCCAGTATAGCCTGCATCAACCAGTACATTTTTAACTCCCGAGAGGTTTTCTTTTGCATTTTCGACCATTCTCACAGCACTGCTACGGTCAGTTATAGCATTTCTCATAATAGTCCGAACAGGTCATAGGAAGGCAGAATCAACAGCACGACGAAAGGATTCGAATAGAGGAATGTTTTTCCTAGCTCTGTTTTTTATAGCAAACCAATGATGCTCAATTTTGTTGAAATCTGGAGAATACGGCGGCAGATACAAAATTTCTGCACCAACTCCTCTAGCAAGCTCGATAATCTTACCAGACTTATGAAAAGTAGCATTGTCAAGAATGACAGTCTGTCCAGGTTCCAAGATCGGTGTCAAAAATTGCTCAAACCATCCATTAAAAACATCCATATTACAGTGGCCTTCAAAGGTTAATGGAGCAACTATCTTTCTTCTACTTAAGGCTGCAACCATACTGATTCGTTGAGTTTTCTTTCCAGATTTTAGGCCATAAAACCGCTGTCCTTTCTGGCAATACCCATATGGATAGTCCTCTGTGTTATCAATGCCAGACTCATCTATATAAACTAAGTTTTCTGGTTCTTTTGTTGCTATAATTTTTAAGAATTCAGCACGTTTTTCTTCGTTTCTTTCCTTGTATCCATATGTCTTTTTTTGCGCGTAAATCCAATTTTTCTGAGAGCTCGGTGGATCGTTTGGATACTAACGTTGCCCCAAAGTTTAGCCATTTCCGACAGAGTCTTTCCTCCGTTTTCTCTGGCAAATTTAGCAAAGGCATCCCAGTCGGTGATTTTGTGATTGTAACCTCCATTTCCAAGTTTTTTTGATTGAAAGTCTCCTGTTTCTTTTCTTCTTTGCTGCCACTCCCATAAAGTAGTTCGTCCAATTTTAAATCTTGCTGCCACTGTTTCTCTGCTTCCTCCCTCCTCTAGCGCTTCCATTGCTTTTTTCCTTAAGTCATAACTATATGCTGCTGGCACTCAACCTCCTTATCATCGTCTATCCTTATCTTATCACATCCGGACTTCTATGAAAAGAGCTATATCTCTGCTGTTGTTATATAAATTGCATGGGGCAAACCTTGCGTATCTACTGCAATATGGCGTTTTATTCCTGAAATCTTTTTGCCTGCATCATAGCCTTTTTCTTCAGCAGTATCTGCATTTTTTACACTCTATGCATCAATTATGCAGAAGCTGGTTTTTTCTTTCCGACCATTGTTTTGTCGGACCACGCCAACTATTTTTTTTTAACACCAGCTCCAGAACACTTTCTTTATCTGCATCTGGTTTTTCACTCCACTTCTTAAAATAGTCGTAACAATTGCGCCATTTTGGAAACTCTTTTGGTAGCATTCTCCACTGACAACCGCTTTTCAGAACGTATAACACTCCACAAAATACATCATACAAATCAAGTTTTCTTGGTTTTGTTTTTTTCCTACAGGACTCTAGATCTGGTAACATAATCTCAAATCTTTCCCGACTTATATCACTTGGGTATAAACTCCTCATATATCCTAACTTATATATATTATCTCTTAGTTTATTCCTTTCTTGAGATCATGTACAGGTTCTTAGCTGATTTTTTCTCTGTGAATAGGCGGAAAGAATACTCTCTATCTACTGCATGTTTAGGAAACAGCATTAGCCATCTCGCTTGATACATAATACCATGAAAGGTGCGCTTAACCGCCGAGCAGGATAATCTTACAGGCATCCTCAACCTCACATAATTTTAAAAATAGTACCAACAAATGGTAAAAAAGTTATATATCATGATATACAGATATCGTAACAAAGACCTTGGAATATCTACGAGATATGCTGTTATGTAAATAAAAAAATGTGACTAATTACTTAATCTCTCACTCAAAACCAAGTTCACGACATCGGGGCTGGCTTTTCCCTTAGTGGATTTCATGACTTCGCCGACAAAGAATCCGTATAACTTTGTTTTACCACTTTTGTATTCTTGAACTTTATCTTGGTTGTTATTGATGATTTTGTCGATAACTTCTGCTATTTGACCTTTATCTGTGATCTGTTTTAGGTCCTGCTCTTCTATAATTAAAGATGCAGGTTTGCCAGTTTCAAACATACTATCGAATACTTGTTTGCCAAGTTTAGCAGAGATCGTTCCATCAACGATAAAATCTAAGAGTTCGGACAAAGCATCCGCTTTGATTGGAGAGCTCACAATATCAATACCTGCTTTATTTAAACGACCAAAAAGCTCTACGGTTAACCAGGTAACCGCGAGCTTTGAATCATGTTTTTTTATCAATTCCTCAAAGTAATCAGCGATTGCCTTATCGGAAGTAATGACGTTTGCATCGTATTCGTTGATACCCAATTCTTCAATGTATCGCAGCTTTTTTTGATCTGGTAACTCGGGCAAAGATGATTTAATAGAATCGATTTTATCCTGGCTTACCTCAATTGGCAACAAGTCAGGTTCAGGGAAGTATCTATAGTCGCTTGCATCCTCTTTGTTTCGCATCACTTTTGTTTTTCCCGAAGCAACATCAAACAATAAGGTATCTTGACTTATTTCTTCCCCACTTTCTAAAATTTTAATTTGTCTTTGTATTTCATAGTCTATAGCTTGCACAATATAACGTATCGAGTTCAGATTTTTTATCTCACAACGAGTGCCAAATGTGCTACTGCCTTTTGGGCGGACAGAAACATTTGCATCACAACGAAGTGATCCCTTTTCCATATCACCATCACACGAACCAATGTAACGCAAAATCTGCCTCAATTTTTTCATGCATTCTGCAGCTTCCGCAGATGAACGGAGATCTGGTTCTGAAACAATTTCCATTAAAGCAACCCCTGCACGATTTAAATCCACATAAGTTTTGCTTTCCTCATGAATGCTCTTTCCTGCATCTTGCTCTAAATGAATTCTCGCGATTCTTATTTCTTTTTCATTATCGTTGATAAATACTCTACCATTTTTAACTATTGGCTCAAAAAACTGGGTTATCTGGTAACCTTGCGGTAAATCAGGATAAAAATAATTTTTCCGATCAAAGTAAGAACACTTATTAATTTCTGCAGAAAGTGCAAGACCAGTGCGTATTGCTTGCTCTATGCAGTAATAATTTAGTATTGGCAGCGTACCTGGCATTGCCGCATCAACTAGAGAAACTTGAGTGTTATGCTCAGCACCAAACTCCGTTGATGAGCTAGAAAATAGCTTCGTATTAGAAGAAACTTGAGCGTGCACCTCAAGCCCAATTACCGCTTCCCAATCCTCTTTCGTCATGTATTTTATTTAAATGATAATCTTAATATTTTGCAAAATTAACACAAAAAGTCAAAACAAAACTCATGTTAGCTAAGTGGTATGCAGATTGTTCTACCCATAGAAACAGATTAAATGCAAAACTTACTTGACACCCTTCGCCAGCCCCCTTATTATGAAACTGAAGCTATATTATTTAACTTCCCAATCTGTGCAGATTAAAACGACAAGAAAACTTGTATTTGGCGTACTGTGCTTAATTTTTTGCACTATGTGTACCTTATGTCTTTATCAAATTTCTAGGTTTTTACCTATATAAGCTGAAACGCGCTTATAAAGCGTTCAAGACATCACCCAACGTCAAATTTTAAAATAGAGAGTGAATAACTAGCTACTGCGGGTTTTCTGTGCCTTTTTTTTCTGCCTGGTAAATTTCTTAAACATTTATAGCTAAGGTTAGTCGCATTTAAAAGCAGCTAAATTGCAGCGTTTAAGACTTAAAAAACGCCAATACTGAAAATAGACAATGACTAGGGCTTCTTTTGCCTTTTTTTTATTTGGTAAATTTCTTAAATATTTATACTAAAAGAGCCCAAGAGAGGTGTCATTCCAGTGCTTGACACTGGAATCCAGCCTTTATTATGCAGCCACTTGGTTGAAATTAAGTCTTCTGGATACCAGTGTCTGGGCACTGGGATGACAGGAGAAGGCACTGGGATGACACCATTCTTTTTCCTGGATCCAAGTAGTCAAGCTACTCGGATGACAGGCTGGCCTGACAACCGTCATCCCGCTGCTTGTTAGCGGGATCTAGAGATACCGCGAATGAATCGCGGTATGACGGCTAAGTAGGGTGTCATCCCAGTGTCAGCTACTCGGATGACATCATAGGGGCACTGCCGTCATAAAGGAACCAGTGTCAGCTGCTTGGATGATACCTTTTTTCTACTTAGTTTTGGTTATGCAAGAAGTCTATTGCATTCCTGAGCAATTTGATTCATTATTCTTTTTGTAAAAAATTTTCTTAACTTTCTCTCTACTTTTTTTGGGTAAGGTCACTTTAAAGGAAGTCTAATAGATGCTACATAGAAATCCAGATGAGTTTCTAAAGTCTATTCCAAAAGATAAGCGCATAATGTGCCTTGACATGGGAGAAAAGCAAATAGGCATAGCATTTAGCGATAAAACACAGCTCATAGCCACAGCTCATAGCATATATCACAGAAAAAATATGAGCAAAGATTTAGGTTATCTGCATAGAATATTCAAAGAAAATGAATCTGGATCAATGGTAATAGGACTACCATTAAAAATGGACGAGCAAGAAACTAAATGGTGTAAAACCATAATCCAATTCGCAAATAAAATGATAAAAAAATATGAAGTAAATATATACTTACAAGACGAAAGCTTCTCAACATCTATCGCAACTCATACACTAAAAATTACTGGAATATCAATCACAAAATCGAAAAAAATAGATGATAAAATCTCCGCATGTATTATTTTGCAACGAACGTTAGATAAGATATAGCTCTTTTCATAGAAGTCCGGATGTGATAAGATAAGGATAGACGATGATAAGGAGGTTGAGTGCCAGCAGCATATAGTTATGACTTAAGGAAAAAAGCAATGGAAGCGCTAGAGGAGGTAGGAAGCAGAGAAACAGTGGCAGCAAGATTTAAAATTGGACGAACTACTTTATGGGAGTGGCAGCAAAGAAGAAAAGAAACAGGAGACTTTCAATCAAAAAAACTTGGAAATGGAGGTTACAATCACAAAATCACCGACTGGGATGCCTTTGCTAAATTTGCCAGAGAAAACGGAGGAAAGACTCTGTCGGAAATGGCTAAACTTTGGGGCAACGTTAGTATCCAAACGATCCACCGAGCTCTCAGAAAAATTGGATTTACGCGCAAAAAAAGACATATGGATACAAGGAAAGAAACGAAGAAAAACGTGCTGAATTCTTAAAAATTATAGCAACAAAAGAACCAGAAAACTTAGTTTATATAGATGAGTCTGGCATTGATAACACAGAGGACTATCCATATGGGTATTGCCAGAAAGGACAGCGGTTTTATGGCCTAAAATCTGGAAAGAAAACTCAACGAATCAGTATGGTTGCAGCCTTAAGTAGAAGAAAGATAGTTGCTCCATTAACCTTTGAAGGCCACTGTAATATGGATGTTTTTAATGGATGGTTTGAGCAATTTTTGACACCGATCTTGGAACCTGGACAGACTGTCATTCTTGACAATGCTACTTTTCATAAGTCTGGTAAGATTATCGAGCTTGCTAGAGGAGTTGGTGCAGAAATTTTGTATCTGCCGCCGTATTCTCCAGATTTCAACAAAATTGAGCATCATTGGTTTGCTATAAAAAACAGAGCTAGGAAAAACATTCCTCTATTCGAATCCTTTCGTCGTGCTGTTGATTCTGCCTTCCTATGACCTGTTCGGACTATTATGAGAAATGCTATAAATACAATCAAATAGTTTTTTCAGATCTGAAAATCTTCAAACTGAATCTCATATAAAAGTTACTCAACAAAACAAGAACCTTTCGTATAAGCATGACAAATTGCTACAGCAAGAGCGTCAGCAGCATGGTGGCATTTTATACTCAAATTTTTAACTATTTGCTTCACCATAAATATAATCTGATCCTTATCAGCATGGCCATTTCCGGTAATGCTTTTTTTTACATAGTTTGCATCATATTCATTCATAGTTAGCTTTGTTATTTTTAACGCTAAAATTACAACCCCTCTTGCATATCCTAAAGTTAGTGAAGATTGAGGATTTTTATTAACAAAAATTTTCTCCACCGCAGCTTCATTCGGAGAGTATAGGGAAATTACTTTCTTTAATTGTTCAAAAATTATATGTAGGCGTTCACCTGTACCCAATTTACCATCAGTTGATATGGTACCGCCGCCCAAAAATTCAATATTATTTTTTTCGTTCAGGCTGATAATGGCCCACCCAGTCTTGCTTATTCCTGGATCTAGACCTATTATTTTAACCACTTAATAAACGCTTAACCAATAGACAAACAAAAATAAAAATATCCAGACTACATCTACAAAGTGCCAATACCAGGAGGCAAACTCAAAGCACAAATGGTCCTGAAGTGTAAATTGGCCTTTCCGTGCTCTAAATAAACACACTGATAAAAATATTATTCCTATTATAACGTGTGCGCAGTGAAAACCGGTAATCATATAAAAATTGGATGTATAAATAAGCTTTTCTCCTGTTTCTTGTAGAGAAAAACTCGCTTCATGATACTCTATTGCTTGCACTATTATAAAAAAAACCCCAAGCAATATAGTTATGGACAGCATTTTAATCATGCTCTTCTTATCATTTTTAAGTAAAGAGTGATTTGCCCAAGTAATTGTTGTACCAGAAAGCAATAATATTAACGTATTCATGAATGGTAGTGACCACGGATCAGGTGGCAAAATTCCCTCAGGGGGCCATTCAACTTTTTTTGCAGGAGAAAACGCCTCAAATAAAAAAACTGGATCAAGCCAGGCTTTAAAGAATGAACAAAAGAACACTATAAAAAATATGACCTCCGAGAGAATAAATAAGTACATTGCAAATTTGAGTCCATGTTTTACAATGGCAGTGTGACATTTGTCATAAATGGCCTCCCTTATTACATCTCTCCACCAATAAAACAGCACCCCTGATACTGCGGAGATTCCCAAAACTAAACAAAACATTCCGAAAATTTGTTTATGAAGCGCGCCAACTAATCCCAGTGCAAGAATAAGAATTGCTGCTGATATAGCAATTGGCCAAGGGCTTGGATCCACTAAATGAAAATCATGTTCTTTACTTTTCATAGCATTTTAAAAAATACTTATTAAGGATACAAATTAGCTTAAAATTGTCAATATTCCTTAAAATCTTGATTTAATCTTGAAAAATTATATGCACCGTTCAAAAAATCCAACACAAATTGTGCAGTTATTCTAAACAACTCAAGCATTCTGCTCTTTTCATTTTCTCTTGCTCTGCTGCAATATTCATCAACAATATTTTCCAAAATAATGCATCCAGACTTTACTGAATCACTGTAACAAAAATCAAACCAATCCCTATATCTATTATTTTTCTTGAATCTATTTTTCATGCTATCAACGACAGTCTTGTATATAAACATGCAAGAATACAAAACCGTCATAGCCTCATAGGTATTACTATACGAGATGGATAAAAGAAAATTAGTGAAATTAAAACACTCAAGAGATTTCTTTCCACGACTTATACCGTACATAGTAAAGTAGTAGTCATATAGCATTCTATTAACAGTCACTACTCTTTGGGCTACTTCAGCAAGCGAGATAATACTACTATAATCTTCCATTCTGGATGCAGTAATTAAGGTGGTACGAATATAATCACCTAAGAACCTGTACATGATCTCAAGAAAGGAATAAACTAAGAGATAATATATATAAGTTAGGATATATGAGGAGTTTATACCCAAGTGATATAAGTCGGGAAAGATTTGAGATTATGTTACCAGATCTAGAGTCCTGTAGAAAAAAAACAAAACCAAGGAAACTTGATTTGTATGATGTATTTTGTGGAGTGTTATACGTTCTGAAAAGCGGTTGTCAGTGGAGAATGCTACCAAAAGAGTTTCCAAAATGGCGCAATTGTTACGACTATTTTAAGAAGTGGAGTGAAAAACCAGATGCAGATAAAGAAAGTGTTCTGGAGCTGGTGTTAAAAAAAAATAGTTGGCGTGGTCCGACAAAACAATGGTCGGAAAGAAAAAACCAGCTTCTGCATAATTGATGCACAGAGTGTAAAAAATGCAGATACTGCTGAAGAAAAAGGCTATGATGCAGGCAAAAAGATTTCAGGAATAAAACGCCATATTGCAGTAGATACGCAAGGTTTGCCCCATGCAATTTATATAACAACAGCAGAGATAACTGACCGTAGCAGTGCTGTGAGAATGGTCGAAAATGCAAAAGAAAACCTCTCGGGAGTTAAAAATGTACTGGTTGATGCAGGCTATACTGGAGAGAATTTTGCAACTCAAATAAAAACGATTATTGGTGCAACCGTTGAAGTGATAAAAAGAAATGAATTACATTCCTTTGTTGTATTGCCCAAAAGATGGGTTGTGGAGCGATCTTTTGCTTGGTTAGAAAAATGTAGAAGATTGTGGAAAAATTGTGAGCGAAAACTCAATACTAGCCTACAAATGGTCGTTCTGGCTTTCACTGCCTTACTTCTGAAAAGATTATGAACAGGCTCTTACAAACTCTGGCCCGGGATTTAGTAATTTAATAGGCCCTTCGGGTAATTATTCCTCTTTCAGTAATGAAGTAAAATTATTTCTATCGTTTTTAATGCTGCTTGGCAGACTTGAAATATTGCCAATCTATTTTTGTATAGGCAATTTATTCTTATTTAATAGAAAGAAATAGGTATCCGTTCAGCAGAGTGGCAGTAAGGTAGACGAGAAAAGATAACTATAGGAACAAATGGGTGTCATGCCAGTGCGTGACACTGGCATCCAGTCCTTTCACGCAGTTCCATCAAAAACGTTGTAAAGCGCTTTCGTGTTTACCAACTTAGTGCCCAATCTGGATCCCAGTGTCAAGCACTGGGATGACATCATAGGAGGGGCACTGGGATGACACCATCTGCCACGCAAATTGCCTGCAAATTGCAATGTTCGTACAGTTGTGGGCGGTATAGCTATAGATAGTGTCAACTGTTTAATAAAAAGATCGTAGCTAAACCAAGAAATATAAAAGCTGAGAGAATATCAGTTGTTGCCGATGTTAGGATTGAAGAAGAAACGGCAGGGTCAGACTTTAAGCGATGAAGCATTATAGGAATGAAAGTTCCGATGAACGTTGCAATAATTGACATCATAATCATGGAGACCACAAAAATCATCTCCACTTTGAAGTTGTGAAACCTTATTGCTAATACTATTAATGAAATAGTAGATAAAATCACCCCGTTTATAAGACCTATTAAAAATTCTTTCATCAGTATTCTTTTTGCATTTTGCTCAGTTAGATATTTTGTTGCGATTGCCCGGATGGTTAGCGTTACTGTTTGGGATCCTGCATTTCCGCTCATTGATGCAATTATCGGCATGATTATTGGCAGCACTATAAAACTTTTTATTACGTCATCGAAAAAGCCAACTACTATGGAACACATTGTTGCAGCTAAGAGGTTAAACAGTAACCAAGGTAGCCTTTTAATTATAGTTTTATGTATAGGGGCATTTATATCGGCTTTAGAAGATACACCGCTTATTTTGAGTACGTCCTCTTCTGTTTCTTGTTGAACAACTTTTATCACATCTTCAATTAAGATCACACCAATAATTTTACCATTCTTATTTACTACCGGAGCTGATAATAGAGAGTAATCTTTAAATATTCTTGCTACTTCCTCTTGGTCTACTCCAGTTTTAATGATTTTTATGTCATGATCCATTATCTCTTTTATTATTGTGTCTCCTGAGTGAGATATTACCTTATTTAAATTAACACTGCCTATAGGCTCTAATTTTGAGTTGATAATGAATATCTGGTGAAATTTTTCTGGTATTTTTTTATAGTTGCACACAAATTCTGTCAGTTGATTTATTGTCCAATAATATGGAGCTATAACCATATCTTTATGTATTAACCTTCCTGCACTTTCTTCTGGGTATGATAGCAACTCCTCTACTGATTTCTGAGTCTTGCTGGGCAAATAGTAAAGTATATTTTCTACAGACTTTCTATCTAAATCTTTCACTATGGTTACTATATCTTCTACATCAAGGAGCATTAGTAACTTTGCTGTATTTTCTATTCCCAATGTTTCTATGATCTCTATTTGTAAATCTGGCACTACATGCACTAGGGCATCACTTAACAAGTGTTGATCGAGGATATTAACTAATTTCTCCCTGTGATCACTGATCGAAGTAGATAAAAAATAAGCTAACTGAACACTGTCTATCGTTTTTACAATATTACGAACATTCTCTAGCTCCTCGTTATCAAGTGACTCTATTAAGTCATCAATAGCCTTTTTGTCTAAACCATAATGGGAACTTATTTCAATATTCATTACTTTACCTTATTTTTTAATAAATATACGCGCTTGATTCCCTTAAACATTAAAGTATAATGAAATTATTTAAATTAACTATCATATGGTTAAATTTCTATTTTGTTTACTGTTATTGTTATTGATAGTAAATATATTAAAATCTAAAGTATAATGAAAACTTATCCAGAAATTCTTGAACACTTTCAAAGCTTAAATAAAAGTATTTCTCTTATCAGGAGGTGTCTTTGACATAGAAAAATTAAAGTTGCGTCTTGAAGAGCTTGACTCCCAAGCGTTGAATGATGACCTATGGCAAGATAACCAAAAAGCACAAGAAGTTTTAAAAGAACGTTCTAAAATTAAGAATGACGTAGAGTCGTTTTTAAAGTTGGAAAGTGATTACAATAACGCTATCGATTTAATGAAATCTGCTATTGATGAAAATGATGAAGAGTTTTTCTCTGAAGTTAAAAATGAGCTGATAAAGTTAGAGAAATTAATCAAGTGTAAAGAAACATAGTCCCTATTTACTGGTGAAGCAGATAATAATAACTGCTTTTTAGAAATCCACTCAGGAGCTGGCGGAACCGAGAGCAATGATTGGGCTGAAATGCTGATGCGCATGTATATAAGGTGGGCAGAAATTTATCACAACTTTAAAGTTGAAGTTGTAGAAAAATTAGAAGGAGAGTCGGTTGGTATAAAGTCTGCAATGATAAAAATCGTTGGAGAAAAAGCTTATGGGTGGGCAAAAAGTGAAAGTGGAATTCACAGGCTGGTTAGAATATCGCCATTTGATGCAAATGGTAAACGTCATACCAGTTTTGCAAGTGTAGGAGTAACTCCAGTGATCGAAGATTCAATTGATATTGCTGTGGATGAAAAGGATCTAAAGATCGACACCTACCGAGCTTCTGGAGCAGGCGGTCAGCATGTGAACAAGACTGAAAGTGCGGTACGCATTACGCATATTCCAACTGGTGTTGTAGTTCAATGCCAAAATGGTCGTTCTCAACACAGAAATAAAGATGAGGCGTTAAAATTACTTAAAGGACGTTTATACCAAATTGAACTGGAAAAAAAAGAACAGAAAATGGCTGAAGAATATGGTAAAAAATGCGATATAGGCTGGGGCAATCAGATCAGATCGTACGTTATGCATCCATATCAAATGGTGAAGGATTTAAGAACCGGACATGAAGTGGGCAATATAAATTCTGTTTTTGATGGTAATATAGATTGTTTCATAGTTAGTGTGCTTACTAAGCAAAATTAGACTTTTATAGCTAAAGTTCACCGACAATCGTCATCCTGCTACTTGTTAGCGGCTGAGATACCGCGAATGAATCGCGGTATGACGGTTCGTGGCGGCTATGACGTGTTAGCTATAGCTATCTTCAAAAATATGGTTGAATAGTTGTTAATAATAGTGTATAATTATTAATATTTTTAAGCACTTTGGCTATGGCTTTATCTAAGTTTCTCGACCCTAAGAACGACTTTGCCTTTCGGCGTATTTTTGGCTCTGTAAATAATAAGGACATTCTTATTCACTTTCTTAATGATATGCTAGGCCTTACTGGTGTTGATCAGATAAGAGATGTTTCTTTCTTAAGTCCCATTCAGGATCCTGATATTGCTTCTCAAAAGCAGAGCATTGTTGATGTTCTCTGTACTGATTCTGCTGGAACCCAGCTAATTATTGAAATGGTACGACCTGAAAGTCTTCGGTCATATTGTTTAAAAGGAGAGGAATTCATTCAGAAAGAAACTGAAAGGATTCTAAAACTTATTGAACCAGATGTTTTGCCATCTGAGTCTACGCATCAGTGCGAATCGGGCAACTAGTTGGTGCCAAGCGATGCGGACAATGAACCTCCTCTTGATAAAGAAGATGCTCAATCGTGAGAGAAAGCATAAACTACAAGCATCATGTGGTTGGAGGGCTAGGCTTAGTGGTATGGTGAACGTAAGTGAAGCTTAATAAGTATCGTAATGATGAAAGAGCTAAAGATGCTGATAAGCTCCGACCAAAAGGTAATGTGGATGAGTTACATTTTTCATTTCTGGATGTACGCAAATAATAATTCCACCGGTATAGAGAAGCCACCTAACCCACTATTGTATGACAAAAGGAACAGGGTAAGCCTGTATTTTCGCCTACATGGCAAGCAAACCGCAAGGAATGCTGATGGAAGTGCAGGTAAAGGATAATGGAGAAAGCGAATGCCATTTTGTAACGAAATGGATAGAATTTGTAACATTAATTCGCGTGAAAACGAGCAGACTTCCATTTGGTCCCTCGTGACAAGAAACTTTGTTAACCACTTAAGGTAGGAAAGCAGATGATTACAAGTAAACCTGTAAGTGCATCTACCGAAAGCTTTGAAGCATGGAAGCAGTTGCCATGGAAGAAATGCCAGAAAGTTATTGTGAGGCTACAAAGACGTATTGTTAAGGCTGTCCAACAAGGAAGATGGGGTAAGGTGAAAGCTCTACAACATCTTCTCACACGCTCCTTTAGCGGCAAAACTTTAGCTGTTAAAAGAGTAACTGAAAACCAAGGAAAAAACACAGCAGGTGTAGATCGTCAACTATGGTCAACTTGCAATGCTAAATTTCAAGGAATAAAGCAGTTAAAACAAAGAGGATATAAACCTTCTCCGCTAAAACGAATTTACATCAGTAAATCTAATGGCAAAAGAAGGCCTCTTGGAATACCCACGATAAAAGATAGAGCCATGCAAGCATTATATTTGTTTGCCCTGGAGCCAGTATCTGAAACAATCAGCAACCGTCACTCCTATGGCTTTAGACCCAAAAGATCCTGCGCAGATGCTATTGTCGCTTGTCATTTATTACTGGCAAGGCGCAATCGACCACAATGGATACTAGAAGGCGATATCAAAGGGTGTTTTGACAACATTAACCATGAATGGCTCATGAAGCATATTCCTATGGAGAAAAAAATCCTCCACAGTTGGTTAAAGGCTGGCTTCCTAGAATCAAAAACCCTGTACCCCACAACTGCAGGTACTCCGCAAGGAGGTACAATTTCTCCAATTCTAGCTAACTTTACCTTAGAACCTGTACATGATCTCAAGAAAGGAATAAACTAAGAGATAATATATATAAGTTAGGATATATGAGGAGTTTATACCCAAGTGATATAAGTCGGGAAAGATTTGAGATTATGTTACCAGATCTAGAGTCCTGTAGAAAAAAAACAAAACCAAGGAAACTTGATTTGTATGATGTATTTTGTGGAGTGTTATACGTTCTGAAAAGCGGTTGTCAGTGGAGAATGCTACCAAAAGAGTTTCCAAAATGGCGCAATTGTTACGACTATTTTAAGAAGTGGAGTGAAAAACCAGATGCAGATAAAGAAAGTGTTCTGGAGCTGGTGTTAAAAAAAAATAGTTGGCGTGGTCCGACAAAACAATGGTCGGAAAGAAAAAACCAGCTTCTGCATAATTGATGCACAGAGTGTAAAAAATGCAGATACTGCTGAAGAAAAAGGCTATGATGCAGGCAAAAAGATTTCAGGAATAAAACGCCATATTGCAGTAGATACGCAAGGTTTGCCCCATGCAATTTATATAACAACAGCAGAGATAACTGACCGTAGCAGTGCTGTGAGAATGGTCGAAAATGCAAAAGAAAACCTCTCGGGAGTTAAAAATGTACTGGTTGATGCAGGCTATACTGGAGAGAATTTTGCAACTCAAATAAAAACGATTATTGGTGCAACCGTTGAAGTGATAAAAAGAAATGAATTACATTCCTTTGTTGTATTGCCCAAAAGATGGGTTGTGGAGCGATCTTTTGCTTGGTTAGAAAAATGTAGAAGATTGTGGAAAAATTGTGAGCGAAAACTTAATACTAGCCTACAAATGGTCGTTCTGGCTTTCACTGCCTTACTTCTGAAAAGATTATGAACAGGCTCTAAGAGATAATATATATAAGTTAGGATATATGAGGAGTTTATACCCAAGTGATATAAGTCGGGAAAGATTTGAGATTATGTTACCAGATCTAGAGTCCTGTAGAAAAAAAACAAAACCAAGAAAACTTGATTTGTATGATGTATTTTGTGGAGTGTTATACGTTCTGAAAAGCGGTTGTCAGTGGAGAATGCTACCAAAAGAGTTTCCAAAATGGCGCAATTGTTACGACTATTTTAAGAAGTGGAGTGAAAAACCAGATGCAGATAAAGAAAGTGTTCTGGAGCTGGTGTTAAAAAAAAATAGTTGGCGTGGTCCGACAAAACAATGGTCGGAAAGAAAAAACCAGCTTCTGCATAATTGATGCACAGAGTGTAAAAAATGCAGATACTGCTGAAGAAAAAGGCTATGATGCAGGCAAAAAGATTTCAGGAATAAAACGCCATATTGCAGTAGATACGCAAGGTTTGCCCCATGCAATTTATATAACAACAGCAGAGATAACTGACCGTAGCAGTGCTGTGAGAATGGTCGAAAATGCAAAAGAAAACCTCTCGGGAGTTAAAAATGTACTGGTTGATGCAGGCTATACTGGAGAGAATTTTGCAACTCAAATAAAAACGATTATTGGTGCAACCGTTGAAGTGATAAAAAGAAATGAATTACATTCCTTTGTTGTATTGCCCAAAAGATGGGTTGTGGAGCGATCTTTTGCTTGGTTAGAAAAATGTAGAAGATTGTGGAAAAATTGTGAGCGAAAACTCAATACTAGCCTACAAATGGTCGTTCTGGCTTTCACTGCCTTACTTCTGAAAAGATTATGAACAGGCTCTAAGATCTATAGAAAATCACTTTCGCCTTTTATTAAACCCAGGCGCAGGCGATAGGGTAAAATTCAATGGAAAAACCCTGGAGAATGATGAAGTTCACTCTGTCTTTATATTTTTTGCAATTTTCATGTTAACGCTTACCGTTTCATCAATAGTGATGTCTTACTTAAGCAATGCAGACTTTATAACTAGCATCAGTTCAGTCTCTGCAACGCTTACAAACTCTGGCCCGGGATTTAGTAATTTAATAGGCCCTTCGGGTAATTATTCCTCTTTCAGTAATGAAGTAAAATTATTTCTATCGTTTTTAATGCTGCTTGGCAGACTTGAAATATTGCCAATCTATTTTTGTATAGGCAATTTATTCTTATTTAATAGAAAGAAATAGGTATCCGTTCAGCAGAGTGGCAGTAAGGTAGACGAGAAAAGATATAGCTCTTTTCATAGAAGTCCGGATGTGATAAGATAAGGATAGACGATGATAAGGAGGTTGAGTGCCAGCAGCATATAGTTATGACTTAAGGAAAAAAGCAATGGAAGCGCTAGAGGAGGGAGGAAGCAGAGAAACAGTGGCAGCAAGATTTAAAATTGGACGAACTACTTTATGGGAGTGGCAGCAAAGAAGAAAAGAAACAGGAGACTTTCAATCAAAAAAACTTGGAAATGGAGGTTACAATCACAAAATTACCGACTGGGATGCCTTTGCTAAATTTGCCAGAGAAAACGGAGGAAAGACTCTGTCGGAAATGGCTAAACTTTGGGGCAACGTTAGTATCCAAACGATCCACCGAGCTCTCAGAAAAATTGGATTTACGCGCAAAAAAAGACATATGGATACAAGGAAAGAAACGAAGAAAAACGTGCTGAATTCTTAAAAATTATAGCAACAAAAGAACCAGAAAACTTAGTTTATATAGATGAGTCTGGCATTGATAACACAGAGGACTATCCATATGGGTATTGCCAGAAAGGACAGCGGTTTTATGGCCTAAAATCTGGAAAGAAAACTCAACGAATCAGTATGGTTGCAGCCTTAAGTAGAAGAAAGATAGTTGCTCCATTAACCTTTGAAGGCCACTGTAATATGGATGTTTTTAATGGATGGTTTGAGCAATTTTTGACACCGATCTTGGAACCTGGACAGACTGTCATTCTTGACAATGCTACTTTTCATAAGTCTGGTAAGATTATCGAGCTTGCTAGAGGAGTTGGTGCAGAAATTTTATATCTGCCGCCGTATTCTCCAGATTTCAACAAAATTGAGCATCATTGGTTTGCTATAAAAAACAGAGCTAGGAAAAACATTCCTCTATTCGAATCCTTTCGTCGTGCTGTTGATTCTGCCTTCCTATGACCTGTTCGGACTATTATAAGAAATGCTATAACTATAGGAACAAATGGGTGTCATGCCAGTGCGTGACAATGGCATCCAGTCCTTTCACGCAGTTCCATCAAAAACGTTGTAAAGCGCTTTCGTGTTTACCAACTTAGTGCCCAATCTGGATCCCAGTGTCAAGCACTGGGATGACATCATAGGAGGGGCACTGGGATGACACCATCTGCCACGCAAATTGCCTGCAAATTGCAATGTTCGTACAGTTGTGGGCGGTATAGCTATAGATAGTGTCAACTGTTTAATAAAAAGATCGTAGCTAAACCAAGAAATATAAAAGCTGAGAGAATATCAGTTGTTGCCGATGTTAGGATTGAAGAAGAAACGGCAGGGTCAGACTTTAAGCGATGAAGCATTATAGGAATGAAAGTTCCGATGAACGTTGCAATAATTGACATCATAATCATGGAGACCACAAAAATCATCTCCACTTTGAAGTTGTGAAACCTTATTGCTAATACTATTAATGAAATAGTAGATAAAATCACCCCGTTTATAAGACCTATTAAAAATTCTTTCATCAGTATTCTTTTTGCATTTTGCTCAGTTAGATATTTTGTTGCGATTGCCCGGATGGTTAGCGTTACTGTTTGGGATCCTGCATTTCCGCTCATTGATGCAATTATCGGCATGATTATTGGCAGCACTATAAAACTTTTTATTACGTCATCGAAAAAGCCAACTACTATGGAACACATTGTTGCAGCTAAGAGGTTAAACAGTAACCAAGGTAGCCTTTTAATTATAGTTTTATGTATAGGGGCATTTATATCGGCTTTAGAAGATACACCGCTTATTTTGAGTACGTCCTCTTCTGTTTCTTGTTGAACAACTTTTATCACATCTTCAATTAAGATCACACCAATAATTTTACCATTCTTATTTACTACCGGAGCTGATAATAGAGAGTAATCTTTAAATATTCTTGCTACTTCCTCTTGGTCTACTCCAGTTTTAATGATTTTTATGTCATGATCCATTATCTCTTTTATTATTGTGTCTCCTGAGTGAGATATTACCTTATTTAAATTAACACTGCCTATAGGCTCTAATTTTGAGTTGATAATGAATATCTGGTGAAATTTTTCTGGTATTTTTTTATAGTTGCACACAAATTCTGTCAGTTGATTTATTGTCCAATAATATGGAGCTATAACCATATCTTTATGTATTAACCTTCCTGCACTTTCTTCTGGGTATGATAGCAACTCCTCTACTGATTTCTGAGTCTTGCTGGGCAAATAGTAAAGTATATTTTCTACAGACTTTCTATCTAAATCTTTCACTATGGTTACTATATCTTCTACATCAAGGAGCATTAGTAACTTTGCTGTATTTTCTATTCCCAATGTTTCTATGATCTCTATTTGTAAATCTGGCACTACATGCACTAGGGCATCACTTAACAAGTGTTGATCGAGGATATTAACTAATTTCTCCCTGTGATCACTGATCGAAGTAGATAAAAAATAAGCTAACTGAACACTGTCTATCGTTTTTACAATATTACGAACATTCTCTAGCTCCTCGTTATCAAGTGACTCTATTAAGTCATCAATAGCCTTTTTGTCTAAACCATAATGGGAACTTATTTCAATATTCATTACTTTACCTTATTTTTTAATAAATATACGCGCTTGATTCCCTTAAACATTAAAGTATAATGAAATTATTTAAATTAACTATCATATGGTTAAATTTCTATTTTGTTTACTGTTATTGTTATTGATAGTAAATATATTAAAATCTAAAGTATAATGAAAACTTATCCAGAAATTCTTGAACACTTTCAAAGCTTAAATAAAAGTATTTCTCTTATCAGGAGGTGTCTTTGACATAGAAAAATTAAAGTTGCGTCTTGAAGAGCTTGACTCCCAAGCGTTGAATGATGACCTATGGCAAGATAACCAAAAAGCACAAGAAGTTTTAAAAGAACGTTCTAAAATTAAGAATGACGTAGAGTCGTTTTTAAAGTTGGAAAGTGATTACAATAACGCTATCGATTTAATGAAATCTGCTATTGATGAAAATGATGAAGAGTTTTTCTCTGAAGTTAAAAATGAGCTGATAAAGTTAGAGAAATTAATCAAGTGTAAAGAAACAGAGTCCCTATTTACTGGTGAAGCAGATAATAATAACTGCTTTTTAGAAATCCACTCAGGAGCTGGCGGAACCGAGAGCAATGATTGGGCTGAAATGCTGATGCGCATGTATATAAGGTGGGCAGAAATTTATCACAACTTTAAAGTTGAAGTTGTAGAAAAATTAGAAGGAGAGTCGGTTGGTATAAAGTCTGCAATGATAAAAATCGTTGGAGAAAAAGCTTATGGGTGGGCAAAAAGTGAAAGTGGAATTCACAGGCTGGTTAGAATATCGCCATTTGATGCAAATGGTAAACGTCATACCAGTTTTGCAAGTGTAGGAGTAACTCCAGTGATCGAAGATTCAATTGATATTGCTGTGGATGAAAAGGATCTAAAGATCGACACCTACCGAGCTTCTGGAGCAGGCGGTCAGCATGTGAACAAGACTGAAAGTGCGGTACGCATTACGCATATTCCAACTGGTGTTGTAGTTCAATGCCAAAATGGTCGTTCTCAACACAGAAATAAAGATGAGGCGTTAAAATTACTTAAAGGACGTTTATACCAAATTGAACTGGAAAAAAAAGAACAGAAAATGGCTGAAGAATATGGTAAAAAATGCGATATAGGCTGGGGCAATCAGATCAGATCGTACGTTATGCATCCATATCAAATGGTGAAGGATTTAAGAACCGGACATGAAGTGGGCAATATAAATTCTGTTTTTGATGGTAATATAGATTGTTTCATAGTTAGTGTGCTTACTAAGCAAAATTAGACTTTTATAGTTAAAGTTCACCGACAATCGTCATCCTGCTACTTGTTAGCGGCTGAGATACCGCGAATGAATCGCGGTATGACGGTTCGTGGCGGCTATGACGTGTTAGCTATAGCTATCTTCAAAAATATGGTTGAATAGTTGTTAATAATAGTGTATAATTATTAATATTTTTAAGCACTTTGGCTATGGCTTTATCTAAGTTTCTCGACCCTAAGAACGACTTTGCCTTTCGGCGTATTTTTGGCTCTGTAAATAATAAGGACATTCTTACTCACTTTCTTAATGATATGCTAGGCCTTACTGGTGTTGATCAGATAAAAGATGTTTCTTTCTTAAGTCCCATTCAGGATCCTGATATTGCTTCTCAAAAGCAGAGCATTGTTGATGTTCTCTGTACTGATTCTGCTGGAACCCAGCTAATTATTGAAATGGTACGACCTGAAAGTCTTCGGTCATATTGTTTAAAAGGAGAGGAATTCATTCAGAAAGAAACTGAAAGGATTCTAAAACTTATTGAACCAGATGTTTTGCCATCTGAGTCTACGCATCAGTGCGAATCGGGCAACTAGTTGGTGCCAAGCGATGCGGACAATGAACCTCCTCTTGATAAAGAAGATGCTCAATCGTGAGAGAAAGCATAAACTACAAGCATCATGTGGTTGGAGGGCTAGGCTTAGTGGTATGGTGAACGTAAGTGAAGCTTCATAAGTATCGTAATGATGAAAGAGCTAAAGATGCTGATAAGCTCCGACCAAAAGGTAATGTGGATGAGTTACATTTTTCATTTCTGGATGTACGCAAATAATAATTCCACCGGTATAGAGAAGCCACCTAACCCACTATTGTATGACAAAAGGAACAGGGTAAGCCTGTATTTTCGCCTACATGGCAAGCAAACCGCAAGGAATGCTGATGGAAGTGCAGGTAAAGGATAATGGAGAAAGCGAATGCCATTTTGTAACGAAATGGATAGAATTTGTAACATTAATTCGCGTGAAAAAGAGCAGACTTCCATTTGGTCCCTCGTGACAAGAAACTTTGTTAACCACTTAAGGTAGGAAAGCAGATGATTACAAGTAAACCTGTAAGTGCATCTACCGAAAGCTTTGAAGCATGGAAGCAGTTGCCATGGAAGAAATGCCAGAAAGTTATTGTGAGGCTACAAAGACGTATTGTTAAGGCTGTCCAACAAGGAAGATGGGGTAAGGTGAAAGCTCTACAACATCTTCTCACACGCTCCTTTAGCGGCAAAACTTTAGCTGTTAAAAGAGTAACTGAAAACCAAGGAAAAAACACAGCAGGTGTAGATCGTCAACTATGGTCAACTTGCAATGCTAAATTTCAAGGAATAAAGCAGTTAAAACAAAGAGGATATAAACCTTCTCCGCTAAAACGAATTTACATCAGTAAATCTAATGGCAAAAGAAGGCCTCTTGGAATACCCACGATAAAAGATAGAGCCATGCAAGCATTATATTTGTTTGCCCTGGAGCCAGTATCTGAAACAATCAGCGACCGTCACTCCTATGGCTTTAGACCCAAAAGATCCTGCGCAGATGCTATTGTCGCTTGTCATTTATTACTGGCAAGGCGCAATCGACCACAATGGATACTAGAAGGCGATATCAAAGGGTGTTTTGACAACATTAACCATGAATGGCTCATGAAGCATATTCCTATGGAGAAAAAAATCCTCCACAGTTGGTTAAAGGCTGGCTTCCTAGAATCAAAAACCCTGTACCCCACAACTGCAGGTACTCCGCAAGGAGGTACAATTTCTCCAATTCTAGCTAACTTTACCTTAGAGCCTGTTCATAATCTTTTCAGAAGTAAGGCAGTGAAAGCCAGAACGACCATTTGTAGGCTAGTATTGAGTTTTCGCTCACAATTTTTCCACAATCTTCTACATTTTTCTAACCAAGCAAAAGATCGCTCCACAACCCATCTTTTGGGCAATACAACAAAGGAATGTAATTCATTTCTTTTTATCACTTCAACGGTTGCACCAATAATCGTTTTTATTTGAGTTGCAAAATTCTCTCCAGTATAGCCTGCATCAACCAGTACATTTTTAACTCCCGAGAGGTTTTCTTTTGCATTTTCGACCATTCTCACAGCACTGCTACGGTCAGTTATCTCTGCTGTTGTTATATAAATTGCATGGGGCAAACCTTGCGTATCTACTGCAATATGGCGTTTTATTCCTGAAATCTTTTTGCCTGCATCATAGCCTTTTTCTTCAGCAGTATCTGCATTTTTTACACTCTGTGCATCAATTATGCAGAAGCTGGTTTTTTCTTTCCGACCATTGTTTTGTCGGACCACGCCAACTATTTTTTTTTAACACCAGCTCCAGAACACTTTCTTTATCTGCATCTGGTTTTTCACTCCACTTCTTAAAATAGTCGTAACAATTGCGCCATTTTGGAAACTCTTTTGGTAGCATTCTCCACTGACAACCGCTTTTCAGAACGTATAACACTCCACAAAATACATCATACAAATCAAGTTTCCTTGGTTTTGTTTTTTTTCTACAGGACTCTAGATCTGGTAACATAATCTCAAATCTTTCCCGACTTATATCACTTGGGTATAAACTCCTCATATATCATAACTTATATATATTATCTCTTAGTTTATTCCTTTCTTGAGATCATGTACAGGTTCTAAGAAGTTATAGCTCTTTTCATAGAAGTCCGGATGTGACAAGATAAGGATAGACGATGATAAGTAGGTTGAGTGCCAGCAGCATATAGTTATGACTTAAGGAAAAAAGCAATGGAAGCGCTAGAGGAGGGAGGAAGCAGAGAAACAGTGGCAGCAAGATTTAAAATTGGACGAACTACTTTATGGGAGTGGCAGCAAAGAAGAAAAGAAACAGGAGACTTTCAATCAAAAAAACTTGGAAATGGAGGTTACAATCACAAAATTACCGACTGGGATGCCTTTGCTAAATTTGCCAGAGAAAACGGAGGAAAGACTCTGTCGGAAATGGCTAAACTTTGGGGCAACGTTAGTATCCAAACGATCCACCGAGCTCTCAGAAAAATTGGATTTACGCGCAAAAAAAGACATATGGATACAAGGAAAGAAACGAAGAAAAACGTGCTGAATTCTTAAAAATTATAGCAACAAAAGAACCAGAAAACTTAGTTTATATAGATGAGTCTGGCATTGATAACACAGAGGACTATCCATATGGGTATTGCCAGAAAGGACAGCGGTTTTATGGCCTAAAATCTGGAAAGAAAACTCAACGAATCAGTATGGTTGCAGCCTTAAGTAGAAGAAAGATAGTTGCTCCATTAACCTTTGAAGGCCACTGTAATATGGATGTTTTTAATGGATGGTTTGAGCAATTTTTGACACCGATCTTTGAACCTGGACAGACTGTCATTCTTGACAATGCTACTTTTCATAAGTCTGGTAAGATTATCGAGCTTGCTAGAGGAGTTGGTGCAGAAATTTTGTATCTGCCGCCGTATTCTCCAGATTTCAACAAAATTGAGCATCATTGGTTTGCTATAAAAAACAGAGCTAGGAAAAACATTCCTCTATTCGAATCCTTTCGTCGTGCTGTTGATTCTGCCTTCCTATGACCTGTTCGGACTATTATGAGAAATGCTATAATTTTACTGTTGATTTTTCGACTGACCCATGCATATTCACTCCAAAATTAATTACTATGCTGCATTGATTACGCTATAGTTATTAAGATCTAGTAAAGACCAGTTTACAGATAATGTATCTGTTTAGCAGAGTGGCAAAATAAGGTAGACGAGAAAAGACAACTATAGGAACAAATGGGTGTCATCCCAGTGCCCAGACACTGGGATCCAGAAAATTTGATTGTGTACTATACAACATTTTCGATCAAAAGCTGGATTCCAGTTTCAAGCACTGGAATGACATCACAGGGGCACTGGAATTTTTGTTTCAATATTTGTACATTAGCCATGCATCTGAACAGATACATTATTAGTATAGAAATTGTCTATCAAAGATCCTTTCATTCAGAGGGTAATCTTTGTCAAAAAGCAAAGTTATTGTGTTTTCGTGGTCTTTTTGTATTTTTATCTGTGATATATTATGAAACTCCTTGTAATCTGATACTACAAGTGCTGGACGGTTTTTTGTGTCGTTAATGTCAATTTGCACGATTGTATCATTTGAGATTAGTGCTCCATTCCAATGCCTTGGGTAATAGCTATTGATAGAAGTGAGTGCAAGTAAATTTGAATTTAGCGGCAAGATTGGGCCACCGGCAGAGAAGTTATATGCAGTGCTGCCTGTGGGAGTAGATAATATTACTCCGTCCCCTCTAAATTTTTCTACTTTTAGCTTATCGTTGATAGTGATATTCATTTCTACTATTTGATTCGCTTTTCTAAAAACATATACTTCGTTTACTGCTATGTAATGATATCTCTTGCCACTTGTATCTGTTGCTTCCATTTTTAGCAAAGTTAACTGAGTTGAAGTTGCATGCTCTATATGATCAATTAAATCTTCACTGCAGCTAAAGCATTTATTCATCAAAAACCCAACATTGCCAGTGTTTATCCCATACACATGCATGTTTTTATTTTCTATGACGTAATTGTGCAAAGTGCGTAGCATAAAGCCATCACCGCCAACAACTATCAATAGATCGATTTCGGACTTATTTTCTTCTGTTATATTGATAAAATTAAGTTTCTTTAATAGTTTAGATACTTCCTGCGATTTTGGTGATGGAGAAGCAACATAGCCTATATTTTTGTATTTATGCATGCTTCAGTAAACTCTCTAAAACTTAAAGAGGAGGAAAATTAGAAAATACTGCCATATTTATCGTTAAACTTAGCTAATTTGCTAGTTTTACTTGCTAACCCGCTTGTCAAACTTCCAGTCCATGCAGGGTGAGTAAGAGGATCTCTGTCAAGTTTTACCCTATCTCCCTCCTTTCCATAGGTTGAACGAGTTTCAAACTCTTGACCGTCTGTCATAACTATGATAATCTTATGATAATTCATTGTTGCTTATAAACTTTTAGTCAGTTAACATTCTAGTGAATTTGATTCACTAAGTCAACCATTATTGTAAAATATTGACAAAAAATAAATAAAATGTTATACTTAATAAGGAATAAATAATAGTTATCATGATTTTTGCTTTCCCTGGTCAGGGCTCTCAGTTTGTAGGAATGGGAAAGAGCTTATATAGTGAGTTTTCCGTTGCAAGACAAGTATTTAATGAAGTAGATAGCATATTGGGTAGAAAGCTGTCTCATTTAATCTTCAACGGTCCTATTGAAGAATTAACCATTACAGAAAACGCTCAGCCAGCTATAATGGCAGTGTCAATTGCAATGCTACGCGTTATCGAGCATGTGTTTGGCAAATCTCTTTTCACTGATCACAATGTTAAGTATGTTTGTGGGCATTCAGTTGGCGAGTATACAGCGCTGTGTGCTGCAGGAGCGTTAACGCTTGAGTCTGCAATCAAGCTGCTGAAAGTTCGCAGCGAAGCAATGCATGAAGCTTCACTGAAATGTAAAGGCGGAATGGTTGCGTTGCTTGGAGCAGAGATAAATGAAGTGGAAGATATATTGAAATCAGTTCAAATTGACGGAATTTGTGAAATTGCAAACGATAACGGTGGTGGACAAGTGGTTATAAGTGGTACTGCAGAAGCCCTTGAGATGTTACCTGATTTATTCAAAAACTCGAGTGTGAAGAAACTGATTAAATTGCAAGTTAGTGGGCCTTTTCATTCATCTCTTATGAAACCTGCTGATGAAAAAGTTTTGGAGTTTTTGAAGGGTATTAAAATAACCCGTCCTATAGTTCCTTTGATATCAAATGTTACAGCTAAAGAGGAGAGTGATCCCAAAGTTATAAAAACTTTGCTTGCTAAGCAAGTTGTAAGCAGAGTGAAATGGAGAGAAATGGTTTTGTGTATGGCAAGCCGTGGCATTAACAAATTTGTTGAAATTGGACCTAATGAAGTTTTATCTAATCTAGTTAAAAGAATTGACCAATCTATCAGTACAAAAAATATAGATAATATTGGTGATATTGATAGCTTCTTTAATGAATCATTAGTACTAACAGCGAAAAATTTAAAAGTTGGGTTAAGTTAAAACACATCTATTTGCCAGCGGTATCCGTTCAGGATAGCGGCAAGACCATAGAGTAAAAGTGAGTTTACAACAAATGGTGTCATCCCAGTGCTTGACACTGGGATCCAGCTTTTGATCGAAAATGTTGTATAGTGCGTTTGTTTACAATCAATTTTTCTGGATCCAAGTAGTCAAGGCAATGGGATGACATCCTTCTGGTAGGCTCAAATTGTAATGTTCGTACAGTTGTGTGTCAGCTACTTGCATGACACCATTTGTTGTAAACTTGTAAACTCACTTCTTCTTGATTTTTTGGTTTATCTTGTCTACCTATTTTGCCACTCTGCTGAACGGATAAATTACACAATTAACGAACTACCTGTCATTTCATCAGGTTTCTTAATTCCAAGTAGCTGTAAAATAGTAGGGGCGATGTCAGATAACCTTCCGTCTCTTAGTTTTAGATTATCGCAAGACACAATAAATGGCACTTTATTTAGAGTGTGTGCTGTATGAGGTGTATTATTTTCTTCATCGAACATGCATTCCACATTGCCATGGTCTGCAGTAACAATTAATGCGGTGTTGCTTGACTTTTTAACAGCACTCAGCACTTTCGCAAGACAATCATCTACAGCTAGCACAGCTTTCTCGGCTGCTTTTATATTACCTGTATGCCCTACCATATCAGGATTAGCGTAATTTACAACTATCAGTGCGAATTCTTGGGAGTGAATTTTTTCTACAAGCTTTTCTGTGAGCTCGAAGGCTGACATTTCGGGCTGCAAATCATAAGTTTGAACTTTTGGTGAGGGAATGAGTATTCTTTCTTCACCAGAGAAAGGTTCTTCTTTTCCACAATTGAAAAAGAAAGTCACATGAGCGTATTTCTCGGTTTCGGCGATGCGTAATTGTCGTAATTTATTGTCTGCTATTACCTGCCCTAAAGTGTTAGCAAAAGATGTAGGAGGAAAAATATGAGGAATTTTGAGATCTTCTTTATACTTCATCATGCTTAGAATTGAAGAAAATTTTGCTACCTTAGCGTAATCTGTTTTGCCAAGCAAAATACTTGCTAATTGTATCATTCGATCAGCACGAAAGTTAGCCAACAGCACTCCATCTTCTGGTTTTATACCTTGATAGTCACCTATTACTGCAGGCCTAATAAACTCATCAGTTATGTTATTTTGATAATTTTCATCAATCAACGATACTGCATTATCGTGACGAGGTGCCTTTGCAAATGCGATAGCCTCATAAGCTTCGATTGTTCTCTCCCACCTGTTATCACGGTCCATAGCATAGTAACGCCCAGAAACAGTAGCAATTCTTATGTCATTATTCTTTATATTCTCTTCAAATTCTTGAATGCATTTTTTTCCTGAATTCGGCAATGTGTCTCTGCCATCTAAAAATGCATGTATCACCACTTTTATTCCATGCTGTGATATTTTATTTGCTAAAGTTGAAATATGCTTTTGATGCGAATGAACACCACCATTAGACACCAATCCCATCATATGGCATACTCCGTTCTTACTTTTTAGATCATTAATAAAACTTTGTAGATTTACATTGTTTTCTATTGTTCCAATCTCTTGATTAATGCGCTGAAGGCTTTGCATTACCACTCTACCACTGCCAATATTCATGTGGCCAACTTCTGAATTACCTATTTGACCACTAGGTAACCCCACATCAGTTCCACAGGCGGATAAACTGCATTTTGGATAATTAGAGCTAATATATTGCCAACAGGGTGGATTTGCGTTGCTGATAGCATTGTATTTACTGCTTTCTACTCCATTTCCCCAGCCATCTAGTATACATAAAACGACCGATTTAATGCCCATATAAGATTAACACTAGAATTTAACAGAGAAGAGCTCCCCGGGCCGGATTCGAACCAGCGACCAATTGGTTAACAGCCAACTGCTCTACCACTGAGCTACCGAGGAATAAACCGTCTTTAATTTATCATGTAGAGCGTTGATTGTAAACGGTTTTTATTTGATATTCTACAAAACGCGATGTTAAATGCATAGAAAATCAAACATTTGTATCTGTTCAGACGCATGGCTAATGTACAAATATTGAAACAAAAATTCCAGTGCTTCCTTTCTTGTCATCCCAGTGCTTGACACTGGGATCCAGCTTTTTCATAATCATCAAAACGTTGTATTTTAACATAAAACGGCTACTTTTATGCTTACCAACTTAATAAAATTCCTGGATCCCAGTGTCAAGCACTGGGATGACACCATTTGTTATAAACTCACTTTTACTCTATGGTCTTGCCGCTATCCTGAACGGATACAAACATTTACATAAGACACAAAGCCTAATGGAAAAAACTGCGAACGCCAGTGAAAAACATAGCAATTTTATTTTCATTTGCAGCTTTTATCACATCTTGATCTTTCAGCGAGCCGCCGGGCTGAATTATAGCTGTAATCCCATGTTTTGCACTTTCTACTATGCTATCTGGGAATGGAAAAAATGCATCTGAAGCAAGCACTGCACCTTTACATTTTTCACCTGCTTTTTTCACTGCAATGTTCACACTATCTATTCTGCTTGTTTGCCCTGCGCCGATGCCAATAGCACAACCATCTTTTGCTATAACTATTGCGTTGGATTTCACATGTTTACATATTTTCCAGGCAAAAATAAGATCTTCCTTTTCTTTTTCTGTTGTAGTGCACTTTGTTACTTGTTCTGCTTTTATTGTGTGGTCATTATTTTCTTGCACCAAAAACCCACCAATAACATTTTTAGTTTGGTATTTCACATTTTGTTGAAAAGATTTATGAATAATCACTCTTAAATTTTTCTTTCTTTGCAAAATTTTTAGTGCCTCATTGCTGACTGACGGTGTTATCACAACTTCTAAAAATATCTCGTTTAATTTTTCTGCTAGCTTTAAATCTATCTCCCGATTTAAGGCAACTATACCACCAAAACTGCTTATTTCATCACACGATAGAGCCTTTTCATATGCCTCCAAAGCACTATTACCAACAGCAACTCCACATGGGTTATTGTGCTTTATTATCACTGCTGCAGGCTCTTTAAACTCAGAAATTATGTTAAGTGCGGACTCTATATCTACTATATTATTATAACTCAACTCTTTTCCATGTATTTTTTCCAGCGGATATTTGGTGAATTGATTGCTATAAAATGCAGCTTTTTGATGAGGGTTTTCACCATACCTTAATTCTTGTGCTTTATGCCCATATAGTGCGAAAAACTCTGGCAACTCATTATTTTTACTCTGGGATAAAAACCAACTGTGAATATTAGAATCGTAGTGTGCAGTGAGAGCAAATGCTTTGGTTGCTAAATATTTTCTATATTCCAATGTTGTTTCATTGTTATTTTTTATCATCTCAGCTTTTAGTGCTTCGTAGTCTTGAATGCTAGAAATAACTGAAGTAAAATGAAAGTTTTTTGCTGCAGCTCTAATTAACGCCACTCCGCCGATATCAATTTGTTCTATAATTTGCTCTTCATTTGAGCCGCTACTTACTGTCTCCCAAAATGGGTATAGGTTAGTTATAAGCATGTCTATTGGCTCAATACCTAGATTTTGTATTTCCGTTTTGTGTTTTTCTCTATTGCAAAGTATTCCTCCATGAATTTTAGGGTGTAAAGTTTTTACTCTACCACCCAGTATCTCTGGAAATTGTGTGTAATCTGAGACCTCTTGTGTTCTTATTCCGGCATCAGATAGTGCTTTATAAGTATTTCCCGTTGAAAGAATTTCTATTTGTTGCTGCATTAAAAACGATGCAAGATCAATTATATTCGTTTTATCGTATACTGATATTAAAGCTCTTTTTATTTTCATTTTTATATGGAAAGTTTTTTAAGATTATATCTAAGAAAAAGAAATTTGTCTATATATAGCTACTACGTCATACCGCCACGGTATCCACAACTGTACGAACATTGTGATACAAGAGACCAAGAAAGATGTCATCCCAGTGCCCAGACACTGGGATCCAGAAAACTTCACTTTAAATGAGCACACCAGGTGGCTGTACAATAGAAACTGGATTCCAGACTGGAATGACACCATCTACTACTCAAATTACCTGCAAATTGCAATGTTCGTACACCAAAACGCGGTATCTTGTTGTAGATTCCGCTAACAAGCAGCGGAATACCAAATTGTAGAAGTTGCTTTAGCCCTCCTAACCTTTCCTTCAAAGCAATCTATTCTATAAATTTTTTTACCATGCTTGATTTCAAGCCACGAATAAAATCTTCAATACTGCAAGGATTTCTCCCTTCCATTTGTACAACTTTAGGAATTAAAGTGCCACCTTTTAAACTTATGTGCATATTATCATTAACAATCTTACCTTGTTCTGAAGCGAAAGCTTCAAAGCCAGCATCAAGTATCCTGATACGTTTATTCTCTATCTTGATGAACGCTTTTGGGTAAAACGCTTTAACCTTTCTATAAGCAACTTCACAGGCATCACTTGCATAAATTTTATAGTCTTCAACTTTGTCAGCGTAACATGCATCGTTATTGTTCTGTTTTAAGGGAACCTGTTTTTCAATTTCGTTTAGCACTTTCAGCAGTAAATCACTGCCTAGCTTAGATAATTTATCATGCAATGTCTTGTAATTATCGTTCTTTTCGATAAGAAATTTTTCCTGTTTTAAAATAGGGCCGGAATCTAATCCTTCATCCAATTGCATAATGCTAACCCCGGTTTCTTGATCTCCTGCTAAAATTGTGTGCTGTATCGGGGCTGCACCACGCCACCTTGGTAGTAATGAAGGATGAATATTAATACAACCATATTTTGGAATATTCAAAATTTCTCTTGGAAGTATCAATCCATACGCGGCAACAACTGCAAAGTCTGGTTTGAAATTTCTAAATTTTTCTTGCTCTGCCGAAAACTTTAGAGAGATAGGAGTACATACCTCTATGTTACTTTCTTCAGCGATAACATGTACTGGAGATTTCGTTGGCTTCTGTCCACGCCCCGAAGGTTTTGGAGCCTTGGTGTATACTACTACCACTTCGCTCTTTGATTTCAGTAACAAGCTCAGAGAATTAACAGCAAATCCTGGTGACCCCATGAAAATAATTCTCATGGTGTTTTTGCTTTAAGAATTCTCCGCTAGTTTACCACTTACAGCTTCCACTAATTTGGCAAAATCATCCTTATAATTAACGGCCATCTCAGCAAGAATTTTTCTATTTAAATCAATGCCGGCAAGTGTAAGACCATGCATAAACCTACCATAAGTAAGCCCATGCTCTCTTGCTGCTGCATTAATACGTATTATCCATAAGCCACGGAAATCACGTTTACGGGTTCTTCTGTCTCTGTAAGCATATTGCAGTGCTTTTTCAACTCTCTGTAATGCAATTCTATAACAGCTTTTTGCGCGTCCTCTATAACCCTTTGCCAATTTCAATATTTTTTTATGACGAGCGTGAGCAGTGACTCCACGTTTTACCCGAGCCATTTTACTTTACCTCCATTTTGTTAAATACCATAAGGCATATAAAGCTTAACTATACGCGAGTCAGACTTACCAAGAATCGTTGTACCGCGCTGATTACGAATATTAGATTTACTTCTCTTTACCATGCCATGCCTTTTGCCTGACTGAGTAGAAATGACTTTACCCTTAGCTGTAAGGTGAAAGCGCTTTTTAACAGAAGATTTGGTTTTTAATTTTATTTTCTTCATATTCCGAATAAATTTACAAGCACTACTATTGAGTTCTTTAATAGTAATTAAGCATTAGTATAAATAATTTTATTAAAGAATCAAATTAAAATTGTATATTAAAGGAGTTTAAAAGTAATTACGCCCAATATGTGTGTTATACCTTCTTTATTCCCAAGTGGCAACAATACTTGCCTCATTTTAACACTTTCACTTTCTTCCTCTTCATTGATCGGGCATTTACTCTCTATTACAGTATCAAGTTTATCAATAACTGCATCTATTTTATATAGTCGCAAAAATGGTGCATCAATTGCATACTTATTATCAATGCGCGTCTTTTTCTCAAAACCATAGAATTCAACAGCCTTTTCTCCTGCATTTTCACAAATATAACCTTGATCCTTGACTTCAATGACAAAACAATGTTGCCATGATTGCATTATTTCTGCAGTGTCTATTTCATGCCTTTCTGGCCAATCTCTGTCTGATCCTTTTATGTCATTCCAGTGTTGAGTCACTACATTTGCTATTCTTTTTTCTTTGCCTACATAAATTTCCATTCTAATTTCCACATATAAAACACAGATATGAGGTGAATTTATCGTGAATATATTGATTTTTTCTTACCACAAGGTGCATGTCACTAGAAGTTCTGAGATCTAGAGAGTGGTATTGATTTTATTTCCATTGCAGCTTATTATTCATAAATACTCTCAATAAAAACGATGAAGCTAAACGAAATCAGAGAAAGATTTATAAAATTTTTTGTAAGTAATGACCACGAGCAGGTTTCTTCTTCTCCTTTGATTCCAGAACATGACCCAACGCTCATGTTCACAAATGCTGGTATGGTGCAGTTTAAAAATATTTTTACTGGTGCTCAAAAAACTGAAATGAAACGTGCTGTCTCAAGTCAAAAGTGCCTAAGAGCAGGCGGTAAACACAACGATCTTGAAAATGTTGGCTATACAACTCGGCATCACACATTTTTTGAAATGCTCGGAAATTTTAGCTTCGGTGATTACTTTAAGGAAACTGCGATAGAATTTGCGTGGGAATTTATCACTAAGGAGTTATCTCTTGATAAAAACAGACTATCCATAACCGTCTATCATACTGATGATGAGGCGTACGAGATTTGGCGTAAGATAAGTGGCTTTTCAAGTGATAAAATCATAAGAATTACAACGGATGATAACTTTTGGAGTATGGGAAGCACTGGTCCGTGCGGTCCATGTTCTGAAATTTTTTATGACCATGGGAGTCCTAATTTACAAGAGGGCGATAGAATTGTTGAAATCTGGAATCTGGTGTTTATGGAGTTTAACAAAGATGAAGAAGGTAATTTACACAAATTGCCAAAAAAATGCATCGATACTGGAATGGGTCTTGAGAGAATAGCGGCTGTTATGCAAAACGTCCATGATAACTATGATATTGATCTATTTTCTGCTTTGATAAGTAAATCACAGGAGTACTGTGGAAATACGGAAAATAAAGTAGCCCATAAGATCATTGCAGATCATCTTCGCGCGGCTGCATTTCTCATCGCAGAAGGAGTGCTTCCTGGAAATGAGGGCAGGAATTACGTATTACGCAGATTAATTAGGAGAGCCACGCGTTATATCCACCTGCTTGGATATAATGATTCTCTACTCCATCACATTTTTCCGGTGCTGATAGATAGCACGAGTTCGGCTTATATGGGAGCTGAATTAGTCAGAGCTAAAAGCTTAATAGAAACGACGTTAAAATCGGAGGAAGAAAACTTTAAAGACACTTTAATGAAAGGTATCAATCTCCTGGAGAAATTCACTACAGATTTAAAATCGGGCGATACTTTGCCTGGAGAATCAGCGTTTAAGCTATATGACACCTACGGATTTCCTTTGGATATTACACTTGATATTTTAAAAGAGAAAAAAATAAATTTTGACCAGAAGGGTTTTGATGATGCAATGGGAGAGCAAAAAGAGAGAGCACGTGCTAAATGGGCTGGATCTGTTGAAAAATCTGTTGAGCAAGTATGGTTTGATTTGATCAATAAATTTGGCAAAACAAAATTTGTTGGTTATGAGTTCAATGAAGTAAGTGATGCGAAAATACTAGCTATAGTTTCCTCTAAAAATGAAGTAATTGATTCTGCAAAGGAGGGAGAAAAGATAACCATTATACTTGATAAAACACCTTTTTATGGCGAGTCAGGTGGACAGGTGGGGGATACTGGAAGTTTTATTGTCATCCCGGTTGAGCCAGCGTCACGTGCTGGAATGACACAAGACCTAGGTGTAATCACAGTAGAAAATACCAATAAGGTTGATGACCTATGTTTGCACAGATGCATAGTTAAATTCGGTTCAATTTGTAAAGGTGACACAGTTACAGCAAGCATAGATAAGGAAAGAAGGCAAACCTTAAGAAGAAATCATTCAGCTACACACCTTTTGCACTTTACACTCAGAAAAATTCTAGGTGATCATGTTACTCAAAAAGGTTCCCTAGTTGCACCGGATAAGTTACGATTTGACTTTAGTCATAACACTCAAGTCACTCAGGATCAGCTATTCTTAGTAGAAGATATGGTAAACTCTCTAATCAGAGAAAACCTTTCTACGTCTACAAAAATTCAGAGCATGAATCAGGCAATAGACGAAGGAGCTATGGCGTTGTTTGGCGAAAAATATGGCGACCAAGTAAGAGTAGTGAAGATTGGAGATTCAAGGGAGCTGTGTGGTGGCACACACGTTGAACATACTGGAGAAATCGGTTTATTTAAGATAGTAACAGAGAGTTCTGTTGCTTTTGGAGTGAGGAGAATTGAAGCTTTAACTGGTCAGGAAGCAATCAATTATGTACGTGATAATGAAATTAACTTAAAAAAAGTTGCAGAATTCGTAAAAGCGCCAGTGAGTGAAATAACAAGCAGATTAAGTATTTTAAGTCAAGAACACAAAAAATCCGAAACCAAAATAAAAAACCTATATAAAAAGCTTGTGAGTGCAGAGAATATAAAAAGCACTGAAATAAATGGAATAAATTTTATAAGCCACACTTTCACTGATATTCCAGCAAATGTAATAAGAGAGTTTGTTTTGCAGCAACAAAAACCAAAAACGGTAATAGCTTTCACGGCAACAGAAAAAGATAAAACAGTCTTGATTATTAAAGTAAGTAAAGACTTAATCAATAAGATTAGCGCAAAAGAACTAATATCAATAGCAGTTGAAAAGAACTGTGGTGGGAATGATGAACTTGCACAAACAGGCTGTGATAGCAATAAAATAGATGATGCCATTACAGCCATTTATAGCAAAATAACAGCTTCTAAGCACTCTACGTCATACCGCCGCGGTATCTCTTAGCCGCTAACACGTAGCGGGATGACGGTTGTCAGGCTGGCCTGTCATCCGAGTAGCTTGACTACTTGGATCCAGGAAAAAGAATGGTGTCATCCAAGTAGCCTCCCCCCCCTGTCATCCCAGTGCCCCTATGATGTCATCCCAGTGCCCTGACTACTTGGATCCAGAAGACTTAATTTCAACCAAGTGGCTGCATAATAAAGGCTGGATTCCAGACTGGAATGACACCTCTCTTGGGCTCTTTTAGTATAAATATTTAAGAAATTTACCAAACGAAAAAAAGGGCAAAAGAAGCCCCGTGGTGGTTGGCTATTTATAGCATTTCTCATAATAGTCCGAACAGGTCATAGGAAGGCAGAATCAACAGCACGACGAAAGGATTCGAATAGAGGAATGTTTTTCCTAGCTCTGTTTTTTATAGCAAACCAATGATGCTCAATTTTGTTGAAATCTGGAGAATACGGCGGCAGATACAAAATTTCTGCACCAACTCCTCTAGCAAGCTCGATAATCTTAGAACCTGTACATGATCTCAAGAAAGGAATAAACTAAGAGATAATATATATAAGTTAGGATATATGAGGAGTTTATACCCAAGTGATATAAGTCGGGAAAGATTTGAGATTATGTTACCAGATCTAGAGTCCTGTAGAAAAAAAACAAAACCAAGGAAACTTGATTTGTATGATGTATTTTGTGGAGTGTTATACGTTCTGAAAAGCGGTTGTCAGTGGAGAATGCTACCAAAAGAGTTTCCAAAATGGCGCAATTGTTACGACTATTTTAAGAAGTGGAGTGAAAAACCAGATGCAGATAAAGAAAGTGTTCTGGAGCTGGTGTTAAGAAAAAATAGTTGGCGTGGTCCGACAAAACAATGGTCGGAAAGAAAAAACCAGCTTCTGCATAATTGATGCACAGAGTGTAAAAAATGCAGATACTGCTGAAGAAAAAGGCTATGATGCAGGCAAAAAGATTTCAGGAATAAAACGCCATATTGCAGTAGATACGCAAGGTTTGCCCCATGCAATTTATATAACAACAGCAGAGATATAGCTCTTTTCATAGAAGTCCGGATGTGATAAGATAAGGATAGACGATGATAAGGAGGTTGAGTGCCAGCAGCATATAGTTATGACTTAAGGAAAAAAGCAATGGAAGCGCTAGAGGAGGGAGGAAGCAGAGAAACAGTGGCAGCAAGATTTAAAATTGGACGAACTACTTTATGGGAGTGGCAGCAAAGAAGAAAAGAAACAGGAGACTTTCAATCAAAAAAACTTGGAAATGGAGGTTACAATCACAAAATTACCGACTGGGATGCCTTTGCTAAATTTGCCAGAGAAAATGGAGGAAAGACTCTGTCGGAAATGGCTAAACTTTGGGGCAACGTTAGTATCCAAACGATCCACCGAGCTCTCAGAGCCTGTTCATAATCTTTTCAGAAGTAAGGCAGTGAAAGCCAGAACGACCATTTGTAGGCTAGTATTGAGTTTTCGCTCACAATTTTTCCACAATCTTCTACATTTTTCTAACCAAGCAAAAGATCGCTCCACAACCCATCTTTTGGGCAATACAACAAAGGAATGTAATTCATTTCTTTTTATCACTTCAACGGTTGCACCAATAATCGTTTTTATTTGAGTTGCAAAATTCTCTCCAGTATAGCCTGCATCAACCAGTACATTTTTAACTCCCGAGAGGTTTTCTTTTGCATTTTCGACCATTCTCACAGCACTGCTACGGTCAGTTATCTCTGCTGTTGTTATATAAATTGCATGGGGCAAACCTTACGTATCTACTGCAATATGGCGTTTTATTCCTGAAATCTTTTTGCCTGCATCATAGCCTTTTTCTTCAGCAGTATCTGCATTTTTTACACTCTGTGCATCAATTATGCAGAAGCTGGTTTTTTCTTTCCGACCATTGTTTTGTCGGACCACGCCAACTATTTTTTTTTAACACCAGCTCCAGAACACTTTCTTTATCTGCATCTGGTTTTTCACTCCACTTCTTAAAATAGTCGTAACAATTGCGCCATTTTGGAAACTCTTTTGGTAGCATTCTCCACTGACAACCGCTTTTCAGAACGTATAACACTCCACAAAATACATCATACAAATCAAGTTTCCTTGGTTTTGTTTTTTTTCTACAGGACTCTAGATCTGGTAACATAATCTCAAATCTTTCCCTACTTATATCACTTGGGTATAAACTCCTCATATATCCTAACTTATATATATTATCTCTTAGTTTATTCCTTTCTTGAGATCATGTACAGGTTCTCAGAAAAATTGGATTTACGCGCAAAAAAAGACATATGGATACAAGGAAAGAAACGAAGAAAAACGTGCTGAATTCTTAAAAATTATAGCAACAAAAGAACCAGAAAACTTAGTTTATATAGATGAGTCTGGCATTGATAACACAGAGGACTATCCATATGGGTATTGCCAGAAAGGACAGCGGTTTTATGGCCTAAAATCTGGAAAGAAAACTCAACGAATCAGTATGGTTGCAGCCTTAAGTAGAAGAAAGATAGTTGCTCCATTAACCTTTGAAGGCCACTGTAATATGGATGTTTTTAATGGATGGTTTGAGCAATTTTTGACACCGATCTTGGAACCTGGACAGACTGTCATTCTTGACAATGCTACTTTTCATAAGTCTGGTAAGATTATCGAGCTTGCTAGAGGAGTTGGTGCAGAAATTTTGTATCTGCCGCCGTATTCTCCAGATTTCAACAAAATTGAGCATCATTGGTTTGCTATAAAAAACAGAGCTAGGAAAAACATTCCTCTATTCGAATCCTTTCGTCGTGCTGTTGATTCTGCCTTCCTATGACCTGTTCGGACTATTATAAGAAATGCTATAACTGACCGTAGCAGTGCTGTGAGAATGGTCGAAAATGCAAAAGAAAACCTCTCGGGAGTTAAAAATGTACTGGTTGATGCAGGCTATACTGGAGAGAATTTTGCAACTCAAATAAAAACGATTATTGGTGCAACCGTTGAAGTGATAAAAAGAAATGAATTACATTCCTTTGTTGTATTGCCCAAAAGATGGGTTGTGGAGCGATCTTTTGCTTGGTTAGAAAAATGTAGAAGATTGTGGAAAAATTGTGAGCGAAAACTCAATACTAGCCTACAAATGGTCGTTCTGGCTTTCACTGCCTTACTTCTGAAAAGATTATGAACAGGCTCTCAGAAAAATTGGATTTACGCGCAAAAAAAGACATATGGATACAAGGAAAGAAACGAAGAAAAACGTGCTGAATTCTTAAAAATTATAGCAACAAAAGAACCAGAAAACTTAGTTTATATAGATGAGTCTGGCATTGATAACACAGAGGACTATCCATATGGGTATTGCCAGAAAGGACAGCGGTTTTATGGCCTAAAATCTGGAAAGAAAACTCAACGAATCAGTATGGTTGCAGCCTTAAGTAGAAGAAAGATAGTTGCTCCATTAACCTTTGAAGGCCACTGTAATATGGATGTTTTTAATGGATGGTTTGAGCAATTTTTGACACCGATCTTGGAACCTGGACAGACTGTCATTCTTGACAATGCTACTTTTCATAAGTCTGGTAAGATTATCGAGCTTGCTAGAGGAGTTGGTGCAGAAATTTTGTATCTGCCGCCGTATTCTCCAGATTTCAACAAAATTGAGCATCATTGGTTTGCTATAAAAAACAGAGCTAGGAAAAACATTCCTCTATTCGAATCCTTTCGTCGTGCTGTTGATTCTGCCTTCCTATGACCTGTTCGGACTATTATGAGAAATGCTATACATCATATAAATCAAGTGTTCTTGGTTTTATCTTCTTTCTGCAAGATTCCAGATCTGCTACAATAATCTCAAACTTTTCTCGACTTATGTCACTTGGTTATAAACTTCGCATATCCTACTTTATATACTTTATCCTCTCACTTTATCTCTTTTTTGAGATTACGTACAGGCTCTTACCAGACTTATGAAAAGTAGCATTGTCAAGAATGACAGTCTGTCCAGGTTCCAAGATCGGTGTCAAAAATTGCTCAAACCATCCATTAAAAACATCCATTAAAAACATCCATATTACAGTGGCCTTCAAAGGTTAATGGAGCAACTATCTTTCTTCTACTTAAGGCTGCAACCATACTGATTCGTTGAGTTTTCTTTCCAGATTTTAGGCCATAAAACCGCTGTCCTTTCTGGCAATACCCATATGGATAGTCCTCTGTGTTATCAATGCCAGACTCATCTATATAAACTAAGTTTTCTGGTTCTTTTGTTGCTATAATTTTTAAGAGCCTGTTCATAATCTTTTCAGAAGTAAGGCAGTGAAAGCCAGAACGACCATTTGTAGGCTAGTATTGAGTTTTCGCTCACAATTTTTCCACAATCTTCTACATTTTTCTAACCAAGCAAAAGATCGCTCCACAACCCATCTTTTGGGCAATACAACAAAGGAATGTAATTCATTTCTTTTTATCACTTCAACGGTTGCACCAATAATCGTTTTTATTTGAGTTGCAAAATTCTCTCCAGTATAGCCTGCATCAACCAGTACATTTTTAACTCCCGAGAGGTTTTCTTTTGCATTTTCGACCATTCTCACAGCACTGCTACGGTCAGTTATCTCTGCTGTTGTTATATAAATTGCATGGGGCAAACCTTGCGTATCTACTGCAATATGGCGTTTTATTCCTGAAATCTTTTTGCCTGCATCATAGCCTTTTTCTTCAGCAGTATCTGCATTTTTTACACTCTGTGCATCAATTATGCAGAAGCTGGTTTTTTCTTTCCGACCATTGTTTTGTCGGACCACGCCAACTATTTTTTTTTAACACCAGCTCCAGAACACTTTCTTTATCTGCATCTGGTTTTTCACTCCACTTCTTAAAATAGTCGTAACAATTGCGCCATTTTGGAAACTCTTTTGGTAGCATTCTCCACTGACAACCGCTTTTCAGAACGTATAACACTCCACAAAATACATCATACAAATCAAGTTTCCTTGGTTTTGTTTTTTTTCTACAGGACTCTAGATCTGGTAACATAATCTCAAATCTTTCCCGACTTATATCACTTGGGTATAAACTCCTCATATATCCTAACTTATATATATTATCTCTTAGTTTATTCCTTTCTTGAGATCATGTACAGGTTCTAAGAATTCAGCACGTTTTTCTTCGTTTCTTTCCTTGTATCCATATGTCTTTTTTTGCGCGTAAATCCAATTTTTCTGAGAGCCTGTTCATAATCTTTTCAGAAGTAAGGCAGTGAAAGCCAGAACGACCATTTGTAGGCTAGTATTGAGTTTTCGCTCACAATTTTTCCACAATCTTCTACATTTTTCTAACCAAGCAAAAGATCGCTCCACAACCCATCTTTTGGGCAATACAACAAAGGAATGTAATTCATTTCTTTTTATCACTTCAACGGTTGCACCAATAATCGTTTTTATTTGAGTTGCAAAATTCTCTCCAGTATAGCCTGCATCAACCAGTACATTTTTAACTCCCGAGAGGTTTTCTTTTGCATTTTCGACCATTCTCACAGCACTGCTAAGGTCAGTTATCTCTGCTGTTGTTATATAAATTGCATGGGGCAAACCTTGCGTATCTACTGCAATATGGCGTTTTATTCCTGAAATCTTTTTGCCTGCATCATAGCCTTTTTCTTCAGCAGTATCTGCATTTTTTACACTCTGTGCATCAATTATGCAGAAGCTGGTTTTTTCTTTCCGACCATTGTTTTGTCGGACCACGCCAACTATTTTTTTTTAACACCAGCTCCAGAACACTTTCTTTATCTGCATCTGGTTTTTCACTCCACTTCTTAAAATAGTCGTAACAATTGCGCCATTTTGGAAACTCTTTTGGTAGCATTCTCCACTGACAACCGCTTTTCAGAACGTATAACACTCCACAAAATACATCATACAAATCAAGTTTCCTTGGTTTTGTTTTTTTTCTACAGGACTCTAGATCTGGTAACATAATCTCAAATCTTTCCCGACTTATATCACTTGGGTATAAACTCCTCATATATCCTAACTTATATATATTATCTCTTAGTTTATTCCTTTCTTGAGATCATGTACAGGTTCTAATGGGTAAAAAATATAAAAACCATGACTTATTCGATATACCGGGCAATGAGTCCACTATTCTAGAGTTATACGTTATATTAAATTTTGCCTTTCAACATCAAATTAATGCAGCTATAGGAGTGATTGGCTTAAATAGTAGCTGTAGTGAGACAAATGATGCACTGAAAGTTATCATAGAACGTTTTTATAAAAATTGCCGTAGTGATGATTTTCTAGGGTATATTGATGAGAATAAAGTGCTTTTTGTTTTGATTAACTGCGATGTAAAAAGTACATCTAAAATAATTAATCGTATACATTCTGCCATTAATAAGCAGTTATTAATGCAAAAATTACCAAGTGTATCAATAATTTATGGGAATATAGCTCAAAAACAGGCAGCAAAATCTACCAGCGGTACCTTCTGAAAAGTTGTTTTTTATTTATATTGAGTTTAAACTTAAATTTTTATAAAGATTTAAGTTTATTTATGAAGTTAAAGTACTACCTGGTAGCACTGCTTTCATCATTGTTTTTGCAGAATAGTGCTAGCTCTAAAACAATTTTGGATAAGGAAATATTTTATGCAGAACTAGACGGAAAAATAGATTTGAGATTCGGCTACGCCTTCAACAGAGATTCTTTCAATGCTAAGCCTAAGGATAAAACTTCAAGTTATTCATACTTGCGCTTTCTTTATTTACAGCAAGTTTATCCAAATACTCAAATGGGGGTTAATGTTAAGGCAGGGGTTTCTGGTATTGCAAACCTAAAAGCGTTAGACATAGAAAAGTTAGACATGGAGGAATGGTATTTTATCATAAAAAACCAGGAACTTGGATCAATTGAATATGGTAAAAGAAGTTTAGTTAGTCAGAGCATGTTAATTAACACTTCAAAAATTTATGCAGCTGCTGGAGGAGTAAATGGTCGTTGGACAAACTATGCAAATTTGCACGGTGATCCTAAAAAAGATGGTGGCCCTGGATATGATAAAGACAAGGTATTTTGGGTAAAACCCAACATTTACAGTAATTATAATGGACTCGAACTAGGGTTAAAACAATCATCAATTAACTACATCTCCCCTGAAATCTATAACTTTCAACTCGGATTCAGCTATGTCCCAGGAAAAAATAACTTACAATATAGCAATCTAATTGCTGCTGGCCTTTCCTATAAAAACAGCTTGTCAGATGATATAGGTTTTACTACTGCCTTAACTGGTGAATTTGCAAGAGAAAATTTAACTGATTGCTCAGATGGGACTTCTAAAAATTATGAATGCCGCAATCAATTACTACACTGGAATTTTGGTTTGAAGCTAAAATTGTTCGATCTTGATTGCATTTTTTCGTATGGTAATGGTGGTAAATCTGGTGAGAAGCGTAATCCTGAAATAAATAATACGTATTATATGAATGCAGGTATCGCCTACCGTTCTGATTCTTACAAATCGAGCTTAACATATTTTAGTAGTGGTAGGGATATTGCAGGCGAAGGTACAAACGAGTTAACATCATATGCTTTAAGTCTTGAAAATTCTCTTTTTTTAGGTACTTCATACTATTTCGATATTGTAAAGTTTAGTACAAAAGAGCCTAAAATAGAAAATAACAACTCTGGTTATGTGCTCTTGGCTGGACTGAAATTAAGTTTTTAATATTGCCTCCTTCCAACACTCTTTTCTGTCATCCAAGGTAACCGTTCACAGATTTCCACTTAATTTTTCAATCTCATTAATGGAAAGTCCGGTAGAATGAACAATAATGTTGATATCAACGTTATTAGCCAGCATTGTTTTTGCAACTTCGATTTTTCCTTTCTCTATACCTACTTCAACACCCTCATTAAATTTTTGTTTAAGGCAAGATACATTATCATCCTCACGTTTCTTAGCTTGATCATACGTAAACCGCTCTTCTTCACTCCAATTGTATTGGTTCAATTCATTATAAGCCCTACCAATAATTATATCACTTCCTACTATTTTTTTTAGATCCTCTTCGCTAGTCTGATTTGCATACCGTTGTCTAAGTGAAGAAGGTCGCCCCTCCTCACTCGACTTCAAAACCGTACGTGAGACTTTGCGCCTCATACGGCTTCTCTCTAATTTGGTGCTTGTCATGCACACCTCCTGTGTAATTCATCGTGACAATGCCCATGTAACAAAGATAAATTTTTGATCATATTGTTTCGTCTATTCCGGTCTTTATGATGTATTTCTATTATATCATCACTTTCAAACCATAGTCTACAATTACCGCATTTACTTTGTTGTAACTTCAATAGTTTTATTACTCTTGATGGCTTATCTGGTATTTCTCTAAGAACCTGTACATGATCTCAAGAAAGGAATAAACTAAGAGATAATATATATAAGTTAGGATATATGAGGAGTTTATACCCAAGTGATATAAGTCGGGAAAGATTTGAGATTATGTTACCAGATCTAGAGTCCTGTAGAAAAAAAACAAAACCAAGGAAACTTGATTTGTATGATGTATTTTGTGGAGTGTTATACGTTCTGAAAAGCGGTTGTCAGTGGAGAATGCTACCAAAAGAGTTTCCAAAATGGCGCAATTGTTACGACTATTTTAAGAAGTGGAGTGAAAAACCAGATGCAGATAAAGAAAGTGTTCTGGAGCTGGTGTTAAAAAAAAATAGTTGGCGTGGTCAGACAAAACAATGGTCGGAAAGAAAAAACCAGCTTCTGCATAATTGATGCACAGAGTGTAAAAAATGCAGATACTGCTGAAGAAAAAGGCTATGATGCAGGCAAAAAGATTTCAGGAATAAAACGCCATATTGCAGTAGATACGCAAGGTTTGCCCCATGCAATTTATATAACAACAGCAGAGATAACTGACCGTAGCAGTGCTGTGAGAATGGTCGAAAATGCAAAAGAAAACCTCTCGGGAGTTAAAAATGTACTGGTTGATGCAGGCTATACTGGAGAGAATTTTGCAACTCAAATAAAAACGATTATTGGTGCAACCGTTGAAGTGATAAAAAGAAATGAATTACATTCCTTTGTTGTATTGCCCAAAAGATGGGTTGTGGAGCGATCTTTTGCTTGGTTAGAAAAATGTAGAAGATTGTGGAAAAATTGTGAGCGAAAACTCAATACTAGCCTACAAATGGTCGTTCTGGCTTTCACTGCCTTACTTCTGAAAAGATTATGAACAGGCTCTAAGAAATATGAAATACCGCCTCACTATAGTGCAGCATGGCTAGGCATATTTTCTTGTGTATTTCAAGGATTAATACCGTATGGCGCTCAATTGCTTTTGGCTAGCACTATTGCTGGAGTTTCACCTTTGGCAGTAGTGCCACATGTATACTATTGCTATGTTTTAGGTATTATTGCAGTGTTATATATTGTATTGAACAAAATTGAGAAAAAAGATTGTGCTTAACATACAAGACAACGCTCCGCTCTGTAGAAAATGGATGTTCTTGGCAGTATGTGCCCTTGCTTGCTCTGGGTTACTGTCAATAATTGTTATTTTTCTACGATTGCCTTTTATCTCCTCTCTCGTTCCTTCTGCACAATATATTTTTGATAATGCGCTGGTGATACACGTAAATTTGTCAATTTTGGTGTGGATGTGCTCTATAATATCTCTGCTCTTTATCATAAATCTACAAAATACCAATAGTTGGTTTAACTTTTCATGGGTTCTATCAACCCTTTCGATGCTGCTCATGTTTATATCCGCATTCGTTCCAAATACTGAAGTTATCAAAAGTAACTATATTCCCGTGTTACAAAACAAATTATTTTTACTTGGACTCAGTTTGTTTATTGCCAGTATATTAGTAAATACAATGCTAGCATACACATCAAAAAAAGAGGTTTCATATCTCTCTGTGGGGCAAATTGGGCTGGTTATTATACTTGTTTCATCATTTCTTTGCTTTGTTTTAGCATATCAAAATATGCCTCCAGGTCTATATCACTCAGATAAGAATTTGTTTTACGAATATCTCTTTTGGGGAGGCGGACATTTATTGCAGTTTGCTTTTACTCAAGGAATGTTTTTAGTGTATTTAATAATGCTGAGTTTTGGTGATGTTAGTTTAGTTTCAAACAGTAAAATTACTATTTTACCACTATTTATAAACACGATTTTAGCTGTAGGCGCACCGTTTGTATATTTTGTTTATCCAGTTGATAGTGCCAAGTTAATACAGTTTTTTACTTGGCATATGAGGATTGCTGGGGCAATTTTGCCGTGCTTTTTGATAATATTAGTGTGCTGCAACATCAGAACTTTTACTAATGATAAAAGCAACTATTTATTACATTCATTTTTGTTGTTCACTTATGGAGATGTGCTTGGAGTGCTGACTATTGAAGGAAATGTCACCATTCCCGCTCATTATCACGGTTCTGTAGTTGGGATCACTATAGCTTTTATGAATTTCATTTATTGGCTGTTACCCAAATTAAACTTTAAAGAGGTAAAAAACTCTATCGTAAAATTGCAGATTTATGCCTACAGTATAGGGCATTTTCTCCATATCACTGGCCTTGTGTGGCTTGGTGGGTATGGTGCTTTAAGAAAGGTTGTAGATCTGCCAAGCATTTCGTCAATGTTAGCACGCACGTGCTTCATTATAGGTGGCGCTATATCAGTTGTTGGTGGAATGTTGTTCGTAATAATTGTGCTTTTACATCTGTTAAAAGGCAAAGCGCGTACCAACTGACCCATAGAAACGAAAAAAATTACTTTACAAACTCCGCCAGCCCCCTTATCATGAAACTGAAGCTGTATTATTTAACTTCCCAATCTGTGCAGATTAAAACGACAAGAAAACTTGTATTTGGCGTACTATGCTTAATTTTTTGCACTATGTGTACCTTATGTCTTTATCAAATTTCTAGGTTTTTACCTATATAAGCTGAAACGCGCTTATAAAGCGTTCAAGACATCACCCAACGTCAAATTTTAAAATAGAGAGTGAATAACTAGCTACTGCGGGTTTTCTATGCCTTTTTTTTCTGCCTGGTAAATTTCTTAAACATTTGTAGCTAAGGTTAGTTGCACTTAAAAGCAGCTAAATTGCAGCGTTTAAGGCTTAAAAAACGCCAATACTGAAAATAGACAGTGACTAGGGCTTCTTTTGCCTTTTTTTTTATTTGGTAAATTTCTTAATACTTATGGCTAAAGCAATTTAAGAGACCGAAAATGGTGTCATTCCAGCGTGTGACGCTGGAATCCAGTTCTTATTGTACATTCACCTGGTGTAAAGTTAAGTTTCCTGGATCCAAGTAGTCAGGGCACTGGGATGACACCATTCTTTTTCCTGGATCCCAGTGTCAGCTACTTGGATGACATCATAGGGACACTGGGATGACAGGAGAGGGAGGCTACTTTCATGACACCGTCTTGTATCTTTTTTCTGCTTAGTTTAGGTTATGCAGAAATCTAATACAATTATAGAACAAGCTTAAAAATTCTGATAAAGTAGTTTTATTTACAAAGAATATGCTACTTGAAATTGAAAAGCGCAGCATAACAAATGCATTGTGGAAGTTGCAAGAAGCAGATCAAAGGGAAATCTTAACTCTTACACAGAGATTTGAGTTACCAGAAATATTAGCAAGAATATTGGTTACTCGTGGTGTTAACATAGAAAATGCAAGCGATTTCTTATATCCACTAATCAGATCGCTATTACCAGATCCCTTTCACCTTCTTGATATGGATAAAGCTGTTTCTCGTATAATACGGGCAATAAAAAATAATGAAAACCTTGCAATATTTGGTGACTATGATGTTGATGGTGCAACATCGTCAGCATTGATTAACAGGTACCTGAGAGCAATTGATATACACTCTATAATCTACATTCCAGATCGTGTTGATGAGGGCTACGGATTAAACACAGATGCTTTATTACAACTTAAAAAGAAAGGAATTGATTTATGTATTTCCGTTGATTGTGGTACGCTTGCATATCAACCAATAGAAGATGCAAAGGCTTTTGGTCTTGATATTATAGTTGTTGACCATCACCTTGGTACGGAAAAATTACCAAGCGCCGTAGCAGTTGTGAATCCAAACCGCCTTGATGAGAGCTCTCCTTATAATAACTTAGCAGCAGTTGGAGTGTCATTTCTGCTAATTGTTGCTCTTAATAAAAGCCTACGTGAGCAAGGATTTTTTACCAACAAAAAAGAACCAGATTTATTTGATCTGCTGGATTTAGTTGCCCTGGGAACTGTCTGTGATGTTATGCAGATCACAGGCCTCAATAGAGCACTTGTCTCACAAGGATTAAAAGTTATGTCAACAAGAAAAAACGTTGGCTTACGTGTTTTATTTGATGCTTTGGGAATCCTTGAAAAACCAAGTGTTTCTCGATTAGGGTTTAGTATTGGGCCATGCATAAATGCTGGAGGAAGAATTGGAGAAGCATCGCTTGGTGCAAGGTTGCTTTCCACCGATGATGATGAAGAGGCTCATTCAATCGCACTAAAATTAATAGATTTGAATAATGCAAGGAAAGTGTTAGAAAATGAGGCTCTCTTGGAAGCTACAGCACAAGCGGAAAAGTCTGCCCAATCAGGTGCGAATTTTATAATGATAAGCGGCAACTGGCACCAGGGGATAATCGGTATAATTGCATCAAGGCTAAAGGAGCAGTTTCACTTGCCAACAGTAGTGATATCTTTAAACAATGGAATAGGAAAAGCAAGCTGTAGATCAATTTTGGGAGTTGATATCGGTGCTGCAGTCCTTTCCGCAAAGTTTATAAATTTGATTATTGAAGGTGGTGGCCATAGTATGGCGGCAGGATTTTCAATTAAAGAAGACAAAATAAATGATTTGCATGATTTTTTTACTAAAAGATTTTCAAACTCTATAAATGAGAAAACTTTAAAAGCTGATAGTATAGTAACTGCTAAAGCAATAAACTTGTCTTTATGGAATCAATTGCAACGCTTGGGACCATTTGGAGTTGGGAATCCTGAACCAAGGTTTATTATTCAGGGAGCAAAGATAAGAAAGCCTGAAGTTATAGGAGTTGACCATATAAAATGTTTTATTGCTGATGATAATGTTATGGTAAGAGCTATTGCATTTCGTTATGCAAATACTCATCTTGGCTCTGCTATCATGCAGGGTAATGTTAAAGCTATTTTGGGTAAAATCTCTATGAATTACTGGAATGGCAATGAATTTGTACAATTTTTAATAGAAGATGTATTAACCATAAGTTGAGTGTATCTGTTCAGCAGAGTGGCAAGAGATATTATGAAATCTGAAAGAGTTATGTGGAAATTTTTCAGAAAATATTCTACTGACATGCTGAGCAACGAATACGTCACTATGTCGTTTATCGCAAAAACTTATATTTTTCGTAACCATTCACACTTAATTCTGCAATTCTTCAATCTCACTAATGGACAGGCCAGTACACTTGACAATAGTGTTAACATCAATATTATTGGCTAGCATTATTTTTGCAACTTCAATTTTTCCTTCAATTTTTCCTTGTTGAACAGAAGAAAGATAATCATCAATGTGTTTCTTAGTTTGATCATAAGCAAAACGTTCTTCTTTACTCCAGTTATATTGATTTAACACATCATAAGCTCTACCAATAATAACATCACTACCTATTATTTTCTGTAGATCTTTTTCGCTAGTTTCATCGGCGTACTTAAAAAAATAAATCCATTTTTCAACAATATTTGAAAGCTGATCTTCTTTTGTTTTATTAAACTTTGGTAGCTCGATGAAAGTGAAACTAAAATCTTTGAGATCATGTTTATAGGTAATTTTATCAAAAGTAACGTGATCAGATTTGTAAGCCAGCTTGTTAGGAAATAAGATAAAATCGGCGATAGCAATAAAAATAACTCCTTTAAGATCTTGATATTGATCACCTTTGTGAGCTTGACTTGAATAAGCTTTAGCAGCATAGTATTGAGCGCGTTTCTCAAAGCCTGTAGTTTTAACAACTTGGTTAGGTAAGGAAGTGGTATTACTACTACTCCCTCCCTTAGAAACGCAGCATGCGGGTTTCCCCACACTACGCTTGATCCCCTTATCTAAGTTCTTCTTTTCTCGAACCGGCTTGTCTTTCATGATTCCTCGGAAAACAACACTTTTAGTGGTGACACCAACAGTAGAGAACCTTCTCTTGAGAAAGAGCTTGTTAACATTTTTGTTTTTGCCACTCTCTCATCAAAATACTTTTTCCATTTTAAGTCAAGTGGATTTGCGTCCGCCCTGATTTTAACATGACGTCTAAGAGCCTGTTCATAATCTTTTCAGAAGTAAGGCAGTGAAAGCCAGAACGACCATTTGTAGGCTAGTATTGAGTTTTCGCTCACAATTTTTCCACAATCTTCTACATTTTTCTAACCAAGCAAAAGATCGCTCCACAACCCATCTTTTGGGCAATACAACAAAGGAATGTAATTCATTTCTTTTTATCACTTCAACGGTTGCACCAATAATCGTTTTTATTTGAGTTGCAAAATTCTCTCCAGTATAGCCTGCATCAACCAGTACATTTTTAACTCCCGAGAGGTTTTCTTTTGCATTTTCGACCATTCTCACAGCACTGCTACGGTCAGTTATCTCTGCTGTTGTTATATAAATTGCATGGGGCAAACCTTGCGTATCTACTGCAATATGGCGTTTTATTCCTGAAATCTTTTTGCCTGCATCATAGCCTTTTTCTTCAGCAGTATCTGCATTTTTTACACTCTGTGCATCAATTATGCAGAAGCTGGTTTTTTCTTTCCGACCATTGTTTTGTCTGACCACGCCAACTATTTTTTTTTAACACCAGCTCCAGAACACTTTCTTTATCTGCATCTGGTTTTTCACTCCACTTCTTAAAATAGTCGTAACAATTGCGCCATTTTGGAAACTCTTTTGGTAGCATTCTCCACTGACAACCGCTTTTCAGAACGTATAACACTCCACAAAATACATCATACAAATCAAGTTTCCTTGGTTTTGTTTTTTTTCTACAGGACTCTAGATCTGGTAACATAATCTCAAATCTTTCCCGACTTATATCACTTGGGTATAAACTCCTCATATATCCTAACTTATATATATTATCTCTTAGTTTATTCCTTTCTTGAGATCATGTACAGGTTCTTAGAGCCTGTTCATAATCTTTTCAGAAGTAAGGCAGTGAAAGCCAGAACGACCATTTGTAGGCTAGTATTGAGTTTTCGCTCACAATTTTTCCACAATCTTCTACATTTTTCTAACCAAGCAAAAGATCGCTCCACAACCCATCTTTTGGGCAATACAACAAAGGAATGTAATTCATTTCTTTTTATCACTTCAACGGTTGCACCAATAATCGTTTTTATTTGAGTTGCAAAATTCTCTCCAGTATAGCCTGCATCAACCAGTACATTTTTAACTCCCGAGAGGTTTTCTTTTGCATTTTCGACCATTCTCACAGCACTGCTACGGTCAGTTATCTCTGCTGTTGTTATATAAATTGCATGGGGCAAACCTTGCGTATCTACTGCAATATGGCGTTTTATTCCTGAAATCTTTTTGCCTGCATCATAGCCTTTTTCTTCAGCAGTATCTGCATTTTTTACACTCTGTGCATCAATTATGCAGAAGCTGGTTTTTTCTTTCCGACCATTGTTTTGTCTGACCACGCCAACTATTTTTTTTTAACACCAGCTCCAGAACACTTTCTTTATCTGCATCTGGTTTTTCACTCCACTTCTTAAAATAGTCGTAACAATTGCGCCATTTTGGAAACTCTTTTGGTAGCATTCTCCACTGACAACCGCTTTTCAGAACGTATAACACTCCACAAAATACATCATACAAATCAAGTTTCCTTGGTTTTGTTTTTTTTCTACAGGACTCTAGATCTGGTAACATAATCTCAAATCTTTCCCGACTTATATCACTTGGGTATAAACTCCTCATATATCCTAACTTATATATATTATCTCTTAGTTTATTCCTTTCTTGAGATCATGTACAGGTTCTAAGAAATATGAAATACCGCCTCACTATAGTGCAGCATGGCTAGGCATATTTTCTTGTGTATTTCAAGGATTAATACCGTATGGCGCTCAATTGCTTTTGGCTAGCACTATTGCTGGAGTTTCACCTTTGGCAGTAGTGCCACATGTATACTATTGCTATGTTTTAGGTATTATTGCAGTGTTATATATTGTATTGAACAAAATTGAGAAAAAAGATTGTGCTTAACATACAAGACAACGCTCCGCTCTGTAGAAAATGGATGTTCTTGGCAGTATGTGCCCTTGCTTGCTCTGGGTTACTGTCAATAATTGTTATTTTTCTACGATTGCCTTTTATCTCCTCTCTCGTTCCTTCTGCACAATATATTTTTGATAATGCGCTGGTGATACACGTAAATTTGTCAATTTTGGTGTGGATGTGCTCTATAATATCTCTGCTCTTTATCATAAATCTACAAAATACCAATAGTTGGTTTAACTTTTCATGGGTTCTATCAACCCTTTCGATGCTGCTCATGTTTATATCCGCATTCGTTCCAAATACTGAAGTTATCAAAAGTAACTATATTCCCGTGTTACAAAACAAATTATTTTTACTTGGACTCAGTTTGTTTATTGCCAGTATATTAGTAAATACAATGCTAGCATACACATCAAAAAAAGAGGTTTCATATCTCTCTGTGGGGCAAATTGGGCTGGTTATTATACTTGTTTCATCATTTCTTTGCTTTGTTTTAGCATATCAAAATATGCCTCCAGGTCTATATCACTCAGATAAGAATTTGTTTTACGAATATCTCTTTTGGGGAGGCGGACATTTATTGCAGTTTGCTTTTACTCAAGGAATGTTTTTAGTGTATTTAATAATGCTGAGTTTTGGTGATGTTAGTTTAGTTTCAAACAGTAAAATTACTATTTTACCACTATTTATAAACACGATTTTAGCTGTAGGCGCACCGTTTGTATATTTTGTTTATCCAGTTGATAGTGCCAAGTTAATACAGTTTTTTACTTGGCATATGAGGATTGCTGGGGCAATTTTGCCGTGCTTTTTGATAATATTAGTGTGCTGCAACATCAGAACTTTTACTAATGATAAAAGCAACTATTTATTACATTCATTTTTGTTGTTCACTTATGGAGATGTGCTTGGAGTGCTGACTATTGAAGGAAATGTCACCATTCCCGCTCATTATCACGGTTCTGTAGTTGGGATCACTATAGCTTTTATGAATTTCATTTATTGGCTGTTACCCAAATTAAACTTTAAAGAGGTAAAAAACTCTATCGTAAAATTGCAGATTTATGCCTACAGTATAGGGCATTTTCTCCATATCACTGGCCTTGTGTGGCTTGGTGGGTATGGTGCTTTAAGAAAGGTTGTAGATCTGCCAAGCATTTCGTCAATGTTAGCACGCACGTGCTTCATTATAGGTGGCGCTATATCAGTTGTTGGTGGAATGTTGTTCGTAATAATTGTGCTTTTACATCTGTTAAAAGGCAAAGCGCGTACCAACTGACCCATAGAAACGAAAAAAATTACTTTACAAACTCCGCCAGCCCCCTTATCATGAAACTGAAGCTGTATTATTTAACTTCCCAATCTGTGCAGATTAAAACGACAAGAAAACTTGTATTTGGCGTACTATGCTTAATTTTTTGCACTATGTGTACCTTATGTCTTTATCAAATTTCTAGGTTTTTACCTATATAAGCTGAAACGCGCTTATAAAGCGTTCAAGACATCACCCAACGTCAAATTTTAAAATAGAGAGTGAATAACTAGCTACTGCGGGTTTTCTATGCCTTTTTTTTCTGCCTGGTAAATTTCTTAAACATTTGTAGCTAAGGTTAGTTGCACTTAAAAGCAGCTAAATTGCAGCGTTTAAGGCTTAAAAAACGCCAATACTGAAAATAGACAGTGACTAGGGCTTCTTTTGCCTTTTTTTTTATTTGGTAAATTTCTTAATACTTATGGCTAAAGCAATTTAAGAGACCGAAAATGGTGTCATTCCAGCGTGTGACGCTGGAATCCAGTTCTTATTGTACATTCACCTGGTGTAAAGTTAAGTTTCCTGGATCCAAGTAGTCAGGGCACTGGGATGACACCATTCTTTTTCCTGGATCCCAGTGTCAGCTACTTGGATGACATCATAGGGACACTGGGATGACAGGAGAGGGAGGCTACTTTCATGACACCGTCTTGTATCTTTTTTCTGCTTAGTTTAGGTTATGCAGAAATCTAATACAATTATAGAACAAGCTTAAAAATTCTGATAAAGTAGTTTTATTTACAAAGAATATGCTACTTGAAATTGAAAAGCGCAGCATAACAAATGCATTGTGGAAGTTGCAAGAAGCAGATCAAAGGGAAATCTTAACTCTTACACAGAGATTTGAGTTACCAGAAATATTAGCAAGAATATTGGTTACTCGTGGTGTTAACATAGAAAATGCAAGCGATTTCTTATATCCACTAATCAGATCGCTATTACCAGATCCCTTTCACCTTCTTGATATGGATAAAGCTGTTTCTCGTATAATACGGGCAATAAAAAATAATGAAAACCTTGCAATATTTGGTGACTATGATGTTGATGGTGCAACATCGTCAGCATTGATTAACAGGTACCTGAGAGCAATTGATATACACTCTATAATCTACATTCCAGATCGTGTTGATGAGGGCTACGGATTAAACACAGATGCTTTATTACAACTTAAAAAGAAAGGAATTGATTTATGTATTTCCGTTGATTGTGGTACGCTTGCATATCAACCAATAGAAGATGCAAAGGCTTTTGGTCTTGATATTATAGTTGTTGACCATCACCTTGGTACGGAAAAATTACCAAGCGCCGTAGCAGTTGTGAATCCAAACCGCCTTGATGAGAGCTCTCCTTATAATAACTTAGCAGCAGTTGGAGTGTCATTTCTGCTAATTGTTGCTCTTAATAAAAGCCTACGTGAGCAAGGATTTTTTACCAACAAAAAAGAACCAGATTTATTTGATCTGCTGGATTTAGTTGCCCTGGGAACTGTCTGTGATGTTATGCAGATCACAGGCCTCAATAGAGCACTTGTCTCACAAGGATTAAAAGTTATGTCAACAAGAAAAAACGTTGGCTTACGTGTTTTATTTGATGCTTTGGGAATCCTTGAAAAACCAAGTGTTTCTCGATTAGGGTTTAGTATTGGGCCATGCATAAATGCTGGAGGAAGAATTGGAGAAGCATCGCTTGGTGCAAGGTTGCTTTCCACCGATGATGATGAAGAGGCTCATTCAATCGCACTAAAATTAATAGATTTGAATAATGCAAGGAAAGTGTTAGAAAATGAGGCTCTCTTGGAAGCTACAGCACAAGCGGAAAAGTCTGCCCAATCAGGTGCGAATTTTATAATGATAAGCGGCAACTGGCACCAGGGGATAATCGGTATAATTGCATCAAGGCTAAAGGAGCAGTTTCACTTGCCAACAGTAGTGATATCTTTAAACAATGGAATAGGAAAAGCAAGCTGTAGATCAATTTTGGGAGTTGATATCGGTGCTGCAGTCCTTTCCGCAAAGTTTATAAATTTGATTATTGAAGGTGGTGGCCATAGTATGGCGGCAGGATTTTCAATTAAAGAAGACAAAATAAATGATTTGCATGATTTTTTTACTAAAAGATTTTCAAACTCTATAAATGAGAAAACTTTAAAAGCTGATAGTATAGTAACTGCTAAAGCAATAAACTTGTCTTTATGGAATCAATTGCAACGCTTGGGACCATTTGGAGTTGGGAATCCTGAACCAAGGTTTATTATTCAGGGAGCAAAGATAAGAAAGCCTGAAGTTATAGGAGTTGACCATATAAAATGTTTTATTGCTGATGATAATGTTATGGTAAGAGCTATTGCATTTCGTTATGCAAATACTCATCTTGGCTCTGCTATCATGCAGGGTAATGTTAAAGCTATTTTGGGTAAAATCTCTATGAATTACTGGAATGGCAATGAATTTGTACAATTTTTAATAGAAGATGTATTAACCATAAGTTGAGTGTATCTGTTCAGCAGAGTGGCAAGAGATATTATGAAATCTGAAAGAGTTATGTGGAAATTTTTCAGAAAATATTCTACTGACATGCTGAGCAACGAATACGTCACTATGTCGTTTATCGCAAAAACTTATATTTTTCGTAACCATTCACACTTAATTCTGCAATTCTTCAATCTCACTAATGGACAGGCCAGTACACTTGACAATAGTGTTAACATCAATATTATTGGCTAGCATTATTTTTGCAACTTCAATTTTTCCTTCAATTTTTCCTTGTTGAACAGAAGAAAGATAATCATCAATGTGTTTCTTAGTTTGATCATAAGCAAAACGTTCTTCTTTACTCCAGTTATATTGATTTAACACATCATAAGCTCTACCAATAATAACATCACTACCTATTATTTTCTGTAGATCTTTTTCGCTAGTTTCATCGGCGTACTTAAAAAAATAAATCCATTTTTCAACAATATTTGAAAGCTGATCTTCTTTTGTTTTATTAAACTTTGGTAGCTCGATGAAAGTGAAACTAAAATCTTTGAGATCATGTTTATAGGTAATTTTATCAAAAGTAACGTGATCAGATTTGTAAGCCAGCTTGTTAGGAAATAAGATAAAATCGGCGATAGCAATAAAAATAACTCCTTTAAGATCTTGATATTGATCACCTTTGTGAGCTTGACTTGAATAAGCTTTAGCAGCATAGTATTGAGCGCGTTTCTCAAAGCCTGTAGTTTTAACAACTTGGTTAGGTAAGGAAGTGGTATTACTACTACTCCCTCCCTTAGAAACGCAGCATGCGGGTTTCCCCACACTACGCTTGATCCCCTTATCTAAGTTCTTCTTTTCTCGAACCGGCTTGTCTTTCATGATTCCTCGGAAAACAACACTTTTAGTGGTGACACCAACAGTAGAGAACCTTCTCTTGAGAAAGAGCTTGTTAACATTTTTGTTTTTGCCACTCTCTCATCAAAATACTTTTTCCATTTTAAGTCAAGTGGATTTGCGTCCGCCCTGATTTTAACATGACGTCTAAGAGCCTGTTCATAATCTTTTCAGAAGTAAGGCAGTGAAAGCCAGAACGACCATTTGTAGGCTAGTATTGAGTTTTCGCTCACAATTTTTCCACAATCTTCTACATTTTTCTAACCAAGCAAAAGATCGCTCCACAACCCATCTTTTGGGCAATACAACAAAGGAATGTAATTCATTTCTTTTTATCACTTCAACGGTTGCACCAATAATCGTTTTTATTTGAGTTGCAAAATTCTCTCCAGTATAGCCTGCATCAACCAGTACATTTTTAACTCCCGAGAGGTTTTCTTTTGCATTTTCGACCATTCTCACAGCACTGCTACGGTCAGTTATCTCTGCTGTTGTTATATAAATTGCATGGGGCAAACCTTGCGTATCTACTGCAATATGGCGTTTTATTCCTGAAATCTTTTTGCCTGCATCATAGCCTTTTTCTTCAGCAGTATCTGCATTTTTTACACTCTGTGCATCAATTATGCAGAAGCTGGTTTTTTCTTTCCGACCATTGTTTTGTCGGACCACGCCAACTATTTTTTTTTAACACCAGCTCCAGAACACTTTCTTTATCTGCATCTGGTTTTTCACTCCACTTCTTAAAATAGTCGTAACAATTGCGCCATTTTGGAAACTCTTTTGGTAGCATTCTCCACTGACAACCGCTTTTCAGAACGTATAACACTCCACAAAATACATCATACAAATCAAGTTTCCTTGGTTTTGTTTTTTTTCTACAGGACTCTAGATCTGGTAACATAATCTCAAATCTTTCCCGACTTATATCACTTGGGTATAAACTCCTCATATATCCTAACTTATATATATTATCTCTTAGTTTATTCCTTTCTTGAGATCATGTACAGGTTCTTAGAGCCTGTTCATAATCTTTTCAGAAGTAAGGCAGTGAAAGCCAGAACGACCATTTGTAGGCTAGTATTGAGTTTTCGCTCACAATTTTTCCACAATCTTCTACATTTTTCTAACCAAGCAAAAGATCGCTCCACAACCCATCTTTTGGGCAATACAACAAAGGAATGTAATTCATTTCTTTTTATCACTTCAACGGTTGCACCAATAATCGTTTTTATTTGAGTTGCAAAATTCTCTCCAGTATAGCCTGCATCAACCAGTACATTTTTAACTCCCGAGAGGTTTTCTTTTGCATTTTCGACCATTCTCACAGCACTGCTACGGTCAGTTATCTCTGCTGTTGTTATATAAATTGCATGGGGCAAACCTTGCGTATCTACTGCAATATGGCGTTTTATTCCTGAAATCTTTTTGCCTGCATCATAGCCTTTTTCTTCAGCAGTATCTGCATTTTTTACACTCTGTGCATCAATTATGCAGAAGCTGGTTTTTTCTTTCCGACCATTGTTTTGTCTGACCACGCCAACTATTTTTTTTTAACACCAGCTCCAGAACACTTTCTTTATCTGCATCTGGTTTTTCACTCCACTTCTTAAAATAGTCGTAACAATTGCGCCATTTTGGAAACTCTTTTGGTAGCATTCTCCACTGACAACCGCTTTTCAGAACGTATAACACTCCACAAAATACATCATACAAATCAAGTTTCCTTGGTTTTGTTTTTTTTCTACAGGACTCTAGATCTGGTAACATAATCTCAAATCTTTCCCGACTTATATCACTTGGGTATAAACTCCTCATATATCCTAACTTATATATATTATCTCTTAGTTTATTCCTTTCTTGAGATCATGTACAGGTTCTAAGAAATATGAAATACCGCCTCACTATAGTGCAGCATGGCTAGGCATATTTTCTTGTGTATTTCAAGGATTAATACCGTATGGCGCTCAATTGCTTTTGGCTAGCACTATTGCTGGAGTTTCACCTTTGGCAGTAGTGCCACATGTATACTATTGCTATGTTTTAGGTATTATTGCAGTGTTATATATTGTATTGAACAAAATTGAGAAAAAAGATTGTGCTTAACATACAAGACAACGCTCCGCTCTGTAGAAAATGGATGTTCTTGGCAGTATGTGCCCTTGCTTGCTCTGGGTTACTGTCAATAATTGTTATTTTTCTACGATTGCCTTTTATCTCCTCTCTCGTTCCTTCTGCACAATATATTTTTGATAATGCGCTGGTGATACACGTAAATTTGTCAATTTTGGTGTGGATGTGCTCTATAATATCTCTGCTCTTTATCATAAATCTACAAAATACCAATAGTTGGTTTAACTTTTCATGGGTTCTATCAACCCTTTCGATGCTGCTCATGTTTATATCCGCATTCGTTCCAAATACTGAAGTTATCAAAAGTAACTATATTCCCGTGTTACAAAACAAATTATTTTTACTTGGACTCAGTTTGTTTATTGCCAGTATATTAGTAAATACAATGCTAGCATACACATCAAAAAAAGAGGTTTCATATCTCTCTGTGGGGCAAATTGGGCTGGTTATTATACTTGTTTCATCATTTCTTTGCTTTGTTTTAGCATATCAAAATATGCCTCCAGGTCTATATCACTCAGATAAGAATTTGTTTTACGAATATCTCTTTTGGGGAGGCGGACATTTATTGCAGTTTGCTTTTACTCAAGGAATGTTTTTAGTGTATTTAATAATGCTGAGTTTTGGTGATGTTAGTTTAGTTTCAAACAGTAAAATTACTATTTTACCACTATTTATAAACACGATTTTAGCTGTAGGCGCACCGTTTGTATATTTTGTTTATCCAGTTGATAGTGCCAAGTTAATACAGTTTTTTACTTGGCATATGAGGATTGCTGGGGCAATTTTGCCGTGCTTTTTGATAATATTAGTGTGCTGCAACATCAGAACTTTTACTAATGATAAAAGCAACTATTTATTACATTCATTTTTGTTGTTCACTTATGGAGATGTGCTTGGAGTGCTGACTATTGAAGGAAATGTCACCATTCCCGCTCATTATCACGGTTCTGTAGTTGGGATCACTATAGCTTTTATGAATTTCATTTATTGGCTGTTACCCAAATTAAACTTTAAAGAGGTAAAAAACTCTATCGTAAAATTGCAGATTTATGCCTACAGTATAGGGCATTTTCTCCATATCACTGGCCTTGTGTGGCTTGGTGGGTATGGTGCTTTAAGAAAGGTTGTAGATCTGCCAAGCATTTCGTCAATGTTAGCACGCACGTGCTTCATTATAGGTGGCGCTATATCAGTTGTTGGTGGAATGTTGTTCGTAATAATTGTGCTTTTACATCTGTTAAAAGGCAAAGCGCGTACCAACTGACCCATAGAAACGAAAAAAATTACTTTACAAACTCCGCCAGCCCCCTTATCATGAAACTGAAGCTGTATTATTTAACTTCCCAATCTGTGCAGATTAAAACGACAAGAAAACTTGTATTTGGCGTACTATGCTTAATTTTTTGCACTATGTGTACCTTATGTCTTTATCAAATTTCTAGGTTTTTACCTATATAAGCTGAAACGCGCTTATAAAGCGTTCAAGACATCACCCAACGTCAAATTTTAAAATAGAGAGTGAATAACTAGCTACTGCGGGTTTTCTATGCCTTTTTTTTCTGCCTGGTAAATTTCTTAAACATTTGTAGCTAAGGTTAGTTGCACTTAAAAGCAGCTAAATTGCAGCGTTTAAGGCTTAAAAAACGCCAATACTGAAAATAGACAGTGACTAGGGCTTCTTTTGCCTTTTTTTTTATTTGGTAAATTTCTTAATACTTATGGCTAAAGCAATTTAAGAGACCGAAAATGGTGTCATTCCAGCGTGTGACGCTGGAATCCAGTTCTTATTGTACATTCACCTGGTGTAAAGTTAAGTTTCCTGGATCCAAGTAGTCAGGGCACTGGGATGACACCATTCTTTTTCCTGGATCCCAGTGTCAGCTACTTGGATGACATCATAGGGACACTGGGATGACAGGAGAGGGAGGCTACTTTCATGACACCGTCTTGTATCTTTTTTCTGCTTAGTTTAGGTTATGCAGAAATCTAATACAATTATAGAACAAGCTTAAAAATTCTGATAAAGTAGTTTTATTTACAAAGAATATGCTACTTGAAATTGAAAAGCGCAGCATAACAAATGCATTGTGGAAGTTGCAAGAAGCAGATCAAAGGGAAATCTTAACTCTTACACAGAGATTTGAGTTACCAGAAATATTAGCAAGAATATTGGTTACTCGTGGTGTTAACATAGAAAATGCAAGCGATTTCTTATATCCACTAATCAGATCGCTATTACCAGATCCCTTTCACCTTCTTGATATGGATAAAGCTGTTTCTCGTATAATACGGGCAATAAAAAATAATGAAAACCTTGCAATATTTGGTGACTATGATGTTGATGGTGCAACATCGTCAGCATTGATTAACAGGTACCTGAGAGCAATTGATATACACTCTATAATCTACATTCCAGATCGTGTTGATGAGGGCTACGGATTAAACACAGATGCTTTATTACAACTTAAAAAGAAAGGAATTGATTTATGTATTTCCGTTGATTGTGGTACGCTTGCATATCAACCAATAGAAGATGCAAAGGCTTTTGGTCTTGATATTATAGTTGTTGACCATCACCTTGGTACGGAAAAATTACCAAGCGCCGTAGCAGTTGTGAATCCAAACCGCCTTGATGAGAGCTCTCCTTATAATAACTTAGCAGCAGTTGGAGTGTCATTTCTGCTAATTGTTGCTCTTAATAAAAGCCTACGTGAGCAAGGATTTTTTACCAACAAAAAAGAACCAGATTTATTTGATCTGCTGGATTTAGTTGCCCTGGGAACTGTCTGTGATGTTATGCAGATCACAGGCCTCAATAGAGCACTTGTCTCACAAGGATTAAAAGTTATGTCAACAAGAAAAAACGTTGGCTTACGTGTTTTATTTGATGCTTTGGGAATCCTTGAAAAACCAAGTGTTTCTCGATTAGGGTTTAGTATTGGGCCATGCATAAATGCTGGAGGAAGAATTGGAGAAGCATCGCTTGGTGCAAGGTTGCTTTCCACCGATGATGATGAAGAGGCTCATTCAATCGCACTAAAATTAATAGATTTGAATAATGCAAGGAAAGTGTTAGAAAATGAGGCTCTCTTGGAAGCTACAGCACAAGCGGAAAAGTCTGCCCAATCAGGTGCGAATTTTATAATGATAAGCGGCAACTGGCACCAGGGGATAATCGGTATAATTGCATCAAGGCTAAAGGAGCAGTTTCACTTGCCAACAGTAGTGATATCTTTAAACAATGGAATAGGAAAAGCAAGCTGTAGATCAATTTTGGGAGTTGATATCGGTGCTGCAGTCCTTTCCGCAAAGTTTATAAATTTGATTATTGAAGGTGGTGGCCATAGTATGGCGGCAGGATTTTCAATTAAAGAAGACAAAATAAATGATTTGCATGATTTTTTTACTAAAAGATTTTCAAACTCTATAAATGAGAAAACTTTAAAAGCTGATAGTATAGTAACTGCTAAAGCAATAAACTTGTCTTTATGGAATCAATTGCAACGCTTGGGACCATTTGGAGTTGGGAATCCTGAACCAAGGTTTATTATTCAGGGAGCAAAGATAAGAAAGCCTGAAGTTATAGGAGTTGACCATATAAAATGTTTTATTGCTGATGATAATGTTATGGTAAGAGCTATTGCATTTCGTTATGCAAATACTCATCTTGGCTCTGCTATCATGCAGGGTAATGTTAAAGCTATTTTGGGTAAAATCTCTATGAATTACTGGAATGGCAATGAATTTGTACAATTTTTAATAGAAGATGTATTAACCATAAGTTGAGTGTATCTGTTCAGCAGAGTGGCAAGAGATATTATGAAATCTGAAAGAGTTATGTGGAAATTTTTCAGAAAATATTCTACTGACATGCTGAGCAACGAATACGTCACTATGTCGTTTATCGCAAAAACTTATATTTTTCGTAACCATTCACACTTAATTCTGCAATTCTTCAATCTCACTAATGGACAGGCCAGTACACTTGACAATAGTGTTAACATCAATATTATTGGCTAGCATTATTTTTGCAACTTCAATTTTTCCTTCAATTTTTCCTTGTTGAACAGAAGAAAGATAATCATCAATGTGTTTCTTAGTTTGATCATAAGCAAAACGTTCTTCTTTACTCCAGTTATATTGATTTAACACATCATAAGCTCTACCAATAATAACATCACTACCTATTATTTTCTGTAGATCTTTTTCGCTAGTTTCATCGGCGTACTTAAAAAAATAAATCCATTTTTCAACAATATTTGAAAGCTGATCTTCTTTTGTTTTATTAAACTTTGGTAGCTCGATGAAAGTGAAACTAAAATCTTTGAGATCATGTTTATAGGTAATTTTATCAAAAGTAACGTGATCAGATTTGTAAGCCAGCTTGTTAGGAAATAAGATAAAATCGGCGATAGCAATAAAAATAACTCCTTTAAGATCTTGATATTGATCACCTTTGTGAGCTTGACTTGAATAAGCTTTAGCAGCATAGTATTGAGCGCGTTTCTCAAAGCCTGTAGTTTTAACAACTTGGTTAGGTAAGGAAGTGGTATTACTACTACTCCCTCCCTTAGAAACGCAGCATGCGGGTTTCCCCACACTACGCTTGATCCCCTTATCTAAGTTCTTCTTTTCTCGAACCGGCTTGTCTTTCATGATTCCTCGGAAAACAACACTTTTAGTGGTGACACCAACAGTAGAGAACCTTCTCTTGAGAAAGAGCTTGTTAACATTTTTGTTTTTGCCACTCTCTCATCAAAATACTTTTTCCATTTTAAGTCAAGTGGATTTGCGTCCGCCCTGATTTTAACATGACGTCTAAGAGCCTGTTCATAATCTTTTCAGAAGTAAGGCAGTGAAAGCCAGAACGACCATTTGTAGGCTAGTATTGAGTTTTCGCTCACAATTTTTCCACAATCTTCTACATTTTTCTAACCAAGCAAAAGATCGCTCCACAACCCATCTTTTGGGCAATACAACAAAGGAATGTAATTCATTTCTTTTTATCACTTCAACGGTTGCACCAATAATCGTTTTTATTTGAGTTGCAAAATTCTCTCCAGTATAGCCTGCATCAACCAGTACATTTTTAACTCCCGAGAGGTTTTCTTTTGCATTTTCGACCATTCTCACAGCACTGCTACGGTCAGTTATCTCTGCTGTTGTTATATAAATTGCATGGGGCAAACCTTGCGTATCTACTGCAATATGGCGTTTTATTCCTGAAATCTTTTTGCCTGCATCATAGCCTTTTTCTTCAGCAGTATCTGCATTTTTTACACTCTGTGCATCAATTATGCAGAAGCTGGTTTTTTCTTTCCGACCATTGTTTTGTCGGACCACGCCAACTATTTTTTTTTAACACCAGCTCCAGAACACTTTCTTTATCTGCATCTGGTTTTTCACTCCACTTCTTAGAACCTGTACATGATCTCAAGAAAGGAATAAACTAAGAGATAATATATATAAGTTAGGATATATGAGGAGTTTATACCCAAGTGATATAAGTCGGGAAAGATTTGAGATTATGTTACCAGATCTAGAGTCCTGTAGAAAAAAAACAAAACCAAGGAAACTTGATTTGTATGATGTATTTTGTGGAGTGTTATACGTTCTGAAAAGCGGTTGTCAGTGGAGAATGCTACCAAAAGAGTTTCCAAAATGGTGCAATTGTTACGACTATTTTAAGAAGTGGAGTGAAAAACCAGATGCAGATAAAGAAAGTGTTCTGGAGCTGGTGTTAAAAAAAAATAGTTGGCGTGGTCCGACAAAACAATGGTCGGAAAGAAAAAACCAGCTTCTGCATAATTGATGCACAGAGTGTAAAAAATGCAGATACTGCTGAAGAAAAAGGCTATGATGCAGGCAAAAAGATTTCAGGAATAAAACGCCATATTGCAGTAGATACGCAAGGTTTGCCCCATGCAATTTATATAACAACAGCAGAGATAACTGACCGTAGCAGTGCTGTGAGAATGGTCGAAAATGCAAAAGAAAACCTCTCGGGAGTTAAAAATGTACTGGTTGATGCAGGCTATACTGGAGAGAATTTTGCAACTCAAATAAAAACGATTATTGGTGCAACCGTTGAAGTGATAAAAAGAAATGAATTACATTCCTTTGTTGTATTGCCCAAAAGATGGGTTGTGGAGCGATCTTTTGCTTGGTTAGAAAAATGTAGAAGATTGTGGAAAAATTGTGAGCGAAAACTCAATACTAGCCTACAAATGGTCGTTCTGGCTTTCACTGCCTTACTTCTGAAAAGATTATGAACAGGCTCTTAGAACCTGTACATGATCTCAAGAAAGGAATAAACTAAGAGATAATATATATAAGTTAGGATATATGAGGAGTTTATACCCAAGTGATATAAGTCGGGAAAGATTTGAGATTATGTTACCAGATCTAGAGTCCTGTAGAAAAAAAACAAAACCAAGGAAACTTGATTTGTATGATGTATTTTGTGGAGTGTTATACGTTCTGAAAAGCGGTTGTCAGTGGAGAATGCTACCAAAAGAGTTTCCAAAATGGCGCAATTGTTACGACTATTTTAAGAAGTGGAGTGAAAAACCAGATGCAGATAAAGAAAGTGTTCTGGAGCTGGTGTTAAAAAAAAATAGTTGGCGTGGTCCGACAAAACAATGGTCGGAAAGAAAAAACCAGCTTCTGCATAATTGATGCACAGAGTGTAAAAAATGCAGATACTGCTGAAGAAAAAGGCTATGATGCAGGCAAAAAGATTTCAGGAATAAAACGCCATATTGCAGTAGATACGCAAGGTTTGCCCCATGCAATTTATATAACAACAGCAGAGATAACTGACCGTAGCAGTGCTGTGAGAATGGTCGAAAATGCAAAAGAAAACCTCTCGGGAGTTAAAAATGTACTGGTTGATGCAGGCTATACTGGAGAGAATTTTGCAACTCAAATAAAAACGATTATTGGTGCAACCGTTGAAGTGATAAAAAGAAATGAATTACATTCCTTTGTTGTATTGCCCAAAAGATGGGTTGTGGAGCGATCTTTTGCTTGGTTAGAAAAATGTAGAAGATTGTGGAAAAATTGTGAGCGAAAACTCAATACTAGCCTACAAATGGTCGTTCTGGCTTTCACTGCCTTACTTCTGAAAAGATTATGAACAGGCTCTTAGGAATATTGAACTTGATCAAACTTTTAAAATGGCTAATCATGAAGCTGTTTTTATGGTTCCTAGTTTATAACTGTTTGGAAAAATATATTGTCTTACTTTCCATAAGATAGTACAAGTCTCCACCTTTTAGGTGAAAGAACTTTGGTTTGTCAATGTCATAACTATAGTTTATAAAGTATAGTTATGACGGGGTACGACAAAAGAAGACAAACTGTGTTTTATCATAGGTACCATATAGTCTGGATTACAAAATATAGGTACAGAATATAAACTATAGAGGGTTCAATAAAAAAACGTTATGGCTAAAACTTCTTTCCTTGAATTTTCTCAATATAATCAACAGAAAACCCTGTTATTTCAGCAATAACATCAATAGAAACACCCGCCTTGAGTGAATTTTTAGCCACAGCTATTTTAGCCTGTTTTTCGCCCTCTCCCCTGCTTTTTTCATGTCCGATTTGGATGGCTTCTTTATTTATGAGCTATATTAGCTGTGGTATTGTGTAGCAGATTATCCAACCTGGTGCTTCTCTACCTTTTTCCCACTTAGCAAACCTCATCTTTTCTTTTAGATAATATTCTCTATGGGCTTCTATCGGATTACTACATTTATATCGATCAGGTAACGCTTGTGTAAAAGCTTGTATATCAGCTGATTGAAAAATTAGCAAGTCCTTGTTGTTATCACACCAATCTATGACTTCTTCCGATTTATGCGTTCTTTTGTATCGCAAGCTATACTCTATACACAATTCTTTTCCGTGCATTATCAACCAATTAAAGTTTCCTTTTGATTGTCTAGCCCATAAAGAACAAGGATGGTTTTCGTGAGTAAGTTTATATGGAACTTCCACACTCTGGTCTATAATGCTAACCAAAGGATTTTGCCCTTTTAATGCAATTGAAAAAACACTACTAAGTATAGCATTTCTCATAATAGTCCGAACAGGTCATAGGAAGGCAGAATCAACAGCACGACGAAAGGATTCGAATAGAGGAATGTTTTTCCTAGCTCTGTTTTTTATAGCAAACCAATGATGCTCAATTTTGTTGAAATCTGGAGAATACGGCGGCAGATACAAAATTTCTGCACCAACTCCTCTAGCAAGCTCGATAATCTTACCAGACTTATGAAAAGTAGCATTGTCAAGAATGACAGTCTGTCCAGGTTCCAAGATCGGTGTCAAAAATTGCTCAAACCATCCATTAAGAACATCCATATTACAGTGGCCTTCAAAGGTTAATGGAGCAACTATCTTTCTTCTACTTAAGGCTGCAACCATACTGATTCGTTGAGTTTTCTTTCCAGATTTTAGGCCATAAAAACGCTGTCCTTTCTGGCAATACCCATATGGATAGTCCTCTGTGTTATCAATGCCAGACTCATCTATATAAACTAAGTTTTCTGGTTCTTTTGTTGCTATAATTTTTAAGAATTCAGCACGTTTTTCTTCGTTTCTTTCCTTGTATCCATATGTCTTTTTTTGCGCGTAAATCCAATTTTTCTGAGAGCTCGGTGGATCGTTTGGATACTAACGTTGCCCCAAAGTTTAGCCATTTCCGACAGAGTCTTTCCTCCGTTTTCTCTGGCAAATTTAGCAAAGGCATCCCAGTCGGTGATTTTGTGATTGTAACCTCCATTTCCAAGTTTTTTTGATTGAAAGTCTCCTGTTTCTTTTCTTCTTTGCTGCCACTCCCATAAAGTAGTTCGTCCAATTTTAAATCTTGCTGCCACTGTTTCTCTGCTTCCTCCCTCCTCTAGCGCTTCCATTGCTTTTTTCCTTAAGTCATAACTATATGCTGCTGGCACTCAACCTCCTTATCATCGTCTATTCTTATCTTATCACATCCGGACTTCTATGAAAAGAGCTATACCTATGGAGTTGCATATAAGTCATCAGAGCATTCATTAAACAGTAAGCTAAGTGAGGTTAGCTGCAGTAATGTTGATGGAAATAAACAAACTGTATAACCATAATTATTAGTTCACCACAGTAACCGCACCATGGCAGTGTTTGTATTTCTTTCCGGAGTTGCAAGGACATTTGTCATTTCTTGAGACTTTGGGAAGTCTGCTATTTCTAGCAGAATGTAACCTATTGCCTATCTCTTGGTTGTCTGCCAACTTAAAGTGTGCTAAGCGGTGAATGGTGAGTTCCTTCCATTTTTCAAGCATTGACTCAAACATCAAGAAAGCTTCGCGTTTAAATTCATTCAGTGGATCTTTCTGCCCCATAGCACGTAAGCTTATGCTTTGTCTTAGGCTCTCTAGAACTGAAAGGTGTTCCCTCCATAAATGATCAAGTGTCATTATCATCATTTGCTTCACGATCGTATTCCACAAATCTGTAGTGTGCTGACTGTTGAAATATTTTTCTTTCTCAGTAAAAAATTCTTGTATCTTATCATTTATATAATTCAAAGCTTCTTGTTTATTCAAAAACTTTGCCAAGTCTTCTTTATCAAGCGTTATTCCATACCTTGTATGGAATTCTTTGGCTATATCTTCAACATAATCTTCGTAATAGCCACTTTGGATTATACCTTCTACTACGCTCTCATTTACCTCGCTATACACTTCAAATATATCATTAATTTCGTTGCCTAAGATATTGTTTCTCTGCTTAAAAATAACTTTACGTTGGTTATTGATTACGTCATCAAACTTAAGTAGAGATTTCCGCACGTCATAGTTTCTAGCTTCAACTTTCTTTTGCGCTTTCTCGAGTGCCTTATTGATCCATGGATGATGAATAGCTTCGTTATTCTTTAACCCTACTTTTTGTAAAAAGCTTCTCATTCTATCAGAACCAAATATTCTCATTAGGTCATCTTCGAGCGATAAAAAGAACTTAGAAAGTCCAGGATCCCCCTGACGGCCAGAACGGCCACGTAATTGATCATCTATTCTCCTGCTTTCATGTCTTTCGGTTCCAACCACACATAAACCACCAGCTTTTATAGAAATTTCCTTATCTTTTTTTACTCTTTCGACTATTTCTTGGTATTTTTTTTCTCTTTCATCAGCATTTTTTATCTTCTTTAGCTCCACCTTTGCGATCATTTCAGCATTTCCACCGAGTTGAATGTCAGTTCCACGTCCTGCCATGTTAGTTGCTATAGTGACACTACCTGGCACTCCAGCTTGCGCTATTATGTACGCCTCTTGTTCATGATAACGAGCATTCAATACTGAATGCTTAAGAGAATGGCTTTGCAAAAGCGCAGAAAGCTTCTCAGAGTTTTCGATGCTCACCGTGCCAACAAGGACCGGTTGAAGGCGCTTGTGGCATTCTTCTATAAACTTCAACACAGCATTAAATTTTTCCTTTTCTGTACCGTAAATTTCATCATCAATATCAACTCTTTTTACAGGTACATTGGTTGGAATTTTTACTACATTTAATCTGTATATATCACGAAACTCTTCTGCCTCTGTTGCTGCTGTTCCCGTCATTCCGGAAAGTTTATTGTACATACGAAAGTAATTCTGAAATGTGACCGATGCTAAAGTTTGGTTTTCATGCTGAATTTCAAGATTCTCCTTTGCTTCAAGTGCCTGATGAAGACCATCGGAATATCTCCTGCCCTCCATCATACGCCCAGTAAATTCATCAATAATCACTACCTTGCCATCCTTTACTATATAATCTTTATCAGCAGTAAACAGCTTATGTGCACGTAATGCTTGGTCTATATAATGAGTCATTATCATGCTGTCAGTATCATAGAGCGAGGAATTTTCAGGAATGAGATTGTATGACCTCAGTAGTTCCTCCACTTGTGAAATACCATCTTCAGTCAAGAATACCGTTCTACCTTTTTCATCTACTTCATAATCAGAGTCAACTAATTTGGTTACTATTGTATTGATATGCTTATATATCTGATTGTTTTCCTCAACAGGGCCAGAAATAATAAGCGGAGTGCGAGCTTCATCAATGAGTATTGAGTCCACTTCATCAACTATTCCGTAGTGAAAGCCTCTTTGCACCATATCTTCTTGAGAAAATTTCATATTGTCTCGCAGGTAATCAAAGGCAAGCTCGTTATTTGTGGAATACACGATATCTGCACTGTAAGCCTCTTTCCTCTCTTCGTCTGTCAAGTTATTCGTAATAAACGCAACAGAAACCCCAAGGGAATTATATAATTTGCTCATCCACTCTGTGTCTCGTTTTGCAAGGTAGTCGTTAACAGTTACGACGTGTACGCCTTTCCCTTCTAAGGAATTTAGATATGCTGCTAAAGTTGCAACGAGTGTCTTTCCTTCTCCTGTTTTCATTTCTGATATCATGCCATTGTGGAGCACCATTCCACCAATCAGTTGAACATCAAAGTGCCTCATGTTAAGAAACCTTCGGGAGGCTTCGCGCACAACCGCAAATGCAGGTACGAGAAGATCATTTAACGTTTTCCCATTTTTCAATTCTCGTTTGAATTCTTCGGTCTTACCAGCAAGCTCCTCATCAGATAAGCTCTGCATTTCTGTTTCTAATGCATTTATTTGCTGAACAATTTTCCTAAAGGATTTTATTATCTTCTTGTTTGTGGAACCAAATATCTTTCTTATAAAAAAGAATGACAACGTAAAAATGAAAAATATAAGAATGGCTGTCAAAATTAGCGGAGAATCTAGCATAAACTTAAGTAAAGTCTTATTTAATATGAAATTATATTACTAAATGCAGCCTGCGGCAATGATATATTAGATTCGGGAAATCTTTATGCTTAAAACAGCAAACAAAATCAACCCTGTTCGGCACTGTTATCGAAATATTAAAGAATCTGTTGCATTATCTTAGAGCCTGTTCATAATCTTTTCAGAAGTAAGGCAGTGAAAGCCAGAACGACCATTTGTAGGCTAGTATTGAGTTTTCGCTCACAATTTTTCCACAATCTTCTACATTTTTCTAACCAAGCAAAAGATCGCTCCACAACCCATCTTTTGGGCAATACAACAAAGGAATGTAATTCATTTCTTTTTATCACTTCAACGGTTGCACCAATAATCGTTTTTATTTGAGTTGCAAAATTCTCTCCAGTATAGCCTGCATCAACCAGTACATTTTTAACTCCCGAGAGGTTTTCTTTTGCATTTTCGACCATTCTCACAGCACTGCTACGGTCAGTTATCTCTGCTGTTGTTATATAAATTGCATGGGGCAAACCTTGCGTATCTACTGCAATATGGCGTTTTATTCCTGAAATCTTTTTGCCTGCATCATAGCCTTTTTCTTCAGCAGTATCTGCATTTTTTACACTCTGTGCATCAATTATGCAGAAGCTGGTTTTTTCTTTCCGACCATTGTTTTGTCGGACCACGCCAACTATTTTTTTTTAACACCAGCTCCAGAACACTTTCTTTATCTGCATCTGGTTTTTCACTCCACTTCTTAAAATAGTCGTAACAATTGCGCCATTTTGGAAACTCTTTTGGTAGCATTCTCCACTGACAACCGCTTTTCAGAACGTATAACACTCCACAAAATACATCATACAAATCAAGTTTCCTTGGTTTTGTTTTTTTTCTACAGGACTCTAGATCTGGTAACATAATCTCAAATCTTTCCCGACTTATATCACTTGGGTATAAACTCCTCATATATCCTAACTTATATATATTATCTCTTAGTTTATTCCTTTCTTGAGATCATGTACAGGTTCTTAGAGCCTGTTCATAATCTTTTCAGAAGTAAGGCAGTGAAAGCCAGAACGACCATTTGTAGGCTAGTATTGAGTTTTCGCTCACAATTTTTCCACAATCTTCTACATTTTTCTAACCAAGCAAAAGATCGCTCCACAACCCATCTTTTGGGCAATACAACAAAGGAATGTAATTCATTTCTTTTTATCACTTCAACGGTTGCACCAATAATCGTTTTTATTTGAGTTGCAAAATTCTCTCCAGTATAGCCTGCATCAACCAGTACATTTTTAACTCCCGAGAGGTTTTCTTTTGCATTTTCGACCATTCTCACAGCACTGCTACGGTCAGTTATCTCTGCTGTTGTTATATAAATTGCATGGGGCAAACCTTGCGTATCTACTGCAATATGGCGTTTTATTCCTGAAATCTTTTTGCCTGCATCATAGCCTTTTTCTTCAGCAGTATCTGCATTTTTTACACTCTGTGCATCAATTATGCAGAAGCTGGTTTTTTCTTTCCGACCATTGTTTTGTCGGACCACGCCAACTATTTTTTTTTAACACCAGCTCCAGAACACTTTCTTTATCTGCATCTGGTTTTTCACTCCACTTCTTAAAATATTCGTAACAATTGCGCCATTTTGGAAACTCTTTTGGTAGCATTCTCCACTGACAACCGCTTTTCAGAACGTATAACACTCCACAAAATACATCATACAAATCAAGTTTCCTTGGTTTTGTTTTTTTTCTACAGGACTCTAGATCTGGTAACATAATCTCAAATCTTTCCCGACTTATATCACTTGGGTATAAACTCCTCATATATCCTAACTTATATATATTATCTCTTAGTTTATTCTTTTCTTGAGATCATGTACAGGTTCTTAGAGCTCGGTGGATCGTTTGGATACTAACGTTGCCCCAAAGTTTAGCCATTTCCGACAGAGTCTTTCCTCCGTTTTCTCTGGCAAATTTAGCAAAGGCATCCCAGTCGGTGATTTTGTGATTGTAACCTCCATTTCCAAGTTTTTTTGATTGAAAGTCTCCTGTTTCTTTTCTTCTTTGCTGCCACTCCCATAAAGTAGTTCGTCCAATTTTAAATCTTGCTGCCACTGTTTCTCTGCTTCCTCCCTCCTCTAGCGCTTCCATTGCTTTTTTCCTTAAGTCATAACTATATGCTGCTGGCACTCAACCTCCTTATCATCGTCTATCCTTATCTTATCACATCCGGACTTCTATGAAAAGAGCTATACTATCAAACTATTGCGATTGCAAAATGTGCTGTCTTGCAAAACCTTCATTCCTCTTGATTCTGTCAATTTTACAAAACTTGCCGTATTGCTTGCAAACATCCAACACCAGCCAAGTTTTCCTTTGTTATAGTGACTGGTTTCATCGATATGCAAAACCTCACTTCTGCTTATTTCTTGTTCGATTTGCTCATATGTTTTTTCGCATTTTAATGCAACTCTGTGTTCACTATTTGATATGCTGCCAACACTTATGTTCAAATTAAAAATGTCATTTATGATACTAGCCACTTCACGCTTTGAGTTTTTGTAAAATCCGCTGAGTGCTGCAATTATAGACTTAACCCTTGGACCAAATGTATCTGGCGTAACACCTTCTGGTAACTTGCTAATTTTTCTTTTTCTGCATCTCCGACAACGACCATGTTCCAATTACTACATAAGGCCTAATTTCCGGAAGATCAACTTTTTGGTGAACATAAGGTTTTTCGCATATTACAAGCTCTCCTCCGCATTCGCAAATATTAGGCAACTCTATTTTTACTACTTTATCCGCTTCCATTGTGGCATGAAAATTTCCTTTATGCCCAACCTAATCGCCAACATTCCTTTCGCTTTTTGGCTTGTCCTTTTTTATTTTGTATAGCTCTTTTGAGCTGGGCAGGGATGAGTTTTTTGAATTTAAACCGAGCCTTTCCTTTAATTCAGCGTTCTCTATCTTTAAAGCTTTATTTTCTGCTTTTAAGTTTTCTATTTCTGCTTCCAGTTTTTCTATTTTTTGCTGTAAATTTTTGCAAAGTTCTAAAAGGTTTACCACATTACCTCACTTTTGCTCTATGATTATCTTTATTATCTTGCTTTGTCTACCTTATTCTACCACTCCGCTGAACGGATACCTTGGGTTAGCTATAGCTAACACCACAATTGTACTAACATTGTGATTTGAGAACAACCTTCACCAGAAAGGGTGTCATTCCAGTGCTTGACACTGGAATGACGAGAGGTAACGCAAGAAGTTTACTCTTAATAAAAACCTGATGATGAATCATTATTACCAAATTTCGGCCTATTTCTGTTGCTGAAACCAGAACGAGGACGAGGAGGCCTCTTATGGTGACTTCCTCCAGGTTTTCTATTAAATGAATTATTGTAATAATTATCCCTGTCATTTGGACCATCTTTCCTTTCCTCGTTGTAAAGCTCACCTTCAAAAAACTCTCCCGTCTCTTGATCAACCCGACGTCTTGACAACTTTGGACATCCACCTTTTTCGAAGTCAATTACTAGTGCTTTGAAAGTATCATCTTGTTTAAGTATGCTCTCTATAGAATCTATGTGTTCATTAGCTACTTCACTTATGTGCATTTTTCCTTTTCTGCCATTAAGAAATTCAAGCTCTACAATAGACTTCTCTATTCTTACAACCTTGACATCAACTATAGAACCTTGTTCTAGTTCCGTTATTGAATCAATCATCATACTCTTTGCAATTTCAGCTTCAGTGCCACTCGTGGCAAAAACAGAAACTTTACCATCATCTCCTATTTCAATTTTTGCATTACTTCTTTCACACACACTGCGTATATTTTTTCCTTTAGCACCAATAGCTGCAGAAATTTTATCTTTATCTATGTAAAATGATAACATTCTTGGTGCATGGTCTTTGACATCGTCACTGTGTTCTGAAATCACTGCATTCATTTTTTCTAAAATATGTAATCTTCCAGCTTTTGCCTGTTCTAAAGATTTTTCAACAATTTCAAAGCTTATACCAGAAATTTTCATATCCATTTGTAGTGCCGTAACCCCTTCACTAGTTCCTGCTACTTTAAAGTCCATATCACCAAGATAATCTTCATCACCCAATATATCGGAAAGTATCACATACTCGTCTTTATCTTTAATAAGGCCCATAGCAACTCCAGCAACAGGGGCCTTTATTGGCACACCCGTATCCATTAAAGCAAGAGAAGTCCCACAAACTGTTGCCATAGAAGAAGAACCATCAGACTCCAAAATTTCGGACACTACTCTTATTGTATAAGGAAATTCAGATTTATCGGGTAAAACAGGATGAATTGCTTTCCAAGCAAGTTTGCCATGACCGATTTCTCTTCTTCCTGGTGCACGTGCAGCAGAAGTTTCTCCAACAGCAAATGAGGGAAAGTTATAATGCAACATGAAATGCTCACGTCTATCCCCTTCAATATCATCCACAATTTGCTCGTCTTGAGTAGTGCCAAGAGCAGTAACAACCAGTGCCTGAGTATTGCCTCTTGTAAATAGTGCAGAACCGTGAGTTTTGGACAGAATATCAACTTCAACTTCTATCTGACGTATCTCATCATGCTTACGACCGTCTATCCTTACACCTTTCTTCCTAATTATTTCACGTACTAAAGATCTTTCAAAGTTTTTCACTGCATACGTAATTAACTTTTCGTCTTTTCCAGTTTCTTTAAGAGTATTCAATATATTCTCTCTGATCGCTTCTAAAGCTTGAACCCGCTCTTGTTTTACTGTTTGCAAATATGCTTTTTCAAAATCTTTACCGTATTTTTCGAGCTCTTGTGTTATATCTGATGTATCAAGAGGAGCAAAGCTCTTAGGTTTATTGCCAATTGTATCAGCAAACTCTCTTATGAGCTCAATGACAGGCTTAAGGTGTTCATGGCCAAATTTTATTGCATTAAAAACATTTTCTTCAGAGAGCTCTTTCACTTCTGATTCAACCATTAAAATTGAATTTCCATCACCAGACAAAAACAGATCCAAGCTGCTTGCTTTCATCTCTTGGACAGAAGGGTTGAGTATATAGTTATTATTTTCATCACAACCAACCATCACTCCAGCTATAGTAAAGTGAAAAGGAACACCAGAAATTGCAAGAGCTGCAACAGCACCAATCAATGCTGGCACTTCAGGAGGATTGACTGTATCATAAGTTAATAGATTGCACACCACACTAACTTCATCATTAAATCCTTCTGGGAATAGTGGTCTTATACTTCTATCTATTACTCTTGAAATTAAAGTTTCTCTATCAGATGGCTTGCCTTCTCTTTTAAAAAAGCCGCCAGGGATCTTACCCATGGCATAGCTTTTTGCGATAAACTGCACATTTAAAGGTAGGAAATCAACATTTTCTTCCTTCTTCTTACTTACAACGGTTACTAAAACAGAAGTATCACCGTAATTTACAACTACTGAACCATGAGCTTGGCGTGCTATTTTTCCTGTTTCTAAAGATAAGGCACGACCACCCCACTCTATAGATTTTTTTATAATTTTAAACATATTAAATTCCTCGATTATTTTCTAATGCCTAACTTCTCTATTAATTCCTGATAGGCTTCATTACCAAATTTACGCTTTATATAATTTAAGTGCTTGCGTCTTCTACCTATCAATATAAGTAAACCACGCTTAGAGTGATGGTCATGCTTGTGCACTTTAAAATGCTCAGTTAAGTTACTGATCCTCTCGGTCAAAATTGCACATTGTACAAAAGATGAACCTGTATCATCTTCTTTAATTGCATATATATTTATCAAACTCTTTTTCTTTTCGGATGTTATCGACATCTAAACCTCATTTTAAATATTAAAAACACGAATAGGTTTCACACAACCATAAATAAAACTGCAGATTGCAATAGGTACACTACCCACTACCGCACAACAAATATCATAATTCTTTAAATTACGCAAGTTATTTAATACAATTTCCTGACCTTTTTTGATTTTCCCTGCATCTTCTGGGGAAATTTCAACTTTGAACATCGATCTTAAAGCCGATTCAATGGGAATGATGAAACTTTTTGCATTACTCCCTGTCACTCCATCATCTTCTGTCATCCCACCCTCCGATGTCATCCAAGTAGCTGACACTGAGATCCAGCCTATTTCATCACAAACATTGTTTTTGACATATGCTCCTAGAATCTTTTGTCCATTACATGATTTGTAAGTATTTGTATATCTGGATCCCAGTGTCAAGCACTGGGATGACATCGGAGAGTAAGTTGTTGTGTTTTTTTTAGTAAGTTGCTCAATTGTCACTGATTCATTTTCTCTAAAGTCACCTACCATAGTTCTTCTTAATTTTGTAATGTGTCCAAAACAATTTAATGCAATTCCAAGATCACGAGCAATTGATCTTACATATACACCACTACCGCATATCATAGAAAAATTTGCACTATTATTTATCTTAGAGCCTGTTCATAATCTTTTCAGAAGTAAGGCAGTGAAAGCCAGAACGACCATTTGTAGGCTAGTATTGAGTTTTCGCTCACAATTTTTCCACAATCTTCTACATTTTTCTAACCAAGCAAAAGATCGCTCCACAACCCATCTTTTGGGCAATACAACAAAGGAATGTAATTCATTTCTTTTTATCACTTCAACGGTTGCACCAATAATCGTTTTTATTTGAGTTGCAAAATTCTCTCCAGTATAGCCTGCATCAACCAGTACATTTTTAACTCCCGAGAGGTTTTCTTTTGCATTTTCGACCATTCTCACAGCACTGCTACGGTCAGTTATAGCATTTCTCATAATAGTCCGAACAGGTCATAGGAAGGCAGAATCAACAGCACGACGAAAGGATTCGAATAGAGGAATGTTTTTCCTAGCTCTGTTTTTTATAGCAAACCAATGATGCTCAATTTTGTTGAAATCTGGAGAATACGGCGGCAGATACAAAATTTCTGCACCAACTCCTCTAGCAAGCTCGATAATCTTACCAGACTTATGAAAAGTAGCATTGTCAAGAATGACAGTCTGTCCAGGTTCCAAGATCGGTGTCAAAAATTGCTCAAACCATCCATTAAAAACATCCATATTACAGTGGCCTTCAAAGGTTAATGGAGCAACTATCTTTCTTCTACTTAAGGCTGCAACCATACTGATTCGTTGAGTTTTCTTCCCAGATTTTAGGCCATAAAACCGCTGTCCTTTCTGGCAATACCCATATGGATAGTCCTCTGTGTTATCAATGCCAGACTCATCTATATAAACTAAGTTTTCTGGTTCTTTTGTTGCTATAATTTTTAAGAATTCAGCACGTTTTTCTTCGTTTCTTTCCTTGTATCCATATGTCTTTTTTTGCGCGTAAATCCAATTTTTCTGAGAGCTCGGTGGATCGTTTGGATACTAACGTTGCCCCAAAGTTTAGCCATTTCCGACAGAGTCTTTCCTCCGTTTTCTCTGGCAAATTTAGCAAAGGCATCCCAGTCGGTAATTTTGTGATTGTAACCTCCATTTCCAAGTTTTTTTGATTGAAAGTCTCCTGTTTCTTTTCTTCTTTGCTGCCACTCCCATAAAGTAGTTCGTCCAATTTTAAATCTTGCTGCCACTGTTTCTCTGCTTCCTCCCTCCTCTAGCGCTTCCATTGCTTTTTTCCTTAAGTCATAACTATATGCTGCTGGCACTCAACCTCCTTATCATCGTCTATCCTTATCTTATCACATCCGGACTTCTATGAAAAGAGCTATATCTCTGCTGTTGTTATATAAATTGCATGGGGCAAACCTTGCGTATCTACTGCAATATGGCGTTTTATTCCTGAAATATTTTTGCCTGCATCATAGCCTTTTTCTTCAGCAGTATAGCATTTCTCATAATAGTCCGAACAGGTCATAGGAAGGCAGAATCAACAGCACGACGAAAGGATTCGAATAGAGGAATGTTTTTCCTAGCTCTGTTTTTTATAGCAAACCAATGATGCTCAATTTTGTTGAAATCTGGAGAATACGGCGGCAGATACAAAATTTCTGCACCAACTCCTCTAGCAAGCTCGATAATCTTACCAGACTTATGAAAAGTAGCATTGTCAAGAATGACAGTCTGTCCAGGTTCCAAGATCGGTGTCAAAAATTGCTCAAACCATCCATTAAAAACATCCATATTACAGTGGCCTTCAAAGGTTAATGGAGCAACTATCTTTCTTCTACTTAAGGCTGCAACCATACTGATTCGTTGAGTTTTCTTTCCAGATTTTAGGCCATAAAACCGCCGTCCTTTCTGGCAATACCCATATGGATAGTCCTCTGTGTTATCAATGCCAGACCCATCTATATAAACTAAGTTTTCTGGTTCTTTTGTTGCTATAATTTTTAAGAATTCAGCACGTTTTTCTTCATTTCTTTCCTTGTATCCATATGTCTTTTTTTGCGCGTAAATCCAATTTTTCTGAGAGCTCGGTGGATCGTTTGGATACTAACGTTGCCCCAAAGTTTAGCCATTTCCGACAGAGTCTTTCCTCCGTTTTCTCTGGCAAATTTAGCAAAGGCATCCCAGTCGGTGATTTTGTGATTGTAACCTCCATTTCCAAGTTTTTTTGATTGAAAGTCTCCTGTTTCTTTTCTTCTTTGCTGCCACTCCCATAAAGTAGTTCGTCCAATTTTAAATCTTGCTGCCACTGTTTCTCTGCTTCCTCCCTCCTCTAGCGCTTCCATTGCTTTTTTCCTTAAGTCATAACTATATGCTGCTGGCACTCAACCTCCTTATCATCGTCTATCCTTACCTTATCACATCCGGACTTCTATGAAAAGAGCTATATCTGCATTTTTTACACTCTGTGCATCAATTATGCAGAAGCTGGTTTTTTCTTTCCGACCATTGTTTTGTCGGACCACGCCAACTATTTTTTTTTAACACCAGCTCCAGAACACTTTCTTTATCTGCATCTGGTTTTTCACTCCACTTCTTAAAATAGTCGTAACAATTGCGCCATTTTGGAAACTCTTTTGGTAGCATTCTCCACTGACAACCGCTTTTCAGAACGTATAACACTCCACAAAATACATCATACAAATCAAGTTTCCTTGGTTTTGTTTTTTTTCTACAGGACTCTAGATCTGGTAACATAATCTCAAATCTTTCCCGACTTATATCACTTGGGTATAAACTCCTCATATATCCTAACTTATATATATTATCTCTTAGTTTATTCCTTTCTTGAGATCATGTACAGGTTCTTAGAGGAATGGTTGTTTAGTTTTTTTGTTAATCTTTTTTACCATACTGTCAATCATATGCTTTATCCCTTGATATACAGAGTATGTACTTTCGTCGCTACGCATATAAGCAGAACAGGAAAATACATTATGTTCTTCGTCTTCTATTGATAACCCTGTATCACACTTTATGTGTTCACCACCAAGCTTCTCTATCAACTGTTCTCTATCATCTCCTATAGTTACCTTAACCTTACTTTCTTCTTTACCTATTTTGCTACTTAAAATTGAAACAATTACGGCTGGAGATATGCATATTGCTCCTATTGGCTTTTTTGTAACAAAAAATTCTGAAACTAATCTTTCAAATTCAGGCATTACTGTCACCATGTCTTTATTTTCAGCTAAGTCAGATAAATTTTTGGCAACCCCGTATCCACCAGGTACAACTAGCATGTCAAAATTTTCAGCTTTGGCTTCCTTTAAGTCATATATTTCGCCTCTTGCGATTCTTGCTGATTCTGCAAGCACATTCCTTTTTTCTTTCACTGCCTCCTTTGTTTTATGATTCATAACTTGTGTGATATTGATGTCAGGTGCAAAACATTTAACATCCACTTCCTGCTGATCAAGCACAAGCAGGCTTAAAACCGCTTCTCTTACCTCTGCACCGTCAAGGTGACCACACCCTGATAAGACCACAGCAGCTTTTAATTTTTTTTCACCCATAAAGTACCTTAATTTCATGTAATCTAGATATTTTAATACAAATTCTATATTTGGAAAGAGGTTATTATATTAATTATCTCATATTTGTTATAATATAATTAATAACTAGTATGTATAATTAGGCATATCCATAGTTAATGAAGCTGAATATGGCACCTACGAACAGTACGTTTTTTGACACTGACTATCCAGAACTAAGAAAAGCTATTTCAGATATAATAGAAAGTATTGCACAATCCTCACAAGAGGGGAAAAAAGAGTTATTTACAACCCTATCAGAACAAGTTAAAGGGATGAACCTCAAAGATTTAGGTTTAGCGATTAATGACCAAGGCTTGCAAAAGGAGGTTAACAAAGAATTATTTATAAAATTCATTGAAGAAGCGCTTGAAAATTCAAAGCCTGAAAATATTGAGCCAAAGATAATAGAAGAAGCACTACAATCTGTTAATCAGCAAGCAATAAGTAATGTTATAAATAATAATAAAGGCCCGCTGGATAATCTAGTCAATTATTTTAAATCAGCATCTGCAAATGAAAAAATAGGAATAGCTTCTGCTGGAATAGTATTAGGAGTAGCATTTTCTCCGCTTATTGTGCTTGCTACATTAATAGCGCTTGTGGCTATTGGAGCACGTTATGTGGGAATAGGTATAGGAAGGGCTGGTGAAAAAATAAAAGAAGGAGCGATTGAAGCAGGGAAAGCAGTGAAAAGTTCATATAAGGATTTAATAGATAGGCTACCTGAGGTTCAAAGAAGAGAAAATAATTTTGAAAAGTTAATAAGCAATTTAATGGAAAAGAATCTTGAAGCTGATGAAGGAGAAAGAACAATGCTTAGTAATAAAATAAAAATAATAAAAATGCTTCAGAATCAAGAGCAACTAGCAGTCATAGGACAGTTATAGCATTTCTCATAATAGTCCGAACAGGTCATAGGAAGGCAGAATCAACAGCACGACGAAAGGATTCGAATAGAGGAATGTTTTTCCTAGCTCTGTTTTTTATAGCAAACCAATGATGCTCAATTTTGTTGAAATCTGGAGAATACGGCGGCAGATACAAAATTTCTGCACCAACTCCTCTAGCAAGCTCGATAATCTTACCAGACTTATGAAAAGTAGCATTGTCAAGAATGACAGTCTGTCCAGGTTCCAAGATCGGTGTCAAAAATTGCTCAAACCATCCATTAAAAACATCCATATTACAGTGGCCTTCAAAGGTTAATGGAGCAACTATCTTTCTTCTACTTAAGGCTGCAACCATACTGATTCGTTGAGTTTTCTTCCCAGATTTTAGGCCATAAAACCGCTGTCCTTTCTGGCAATACCCATATGGATAGTCCTCTGTGTTATCAATGCCAGACTCATCTATATAAACTAAGTTTTCTGGTTCTTTTGTTGCTATAATTTTTAAGAATTCAGCACGTTTTTCTTCGTTTCTTTCCTTGTATCCATATGTCTTTTTTTGCGCGTAAATCCAATTTTTCTGAGAACCTGTACATGATCTCAAGAAAGGAATAAACTAAGAGATAATATATATAAGTTAGGATATATGAGGAGTTTATACCCAAGTGATATAAGTCGGGAAAGATTTGAGATTATGTTACCAGATCTAGAGTCCTGTAGAAAAAAAACAAAACCAAGGAAACTTGATTTGTATGATGTATTTTGTGGAGTGTTATACGTTCTGAAAAGCGGTTGTCAGTGGAGAATGCTACCAAAAGAGTTTCCAAAATGGCGCAATTGTTACGAATATTTTAAGAAGTGGAGTGAAAAACCAGATGCAGATAAAGAAAGTGTTCTGGAGCTGGTGTTAAAAAAAAATAGTTGGCGTGGTCCGACAAAACAATGGTCGGAAAGAAAAAACCAGCTTCTGCATAATTGATGCACAGAGTGTAAAAAATGCAGATACTGCTGAAGAAAAAGGCTATGATGCAGGCAAAAAGATTTCAGGAATAAAACGCCATATTGCAGTAGATACGCAAGGTTTGCCCCATGCAATTTATATAACAACAGCAGAGATAACTGACCGTAGCAGTGCTGTGAGAATGGTCGAAAATGCAAAAGAAAACCTCTCGGGAGTTAAAAATGTACTGGTTGATGCAGGCTATACTGGAGAGAATTTTGCAACTCAAATAAAAACGATTATTGGTGCAACCGTTGAAGTGATAAAAAGAAATGAATTACATTCCTTTGTTGTATTGCCCAAAAGATGGGTTGTGGAGCGATCTTTTGCTTGGTTAGAAAAATGTAGAAGATTGTGGAAAAATTGTGAGCGAAAACTCAATACTAGCCTACAAATGGTCGTTCTGGCTTTCACTGCCTTACTTCTGAAAAGATTATGAACAGGCTCTGAGAGCTCGGTGGATCGTTTGGATACTAACGTTGCCCCAAAGTTTAGCCATTTCCGACAGAGTCTTTCCTCCGTTTTCTCTGGCAAATTTAGCAAAGGCATCCCAGTCGGTGATTTTGTGATTGTAACCTCCATTTCCAAGTTTTTTTGATTGAAAGTCTCCTGTTTCTTTTCTTCTTTGCTGCCACTCCCATAAAGTAGTTCGTCCAATTTTAAATCTTGCTGCCACTGTTTCTCTGCTTCCTCCCTCCTCTAGCGCTTCCATTGCTTTTTTCCTTAAGTCATAACTATATGCTGCTGGCACTCAACCTCCTTATCATCGTCTATCCTTACCTTATCACATCCGGACTTCTATGAAAAGAGCTATAATAGGGGAAGATAATACTGATCTTTTGAACAATCTTATGAGCAAGGGTACTAGTACTCATGAGGAAGATATGGAAAAACTTGTAGGTTTTATGAGCGAATTTCAACCTAAAATTATGGCAATTGGTAGTGACATAAAAGAGGTAGAAAAAATGGTTAATGAGAAAGCTCAGGAAATGAAGCCAAATTCTCACTTAGGTATTTCAAGTGCTGCACGAGTGAGTGAAGGAGGAATCACAGGACCGGGTTGATGCATTTGAGGAGCGTTTTGACGCAAAAATTACTATTAGAAAGTGGGATTACGCTGCTCCTTTTTATCCACTTTTTTGAGCAATCCACTTTCAAATCTAAGAGCCTGTTCATAATCTTTTCAGAAGTAAGGCAGTGAAAGCCAGAACGACCATTTGTAGGCTAGTATTGAGTTTTCGCTCACAATTTTTCCACAATCTTCTACATTTTTCTAACCAAGCAAAAGATCGCTCCACAACCCATCTTTTGGGCAATACAACAAAGGAATGTAATTCATTTCTTTTTATCACTTCAACGGTTGCACCAATAATCGTTTTTATTTGAGTTGCAAAATTCTCTCCAGTATAGCCTGCATCAACCAGTACATTTTTAACTCCCGAGAGGTTTTCTTTTGCATTTTCGACCATTCTCACAGCACTTCTACGGTCAGTTATCTCTGCTGTTGTTATATAAATTGCATGGGGCAAACCTTGCGTATCTACTGCAATATGGCGTTTTATTCCTGAAATCTTTTTGCCTGCATCATAGCCTTTTTCTTCAGCAGTATCTGCATTTTTTACACTCTGTGCATCAATTATGCAGAAGCTGGTTTTTTCTTTCCGACCATTGTTTTGTCGGACCACGCCAACTATTTTTTTTTAACACCAGCTCCAGAACACTTTCTTTATCTGCATCTGGTTTTTCACTCCACTTCTTAAAATAGTCGTAACAATTGCGCCATTTTGGAAACTCTTTTGGTAGCATTCTCCACTGACAACCGCTTTTCAGAACGTATAACACTCCACAAAATACATCATACAAATCAAGTTTCCTTGGTTTTGTTTTTTTTCTACAGGACTCTAGATCTGGTAACATAATCTCAAATCTTTCCCGACTTATATCACTTGGGTATAAACTCCTCATATATCCTAACTTATATATATTATCTCTTAGTTTATTCCTTTCTTGAGATCATGTACAGGTTCTAACACACATCTCAGTGATTATAATATCCAATTTTTGATCATGTTGTTCTACAGGTAAATCTTTACAATATTGTTTCTCATAGGCTACACCTATAAATATTTTTCTAAGTGGCCGTAATTTTTTTATCATTGTATCATACCAACCACCGCCAAAACCTAATCTATTAAAATGATCATCAAAAGCAATAACAGGAGTAATGATTACGTCAGGAATCACGTCTTCATTTGTTTCGTTCCATTCCTCAAATTTTAGTAACTTATTTTTATTAGGAATTGCTACTTTATAATCTAAATCGAGTAAACTATGCATCAAAGGCACAACATCTATTTCCCCATCCATTGGAATGTAAGCTGCTATTGTTTTGCCTTTAACGTAGCTTAAGTTCTGATTAAAGAGATTAATAAGGGAATTTGCTGCATAACTGGAATAACTTTCATCAATATCTTTTCTTATAGCTCTATATTGCTCTCTTATCTCCTTTTTGTGCTGTTTAATATCTTTGAACATGATCTATCCATTTCGCAGTAAGTTTTTCTTGTAAACTATTTTGCTTCAAGCGCTCACTTAAAAAGTCAAAGTCAACACACTCCATATCCTGGTCTTGATTACTGCAACTATAAACAAAACTCTTTTCTCCTGTTTTCGCATTTATATGTTGCTGCACACACTGAGCGCAGATTTCTTTCATCATACACTGCATAGGAGAATTAACTGATGATATCGCTATGTGGCCTGATTTCAGATATGGCTTTAAAATTGTTTTTCTAGCTTCATTCACAGCTTTCATCATTTTATCAGAACCAATAGTGATAATTTTATCTATAGCATTTAAATTAATACCTAATCTTCCTTGTTGATAAGAGACTATTGCATCAACTATATTACCATGAAAGGATTTATCTTGATCTCTGCTTGTTTCTATCAATCCTTCTTCACATGCCCAAACTACCGCATTTGATGCACGCTCTATCAGTGCTCGTTTAAATACATCACTTAACTTCTTATAGCCAGCAAAGTACAAAACCTTGTTATTATTTTCAAGACATGCCTTCCCTATCGAAAATAACACTGCATTTCCAACTCCACCACCAATTAGCATTATATTCTTCATGTGCTATTTTAACTGCATTTGTTCAAATTTTTTGAAATTTTATAGAATAAAGTAATTTTCGCACACAAAGACAGAGACAAGGACACTCTCTGACTTCAACTATACCGACAACTGATAGCTGCATTTTTACGCATACTATCCAATAGCAGGTTGCTTTGTATCATAATCTTTTGTTGGTACATCTGCTGTTTAATTGCTTCTATATCCGCTACATTACTCTTGATATCACACAACATCATCAACTTTGCAGTGCCATTTTCTCTCAATTCTACTATTTCATTCACACTTGTTTTACTAAATAAAATCTGTAAATCAGGATTTAAATCTCGCATTTTTATTTCAAATTCTTTTGCGTTTGGCAGCTTAAAATTATCTGCCAATTTATCAAAATTTAAACAATTAACTTTTTGCTCCTTGAGATTATCTAATAAACTTTCTGAACCTTCAACCACAATCTGTTTTAATTTTAAAGTGCTTTCCAGCAGTGCATGATTAAGTTGTACTTTATCTATTACTTTTATAACAGAGTAACCTTCACTGAAACTGAATGGACCTGCTATGTCGCTGATTTCTAATCCTTCTAAAACGCTCTTGAGTTTGCCTTTCAACTGACTTAAATTAACTGTTGCTTTACGCATCTTTATTGGAGATTCTTGGTTATTACTATTACGTAATTTTTTTACTAAATCTTCAGCTATGCCATAAACATCCTTGCCTTTTTGATCAGGGATTATAAACTCTTGGAACGTGATAAGATAATCCGGCTTTTCTGTTTGCCTTTTTACATCATCTACTTCTTTATCGCTTATATTAATAAATGGCACAATTCTTACTTCAATAATTTTGCTCCATAGTAACTGACATTTTATTTGTTTTCTTAAAATACTAAGATCTATATTATGCTTCTCTATGTATTGATCAACTTCATTAGCCTTAAGTTTAAAACTTTGGGTTAAAAATAGCATGACAGCATTATCTAACTCCTTGTTGCTCAATTTTATATTCAGCCTCTGCGCTTCATTGGTAATGATAATTTCGTCTATTAGCTCCCTAAGAACTTGAGGCTTTGCTTCTTTTTGATTAACGCTTTGAGTGCCAAACAATGAATTTATAAAGTTGATGCGTTTTTCGATATCTAAATTTGAAATTGGTTCACCATTTACATCCGCAATAATTTCAATCTCGGTTGCAAGCAACCTAAGTGGCAACACTATCAATAGTAAAATTAGTATTTTATGCATATAAGTAAGGTTAATAACTAATTCTATAATAAATACTGAGTCAATGCTAGCCAACTTTTTAATAGTTAAAGACGGAAATAAAAACGCACAAACCATTGCAACAAGGTCAGGTAAACAGGTTAAAAACATGCCAATATAGCGAATTTAGACCGTGCTAAAACAGTATACGGAAGGAGAGGGATTCGAACCCTCGATACGACTTTTCAATCGTATAACGGTTTAGCAAACCGCCGCCTTCAGCCGCTCGGCCACCCTTCCAAATTTAGAACCTAAAGATTATATAATACCAAGACCTATACCGCCTGTCTAATGCTTTTAATTGCAATATTTGTATCTGTTCAGACAATGGCGTCAACTTAAGGAAAAATATCAGTGATTGTGTATAAAATTTCTCTCTAAAATTTTTACCATTAAATTACCCAAAAGCTGCAATAAACAGCACTTTTGTTTCTGTTTTATTTCAACAAAGAAGTCTAAAATGTGTCCTTAAGTTGACGCCATTGTCTGTTCAGATGCATGGCTAATGCTGAAACAAAAATTCCAGTGCTCCCTTTCTTGTCATCCCAGTGCTTGACACTGGGATGACACCATTTGTTGTAAACTCACTTTTACTCTATGGTTATACTACCTTGCCGCTATCCTAAACGGATACCAATATTTACCCATTAAAAACAACAACATTTTTCCGAATAACTGTAATTCCAGGCTAAATCAACGTAAACTAATTTCTGCTTTTTTCAATGATTTTCTTTGCTTCTTCTACACCAACCCATTCTCCAACTGCTACCGTTTTTCCCTTTTCTAGATCTTTATAATGAGAAAAGAAATGAGCAATTTTATCTAGTAGGTTTTTAGATAAGTCAGAATAGTCCTTTATATTGTCATAATAGCTATCAACACTGGAAACAGGCACTGCTAATATTTTCTCATCTTCTCCTTTTTCATCTTTAGTGAGTAATGCGCCTATTGGACGCACCGATATCAAAACACTAGATGCTAAGGAAAATTGAGTTAGCACCAAAACATCCACAGGATCACCATCACCTGCACAGGTATTTGGTATAAACCCATAATTGCAAGGATAAGTCATTGAGGTAGACAAAAATCTGTCAACTTGTAACAACCCAAGCTCTTTATTAAATTCATACTTTACAGGCTCAGCATTTGCACTTATTTCAATTACCACATTCACCGCATTTGGTCCCGCTGTTATTTTACTTAAATCCATAAATTACCTTCTTAACTTAAGAATGAACATTATACAATATGTACTTTTAAGTTGCTACATTTATGTAGTTCTAAGCTTATTTTGCATGGAGCGGTTCTAATTTTTTATTCTGCACATCATCGACTGTTGAAAGTGGTGGTTCCTGTGGTGGTTTCAATAATTGAAATAAAGCATATACTATTACGATAGTAAGCACTGCAGCAATTACTAGATTAGCAAAATTATCCTGTGGTAGGACACCTTTTATTGGATTAAATAATTTTTGCTCCATAAGGAAATAATCAGCAACATATAACCCAACAGATAATACAAACATACCTAAAATAAGTTTACAGATTATGTTTTTATGGTCTTTTTCTTTTTTCTTGCTGATGATAAGATTTGGCCTACATTCATTCTCTTCTTGCAGCACTGAGTAGTATATATTATCAGGGCTCGTTACTAATTGTTCAAATTCATCACTATTTTGGTTTTTTAACAGTTGCTCTAGGGTGTTTTTTGTATTTATAGGACATATTAATCCATTCATTTTCAATTTTTCCTCTTGCCAATCCATATTTTCACAGTCGGCTGTATATTTGATGGTTCCATCTCTACTTGGTATAGCTCTTTTCATAGAAGTCCGGATGTGATAAGATAAGGATAGACGATGATAAGGAGGTTGAGTGCCAGCAGCATATAGTTATGACTTAAGGAAAAAAGCAATGGAAGCGCTAGAGGAGGGAGGAAGCAGAGAAACAGTGGCAGCAAGATTTAAAATTGGACGAACTACTTTATGGGAGTGGCAGCAAAGAAGAAAAGAAACAGGAGACTTTCAATCAAAAAAACTTGGAAATGGAGGTTACAATCACAAAATCACCGACTGGGATGCCTTTGCTAAATTTGCCAGAGAAAACGGAGGAAAGACTCTGTCGGAAATGGCTAAACTTTGGGGCAACGTTAGTATCCAAACGATCCACCGAGCTCTCAGAAAAATTGGATTTACGCGCAAAAAAAGACATATGGATACAAGGAAAGAAACAAAGAAAAACGTGCTGAATTCTTAAAAATTATAGCAACAAAAGAACCAGAAAACTTAGTTTATATAGATGAGTCTGGCATTGATAACACAGAGGACTGTCCATATGGGTATTGCCAGAAAGGACAGCGGTTTTATGGCCTAAAATCTGGGAAGAAAACTCAACGAATCAGTATGGTTGCAGCCTTAGAACCTGTACATGATCTCAAGAAAGGAATAAACTAAGAGATAATATATATAAGTTAGGATATATGAGGAGTTTATACCCAAGTGATATAAGTCGGGAAAGATTTGAGATTATGTTACCAGATCTAGAGTCCTGTAGAAAAAAAACAAAACCAAGGAAACTTGATTTGTATGATGTATTTTGTGGAGTGTTATACGTTCTGAAAAGCGGTTGTCAGTGGAGAATGCTACCAAAAGAGTTTCCAAAATGGCGCAATTGTTACGACTATTTTAAGAAGTGGAGTGAAAAACCAGATGCAGATAAAGAAAGTGTTCTGGAGCTGGTGTTAAAAAAAAATAGTTGGCGTGGTCCGACAAAACAATGTTCGGAAAGAAAAAACCAGCTTCTGCATAATTGATGCACAGAGTGTAAAAAATGCAGATACTGCTGAAGAAAAAGGCTATGATGCAGGCAAAAAGATTTCAGGAATAAAACGCCATATTGCAGTAGATACGCAAGGTTTGCCCCATGCAATTTATATAACAACAGCAGAGATAACTGACCGTAGCAGTGCTGTGAGAATGGTCGAAAATGCAAAAGAAAACCTCTCGGGAGTTAAAAATGTACTGGTTGATGCAGGCTATACTGGAGAGAATTTTGCAACTCAAATAAAAACGATTATTGGTGCAACCGTTGAAGTGATAAAAAGAAATGAATTACATTCCTTTGTTGTATTGCCCAAAAGATGGGTTGTGGAGCGATCTTTTGCTTGGTTAGAAAAATGTAGAAGATTGTGGAAAAATTGTGAGCGAAAACTCAATACTAGCCTACAAATGGTCGTTCTGGCTTTCACTGCCTTACTTCTGAAAAGATTATGAACAGGCTCTTAAGTAGAAGAAAGATAGTTGCTCCATTAACCTTTGAAGGCCACTGTAATATGGATGTTTTTAATGGATGGTTTGAGCAATTTTTGACACCGATCTTGGAACCTGGACAGACTGTCATTCTTGACAATGCTACTTTTCATAAGTCTGGTAAGATTATCGAGCTTGCTAGAGGAGTTGGTGCAGAAATTTTGTATCTGCCGCCGTATTCTCCAGATTTCAACAAAATTGAGCATCATTGGTTTGCTATAAAAAACAGAGCTAGGAAAAACATTCCTCTATTCGAATCCTTTCGTCGTGCTGTTGATTCTGCCTTCCTATGACCTGTTCGGACTATTATGAGAAATGCTATACCTGTTGGATTTGGGTTTTTTGTATTTTTGCTATTTCTACAAGTTGGTTTCTACGAGATAATTTTTGTTTCAAGCAATCAATATTACCATTATTAACTGTTAAAGGAGTAACACGCATATCTGTATTATTAATATAACGTGAGATGATACTGCAGTCTATTTTATCAGTTTTTGTAGTAATACCAAGGCTTTTAGCATAGTCTCTCCCACCTTGGTTGAATGACGTACACCTCAAAACCATTGCTTAGTAAAGTATAGGCACATAATTTTTCGTATCCACCAGTTGCCTCAAGACCAACTTTGGTTACATTATGCAAACGTAAAAAGTCCACCATTTCATCAATGGATTGTACATTGTTTTCAAATATTTTATAATGCTCAAGTGGGTGAATGTGGAGATCTAATTTACTTTTGCTAACATCAATGCCAGCAATAATGTTTGATGAATTCATAATTCCTCCGTAATAATAACATATACTGCATTTTCCAGCCTTGTATACGAGCCTAAAAGCTCAGTCAGTTGTTCGGAACTTTCAGTATAATAAACCAGAGGAAGAGAACCTTGCTGAACAACGATTATTATAATCAAGGGGCGTGACGGTTCCTCTTCTCTGTGTGTCTTTAATATCACTACTTTGATATTTATAAAGACTTGTTTTTAACATATAAGGGAAGTGTCCTCTAGGTGAGATTGTGGAGTATTCGTTGTAGCATTTGGCTGTTCAATTACGCTAGTTGATTCTTTAGGTATACTATTTCCTTCAAAATTTCCATCTTTTTATTATGTTCTCTTTAGCATTTTGAGAGTGAATTATTCTAGTTTTGATATTTAAACGTTTTGTATCTGCTGTAATGATTTCACTTCCAATTTGCTATTCTTTACATATTGAATTGCAAGCACTAACGCTTTACTCCCAGAAGCTGTGGTACTGTAAGCTATATTTTGCAAAATAGCAGTTCTCCTGATATCTTTGCTATCTGAAACTGATTTCACACCTTTTGAGGTATTGATCACTAGATTTATTTTTCCATCTTTGAGCATATCAACTATGTGGGGTCTGCCTTCTCTCACTTTATTTACAGCTTTTGCAGCAATGCCATTATTATTCAGATAAGAAGCTGTACCTTTGGTTGCATATATTTCAAAACTCAGTTCTTTCAACATTCGTACAACAGGCAATATATACTCTTTATCATCATCTTTTACTGAAACCAGAGCTGCTCCTTTTGTTGGTAACTTGTATCCCGCAGCCATGTGCACTTTTGCAAGTGCAGCTTCGAAAGATGAGTCAATTCCCATCACTTCTCCTGTTGATTTCATTTCAGGACCAAGTAGAATATCAATTCCCGAAAAGCGCGTGAATGGAAAAACAGCAGCTTTAACTGCAAAATGATTGAAAGGCTCGTTTTCCTGATTCAATTTTTTACCCAAAATAACTTGAGTGGCAAGTTTTGCAATAGGAATATTGATTACCTTGGAAATAAAAGGAACTGTGCGACTAGCCCTTAGATTCACTTCAAGTATGTATACATCACTCTCTTGAACAGCAAACTGAATGTTTATCAGACCTTTCACTTCTAGTGCAAGAGCTATTCTTTCAGTTTGTAGCTTAATCTCTTTTATTACCGCGTCACTCAATGTATTTGTCGGTATTGAGCACGTTGAATCGCCAGAGTGGATACCAGCTTCTTCAATATGCTCCATGACCGCTGCAATAAAAACTTTTTCCCCATCACATACAGCATCAACGTCAACCTCAACTGCATTGACTAAAAATTTATCAAGAAGCAGCGATCCGTGTTCAAAAATTTTGGTTTGATTCAAGACATACTCTTTGAAGCTCTGAGTATCGTGTCTAATCGACATAGACTGACCGCCGAGGACATATGATGGCCTGACTACTAGTGGAAACCCCACCTTTTCTGCATTGGTTAACGCTTCTTCTACTGAATGGCAGATAGAATTTTCAGGTTGTTTTAAATTAAGTTGCAAAGCAAGGTTTTTAAACCTCATGCGATCTTCTGCAAGGTCAATAGAATCAAACGAAGTTCCCAGAATTTTGAAACCTCTCTCGTTAAGCACTTTGGCTAACTTTAAAGGTGTTTGACCGCCTATTTGAACTATTACACCAACCAATGTGCCATTTTCTTGCTCTTTACTTAGTATTTCAAGCACATCCTCTGCAATCAGTGGTGCAAAATATAAACGATCAGCGGTATCGTAGTCAGTTGAGACAGTTTCTGGATTACAATTGATCATTATTGTTTCATACCCCATTTCTTTGGCGGCAGAAGCTGCATGTACGCATGCATAATCAAACTCAATACCTTGACCAATGCGATTTGGACCACTTCCTAAAATGACAACCTTTTCTCGGTCAGAAATATTCGCCTCACATTCCGTTTTATTTTCAACATCACCCTCATAACAGCCATACATATAAGCAGTGCTCGATTCAAATTCAGCTGCACAGGTGTCTACACGCTTATAAACTTGTTTAATGCCAAACCCTTTTCTTATTGCTTCAATTTGTTTTACTCGATCTCCAGCGTGTAACGCTGGCTGGATCCCAGTGTCACGCACTGGGATGACATTAGAGGGTACTGGGATGACAGAGGTAGGTCTATTACTTAACTTTGCCAATCTTGCATCTGAAAATCCCATTTTTTTCAGCTCTAACATTTCATATGCAGTTCCAGGGAGGCCGTTTTTCTTGATTTTTTGTTCAGCCAAGATGATTTGCTGTATATTTTGCAGAAACCATAAGTCATATCCTGTAATCGAATTTATTTCTTCTATGCTAATTCCGTGGCGCATTGCGTCAGCAGCAATCAGTAATCTGTTTGGCAGCAATTTTGCTAATTGAGATTTTACGTGATCAATATCAATGTTCTCAGGAAATACTTCATCAAGTCCTGTAAGATCAGTTTCAAGTGAACGGAAAGCTTTCTGTAGTGACTCATTAAAAGTGCGGCCTATAGACATTACTTCTCCCACTGATTTCATGGAAGTTGATAGTTTACAATTCGTTCCCTTAAATTTCTCAAACTCAAATCGAGGGATTTTAGTGACGATATAATCAATCACTGGTTCGAATGCTGCTGGTATTATTGGAGCACAGTCGTTACGTATTTCATCGAGCGAATAGCCAATAGCAAGTTTAGTTACAACTTTTGCAATAGGATAGCCTGTTGCTTTCGAAGCAAGTGCAGAAGAGCGAGAAACCCTTGGATTCATTTCAATTACAACGAGGCTTCCATCTTCTTTAGGATTCACTGCAAACTGAACATTTGCACCGCCGGTACTAACATCAATTTCTCTCAGCACTGCTATAGATGCATTTCTCATCTGTTGGTATTCTACGTCACGCAGAGTCAAAGCAGGAGCAACAATTATGCTATCCCCAGTGTGCACTCCCATCGGATCAACATTTTCTATCGAACAGACTATTATGCAGTTATCTTTACAATCGCGGATAACTTCCATTTCATATTCTTTCCAGCCGATAATTGATTCATCTATCTGAACTTCATTTATTGGCGAAATTTTGAGAGCACTTTCTGCGATATTGAAAAACTCCTCCTTATTATATGCTATGCCACTACCTGCGCCACCAAGAGTGAATGATGAACGAATGATTGCTGGTAATCCAACGTAATCCAAAGCCTTTTTTATTTGTTCTTGATTTTTTATAATGATACTTTTGGGGTATTTCAGTCCTATTCTATCCATGGACTTACGGAATAACTCTCTATCCTCTGCTTTTTTTATTGCTTCTCTGTTTACCCCTATTAATTCTACATTGTATTTGTCTAACACTCCATCATCTGCAAGTTTTATTGCGCAATTGAGTGCTGTTTGCCCGCCCATTGTTGGCAATATTGCGTCTGGCCTCTCCTTAATTATAATTTTCTCTATGATTTCAGGCAGTACCGGCTCAATATAAGTTGCATCAGAGAATTCAGGATCTGTCATTATAGTTGCGGGGTTAGAGTTAACCAAAATGACTTTATAACCTTCACTTTTTAATACTTTACAGCTTTGCGTTCCAGAATAGTCAAACTCGCATGCCTGACCTATAACTATTGGGCCTGCTCCTATTACTAATATGGATTCTATATCTGTGCGTTTCGGCATAATTACAATAACGGTCTCTATTCAAGTAATGTTACCAGTCTTTCCTGTATATGTGAATTTTTATTAAACCTATTAGCTAACTACTTTTAGGCTTGACGCATAACTGTACGAACATTGCAATTTGCGTGGCAGATTCCAGTGCTTGACACACAGCTGTATAAACATTCATTTTTGAAGGTAAATTGCACAGCAAATGATGTCATTCAAGTAGCTGACACTGGTTCCTTTATGACGGCAGTGCCCAGAGGTGTCATCCCAGTGCCCAGACACTGGGATCCAGAAAACTTAACTTTAAATAAGTGGCTGCATAATAAAGACTAGATTCCAGTGTCACGCACTGGCATGACACCATAGAGGCACTGGGATGACATCCTTCCTAGTGGAGATTACTCTCAAATCACAATGTTCATACAGTTGTGGGCTTAACGGTATCTTTGCAGATACTATGGTAATTTATTCGGGAGATTTGCTGAGCGGTAAGATTTTTCCTGATATGCTGCAGTCTTCAGAAGCTAATTCCACAAATTTATCTGTTAGTTTATCAGGTGACACCAGTTCAGATCCAGGAAATGCCTGCTCACTACCCACAGGTCCTTCCGTGTATACAGCATTTACACATAATTTTGTATGTTTTGTCTCAGATGCATATATCTGCACCATTATTTCTAGTGCAACTTTACTTGCAGCATACGGCATCCAATATGGATAAGAGGAAGGAGAAAGTGTCACTTCTGAGGTCATGAATATCGCTCTTCCAGCATTAGACTTTTTTAGCATTGGATCTAAGTTTTTTAGTAAGTACCAATTGGCAGTAAAATTTGTATTCATTACGTTCTGTAGCTCTTCAATCTCACAGTCATGAATGGGGTTCAGCTTGCCTAAAATTCCAGCACATGCAACTAATATATCAAGTGCTCCAGATTCTGATAATTTCAGGCTTTCTATCATGTTTGTCAGTATCTTTACATTCTCAAAGTCTAAAAGATCAAGCTGAATTAGTTTCACAGAGCCTTCTTTAAATTCTTCAAGCTCTTCAATTTCATTATATAGTGGCTTGAGATTATCAAGAGATCTTGAAATCAGAATCACACATGCACCTTCTCTTATAAACCTTTTTGCAACAGCAGAGCCTATTCCACCTGAAGCTCCGGTGATTAAAGCTACTTTACCTTCTAACTTACCCATTTCTTTCTCCTTAGCGAGATCCATTGAAATATTTTAGCTGAAAATTGAATTTTGCTCCATATATAAAAATCAAACTTAGCATATAAAAAAATAGTAATGACACTACCACACCACCTAAACTTCCATATATCAAATCCAGTTGGTCAAAGGAAGCTTTTAAGTATTGCTTAAAAGCTGAAGCAGAAATCGTCCAAAGAATAACAGCTACACAAGATCCAGGAAATACGTCTGATAAATTTTGTTTTATGTTTGGTAACATAAAATATAGCCAAGAGACTACTGTGAAAAGTACAAATTCAATAAGTAAATACCTAGTATAACTTAGCCCCTGATAGGAAAAATCAATTAGCATTGGTACTAGTGTAGAAAACACTATAGTTAGAGTTATAATAAGCGTGATTACTAAAAATTGTAATATACTTAGTACTCTTCTTAATATATAAGGCGGCGAAACCGGAACTTTATAGGCCTTATTGAGTATTGTTCTAAGCCCTTCAATTGTCGATGAAGCGGTCCAAACAGCACCTACAATTGCTAAAGTTAGTAAGCTTTGCTGCGGGCCTGATATTATCTCCCTAATACGCGGCATCAAAGATGATAAAATATCCTGTGGCATGTTATCAATGATAAATACCCAGCCAATGTTGTACTGGTCTAAAAAATTTGCGAATGTTGACGCCACAGCCATTAAAACGATGAGAAAAGGAAATATTGATAACAGAATTAAAAATGATAAATACCCTGCATGCTCCACTCCATCATTATAAATTGTGTCAATCAAAGCACGATAAAGACAATAAACGATGCTGTAAAATTTCTGTAGCACTGTAATATAAACGAACCAAGAAAAGTATTCTAAATGAAATAAAGGATACTTTTAAGCAAAAAATCCTCACCATTTACTTAAACTTAATCAATGTGATAGATAATCAAATATGAAACAGAAATTATAGGAGGCGTAATGAAAAATTTTCTTCTACTTGTAGCTTTAATTCTCTCCTTTGCATTTGATGCAAATGCTGGTACTAGTCCTACTTTTGTTGATAAAAATGATACAACATCATCGGTGATATGCAAGATAATAGGCTATACTCATGGCATAGGTGGACCAATGATCACAATAGTGATAATTGGTGCAGCGTTGCTTGCAATATTCGGCAGAATGCCGTGGCCAGCGCTTTTTGCACTCGGTGCATTCACTGCTGTGTTTTTTGGCGCTCCTGTAGTCGTTTCAAAAATAACACCAGGAAGTGTGATTTGTAAAGACGGTGCAGTAGTGGATAAGTAATAGAAATTATTGGAGGCACAAACGTAGTTTTCTTTACTTGAAAGTGGTAAGTTTTACCACTTTCAGTGTCTATAACTACCTAAGAACCTGTACATGATCTCAAGAAAGGAATAAACTAAGAGATAATATATATAAGTTAGGATATATGAGGAGTTTATACCCAAGTGATATAAGTCGGGAAAGATTTGAGATTATGTTACCAGATCTAGAGTCCTGTAGAAAAAAAACAAAACCAAGGAAACTTGATTTGTATGATGTATTTTGTGGAGTGTTATACGTTCTGAAAAGCGGTTGTCAGTGGAGAATGCTACCAAAAGAGTTTCCAAAATGGCGCAATTGTTACGACTATTTTAAGAAGTGGAGTGAAAAACCAGATGCAGATAAAGAAAGTGTTCTGGAGCTGGTGTTAAAAAAAAATAGTTGGCGTGGTCCGACAAAACAATGGTCGGAAAGAAAAAACCAGCTTCTGCATAATTGATGCACAGAGTGTAAAAAATGCAGATACTGCTGAAGAAAAAGGCTATGATGCAGGCAAAAAGATTTCAGGAATAAAACTCCATATTGCAGTAGATACGCAAGGTTTGCCCCATGCAATTTATATAACAACAGCAGAGATAACTGACCGTAGCAGTGCTGTGAGAATGGTCGAAAATGCAAAAGAAAACCTCTCGGGAGTTAAAAATGTACTGGTTGATGCAGGCTATACTGGAGAGAATTTTGCAACTCAAATAAAAACGATTATTGGTGCAACCGTTGAAGTGATAAAAAGAAATGAATTACATTCCTTTGTTGTATTGCCCAAAAGATGGGTTGTGGAGCGATCTTTTGCTTGGTTAGAAAAATGTAGAAGATTGTGGAAAAATTGTGAGCGAAAACTCAATACTAGCCTACAAATGGTCGTTCTGGCTTTCACTGCCTTACTTCTGAAAAGATTATGAACAGGCTCTAATAAATTCTCTTTCTGTAATCATATCAGTTATAGCTCTTTTCATAGAAGTCCGGATGTGATAAGATAAGGATAGACGATGATAAGGAGGTTGAGTGCCAGCAGCATATAGTTATGACTTAAGGAAAAAAGCAATGGAAGCGCTAGAGGAGGGAGGAAGCAGAGAAACAGTGGCAGCAAGATTTAAAATTGGACGAACTACTTTATGGGAGTGGCAGCAAAGAAGAAAAGAAACAGGAGACTTTCAATCAAAAAAACTTGGAAATGGAGGTTACAATCACAAAATCACCGACTGGGATGCCTTTGCTAAATTTGCCAGAGAAAACGGAGGAAAGACTCTGTCGGAAATGGCTAAACTTTGGGGCAACGTTAGTATCCAAACGATCCACCGAGCTCTCAGAAAAATTGGATTTACGCGCAAAAAAAGACATATGGATACAAGGAAAGAAACGAAGAAAAACGTGCTGAATTCTTAAAAATTATAGCAACAAAAGAACCAGAAAACTTAGTTTATATAGATGAGTCTGGCATTGATAACACAGAGGACTATCCATATGGGTATTGCCAGAAAGGACAGCGGTTTTATGGCCTAAAATCTGGAAAGAAAACTCAACGAATCAGTATGGTTGCAGCCTTAAGTAGAAGAAAGATAGTTGCTCCATTAACCTTTGAAGGCCACTGTAATATGGATGTTTTTAATGGATGTTTTTAATGGATGGTTTGAGCAATTTTTGACACCGATCTTGGAACCTGGACAGACTGTCATTCTTGACAATGCTACTTTTCATAAGTCTGGTAAGATTATCGAGCTTGCTAGAGGAGTTGGTGCAGAAATTTTGTATCTGCCGCCGTATTCTCCAGATTTCAACAAAATTGAGCATCATTGGTTTGCTATAAAAAACAGAGCTAGGAAAAACATTCCTCTATTCGAATCCTTTCGTCGTGCTGTTGATTCTGCCTTCCTATGACCTGTTCGGACTATTATGAGAAATGCTATAAAGTCTGGATTCCAGCGCCACGCGCTGGAATGACAAGGTTATCGTCATGCCGCCGCGAACCGTCATACCGTCACGGTATCTCTAGATCCCGCTAACAAGCAGCGGGATGACGGTTGTCGTTTAGCTATAAACATTAAGAAATTTACCAAACGAAAAAAAGGCAAAAGAAGCCCCGTGGTGGTTGGCTATTTACTATGTACTAAAATATCGGCGTTTTTTTTATTCTAAAACGCTTGATTAAGAGCGATTTAGCTGCTTTTAACTTGCAACTAACCTACACCGCAAGTGTTTAAGAAATTTACTAAGCAGGAAAAAAGGCAAAGAAACCCCGTAGTAGCTAGCATTCAAATTCTCCCTTGTCAATTTGACGTTTTTTGCTGTCTTAAACGCTTTGTAAGCGCGTTTCGGCTTATATAGGTAAAAACCTAGAAATTTTTAAAGACATGCGATGCACGTAGTGCGAAAAATTAAACATGAGACGCCAAATACCCTAAGTTTTTTGTCATTAACCTGCACAGATTGCGAAGATAAATAAATAGCTTCAGTTTCATGATAAGAGGGCTGGCGGAGTTTGTCAAGTAGGTTTTGCATTTAATTCATTTGATAATTCAAAAAACTTGAAAGAATAAAGATAGCTATTGAAATTATCTTGATTTACATCAGTTATCCAAGTTTGACATTGAATACTTAATACTTCCTCTATTAACGCCTTTCTGTAATGTTTATCCAGATGAGACATTATATCATCAAGCAGAAGAAGTGGTGCTTTATTGTAATGAATACACCTTGCTTTTACACTGGATAAAATAATAGAAAGCAGTAATAACTTTTGTTCTCCAGTGGAGCACAGATTTATTGGTACGTTTCTTTTTTGACAAAAAACCCGAAAATTATCGTTATGCACACCAAAGGTTACTCTACCAGTCAATGAATCTTTTTCTCTGTTTTCCTTTAGAGCCTGTTCATAATCTTTTCAGAAGTAAGGCAGTGAAAGCCAGAACGACCATTTGTAGGCTAGTATTGAGTTTTCGCTCACAATTTTTCCACAATCTTCTACATTTTTCTAACCAAGCAAAAGATCGCTCCACAACCCATCTTTTGGGCAATACAACAAAGGAATGTAATTCATTTCTTTTTATCACTTCAACGGTTGCACCAATAATCGTTTTTATTTGAGTTGCAAAATTCTCTCCAGTATAGCCTGCATCAACCAGTACATTTTTAACTCCCGAGAGGTTTTCTTTTGCATTTTCGACCATTCTCACAGCACTGCTACGGTCAGTTATCTCTGCTGTTGTTATATAAATTGCATGGGGCAAACCTTGCGTATCTACTGCAATATGGCGTTTTATTCCTGAAATCTTTTTGCCTGCATCATAGCCTTTTTCTTCAGCAGTATCTGCATTTTTTACACTCTGTGCATCAATTATGCAGAAGCTGGTTTTTTCTTTCCGAACATTGTTTTGTCGGACCACGCCAACTATTTTTTTTTAACACCAGCTCCAGAACACTTTCTTTATCTGCATCTGGTTTTTCACTCCACTTCTTAAAATAGTCGTAACAATTGCGCCATTTTGGAAACTCTTTTGGTAGCATTCTCCACTGACAACCGCTTTTCAGAACGTATAACACTCCACAAAATACATCATACAAATCAAGTTTCCTTGGTTTTGTTTTTTTTCTACAGGACTCTAGATCTGGTAACATAATCTCAAATCTTTCCCGACTTATATCACTTGGGTATAAACTCCTCATATATCCTAACTTATATATATTATCTCTTAGTTTATTCCTTTCTTGAGATCATGTACAGGTTCTTAGACGATTCTGAAAATATTCTGCAGTATCGTCCAAAGTTAGCTGGCTGCTGAATTTCAAACTTGCCTTCGGAAAAAACTCACTGGAATGGTTATCAATTGTGTCTTGTAGTATAGCATTTCTCATAATAGTCCGAACAGGTCATAGGAAGGCAGAATCAACAGCACGACGAAAGGATTCGAATAGAGGAATGTTTTTCCTAGCTCTGTTTTTTATAGCAAACCAATGATGCTCAATTTTGTTGAAATCTGGAGAATACGGCAGCAGATACAAAATTTCTGCACCAACTCCTCTAGCAAGCTCGATAATCTTACCAGACTTATGAAAAGTAGCATTGTCAAGAATGACAGTCTGTCCAGGTTCCAAGATCGGTGTCAAAAATTGCTCAAACCATCCATTAAAAACATCCATATTACAGTGGCCTTCAAAGGTTAATGGAGCAACTATCTTTCTTCTACTTAAGGCTGCAACCATACTGATTCGTTGAGTTTTCTTTCCAGATTTTAGGCCATAAAACCGCTGTCCTTTCTGGCAATACCCATATGGATAGTCCTCTGTGTTATCAATGCCAGACTCATCTATATAAACTAAGTTTTCTGGTTCTTTTGTTGCTATAATTTTTAAGAATTCAGCACGTTTTTCTTCGTTTCTTTCCTTGTATCCATATGTCTTTTTTTGCGCGTAAATCCAATTTTTCTGAGAGCTCGGTGGATCGTTTGGATACTAACGTTGCCCCAAAGTTTAGCCATTTCCGACAGAGTCTTTCCTCCGTTTTCTCTGGCAAATTTAGCAAAGGCATCCCAGTCGGTGATTTTGTGATTGTAACCTCCATTTCCAAGTTTTTTTGATTGAAAGTCTCCTGTTTCTTTTCTTCTTTGCTGCCACTCCCATAAAGTAGTTCGTCCAATTTTAAATCTTGCTGCCACTGTTTCTCTGCTTCCTCCCTCCTCTAGCGCTTCCATTGCTTTTTTCCTTAAGTCATAACTATATGCTGCTGGCACTCAACCTCCTTATCATCGTCTATCCTTATCTTATCACATCCGGACTTCTATGAAAAGAGCTATATCTTTAAAACAGACGATCGCATATGTAAAATACTAACTGCATTGACGGCCACTATGTTTTCAAGACTAGAGAGCCAATTTTCGTCCAAGGTGTTCTCCCTCAATAGTTTACTTCGCTCATGTTTAGCTTTTCTGTGTTTCATGTAACAGCAAGTGTAATTTTCCTCAAACAGTGAGACTATACGGTCTAAAAATTTTAATCTATCACTTGGAGAATTAAGAAGAACATAGTCCATTTGTGGAATCAGCCATATTACATTGGATATCTTATACAAAGATGAATAACTCGATTGCGTTTTTCCATCAATTTGTATTAGTTTCTTATCAAAACTCTTTGCAATACCAATTGAATTAAAATCTGTTCCATTAAAAAAATCATAGTGCACTGACCAATCTTCATTACTGAATCTATTTTGTATCTCACTGGCTTTTGCTTTTTTCATTCCATTGCTTTTAGCAAGCAACGAGATTGCTTCAAGTATATTAGTTTTACCAATACCGTTTTTGCCAGTTATCACAACCGAGCTATCATCTGAATCCAGTTCAAAGTTTGAGTGGCTACGAAAATTATGTAATTTCAGCTTTTTTATGTAGCAATGGGTAGCCATTAACCTATTCTTTAGTTTATATTCTCTTTACTTCTTCCAGAACCTCATCAACATGTCCACTAACTTTTACATTTTTCCAGATCTTCACTATTTTACCTTTTTTATCTATTAAAAAAGTAGTGCGTTCTATTCCCATATACTTTTTGCCAAACATACTTTTCTCTACCCAAACACCATATTTTCCCAACATTTCAGCATTCTCATCAGAAACTAAAGAAAACGGCAGAGAATATTTTGCTTTGAAGTTAGTGTGGCACTTAACACTATCTTTTGATACACCAATTATCACTGTGTCAAGGGAAGAAAAATCATCTATTTTATCTCTAAAGCCTTTTGCTTCCATCGTACAACCCGGAGTATCGTCTTTAGGATAAAAATAGAGAACTACATTTTTTTTATCAAAAAATTCACTCAGTGATAAATTTTCACCAAAATCTGTTGGTAAGCTAAAATCAGGTGCATTATTTCCTACTACTAACTCCATACCTTGCTCCATTAATAACACTTCTATCTATAGTAGTATATTGTAGTCAGAGTATCAAATTTTATATATAGCTAACACAGATAAGACTCTTGACAGGGGGCTTATTGATAACTGCCTTCTCGGCTTGCCGCTTTTGGTAAAGTGTGGTTTTCAAGACCATATCAATAGATCCTATTAAAAATCAATCGAATCTTCACATGTTTGTTCTTCATAAAAGAAGTTCAATGTTATCGTAGTACCAAGTTTTGCTTCACTTTTAATGTCGAAAGTTCCACCCATTAACTCTACTAATTTCTTGCTTAGCGGCAATCCGATGCCCGTACCTTCATTTCTATATCCCGAATCTGCTTGGCCAAAAACAGACATAACTTTATATATATCCTGCTGCATTATTCCTATTCCATTGTCATGAAACTCAATAGTTAATAAGTTTTTTTCTATATTTTCTTTTACCACCATTCTTATTAAACCACCCTTTGGGGTAAATTTGATTGAGTTTGATAATAAGTTTATTATAACTTGTTTCATTCTCTTAGGATCTGCAATAACTAATAACTGCTTATTAGGTATCTCTTTCTTTAAATTAATCTCAGTTTCTCTTAATTTAGGTAATAGCATATTTATGCATGAATCCATTATTTTGTTCAGGTTAAACTTCACTTTTTCTACTGTTAAACTACTTGATTCGGCTTTTGAAAAATCTAACACATCATTAATTAAGCTAAGTAAGTGTGTTCCTGCATTATATATATCGTCTGCATACTCCTTGTATTGAGAATTATCCATTGAACCTAAAGTTTTATTTTTGATCAACTCCGCAAATCCAATAATAGCATTAAGAGGTGTGCGTAATTCATGTGTAACGCTTGCAAAAAACTTTAGCTTGTTTGCATTTTCTTGCTCTAATGTCTCTTTTATCTGCTGTAATTCAATGTTAGTTTTATGTTGCTTGGCTAGCATTTGGGTATTAGAAAAGTGCAAATAGAACATTATTAATATCAAAATTATTAATAATAAGCCCAAAAATGTTAAAAACAGGCCATATGCTATAACATAAGAATTATTGTAGTTTCGAAGAATCTTCAAAAAAAACGACGGTTTAACGCTATTTTCATGGAATATAGGGGAAATAGAAGTTAATGTATTTCCTGTAGTATAAAATATTTCTTGGTTACTTAATAGTTTATCAATTTCATCGTTTGTAAGTAACTGTTCATAATCATAATCTTGAGTGTTAAAATTACTGAATATTATTCTGCCGTTTTGATCATACAGTATTAAGCTGAAATCCTTTACTTTGCTCACTGATTGTAATAATTCAGCACGCAGTTTTACCAGTTGGTTTATGTAATCAAAACTTTTGTATTTAATGTGATGCTTTTCTATTAGTAAATAATGGTATTTTTTTATTATGCCATTTTCCAGTACACTTTTTAAGTTTACACTTGAATCACGGTAAGAAGAAAGGAAATTACTCCTTAGTAAATAATTACAATATATCACACTGAATAAAATCATAAAGATCGATGAGAGTAATACAATAACTTTTGTGTATTTGTTTTTCTCCAGTGCAGAAAACATTAATTTACCTAGCTTATACATATCCTTCTTATTGTGAAACAACGGTTTTTATGTTATTAATAATAAAATTTAGCATATAATATTTTATGACAATTTCTCCTATCTTGCCAGTTTATTCTCCTGTTAATATAAATTTTTCTCATGGCAAAGGTATCTACCTATATGATGTTGATGGTGAGCGCTACGTAGATTTTCACTCCGGAATAGCCGTTAGTAGCTTAGGTCACACTAATTCGCGATTAATTAGTGCTCTTAAATTGCAAGGAGAAAAATTATGGCATATATCAAATACCTATAATATACCTGCTGCCAATAATTTTGCAGAAAAATTAATAAACAACAGTTTCGCTGACACTGTATTTTTCTCAAATTCTGGATCAGAGGCAGTAGAATGTGGGCTTAAGATTGCTAGGGTCTATCAAAACGGAAAAGACAATAAAAACCGTCACAGAATTTTAACATTCCATGGTGCATTTCATGGAAGAACTTTCCTAACTTGCGCTGCAAACGATAAACAGAAATTTTCTGAATTACTGAGTCCCTGTATTGATTGGTGTGATAATATCGAGCCCAATATTGAGAGTGTAAAGAAAGCAATTTCAAGTGGTATAGGTGTTATATTAATAGAACCAATACAAGGGCAAGGTGGTATCAAAGTAATGAATGAAGTCTTTATGAAAGAACTAAGAAAGCTGTGTGATGAAAATGACATATTGTTATTTTTTGATTGCGTGCAATGCGGTGCTGGTAGGACAGGAAAATTATTCGCATACGAACATATAGGAGTGGAACCTGATATATGTGCTCTTGCAAAGGGAATAGGCGGGGGGTTTCCGCTAGGGGCTTGTCTTGCGACTGAAAGGGCTGCTAAATACATGGCAGTTGGTATGCACGGTTCCACTTTTGGTGGCAATCCGCTTGCAACCTCAGTAGGTAATGCTGTACTCGAAGAATTGCTCAGCCCCGGCTTTTTGAAAAATGTTGAAATTAGAGGTAAATACTTAAAAAATAAACTAGAAGACTTAGCAAGTAAACTTCCAATAATAGAGGAAGTAAGAGGGAAAGGGTTAATGCTTGGAATAAAGGTGAAAGCAAACAATAAAAAGTTTGCAGAAGAGCTAAGTCATCGCGGCTTGCTTACTGTTGGGGTAACATCAGATAACGTTGTGAGAATTTTACCTCCACTCATTATCACTGAAAAAGAGATTGATGAAGGCATCGAGATTTTAACTCAATATTTATCTGAGAAATCTTCTAGTGAAATCAAGCAGGTGCACACGTAAAACCTTGCTGTTTACCAATTATTGTTTGTACCGAAATTATAGTAGCTACTTCATTCATGCATTTTACCTTATCTTGCTCTTTTATCAATGTAAGTCCATTTATATCACTTAGTGAGTCAGACTTTGTTGCATCCTCAAATATAAATGATTGTAAAATGCTTTTTGGAGTCTGGAAGAAAGCACTATCACCAAGTGACAATGTCATTTCTAATAAATCCTGTACTAAATCGTTTCTAAAAACGCATTTCGATAATTCCCCTAACAGGATTGGTATTCCCAAAAGAAAAAATGTCCCTTTCACTAAATAGGTCGTTATTCCACATAATAATGCACCACACAAAGATGCTAGCGGTCCAAATGCTATGAAACCGCAAAGTGATGGCAATAGCATAGTATGGCCTAATAATATTTCATATATAAGCTTCGCTGAAACTATAAGTCCGATGAATAGCATAGCTGTACCCAAGACCATCCTTTGTCTAGAACGTTCTTTCCACTTCTTGCGATAGAATTCAGGAAAGTTATAGCTCTTTTCATAGAAGTCCGGATGTGATAAGATAAGGATAGACGATGATAAGGAGGTTGAGTGCCAGCAGCATATAGTTATGACTTAAGGAAAAAAGCAATGGAAGCGCTAGAGGAGGGAGGAAGCAGAGAAACAGTGGCAGCAAGATTTAAAATTGGACGAACTACTTTATGGGAGTGGCAGCAAAGAAGAAAAGAAACAGGAGACTTTCAATCAAAAAAACTTGGAAATGGAGGTTACAATCACAAAATTACCGACTGGGATGCCTTTGCTAAATTTGCCAGAGAAAACGGAGGAAAGACTCTGTCGGAAATGGCTAAACTTTGGGGCAACGTTAGTATCCAAACGATCCACCGAGCTCTCAGAAAAATTGGATTTACGCGCAAAAAAAGACATATGGATACAAGGAAAGAAACGAAGAAAAACGTGCTGAATTCTTAAAAATTATAGCAACAAAAGAACCAGAAAACTTAGTTTATATAGATGAGTCTGGCATTGATAACACAGAGGACTATCCATATGGGTATTGCCAGAAAGGACAGCGGTTTTATGGCCTAAAATCTGGAAAGAAAACTCAACGAATCAGTATGGTTGCAGCCTTAAGTAGAAGAAAGATAGTTGCTCCATTAACCTTTGAAGGCCACTGTAATATGGATGTTTTTAATGGATGGTTTGAGCAATTTTTGACACCGATCTTGGAACCTGGACAGACTGTCATTCTTGACAATGCTACTTTTCATAAGTCTGGTAAGATTATCGAGCTTGCTAGAGGAGTTGGTGCAGAAATTTTGTATCTGCCGCCGTATTCTCCAGATTTCAACAAAATTGAGCATCATTGGTTTGCTATAAAAAACAGAGCTAGGAAAAACATTCCTCTATTCGAATCCTTTCGTCGTGCTGTTGATTCTGCCTTCCTATGACCTGTTCGGACTATTATGAGAAATGCTATAAATTGCATGGGGCAAACCTTGCGTATCTACTGCAATATGGCGTTTTATTCCTGAAATCTTTTTGCCTGCATCATAGCCTTTTTCTTCAGCAGTATCTGCATTTTTTACACTCTGTGCATCAATTATGCAGAAGCTGGTTTTTTCTTTCCGACCATTGTTTTGTCGGACCACGCCAACTATTCTTTTTTAACACCAGCTCCAGAACACTTTCTTTATCTGCATCTGGTTTTTCACTCCACTTCTTAAAATAGTCGTAACAATTGCGCCATTTTGGAAACTCTTTTGGTAGCATTCTCCACTGACAACCGCTTTTCAGAACGTATAACACTCCACAAAATACATCATACAAATCAAGTTTCCTTGGTTTTGTTTTTTTTCTACAGGACTCTAGATCTGGTAACATAATCTCAAATCTTTCCCGACTTATATCACTTGGGTATAAACTCCTCATATATCCTAACTTATATATATTATCTCTTAGTTTATTCCTTTCTTGAGATCATGTACAGGTTCTTAGACCGGGGTGTTGCTTTTTAACGCAGTTTATAAAGTTTGATTGACGTAATTTGAGTCTGTAATCTTGGTACGACATTTCTTTAGGCTTAAATTTATTATAAACTTTATAACGCGTACCATCTTCATATACCAAATTGTTCTTACCTTGAAATGCAAAGCTAAGGTTAATTATGCTATTCACATCATCAACTAGAATAAGAGCATTTTCCCCAACCGGGCTTTGTATATTCCATCTCACAGATTCCAGCAGATTATCAGAGTCAACAAGTTTATTGTAATTAAAAACTTCTTCACATTCTTCAACATATTCATGAGCTGGACTAGACTTTTCCCTAGTAAATAAGCTGTGCACGTTAGCAGCTAACCTAAGGAGCAGTTCTTTTGACTCTACTCCAGTTATTTTGGTCAACACCCACCAAATTGGCAACATTACTATAGAAAATATAACGAAAGAAATTATAAGGTATAGATTATTAATTAAAGCGGAATATAACCAATAATCTGAAGTTAGACCAATTATTGCAGCAACATTACTATTTATAATAGGGAATAATGTAATTAAAGGTATTATGGTAGCAGCAACATTCACCACGAATGCTCGATTGAATTTTTCTCTTTCATTAGTTTTTGCAATAACATTTACTGTTTTGATAGTGTTTGAAATGCAGCGTCTACTTGATCTTGTAGGACTGATAATTTTTCCACATCTGTTTAAGATCCTTTTCTTTGGTGTTGCGGTTAGGTAAGTCGTAGGATACTCCGCATCAAGTTTGCACATATTTTCAAAGGCCTGCTGCTTGTTAATACTATCTGCTTCATCAACACTAACCCACAATTTAGGCTTTTCGCCGTTTTGCTCTTCAAATTTTCGATCATTCTCTTGCTGTAAAAGCAGATTATGTGTTACTATAATTGTTGTAGGTTTAGTGGCTTTCAGTGCATTTTTAATTCCTTGCACAGTTTCAAGTGTTTCAATGTCTATAGCAAATGCACTATCTATCATTTTCTTAGCTTGTTCAACTAAATTACCATTTGGCACTGCAACTAAATGGTGATACCCTGCTTGAGCTAGCACATAACTCCACAGTCCAATATCATAAGTCTTGCCAAACCCAGTTTCTGCATCAATCATAGTATCATAGTTAGTGGTGGAAGGATTTTCTAGATGCTTTAGCATCCCTTCAACAACAGGTTTACGACGTTCTACTATTATAGATTCTTTGTTTTCCGAAGAGCTTTATAGATTCACCTTGTAGCTTACTATTAACTTCCTTTAAACGAGGGATAAGCTCTTTTATTTGATTAATAATATTTTGATTAGTAATACATCGAGTCATATCTTCCCACTATTAATACAATATATTCCATAATACATTGTATTGATAGAATTACAACAAACATTTTTAGGTATTTTATGCCTTATAGACAAAAAATCCAACATTAGTTATCATCTTAATATGAACGACAATCTGGTATGCTTAGGAATTATTACCTCTCCTCACGGAATTAAAGGAGCTGTTAAAGTAAAAACCTTTACTGAAAAGCCTGAAAATATCTCCCTATATGGTGAGCTAATCAGTGGTGATGAGAATTATAAAATAGACTCAGTATCCGTCATAGGTGATAATTTAGTAATAGCTACAATAAGCGGAGTAAATTCCCGTAATGAAGCAGAGCTTTTAAGGAGTAAGAAGCTATATATAGAAAGAAGCAAGTTACCAGAGCTAGATGATGAGGATGAATTTTATCAAAGTGACCTTGTAGATATGGAAGTAAGGCTGAAAAGTAATGAATTATATGGCTATGTAAAATCTGTGTATAATTTCGGCTCAGGGGATATATTAGAAATTTTAGTTATCAGCACAAAAAAACGCATTATGCTATCTTTCACTAAAGAGATATTTCCACATATAAATATAAAGGGGAGGTATATAGTATTAAATATGCCAGAATTTATTGACTAATAAAGACTTTGATATTTATATAAAACTATTTATAATTGTAAGATCAAACTGAAAATGTAATTATGGCAGAAAGAGCTAACGATATCAGACCAGGTCAGGTGTTGGAACATAACGGCGGATTATTTTTGGTTGTAGGTATTATGCATACTCAACCTGGTAAAGGTGGTGCATACATACAAGCTGAAATGAAAAACATTAAAACCGGAGCAAAACACTATGAAAGATTTCGTTCTGATGCAACAATCAGAAGGGCAATTTTAGATGAAGAGGAATATGTTTACCTTTTCACTGAAGGAAACATTGTAAATCTTATGCATCCAAGTAATTACGAGCAAATCACTATAAATTTGGATTTATTGGGAGAAAAAAAGATTTATCTACAGGATAACATGAAAATTAAAGTTGTAGCTTATCAAGACAAAATAATTTCTGCGCATGTGCCTGATTATGTTACACTTGCTGTGAAAGAAACAGAGTCTGTTATTAAAGGACAAACTGCTACTGCTTCTTATAAGCCTGCAATTTTGGAAAACGGAATGCGCGTTAACGTGCCTCAGTTTATAAAAGAAGAGGATAAAATTGTAGTATATACTCCAGATGACAGCTATTATGAAAGAGTGAAAGAGTAAAAGGAAGAATGTCCCTCTCATCACCACGAATTAATGTGATGCTTGATTCTGTGCGTAATGCTTCCAAGCAGCTTATGCGCGATTTTAATGAATTGCAAATTTCTAATGTTAAATCAGCAGACTTTATTAATAAAACTTATTCAAAATCCAAGCAAACCATATACGATTGCTTGCACGACTACAAACGAGACTATGGTTTTATTTTTGAAGATGATACTGATCAAGAAGTAAAAGATAACACTTATACCTGGTTTATTATGCCTATAGAGGGCAGGGAGAACTTTTCTAGTTGCATGGTTTATTTTGCAGTATCAGTCTGTCTCATTCATAAAAATAAAGTTGTGGCAGCTGTAATTGATGCTCCGGCTCTTAGAGAAACTTTTTGGGCAGAAGAAAAGAAAGGTGCTTTTCTTGAGGATTTTAGATCTCGTCATGTAAAAATGCGAGTGAAAAGCCGTGAAGGGGGTCTAATAGATGTAAGTGGTAATTTGTTAAATAAATTGCTGCCTGGCAATAGTAATGTACGCTCCATAGGTTCAACAATTTTAGGCTTTGCATACCTTGCGGCAGGAAGGCACAGTGGAATAATTTACTCTGGAATTAATCAATATAAGGCTTTACTTGGTAAGCTTTTCCTGCAAGAAAGCGGTGGAAGGTTAACAGAAAATAATGGGTTAATTATTACTGATGATATTGCAAACAGGCTACAGAAATAGACAACTTTTCGAAAACTTTTACAATAGATTCTCTTAAATGCTCTATCATTTCATCTGTATGATAAGGTGTAGGGGTAATACGGAAACGCTCAGTTCCTCTTGGCACCGTTGGATAATTTATATGTTGAACGTATATTCTATGCTCATCAAATAATAATTTTGATGCTTTTTTGGATAACTCTGAGTCGCCAATTATTATTGGAATTATATGAGTTTCTGTTGGAATGAAGTTAATTCCCGCATTTCTCAGTGAGTTTTTTACTTTTTCAACGACTTGCTTTTGCTTTTCCCTTTCAATGTTGCTCGATTTTAGGTGCTCAACGCTTGCCTTTGCTGCCGCTGCTAAAACAGGCGACATAGCAGTGGTGAAAATAAATCCTGGAGCGGAACTTCTTATTACATCTACCAAGCTCTTTGAAGACGCTATATACCCACCCATCACTCCAAAAGCCTTCGATAGTGTACCTTGAATGACGGTTATTCTATCCATTAAGCCTTCTCTTTCTGCAATTCCGCCACCATGTGAACCATACATGCCAACTGCGTGCACCTCATCCAAATAGGTAATTGCATTATGTTGATCTGCAAGATCGCATATCGCTTCAAGCGGCGCTATATCGCCATCCATTGAATATACGGATTCAAGCGCTATTATTTTTGGTGTCTTTTTGTCTATAGACTTGAGTAACTGCTCTAGATGATCAACATCATTGTGTTTAAATATATGTTTTGGTCTTTTTCCTGATTTTATGCCTTCTATCATCGAAGAATGGTTTTTCTCGTCTGAAAAAATTACTACGCCAGGAATAACAGACGATAAAGTGCTAAGTGTTGTCTGGTTAGCGAGGTAGCCACAAGCAAAAGTTAAAGCAGCCTCTTTTTTATGCAAACAAGCTAAGGATTTTTCAAGTTCGACAACCTCTTTTGTTGTACCAGATATATTTCTTGTTCCTCCAGCACCAACAGATGAATTTTGGATAGCGGCAATTACACTCTCATTTTGTGACATTCCCAAATAGTTATTACTGCACCAGACTATTACTTCCCTATTTCTTTCATAGTCCATAATGTGGGGAAGCCTACCTGGCAATGACGCAAAGTGCGTAAATTCACGGTAGCGCCCCTCATCTTTTATATCTTTTATTTTATTCAAGAATATTTCTTCGTAGTTTACCAAGTCCTTATTTACCGATAATTAACATAATTATAATAAATTATAAAATGGTAAACTACAACCTCAATTTACTGTTATACAGATGTATAGCTCTTTTCATAGAAGTCCGGATGTGATAAGATAAGGAGGTTGAGTGCCAGCAGCATATAGTTATGACTTAAGGAAAAAAGCAATGGAAGCGCTAGAGGAGGGAGGAAGCAGAGAAACAGTGGCAGCAAGATTTAAAATTGGACGAACTACTTTATGGGAGTGGCAGCAAAGAAGAAAAGAAACAGGAGACTTTCAATCAAAAAAACTTGGAAATGGAGGTTACAATCACAAAATCACCGACTGGGATGCCTTTGCTAAATTTGCCAGAGAAAACGGAGGAAAGACTCTGTCGGAAATGGCTAAACTTTGGGGCAACGTTAGTATCCAAACGATCCACCGAGCTCTCAGAAAAATTGGATTTACGCGCAAAAAAAGACATATGGATACAAGGAAAGAAACGAAGAAAAACGTGCTGAATTCTTAAAAATTATAGCAACAAAAGAACCAGAAAACTTAGTTTATATAGATGAGTCTGGCATTGATAACACAGAGGACTATCCATATGGGTATTGCCAGAAAGGACAGCGGTTTTATGGCCTAAAATCTGGAAAGAAAACTCAACGAATCAGTATGGTTGCAGCCTTAAGTAGAAGAAAGATAGTTGCTCCATTAACCTTTGAAGGCCACTGTAATATGGATGTTTTTAATGGATGGTTTGAGCAATTTTTGACACCGATCTTGGAACCTGGACAGACTGTCATTCTTGACAATGCTACTTTTCATAAGTCTGGTAAGATTATCGAGCTTGCTAGAGGAGTTGGTGCAGAAATTTTGTATCTGCCGCCGTATTCTCCAGATTTCAACAAAATTGAGCATCATTGGTTTGCTATAAAAAACAGAGCTAGGAAAAACATTCCTCTATTCGAATCCTTTCGTCGTGCTGTTGATTCTGCCTTCCTATGACCTGTTCGGACTATTATGAGAAATGCTATAACAGTAGGTACTCCCGGTACAAATCTTCCAACCTCATTGTGTGTGTGGTGGTGTTTTCAACTGAGCTTTTAGGCCTACAGCAATATATAACTGCAGCTGCAACCAGACAACAAGCTCCAACTGCTATCCCCACTGCTAACATTTCTAAGTAAACAAAGATAGCTATCGAAGCTACTGCAGCCACGACTAGTGTTGAAACAACTATAGTAGACAATGTGCTTTTTTTGGTATTCTGTGGAGAATCATTATCTTCTTCACTTGGATCATTACCATTTTCTGTATCTTTCACGGGAGGCTTGTCACCACCCAGAGTTATAGTGGAAGCACTATTAGATTGACTTATCACCATACCTATAGACTGCACAGGTATACTACTATCATCCACCCCTTTGCTATTCTGCTCTAGATTATCGGCAGGTAGTTGATCATTACCATTCTTTGACACTACACCTACACTACTATCACCTGCACTTTGCAAATTAGTATTACCTTTTCCACTTGAATCATAAATCTGTACCATAGGTTGAGCTTCCGGCAAAAGTACACCATTTTGATTATTTGCAACTTCATCAGTATCTTCACTAATAGTTTCAACCAGACAACTCACATTCCCTGAAACCTGTGCATCAACATGAATAACATGCTTTCTATCCACAAAGGATAATACTGTGCTATTGTCCACATAGCCGCTGCTTTGTAAACTCACACCACTTTTTTCCACTTTATTGTTTTCAGTATCACTACTCACAGGAGTTACCTGATCACTTGTAGTAGTGCTAACATCTTGTACATCTTTATTGTTTTGATTATCAGACTGTCTACCATTACTTTGAACATTATTCACTTGTCCAGAGTTTTCGTTAGCTACTGAAGGCACTGGTTCTAGTATTGGTGCTGGTTTTGTATCTTGTTCATCAGTTTTAAACGTAGAATTCTTCTCACCATTTGTGCCATTATCTAAAGGATTATCATCATTCGAAGAACCTAGACCACCTGCTTGTTCTACATATCCAGCAGGTTGGACAGGAGCTTGTTTCCTCTTACTACTATCAACTTCAGTGATTACCTTTGAGCCATCATTTTTACCAACATATAGTTCTCTAAATTGCACTTCTTTTCCTTGTTCATTTTTCTTTTTTTCTCCTCTAGATCGTTTTATGCTCTCTTTACGTTTTTTAGCACTATTTTTACCCATTTCACCCTCCTCAAAATTAATGAGCTCTTCTGTCGAGCCCTCTTTATCACCCATGATATTTTCTCCTTTGTCAACATTTTCTTGTGGCTGCTTACTGCCAGCACTTTCAAGTCCTGGATTTTCTGATAGAATGTCACTTGTTATAACTGGAATTTCTAATTCATCTGCAACGTTATTACTTCTTTTTCGTATTATAAAAGTTCCAGAAGTTTGGTCCATTTCATCCCACAAATCTTGACGTTCATGACAGGAATATTTTTGCACATCAATAGAAAATTGCAGAATATTTCTAATTTGCATTAAACTTAATATAAGATCAGTATTCTCTTGACGTTTATTGTCTTTTGGATCTTTAGTGTATTCATCATACACTATGCAAGCAGTCTGAACTAATCCATTTACAATACCTGGCAAGTAGCTGTAATTATATTCACGTAAAGCTTCAGATTGCAATAATTTGTTTTCCTTTTCCAGATCTTCTATGCGCTTTTCTATGCTAGATTTAAAAATCTTACACTCCTCTTGAAAAATTACGTTAATTGCACCCTCTTCTGTGTATAAGTGACATACTTCCTTGACTAAGGAGTAATCTTCTTGGCCTATTGAGTAGTGTGTTGCATTTTTCAGTATATTCTGTATGACCTGCCTAATCACTTGCTCATTATGTGATGCGTTTTGATGGATTTCTTTAGTGTAAAAAAGCACCTCGACTATAACGTCTGTGTTTGTGTATTCAACATTAGACAATGCAATGAGGATTGATTCGTGTATGTTATCAAATTCGTTATTTTTAAGTTTATGATCAAGATAATTAATAACATCATTGCTGCACTCAGCACATTCTTTGCATAGGTGCTCAATAAATGCAATATTGCCAGCATCCAATGCAGTTTTCAGAATTAAATCATAAATTTCTTTTCTGCCACGAGCTCCTATATTTTTCAGGATTTGTTGCCTTAGTATTGTAATAACTTTATCATCTGTAAATGCTTGTTCATATACATTGTAAATGGCACGATCTGCACTATTAGTGTATCGTTTGCACAGGTATTCAATGGCAGATGTGTGTTCCTGGCTTATCGCAGTTTCTAACAAGGTAGCAAAGCTCTTTTTTAATAACTCTTCTGTTGAGGCTTTTTTAGTTAGCTCATTAATATATCTTTCAAATGCATCTAGCACTATCATAATAAATTCTTCATTTTTGATTAGAGATGCTGTTTCAAGCACACCATACGAAGGATCAGGTTTACTTGTTTTTAACACCTGTCCAAAATCTCTTAAAACGTATTCGACAAAAACTGCATTTAATAATTCTTGCTCTTTTCTTAATGCTATAACTGAGAAAAAACCAATCTTATTAGGTTCGACAAGTTGTATAGTTTGATCTTTTAATCTTCCATAAATCCCATCAGTATCATGGAATCTTCCTATAAAAGCTTCAATATATTTTTGACCACTAACAAGTAAAGGTAAAAGACCCAAATTTTCTTCAATAAAAAGTATGTCCTGGTATTTTTCTGCAAGTTTGTTATTAGCTGCAATTGCTAATAGTACTAATTCTTTTACTGGATAATCATACTTGAAACCCTCTTGATCAAATTTATACTGTAATAGTACATTTGAATATATATGTTGGTGATCACTCCGATTTAAATCTAAGTTGAGTTGTTGCTCACAAAAACTCTTTAAATTTACATGATCCAGCGTAATAGACCTGCCTTCATAACCTTCAATATTTTGTACAACCTTGTCTAGTTTTTCACAATTATCTTCTTGTATAGCTTGATTTAGGATATTTATTATTTCAGCAAAAGTTAAACTTTCAGAAATGATATCAAATGAAACTTCATCTTTTAATTCTACGGTAAGCGACCTATCACAACCATCAGGAAAGTTTGCAAGTATTGCATTCTCTAAACTTAGATCTTCAGGGAGTGCATCACATGGATTAGCTGGTATCTCTTGACTTTTGCCATCTAAAACTTCAAACTCTCCTTCAGCCTCTGGATAATTACCTGAATCTTCAGGATGGCAATGCTCTTTAATTTCTTCTTGCCCTAAAATCTCGAATTCTTCTTCAGCACCTGAATCTCCAGAATCCGATTTTTTTAAAATTTTACTTGACTGACTCTGCTCCTGTGATACAAAGTCTCTAGAATCTGTACCAAACATGTTTTACCTCCTAACTAGCAGCTAAGCCGGGCTAAGTATAGCATTAAATAGAAACCTTTCCAAGCAAATTATTCAGTCTCTTAGCAAACAGGCTTGCATCATCCATCTCTTCACCTTCCACGATACAAGCTTGGTAAAATAATAAATGAATCATGTCCTCGAGTGTTAGGCTTTCACCATGTTCAGCATGGGATTTCATTATACTTTTTATTACAGGATGTTTAGTGTTTATTTCAAGCACCTTTGGCGTGCGGTAGTTTAGCTGCTTTTGTTCGCGCAAAAAACGCTCCATGCGAAGATCCATAGCACCTTCATCAACCGCTAGGCATACGGGACTATCAGTCAATTTTTTAGAAATTTTTACGCTTTTTACTGAATCTCCGAGCACTGTGGTAAAATATTGCAGTATAGTTTCCTCAGTTTTTTCTCCATTCGATTTATTTTCTTCATTTTTCTTATCTTCTTCTGAAAAGAATTTTTCCAAATCAACATCTGCGCGGGTTACAGACTTGATTTTCTGATCTTTGTATTCATGAATTACACTAGTCCAGAAATCATCAACTGGATCAACAAATAGGAGCACTTCTAGTCCTTTACTGACGAATCCCTCAAGTTGTGGACTGTTTTTCACTGAATCCAAGCTATTTCCGGTGAGATAATAGATATGCTCCTGCTCAGGCTTCATCCTGCTTATATAGTCATCAATGCTGACTAATTTCTCATCACCAGTGCTATGAAATCTGCAAATCGAGAGCAGTGCCTCTCTCTCATCAGTTGGCATAGCTTCACAAAGACCCTCTTTTAATACTGCACCAAAATTTGTCCAGAATTTTGTGTACTCTTCCAAATTCTCTTTTGCCTTTTTACCGAGCTCTGATATCACGCGCTTAGTGAGGGATTTCCTGATTTGCTCAACAACACGATTATTCTGCAGTGTTTCCCTGCTGATATTAAGAGGCAAGTCCGGTGAATCAACAATACCTTTCAGAAAACGTAAATACTGCGGTATGATCTGTACGTTATCTTCAGTGATAAATACTTTATTTACATATAACTTCACAGAGCAACGTCTATCTGGATGAAATAAATCAAAAGGTTTTATAGAAGGAACATAAAGCAAATTCGTATATTCTATTGCACCTTCATTTTTATTATGCAATATCATCCAAGGCTCCCCGCCAACATGAGCAACACTGCGGAAAAAATCGTTGTGCTCCTCTTGAGTAACGTCATTTTTTGGCTTAGTCCAAATTGCAGCCTTACTGTTTAACTTTTCACTTTTTCCTTCTTCGTCTATAAATTCAACAGGAAAATTTATGTGATCAGAGTAAGTAGTGACAATATTTTCAACACGAAATTTATCTAAAAACCCGTTTTCTTCAGGATGCATAATGAGTGTAATTTTAGTTCCACGAGAAATTTGATTATCTAGTTTACTTATCGAATACTCTCCATCTCCCTTGGATTGCCAGACCCAAGACTCCTCTTCTCCAGCTTTTCTTGATTCTACTATTACTTCTGATGCAACCATAAAGCTTGAGTAAAAACCAACACCAAACTTCCCAATCAGCTCCACAGCTTGGCTTGAATCCTTGCTATTCTTAATCGCATCTAAGAACTTTTGCGTACCAGAGCTTGCAATTGTACCAAGGTTGTCTATTAAATCCTGCCTGTTCATTCCGATGCCATTATCAGTGATATATAGCTCGTTCTTATCTTTATTGGAGCTGATAGTGATTTTTAATTCGTCACTCAAATCTAGCAAATTAGGGTTTAGTTGAGATTCATAGCGCAATTTATCACATGCATCCGATGCATTTGATATTAATTCACGCAGAAAAATGTCTTTATTGGTGTAAAGTGAATGAATCACTATATTCAGTACTTTCCCTACCTCAGCGTCAAATTTTAAATTTTCAGTTTCTTGTATGTTATGCATTTTGAGCTCCATTATTTGCCTACTACCCTAATAATTTAAGTATTGAATCATGATCTTTCAAGGTCACGTACACCAAAATTAATGTGGGTTTAGTTATTATGACACCCAATTTATGGGATCTCTTGCACAACAAACTTTTGGCAGCGCATTGGATGAAACGAAAAACTTACTTGACACCCTTCGCCAGCCCCCTTATCATGATAGTGGAGCTATTTATTTGTCTTCGCAATCTCTGCAGTGGATTAATGACAAAAAAACTTAATGTATTTGGCGTAAATCATGCTTAATTTTTTGCACTATGTGCACCTCATGTCTTTATCAAATTTCTAGCTACACAAGCTGAAATACGCTATTTAAAACATCAAAATTTAAAACATCAAAAAACGCCAACTTAAAAAATGGATAGTGAATAATTAGCTACCCTAGGGTTTCTTTGCCTTTTTTTCTGTTTAGTAAATTTCTTAACGTTTATAATTTAGATTAGTTGCAGCTTAAAAGCGGCTGAGTCACGGTTATTAAGCGTTTAGAATAAAAAAACGCCATACTTGAAAGTATAATGTAAGTATAGCATTTCTCATAATAGTCCGAACAGGTCATAGGAAGGCAGAATCAACAGCACGACGAAAGGATTCGAATAGAGGAATGTTTTTCCTAGCTCTGTTTTTTATAGCAAACCAATGATGCTCAATTTTGTTGAAATCTGGAGAATACGGCGGCAGATACAAAATTTCTGCACCAACTCCTCTAGCAAGCTCGATAATCTTACCAGACTTATGAAAAGTAGCATTGTCAAGAATGACAGTCTGTCCAGGTTCCAAGATCGGTGTCAAAAATTGCTCAAACCATCCATTAAAAACATCCATATTACAGTGGCCTTCAAAGGTTAATGGAGCAACTATCTTTCTTCTACTTAAGGCTGCAACCATACTGATTCGTTGAGTTTTCTTTCCAGATTTTAGGCCATAAAACCGCTGTCCTTTCTGGCAATACCCATATGGATAGTCCTCTGTGTTATCAATGCCAGACTCATCTATATAAACTAAGTTTTCTGGTTCTTTTGTTGCTATAATTTTTAAGAATTCAGCACGTTTTTCTTCGTTTCTTTCCTTGTATCCATATGTCTTTTTTTGCGCGTAAATCCAATTTTTCTGAGAGCTCGGTGGATCGTTTGGATACTAACGTTGCCCCAAAGTTTAGCCATTTCCGACAGAGTCTTTCCTCCGTTTTCTCTGGCAAATTTAGCAAAGGCATCCCAGTCGGTGATTTTGTGATTGTAACCTCCATTTCCAAGTTTTTTTGATTGAAAGTCTCCTGTTTCTTTTCTTCTTTGCTGCCACTCCCATAAAGTAGTTCGTCCAATTTTAAATCTTGCTGCCACTGTTTCTCTGCTTCCTCCCTCCTCTAGCGCTTCCATTGCTTTTTTCCTTAAGTCATAACTATATGCTGCTGGCACTCAACCTCCTTATCATCGTCTATCCTTATCTTATCACATCCGGACTTCTATGAAAAGAGCTATAACCTCCATTTCCAAGTTTTTTTGATTGAAAGTCTCCTGTTTCTTTTCTTCTTTGCTGCCACTCCCATAAAGTAGTTCGTCCAATTTTAAATCTTGCTGCCAATGTTTCTCTGCTTCCTCCCTCCTCTAGCGCTTCCATTGCTTTTTTCCTTAAGTCATAACTATACGCTGCTGGCACTCAACCTCCTTATCATCGTCTATCCTTATCTTATCACATCCGGACTTCTATGAAAAGAGCTATAAATTTACTGGCAAATAAGTAAAGTATTCATATAAATATAGCTAACCTAATATAGATTTACTGAAGCAAATTTATGATTATATTAAGTAATTTGAGTTGTTATGCTGTATTCGGTATTGAACTAGAGTTTTACATTGAAGGAATAGAAAAAGAATACTTATTTCTGAATAGCATCAAAAATAAAATAGCATCTCTTGAATTTTCTTGCGAGAAGGAGAATTCTACACATCAGTATGAGATAAAAAGTGGTTGTTATACGAACTCCGACAATTTAATTAAGCATTTTGAGTTAGCAAAACAATCACTTACTGAAACAGCACAAAAACTAGGTGGGAATATTTCTTTTAAAGCAAAGCCCTATTTGGATAGAGCAGGCAGTGCATTAAATGTGCATGTTAATCTCGTGAATTCAAATAACGATAACTTATTTTATATCAATGAGCAAAAGTACAGTGACTATCTGATTCACAGTATTGGTGGATTATGTGCAATGATGAAAAAACATATGTTGTTTTTCGCTCCAAATGATGATTCATATTTAAGATTTCAGTACCCGGATATTCACACTCCGACTACGATTAGTTGGGGGGTAAATAACAGAACTGCTGCAATAAGAATTCCCTATTTTGGCAACGATTCCAAAAGATGCCGCCTAGAGCACCGTGTTCCTGGAGCAGATTGTAACCTTGAAAAAGTACTCACAGCAATAATTGAAGGTATAGTTTTTGGTATAGAGAACAAAATTGCTCCGCCAAATAGAGTGTATGGCATTGCATCTGATCCTCAATATAAGATGGAGAGTTTGATATAAACTTTAACCACGTTGGTTAACAATAGACTTCTTGCATAACCCAAACTAAGTAGAAAAAAGGTATAGCTATACCGCGATTCATTCGCGGTATCTCTAGATCCCGCTAACAAGCAGCGGGATGACGATTGTCAGGCTAGCTGTCATCCAAGTAGCCTCCCTCCCCTGTCATCCCAGTGTCCCTATGATGTCATCCCAGTGCTTGACACTGGGATGGCTTTGTTGCATCGCTACTTATGAAAGGCTAACTATATTAGGATTATAAGCAACCTATTGAAAATCTTGTTTTTTTGCAATCAATCTGATCAAATTTAAGAATAGTAATTTGTTATTTATATTAATAAATTTAATTCTATTGAAAATAGCTAAAGCATTGAAATTCTTGAATTTTAGCCGGATTAGTGAGCGGTAGTGAAATTTCTTTTACTCAAATTTAGGTATCCACTGACCGTTCTTGTTATAAATACCAGAATAATAAGCTACTGATATTCTCCACCTTTTTTATCTTTAATCCATCATAGCTAGCGATGCAACAAAGCCCACTGGGATCCAGGAATTTTATTAAGTTGGTAAGCATAAAAGTAGCCGTTTTATGTTAAAACACAACGTTCTTGATGAGATTACGGCAAGGCTGGATCCCAGTGTCAAGCACTGGGATGACACCCTTTTTGGGTCCTCTAAGTAGCCTATATAGTGTCATCCAAGTAGCCTCCCTCCCCTGTCATCCCAGTGCTTGACACTGGGATCTAGCAAGCTTTGCTTGCAAATAAGTCTAAGAACCTGTACATGATCTCAAGAAAGGAATAAACTAAGAGATAATATATATAAGTTAGGATATATGAGGAGTTTATACCCAAGTGATATAAGTCGGGAAAGATTTGAGATTATGTTACCAGATCTAGAGTCCTGTAGAAAAAAAACAAAACCAAGAAAACTTGATTTGTATGATGTATTTTGTGGAGTGTTATACGTTCTGAAAAGCGGTTGTCAGTGGAGAATGCTACCAAAAGAGTTTCCAAAATGGCGCAATTGTTACGACTATTTTAAGAAGTGGAGTGAAAAACCAGATGCAGATAAAGAAAGTGTTCTGGAGCTGGTGTTAAAAAAAAATAGTTGGCGTGGTCCGACAAAACAATGTTCGGAAAGAAAAAACCAGCTTCTGCATAATTGATGCACAGAGTGTAAAAAATGCAGATACTGCTGAAGAAAAAGGCTATGATGCAGGCAAAAAGATTTCAGGAATAAAACGCCATATTGCAGTAGATACGCAAGGTTTGCCCCATGCAATTTATATAACAACAGCAGAGATAACTGACCGTAGCAGTGCTGTGAGAATGGTCGAAAATGCAAAAGAAAACCTCTCGGGAGTTAAAAATGTACTGGTTGATGCAGGCTATACTGGAGAGAATTTTGCAACTCAAATAAAAACGATTATTGGTGCAACCGTTGAAGTGATAAAAAGAAATGAATTATGGCAATACCCATATGGATAGTCCTCTGTGTTATCAATGCCAGACTCATCTATATAAACTAAGTTTTCTGGTTCTTTTGTTGCTATAATTTTTAAGAATTCAGCACGTTTTTCTTCGTTTCTTTCCTTGTATCAATATGTCTTTTTTTGCGCGTAAATCCAATTTTTCTGAGAGCTCGGTGGATCGTTTGGATACTAACGTTGCCCCAAAGTTTAGCCATTTCCGACAGAGTCTTTCCTCCGTTTTCTCTGGCAAATTTAGCAAAGGCATCCCAGTCGGTAATTTTGTGATTGTAACCTCCATTTCCAAGTTTTTTTGATTGAAAGTCTCCTGTTTCTTTTCTTCTTTGCTGCCACTCCCATAAAGTAGTTCGTCCAATTTTAAATCTTGCTGCCACTGTTTCTCTGCTTCCTCCCTCCTCTAGCGCTTCCATTGCTTTTTTCCTTAAGTCATAACTATATGCTGCTGGCACTCAACCTCCTTATCATCGTCTATCCTTATCTTATCACATCCGGACTTCTATGAAAAGAGCTATACATTCCTTTGTTGTATTGCCCAAAAGATGGGTTGTGGAGCGATCTTTTGCTTGGTTAGAAAAATGTAGAAGATTGTGGAAAAATTGTGAGCGAAAACTCAATACTAGCCTACAAATGGTCGTTCTGGCTTTCACTGCCTTACTTCTGAAAAGATTATGAACAGGCTCTTATACTTGCAATTTTGTAAAAATTTTAATTATTTGCGTAAAGTTTTAAAGCTACACAAGGATTAATTAATATGCAATGTATCTCGATTATAATATTGTACAAACGCACATATTCAGTTAACATTCAACATGCAGAGCTTACTCATAGAGCGAAACAGGGCAGTGGTATTATTACTTATAGTAATTTTTATCTTCGGTTCATACGTTTGTGTAAAAATGCCAAGGGAAAGCAATCCTGATATACAGACTCCTATAATCAGCGTGTTTGTTAGACTTCCTGGGATTTCTGCTCAAGATAGTGAAAAGCTATTAGTGCTTCCCATAGAAAATGAACTAAGAGCTTATTTCCGATACTCAATGTCGGCTTAATTGGTAATTTGCCAGAAAGAGCCTTAACTGAAATAGCACGCAAGTTAAAGAAAGAAATAGAATCTCTGCCAAATGTTCTCAAAGTTAAAGTGGCAGGTATGCGTAAAGAAACAGTGGAAGTTATAATTGCGCCCACAGTTCTAACAAAATATAACATTCAATCAAACGAAATATTCCAAGCTATATCAAGCAATAACAGACTAGTGGGAGCTGGGTCACTGGAAAATGATACCGGTAAATATTCGATTAAAATATCAGGGTTATTAAAAGATATAGAAGATATTATGAATATTCCTATTAGATCTCAAGGCGATGCAGTTTTGAGAATCAAAGATATAGCAAAAGTATACCCTAGGTTTGAGGATCACCAAGGGTTTGCTCGCATTAATGGATTACCTAGTGTCGTGCTAGAAATTTCAAAACGTAACGGAAAAAACATAATAGACACAGTAAATCAAGTAAAATACTTAATGAATAAGGCAAAAGATCAATTACCTGAAAATTTAAAAGTGGTGTACTTAAACGACCAGTCAAAAAACGTCCGCGATGTGCTTGATGACTTGGAAAACGGCATAATATTCGCTGTGTTGTTAATATTGATCATAATGATGCTTTCTATGGGAACAAGGATTGCTATTCTTGTGGCACTCTCGATACCAGGTTCCTTTCTCATTGGGATAATAGCTCTTTACTTTATGGGTATAACCTTAAATATCGTTGTGCTCTTCAGTTTAATTATGGCTGTTGGCATGCTGGTTGATGATGCAATTGTGATCAGCGAATATGCCGATAGAAAGATGATCTGCGGAATGGACAAAGTAGAAGCTTTTTACACTTCAGTTCGTGATATGTTTTACCCGGTTCTATCATCAACGTTAACTAAATTAGCAGTGTTTTTTCCTCTATTATTCTGGCCTGATACTGTTGGTAAATTCATGCAGTACATACCAATTACAATAATTCTAACTTTGACTGGATCGCTCATTATGGCTTTGGTTTTTATACCAACACTTGGTGCAATATTTGGTAAGCCTTCGATAACTTCAAAAAAAGAAATAAAAAAAATGAGTGCTATAGAAAGTGGTGAAATAAAAAATGCTGGGCCTATAATAAGAGCTTACGTACGCATGCTAGAGAAGGTTTTGGATCATCCTAAAAAATTCGTATGTGCTACTGTATTCGTTTTGTTTTCATTTAGTGTGCTGTACTTTACTTTTGGTCCTGGAGTAAAGTTTTTTCCGAAAGTGGATTCAGATAATATTTTAATCAGTGTTAAAGCAAAAGAAAGCTTATCAGCCAAAGAACGAGATCTGATACTAAAAGAAGTGGAAGAACGCATTTTGAGCATTGAAAAAGAAATTCATGTTTCTTATGCTAGATCAGGAGCATTTTCAGACAACGTTATCGCCAGAATACAACTAGAACTTATGGATTGGCGCTTCAGGCGCAAAGCTAAGCACATACTAAATGATATAAGGAGCAGTGTGCAAGACATGAAAGGAATAATAATTAATGTTCAAGAGGAAAAGCCAGGACCGTCGGCTGACAAGCCAATACAAATTAACCTCAGCGGGAGTGTATCCAGTTTGAATTTAGCAGCAGAGAAAATTCTAGAAATTATGAACCAACCTTCATCCGGGTTTATAAATATTCAAGATAGCAGATCAGCACCTGAAATAGAGTGGAATATGAGTGTTGATAAGAGTAAGGCTACAAGCTCTGAAGTAAGTGTTGCAACCATTGGCGATTTTATAAAGATGGTTACAAATGGAGTGTTGATTGGAAAATATAGACCAAATAATACGGATGAAGAAATCGATATTGTACTCCGTTTCCCCAGAAAGGACCGCAACATGAAGACTATAGACAATCTTTTTATCAATACAGTTAATGGCCCGTATCCTATGAGCAATATAGTAAAATATGCTCCCGAAAAAAAGGTAAACAAACTAAACAGGATTGATGGATCACGCACAGTGACAATCTCTGCTGACGTTGATACTGGCTATCTTGTTGATGAAAGAGTAAAGTTCATTCAGAATTCTATTGCCCAGGATTGGGACAAGGGAGTAAAAATTGATTTTAAAGGCGACAAAGAAGATCAACAAAAATCAGGAGCATTTTTGTTAAAGGCTTTTATATTAGCGATTACACTAATGATATTGGTATTAGTGACACAGTTTAATAATGTATACCATACATTTATCGTAATGACAGCAGTGTTTTTATCCACAACATGTGTGTTTTTTGTTTTCTTTCTTATCCAACAAGTTTTCGTAGTTGTTATGTGTGGAGTGGGGATAATTGCTTTGGCAGGAATTATAGTGAATAATAACATACTATTACTTGATGCCTTTCATCATCAAATTAAGGTACACAAAAATGACATCAAGCGATGTGTAATAAACGCTGCAATTTCTCGCGTTAGGCCAATATTGCTTACCGTTGTAACCACAGTTCTTGGTTTAATACCGATGATTACCAGGTTAAATATCAATTTTTTTATGCTACAAATCATATATGATGCTCCATCAAGCCAGTGGTGGGTTGACATTTCAACAACCATAGCAAGTGGAATATTGGCTGCAACGGTTTTAACTTTATTCTTTACTCCTGCGTTGCTTGTTATACAAAGACATGAAAAAACTTGACTTAAATTAGCAATCATTTAGCATTTAAGATAGTGTTCTTTGCCCGTTGGAGCTATAATTATAACTAATTACATTGGATTTATTTATTATGATTGCTAATTGTAAAAGCAGTGTTAAGCAGAAAAGTAACAAGAATAACATAGTTGGAAGCCTTGATGTAATAAAAACAGCAGGAGAGCTTTCACTTCAAAAAGGTTTAGATTTTGATGTTGTAATAAAGGCACTAGAAAGTGCTATAGAAGCAGTGGCTTATCAAAAATATGGTAGCAAAAGTAAAATTGTAGTTAATATAGATAGAAACACAGGCAAAGTTACTTCATACAGAAAACTAAAAGTTATTGATGACGAATCAAATGGAGAAGAGAATACTGAGTATGAATCAATTACGCTGACACAAGCTAAATTAATAAAAGGAGATGCAAAAATTGGAGATACTGTTAGTGAATTGCTCTCTCTTAACACTGATCTTGCTTCAGCAAGAATTGCCCAGCAGAAGATTGCTCAAATAATTAAAGATGAAGAGTCAAAAAAGCAATATGAGGAATTTAAAGATAAGGCGGGAGAAATAAGGCATGGTATTGTTAAACAAGTAGAATATTCAGATCTTATTATAGACATAAATGGCACTAGGGCATACCTTCCTTTGCGAAATTTGACCGGTGGTGAATCATTTCGTGAAGGCGATAAGGTTAAAGCTTACATACAGACTGTTAAGCGCTCTGATGATGGACGTCAAATTATTCTTTCTAGGACTCATGAAGGCTTTTTAGAGGCATTATTAAATCAAGAAATACCAGAAATTGCTGACAGGTTAGTAACAATTAAAGGTATAGCTAGAGACGCCGGCTCAAGGTCTAAGGTTGCTGTTTTCTCTCCTGACAAGAACATTGATCCAGTAGGTGCTTGTGTTGGAGTTAAGGGAGATAGGATAAAAACTATTATACACGAATTAAATGGTGAAAAAATTGACGTTATAAATTACTCCTCAGATTTGGGTCAATTTGTTATTAAAGCCATTACTCCTGCAGAAGTATCGAAGGTTATTATTGATGAAAATGAAAATTGCATAGAATTAATAGTTGCTGAAGATCAATTGAGTTTAGCTATAGGAAAAAAGGGCCAGAACGTAAGATTAGCTTCAGAGCTTGTTGGATGGAAAATTGATATATTAAGCACTCAGCAAGAATCAGAAAGGCGCAGTAAAGAACTTAGTCAATGTTCAGCTTTATTTGCTGAAGCTTTAAACTTAGAAGAGATTATGGGTCAGCTATTGGTGACAGAAGGTTTTTCAAGCGTAGAAGATATATCCAGCGCTTCAATTAAAGAGCTTGCTTCAATAGAGGGCTTTAATGAGGATATTGCAAACGAACTTCACAATAGAGCAAACAAGTATCTGAAAGCAGAAAATGATAGAAAAATAGAAGAGCTAAAAAGTCTAGGTATGGAAGATGATGTAATCAATTTAACTTTATCAATAGACAATAAAATTGCTCTTAGTAAACATGATATTAAGACTTTAGAGGACATAGCAGATTTATCAAGTTATGAGTTTTGCAGCATACTCTCTTCCTCAGCTGATAATAAGATGAATTCAGAAAATCTAAAAGATACAGTAGACTCAATAATCATAGAAGCACGTAAAAAGCTTGGGTTAATATAATAAAATAATATGAATAATGAAGATATCAGTAATAAAAAATTAACGCTCCAAGGCTTAAGCAAGCTTAAATTAGACCTCAATTTAAACTCTTCAACTAGCCCAAGTACTGGAGCTACAATAGTAAAAAAAAGAAGAAAAAAATCTCATGATGCAGAAGAACATAATTTATTTGACGAGAGTAAATTAGGTTCTTTAACAGAGAAAGAACAAATTTTCCGCATTAATGCTGTGCAGAATGCTGCTTTGCTGAAAGAAAAAAATCAGAGAGAAGAAAAGGAGAAAACAGCAAAAGAAGACAGCAATAAAGAGATTGACGAGAAAAATGAAGCGGACACTTTATCTAAAGAAATAAATAAGCAAGTTTTAAGTGATACTCACTTAGTTGAACTAAAAGAAGATAATATTGACTATGAGGGCGACGATAAAAAGTCTTCTAAAGTCAACAAAGATATATATTCTAAGCATTCTAAACTGGTAATTGCACAGGCAATAGATGAAAAAACTGAACAACCCCCTGTATTTAAGCAAAGATTTGGTATAAGAAGTAGAAAGTCAAAGTTTACCAAGGGTAAAAATATATCAAGAGAAGTTATTATACCAGACAAAATAACTATCAGGGAGTTATCTATTCGCATGGCAGAAGATAGCAAGAGTGTGCTAAAAATGTTCAAAGAAGAAGTCGGTGAGAGCTATAGAGTAGATAATCTGGTGGATCCAGATATAGCATGTGAAATAGTGGAAAAATTTAATCATACGGCTAAACGAGTGAGCGATACCAACAGAGAAAAGGATTTATTTTTTATAGAAGGCAGAGAAAGCCTGCCTACAAAACCTAAACCACCAATCGTCACTTTTATGGGCCACGTGGATCATGGTAAAACCTCATTGCTCGATGCATTTCGTGAATCTAATGTTGCAGAAAGAGAGTCAGGTGGCATAACTCAACACATAGGTGCTTATCAAATAACGACAAAAGATAAGCAAAAAATTACCTTTATTGATACACCAGGACATGAAGCGTTCACTGCGATGCGTGCACGTGGTGCCAATATTACTAATATAGTTGTAATAGTAGTTGCAGCTGACGATGGAATCATGAAACAAACAGTTGAAGCAATAAATCATGCAAAAGCAGCAAATGTTTCTATTATAGTTGCTATTAATAAAATTGATAAATCTGAGCCTGGTGATGTGGAGAAAGTAATGAGTAGCTTACCTCAATATGATCTCATTCCTGAAGAGCTTGGTGGTGATGTTATGATTATGCCAGTATCAGCAAAAAAGAAAACTAATTTAGATAAACTAGAAGAGGCGATTTTGTTAATCGCTGAATTAATGAAGCTAGAAGCAATAGAAGATTGTCGAGCACTTGGATGGGTAATAGAATCCAAAATAGATAAAGCGAAAGGAATATCAGCTACATTGATAGTTGAGGAAGGAACGTTAAAGGTTGGTGATATATTGGTAGTTGGTACAACATACAGCAAAGTACGTAGTATGGTTAATCACCTTGGTCAAAGAGAAAAAGCAGCACTACCCTCCGCTCCAATTGAAATTACTGGTCTAAATGGTGTGCCAAATGCTGGAGATAAATTTGTTGTTGTAAATTCTGAAAAGCAGGCGCGTGAAATTGTTGAATATAGGCTAGAGTTAATCAAGAAAAAGAAAGAAGATTTGGGCGACAATAATTTAGATATATTCAGTCGTAATAACAGTGAAACAGAAGAACTATCTGTAGTTTTAAAGTGCGATGTAACTGGTTCTATTGAAGCAATATCAAGTTCAATTGATAAACTCGGTAAAGACCAAGTGAAATTAAATATCCTACACAAAGCAGTAGGAGGGATAACAGATTCAGATGTGCTGCTTGCAGAAGCATCAAGTGCAGTAATTTTAGCTTTTAATGTAAAAGTGGACTCAAAAATAAGGGACTTGGCAAAACAAAAAGGTGTAGAAATACATACTTATAACATAATATACGAGCTCATTGACGACATGAGAATGTATTTAACTAAAATGTTAAAGCCTGTTACACGAGAGGTTCGTGTTGGCTTTGCATCTGTGAGGCAAATATTTAACGTATCTAAAGCTGGTAATATCATTGGATGTTACGTAAGTGATGGAGTCATAAGAAAAGATTCTTTAATCAAGGTAGTGCGTGGTGGCAAATTGGTGCATGAAGGAAAGTTAAAAGCACTACGCAGATTTAAAGATGATGTTAAAGAAGTAGGTGTAAACTTTGAATGCGGAGTATCACTAGAGGGTAATATCGATATTAAAGTTGGAGATATTTTAGAAGCTTATCAATTAGTGCAAGAAGAAAGGGTGTTATAGTAGCTGGATATGAAAAAGGAAATTAGAAACCTAAAAATAGCATCGGTATTGCATAGAGCAATATCAAGAGTCCTAATGGAAGGTAAGGTGTTCAATAAAAATGTAGCGGTATCTGACGTAAAATTAAGTAAAGATTTGAAAAAAGCAGATGTATATATTGTGTTATCTTCATTGAATATCCAAGTAGCTAACTATTCAGATCCAGAAAAAGGCATGTGGTCACACACTGGAGATCCTTCTGAGAATAATTGTGATATTAACACTGTTGTTAATGAAATGAACCAGTCTGCATGGTCAATACGTAAATCTATATTGTGTTATGTTGATTTGCGATTTATACCTGAGTTAGTTTTCAAGCCTGATTTAGCGTTCGATAATTTTGTTAATGTAAGCAAAATATTACATAATCACACTTAATTAATGTATTTCAACCATTACTTTTCATTAATGAGGTTGCACAGTTTAACAGGTTTGTGGCTTGTGCTATTTCCCAGTTTGAGCGGTATCCTTTTAGCCTCAACTTCTCTATCGTATCAGGCTCTTTTTCTCCTTGTTTTGTTTACTATAGGTGCATTTTTAATGAGACCCGCAGGGTGCATAATCAATGACATTTTCGATAGAGAAATAGATGCGCACGTTGAACGAACAAAATATAGGCCACTTGCAAGTGGTGCATTAAACATAAAGCAGGCTTTAGCTTTACTTTCACTGTTACTGTCTATTGCCCTGGTAATCTTATTATTAACTAATAAAACTACACTTACACTTGGAATAATTTCAATGTGTATGATAGCTACTTACCCTTTATTAAAGCGGTATGTTTGGTGGCCACAATTGTTCTTAGGGTTTACCTTCAATATGGGATCGCTCATGGGCTCAGCAGCAATAACAAACCAGATCAGTATAGAATCCTTGCTGTTTTATATAGGATGCGTCTTTTGGACACTTAGCTATGACACCATATACGCTCATCAAGATAAAAAAGATGACGAAAAACTCGGAATGAAATCTACCGCATTATATTTTGGTGATACAACAAAATCTTGGTTGAAAAGATTTTATTTAATATCTCTTATGGCGTGGCTATATGCTGGTATCTTATCATCATTAAATAATATTTTTTATATTGCTCTACTTGCTGTAGGGTTCATATTTCACCGCCAATGCAAAAATTTCAATCCTGACGATCCCAGTCAATGCATGTCCATATTTAAAAATAATTCCTACGTAGGGTTGCTTCTCTTTTTTGGCATCCTTTTAGATAGAATTATCACCTAGGTCTCAAGAGTTTTGGCTCTAATGAAGTCAATAAACCAGGTAGCTCACAGAAACGAAAAAATTACTTTACAAGGTTTGCCAGTCCCCTTATCATGAAACTGAAGGTATTCATTTATCTTCAATCTGTGCAGATTAAACGACAACAGTATTACATAATTGGCGTCTTATTTTTAATTTTTTGCACTATGCACACCCTACGTCTTCACAACATTTCTGGGTTTTTACCTATATAAGCTGAAACGCGCTTATAGAGCGTTTAAGACAGTATAGCACGCCAATTTGCAGGATTAGAGAGTGACAACTAGCTAATACGGGATGTCTTTTGCCTTTTTTTCTGCTTAGTAAATTTCTTAAACATTTAAACTAAGGTGAGTTGCATTTAAAAGCAGCTAAATTGCAGTGTTTAAGACTTAAAAAACGCCAATGTTCTAAAATAGATATTAGCCGGGGCTTCTTTTGCCTTTTTTTTCATTTGGTAAATTTTTTAAATATTTAGATTAGTTGCAATTTAAGAGACCATGAAGGGTATCATACCAGTGCCCCTGTGATGTCATTCCAGTGCTCCTTTTTTGTCATCCAAGTAGCTTGACACTGGGATCTAGCCTTTATTATGCAGCCACTTGGTTGAAATTAAGTTTCCTGGATCCCAGTGTCTGGGCACTGGGATGACAAGGTAGAGGGCACTGGGATGACAGGAGAAGGAGGCTACTGGAATGACAAGAGAAGGTATAGCATTTCTCATAATAGTCCGAACAGGTCATAGGAAGGCAGAATCAACAGCACGACGAAAGGATTCGAATAGAGGAATGTTTTTCCTAGCTCTGTTTTTTATAGCAAACCAATGATGCTCAATTTTGTTGAAATCTGGAGAATACGGCGGCAGATACAAAATTTCTGCACCAACTCCTCTAGCAAGCTCGATAATCTTACCAGACTTATGAAAAGTAGCATTGTCAAGAATGACAGTCTGTCCAGGTTCCAAGATCGGTGTCAAAAATTGCTCAAACCATCCATTAAAAACATCCATATTACAGTGGCCTTCAAAGGTTAATGGAGCAACTATCTTTCTTCTACTTAAGGCTGCAACCATACTGATTCGTTGAGTTTTCTTTCCAGATTTTAGGCCATAAAACCGCTGTCCTTTCTGGCAATACCCATATGGATAGTCCTCTGTGTTATCAATGCCAGACTCATCTATATAAACTAAGTTTTCTGGTTCTTTTGTTGCTATAATTTTTAAGAATTCAGCACGTTTTTCTTCGTTTCTTTCCTTGTATCCATATGTCTTTTTTTGCGCGTAAATCCAATTTTTCTGAGAGCTCGGTGGATCGTTTGGATACTAACGTTGCCCCAAAGTTTAGCCATTTCCGACAGAGTCTTTCCTCCGTTTTCTCTGGCAAATTTAGCAAAGGCATCCCAGTCGGTGATTTTGTGATTGTAACCTCCATTTCCAAGTTTTTTTGATTGAAAGTCTCCTGTTTCTTTTCTTCTTTGCTGCCACTCCCATAAAGTAGTTCGTCCAATTTTAAATCTTGCTGCCACTGTTTCTCTGCTTCCTCCCTCCTCTAGCGCTTCCATTGCTTTTTTCCTTAAGTCATAACTATATGCTGCTGGCACTCAACCTCCTTATCATCGTCTATCCTTATCTTATCACATCCGGACTTCTATGAAAAGAGCTATACTAGCCTGACAACCGTCATCCCACTACGTGTTAGCGCCGCAGCGGTATAGCTATAGGATGACAAAAAAAAGGGCACTGTGACGGACTTAAATCACAATTATCAGTTAATACTAATCGCGGCATTACAAAAAACGCCAAACTTTTTTCTGCTTTTATGCAAGAAGTCTAGTCCATATATTCTTCCCACTTCTCCGTGACTTTTCTTACTATTTCCTCACTCATCTCAATTTTCTTTCCCCACTCTCGTTTGGTTTCAGGCGGAATTTTGTTTGTCGCATCAAATCCCATCTTACCTCCTAGGCCACTTTCAGGGGAAGCAAAGTCTAAATAATCAATAGGTGTATTTTCTATCATGATTGTGTCACGCACAGGGTCCATCCTCGTTGACATTGCCCACATCACTTCCTTCCAATCACGTATATTTATATCATCATCAACAACGATAATAAGCTTCGTGTATAAAAACTGCTTTAGAAAAGAAAGTATGCCCATAACAATTCTTTTTGCCTGCCCTGGATAGGATTTTTTTATCGACACTACCGCTATTCTATATGAGCAACCTTCCGGCGGCAGATAAAAGTCCACTATCTCTGGAAATTGATTAATAAGAATGGGCACAAAAATTTCATTGAGTGCTTCACCAAGAATCGATGGTTCATCAGGTGGCTTGCCGGTGAAAGTGCTGAGATAAATTGGATTTTTGCACATAGTAATTGCAGTAATATTAAATTCAGGAAATTGCTCAACAGAATTATAGTAGCCGGTGTGATCTCCGTATGGCCCTTCGCCTTGATATCTATCCAAACTCACATAGCCTTCCATAACGATTTCCGCGTGAGCTGGTACTTGAAGTGGAATAGTCTTACAATTTACAAGCTCAAGCGGCTTCTTTCGCAGTAGTCCAGCAAATTGGTATTCTGACAATGTTTCCGGCACTGGAGTTACAGCAGCAATAATCGTTGCAGGATCACTACCGATCACAGCAGCAGCAGGAAATTTCATATCTCTGCCTCCTTCCTTCCAACGCTTATGGTGAGTTGCGCCACCTCTGTGTGCAAGCCAACGCATTAGTGTTGTTTTTTTATCTATAACCTGCATACGATATATTCCAAGATTAAAATTATCTTGCTTTTCTTTCGTGGGTCCTTTCGTTACCACAATCGGCCAGGTGATAAGTGGTGCAGGTTCATTTGGCCAGCATGTTTGAATGGGCAGTAGACTTAGGTTCACTTCATCTCCGGTTAGCACTACCTCTTGACATGGAGCTTTGTTCACAACTTTACTTCGCATCGATAACACGACTTTTAGCAGAGGAAACATTTTTATAGCATCTTTAAAGTTTTTTGGCGGCTCAGGTGATCGCAAAAACGCTAGAAGTTTACCAAGATCTCTTAGCTCACCAGGATTTATGTTCAGTCCCAAGGCAATTCTTTCAATAGTACCAAATAAATTCACTAAAACTGGAATCGAATTTTTGCCGTTTTCTGTGACAACATTTTCAAAGATGATAGCTGGTCCTTTGTTTGACAAAACCCTACGGTGAATTTCTGTCATTTCAAGAACTGTTGAAACTTCCTCCTTAATCCTAATCAGATCCTTTTTTTCTTCTAAGGCTTTAATGAAGTCGCGTAAGTTGTTGTACATATTCCAGTTTTTAAAATTTTAAGTTTACATTTAGTTTTCAAGCACTTTATTAAAATTTGATCTATGCACTGCTTTTCTGTCTAGCGAGCTTTCAGTTAATTTGAGATCAAATCCTCATATTGCTTACTAAGTTTGTATTTCCTTCCTCTATTGGAAAAATCTACAATCTCGATAAACCCCATTTCCACCCACTTTTTACAAAGTTGCGCACTGGTACGAGGCTTAAAATTAAATAGTTCGCCAACCTGACTAGCTGTAATAGCGGAAAACTCCTGGAAGAGCTCAAGAGCTTTGCGTTGTTTAGGATCAAGCTTACGTATAAGATCAGTCTGATCAGTGTGGTATTCTTCTTCATTTATACGTTGTAAAACGTTCTCAAATGAATTTGCCATACCTTCTACGAAATACTCCACCCACTTAGTGATATCTGCTTCAGCTCGTCCCATGTAATAGTTGTGCGATGGACCTATACTGATTGCTTCATAATACGCTCCTAGATTCTTAGCATAATATTCTTCCAATGAATAAAGTCCTTTTAGGTCATATCCACCAAGGTGTAAAATTAATGTAGTCAACAATCTTGCAGTACGACCATTACCGTCATAGTAGGGGTGAATTGTTACAAATTGATAATGAGCAATACCTGCAATAATTGGGCAAGGCACTTGCTCACTGTCACGAATCCAATCAATCATACTGCTCATGAGCTTTGGTACATCCTTTGCTTCAGGTGGCATATAAACAATTGTACGCGCATGGCTATCACGGATAACGTTTTGACCATCACGATAAGGTGTTGGTTTTACTTTAGATTTTCCACTTGCCATTACTAGAGCATGCAGTGTTTGAATAGCTTTCTCAGTAATAGGCACTTCCCTTGCTGCCCATTGTTCAACTTGAGTTAAAGCTGCATAATATCCTTTAACCTCATTTTCATCTCTCCTATATTTTGGAAAGTGGCTTTTACCACTTAAAACCTCTTCAATCTGTTTAGGCTCAAGTCGATTTCCTTCAATCATAGTAGAGTAGTATGTTGTATAGAGCCGTGCAGTTTCACGAAGGGACGAGAGCATCGATACAGTGAGTGGCAAATGTAATACTTTTTCTTTTGCTGCTTCAATCCTCATAAGGCAATTAGCGATTTTGGAGGTAATCGTATAATTTGGCATCGGCATAATATCTGCATTACATTACTTCTATATTATGCTGATAAAATGCAGATAATACAACATTTACATGACGCCGACCATAAACAGCAATAAATTCGGCTGATTGAGAAAGAAGTTTGTCTTGTAGAATAGCTATTTCTTTTTCCCTGCCAATTATTGGTTCACTCATATGTTTATTCCGCGGAGTTTGTTGAAATTATACACAGCGGAATAAAATTATCAACTTTGTTTTACCGCCGTATTTACAGTTGCTATACGCGGCAGTAAAAGATAGAGCATCTCATAATTGGCTATTCTGGCGGTAGTTTGGTCACTTGCATCACCAAGTCTTCTGATGAACTTTGTGGTAATGTGCTTGAGTTTCATTGTACGTAAAGTTTGTATTCGAGGCAAAACCGGCTATAAAATACACTTGATATAAATGTTTTTATACATTAACATTAGATGCTTCTTTTAATATACAGATAAATGTGTACTAAAAGTTTTATGTTGTAGGTTTTTAAATAAATTGTATGTCTAGAATATCGTTTTTATTGATCCTTATACTGGCAGTAGCAAGTTTACCAGTAATAAACAATTGGCTTTCACATCGCAGCCAAATGCTAAACGACGATTATATAGGTAAGAAATTAGATAATTATATAAGTAGAAATTTTGATAAGATCGTAAAAACTCTCAAAGAGGAGTCGATTAAAAGTAGTTACGCTGCTCGAGATAATGTGGCCAAAAGTAAAATTTCACAATACAAGAATCAAATATTTGACCTTACTTATCCTTATTCCGGAAATGAAAATAGTAGTGTTGTAGCTGTAGGCTTCTTTGACTATTCTTGTGGATATTGCAAAGCTATGAAGAATGATATAAAGCAGTTAATTAACGACGGTAAAATTAAGTATATCTTTAGGGATGCTCCAATACTTGGTAATGACTCTTTAAGGGCAGCAAAAAGCGCTTTAGCTGTTTACTTTATTGATAGAGAAAAATATTTCGACTTTCACTATTCTGCTTTAAGTCACAAAGGAGGATTTTCAGACGAAAGCATATTGGATATAGTGAAAAGCATAGGGATTGATGAGGACGATTTTAATAGTTCCATGAAGAATAATGCAGACAAAATTGAGCAAATGATAAACGGCAGTAAGCTCCTAGTAAGAGATTTGGGAGTAGGTGGTACACCTTTTTCAATAATTGGAGATAGCCTGTTTGTAGGAGCAACTGATTTGAATGTATTACGCAAAAAAGTAGATGAATTAAGTCACAAGCAAGGCTAGTTGCAATTTGCCATAAAATTTTATTTTTTTGCTTGACAACTCAAATGAACCTGAGTATAGTAATTGTGGGTGTGACAGCAGTTTAAGGTGTTATCTTAGTGGTTTCATCCACTTTCCATAGCGTCATTTACTATGTGAAACGCTTTCAAATTACAACATTTTCTTCAACCAAACTATTTTACTTTCACAGGAGGACATATGTCATTCACAGAAATTAGATTTCCAGAAAATATATCTTATGGTTCCACTGGAGGACCGGAATTTTCCACTGACGTTGTAACAACTCATAACGGTTGTGAACAGCGCAACATCAATTGGTCTCATGCACGCACTAGATACAACATAGCTTACGGGGTCAGATCAAACGAGCAGCTATTAGAACCTGTACATGATCTCAAGAAAGGAATAAACTAAGAGATAATATATATAAGTTAGGATATATGAGGAGTTTATACCCAAGTGATATAAGTCGGGAAAGATTTGAGATTATGTTACCAGATCTAGAGTCCTGTAGAAAAAAAACAAAACCAAGGAAACTTGATTTGTATGATGTATTTTGTGGAGTGTTATACGTTCTGAAAAGCGGTTGTCAGTGGAGAATGCTACCAAAAGAGTTTCCAAAATGGCGCAATTGTTACGACTATTTTAAGAAGTGGAGTGAAAAACCAGATGCAGATAAAGAAAGTGTTCTGGAGCTGGTGTTAAAAAAAAATAGTTGGCGTGGTCCGACAAAACAATGGTCGGAAAGAAAAAACCAGCTTCTGCATAATTGATGCACAGAGTGTAAAAAATGCAGATACTGCTGAAGAAAAAGGCTATGATGCAGGCAAAAAGATTTCAGGAATAAAACGCCATATTGCAGTAGATACGCAAGGTTTGCCCCATGCAATTTATATAACAACAGCAGAGATAACTGACCGTAGCAGTGCTGTGAGAATGGTCGAAAATGCAAAAGAAAACCTCTCGGGAGTTAAAAATGTACTGGTTGATGCAGGCTATACTGGAGAGAATTTTGCAACTCAAATAAAAACGATTATTGGTGCAACCGTTGAAGTGATAAAAAGAAATGAATTACATTCCTTTGTTGTATTGCCCAAAAGATGGGTTGTGGAGCGATCTTTTGCTTGGTTAGAAAAATGTAGAAGATTGTGGAAAAATTGTGAGCGAAAACTCAATACTAGCCTACAAATGGTCGTTCTGGCTTTCACTGCCTTACTTCTGAAAAGATTATGAACAGGCTCTTAGAATTAATAACATTTTTTCATGCACGAAAAGGTAAAGCAATAGGGTTTCGTTTTAAGGATTGGTCAGATTTTATAGCCATTAATCAAAAGATTGGTATAGGAGATAACAAAAAAACGACTTTTCAGCTAATCAAAACTTATGTAAGTGGGGAAGATAAGCATATACGTATGATCAAAAAGCCAGTACATGGGACAGTAAAGATTTATTTAAATGGTAAAGAAGAGAGTGAATATTCAGTAAATTATTCAACGGGAGAAATAACATTTATGAAGCCACCAGTAAAAAATGCGATAATCACTGCGAGCTTCGAATTTGATGTGCCCGTACGCTTTGATACAGATTACTTAAACGCTTCTATTGATGACTATGGAAGCAATAGCTGGAATAATATCCCCTTGGTGGAAGTGAAATTTTAGTTATAAGCGAGCATAGATCTACATCATAGTAGGGCTACTAGTCACCATAAATTGAAAAAATTAAGCACCACTGAGGCTCTATATTTAAATGAGCCTTAGTATATGCAATTATTTTAAACTTTATCACCAGCTATATACTATAGCATTTCTCATAATAGTCCGAACAGGTCATAGGAAGGCAGAATCAACAGCACGACGAAAGGATTCGAATAGAGGAATGTTTTTCCTAGCTCTGTTTTTTATAGCAAACCAATGATGCTCAATTTTGTTGAAATCTGGAGAATACGGCGGCAGATACAAAATTTCTGCACCAACTCCTCTAGCAAGCTCGATAATCTTACCAGACTTATGAAAAGTAGCATTGTCAAGAATGACAGTCTGTCCAGGTTCCAAGATCGGTGTCAAAAATTGCTCAAACCATCCATTAAAAACATCCATATTACAGTGGCCTTCAAAGGTTAATGGAGCAACTATCTTTCTTCTACTTAAGGCTGCAACCATACTGATTCGTTGAGTTTTCTTCCCAGATTTTAGGCCATAAAACCGCTGTCCTTTCTGGCAATACCCATATGGATAGTCCTCTGTGTTATCAATGCCAGACTCATCTATATAAACTAAGTTTTCTGGTTCTTTTGTTGCTATAATTTTTAAGAATTCAGCACGTTTTTCTTTGTTTCTTTCCTTGTATCCATATGTCTTTTTTTGCGCGTAAATCCAATTTTTCTGAGAGCTCGGTGGATCGTTTGGATACTAACGTTGCCCCAAAGTTTAGCCATTTCCGACAGAGTCTTTCCTCCGTTTTCTCTGGCAAATTTAGCAAAGGCATCCCAGTCGGTGATTTTGTGATTGTAACCTCCATTTCCAAGTTTTTTTGATTGAAAGTCTCCTGTTTCTTTTCTTCTTTGCTGCCACTCCCATAAAGTAGTTCGTCCAATTTTAAATCTTGCTGCCACTGTTTCTCTGCTTCCTCCCTCCTCTAGCGCTTCCATTGCTTTTTTCCTTAAGTCATAACTATATGCTGCTGGCACTCAACCTCCTTATCATCGTCTATCCTTATCTTATCACATCCGGACTTCTATGAAAAGAGCTATAACTGATACATCTATAATCAAACAAATAGAGGAACTTCTTGCAATTTTACGTAATCAAATTAAAACTTTAGAAGATGAAATGATTACATTTATCGATCAAAACCAAGAGCTTAAAAGAAAATATATATCAATAACTATATAGTAGCGGGATGACGGTTTTTCAAATTGTCGGTAAATCTAAGTCAGTTTAGCTATAGGCAGCAATTTTCTGTATTTATTTTAAATTGAAGAAAGCTCAAATGAAAGATCGTGTTTTGCTAAAAATCACAGAATGCAGTCTGGTTACTATTTAAAAGAATATGTTCAAAAAAACTGTGTCAAATCAACTCATATACTTCATTACCAACTTCATGATGAAGTTCCGCAGTTGGATGGAAATAATCAAAAAAGAAATAATCCTTTAGTGTTTCTTTGCTACACCCAGGGTTATAATGAACGTCAAGTTCCCCTTTAAATATCAACTTTAAGAGTATTTTTATGTTTTCTTTAAATCTCCCAACTTGGTCTGCAATGTTTGATGTGCATGCATCTTGACAATTTAAACCTTTGCTCTTGTATTCGCTAAGCATACTTTTCATTTTAGAGTTAAGATCAAATGCTTTTATTTCAAGATCTGTACTTTTCTTCATATAATCTAAGCCTTTAGCCAATTTTGCATTGAAACTCTCCGTGAGCTTTGTAGCTAGTTCCCTTGCTTCTTCATCTCTATTAAAAGCTGGTATTGAGCCAACTTCAGGTGCATTTGCAACAATTACACGCTTAACACCATGTTCATTTAGAACCTTAAGTGCATTACATATTTCACTCACTGCTTGTTCCAACACTTCTTCCGCTTTAGTATTGTCATAAGCAGTGGCAACCATAACATCATTTCCGCCGATTATGATGCAAAATAAATCTTCTTTACCTATATCTGGATGATGTTTAATTACCGCATCTAGCTGGTTAGCTAAACGAAATTTATTGAAGAAATAAGAAAAAATAGGGTCAAAAATTTCAGACGCTGTTGCACATGAAACTGCATAGTTTTGACCTTGCTGTTCGTGACATCTACCAAAAAATGAATAACTCCACCCAGGTTTAAATTCGTCTAAATCTAAATATTTTGCTATATATTCAACAGCAGTAGGGCCATTGCTAAAAGATCCTCCTTGATAAAAAGGGTCATCAAACTTTATGCTTTTTGCAAAGGATAAGTTATTTAAAATTCCAATGATTGCGCCATTATCGGATAAACTATCACCCAGAACATAAAAATTTCTATACTTTGAATTAGAATTGTCATTTTTGTTTGTCATAATATTTACCGTAGATTAGCATATTGTTTCATTAGATCCATAAAAAAAGAAAAATAGCGGTGAAATTATACAACTTTGGCCTAACTTTCTCTCCATTTTTTCCGGGCAAAATCAGCTTCTTCTTAACTTGATACGTATACTTAAAAGAACCCTCTAAGTTTTCTAGCGCGGCTTGGATGTTTCAACTTGCGCAGTGCTTTTGCCTCTATTTGCCTAATTCTCTCACGCGTTACATTAAAAATTTTTCCTACTTCTTCTAAGGTATGTTCCTTCCCATCTTTACCAAGGCCAAAACGCATTCTTAGAATTCTTTCTTCCTTTGGTGTTAAAGTTGCAAGAACATTGGTTGTAATGCCACGCAAGTCAGCAAGTATTGCAGCATCCTCTGGTCTGGAGACTCGCTTATCTTCTATACAATCACCGAAGGTACTACTATCATCTTTTCCTGTTGGAGCTTCAAGACTTACTGGATCCCTTGCTATTTTCATAACTTTGCGTATTCTTTCCAGTGGCATTGTCAGCTCTACACTCAATTCCTCTAACGTCGGCTCTCTTCCCATCTCATGAGTCATTTTTCTTAATGCTCTGTTGATTTTACTGATAATTTCCACCATATGAACTGGTATTCTAACTACTTTAGACTGCTCAGGTATTGCCCTAGTGATTGATTGTCTTACCCACCAAGTGCCATAAGTTGAAAATTTATATCCACGTTTGTAATCAAACTTATCCACGGCCTTCATAAGACCAATATTGCCTTCTTGTATCAAATCAAGCAGATCAAGGCCTCTTTTTGAATACTTCTTAGCAATGGAAACTACTAGCCTTAAGTTAGCCTTAATCATTTCTTGCTTTGCTTCAGAGACTTCTCGTTCGTGTTTTTGTATTCTCCTGATTAGCTCCTTAAATTCTTGTACGTTATCTTCCTGTATATGCTGCTTAATACCGTTCAAGGTACTAGCTATATGTTCAGAGTTATCGTCTATAAACCTTAAAAATTTGTTTTTTAATTCACCTGTAAAAGAGGACTGATTTTCATTGATCTTTAAAAGACTTATCTCTTTCAACTCGTGCTTTAAAAGCACGTCATCATAAACTTTATAGAAACTTTCTCTATCGATATTGTATTTTCTAGCCTCAGCAATAAGATTAGCCTCTTCAAGCGTGACGGATCTATTTATCTTATAAAGCTCTTGTGTAATTCTGGCAACAGCAGCATCACTTAACTTAATTTGTAATGCTATAGACCATATTTGATTATACAAATTTTCTAGCTCATTAGAGAAATTTTTAGAATTTTTTCTTAATATCAACGCTTCATTTGTTAAAGTAATTACCTCATCCAATGCAACTATGACCTTTGGCAATAAATCACTTTCCATTTCAAGAATAGAAACATTTAAATTGACTGAACTTATATCTTCATTATTACCGTCTTTCTCATCATCACTTTTTTTACTATCTTTCTCATCATCACTACAGTACTCAGCATCTTCAGAAATGTCCTTAGAATCCTCAACATCTTCAGCACTTTCTTCACTCTCTTCACTTTCTTCTTTGGGTACCACATTAAAATCAGAGTTATAAATTGCATCCAGATCTATAATTTCTCTCAGTAAGAGAGCTCCATTACTTAAATCATCACGCCATACTTTTATCACCTTTAATGTTACTGATGTTTCAATTATTGCGCGTAACATGTTATGCTTTTCAGATTCAATTTTTTTTGCTATCTCGATTTCATCTGCCCTTGATAAAAGCTTTACGGAGCTCATGTCTTGTAAATAAATCCTCACTGGATCATCATTTTGTACTAAAGTTGCAGTAACATTTGGCGATATATCATCATCATCAAGTTTACTATCATCACTGCTGGAAGGAATATCTTCTTCATCTTCGCTACTTTCAAGCACATTAATTCCGGAATCCTGCAATAAAGATATAGCATCATCTATAAAGTCAGACGAAAAATTTTCATCTGATAATTTATCATTTACATCATCAAAGGTGATAAAACCACCCTTTTTTATACTCTTAGTTACCAGATCTTTGATAATTTTTTTCTTATCTTCTGCATCATGAATAGTTGACATCATTACCTTTATAGTTTATAATCTTATTTCTTATTAACAAACAAACTTACAACGAGCAAGTCTATAATTTTACTTTTAACTTATGACTATTTGTTACTTCATATAGTTTAAGATACTGTTAATTTATGTACACTTGTCTTGATCAATTGTTCCATACTTTTCTTCCATTTTTACTGCTATGGATAATCCAACTGAAAATGTTGCAATTCCAACCACTATAGCAGTAAGCATTAAAACATGGGGTATAGGATTGCTATATGAATAAAAATTTGAAACCAATATAGGAGGCAAGGAACTTTTTATATATCCTAGAGATATGTAAAATAACAAAACAGATGCTTGGAAGACGCTTACCCCTATCATTTTCTTGATTAAATTTTTATCGTTTATAATAATATATAAACCTAGCACCATTAATACAACAATAATCGTATAGTTATATAAAGTCATTGTTTTTTCCTACGAGCAAAATTTATATATATAATTAACATAGAGGAGCAGACAGTAAATGCTACACCTAATTCCACCAAAAAAATACCTAATTTTTGACCGGTTCTATTATTGGCTAACAAGATATCATAAGATAAAAAATTTTGGCCAAGTAAAGTTGTTGCAACGCCCGTTCCTCCATAAATTAAAATACCTAACACGTTAGTCGATCTAATCACAGAATAAGGTATTGCTTTTAGAGTTGTAGATACACCAAATAGCATTGAATATAATATTATCCCGGAGGCAATAATTATTCCTGCTTGAAAACCTCCACCTGGAGTGTAATCACCGTGAAATTGTATGTATAAACCAAATAAAACGATAAAAGGTATCATCAAAAATGTTACTGCATTTAATATCGGATCTTTAATCATTTCCTTTTTCTTCTTTTAATATCAACGTTATACAAAGGGCAGCAGTAAAAACTACTATAGTTTCTCCAAACGTGTCATAACCACGAAAGCTTGCCAAAACAGCTGTCACTATATTAGGAATACCAGTAGCTTTTTCGGTATTTTCCACATAATAAGGAGCAACATGCAAGTGGATCGGAGCATTGTGGCTGCCAAAATCTGGCAATTGAATCATAAAATATGACAAACATACAGCCAGAAATAACATAAAAAAAAGCGTTATAGGGTTATGAGATAGATTTACTTTATGATTCTTTATCAAGGAGAGTGCTGCAAACGTAAAAACCGTACTGAGTCCCGCACCAACAGAAGCTTCAGTAATTGCAACATCAGGTGCATTCATAATTAAGTATATAAGCGCAATCAGTGAACTAAATACACACATTAGAACAGCACTTACGACTAAATGTCGCGAGAAAACTATAAAAACCGTAACTGTTAGTAACAACAAAAGTAATACTACATTTAATATTTCTAACACCTTAGCCTTCTTTAACAGCTTTTTTCTTAACTTTATAATGAGTGCGCGCTAAAATATAGCTATTAGTTGAGTTAGCTACCCATATTATAAAAATTAATAATACTATTTTAACAGTATTGATTGAAAATCCATTCTGCAAAGCAAAACCAATTAACAATAACGTTGCACCGCTAGAATCTGTAATACCTGCTGCATGTAACCTAGTATAGAAATCAGGAAATCTAATTACTCCCACACTTGAAATGATTACTAAACAAATGCCTAAAAATATGAAAATGGATCCTATCATAAATTATCAAAACAACATTAATCTCATTAGTGCTATAGTTGATATAAAGCTAACGCTAGCATACAACAATGCTATATCAATTAAAAAAAAATTATTCAGAATGATTGATATTCCTGTTATGAGTACAACTACTTGCGTTGAGAAATTATTGAACGCTAAAACCTTATTGTACACATCATTTGACTTAGACACTATGCGACACAACATCACACTCATACAAAACAACAGTGCATAGATAGCAATGTGAATCATTTAAAGACTATGTAACTTCAGTAGATTTCTAAACGGATACTTCTTCATCGCCATCTTGATCATTTATTTCATCATCCACTTCATAATCTTGGCTTTCTTGACTTGCATCAAGATCTGTGTTACCAGAAAAATTTAATAAATTCGCTAGCTTACTTGTATTACTGCTGTAAACATTATTCATATTTCCTTTCATGTATTCCTTGCATCTACCTACCAAAAGGCTAAACAGCTCATGAGTATCCACCTGTTTTCCTGCTATTTCATGTAAGGAAACTATGGTATTTTTATGACCTTTAAACTTAGCTGCTTGAATTGGATTACTTGCCCCTGTATTTAAATCATGTGTTCTTTGACTTGCCAACAGAACCAATTTGAAACGGTTACTTACCCGTTCTATACACTTTTCTACAATAGACTCAGCCATAAGATACTACCTTAATAAGTTTTATACTATATCACAAAAAACAAGTTGTCAACTTTGTATCTATTGCGATTCAACTTCATGTTTTACTTTTTCTGCCTCAGATTTTATTTCTTGGCTTTCTGTCATCGTGATTGTTATCTCATGATCAAGTTTTTTTAGAAATCCTAACAATCGCTCTAAAGAAAAACCATCTATTTTACCATTTTTAATTTGCGATACCTTTGGCTGATCAATACCAAGTTTCTCAGCTGCAAAAGCCTGAGTCCAAGCATTTTTTTCTATAATTTTATTTATTATATAAAGCAACTTTGTTTTTATTCCTGCACTGTCTAAGTTATTTAACGATATTATTTCCATAATTCTTACACTCACATATCAATTAACTTTATTAAACATTATAACATAATATTTAATATACCAAGATATTGATATCATATAACTTGTCAATAATTATATGATATCAATATTTAAAACTTTAAGTTGATTATATATTAATATTTTCATCGAGTTTCTAGTAATTTTAAATTACCATCTTACCATCAGCCTATCTGAAAAAACCATTTATAAAAAGAACAAGCTAAAATTACAAAGCTTGAAATACAAAAATAATTATTTTATAAATTTATCTTACATAAGAAGTTTATATATCTATATCTTAATATAGATATATATTTAAATTTTTAAAATTTCTATTTTAACGAGAATTCTATATATTATATTTATAATATAATTTAAATATTTGTTGCTTTTTAGCTGGAACATTATTTAGTTAGTAAGTAAAATTGTTTTGAATATGACAAAAATAAAAAAAGATGTTGCTGTTATTATGGGAAGTGAGTCAGATTACACCACTATGGTCCATACCGTCGATATGTTAAAAGCATTAGAAGTTTCACATGATATATTCATAATATCTGCACATAGAACACCAGAAAGGCTCTTCAATTTTGCTAAATCTGCACAAGAAGAAGGTTTTAAGGTTATTATAGCTGGTGCAGGAGGTGCAGCTCATTTACCTGGTATGGTTGCGTCACTAACTTGTTTACCAGTTATCGGCGTTCCTGTGCATAGTAAACAATTAAATGGGCTGGACAGTTTACTTTCTATAGTTCAAATGCCAAAGGGTGTTCCAGTTGCAACCATGTCTATAGGAGAAAATGGAGCATATAATGCTGCCATTACCGCCGTATCTATATTGTCAATTTCCAACAGTGAAATTGCAGGTAGGTTAAAAAAGTGGAGAGAGAAACAGACCAAAGAAGTAAAAGAAAAACCAGTTTCATAATAAATCTATGGCAATAATTCTTTTAGACACAAAAACCATAAACCGTATAGCAGCGGGGGAGGTGATAGAAAGGCCAGCAAGTGTAGTAAAGGAATTAGTGGAAAATGCAATAGATGCTGGAAGTTTAGAAATAGAGATCAAAATAGAAAGTGGTGGGCGTAACCTTATTATTGTGACAGATGATGGTAACGGAGTAGAAAAAAACGATTTAGAACTTGCGTTTACGCGTCATGCTACTTCAAAATTAAGCGACAATGAGTTGATAGAAATCAAGCATCTTGGCTTTAGAGGAGAAGCTCTGCCTTCAATAGCAGCAGTAAGTAGGATAAAATTATCGTCTAAGGCAAGAGAAGCAAATGAAGCATGGTCTATAAGTTATGAGGGTGGAGAGAAAATAGGGGAGCAAACTCCTTACTCTTTATCACAAGGGACACATATTGAAGTACGAGATTTATTTTTTGCCACTCCAAATAGACTAAAATTTCTAAAAACCGAAAGAGCAGAAACTCAAAGCATTGTTGATATTGTAAACAACCTAGCAATGATTAACTATCATATAGGGTTTACTCTCACTTCAGGTAATAAAAAGCTCTTAAAATACGCTAAGCAGACTTCGTTATTTCATAGATTGTGTGAAGTAGAAGAAGAATTTCATGGCAGTTCTCTGGAGATTAATGAAGAAGAAGACGGCATTAAACTTACGGGACACATCTGTAAACCGACCGTCAATCGTGGTAAGTCAACTCAGATCTATACGTTTATTAATGGAAGGCCAATCAAAGATAATCTACTTATTGGCGCAGTTAGGTATGCATATCATGATTTTATTCCAAGCGATAGGTATCCTTTCGCAGCGTTACATTTAGAGATACCTTATGATCAAGTAGATGTAAATGTGCATCCAAATAAGTCAGAAGTAAGGTTTCAGAATAAGAAGCTCATATATGAGATAGTGACAAGAGGATTAATTAAAGCATTGTCAAGAAGGATAGGCACCTTTCCAGCGCATGACCAGAAAATGGATTCAACATTGCCAGATCCTTTTGATAAACCTAATGTTCAAAATGAAAGAAGGCCAAGTCCTTTTGAAAATCAACTAATAAAAGAATTTGCTTCTCCAAATGAAAGAGTAAAAAGCTTATCAGAACAGTCAAAATCGTTTGATTATACTGGCATACAGAAATTCCCATCACAAGCGGAGACTATGGTTCTAGAAAAAAAGGTGTTAGAGCAAGTTGATTTGATAGATAGCCACCCGCTCGGGTTTGCACGCTGTCAGGTCTATAATACCTACATTATTGCCGAGGTAAGAGACAAATTGATTATAGTCGACCAGCATGCAGCCCACGAGAGACTAGTATATGAATGCCTAAAACAAAAATCAAGTATAAAAAGACAAAAACTACTTCTTCCTGAAACAGTTGAAATCAAAAATCAAGCCGGAATGGAGATGATTGAAGTTTATAAAGATAAGTTATTTGAAATGGGTTTTGATATTGAGATCAAATCAGAAAATAAAGTGATAGTAAAAGAAATCCCTGCAATTTTGGGAGCAATAGATGTGAAAGAGATGCTAATTAATATAGTCGATAGATTAACGGAAATAGAAGATACATTGCCAATAGAAGATAAAGTGAACAAAATATTGGCCACTATCGCTTGTCATGGATCAATTAGAGCGGGTAGGAAAATGAGGTTAGATGAAATGAATGAGCTGCTGAGACAAATGGAAAAAACCCCATATTCCGGGCAATGCAACCACGGAAGACCAACTTATATAGAAATGAAACTCAGTGATATTGAAAAACTTTTTGAGCGGAGGTAAGAGGTTGCCATAAATATGTAAGTGCTCCTTCCTCGTCATCCAAGTAGCTCATAGAAACGGATTAAACGAAAAAACTTCCTTGACATCCTCCGCCAGCCCCCTTATCATGGAAGTGAAGCTATTTATTTATCTTCGCAGTCTGTGCAGGTTAATGACAAAAAACTTAGGGTATTTGGCGTCTCATATTTAATTTTTCGCACTACGTGCATCGCATGTCTTTAAAAATTTCTGGGTTTTTACCTATATAAGCCGAAACGCGCTTACAAAGCGTTTAAGACAGCAAAAAACGTCAAATTGACAAGGGAGAATTTGAATACTAGCTACCCTAGGGTTTCTTTGCCTTTTTTCCTGCTTGGTAAATTTCTTAAACACTTGCGGTGTAGGTTAGTTGCAAGTTAAAAGCAGCTAAATTGCTCTTAATCAAGCGTTTTAGAATAAAAAAAACGCCGATATTTTAGTACATGGTAAATAGTCAACCACCACGGGGCTTCTTTTGCCTTTTTTTTCGCTTAGTAAATTTCTTAATGTTTATAGCTAAACGACAACCGTCATCCCGCTACGTGTTAGCGGGATCTCTTGTTATCGCCGCGGCGGTATGACGTCTCGCTTGCAACCTATAGCTTTGTCATTCCAGTGCTCCTTTTTTTGTCATCCCAGTGCCTTGACTATTTGGATCCAGAAAACTTAGCTTCGAGTCAAGTAGGCTGCAAATATAGCATTTCTCATAATAGTCCGAACAGGTCATAGGAAGGCAGAATCAACAGCACGACGAAAGGATTCGAATAGAGGAATGTTTTTCCTAGCTCTGTTTTTTATAGCAAACCAATGATGCTCAATTTTGTTGAAATCTGGAGAATACGGCGGCAGATACAAAATTTCTGCACCAACTCCTCTAGCAAGCTCGATAATCTTACCAGACTTATGAAAAGTAGCATTGTCAAGAATGACAGTCTGTCCAGGTTCCAAGATCGGTGTCAAAAATTGCTCAAACCATCCATTAAAAACATCCATATTACAGTGGCCTTCAAAGGTTAATGGAGCAACTATCTTTCTTCTACTTAAGGCTGCAACCATACTGATTCGTTGAGTTTTCTTTCCAGATTTTAGGCCATAAAACCGCTGTCCTTTCTGGCAATACCCATATGGATAGTCCTCTGTGTTATCAATGCCAGACTCATCTATATAAACTAAGTTTTCTGGTTCTTTTGTTGCTATAATTTTTAAGAATTCAGCACGTTTTTCTTCGTTTCTTTCCTTGTATCCATATGTCTTTTTTTGCGCGTAAATCCAATTTTTCTGAGAGCTCGGTGGATCGTTTGGATACTAACGTTGCCCCAAAGTTTAGCCATTTCCGACAGAGTCTTTCCTCCGTTTTCTCTGGCAAATTTAGCAAAGGCATCCCAGTCGGTAATTTTGTGATTGTAACCTCCATTTCCAAGTTTTTTTGATTGAAAGTCTCCTGTTTCTTTTCTTCTTTGCTGCCACTCCCATAAAGTAGTTCGTCCAATTTTAAATCTTGCTGCCACTGTTTCTCTGCTTCCTCCCTCCTCTAGCGCTTCCATTGCTTTTTTCCTTAAGTCATAACTATATGCTGCTGGCACTCAACCTCCTTATCATCGTCTATCCTTATCTTATCACATCCGGACTTCTATGAAAAGAGCTATAAAAACTGGATTCCAGCGTTACGCGCTGGAATGACACCCTGACAATCGTCATCCCGCTACGTGTTAGCGGGATCTATGTTAAGAGATACCGCGAATGAATCGCGGTATGACGTATAGAAACTAAAAAAGTTCTTTTTTAAAAAACTTAAGTTATACTTATAAGTGTTTGATATTTTATATAGTAATTATGTCGAGTTTAAGCTGCCTTTATGGTGATAATGCAGAATTTGTGGAAGAAATGTATAGCCGTTATTTGCAGGGTGATAAATCAATCGGGGAAGATTGGTATAGAATTTTTTCAAGCAATTTAGAAGTTAATAAAGCAGAGACTTGCAGTGCACAGCGTGCAACTAAGGTGGATGATTCAGTTTCTAGTTTAGCAAATTTTTTCAGATCTTACGGTCATTTTTTTGCGGATCTTAATCCGTTATCACCCAATGTGAATAAGGAAGTAGATTATCAGAAATACTCGAATCTATCTCCGGCAAGTGATGCTGGAATCTATAGAGATATTTACTGCAAGAACATCGGTTTTGAATTTATGCATATCTCCTCTTATGAGGAGAGGATGTGGCTGCAGGAAAAGATCGAAAATCAAACCTATACGCTGAGTTCACAAGATAAAAAGGAAATACTGAGGCACTTAATTGAATCTGAAATGTTCGAGCAATTTCTCCATATGAAATTTCCTGGATATAAACGTTTTTCTATCGAAGGTGGAGAATCAGCTATCGTTGCAATTGAGAGAATCATTAGTGATTCTGCAGCTTTTAGTATTGAAGAAATAGTTCTTGGCATGGCTCACCGCGGACGACTCAATATTCTAACCAAAGTTATGGGCAAAGAATATGCGGCAATGCTATCTGAATTTCAAGGCAATCTTGCATATCCAGGTGGTCTTGAGGTGTCCGGTGATGTTAAATATCACCTTGGTTACTCTTCTGATCAAACACTTGCCAGTGGTAAGAAAATACATTTAAGTTTATGCCCTAATCCATCTCACCTTGAAGCGGTAAATCCGGTTTTGGCTGGAAGAATAAGAGCAAAACAGAATATAAGATCTGTGCTTGGCATATCAATTCATGGTGATGCGGCTTTCATCGGCCAAGGAGTGGTTGCTGAAACTCTAACCTTAAGCAATATTGAAGGTTATAAGGTGGATGGCATTGTGCACATTGTCATTAATAACCAAGTTGGTTTTACTGCTAACCCATGCTGCGCACGATCTTCTTTTTATTGCACTGACATAGCAAAATCAATAGAAGCTCCAGTGTTTCACGTTAATGGAGATAACCCTGAAGTTGTGAGTTTTGTTGCGAATTTGGCGATGGAATATAGGCAGAAATTTAAAAAGGACGTAGTGATTGACATAATATGCTACCGCAAATACGGCCATAATGAAGGCGATGAACCGAATTTCACTCAGCCACTTATGTATAAGGCGATATCAAAGCATAAAACTCTAGGAACACTGTATGAAGAGAAGGTGATCGCAGAGAAAGTATCAAGTGGTGATGAGGTAAATAAATTGCGCAGTGAGTTCAGGGCAAAATTAGATAAAAGTCTTGCTGAATCAGTGACTTACACTCCAAAAAAAGCTGACTGGTTTTGTGGAGTGTGGTCAAAATTAAGAAGGGCAAAGTTGAACGATTTGAGCGAATACTATACAGATTCTGGTGTTCCGCCAGATGAGTTGAAAAAATTAGGTGTGCATATAAATAGCAATATCCCAAGTAGCTTTAACATTAACAATAAGGTTAGAAAAATACTTGATGGCAGAATAGACAGTATAAATTCCGGTAGTAATATAGACTGGGCAACTGCCGAAAGTTTTGCGTTTGCATCACTGCTCACAGAAGGAATAGGAGTGCGTTTATCAGGACAAGACTCTGGTCGTGGAACTTTTTCGCACCGTCATTCAAGGCTTGTTGATCAGGTAACGGAAGAAGCGTTTATTCCGCTAAACAATATAAATGAAAAGCAAGCTTACTTTGAGGTCATAGATAGCGCTTTATCAGAGTATGCTGTAATGGGCTTTGAATATGGATATAGCCTTGATTCCCCGTATTCACTGGTGCTCTGGGAAGGACAATTTGGTGATTTTGCAAACGGTGCGCAAATTATGATTGACCAGTTTATCGCATCTGCAGAAACAAAGTGGTTGCGATCAGGCGGTCTAGTTTTGTTGCTGCCTCATGGTTATGAAGGACAGGGACCTGAGCATAGCTCCGCGCGTATAGAGAGATTTTTGCAGCTCTGCGCAGAAGATAACATGCAAGTTGTTAATTGTTCTACTCCAGCAAATTATTTTCATGCTTTACGCAGGCAAATCCATCGAGATTTTCGCAAGCCTTTAGTAGTGTTTACACCTAAATCACTATTGCGTCATAAAAGAGCAGTTTCTAACCTATCTGACTTTGAAGGAAAATTCCTCACGGTAATCCCAGAATATAGAACAGATTTGGTTCTAAATGATAAAATACGTAAAGCTGTAATATGCAGTGGTAAAGTTTACTACGACATAATTGAAGTATGTGAAGCACAAAAAATAAACGATATAGCAGTAATACGTTTGGAGCAATTCTATCCGTTTCCTGCCGATAAATTAAGTAGCGAACTTGAGAAATACAAGAACGCTGAAATTATATGGTGTCAAGAAGAACCAAAAAATATGGGAGGATGGTTTTTTGTCAACCCATTGATAGAAGAAGTGTTGTCCAATCTCAATATTCAAGCAAAAAGACCTAAATGCATCGCGAGACCTGCTGCTGCATCTCCTGCATGTGGTTATGCTAGTGTCCATGCTCAGCAACAGGAGGAAATTTTGAAGCAAGTTATGCAGGGGATCTAGCACAATTGTGTAAATATTGAAGCGAAAGCTGGCAAGCGGATATTGTTCATCAGATCTTGATGCTGGGCACTGCAGCCAGGCACGATAGAAAACGTATCACACCAATCGAACCTCTTTGATGCTCAGACAAATATAAAAAGACTTTTATTCGTATCTGTTCAGGATAGCGGCAAGACCATAGAGTAAATGTGAGGTAAGTCCTTAGAACCTGTACATGATCTCAAGAAAGGAATAAACTAAGAGATAATATATATAAGTTAGGATATATGAGGAGTTTATACCCAAGTGATATAAGTCGGGAAAGATTTGAGATTATGTTACCAGATCTAGAGTCCTGTAGAAAAAAAACAAAACCAAGGAAACTTGATTTGTATGATGTATTTTGTGGAGTGTTATACGTTCTGAAAAGCGGTTGTCAGTGGAGAATGCTACCAAAAGAGTTTCCAAAATGGCGCAATTGTTACGACTATTTTAAGAAGTGGAGTGAAAAACCAGATGCAGATAAAGAAAGTGTTCTGGAGCTGGTGTTAAAAAAAAATAGCTGGCGTGGTCCGACAAAACAATGGTCGGAAAGAAAAAACCAGCTTCTGCATAATTGATGCACAGAGTGTAAAAAATGCAGATACTGCTGAAGAAAAAGGCTATGATGCAGGCAAAAAGATTTCAGGAATAAAACGCCATATTGCAGTAGATACGCAAGGTTTGCCCCATGCAATTTATATAACAACAGCAGAGATAACTGACCGTAGCAGTGCTGTGAGAATGGTCGAAAATGCAAAAGAAAACCTCTCGGGAGTTAAAAATGTACTGGTTGATGCAGGCTATACTGGAGAGAATTTTGCAACTCAAATAAAAACGATTATTGGTGCAACCGTTGAAGTGATAAAAAGAAATGAATTACATTCCTTTGTTGTATTGCCCAAAAGATGGGTTGTGGAGCGATCTTTTGCTTGGTTAGAAAAATGTAGAAGATTGTGGAAAAATTGTGAGCGAAAACTCAATACTAGCCTACAAATGGTCGTTCTGGCTTTCACTGCCTTACTTCTGAAAAGATTATGAACAGGCTCTTACAATAAATGGTGTCATCCCAGTGCTTGACACTGGGATCCAGCTTTTGATCGAAAATGTTGTATAGTGTGTTTGTTTACAATTTTTCTGGATCCCAGTGTCTGGGCACTGGGATGACACCTTTGTGTTTGAGGCAAAATCGGCTATAACACTTAACATACTGCCTTTGCAAACAAATGTTCGTACAGTTGTGTATCACGCACTTTGCTTCAATATTTGTACATTAGCCATGCATCTGAACAGATATAGCTCTTTTCATAGAAGTCCGGATGTGATAAGATAAGGATAGACGATGATAAGGAGGTTGAGTGCCAGCAGCATATAGTTATGACTTAAGGAAAAAAGCAATGGAAGCGCTAGAGGAGGGAGGAAGCAGAGAAACAGTGGCAGCAAGATTTAAAATTGGACGAACTACTTTATGGGAGTGGCAGCAAAGAAGAAAAGAAACAGGAGACTTTCAATCAAAAAAACTTGGAAATGGAGGTTACAATCACAAAATCACCGACTGGGATGCCTTTGCTAAATTTGCCAGAGAAAACGGAGGAAAGACTCTGTCGGAAATGGCTAAACTTTGGGGCAACGTTAGTATCCAAACGATCCACCGAGCTCTCAGAAAAATTGGATTTACGCGCAAAAAAAGACATATGGATACAAGGAAAGAAACGAAGAAAAACGTGCTGAATTCTTAAAAATTATAGCAACAAAAGAACCAGAAAACTTAGTTTATATAGATGAGTCTGGCATTGATAACACAGAGGACTATCCATATGGGTATTGCCAGAAAGGACAGCGGTTTTATGGCCTAAAATCTGGAAAGAAAACTCAACGAATCAGTATGGTTGCAGCCTTAAGTAGAAGAAAGATAGTTGCTCCATTAACCTTTGAAGGCCACTGTAATATGGATGTTTTTAATGGATGGTTTGAGCAATTTTTGACACCGATCTTGGAACCTGGACAGACTGTCATTCTTGACAATGCTACTTTTCATAAGTCTGGTAAGATTATCGAGCTTGCTAGAGGAGTTGGTGCAGAAATTTTGTATCTGCCGCCGTATTCTCCAGATTTCAACAAAATTGAGCATCATTGGTTTGCTATAAAAAACAGAGCTAGGAAAAACATTCCTCTATTCGAATCCTTTCGTCGTGCTGTTGATTCTGCCTTCCTATGACCTGTTCGGACTATTATGAGAAATGCTATAACATCTTATTTATACATAATGTATTACTGTTTTTAATAGCATGCTTCTAATCCTCGATACAAGCGACATTTACAAATTGATCATTTTTTTGAAATAAAAATGATCAATTTTAATGTTTTTATACCCTTTACAACCCATCAAAAAATCACCATAATTTTTAGTATGTATTAAGTAGTATTAGCTTTTCATTTTGCAGTAAGCTATTGATTATCTTATATTTTTCTGATTATTGCTTTTTTCTTGGTGTGGTATATGAACTTAACTAGCCCTAAGGTTTCTACTATGTTTTTTGATCAGATTATTACAGTAACGGATCACAATGTTACTTGGGAAAAAATCCAAAATTGTCTTTATAATCTTTATGGAGAAGCAACATATAATAGCTGGCTGAGTTCACTAAAATTTGTCAGTAGCAGAAATGGGGAAGTTCTTTTATCCGTGTCAACAAGGTTTATAAAAGAGTGGATTACAGTTCATTACATGAAAAAAATATTATCATTATGGCAAAGCGAAGATAAAAGTATACGTTCTATTGATATTCAAGTAATTGAGGAAAGGAATTCAAATTTTAATGTTATACTAAAAAACAGAGAGGAAAGTAATCATAATCTTGGTTCGCCGCTGGATCCAAGGTTCACCTTTGATAATTTTGTAGTGGGAAAGCCAAATGAATTAGCATTTACGGCGGCAAAGCGTGTGGCAGAATCTATAGATCCAATATTAGGCAGCAATCCTTTGTTTCTATATGGTGGAGTTGGACTTGGTAAAACACATCTAATGCATGCTATAGCTTGGCACATAGTCAATTCCCCATCAGCAAAAAGAAAAGTGGTGTATTTATCAGCAGAGAAATTCATGTACCAATATATTACAGCGCTGCGAAGCAAAGATATTATGTTATTTAAAGAGCAATTTAGATCAGTAGATGTATTGATGGTAGATGATGTGCAATTTATCAGTGGTAAAGATAGTACACAAGAAGAATTTTTTCACACTTTCAATGCATTGATAGACCAAAATAAGCAATTGGTTATATCAGCTGATAGGTCTCCTAGTGATCTTGATGGAGTGGAAGAAAGAATAAAATCACGACTCGGTTGGGGGTTGGTGGCAGATATTAATGAAACAACTTTTGAATTAAGGCTTGGTATATTGCAGGCAAAAGTGGAGCAGATGAATATGTATGTTCCGAAAGATGTTCTAGAGTTTTTAGCAAGGAACATAAAATCTAATATAAGAGAATTAGAAGGAGCATTAAATAAGGTTACCCATACCTCATTAATTGGAAGAAGTATGACGGTAGAATCAGCTAGTGAAACCCTAATCGATCTTCTTAGGTCAAATCATAGGTCAGTCACAATAGAAGAAATACAAAAGAAAGTAGCTGAATTTTTCAATATAAAGGTTGCAGATATGCAATCCAATAGAAGGCTTCGCAGTCTTGCAAGGCCAAGACAAATAGCTATGTATTTTGCCAAAAAATTTACGCAAAAAAGCCTACCAGATATTGGGAGAAACTTTAGTGGCAGAGACCATGCTACTGTTATACATGCAGTAAAACGAGTAGAAAATTTTATAAAGACCGACTCAAAATTTGCTGATGAAATCAATCGATTAAAAAAAATGTTTAAGTAGCGTTTTTAAAATAGCTAATAACAAATCCTAAAATGAATCGACTATAGTTTTAATCCGTTTAAGTTTAAAATCTTCTGTTAGCTTTGCAGAATACATTTCCTTATTGTGTTGGTTATAGAAGGTAAATTCGTGATCATCTAAATTTAGTATTGCAAAGCCAAAGCCAAAAAAGTTTCTAACCTCGTGTGCTAAGTAGTTTTTACCATTTGAATAGTCAAATTCTACATTTTGATAAACAGATTCTTGATCTTGAGCGTGTAATGATGCACCACCGTTTCCAACTATAATTTGGTCTGGAACATTATCCATTAATAAAATCTGGGCTATATGAATGTGGCCAGAAACTATGGTAGTAACATTGCTTGGAAATTTATCTCCAAAAGCTTCGATTTGTGTAAGATTACCATGGCTTTTTAATGTCAAAAATTCTTTTTTTGGAGATCTCCAAAGCGGTTTATGAGTTAAAAACCACATGGGCTTGTCAGAACTATTTTGTATCAATTTATCAAATTGCCTCTCAAAAGCATCAATTGTGCTTTGGGTTGTAAAAATATCCTCACCAGATGAAGAGTCGAAGATAAAAAATTTCATCGGTCCAGCATCTAAGGACCAACTAGAAACGAAGTTTCCACATTTTTCAGACGAAAAGGGGTATGAATCTAGATACCTGAACCATCCTTCATAAGCTCTATCACAACTCTCATGGTTTCCACGAACAAACAGGAAAGGGGATTGTGATAAAATATCCTTTGCAGGCTCAAACCAATCAGCGTACCAAACTTCTTTATTATATCCATAAATATCGCCACACTTTTTTGTATTTCTACATTTTGTTTGTCTATAATGATAATCACCAACATGGATAATTAAATCTGGTTTATGAAGGGCGATTGAATCTAAATTTTTTTTTAAAGGCCAGCTATCTACCGAATTACATTCCTGCTGAAATAACATATTTATTCTACAGCCCGTGTCACCAATAAAAGCAATTTTATTAACCTTTTCTGGTAATATAGGAACCCGTAGATCCTCAATACTAATGTTTTTGGCACTTGTTTGTACTGTCAGTTCACAAACTGTTTCGTTATGATCACCATTGTTAATTGAGCTGCGATTCAGCATTTCTATTTCCTCGCCATCGACATAAACAATGGGACACATGTCATTGTCCGTAATTGCGCGTATGCTTAGTTTATTTTCTGGGATAACTTGAGACCATGTGTATAATATTTGTGCATGGACGAAATGAAAGCTAGTTATAAGAGAGAGAGCTAAAAAAATAAAGATATTAGCTATATTCATTTGTATAAAAACCTAAGTTAAAAATTAGTAGTAAGGTTATCTTAAATGATTAAAATTTATAATCACAAAATTCATAATCAAATTATACAAACAATTTCTAAATTATTCTAGTATCAGATTGACACTCTAGATGAAAAATTCTAAAATGATTAAGTAATTTAAAATAATTATATAAAAACTAGAATATAGTGCGGCCGTGGTGGAATTGGTAGACACGCAGCGTTGAGGTCGCTGTGGCTCATAAGGCCTTGGAAGTTCAAGTCTTCTCGGCCGCACCAGTTTTTATCGCTGTTTAATATGGGTAAAAATGTTTATAGGAAATCAGAGTAGCAATAAGGTAGAAAGAGCTATCAGCGAAATCAGGCGCGGTCGGCCAATTGTAATATATGATGAAAGTAATTACCTATTGTTTGCTGCTGCTGAGGCTTTAGAAAGAGATTTATTTAATCAATACAAGCTTATATCAAGTAATGTATATGTTACTTTAACTTCAAGTAAGGTAAAATACATATCTCAGAATAAAGAACATAACAGCAAACGTCTGTTGGTGAATAATTTTGATGAACTGCTCCATTTAATAAACTGTTCAAAGGAAGATTGCATAAAAGAGTTGCAATGCTCAAAGACAATAGATGAATGTGCTATTGCCTTGCTTAAGTTCTCAGAATTATTGCCATACGCGTTAGTGGCTGATATGACTTTTGAGAATAACCATGAAATGCGAAATTGGTGCGAGAAAAATGACGTTATTGCACTGGACACGTCATTCATAAATAATTTTCAAGAAAATCAGGGTGTATATGAAGTGTGCAAAACATCATTATTTTTAAAACAGACTCAAGAAGTAAATATCATATCTTATAGAACCGAAAGTGGTGGAAGAGAACATCATGCAATTATCATTGGCAATCCAGATAAAGATGACGAACCATTAGTGAGAATTCATTCTTCGTGCTATACGGGTGACTTGTTAGATAGCTTGTCATGCGATTGCAGAAGTCAGTTACATCAAGCAATTCAAATGATAGCTGACTCTGGAAGTGGTATTATATTGTATTTGATGCAAGATGGAAGAGGCGTTGGTTTAACTAATAAGTTAAGAGCGTACAGTATGCAAAGAGGACATAATCTTGATACTGTTGATGCAAATAGAATATTGGGTTTTGAAGATGATGAAAGAAGTTTTGCTGTTGCAGCTAAAATGCTTAAGAAATTGAACATTAACAAAATCCAATTACTTACAAACAATGATAGGAAATTGTCAGAATTGGAAAGTAGTGGTATAGGAGTTACAAAGTGTCTACCACTTATTGTGGAACGTAATAAATATAACGATTCATATATGGAGACAAAGTTTGGTAAATTAGGCCATAGATTAAGAGTTTTTTAGCTTTTTTGCTGTAACTACTTTGTTAATTTGCTATGTTTATTAACATAAGTTAAGATTTTTAGGAATACTAAAATGCTAAGATTTTTTAAGCGAGAAAAAAATACTGAATCCTTAGATAAGGATATAAATTGGAATTCAACCCGCTACAGCACAGTTATTGCTCAAAGAAATATTCTACTTTTATTTGCATTAATATTATTAGCAACGATCTCTATCAGCATATTAGTCATATTTAAAATTAGCACAAGTAGCACTATTGAGCCATTTGTTATAGAAATTGACAAGAAATCAGGAATAGTGCAATTGGTTGATCCTGTCACAGTAAAACAGTATTCTGCAGATGAAGCGCTAAACGATTATTTTATTTCAGAGTATATAAAAGCAAGAGAGGTTTTTGATCCATATCATTATAATTATAACTATTATACAAAGGTGAGGTTGTTTTCCTCACCTAATGTGTATAATGAATTTAGAAATTATGTAGGATCGCAGAATATGGATGATCTTTTTAATTTATATTCAGGTACCAAAAGTGAATTTAAAATTCGCTCAATTCAAAAATTGGGTAACGATGCTCTTCAGGTGAGATTTTTTGTGGAATTTATACGGAAAGATGGAAGTTCCACGAGAAAAAATAAGATAGTTATTATGTCATATAGATATGCATCGCTTGAAATGGATGATCAGCAAAGATATATTAACCCATTAGGATTTCAAGTTATTTCATATAGAGTAGATGATGAATATGTATAGGATATTATTAGTTTTAGCTTTACTTGTAAGTGGCAATTTAAACGCATCCATTAATTATAATGAGCCTATTTCTATAGATAGTAGAATAAAGACTTTTGTGTATAGCCCTAATGAAGTATTTACGGTGGTTTTTAGTCAGGGTTACTATTCTTATATTGAATTTGCGGAAGGAGAAAAAGTTAAAAATATCGCTGTTGGTGATGCATCAAGTTGGAAAATTAATCCTTATGACAATAAATTGCTTATCATGCCATTTGAAGTTAGTAGTCGCACTAACATGATTATTACGACAACTAAAAAAAGAAATTACATTTTTGATTTAATCTCAAGGCCAAACTACGATAAATACCCGGATACTGATGCTAAGAAAGTAGATCACGATTATTCTGCTGAAAAGGATATATCTTACGTAGTACGTTTTTATTATCCTCAAGAAGAAGGTGAATTTGATGTTGATTTAGATGAGGTTTCTTTACCTACTCAAATGCAATATACTGCAGACAAGCTAGAAAAAATAATACAAGAAAATGATACGAAGTACAATTATACATATATTGATGAAGGTGGTAATGCGGATATAGTTCCGATTGAGTTATTTGATGATGGTTATTTAACCTATTTAAAATTTAGAAATAATAATAAAATACCTCAGGTTTTTGTAGAAGGGGAGGATAAACCTTGTAAAAGGCTGTTATTTGATGATTATGTTATAATAAAAGGAGTACATAAAAAGCTATTTATGCGTTATGAAGATGGTGAAGTTGAAATTATAAATAGGTCACTTTAGCTGTGGTACATGCAATATGAATAAAGAAAGGCGTAACAATTCAGAAGATGAATCAGAAATAGAGAATAAGGTAGTAACAGTTGGCTCTAATCAAGGTCATAGGGCATTGATGGTCATTATTTTAGTGCTTCTGGCTGGTGGAGTGTATTATCTCTATTTTAGTCCTTCTCCTAAAGAGGGTTTAGAAGTTATTAAAAAAGAGGAAACAAAGCAAAACGTTCAAGAATTGAAAGGAAAGTTGGAACAAGTTCCAGATAATGTAATGGTTCCTGAAAGAATAATAACTGATCCCTTACCACCCTTACCTCCTCTTCCTACACCACCAATCATACCAGAAATAAAACAAATTAGAAAAGAAGAAGAGAAACCAAAAGAAACTCCTGTGTCAAATATACCTACTTTGCCAAAGCAAAATTTTCCTTCTAGTAATGTTATGGGCAATTTACCTACCTCGTTTCCTACAATAGGGGGGGGAGGTTATCCTAGAGACAGACGTAGTGCACAGATGTTGACAATTTCAGGTGGTAGTGGAGAGAACAAGGCTGCTGATGCTACTTTATCCAACACTTCAGCACAATCGAGCAAAGCTACCAGGGTAGGAAAGCTTGGTTTAATGATTACTCAAGGTAAAATTATTGATGCTGTTCTTGAAACTGCAATAAACTCTGATCTGCAAGGAATGCTGCGTGCTATGGTGAGTAGAGATGTTTATGCAGAAACTGGTGATACAGTTTTAATACCTAAAGGCTCAAGATTGATAGGCAGTTATTCATTTGACTCGAATGTTGCTAAATCTCGTGTAAATATAAACTGGAACAGAGTGATTATGCCACATGGAATAGATATTGCTATCTCATCACTTAGTACTGACGAGCTTGGTAGAGCAGGAATAGCAGGAATAGTTGATAACAAAATAGTAAGTGCGTTATTCTCTTCAGTGACACTTGCTGGTGTTTCGATTGGTTCGGCTGTTATAGGGCAAAAGGCTTCTAATCTTGTTGATACGCTAACTGTCAGAGATGCAGTAAAGTCTATCACTGCAACCGAAATAGATTTTTCTTCTCTCCAACTCATTATTGACCCAGAAAGGAAGATATCTAGTGACAAATGGAAATTAGGCCTTGGGGCTATCGGAAGGATTCGGAGTGCCAAAAGCAGACAAGATTTACTAAAAATAATGAAAGAGGAAATAGCAAAAGCACTAGGAATTGAAGAAGACAAGGTAGATATAAGCCTGGAAATTGTAAATCAACTGTTAGAACAAATTCAAAGAGGAAGCAAGTCTGTTTATGATGAAGCAATCGGGAAATCAATCGAGGATTTTTCCAAAGATATGCGGGATGTAGTGGGCAGATATACAGATAAAAAACCAACTATTTATGTTGATCAAGGCACTGCATTGAAAGTATTTGTTAACCAAGATATAGTATTTCCTCCACAGGCAATATTAAATCAATGAAATGAACTATGCTGCACTTGATACATATTTGGAGCCATTACAAGGCATATTTCAAGAAGAAGGCGTAAATGAAATATCAATAAATAAGCCAAAGGAAGTATGGATTGAAAATCGCGGTGAAATAAGGTGTGAAAAATTAGAAGTATTCGATCTTAACCATTTGAAATCTCTTGGCAGACTGATTGCTCAAGCTACAGAACAAAAACTTAGCGAAGAAGCACCTTTACTTTCGGCAACATTACCAAATGGTTATCGTATACAGATAGTATTTCCGCCAGCATGTGAACCTGATAAAGTAGTCATGTCGATTCGTAAGCCTTCTAGCATGCAGTTAGCACTCGATGATTACGAAAAAATGGGGGCTTTTTCTGAAACTGTTACAGAAGCAACTGATAATCCAGTTGACCATCATTTGGATTTACTGTTAAGGCAAAAAAAAATAAAAGAGTTTTTAGAATACGCTGTAATAAGTAAGAAAAATATTATAATTAGTGGTGGAACTTCCACTGGTAAGACTACTTTTACTAATGCTACTTTGCGTGCTATTCCAGCTGAGGAAAGAATTATTACTGTTGAGGATGCAAGGGAAATCGTTTTGAACGATCATCCCAATAAAGTCCATCTAATTGCCTCTAAAGGAGGGCAGGGCAGAGCAAAAGTAACCACTCAAGATTTGATAGAAGCGTGCTTACGTTTAAGACCAGACAGAATAATAGTTGGTGAGCTCCGTGGAGCGGAAGCTTTTAGTTTTCTTAGGGCGATAAATACTGGTCACCCTGGATCAATATCAACCCTTCATGCGGATAGTCCAACAATGGCCCTTGAGCAAATAAAATTGATGGTTATGCAGGCAAATCTTGGCATTCCTCCAGACCAAATTATACCATACATTAGAAATGTGATTGATATTGTTATTCAGCTAAAAAGAACCGGTGGGGGCAAAAGAAGCATTTCTGAGATATTATTTACTAGATCTGCGAGCGAAAATGCTTAAATTTATACATAAGTTAAGGAAGAGTAGTTTATGAGTAATGGAAATCACCTACGTAATATTCTCATAGGAGGTGTAGTAGCTTTTAGCGTACTTGAGTTTTGCTTCTATCTATCTGGTATATTGTTTGTTCTGTTTGCTGATGGTCCGGATGCTGTGGATTTTAAGGCAATTAATCCTAGTTTGACGCCTTTCCCTCAAGCTCTTTGGCCAACGATTTTTGATCATATACAATATTGTTGGCATCATCCAGAGTTATATAGCCTTGAGCTCAAAATCACATTAATTATATCTTTTGCACTGCCTATCATTGTTTTAATGATTATTTTGTGGAATTTAAGAGAAAGGATAATTGAGTGGCGACCATTTAAAAAGAAAGAATCACTTCATGGAGATTCGCAGTGGGCATCAGAGAAAGACATACGAAAAGCAGGATTAAGAAGCAAAAAGGGATTATTGCTTGGTAAAGATAAAAGAGGATACTTCATTTCTGATGGGTTTCAGCATGCATTGTTATTTGCACCTACAGGTTCTGGTAAGGGTGTTGGCTTTGTAATTCCTAATTTATTATTTTGGACTGACTCGGTAATTGTACACGACATAAAATTAGAAAACTATGAAATAACAAGTGGTTGGCGAGAACGACAAGGACAAAAAGTATACGTATGGAATCCAGCGCAGCCAGATGGAATAAGTCACTGTTACAATCCATTACAATGGATTAGTGAAAAACCTGGGCAGATGGTTGACGATGTGCAGAAAATAGCTAACCTAATCATGCCTGAACAAGACTTTTGGCAGAATGAAGCAAGAAGCTTATTTGTTGGAGTGGTATTATACTTACTTGCTGCACCAGAGAAAGTTAAATCTTTTGGTGAAGTTGTGCGTACGATGCGTAGTGATGATGTAGTTTATAATCTTGCTGTTGCTCTTGATACAATGGGTAAAATACTACACCCTGTAGCATATATGAATATTGCAGCTTTTTTACAAAAAGCTGATAAAGAAAGGTCAGGTGTTGTATCAACCATGAACTCATCACTTGAATTGTGGGCAAACCCATTGATTGATACTGCAACTGCGTCAAGTGATTTTAATATTCTAGATTTTAAAAAGAAGAAAATTACAGTTTATGTTGGTTTAACTCCTGACAACTTGACTAGGCTCAGGCCTTTAATGCAGGTTTTTTACCAACAGGCAACTGAGTTTTTATGTAGAAAATTGCCATCGGATGATGAGCCTTATGGTGTATTGTTTTTAATGGATGAGTTTCCTACGCTTGGAAAAATGGAGCAATTTCAAACAGGTATTGCATATTTTCGTGGTTATCGAGTTAGGTTATTCTTAATTGTTCAAGATACTGAGCAGCTCAAAGGAATATACGAAGAAGCAGGGATGAACTCCTTTTTGTCAAACTCGACTTACAGAATAACTTTTGCAGCCAATAATATTGAAACAGCTAATTTAATATCGCAACTTATAGGAAACAAAACTGTACAACAAGAATCGTTGAATAAGCCTAAATTTTTAGATTTAAATCCTGCTTCAAGGTCATTACATATCTCTGAAATACAGAGAGCATTGCTATTGCCTCAAGAAGTTATTATGTTGCCACGTGACGATCAGATAATTTTAATAGAGTCGACTTACCCAATTAAATCAAAGAAAATTTTGTACTACAGTGATACCACCTTCACAAGAAGGCTGCTCAAACAAACTCGTGTGCCTACACAAGAACCATATGACCCAAACAAAGTTCTTTCTGCCGCTGCGAGCAAAGATAAGGTTAATAACGAAGGGAATAATGCTCTTGAGGGACCTAATTCAGTTGATTATCCTGCTGAAACTAAAACAGAAGATGCAGTGTATGATGAATCAGATGAATTTGCAGACGAAGATATTGATGATGAAGATATCGACGATAAGTTTGAAGATGATGATGACGGGTTTGATGATGAGGATAGGAGTGATGATGGGTTTGATGACGAAGAAGAGGAGGATGAATTTGAAGATGAGGATATTGACGATAAATTAAAAAATGACGAGAAGTAAGGTTAATTTTGCCTATTTTTAGCTCGGAAAAGTGCAAGTTATGCAAATAATTAGGTTTTTCATATTAAGCCATTTTTAATTAATTAGTATTAGATTAGCTATTTTATAGCATTTCTCATAATAGTCCGAACAGGTCATAGGAAGGCAGAATCAACAGCACGACGAAAGGATTCGAATAGAGGAATGTTTTTCCTAGCTCTGTTTTTTATAGCAAACCAATGATGCTCAATTTTGTTGAAATCTGGAGAATACGGCGGCAGATACAAAATTTCTGCACCAACTCCTCTAGCAAGCTCGATAATCTTACCAGACTTATGAAAAGTAGCATTGTCAAGAATGACAGTCTGTCCAGGTTCCAAGATCGGTGTCAAAAATTGCTCAAACCATCCATTAAAAACATCCATATTACAGTGGCCTTCAAAGGTTAATGGAGCAACTATCTTTCTTCTACTTAAGGCTGCAACCATACTGATTCGTTGAGTTTTCTTTCCAGATTTTAGGCCATAAAACCGCTGTCCTTTCTGGCAATACCCATATGGATAGTCCTCTGTGTTATCAATGCCAGACTCATCTATATAAACTAAGTTTTCTGGTTCTTTTGTTGCTATAATTTTTAAGAATTCAGCACGTTTTTCTTCGTTTCTTTCCTTGTATCCATATGTCTTTTTTTGCGCGTAAATCCAATTTTTCTGAGAGCTCGGTGGATCGTTTGGATACTAACGTTGCCCCAAAGTTTAGCCATTTCCGACAGAGTCTTTCCTCCGTTTTCTCTGGCAAATTTAGCAAAGGCATCCCAGTCGGTGATTTTGTGATTGTAACCTCCATTTCCAAGTTTTTTTGATTGAAAGTCTCCTGTTTCTTTTCTTCTTTGCTGCCACTCCCATAAAGTAGTTCGTCCAATTTTAAATCTTGCTGCCACTGTTTCTCTGCTTCCTCCCTCCTCTAGCGCTTCCATTGCTTTTTTCCTTAAGTCATAACTATATGCTGCTGGCACTCAACCTCCTTATCATCGTCTATCCTTATCTTATCACATCCGGACTTCTATGAAAAGAGCTATAACTAGGGGAGTAGTAATGATTAGTAAAAAAACATTAGCGGTTACAGCACTTGCTTTATTGTTGTCACAACAATCTTTTGCGAGTGAAACAGAAGGATTTTACTTTGGTAGTGGGTATTACGGTCAATTTTTAAATTACACGGGTGAGTTGAAAGCAAAAATTGGAGATACTGCTGCTACAGCTGCCAATAAGGTATCTATAAATGACAGGGATGCTCAGAAAACAGAAGGTCAGTCACTAAGTAAGTATAAAGGAGATTATAATCCACCTTTTGCTGCAAATGTGGCACTTGGTTATACAGGGGAATTGAATGGCAATAGCTACAGAGCTGAATTGGAAGGAATGTATTCTTCTGTAAAAGTGGATAATATTGGTTTAACACGCGGCCAGATGACAATATCGTACACAGAAGGCAGCGATAAATATAGATCAATTATTAATCATGACCAAATTGAGAACATATCTGTAATGGCAAATGTTTATCATCATTGGAAAAGTGACCGTTTCTCTTTTTCTCCTTATGTTGGGGTTGGAGTCGGTGCAACAAGAATGACAATGTTTGAAAAATCGTCAATAAGACCCGCAGGTCAATTATAGCATTTCTCATAATAGTCCGAACAGGTCATAGGAAGGCAGAATCAACAGCACGACGAAAGGATTCGAATAGAGGAATGTTTTTCCTAGCTCTGTTTTTTATAGCAAACCAATGATGCTCAATTTTGTTGAAATCTGGAGAATACGGCGGCAGATACAAAATTTCTGCACCAACTCCTCTAGCAAGCTCGATAATCTTACCAGACTTATGAAAAGTAGCATTGTCAAGAATGACAGTCTGTCCAGGTTCCAAGATCGGTGTCAAAAATTGCTCAAACCATCCATTAAAAACATCCATATTACAGTGGCCTTCAAAGGTTAATGGAGCAACTATCTTTCTTCTACTTAAGGCTGCAACCATACTGATTCGTTGAGTTTTCTTTCCAGATTTTAGGCCATAAAACCGCTGTCCTTTCTGGCAATACCCATATGGATAGTCCTCTGTGTTATCAATGCCAGACTCATCTATATAAACTAAGTTTTCTGGTTCTTTTGTTGCTATAATTTTTAAGAATTCAGCACGTTTTTCTTCGTTTCTTTCCTTGTATCCATATGTCTTTTTTTGCGCGTAAATCCAATTTTTCTGAGAGCTCGGTGGATCGTTTGGATACTAACGTTGCCCCAAAGTTTAGCCATTTCCGACAGAGTCTTTCCTCCGTTTTCTCTGGCAAATTTAGCAAAGGCATCCCAGTCGGTGATTTTGTGATTGTAACCTCCATTTCCAAGTTTTTTTGATTGAAAGTCTCCTGTTTCTTTTCTTCTTTGCTGCCACTCCCATAAAGTAGTTCGTCCAATTTTAAATCTTGCTGCCACTGTTTCTCTGCTTCCTCCCTCCTCTAGCGCTTCCATTGCTTTTTTCCTTAAGTCATAACTATATGCTGCTGGCACTCAACCTCCTTATCATCGTCTATCCTTATCTTATCACATCCGGACTTCTATGAAAAGAGCTATAACTGCTGTGCAGCTTGCTGGGTGTGAGCCAGATGTTATGGCGGAGGCTGCAAAATTAAACGAGGACATGGGAGCAAAAATTATATACATAAACTTTGGTTGCCCTGTTAAAAAAGTTGTAAACGGTTATGCAGGATCAGCACTAATGCGTGATGAGAAAAAAGCCGCTGAGATAATTGAGGCCGTAGTCAAAGCAGTGAATGTGCCAGTTACGGTGAAAATGCGCACTGGATGGAACGATGAAAATCGCAATGCTCCGCGTTTAGCAAAAATTGCAGAGGATCTTGGAGCAAAAATGATCACTGTGCATGGAAGAACAAGAGCGCAGCTTTATAATGGTCAAGCAGATTGGAAATTCGTTAGAAATGTTAAAGAGCAAGTGAAAATCCCAGTTATAGTGAATGGTGATATTAAAAATTTAAATGATATTCAGAATGCTCTCAAAGAATCTGGAGCAGACGGAGTGATGATAGGTCGTGGTGCCTACGGTAAACCTTGGCTGATTAATCAAGCAATGAACTTTCTCAGTGGAAGTGAAACTTCTGAACCAACAGCTTCAGAGAGATTAAGCATCATACTCGAGCATTACGACAGTATTCTTGAGTACTATGGAAATGACACAGGAATAAAGATGGCCCGCAAACACATAGGTTGGTACAGCAGCGGGCTTCAAGGCTCATCTGAATTTCGTGTGAGAGTAAATAACATGACAGATAGCACAGAAGTGAAAGAAAATATTGTTGGCTTTTTTGGTCAAAAGACACACTAGCTGTACTCAATTCGACTGATCATATGCCACTACGCTCTCTTCCTCACCAGAGTGTAAATGACAACCATTATCCATCAACCATTCCTCGTCATAAGTTTCAATATCAAAATATTTTTCATATTTATCCACATTATCACAAAGTGAAAGTGCTCTGATCTTATTCATAATCAAACCTGTACCAGCAGGAATTAATCTTCCTACTATAACATTTTCTTTTAATCCACTTAAAGGATCACTCTTCCCGCAGAATGCTGCTTCTGTAAGTACTTTTGTTGTCTCTTGGAAAGAGGCAGCAGAAATAAAGGAGCTAGTTTCAAGACTTGCCCTAGTAATCCCCTGCAGAATAGGAAGATAATGAGTAGGCCGTTTGCCAGAGTTACTCATAGCATCATTTTCCCTATCAACTTCCAGCTTGTCAATGCTTTCGCCAACCAAGTACATAGTATCACCAGGATCAGTAATTTCCACTTTTTGTAGCATTTGTTTTAAGATCACCTCTAAATGCTTATTATCTATACGAACACCCTGCAATCTATAAACTTGCTGTATTTCAGAAATCATATAGTGCGCTAAAGCTTCTAACCCAAGCACACGTAAAATATCATGGAGATCAGGGTCACCATCCATCAATAGATCACCTTTACGTACAAAATCACCTTCATTGACTATTACATGCTTACTTCTTGATACCAAATATTCAACTGGAGAAATTTGTTCATCTACAGGTTTAATTAATATACTGCGTTTTCCTCTACGGTCTTTTTCAGAAAACGCTACATAGCCATCTATCTCACTAACAATAGCATGCTCTTTAGGACGACGTGCTTCAAATAACTCTATAACCCTCGGTAAACCACCAGTAATATCACGAGTTTTAACTGACTCTCTTGGTGTTCTTGTAATAACATCACCTGCATGAACCTTCTGGCCATCTTGTACATTGAGCACTGCACCGATTGGTATAAAATAACATGCTTCAGCGCCACTTGCGAGTGTCATTACTTTACCATTATCATCAAGCAGCACAATACGAGGACGTAAATTAGCTCCACCAGAATGCAATTTCCAGTCTTTTACTACTTTGCTTGATATTCCTGTAGATTCATCCATCACTTCAGTGATCGAAATTCCATCTTTTAAGTCCTGATAAGACACTGTACCAGTCTTCTCCGTAATAATAGGCAATGTATAAGGATCCCATTCCGCAACTTTATCGCCAATTTTTACTGACCCACTCTCATCTACATAAAGCTTAGCGCCGTAAGGTACACTGTGCTTCAACTTCTCACTACCAAGGCTATCAATCAACACGACTTCACAGGAACGGCTTATCACAATTTTATTTCCGTTTCTATCTATAATTATATTACTATTGTTTAACTTTATTTTAGCATTAATAGAAGCTATAATATTCGAGGATTCAACGCCTCTAGTCATTACTCCACCTATATGGAAAGTACGCATCGTTAACTGAGTACCTGGCTCTCCAACAGATTGAGCAGCTATAACACCAACTGCTTCACCTATTGAAACAATTTTACCAGTTGCAAGGTCTCTTCCATAACATAAAGAACATACACCAGGACTTATTTCACAAGTTAAAGGCGATCTAATTTTTACAGCATCAAGACCTGCAATGCTGATTTGCTTTACTTTATCCTCATCAATTAATTCCCCTGCCTTTACTAATAATTCTTTTGTCACTGGGTTATATATATCATTTGCAGCTGTTCTACCCAGCACAACACTCTCTAGAGATGTAACTATAGTACTTCCTTCAACTGTAGCTCTCACAACAAGACCATTTTTTGTTTTACAGTCATGCTTTGTAACTATGCAATTTTGAGATACATCAACTAAACGACGAGTTAAGTATCCAGAGTTTGCAGTTTTAAGTGCAGTGTCAGCTAAACCTTTACGCGCACCGTGAGTAGAATTAAAGTATTCAAATACGTTCAATCCTTCACGGAAATTAGAAATTATAGGTGTTTCTATAATCTCACCAGAAGGTTTGGTCATGAGCCCTCGCATTCCTGCTAGCTGTTTCATCTGTGAAGTAGAACCCCTTGCACCAGAGTTAACCATCATATACACTGAGTTGTACTTACTATTTCCATCATATATAGATATTGCTTTTAACATATCATTAGCTATCATATCCGTACACTTAGACCATTCATCTATAACCTTGTTATACCTCTCACTTCCAGTTATTAGCCCATCTTGATATTGCATAGAGAATTTCTTAATTTCACCCCTCGCGTGATCAACATGTGTAGCTTTAGTTTCAGGTATAACCATATCACAACGACCAAAAGAAATACCAGAAAATGTGGCATACTCAAAGCCAAGTACCATTAATTTATCAGAAAATGCCACTGTAGCACTTTGACCACAGTTACGATATACTAAATCAACTATACCAGTTATTTCCTTGACTGTTAATATCTGATTTATTAGATCGAAGCTTAGATTCTCATGCTTAGGAAAAATCTGCCATAATATTAAACGGCCAGGAGTTGTACAAACAGTTTTATAGTGAGTTTCACCGCTGCTATTAATATACTCCATCCTATACTTTATACTAGAATGAATATGTAAAGTACCATCACTCAAGGAATGCTCAACTTCACAAAAAGCACCAAAAGATGGTAAATTATCTTCCTTAGGTTCTTGTAAAGTCAGATAATATATACCAAGTACTATATCTTTACTAGGAACTATAATCGGTCTGCCATTAGAAGGACTTAAAACGTTATTAGTGGACATCATCAACACCCTAGCTTCAAGCTGAGCTTCCAATGAAATTGGCACATGCACTGCCATTTGATCACCATCAAAATCAGCATTAAACGCCGTACAGACAAGCGGATGAAGCTGTATTGCTTTGCCTTCAATAAGGATTGGCTCAAAAGCCTGAATACCAAGTCTATGTAGCGTAGGCGCTCTATTCAACAAAACAGGATGCTCTTTCATTACCTCTTCAAGCATATCCCAAACTTCTGGTTTTTCTGCCCTTATCAACTTACTAGCAAACTTAATAGTTGGAGCCATACCATACATCTTAAGCTTTGAGTAAACAAAAGGTTTGAATAGTTCAAGAGCCATTCTTTTTGGTAATCCACACTGATTTAGTTTCAAAGTTGGACCAACAACTATTACAGAACGTCCAGAGTAGTCTACCCTTTTTCCTAAGAGGTTCTGGCGAAAACGACCCTGTTTTCCTTTTAACATATCACTAATGGACTTTTTATATCCAACAGCACCAGCTTTATTTACCAAAGTATTACGACGACTATTATCAAAAAGAGAATCAACTGCTTCTTGTAACATCCTTTTTTCATTACGAATCATAATCTCAGGAGGATTTAAGCTCAACAATTTCCTCAACCTGTTATTTCTATTAATAATAGTCCTATAATGATGATTCAGATCAGAAACTGCAGGACGACCACTCTCAAGCGATACCAAAGGACGCAAGTCAGGTGGTAAAATAGGTATAGTTGTAAGTATCATCCACTCAGGCCTATTTCCAGATTTAATGAAGTTTTCAACAATACGCAATCTCTTTATAATTTTCTTTCTTCTTATCTCAGAAGCAACAGATTCTAATTCTAGTCTTAAATCCTTCCTAATTTCATGTAAATCAAGGCGCGTTAGCAACTCTCTTATAGCTTCAACACCTTGCATAGCTACAAAACTATCGATCCCATAGCTATCTTTAGCTTCATTATAAGCTTTTTCACTAATAATCTCACCTTTTTCAAAAGGCGAAACAAGAGGATCTATTACGATATAATTATCGCTATATAAAATATTCTCAATATCTCTGAGAGACATATCCAATAATGCTCCAATTCTTGAAGGAAGCGATTTCAAAAACCATATATGAGCAACAGGAGATGCAAGCTCTATATGACCCATCCTTTCTCTTCTTACTTTAGAAGATGTAACTTCTACTCCGCATTTTTCGCATATGCGACCTCTGTGTCTTCTTTTTTTGTATTTTCCACATAAACATTCATCGTCATTGACAGGGCCAAAAACCTTAGGGCAAAATAGTCCACCTTTCTCAACTTTGAACGTACGATAATTTGCAGTTGAAACATCTTCTATCTCACCACAAGATATACGCTTAATACTTTCAGGGCTAGCAATCGATATGCTAACCTCATTAAAAGGTTGTGCAATGTTAGTGTGAGATATATCTTCAATCACTACATCATTCTGCTTTAAATCTACATTTAAACATAAAGAACGTAGTTCTTTTATCATCACATTAAAGGATTCAGGAATTCCACATTCAAAATTACTGTCACCTTTTATTATCGATTCGTAAATCTTAACTCTACCATTAATATCATCAGACTTCACAGTTAACATTTCCTGCAAAGTATAAGCAGCACCATAGGCTTGTAATGCCCAACATTCCATTTCACCAAAACGCTGACCACCAAAATGAGATTTTCCTCCAAGAGGTTGTTGAGTAACCAAACTATAAGGCCCTACTGAACGCGCATGAATTTTACCATCAACCAAGTGGTGCAACTTAAGCATGTACATGTAACCAACTGTAACCTTGCGGTCGAATTTTTCACCACTGCAACCGTCATATAATACAGCTTGTCCAGAGTTATCCAAACCAGCAAGTTCAAATAATTTTGCTATTTGTTCATCTTTTGGACCCTCAAATACAGGTGCAGCAACAGGAACGCCATCACGTAATTTGCGTGCAAATTCAATGAGATTATTATCACTAATATTACGAATATCATTACAGATAGATACGTTACTGCCGTAGCTATAAACCTCAATCAGGAAGTTACGTAAATTGCTATATGAACTTTTACAAGAGTTCATATAGTTCTCTACTAGCTCATTCAACTCGTCATTTAGTGCATTCTTATTAGGTGTATTTAAAACAGAAGCCGTTATTTCATCATCATCAATATTTTCAATTTTTTTATTATCAAGGTATGCTACTGCAAATTGTGTAAAATTATCATCGTTAAGGGACCTAATTCCCTTGCAAAAAGCACTTTTGATCTTATTGATCTCATCGAGAATATTACTTACCTTTTCCCCTAATTTTCTACAAGCCCAACCTACATGCGTTTCCAGTATTTGCCCTACATTCATTCGTGAAGGAACACCAAGAGGGTTAAGAATAATATCAACAGGAGTACCATCTTCCAAATAAGGCATATCTTCCACTGGCACAACTCGAGAAATCACACCTTTATTTCCATGTCTACCAGCCATTTTATCCCCTGGTTGCAGACTATGTTTCACAGCAATGAAAACTTTTACTGACATCGACACACCTTGAGGCAGGTCATAACCTTCATGTAATTTTTCTACTTTTCGCTTAAACTGTGCTATTGCATGTGATACTTTTTCATCAAAATCTTTTTTTAAGCTCTTAACTTGCTCAGAAATGGATTGGTTTTTTAATCCTATACCCCACCATTGCTCACGTTCAATAGAGTCAAATTTTTCTCGATCTTGAGAACCAGAATTAATAAGAAGTTTCTTCAGTTCATCATAGAAATATTCACTAGTAACATTGATTATATAATCTCGCTCTTCCTCAAAGTCATTTATCTCTTTTTGTTTGATGAGTAATGCCCTTTCATTTTCTTCAACCCCCCTGCGTGTAAAGACTTGTACATCAATTACTGTCCCTTCAACATCTGGAGATGTATATAAAGAGGAATCCGCACAATCGAATGACTTTTCACCAAAAATTGTCATTAATAACTTCGTTTCAGGAGGCAATGAAAGAGAAGGTTTAGGTGTAACTTTACCTACCAGAATATAGCCTGGACCAACTCTTGTACCAATTTTCACTATACCACTACCATCCAAGTGATATAGATTTTCTTCATTAACACCAGGTATAGCACGAGTTATTTTTTCTGATCCTAAAGGGGTATCATGTACAACACAGTCAAATTCTTCTATATGAATAGAAGTAAAGAGATCTTTTTTAACAACTTCACTAGAAATAATAATAGAGTCTTCAAAATTATAACCTTGCCAAGACATAAAAGCGACTAGCAAATTTTTACCAAGCGCCAACTCACCACTGTTAATTGCAGGACCATCAGCTATTACATCACCCTTTTTAACATAATCACCTACGCACACTAGCGGTCTTTGATTAATACAAGTATTATGGTTAGAACGCTGAAATTTCCTTAGATGATAAATATCTACGTCCAAGTAGTTAACCCTTTCTTTATCAAAAGCACGTATAACTATAGAGTTACTATCAGAACTATCAACTATGCCATCGCGTTTTGCTAAAACTACAGCACCAGAGCCAGAAGCTACAAAAGACTCCATACCAGTAGCAACCAGAGGAGCGGTAGGCTTCAATAAAGGTACGGCCTGACGTTGCATATTTGAGCCCATTAATGCTCTATTAGCATCATCATTTTCTAAAAATGGAATCAAGGAAGCTGCAACTGATATTACCTGCTTAGGAGATACGTCAATGTAACTAACTTGGTCGCTACTTACCATGACGAAGCTACCAGCATATCTACAGTATAGCATGTCATCAACAAAGCAATTATTTTCATCAAGCTTTACGCTAGTGTCAGCTATATGATGTGAGCCTTCGTCTATAGCAGAAAGATACTCAATTTGATCAGTAACAACCCTATTGACTACTTTTCTATAAGGGCTTTCAATAAAACCATATTTATTAATACGCGCGTATATAGCTAAGCTGTTGATTAACCCTATATTTTGCCCTTCAGGAGTCTCAATAGGGCAAATTCTTCCATAATGAGTTGGATGAACATCACGCACTTCAAATCCTGCCCGTTCTCTTGTTAAACCGCCAGGACCTAACGCGGACAACCTTCTTTTATGTGTTATTTCAGATAACGGATTAGTCTGATCCATAAATTGAGATAATTGAGAAGAATTGAAGAAATCTCTTAAGACATTAGTTAACACTTTTGGATTAATAAAATCAGATGGAGAAACTTTATCTAAACTAGAAGTGGACATAGAATCAACTATTGCGCGTTCCAATTTCAACAACCCAGTTCTAAATTGATTTTCTATAAACTCTCCAACTGATCTTACTCTTCTGTTTCCTAAATGATCAATATCATCTACAGATCCTTGACCGTCACGTAACAATACTATTTTTTTCACAATTTCAATAATATCTTCATGCGTTAAAACAGTTAAATCCTCATCATAATTTAATCCAAGGTAAGAGTTAAGCTTCAACCTACCAATGTTAGACAAATCATAATATTCCGGACTGAAGAAAAGATTACGGAAAAACTCCTCTACTATCTCTAAAACAGGAACTTCACCAGGACGCAAAACTCTATACATTTCATATAGTGCATCCTGATAAGACATGTTTTCATCTAAGAAAAGCGTATTTAATATATAAGGTCCAACAAACAAATTATCTATGTTCAATACTGATATTTCATCCACAGACAATAACTCAAGCTTCTTTATGTCTTCCAGCTTTATAGATTCACCAGCAGATAAAATTTTCGTAGAGCTAGCACTATCCATTAAATCTTCTGCGAGGAATAAACCACATATAGAATTAAAAGGAACCAGGTACTCTTTCAATTCATTATCATATAGCTTTTTAGCTAGTCTTGAGGTAATACGAACGTTAGCCTTAAGCAGCACATTACCTTCAATATCCATTAAGTCGAAAGGCAGCCTCACTCCTTTAAATTTATCAGGAACAAAAGGCACTTTCCAACCATCTTTATGTTTTACATACTTTATTTTCTCATAAAATCTATCGAGTATATCATTATTTGATAGACCCAACGCCTTTAATAAAACTGAGATTGGCAATTTTCTTTTTCTATCAACACGAAAATACAAATGGTCTTTAACATCAAATTCAATATCAAGCCAAGAACCCCTATAAGGAATAATTCTAGCAGAATAGATCAATTTACCAGAATTGTAAGTTTTTCCCTTATCGCTATCAAAAAATACACCAGGAGACCTATGCATTTGTGAAACGATAACTTTTTCCACACCATTAATGATGAAAGTGCCCTTATCAGTCATCATAGGCAACCCACAAAAGTGGACTTTCTGCTCTTCTATAGATTTTACAACGGTTGCAAGTTTAGAATGATCTCCACTCTCTTTAATCGATTTATATTCATCAAGAGAAATACCATCCTGCATAACAACAAGACGTACAGAAGCAATAACCTGAGCAGAAAAAGTTACACCACGCTTTATACACTCAGATTCATCATACTTAGGATCATCTACCCTACAACTTATAAACTCAATAGTAGCCCTGCGCAAAGGATCATTTATTGGAAAGATTGTATGAAAGATAACTTCAAGTCTTTCATTACCCTTATTATTAGGAGTAAATGAATCATACGACTCTTTTTGAACCTTAACCAAATCCAATAAAGAATCTTTTAAATCAATCGACCTAGAATAAGAAACTCTAGGAACAAAAGCACCAGAAGCGTACATATAAGAAGAATCAACCATTAAAATACCCCAAACTAATTAAAAGAGCTATATCAATATAAAATTAATACATTAAATATTATTCAAGCTCCACTTTAGTTGCTCCTGCTTCAATAAGTTTTTGCTTGATTTTTTCTGCTTCGTCTTTAGGAACATTAGCAGTCAAATCTTTAGGTAAAGATTCAACCAACTCTTTTGCTTCTTTTAAACCCAATGTAGAATTAACCTCTCTCACAGCTTTAATAACTCCTATTTTTTTACTCGCATCAATTTCTTTAATCACAACTTTATACTCAGCTTTTTCTTGAGCAGCAGGAGCAGCAGCATTATCACCAATAGGCGCCCCAGCACCAACAGCTCCACCAAGAAAAGAACCAGCAGGCAATCCTACTTTCTCTTCTAGAACTTTTACAAGTTCAGAAGCCTCTAATAGGTTTAAAGATAATATTTTATCAACCAAATCACTTGTTACATTACTCATAATTACCACCTTACTTAACAACAAATTTATTTTTTAGAACTATAATAATCCAAAACTCTCATAAGCCTCATAGAAGATGAATTAATAGACAACGCCAATCGAGCAGGAATATCATAAGATATTAAACGCATAATTTTAACACGCAATTCATCCAGAGAAGGCAACTTAGCCAGTTTATTAACATCTTCCACTGTTAACAATTCATTTATATGAGCCGCGCAAATCACAGACATTTTTTCTTTGTTAGCATTAATAAAATCAACTATTAACTTTGCAGCTTCTACTATGCCACTAGAGTATATAATAGCAACAGAACCAGAAAATTTGCCTGATAAATAAGAAAATTTACCAGTCCTCTCCAAAGCCAAGCGCGCTAGAGTGTTTTTAACTACTAATACCCCACCTGCTATAGACTTCAGGCTATTCCTCAGAGTTAATGAATCATTAGCATTTATAGATTTAAAATTTACTAATATTAAGAAATCATTATTTACAAACACGTTTATTGTGCTTTGTATAAATTCATCCTTATTTTTACGCTTCACGGTATCACTCCCTTAAATTATATCTTCCACTTTGCTTATCTTATAAGCTTTACCCATAGTTGAATTTAAAAAAACACCCTTAAAGTAAATTCCTTTCGCAGAAATAGGTTTATTATCTTTAATTACTTTAAGAAAGGCTTTTAAATTTTCTAGCAAGTCATCAATATCAAATTTGATATTTCCTAATTTACCATGAATAACACCATTTTTATCTGTTCTAAATTTTACCTGACCAGACTTAATGGTTTTAATAGCTTCTGCGATGTTAGAAGTCACAGTACCAAATTTAGGGTTAGGCATCAGCCCTTTAGCACCCAACACTTTCGCAATAGGAGTGATTTTTGCCATAAAATCAGGAGTAGTAATGCACCAACCAACATCTAATTTTCTACCTTTTTTTATTTCTTCAACTAAATCCTCTCCTCCTGCAATATCAGCACCAGCTTTTTCAGCTTCTAATAAATGTTTATCTTGAGCGAAAACAGCTACTTTAATATTCTTCCCGATACCTTTAGGCAAAACTACTGTACCACGCACCTGCTCTTCAGATTTACGTGAATCTACGCCTAAATTGACCGCAATATCAACTGATTCATTAAATTTTGCTGAAGCAGACTCAACAATCTTTTCCAAACACTGCTTAGGATTATCATTATATGTATTCATTTACCTAACCTTCCACAACTTCTATACCCATAGATTTTGCAGTGCCTACAACCATTTTCACTGCTGAATCTTCATTATCCACTTTCATATCAACCATCTTGCACTTTGCCACTTTAATTATAGCAGACATAGGTAATTTAGCCACTAATTCTTTACCAGGATTACCAGAACTTTTACTTAATTTAGCCTCCTGCTTAAGTAAATAAGCCACAGGCGGACCGCTGACAGTAAAATCATGAGAGCGATCATCCTTTATGGAAATTCGCACTGTTACTAAATCGCCTACTTTATAATTAGCGTTAGCAGTGCTAGTAACTTTATTAAAAGCTTCACAAAACTTAGGAACAGGTATACCACGTGGACCAAGTACTGAAGCAATTTTCGGTCCTGGAACTGCTTTCCCAGCTTCCATAAGTAAGTTAATCTTAGCAACTATAACACTCATAATTAATCCTCTATTTTTTCTACTTGAGCCAGATCAAGCTCTATTATTGTCGGCTTACCTAAAATCGATACTTCCACATTAATAATTTTTTTCTCATCGTTTACCATATTTACCTTACCAGTAAAATTTTGAAAAAGACCATTATTAATTTTCACTTTTTCACCTTTTTCATAACCATAACCTAACTTCTTTGTCTCTTGAGCATTATAAAGTGCATTACACATTGAGTGAATCTCATCATCCAAAATCACCTTTGGAATATTACCGTTTTTCAAAAATCCATAAACCTTAAGAGATTTTGGTATATTATTGATAAAATTCAATACTTCATCGCATAAATTCACGTATAAAAAGACATAACCAGGAAAGCATTTCCTTCGTGTAGCAATTTTCTTAGATTTCAACTCTACTTCACTTAGCTCTTCATATGGAATAAAAACTTCCTTAAAGTAATCATTAACACCCAATCTCATAGAATTTTCCAATATACGTTGGCGCACTTTCTCTTCACAATTGGAAGCAACTCTCAAGATATACCATTTATATCTATTAAATTCTTTACACTTTAAACTTATCTCATCATCTGAAATCATCTCAAAATCACCAGATTCGCCACTGCAGAATCCAGGCGTTTGATTCAAAATATTTTTGCTTTCATCACACAGATGCATATATACATACACTTCACATAATTCTTTTATATCAGACTTTGAATTACATACCGTTTGATAAGGAATAAACACTTCCTTAAAATAAACAGCATTACTTACCAATTCGCGTATGTTTTGCTCATATCCATAATCAACTTTAATGATATACCATTTATATTCACATTCCATAAATAATTCCAAATAAAGCCTTAATTACGTAAAGAGACATAAAATCCACAAAACAGAAGAAAATCGAAAAGCATAATATAACAATCATTACAACAAATAGAGATGACAACACCTCCTGTTTCTTTACCCAAGCAATTCTTCGTATTTCTTGCTTTATATCACAGAAAAAACCACACAAACTTTTTAACATTTCCACCACAACATTAATGCAGGAGCGATAGGAATTGAACCTACAACCTCTGGTTTTGGAGACCAGCGCTCTACCAATTGAGCTACACTCCTATAACTCAAACTCTCACTCCAAAATTTCAGAAACAACACCAGAACCAACAGTTCTACCGCCTTCTCTTATCGCAAAACGCAATCCCTTATCCATTGCTATCGGTACTTGCAATTCTACTTCTACACTCACATTATCTCCTGGCATTACCATCTCCTTCCCATCTAGCAATTTTATGCTCCCAGTTACATCCGTTGTCCTTAAATAAAACTGTGGCTGGTAATTCGCAAAAAATGGTGTATGCCTTCCTCCTTCCTCTTTCTTTAATATATAAACCTCCGCCTTAAACTTTCTATGTGGCTTTATCGTCCCAGGTTTTGCTAATACTTGCCCTCTCTCCACTTCTTCTCTTTTTGTTCCTCTTAACAATATTCCTACATTGAGTCCTGCACTTCCTTTATCCAGCAACTTCTTAAACATTTCTACACCTGTGCATATCGTCTTTTGCGTCCCCTTCAGACCTATTATCTCTATATCTTCTCCCGTCTTTATCTCTCCCTTCTCTATTCTTCCTGTTACCACCGTCCCTCGCCCTGATATCGAAAATACATCTTCGATTGGCAATAAAAATGGTAAATCCACAGGCCTTGGTGGAACCGCTACATATTCACCTAACTTTTCCATCAATTTGTCTATTGATTTCTTTCCATATTCGCTGCTGTCATCCTCCAGCGCCTTGAGTGCTGAACCAACTATCACAGGTACTTCATCCCCTGGAAATCCGTATTTACTCAGCAATTCCCTCACTTCCATTTCTACTAAATCTATCATATCAGCATCAGCAACATCAGCTTTATTTATATACACCACGATATATCCAACACCCACCTGCTTCGCCAGCAATATATGCTCTCTCGTTTGTGGCATTGGCCCATCAACTCCCGACACTACCAATATCGCCGCATCCATCTGTGCTGCACCTACTATCATGTTCTTTACATAGTCAGCATGTCCGGGACAATCAACGTGTGCATAATGCCTTTTTTCCGTCTGATACTCAACATGCGCTGTTGCTATCGTTATCCCCCTCTTCCTTTCTTCTGGCGCTTTATCTATCTGATCGTACGCTACAAAATTTCCATAATGCTTCGTTATCGCCGCTGTTAACGTTGTCTTCCCATGATCCACATGTCCTATTGTTCCCACATTTACATGCGGCTTTCCAAATGCTTCCACTATTGCTGTCATAATTATTACCCTTAATTATACTTTAACTTTAACTCATCAACCACATATTGTGGCACTTGCTCATAACAAGAAAAATGCATACTATACTGCGCCCTTCCCTGAGACATAGAACGCAAAACGTTGATATAACCAAACATATTTGCAAGAGGTACCGAAGCAGTAATTATTTTACTATTATTACCTAAATCGAGCATATCAGCAACATTTCCTCTTCTACTATTTATATCACCCATAACATCACCCATATATTCTTCAGGAGTAATGATTTCAACTTTCATTATAGGCTCCAGCATTTTTGGACCAGCTTTATTTGCCATCTCTTTAAAAGCACCTTTAGCAGCAAGTTCAAAAGCTAAAGGACTAGAATCAACCTCATGAAAAGCACCATCAAGAAGGGTAGCCTTAAAATCAATCAAAGGAAATCCCGAAATTATACCACCTTCTTTTATCAACTCCAAGCCATTTTCTACCCCAGGAATATACTCTTTTGGAATAGCACCACCTACAATTTTACTTTCAAATTGAAACCCAGAACCAGGCTCAAGAGGTTCAAATTTTATTTTAACCTTAGCAAACTGACCAGCTCCACCAGATTGTTTTTTATGAGTGTAATCAATTTCAACAGATTTAGTGATAGTTTCACGATATGCAACCTGAGGAGCACCGACGTTAGCCTCAACGTTAAACTCGCGCTTCATTCTATCAACAATAATCTCAAGATGGAGCTCACCCATGCCTTTCAATATAGTCTGGCCGCTTTCCGCATTTACTGACATTCTCAAAGAAGGATCTTCTGCAACCAACCTATTTAGAGCAATACCTAATTTTTCCTGATCTGAAGTGGTTTTAGGTTCCACAGCAATTTCAATAACGGGCTCAGGAAATTCCATACGCTCCAATAATATAGGAAAATCAACAGAACATAAAGTATCTCCGGTGGTTGTTTTCTTTAGCCCAACTAAAGCAACTATATCTCCAGCCCTAGCCTCAGTTATATCTTCTCGGTTATTTGCATGCATAAGTAACATTCTGCCAATCCCTTCAGTTTCGTTTTTTAACGCATTTGAAACGGTAGATTTAGACTTTAATTTACCAGAATAAATACGGATAAACGTCAAGCTGCCTACAAATTTATCCGTCATCACTTTAAATGCAAGAGCAACAAATTTCTCTTTTTCTGAAGGTTTGACCTCAATTTTCTTTTCTGAATCTTTAGGATCAATTCCAACAATTACATCAACATCAATAGGAGAAGGTAAAAAGTCAACCACACCATCTAAAAGTGGTTGTACGCCTTTATTTTTAAAAGCTGACCCACATAACACAGGAACAAATTTTCCTTTAATGGTCCCATTTCTCACGCATTTTTTCAGTAAATCCACTGGTAGATCATTAGACTCAAAGTAAGTATTCATCGCTTCATCATCCATCTCAGCTGCAGCATCTAATAAAAGATTTCGATATTCTTGAGCCTTATCAAGCAAATCAGAAGGAATATCTTCATAAGAAAATTTAGCGCCCAACGTTTCTTCTTGCCATATAATGGCTTTCATAGAAATAAGGTCAATTATACCTTTGAAATCTTTCTCACTCCCTATTGGTAAATGAATAACTAAAGGTGCTGCACCAAGCTTCGCCTTTATCATATCAACACATCGATAAAAATTTGCCCCTATTCTATCCATCTTATTAACAAAGCAGATACGAGGAACGCTATATTTATCAGCTTGACGCCAAACTGTCTCAGATTGAGGTTCAACTCCAGCAACTCCATCAAATACAGCAACTGCACCATCCAAAACCCTTAAAGATCTCTCAACTTCAATAGTGAAATCAACGTGACCAGGAGTGTCTATTATATTGACCCTATGATCATTCCAAAAACATGTTGTTGCAGCAGATGTGATTGTAATACCACGCTCTTTTTCCTGCTCCATCCAATCCATAGAAGCTGCACCATCGTGCACCTCACCAATTCTATTTTGCTTACCAGTATAAAATAAAATACGCTCTGTTGTGGTAGTCTTACCAGCATCTATGTGAGCCATTATCCCTATATTTCTGTATTTAGATATCCCAATTTCCATATCACAATTAATTAGCTAACATTAAAAACGAAGATGAGAAAATGCCTTATTAGCTTCAGCCATTTTATATTTTTCTTCGCACATCTTAGACGCACCACCGCGTTTATTATAAGCATCCAGTATTTCAGATTGCAAACAATCAACAGTGGTTTTTCCACTCTTTTTTCGAGCAGCAGAAGTTGCTTTAGCAATCCACCTTAACGCTAAAGAAACCGCTCTATCTTGTCGAACTTCAACAGGCACTTGATAAGTTGCACCACCAATGCGTCGAGAACGCACTTCTATAGAAGGAGTAACATTTCCTACTGCTGTCTCAAAAATTGATAACCCACCTTCGCCTATTTTCTTTTCAGCTAAAGACAAAGCGTCATAGATAATCTTTTCTGCAGTAGATTTTTTACCACATTTCATGATTGTATTAATGAAACGCATCAGCAAAACACTGCCATAACGCGAATCAGGACTTATTTCTCTTTTTTTTGCTTTATTCCGACGAGCCATAAACTTTAACCAGATTTCTTTACACCATATTTTGAACGAGCTTTCTTTCGATTTTGCACACCACGCAGATCAAGGGCACCTCTTATTATGTGATAACGCACACCTGGCAAATCTTTAACCCGCCCACCACGTATCAAAACAACAGAGTGCTCTTGTAAATTATGACCTTCACCAGGTATATAAGCTGTCACTTCACCATACCCACTAATTTTTACTCTGGCTACTTTACGGAGTGCTGAGTTAGGCTTTCTAGGAGTTGTAGTATACACCTTAGTGCAAACACCTCTCCTTTGAGGGTTGCTTTCTCCCAAAGCTGGTACCTTTTTCTTATGGGTCAATCCTAATCTACCCTTACGTATTAATTGATTTATCGTAGGCATATGTTATAAACTCAAGCTCATTAAAATAACTAAGTTTCTAATTATAAAATAATAAACCTCAATAGTCAATATAAAAATAAACATTACTACTCTAATAATTAAGCTCAACTGCTTTGAAAGCCATCAGTAGATTTCTTGCACTACCTCCCAAGCCACAACTATCATTCAGTAGAAACGAAAAACTTGCTTGACACCCTTCGCCAGTCCCCTTATCATGAGACTGAAGCTATTTATTTATCTTCGCAATCTGTGCAGGTTAATGACAAAAAACTTAGGGTATTTGGCGTCTCATGTTTAATTTTTCGCACTACGTGCATCGCATGTCTTTAAAAATTTTTAGGTTTTTACCTATATAAGCCGAAACGCGCTTACAAAGCGTTTAAGACAGCAAAAAACGTCAAATTGACAAGGGAGAATTTGAATGCTAGCTACCACGGGGTTTCTTTGCCTTTTTTCCTGCCTAGTAAATTTCTTAAACACTTGCGGTGTAGGTTAGTTGCAAGTTAAAAGCAGCTAAATCGCTCTTAATCAAGCGTTTTAGAATAAAAAAAACGCCGATATTTTAGTACATGGTAAATACCCAACCACCACGGGGTTTCTTTTGCCTTTTTTTTCACTTGGTAAATTTCTTAATATTTGTAGCTAAACGACAACCGTCATTCCGCTACGTGTTAGCGGCTGAGATACCGCGAATGAATCGCGGTATGACGGTTCGCGGCGGCATGACGTAGAAGCTATACTTTTATACTCACCAACTTAGCTGGATCCAAGTAGTCAAGCTACTTGGATCTGCAAATTGCAATGTTCGTACAGCTGCGTGCTTGACACTGGGATTTAGTGCAGTTATCCTAAACTCAAAGATTTACGCTCATCTTGCTATTCTTGGCTGAAAGGAACATATTTTTAGAATAATGAAAACAATCAGCACTTTAATTCAAGAAGAATCGGAGTTATTATCGTCACATAAAGTTGAATCACCACATTTAGATTGTGAAATCATCATGCAGCACGTACTTGGAGTGGAAAGATCATTCATAATTATGAACCATGCTGATCAAGTGCCGATGGAGAAAGAACTTTTGTTTTGGAAATTAACAAAAAAAAGAGCGGAAAGATATCCAATATCGCAAATAATAGGTAATCGTGAATTCTGGAGTAAAAATTTTATAGTTAACCAGCATGTTTTAGATCCAAGGCCAGATAGTGAAACAATAATCCTAGCAGTGTTAAAATATTACCCAAATAAAAAGCAGAAACTAAAAATCGCGGATTTTGGCACAGGCACAGGTTGTTTATTGATATCCGTACTTAGTGAGTATAAATATGCTGTTGGCGTCGGTTTTGAAAAAAGCTTGGAAGCATACAAAGTTGCCTATCAAAACACAAAGAAACATGATCTTCTCAGCAGAGCCAAAATATTTCCAAATTCATGGACAGAGTGCAGAGGCTCATTTGATCTGATAATTAGCAACCCTCCATATATTAAAAGAAGCAAATTGAAAGACTTGCAAGCTGAAGTGCAAAAGGAGCCAAGAATTGCCCTTGATGGTGGTATTGATGGTTTGAGTTGTTACTTGAGCATTTTTCCAATATTAAGGAGGTGTCTTAAAAAAAATGGGTTTGCGATATTGGAGATAGGTGAAGATCAAAGCAATATTGACAAAATAATCCCCTCATACGAATTAGCTTTTCAGGAATATGTATATGACTTAGCGGGAATGAAGAGATGCATTGTTATGCAAAAAACATAGCTAATGTTTTCTTCCTTCATCCCATATTATCCTATGTCATCCCAGTACCCTCTACCTCGTCATCCAAGTAGCGTGACTACTTGGATCTATATTTATAGCATTTCTCATAATAGTCCGAACAGGTCATAGGAAGGCAGAATCAACAGCACGACGAAAGGATTCGAATAGAGGAATGTTTTTCCTAGCTCTGTTTTTTATAGCAAACCAATGATGCTCAATTTTGTTGAAATCTGGAGAATACGGCGGCAGATACAAAATTTCTGCACCAACTCCTCTAGCAAGCTCGATAATCTTACCAGACTTATGAAAAGTAGCATTGTCAAGAATGACAGTCTGTCCAGGTTCCAAGATCGGTGTCAAAAATTGCTCAAACCATCCATTAAAAACATCCATATTACAGTGGCCTTCAAAGGTTAATGGAGCAACTATCTTTCTTCTACTTAAGGCTGCAACCATACTGATTCGTTGAGTTTTCTTTCCAGATTTTAGGCCATAAAACCGCTGTCCTTTCTGGCAATACCCATATGGATAGTCCTCTGTGTTATCAATGCCAGACTCATCTATATAAACTAAGTTTTCTGGTTCTTTTGTTGCTATAATTTTTAAGAATTCAGCACGTTTTTCTTCGTTTCTTTCCTTGTATCCATATGTCTTTTTTTGCGCGTAAATCCAATTTTTCTGAGAGCTCGGTGGATCGTTTGGATACTAACGTTGCCCCAAAGTTTAGCCATTTCCGACAGAGTCTTTCCTCCGTTTTCTCTGGCAAATTTAGCAAAGGCATCCCAGTCGGTGATTTTGTGATTGTAACCTCCATTTCCAAGTTTTTTTGATTGAAAGTCTCCTGTTTCTTTTCTTCTTTGCTGCCACTCCCATAAAGTAGTTCGTCCAATTTTAAATCTTGCTGCCACTGTTTCTCTGCTTCCTCCCTCCTCTAGCGCTTCCATTGCTTTTTTCCTTAAGTCATAACTATATGCTGCTGGCACTCAACCTCCTTATCATCGTCTATCCTTATCTTATCACATCCGGACTTCTATGAAAAGAGCTATAAACTCTTCTCCAGCTACTTTTTTCTCTTTTTCACCTATTGCTTTATCAGGGTGAAACTTTAACGAGAGCTTTCTAAAGCGTCTTCCGACTAACTTGAGTATATCGTCAAACTCCTGGCTTATTACTTCTTCTGCTTTTATTCCTAGTCTTGAAAATAAATTCTGTAAATCGCGATTACTGTAATACTGATTTCTAGTTAAACTTGCCACTATAGCCTCATTATTCTTAAAATAAATATACTATAAGTGTAATAAAAAAACAAGAATTTCAAACTATATCAAAAGCAATTTTATTTTCTACTTTATTCATATAGATTCTTAATTTCTTTCCTTTTGTTAATTTACGATTCAGTATTTCTTCCGCTAAGTAACTTTTTATCTCTTTTTCAATAAGTCTCTCTATCGGACGTGCTCCCATTTCCTTACTATAACCCATTTGTACAAGATAAGATTTCACTTCATCCTCTACCAAGCAGTTTATGCCTTTTTGCGTCAGTTGCTTTTTCAGTTCTAGGACAAATTTATCCACAATATGCAAAATCACATCCGTACTTAAGTCAGAAAAAGAAATAATCGCATCAAGACGATTACGAAATTCAGGGCTAAAAACCTGTTCTATCGCTTTTTCGCTATCACCAATGTTAAAATTTTTATGCCCAAAGCCAACAAAACTTTTGCTGCGTTCAACTGCTCCTGCATTAGTTGTCATAATTAAAATTATATTGGAAAAGTTAACTTTACGTCCGTAAGTGTCTGTAACGCAGCCATAATCCATAATTTGTAGCAATATATTATAGATATCGCTATGGGCCTTTTCAATTTCATCAAGCAGCACAACACTATATTGATTGTTAGATACAGATTCTGTGAGTAATCCACCCTGATCATAACCTACATATCCAGGAGGAGAACCAATCATCCTTGATATCGTATGAGACTCAATATATTCGGACATATCAAAGCGTATAAGATTCATGCCCATGCTTTCTGCTAATTGTTTTGCTAGCTCGGTTTTACCAACACCGGTTGGCCCTGCAAAAAGATAATTTGCTAAAGGCTTATTGTAATTTCTCAACCCAGATTTAGCAATTTTAATAGAATTAACAAGAGATTCTATTGCCTGCCCTTGGCCAAAAATCACCTTCTCTAGATTAGCTTTTAAAGACTTTACTTTCTGCAAATCATCAGATTCAGATCCGCAAGGCACATTTGTAATTCTAGTAATGGTATTCTTAATATCTCTACTATTTACAATTTTACCCCTGTTTCTTAGCAATTTACAATATGCCCCTGCCTCATCAATAACATCAACCGCTTTATCAGGTAATATTCGCCCAGTAATATACTTATGCGAAAGTTCAGCCGCAGACCTAATGGCATTCTTTGTATAATATACTCCATGATACCCTTCATAGTAGTGCTTTATACCATCTAGTATCTTTATCGTTTCATTAACAGAAGATTCTTTAACATTAATTTTTTGAAACCTTCTCGCTAGTGCTTTATCTTTTTCAAAACTAGCGCTGTATTCTCTATATGTGGTTGCACCTATACAACGCAGTGTACCTCTTGCAAGCGCAGGTTTGAGCAGATTACCGGCATCAAGAAAGCTACCACTTGTAGAACCTGCTCCAATGATAGTGTGTATTTCGTCAATAAAAAGGATAGCACCTGGTTTTGCCTCAATCGCTTTTATTATAGATTTTATTCTCTCTTCAAAATCACCTCTGTAGCGTGTCCCTGCAAGAAGTGATCCTAAATCCAAAGCATAAATTATACTGGACCTGAGTGCACCAGGAACACTGCCTTCAATGATCTTTAATACCAAACCCTCAACTATTGTTGTTTTGCCAACACCTGGGTCTCCAACATATAAAGGGTTGTTTTTTCTACGCCTCAATAATATTTCTATAGTGCGATTTAATTCATAATCACGACCAATAACATAATCTATTTTTTTGCTTCTTGCATAGTCATTTAAATTTTTACAATAACTTTGTAGAATTTCTTCATCTTTTAGTAGCTCACCTTTATTTACTGTAGTAGGAGCATCATTATTTTTATCAAGTTTTACTTTATGATTAGTGGTGTATTCATCTATATCGTTAGAGTATTTCATGTTAGATATGTGGTAAATCAAATTGGAATCTTTCGCACTTTGTTTCTGCAATAGATCTTCAACGTATAAATCTTGCCCAGACAAAATTTCTACTAGAACACTTGCTCCATTTATTTCTTTTTTCCCCAAGCTATAAGCCCGTATTATTGCTCTGTGTATTATGCATTGAAACATTGAGCTAGGTTTAACTCCACTGATAATCAATTCAGAACTGCTTTGTAAAAACCCTTTTATATTATTATTATAATCATTAGCCTTAATATTGCACCTTGATAGAATATTATCCATATTGATGATTTCATCGGCTCTGATATTACATCTTGATAAAACGTAATTTACATCCACGTCTTCAGTTAACGCCAGCAATAAATGTTCTACTTTCGCATATTTAAGATTAAAATTAAAAGCAATGAGTAGCGCTCTATTCAAACTTGCCTCTAAGTTTTTGGAAATCATCTCCTATTCTCTTTAAAAGTGGGAACTCATATATAATGAATAGCACACAATTATTAAAAAAATTGAAATCCAGGAGTTCGCTGTAGCCAATTTGAATCCCCACTATGGATCTACGTCATAGCACCACGATATCTCAGCATAGATTCCGCTAATGAGTAGCGGAATGACGAGTTTTACGCTTATCAAGTTGTAGGTAAATCCTATTTAATACGCTTTTTCTAGTACTCTGCTTTTCTTCTTAAATGCATTGATCTTTTTTCTACCGTATTTAGTCTTTAACGTACTTGGCCTTTTAAAGACCTTTTTGCTGTTACGTTTTTTAAATTGTACACTACAATCAAAATTTAACTCTCCTTCTTTGTCTGCCAGTGCAGGCAGTCTTCTCTTATCTTGAGGTGTAACAAAAGATAGCGCATACCCTTCAGCTCCAGCGCGTGCAGTTCTACCTATACGATGAATATAGTCAGCTTGCGATTGTGGTGCATCATAATTGATAACATGTTGAATGTGGGGAATATCAAGGCCGCGAGAAGCAACATCTGTTGCAACCATGATTTGATTACGGCCACGACGAAAAGAATTAATGACCCTTTCGCGCTTGTGCTGCCTTAAATCACCATGAATTGCCAAAGCGCTATAGTCATCTTTGTGCAATCTGTTAGCTAGCTGATCCGCTCCTCGCTTTGTTTTGACAAAGATAATGATTGATCCTTCGCGCTGACATAGTTGTGTAACAAGCTTTTCATATTTTTCTGATTCTGATGCATAAACAATTTCTTGCTTAATTTTTACAGAAGTTGTAGTCTCACAATCAACAGAAATACGTTCTGGTCGATTAAGGTACTTCTCAGCAAGTTTTACTATATCTCCAGGGAGAGTTGCAGAAAACATAAGAGTTTGCTTTATTTTAGGCAAATGCTTCATAATTTCTTCAATCTGAACTCCAAAGCCCATATCAAACATACGATCCGTTTCATCAAGCACAAGAACGCTAACATTGCGAGTAATCAAAGTTTTACGCTCAATATGGTCTATAATACGACCAGGAGTACCTATTACAATTTGTGGTTTTTTCTGAAGCTGATTTAGCTGCCTAAAAATAGGCTCACCACCAATCAACAAAGCGACCCTTAGTGCAGAATTTTGAAATAAGAGTTTTCTTATCTCATTTGTTACCTGATGCGCAAGCTCTCTGGTTGGCACGATGACTAAAGCTGAACCAGCGTTAGGCTCGTTCAGCAACTTAGCAACCAACGGAATAGCAAATGCTAAAGTTTTTCCAGTCCCCGTTTGAGCAGATCCGAGAATATCTTTACCTTGTAGCGCTAAGGGAATTGCTTGTATTTGAATCGGAGTTGGGACGAAAAGATTATTTTTATCTAGAGCTTGTGTAAGCAAAGCTGGGAGACCCATCTCATGAAAATTATTCACAATACGTTAATCCTGTTAAAAGACTTCATAATAGATTAATCTTCCAATCTTAAATTTATTGCAGACTTTTTATCTTCTCCGTTTCTACCGCGCTCCTCTTTAACCTCATAACTCACCCTTTCTCCTTTTATTCCCTTCTCTTTATTCTCTCCTTTAAGTGCCTCAGGTCTTATTCCCGAACGTTCCAATGTGCTAATATGTACAAAAACGTCACCCCCTTTACCTTCTGGCTTGATGAAACCATAGCCTTTTTCGGCATTAAACCATTTTACATTACCAAATTCCATTTAAACAACTCCCAAATTATTAACTAACATTACTAATGTGATGAAAAACTTTGAAATTACGATTGAGAATGCTTTAAGCTTAGCTATTGAAACTAAACCTTTATACTCCATAGTCTATTCTTAACATTACATGACAATAATACACAATTGTTGTACTTGATGCAAATAAATTTTTTAATCGTTAAGCGAACCTGCAACCGTCATTTCGCTAACTTTAATCGTTGGTGAATTAAATTGCCCACAAAAAGTTAGATCATCTGCAACGACTAAATTGCTAAACATATCCTTTAAATTGCTAGCAATGGTAATCTCATGTATTGGATACGTTATTTTTCCATTTTCTATAAAAAATCCAGAAGCGCCTTGGCTGTAATCGCCATTGATTAAATTGACACCAAAACCAAATAAATCAGTTATATATATTCCCTCTTTCACTTCCTGAATTAATTCTTCAAACGATACATTACCATTCTCAATGTAGAGGTTACTAGCTGCAGGAATAACTGCAGCATTACTTGCACGAGTTGCACTTCCGGTTGTTTCTGAGTCTAATTTTCTAGCCGAGTATAAGTCTAAAATCCAATTTTGTAATATTCCGTTTTTTACAAATATATTTTTCTTGCTAGTTATCCCCTCTCCATCAAATGGTCTCGATGCTATGCCTCTTGGCAACAATGGATCATCGATAATGTTAATTCTATCATTGAAAATCTGAGCGTTTAAACTACCCCTTAAGAAAGAACTGTTGCTTATAATACTGCTCCCATTTATAGCAGAAGCAAAGCTTTTTACTAGCCCTTTTGCTGCTCTTTTTTCAAAAATAACTGGAAATTTACCAGTTTTAATTGTACGTGAATTCAATTGATCAACTGCTCTTTTTGCTGCTTCTTTTCCTATTAACTCTGGCAACTTTAAATCACTAAAATTACATGCTATATCATAATCGTAACCAACCTTCATTTCACTTTCTCTTCCAGCAACAACAGAGACCTGATTAGCAAAGGTTGATTTACTAAACGAGCCAATAAAACCAGAAACAGTCGATAATACTGTATTCACTAAAGCGTATGAAGAAGAGGCTCCTTCAGAATTAGTGATACTCTTATGTGCAAGGGCTGAATTTTCTGCAGCTTCAGCAATTTCTTTTAGGTTATCAACGGTTACAACATTATTATCTGAGATACTTAAATCTGCAGAAGAGATATAATTACTACCATTTACAGCAAAATTAATGCAAGGATCTTCTGGCGCATTCTTTGCCATTTCTACCACTTGGCTTACCGTATCACTAAGATTATTCAAATCGTTTGTAGAAATATACGCAGCTTTGTTTTTACCTGCTATAGCTCTGATTCCTACAGTGCAATTTTTAGATTGTGATATCTGCTCAATTTTTGATAGACGCTGAGAAACTGAAGTCTTATTAGTTTCATATATTGTAACTTCCGCGTCTTGATTCTGCTTTTTTATTAATTTAGTGATATCTGCTGCAATATTTAATATATTCATTTTCTGTTCCTTAGATTTTTATAAAGACTCTGCACCACTTATAACTTCAATTAAATCAGTTGTAATTGCTGCTTGACGAGAACGATTATAAAGCAATGCTAGTTTGTTCAGCATCTCTTTAGTGTTTCTGTTTGCTGATTCCATAGCAACCATCCTAGCACTATTCTCACTTGTTGCACTTTCAAGCAAAGCAGAGTAAAGAGCAATTACAACGTAATCTTGAACCAAAGATTTTAAAATAAATTCAATATTTTGTGGTTCATACTCATAGCCGTAATCTGTTGTTGGACCAGCCAGAGAGCTATCAATCAAGGATGAGTCTTTACTCCATGGTTTTATTGTTTCCAACATTGGTTTTTGCGTGAAGGTATTATAGAATTTACTATAAAAAACTTTAACTTTATCGTATTTACTTAAATCTATACCATCAACCAAAGCTTCTACGTGCTTTAACGTGATTCCCTTACTATTTTCAATTTTTAAGATACTTTTAGAGTCAAATCTATTTTTACCTACATCAAAAGCTTTTTTACCAAGAAATACAATGTCTACTTTTTTGCCATTTGCGGTTGACTTATTTACACGCTCTTGGCTAAATTTGACAATAGAAGAGTTAAAGTTGCCGCACAAGCCACGATCAGACGCAACAATGAATACTAGGTAAGAACCGTCGTTACTGACATTTAGAATTTTTGCCAGTAATTCTTGATCAGCTGATAGCATTAATGAAGAAATAATGCTATGCAGCTTAGATACATATAATTTTGAATTTAATAACTTCTTTTGGCTTTGTAACAACTTTGCTGCAGAAACCATTTGCATTATTTTCGTGGTTTTCTGTACAGACTTAATATTCTTAATTCTTAAGGATAATTCCTTTAAGCTCTTCATTTTGTATACAACCCTGATTTATTAAAATATATAATTGTTAGCGTCTAAAAGCAAGTTTTTTTGACATTAGAACCAAGTCTAACTAAAAAACTTGCAGGTTTATTATTTTGAAATAAGGGTTATGTTAAGAGATCTACTCCAAAAATTGTTCAATAGAGGTCTTTGATGGTAATTTTCCATATATTATTATCATCACACTTTGTGGAGCCTTATAATATATAATAAACACAATTAAAACTATTGCAATTTGAACATTTATGACCCCATTGCTTTAGTTCTCTGTTACAATTTTTACACTTCCAGCCTGGATCAGGCAAAGCTTCTGAGCCCATCTTGTTTAGCCAATAAATTACCTTGTCGTGTTCTTGCAATGTAACCTTGAGTTGTATTACAATAAAGTAGATTGACATGTAATTAGCTTTTTTCATAGCAGTGTCTAAATATTGACTTGCAAGATCATATTTACCTGAACTCATTGAGGACAAAGCAAGTAAACAGTAACTAAAATAATAATCAGGGCGTAAGTTGTATAGTCTTTCAGCACCTTTACTATTTAAATTGATGTAAATTTTAGCTGACTGAGGAGTAGGATTTACTGTATACTCTGCCTCTAGCACTGCAGAAGCTTTTCTGATTTTTCCAAGTTTAATATATAATTCTGCCTTTAAATAATTGATGGGCTGAAAAATTGCACTATAACGTTGTGCTCTAAATAAAGACTTTATAGCCTCCTTAAAATTTCCTTTACTTTCATATTGTTTTGCCAAAGCACAATAAAAAACTGCAAACATTTCTTTATGGTCAAAGGGAAGAAAAATATTGAACTTAACTGCTTCCTTCAACCTCAAAATTGCATTAATCCAATCTTCTTTCAATATGCAATGCTCTATTTGAAAGGGAATAGATAGCATTTTATCGTTAATTGAACTAGAGCAATATTCTATAAATTTTTGAAAGACTACTTTTTCTTGTTTAAGGTGAACGATCAGCTTATTGGCCAGAAGTAGAGCTAAGTTACGATTTTTATTTGCAACGTTTGTTAAACCGTTACTGAAAAAGCTGTAATTTCCCGTCTTACCTGAGTTAAAGAGCTTTATTAAAGATAACCTATCGCTCTTCTCATTTAGACTTTTAACTACCTTTTGGGCGTTCTCTATATTGTCTAAGTCTATGCTAAAGAAAGCTTCAAAGAGAAGCAATTCTTCCCCATCCCTTCTTCTATTTCTTATGTTGGCAAATGTTGATGAAATGGAAGAAAAAAAGCGTGCAAGTGCAATTAACAAAAATAATAAAACTACACAAGTAAAAATAATGAAATATAGATCAATACTTATAATGTAATTGCCAAATTCTAATTTTATTACTTCACCACTTACCTTGACCCATATGCCAAATAAAAACGAAAGAGCGAAAATTATAAAATAAATCATGAGATATATTGTAATAAGTGATGATATATTGTTGAAATATTCTTAGAAGCTACAATAAGATCATTCAATTTATTCAGCCATGGTTTGAACTCTGAATGCGTTAAATCTTTTACTGTAGTAGCTATACTTTGCCAATCATTATCGTTTATTGACTCCTCAATTTCTGCAAACTTTACTCTTAATGGATCATTCCGGTCGTCTACCTTTATCCAGTTTGAAATGATTTTTTTGGACAATGTACTTTTGTTGTAATCGATAGTATCAATAGTTTTTTCAAAAGATAACTTCAATTCGTGTAAGGTATTTATCTCTTTCAAATTTTCTAATTCATCTACTGCATTTTCTATCTCTGGATCGTCAAGCTCTGATATCAAAGGCTTTATTGAATTTATATGGTTATCAAATTTTGCTTCTCGCAATAACGAATTCTTCATTTTAACCACAAGTAATAGCAATTTTGCAAGGTTCTTACATCTTGAGTTATTATCACCTTGCTCACATTGAGTATGCTGACTTCTCTTTAAGTCAAATATCCTTTTTTCTATTCTAGATTGATTAACTTCAAGCAACATTTTCAATTCATCTATGTTTTCCGTCAAAACTTTTATATTATCATCGCTTTCCTGCTGATTTATTTTCAAAAATACTATGTTATTTATTGTAATATAACTGGCAAACAATAATATAATTAAAAACCAACCTATGTACTTTTGCTGAGTATCATTCATAACGTAGTATCTCCGCAGGATCTTGTGCAGCTGCCTGCAATGCAGGAGCAATTGTCGCTAAAAATGATAAGAATAACGCAAGTACAGAAATGTTCACTACATCTTGAGGAACTAATATCATTGGCAAACTTGAAAAAAAATATATCATAGGATCAAACAGCTTGACGTTAGTAATGTTTTCTAAAAACACTCTAATATTTTCGATATTGAGAGAAAAGACGACACCTATAATACAGCCAAGACAAGTTCCCGTAAAACCGATTAATAGACCACAAGCACAAAATATGCGCATAATGCTTCCACTTGTTGCACCAAATGTACGCATAATTGCAATCGCGGATTTCTTTTCTTGCACTATCATCATTAAATTTGAGATAATATTAAACGCTGCTACAACTATAATCAAAGTAAGAATTAAAAACATCACATTTCTTTCAGTTTTTAAAGCACTAAAATAATGGCTTTGCTGTGATTGCCAACTTTCAGCTTCCATTCCTATTTCTTTTTCTATAGCATCTGCCAGCTTATCAGCTTTAGTAACGTTGTCTACAAGTACTTCTATATTTTTTATGCTATTTTCATAATTAAAAAAGGCTTGTGCTGATTTTATAGGCATATATATCAAGGTATTATCATACTCAAACATACCCATATCAAATATTGCTATAACTTTATATTTTTTCATTCGCGGCATTTCACCAAGTAATGCATCAAATTCTTCAGATGATATAAACGTAATTTCGTCGCCATAGTCAATGTTCAAAGCTTCTGCCAATCGTGCTCCTATTATTATCCCTCCATCAAATTTTTTTACATCACCTATAATTACATTATTTGTAACGGCAGTACTATCAAGCAAGTCTTTAGTTGACACACCTCGCACTACGCTACCTGCAATTTTACCATTTGCTACAATAATAACTTGATCATTGGTCATAGGAGTAGCTTTTAATATACCAGGAATTCTCTCAATAGATTTTGAAACTGCGTAGTAATCTGAATTTATGTTCCTATCAAAATAAACGTTAATATGGCCATCAATGCCAAGTATTGAGTCAAGCAACTTTGCTCTGAATCCGTTCATCACAGACATCACCACTATTAGTGTTGCAACTCCAAGGGCAATGCCGATAATAGAGAACAAAGTCATTATAGAGCAAAATCTGGCATTTTTCGCTCGCAAATAGCAAGCAGCCATAGTAATTTCAAAGGCAATGGACATTACAAAATATTTTGAGGTTAAACATTATATTTTTGAAACTTCGTATAATTGTAGACTTTTCTTTATTTGAAAACTAGAGATTTTTGCTTCCTTAAATTTAGCAGACTTATAGAATATATTCAATACCTTAACACACAGCTATACGAACATTTGTTTTTGTTAAGGTAATTCACACAGCAAATGGTGTCATGCCAGTGCTTGACACTGGCATCCAGGAAATTTTTCCTTGCAAATAAGTAAACTGATTTGGTGAGCGTAGAAAGCAGCTGATCTTATGCTGAATAAACGTTTTTGATGAGGTTGCATGAAAGCTGGATCCCAGTGTCGAAGCACTGGGATGACACCCTTCCCTGGTAGAGATTTGCCCTCAAATCACAATGTTCGTACAGTTATGACCTTAACATTAGAATTTCAAAATCTTCCATATACATCATCCAACCTCACTATATCATTATCAGATAAATGCTCTCCTATCTGAAATTCAACTATTTCAAGTGGAAAGCTTGTGCTTCTATTTTCAATCCTATGGGAAACTTCCCTTGGGATTTCTATCATATGGTCTTTTGCTATAGCATATTCTTTGTCTTCTAAACTAACATACCCCACTCCTGATAGCACTATATGGCATTCATCTCTATAGTGATGGAATTGCTTAGAAGTGCAGCTTAATGGATTTATAAAAAGATATTTTATAAGAACCTGTACATGATCTCAAGAAAGGAATAAACTAAGAGATAATATATATAAGTTAGGATATATGAGGAGTTTATACCCAAGTGATATAAGTCGGGAAAGATTTGAGATTATGTTACCAGATCTAGAGTCCTGTAGAAAAAAAACAAAACCAAGGAAACTTGATTTGTATGATGTATTTTGTGGAGTGTTATACGTTCTGAAAAGCGGTTGTCAGTGGAGAATGCTACCAAAAGAGTTTCCAAAATGGCGCAATTGTTACGACTATTTTAAGAAGTGGAGTGAAAAACCAGATGCAGATAAAGAAAGTGTTCTGGAGCTGGTGTTAAAAAAAAATAGTTGGCGTGGTCCGACAAAACAATGGTCGGAAAGAAAAAACCAGCTTCTGCATAATTGATGCACAGAGTGTAAAAAATGCAGATACTGCTGAAGAAAAAGGCTATGATGCAGGCAAAAATATTTCAGGAATAAAACGCCATATTGCAGTAGATACGCAAGGTTTGCCCCATGCAATTTATATAACAACAGCAGAGATATAGCTCTTTTCATAGAAGTCCGGATGTGATAAGGTAAGGATAGACGATGATAAGGAGGTTGAGTGCCAGCAGCATATAGTTATGACTTAAGGAAAAAAGCAATGGAAGCGCTAGAGGAGGGAGGAAGCAGAGAAACAGTGGCAGCAAGATTTAAAATTGGACGAACTACTTTATGGGAGTGGCAGCAAAGAAGAAAAGAAACAGGAGACTTTCAATCAAAAAAACTTGGAAATGGAGGTTACAATCACAAAATTACCGACTGGGATGCCTTTGCTAAATTTGCCAGAGAAAACGGAGGAAAGACTCTGTCGGAAATGGCTAAACTTTGGGGCAACGTTAGTATCCAAACGATCCACCGAGCTCTCAGAAAAATTGGATTTACGCGCAAAAAAAGACATATGGATACAAGGAAAGAAACGAAGAAAAACGTGCTGAATTCTTAAAAATTATAGCAACAAAAGAACCAGAAAACTTAGTTTATATAGATGAGTCTGGCATTGATAACACAGAGGACTATCCATATGGGTATTGCCAGAAAGGACAGCGGTTTTATGGCCTAAAATCTGGAAAGAAAACTCAACGAATCAGTATGGTTGCAGCCTTAAGTAGAAGAAAGATAGTTGCTCCATTAACCTTTGAAGGCCACTGTAATATGGATGTTTTTAATGGATGGTTTGAGCAATTTTTGACACCGATCTTGGAACCTGGACAGACTGTCATTCTTGACAATGCTACTTTTCATAAGTCTGGTAAGATTATCGAGCTTGCTAGAGGAGTTGGTGCAGAAATTTTGTATCTGCCGCCGTATTCTCCAGATTTCAACAAAATTGAGCATCATTGGTTTGCTATAAAAAACAGAGCTAGGAAAAACATTCCTCTATTCGAATCCTTTCGTCGTGCTGTTGATTCTGCCTTCCTATGACCTGTTCGGACTATTATAAGAAATGCTATAACTGACCGCAGCAGTGCTGTGAGAATGGTCGAAAATGCAAAAGAAAACCTCTCGGGAGTTAAAAATGTACTGGTTGATGCAGGCTATACTGGAGAGAATTTTGCAACTCAAATAAAAACGATTATTGGTGCAACCGTTGAAGTGATAAAAAGAAATGAATTACATTCCTTTGTTGTATTGCCCAAAAGATGGGTTGTGGAGCGATCTTTTGCTTGGTTAGAAAAATGTAGAAGATTGTGGAAAAATTGTAAGCGAAAACTCAATACTAGCCTACAAATGGTCGTTCTGGCTTTCACTGCCTTACTTCTGAAAAGATTATGAACAGGCTCTAAGAAAATTTTCGCTCATTAAAATTATACTACAAAATCCCCATGGTTTAACTTCTTTCCTTATCACCTTTACTTTCTTAACTTTATGAATAAATGAAATTAGACTTTTGTTTGGTTGCTTACAAGCTCCACTCAATAAATTTTTATTACTTTCTGTCGTTGAAACTGGTTCTTTTTCTCTAACCACATGCTGAAATGACACCGGTTCTTTACTAAACTTCTCACTCAATTCTAAAACTGAATTCCAAGTTCCAACATCCAACCAATCGAAATTAGCTTCTATCATTGCAACGTTTTTTGCTTTCTCCATCACCAAGTAATCAATGGATATGTCTTTAATTCCTGCAAAATCTTGTTGTTTTAAATATAGAAATCTCTCTTGCAGTGTGAAATGTTTAAAACATGAATTGTAAAGATTCGGGGCAGATTTTTTGATCTCATCTATGTAGCGTTTTGCTTTAAACACAAATATTCCAGAGTTCCAATAATGATCGTTACTTAACTTACGCTCGGGTTTTTCTGTAAAATCTTTCACTATATGACATTTTTCTTTCTGATCATATACTGCATTTATATAGCCGTATTCAGAATTGAATTCATGAGGCTTAACCCCAAAAGTGACTATAGAGTTAGTTTCAGAGGCTAACTTAGACGCTTTTTGAGTAGAAGCATAAAAACTATTCAAATCACCTATGAAATGATCTGAAGGCATAATTAACATTGTCTCGTTTTCATTGCAGAGAAGTGCAGCAATTAATATTGCCGCTGCTGTTCCAATTTTCACTGGTTCGAAAATCACTTTATATTCTTGCAGCACATGTAATTCCTCCATCACTAATGACTCGTACTGTATATTTGTAGCAATTATGGGCGGCATATAATCGCTTTTTAGCCTCAACAAAGTGTTGTGAAACATAGTGTTCTGACTAAATATTTTCTGAAATTGCTTTGGCTTAGATAAAGGCCAAAGTCTACTACCACTACCACCACACAATATTACAGGGCGCATTTAGTTAAGATATTAATTAAATAATTAATATCTTATACTGAGGGCAAAATGTATGCAAGCTTTTGTTGTAAAATGATTAAATAGAGGGTAGGTATCAATTTAAAGTAATGGCTAATGAGAGTGATCGTGTGTAGCGCCTTGCCCTTGCTGTGAATTTCTTCTATTTTGCTCTTTCCCAACATAAGTATTGCCGCTCTTTTGATTTCCAAACTCAGCTATTTTTTCATTAATTTTGTTTTGCAACTTTTCCTTTAAGCTTTCTCCAATATCTGGTTTTCTAGATTTACCCATACTTTCACTACTTTTATTCGGCACCTTTTCTAAGTCTCTCCTCCTGGCGTTAAGCTCTTTCCATGTGTCCACTATACTATGCGGTTGATAATCTTTCTTCTCTGGCTCTGATCTTTTTCCTTCTTTAACAACCGAATAATCATTCTCTGCTTCTTTCCAGCACTCTTCCAATTGGCGTTTCCACATAGTTAAGTAAGCATCACCATATTTTTTCTCATTTGCTACAAACAATAAAATTGGAGCCTTAAGTACGGTAGCTCCCATATTCACTAAATTTTTTACTGCCATTGCAGGAGTGAATAAAAGATAACAAAAAGACTTCGCAATTGGGTTTTGTTTGCCTATTAAATACTCCCCTAACTTTATAGGAAGAAAAGTCAACAATTTAGTACAAACTTTAGCTAAACTTGTAGCAAAAACGATAGGAACAGATATAAGACTTTTATCTAGCTCCAAGTTATTATTCTGATCTCTAATTTCTGAAAAATGGGTGCTTAGCTTTTTGTCATCACTAGTGTATAATAATTCTCCATTTCTTCCTTTTTCATCAACAACTTCCTGAACTTTACCTTCTTTATTTTTTACCTTTTTAGTTAGCACAGAAGAGTTAGTTAATTCAAACGGATATTGAGAATTCTTAGTTTTTTGAGCTTCGAAAATTGGCACGTGTTTTTTCAAATCCATTCTCGAAAAGCCTAATGGCTCAAAGTATGACTTATCTAACCAATCTATAGAAATTTGCTTACCCTGATTATTTATACGATTGATAGTAAAATAAGATCTATCATTATCTTTATTTTCGGTAACTAAAGATAATCTGAAACTTGGTTGTTCTCCATTCTCATTTTTTTGACCATACAAAAGTTTATACGTGGGTTTTTCACCTTCTAGTATAAGCTTTCCATGCATATCCTTGTTTTCTATAATTTTTCCAGACTCTTTAATCTGATCGTAATTTTTTGGATACTTGCATTTCTTTCCATCATACATCATTACCTTTCTAAGGTCTTCGACGTAAACTTGAGATCCAGGTGAAGTAAGCAGACCTTTTGCTTTAAGTGTAAGATCTATTGCTCCCTTCTTTAATGCTTCAAACATATTGTCAAACCAAAATCGCTATAATGCTATAGTTCAATAATAAAACTAGTGCACTAATAATATATTAACACAGCACCGGTGATTTTACAAGAAAATATGCCTGTAGAAGATAAAGATTGTAAAAGCGAGGGTTATATAAGTAATGCTTGATAAGTACTTTATACATGTAATTGTAAAAATCCTTAGAGATACGCTGTGTATATAATCTTCACACACTACCTGCATTCCAAGAACTGCGTGCCAAAAAATGCAAAACAACAATACAACAAAAAATAAAAGCTCTAAAGGGTGATTAATAAATTTTTCACTAAAAGACAAAGAGCTATCAGTATAAAATGCGCAAGAAAATGAATAGATAAACCAAGGAAATAAAAGCAGTAAAATTACAGCAGAAACACGCTGAACCCACCAATGATGTACTGAATTTCCAGATTGACTCATATAAACATAAATAAAAAAGCCATAGTAGAAAGGAGTAGCGTTACTGTCAGCAGTATAGCACTCCTTGAAACGCCAGTAATTTCTAAATTAAGCCCAGCATCCCACAATAAATGACGAATACCATTAAGAAAATGATATACAAAACTTATAAAACATAAGACATAAGCTAATTTAGCAACAGGAGTGAATAATAATGCATTTAAGTACCTTACTATAAGTAACTCAGGAAAGTAAACATGTAATATGAAATACCAAGAAAGTATCATTAATAAAGGGAATAGCAAGATACCAGTCAATCTGTGCATAATAGAGAAAAAACTAGTAACTTGTACTTTACATATTTGTAAATGTGGAGAAAGAGGTCTATCACTCATAAAATTCCGTTATCGGGAAATTAAAACAAAGTAGAAGTAAAGACAGCAGTATAGCACATAACAACACCATCATTAAAAATGGTAAGCTATGTGCAAAGCCTAAGGAGGTAATCCAGCTGCAGATTCCCCTACTGCTACCTTGTTACGACTTCACCCCAGTCACCGATCCCACTTTAAATAACTCCCTCCTTGCGGTTAGGTCGTTAGCTTCGAGTGAAACCAATTCCCATGGCGTGACGGGCAGTGTGTACAAGACCCGAGAACGTATTCACCGTGGCGTGCTGATCCACGATTACTAGCGATTCCAACTTCATGCACTCGAGTTGCAGAGTACAATCCGAACTGAGATGGCTTTTAAGGGATTGGCTTAGCCTCGCGACTTTGCAGCCCATTGTAGCCACCATTGTAGCACGTGTGTAGCCCACTCCATAAGGGCCATGATGACTTGACATCATCCCCACCTTCCTCCAGTTTATCACTGGCAGTTTCCTTAAAGTCCCCAGCATTACCTGATGGTAACTAAGGATGAGGGTTGCGCTCGTTGCGGGACTTAACCCAACATCTCACGACACGAGCTGACGACAGCCATGCAACACCTGTGTGAAACCCGGCCGAACCGACCCTATCCCTTCGAATAGGTATAATTTCCATGTCAAGGAGTGGTAAGGTTTTTCGCGTTGCATCGAATTAAACCACATGCTCCACCGCTTGTGCGGGTCCCCGTCAATTCCTTTGAGTTTTAATCTTGCGACCGTAGTCCCCAGGCGGAATGTTTAACGCGTTAGCTGTAATACAGAAAGTAAAACTTCCCATATTTAACATTCATCGTTTACAGCGTGGACTACCAGGGTATCTAATCCTGTTTGCTCCCCACGCCTTCGCGCCTCAGCGTCAGATTTGAACCAGATAGACGCCTTCGCCACTGGTGTTCCTCCTAATATTTACGAATTTCACCTCTACACTAGGAATTCCCCTATCCTCTTTCAATCTCTAGATTAGCAGTTTTAAAAGCAATTCCAAGGTTGAGCCTTGGGATTTCACTTTTAACTTACTAATCCGCCTACGCGCCCTTTACGCCCAATAATTCCGAATAACGCTAGCCCTCTCCGTATTACCGCGGCTGCTGGCACGGAGTTAGCCAGGACTTCTTCTGTGAGTACCGTCATTATCTTCCTCACTAAAAGAGCTTTACAACCCAAAGGCCTTCTTCACTCATGCGGCATGGCTGGATCAGGCTTTCGCCCATTGTCCAATATTCCCCACTGCTGCCTCCCGTAGGAGGCTGGACCGTATCTCAGTTCCAGTGTGGCTGACCATCCTCTCAGATCAGCTATAGATCATTGCCTTGGTAGGCTATTACTCCACCAACTAGCTAATCTAGTATAGGCTCATCTAATAGCAATAAATTTTTCCCCCGTAGGGCGTATACGGTATTAGTTGCCGTTTCCAACAATTATTCCGTACTACTAGGTAGATTCCTATACATTACTCACCCGTCTGCCACTAAGTTATACCATAGCAAGCTACAATATAACTCCGTTCGACTTGCATGTGTTAGGCCTGCCGCCAGCGTTCATTCTGAGCCAGGATCAAACTCTCAAATTTAGACTTCAACCTATAAAAGGTTGAGGGTACATCGGATAAATCCGACAAAAAATAATTTAGCTTAATACTGCTGTCTTTATTTCTACTTTAAAAATACTTTAATTTCCAACTATTCAAACAACTTTAAGAATATTATTATGTGATATAATCACTATGTCAATATGTTTTTGCAAATCAAAAGCATTAATGTATAAATATATAACTAAATGTATAAATATATAACTATTTGGAATATTACCATGAAAAAATACATCTTTCTGCTTGCACTCGCGCCAATGTTAGTTGGCATTACACTATGCTTATTGCGCAACATTGATAACACAAAACAATCTATAACTGCAGGTGACAAGTTTTACGAAGTATTATTCTTAAAAAAAGATAATAAGCCGCTACTAGAAAAAATAGATTCAAATTGGGGGTATCTAGCAAATTTTGAACACGCATTCAATCATATCTCAGATTCAATGCCAACAGACACAGCATCTATTTATAATGATTTGGCAGATGATAAAGATGCTCCTGATGTTTTGCGTGAGTTAGCACAATATTTAGAAGTAATGAGCTTACTTCACTCCAACGGTGAAAAAATAAATAAAGATAAAATTGATAATTTAGAATCAAGTGCGGTGTATCCTTATTCAAGCCAAGAAGCTATCGCTGTAGTAAAGATACATAATAACGACATTAAAGGTGCAACTGAAATATTGCGTTCCCTATTAAATGATAGAAAATGCCCTATCCTAATCAAAGCTAATGCACAAGAATTACTCAGGATATATGGGAGTTAACTCATTAGACTTTTTGCATAGCTTTTGGCAGCGTGTTGGATGAAACGAAAAAACTTACTTGACACCCTTCGCCAGCCCCCTTATCATGACAGTGAAGCTATTTATTTATCTTCGCAATCTGTGCAGGTTAATGACAAAAAACTTAGGGTATTTGGCGTCTCATGTTTAATCTTTCGCACTACGTGCATCGCATGTCTTTAAAAACTTCTGGGTTTTTACCTATATAAGCCGAAACGCGCTTACAAAGCGTTTAAGACAACAAAAAACGTCAAATTGACAAGGGAGAATTTGAATGCTAGCTACTACGGTGTTTCTTTGCCTTTTTTCCTGCTTAGTAAATTTCTTAAATACTTGCGGTGTAGGTTAGTTGCAAGTTAAAAGCAGCTAAATCGCTCTTAATCAAGCGTTTTAGAATAAAAAAAACGCCGATATTTTAGTACATGGTATAGCATTTCTCATAATAGTCCGAACAGGTCATAGGAAGGCAGAATCAACAGCACGACGAAAGGATTCGAATAGAGGAATGTTTTTCCTAGCTCTGTTTTTTATAGCAAACCAATGATGCTCAATTTTGTTGAAATCTGGAGAATACGGCGGCAGATACAAAATTTCTGCACCAACTCCTCTAGCAAGCTCGATAATCTTACCAGACTTATGAAAAGTAGCATTGTCAAGAATGACAGTCTGTCCAGGTTCCAAGATCGGTGTCAAAAATTGCTCAAACCATCCATTAAAAACATCCATATTACAGTGGCCTTCAAAGGTTAATGGAGCAACTATCTTTCTTCTACTTAAGGCTGCAACCATACTGATTCGTTGAGTTTTCTTTCCAGATTTTAGGCCATAAAACCGCTGTCCTTTCTGGCAATACCCATATGGATAGTCCTCTGTGTTATCAATGCCAGACTCATCTATATAAACTAAGTTTTCTGGTTCTTTTGTTGCTATAATTTTTAAGAGCCTGTTCATAATCTTTTCAGAAGTAAGGCAGTGAAAGCCAGAACGACCATTTGTAGGCTAGTATTGAGTTTTCGCTCACAATTTTTCCACAATCTTCTACATTTTTCTAACCAAGCAAAAGATCGCTCCACAACCCATCTTTTGGGCAATACAACAAAGGAATGTAATTCATTTCTTTTTATCACTTCAACGGTTGCACCAATAATCGTTTTTATTTGAGTTGCAAAATTCTCTCCAGTATAGCCTGCATCAACCAGTACATTTTTAACTCCCGAGAGGTTTTCTTTTGCATTTTCGACCATTCTCACAGCACTGCTACGGTCAGTTATAGCTCTTTTCATAGAAGTCCGGATGTGATAAGATAAGGATAGACGATGATAAGGAGGTTGAGTGCCAGCAGCATATAGTTATGACTTAAGGAAAAAAGCAATGGAAGCGCTAGAGGAGGGAGGAAGCAGAGAAACAGTGGCAGCAAGATTTAAAATTGGACGAACTACTTTATGGGAGTGGCAGCAAAGAAGAAAAGAAACAGGAGACTTTCAATCAAAAAAACTTGGAAATGGAGGTTACAATCACAAAATTACCGACTGGGATGCCTTTGCTAAATTTGCCAGAGAAAACGGAGGAAAGACTCTGTCGGAAATGGCTAAACTTTGGGGCAACGTTAGTATCCAAACGATCCACCGAGCTCTCAGAAAAATTGGATTTACGCGCAAAAAAAGACATATGGATACAAGGAAAGAAACGAAGAAAAACGTGCTGAATTCTTAAAAATTATAGCAACAAAAGAACCAGAAAACTTAGTTTATATAGATGAGTCTGGCATTGATAACACAGAGGACTATCCATATGGGTATTGCCAGAAAGGACAGCGGTTTTATGGCCTAAAATCTGGGAAGAAAACTCAACGAATCAGTATGGTTGCAGCCTTAAGTAGAAGAAAGATAGTTGCTCCATTAACCTTTGAAGGCCACTGTAATATGGATGTTTTTAATGGATGGTTTGAGCAATTTTTGACACCGATCTTGGAACCTGGACAGACTGTCATTCTTGACAATGCTACTTTTCATAAGTCTGGTAAGATTATCGAGCTTGCTAGAGGAGTTGGTGCAGAAATTTTGTATCTGCCGCCGTATTCTCCAGATTTCAACAAAATTGAGCATCATTGGTTTGCTATAAAAAACAGAGCTAGGAAAAACATTCCTCTATTCGAATCCTTTCGTCGTGCTGTTGATTCTGCCTTCTTATGACCTGTTCGGACTATTATGAGAAATGCTATATCTCTGCTGTTGTTATATAAATTGCATGGGGCAAACCTTGCGTATCTACTGCAATATGGCGTTTTATTCCTGAAATCTTTTTGCCTGCATCATAGCCTTTTTCTTCAGCAGTATCTGCATTTTTTACACTCTGTGCATCAATTATGCAGAAGCTGGTTTTTTCTTTCCGACCATTGTTTTGTCGGACCACGCCAACTATTTTTTTTTAACACCAGCTCCAGAACACTTTCTTTATCTGCATCTGGTTTTTCACTCCACTTCTTAAAATAGTCGTAACAATTGCGCCATTTTGGAAACTCTTTTGGTAGCATTCTCCACTGACAACCGCTTTTCAGAACGTATAACACTCCACAAAATACATCATACAAATCAAGTTTCCTTGGTTTTGTTTTTTTTCTACAGGACTCTAGATCTGGTAACATAATCTCAAATCTTTCCCGACTTATATCACTTGGGTATAAACTCCTCATATATCCTAACTTATATATATTATCTCTTAGTTTATTCCTTTCTTGAGATCATGTACAGGTTCTAAGAATTCAGCACGTTTTTCTTCGTTTCTTTCCTTGTATCCATATGTCTTTTTTTGCGCGTAAATCCAATTTTTCTGAGAGCTCGGTGGATCGTTTGGATACTAACGTTGCCCCAAAGTTTAGCCATTTCCGACAGAGTCTTTCCTCCGTTTTCTCTGGCAAATTTAGCAAAGGCATCCCAGTCGGTGATTTTGTGATTGTAACCTCCATTTCCAAGTTTTTTTGATTGAAAGTCTCCTGTTTCTTTTCTTCTTTGCTGCCACTCCCATAAAGTAGTTCGTCCAATTTTAAATCTTGCTGCCACTGTTTCTCTGCTTCCTCCCTCCTCTAGCGCTTCCATTGCTTTTTTCCTTAAGTCATAACTATATGCTGCTGGCACTCAACCTCCTTATCATCGTCTATCCTTATCTTATCACATCCGGACTTCTATGAAAAGAGCTATAAATAGCCAACCACCACGGGGTTTCTTTTGCCTTTTTTTTCATTTGGTAAATTTTTTAAATATTTATGGCTAAAGATTGCACGAATGTTGCAATTACAAAAACGATTTCTACTAGGGTGTCATCCCAGTGCGTGACACTGGCATCCAGCCTTTATTACGCAGCCACTTGGTTGAAATTAAGTCTTCTGGATCCCAGTGTCAAGCACTGGGATGACAAGAAGAGGGCACTGGGATGACAGGGGAGTTGGATGACACCATTCTTTTTCCTGGATCCAAGTAGTCAGCTACTCGGATAACACCCATTTGCTGTGCAATTTACCTTCAAAAATGAATGTTCGTACAGCTATGTGTCAGCTACTTTCATGACACCAACAGTTGATATTGGTTTGTTGCTTTACTGGCAGCTACTAGCTATGCCTCAAGTTTCCTATTCAAAACTTTCAATATTAGATCCAATTCATTTGGATTATTATACCGTATCATAACTTTACCCTTAGAATTGTTGTCATTAATTTTGATCTTTAAACCAAGTTGAGAAGATATAGCGCCTTCTATTACCGTCATATCTTGATTTCTAGTATATTTCTGCTCTTTTTGATTGTTGTTTTGATGTAGGTCCTTTGTCAGTTTTTCAGTTTGTCTAACGCTTAAGCCTTGAGAAACTATTCTTTCTGCAATACTTTCCGCATTTTCAACATTAATCAACGCTCTTGCATGACCCATAGACAACTTTTTTTCGTTGATCATTGTTTTCACCCTACAGGGAAGTGACAACATCCGAATCATATTGGTTATGTGGCTGCGGCTTTTGCCTATAGCTGAAGCTAATTCCTCATGTGTATAGAAGAACTCATCTATCAGTTTTCTGTAAGCTTCACCTTCTTCTATTGGATTAATATCTTGCCTTTGTATGTTTTCAATAATGGATACTTCCAAGCATTCCTTGTCGCTCAGATCTTTTATGATAACCGGTGCACTATCAAGATTTGCAATCTTGCTTGCTCGCCAACGACGTTCCCCAGCTATTATTTCGTAACCATCATCATTTGAATCTTTGCGTACCACGATAGGCTGTATAATGCCACTTTTCTTTATCGAATTTGCAAGCTCTCCTAATGATTCCTCGTCAAAATGTTTCCTCGGTTGAAATTTGCTTGGGTGCAGTAATGAAATAGGCAAATACTCTTGTCGATCTTCTTTATTATCATAATTATCGCCTATGAGACCGGCAAGACCTCTGCCGAGGCGTCTATCATCCTTCATACTACGCCCTCGCTTACTAGTTTCTTCTCCTTACAACTGCTCGCGTGCTTTTTAAAAATTTCCCTTGCCAAACTTATATATGCTTGTGCACCAGGACACTTAAGATCATACACAATAGCGGGTTTTCCATGAGAAGGCGCTTCTGATAACCGTACGTTACGTGGAATAACAGTCTCATACAATGGGATGATAGTTTTGTATACTTTATCATTTAAATACTGGCAAATATCGTTTTTAATCTGTTCACTGAGTTTGTTGCGCCTGTCATACATTGTTAACACTATCCCTTCTATTGCCAAAAAAGGGTTTAGGTTATTTCTTTTTATCAGCTCTACAGTTTTAACTAAATGGCTTAATCCTTCCAGAGCAAAAAATTCACACTGAAGAGGGACAATAATAGAATTAGCAGCAGTCAAAGCATTTATGGTTAGAAGCCCAAGTGATGGAGGGCAATCGATGATTATATACTCATAATTATCGCGTATCTTCTCTAATGCGCTTTTTAGCACAAATTTTCCTCGCTCAAGTTGCGATAATTCAATTTCTGCAGCTGATAAATCAACTACTGACGAAATTAGTGATAAATTTGGAATTTCCTTTATATTGAAAATTGCCGATTCTATCAATTTATTTTCGCTGCTTAGTAGTATTTTGTATATATTTTTTTCTTCCCTACTACGATAAGAAATCCCGAGCCCGGTGCTAGCATTTCCTTGAGGATCAAGATCTACCAATAAAGTGCTTTTTCCCACAGCAGCAAAGGCTGTCGATAAATTTATACTAGTTGTGGTTTTGCCAACTCCACCCTTTTGATTTACTATTGCAATAATCTTGCTCACGCCTTTTATCTTATGTATAAAATAATTCTATTGTATATATGCAAGAAACTTTTGCATTAGAAAATTTTTTCGTTGTTCACCACACTAAAATTAGACTGTCTTTTTTGCTTTGTGTAACACACTTTGAACCTTGTTTCCTAATTCATTCAGAGTGAATGGTTTTGGCAAAAAGTGAAAATCTTCTATATTGATGTCATCACTCTTTAAAAAAGCATCTTCTGCATACCCAGAAATAAAAATAACGTTGATATTTGGCCTATGGATCAATGCTTCTTTAACTATTTCTGGGCCGCTCACCTCTGGCATGATTACATCAGTGATTATAAGATCTATGTGTTGACTTTTTTTACTGATTACTTCTAGCGCCTCGCTGCCTATGCTTGCTTCTATTACATCAAATCCTTTTCTTTTGAGTGCTTTAGCAATGAATTCCCTTACTGAATCTTCATCTTCAATCAATAAAATTATACCATTACCTTTAATTTCACTTACTACCGGTCTTTCTATTTCTTCACTATCGTCCTCTCTCAGATTTTCATCTGATATGTAAACCATGGGCAAAAATATGCTAAATTTAGTTCCATGATTTACTTTGCTAGCAACATAGATGTATCCTTCAGTTTGTTTAATAATGCCATATACAGTAGAGAGGCCAAGACCTGTACCAGAGGTAATATCTTTGGTAGAAAAAAATGGGTCAAATACCTTTCCAATTGTATCACTTGTCATTCCACATCCAGTATCAATTACTTCAATCACAACATAATTTCCATGTTCGATTGTTTCCTTGTCTGGAGAAAACATATCCTGAGATGTAGAATTTAATGAGTCAATCTTTTGATTAAAGGTTCGTATAGTTAATTCCCCGCCCTTTTCCATAGCAGCACTAGCATTGACTGCTAAGTTAAGTATAACTTGCTCTAATTGCCCTTGATCAGCCCTAACAGCACCCAAGTCTCTACCATAATAAATATTAAATTTTATGTTTTCACCTATTAATCTTTTTATCATTTCATAAAGATTAGCTATAGTTCTATTTACATCAATAATTTTTGGCTGCAAGGTCTGTCTTCTTGAAAAAGCAAGCAATTGTCTTACTAAATTTGATCCACGCTTTGCATTTTGCTGTATCTGTATTATATCTCCAAAAGATGGATCACCAGCTGAATGCTGGAGTAAAAGCAAATCGCAAAATCCTATTATCCCAGTCAATATATTGTTGAAATCATGCGCAATACCACCTGCTAACTGCCCTATAGCTTGCATCTTTTGATAATGCTCAAGCTTTATCTCTAGGTTTTTGTGTTCAGTATTGTCAATAAAATAACAAAGTATGAAGATCATTTTATTATGAAGAAACTTATTGAAATATATTTTTATGTTATTACCGCCGTTGAGCTGTACATCAAAAGACGCATTATTTATTCTATTACTTGAAAAATATTCACGTATTTTCACATGATAACTATCCAATATCAAAGTAAAGATTGAATTATTATCTGACCCTGCAAGCTTTATTAGTGCCGTATTTTTCTTTACAAAGTTGCCGTTTATGTCACATTGTGCAATAGCAATTGATGAATTTGCAAAACAAGGGTGTAATTGATAATCAACAATATTTGATTCGGTTGGTGTTATAAAGCCATATATATAGCTATGGTTGTATTTATCACAAAATATAGCAGTGCTCATATAAGCCTTGAATGGAATACCACTTATAGTAAAAAACAAAATTTCATTATCGGTTGTTGTATTGTTATATTTAGATTGAGATATAAAATCACTGATTGAGCTACCTTTTTCCAGTTTTTTCAGTTCAAATATGTCTAAAAATCTTTTATTTACAGATAAAATCACCCCTTTGGCATTTGCAATGTAAGTTCCTATACTGTGTTTTTCTATTAACTCTTCATATATCTGCTCCTTGTTTATTTGTGTTGCTTTTAATACAAAATACCCGTCTGGCCTTGCTATTGGCACTAATGATAAATTTAAAATCTTATTACTATTTATAGCAATTTGGGGATTATCTGGTATCGGCTCAAAGAGCAAAAGAAAGTTAGATACTCTATTCTTCTTGTTTAAGGAAATGCATACCTGTACAGAAGAGTTATTTTTTAGTGCATGATAGAGTACTTTTTTGTCTGCTTCTGAAACATCTCCTATTTCAAGAATCTTGCCTAACGTAATGTCATCATCTATATGATCTTTCAACCTTTCGTAGAACCTTGCATCAGCATAAATAACACCCTCATCTTTATGTAAAATAAGGCAAAATTCTGTATTATGATTTAGTGCATTTGCAAATATTGCATTTTGGAATTCTATAGTATTAAGTAGGTATCTGTAGCGTTTTACATTATATATCACAAAGAGAGTTGTTAGAATGCTAACTAATAAATTAATCCCTATATTAATATGCTGACTATATATATCAAAAAAGTAGAGTATCGATATTGCTACTGAAGGTAAGAGCATAATAACTGCCATCACAACAATTGACATTCCATAATTTCTTAGTATGAAGTCAACCCTGTTCTCTTTTTTGTTATCTATGTATCTTTTATTCATTATTGTTACTTGGCATTGTTGTACATACGAAAATGTTCTATTATATTGATTTAATTATTATAGATTTATTAACGTCTTTGATAGATAATTACCATCCAAATCTAATTAAGTTCCTTAAGTATCAGATATAACAATGTTAATAAGCTAGTAAGAGGATATTATGGAAAAACAAAAAACACAAGCATTTAAATGGTTCTGTGCACTAAGAGATAAGATCATAGAATCTTTCTTATCAATTGAAAAACAATCATCCGCAGAACCAAAGATCGAAAAGAGAAAGTGGGATCGCCCAGGTGGTGGAGGTGGTGAATCTACAATTATTTTTGGTAATGTTTTTGAAAAAGTTGGAGTAAACGTTTCAAAAGTACACGGAAAATTTGCAGATTCAGCCATTAATGAGATTCCTGGTGCAAGTGAAAGTAACGGAGAGTTTTGGGCAAGCGGTATATCTTTAGTGTCTCATATGCAATCGCCCCTTATCCCTGCAGCACATATGAACACAAGGCTGATATATACTTCAAAACAATGGTTTGGTGGAGGAATGGATTTTACGCCAATATATAAAAATGAAGAAGATTGCAAGTATATTCATGAATCAATCAAAATGACATGTGATAGATTTGACACCGGATATTATCCAAAATTTAAAGAGCAATGTGACAACTATTTTTTCTTACAACACAGAAAAGAGCCGCGTGGCATTGGTGGTATTTTCTATGATAATCTGAGTTCTGGCAACTGGGAAAATGATTTTGAGTTCACAAAAGCAGTAGGTGAAGCCTTTTTGGAAATTTATTTGCACATCATACGTAAACATATACAAAAATCTTGGACAAAAGAACAACGAGAAAATCAATTAATAAAACGTGGCAGATATGTAGAATTCAACCTGTTATACGATCGTGGCACAAGGTTTGGTTTAATGACTGACGGCAATCCAGATGCAATTATGATGTCAATGCCACCACTTGTTAAGTGGTTATAGAGAGCTGCTATTAGTAGAAAATAAATCATCATAGTTTAAAATTGTACCATGGTAGTGAGCTTTTATATAGAGGGGTATAATCATGGGTATAATAGATAATTTTTTAATTAAATCTGTCAAAAACAATGACATAAAAGGTGTTAAACTGACTCTAATTCTCTATGATGCGTTAAATAGTTTTAGAAAATTCTTTTCAAAGATTATGCCTTTCAAGAATACAGGATCATTTGATATAAATAATAATCAAGCTTTAAATCAGGCTTTAGGACATGCAGTAAAAAGTCTTGATTATGATTTAATGAAATTACTTATTAATGCTGGCGCCAACGTTAATGCAATAGGCAGCGACGGTATAGGAAGTGTAATCTATAATTACGAAAGAGCACTTGCTCATGAGAAAGAGGTTATGCCGGTTCTAGGTAAGGAGTATCTCAAAGACTATAAGGAAAAATGTTGTTTAATACTTGGTGAGTTAGTAATAAATGGTGCAATGCCTCGAAATGTTCCAGAAAAGGAAAAAATATTGAACATTTTCAAAGAAAGAGAGGGTTTTGATGAGTTTAAAGAAGTAGTAAAGCTGAAACTTGAGGCTAACTCAGTTGGTAACATGATACCACCTCAAAAACCTCCTAGAACCTTTGAATATGAGCCAATAACTATGTACGCTGAGGTGAACAACAATGTGATACCACCTCAAAAACCTCCTAGAACTTTTGAGTATAAGTTAGAAAATACTAAGGAATCTATCAATAATGCAATAGATAATCTTATGGTTCATAATACACTGGAAAATAGTGATTATTTGAATGTATCAGAAGAGTCTATTTATGCTGAAATATATGATTCACATAAAAAATCTACTGAAAATTTATCATTGGACGATAGTGGTTATTTGAGTATATCAGAAGAACCTATTTATTGCACTATAGATGATCTTTTCAGAACAAAAAAGCCTGCTAGCCTAAAACAGAAAGAGCCAGAACAGTCGTCAGAACCTATTTATGCTAGGGTAGATTTGTCCAAGAAAAAAGCAGAAAGAAAAGCAAAAGATGTAAAAGCCAATTCTGGAACTTGTCATGGGTTAGTGCAAGATAAAGTGAATGATTGGCAAGTAAAGCTAAATGAGCAAAGTGCTAATAAGCCGGTAAGTCAGCAAATCAAGACCAAGGCTGGCTTTAGTGTAAAAGAAATAAAACAAAAATATGAGAGTCGGGATTCAGGTTATGATTCTGGCTATGAATCTGATACAAAAATTGAACAATTAAGAATAAAACTTAAAGCCCCTAACTCTGAAATAAATTCAGTGAATATTGAATTTGGCATAAAGAAAGACGTTTGTGCCATAAAATAATTGACTTTATGTGCATAATCAATATAATTTGAGTTAATTCGCATTGACTCTTTCGTCTAGTGGTTAGGACACCACCCTTTCACGGTGGTAACACGGGTTCAAATCCCGTAAGAGTCACTCAAGTAGAATATAATTAAAGTTTTAAATGGGAAAAATTAGGCTTTATGTTGAAGAAGCTTTATCACAAGGCGTGAGTTTAGCACTTAATCCACAACAAAGTCACTATATTTGCAATGTAATGCGGCTTAAGAAGTATGATAATCTCTCTCTTTTTAATGGAAAAGATGGAGAATGGTTAGGAGAAGTAGTTAATATATCGCGTAAATTGACAAAAGTTACACTCAAAGAATGTACCAAACAACAGCAATATGAGGAAAATTTATACCTGTATTGTGCCATGGTAAAAAGTGCTGCTTTGAACAGCATAGTAAGACAGGCAACTGAAATGGGAGTAACCTGCATTCAATTTATTTCAACGGAACGTACAGTAGTAAAAAACATTAACCTAAGTAGAGCAAAATTACAGGCAATCGAAGCTGCGGAACAATCCGGTAGGATGAGTATACCAGAGATTTTGCCTCCTATTAACTTTTGTGAGTTACCTGATTCCCAGAGTAAAAATTTTGTTTTATGTGATGAAACAGGTAAAGCTGATAAAGTGCTGAAAGGCAAAAAAAATGTTGCTATTATTGTTGGCCCTGAGGGTGGTTTTTCATCTTATGAACTTGATCTTGCCGATAAGTTTTGTCAAAAATTGAGTCTAGGAAAAAGAATTTTAAGAGTCGATACCGCTGTGGTTGCTGCACTAACTTTCACCAATTGGTGTAGCTAGATTTTTAAATATGGCTAAGGTTTGGGCCATAGAGAAATCTGATTCAGTATTGCACGCGCTAAACTCTATAGGCCACCTGCGAAGCAGTTTGCTACTAAAGAGGAGCTAATAAAAAACATATTCTAAAATAATATTAAATCTTATATTATATTTTTTCTAAAATAAACAAATGAACTTGCATTTTGCCTGAATTATTGATAACCTGAGTGAAGAAGTCGGGGCGTAGCGCAGCCTGGTAGCGCATTTGGTTTGGGACCAAAGGGTCGGGAGTTCAAATCTCTCCGCCCCGATGTTAGTACGATTGTGTAAGAACGCTGTAACATAAGAGCAATCTCCATCAGTAAGCAAGTAGCTGACACTGGAATGACATCATTTGCCATGTAAATTACGGCATATTACATTTTAACGCTCAAGTTTATAAAATAATTGACAATGTTAGTTTTCTAATTTATAAATAAATTTTGAAATGATTACCGAAGGAGGTATAGAGTTTGATTGAAGTATCAGTCCATTATGGTGATGTAGACAGAGCTCTTCCAGTATTGAAAAAAACAATTCAAAAGGAAGGAAGAGGGTTGAAAATGAAAAAACAATATCATGAAAAAAAATCAGAAAAAACAGCTAAAAAGAAAGCTGAAGCGAGAAAAAAGAGGCACCAGCAAGAATGCAGAAGGCAGCGTTACGGTTGGTAATTTTTTAATAGTTTATCATTGGTTGTTTTATGAATATTCACGAATATCAAGCAAAAGAGATTTTGTGTAAATTTAATGTTCCGGTGCCAAAAGGTTTTGTCACTATATCTGCGGAAGGAGTAAAGACTCAAGTAAGCCAATTAAAATCTGACGTGTTTGTGGTTAAAGCTCAAATTCATGCAGGTGGTAGAGGTAAAGCCGGTGGCGTAAAGCTAGCAAAGTCAGCTGAAGAAGCTCAACAATTTGTAAAGGATATGATTGGTATGACTTTAGTTACTCATCAAACAGGGCCAAGCGGGCAGCAAGTAAGAAAAGTATATGTTGAAGAAGGCTCAAGCATTAAGAAAGAGTATTACTTAAGCCTGGTAATCGACCCGAAGCTCAGCAGGCCAATATTCATATTTTCTTCAGAAGGTGGAATGGACATCGAAGAAGTGGCGAAAAATTCTCCCGCAAAAATTGTGAAATTTGATATTGATCCTGCTACAAGTTTTGATAGCAGCAAGTTAAGCAGCAGTTTTGATTTGAGTCCAGAACAAATAGAAAAAATAACAAATGTTGCAAAAAATATATATGATGCGTTTATTGCAACTGATGCGAGCCAAATTGAAATTAATCCACTGGTTGAAACAAACTCTGGAGATTTTATTGCGCTCGATGCGAAAATTAATTTCGATGACAATGCTTTATATCGTCACCCAGAAATTATGGAACTTCGTGATTATGATGAAGAAGTGAAAGAAGAGATAGAGGCTTCAAAGTATGGGCTCAGTTACATCAAAATGGATGGCAGTATTGGTTGCATGGTAAACGGTGCAGGTCTTGCTATGGCAACAATGGATATAATAAAATACTACGGAGCAGAGCCTGCTAACTTTTTGGATGTTGGTGGTGGAGCAAGTAAAGAAACTGTAACTGAAGCATTTAAAATCATATTGTCTGATAGCAACGTAAGAGGAATTTTGGTTAACATATTTGGTGGTATAATGCGTTGCGATATTATCGCAAGTGGAATTGTTGCGGCTGCAAAAGAAATGAGCATTAAAGTTCCTCTAGTGGTTAGATTATCAGGTACTAATTTTGAAGAAGGAAAAAAAATTTTAGAAGAGTCGGGATTAAATATTATTGCTGCAGATGAGCTAGATGAAGCTGCGCAAAAGATAGTAAAAGAGGTGAAATAAAGCATGTCCGTTTTAGTAAATAAAGACACAAGATTAATATGCCAGGGTTTTACTGGTGCACAAGGTACGTTTCATTCAGAGCAAGCTATTGACTACGGGACGAAAATGGTTGGCGGTGTAACTCCTGGAAAGGGTGGTAGCACTCACCTTAATTTACCGGTTTTTAATACTGTGGCAGAAGCTAGAGAAAAAACTGATGCGAATGCCACGGTAATATATGTACCTGCTAAATTTGCTGCTGCTGCAATACTTGAGGCAATAGATGCAAAAATAGAATTGATAGTTTGTATTACAGAGGGCATTCCTATACTTGATATGGTGAAAGTTAAGCGCGCGCTTGTTGATTCAAAAAGTCGATTGGTTGGTCCCAACTGCCCGGGAATTATTACGCCTGAAGAGTGCAAAATAGGAATTATGCCCGGCCATATCCATAAGCGTGGACACATAGGAATTATGTCTCGCTCTGGAACTTTAACTTACGAGGCAGTAGCACAAACAACCGCTGTTGGTCTTGGTCAATCCACGTGTATCGGAATTGGGGGAGATCCAGTTCATGGTATGACATTTGTCGACTGTATGGAGCTCTTTTTAAAAGATGACGATACTCATGGTATTGTAGTTATTGGTGAAATAGGTGGAAACGAAGAAGAAGATGTATCACATTTTGTGAAAACAGAAAAAACTAAAAAGCCAATCGTTGGTTTTGTAGCAGGTCAAACAGCACCTCCAGGAAGGCGTATGGGACACGCTGGAGCAATCATCTCTTCCAGTGGTGGAAGTGCTGGTGCAAAACTAGAAGTTATGCGAAGCGCTGGAATTGCAATTGCAGAGACTCCTGCGGTGATTGGTAAAAAAGTTTTGGAAGTAATGCATCACTAGAATTAGGGTCACAAAAACCCTATATCACCGGTCATGAATACGTTATTTGCCCACTTGATTAGCAATTTACCTCCTGGTAAACCTACTGAAGTCTGTTGGGCAGTCAGATATCCACGTAGTGTGGATGCAACAAGTGCTGCACAGGCTGCACTACCGCATGATGCAGTAATGCCTGTACCTCTTTCCCAAACTCTTAAAGCTATTTCTCCAGACTTTTCAACTTGTGCAATACTAATATTAATTTTCTGAGGAAATAATACGTGATTTTCTAGCTTTGGTCCTAAATTTCGCAATGGTATTTCACTTATGTTATCAACAAAAAAAACTATGTGAGGATTACCAATATTTACTGCAACAGGATCTTTTAGCATTTCAAGCTCTATAGGTAAGTGAAGAGTGTCACACTCAGTAGACAAGGGAATTTTATGCCATTTTAACAAAGGTTTACCCATGTTAACCTTTATGGATTTATCACCCACTTTAAAACACTCTAAAATGCGTTTGTTTGTTAGCTCAATAGTGATATACTCAGTACCTTTTTCTGACATTATCAAATATCCAACACAGCGTGCTGCGTTTCCGCACATTTCAGCTCGACTGCCATCAGCATTATAGATATGCATAAAGCAGTCTGCAGCATTAGACATTGTTATAATTATCACTTGATCACAACTGCTTTGATCAGCAATTTGTCTATAGTTCCAGTCTAAATTGTTTGTTGAACGTGAGTCTATGATAACGAAGTTGTTACCAGTGCCGTGCATTTTGATAAAATTTTCAGGACCTTGGCCACTCATCATAAAAAAATATTTCTTCTATTGGTCTCCTTTTTTTCTTACTTGTTTCAGCGCCCTCTTCTTCGTAACCAACCGCTATCACTGACATTACATTAAAATCATCGGATATGTTGAATCTTTCTGCTATTTTATCTCTATCAAATCCACCCATTTGATGAGCCATTAAGTTCATAGCTGCAGCCTGTAGCATAAGTGCATAATTTGCTGCACCAGTATCGTGATTAGCCCAAAGATTTTCTCCTTTACCTTGTTTACGGAAATTCCTAGCGCTTAGAGATATAATTAGTATTTGTGCATCTTTTGCCCACTTTTGATTAGATTCATCAAGGCAATTTAGCAGCTTTTCCCATGCACTTTGATTGTTCTGTTTGTTGCATATTACGTATCTCCAGGGTTCATCACCAAAACATGAGGGAGTCAGCCTTACAGCTTCCATTAAAATATCCATGTCTTCCTGAGATATTGCTCTTGTAGGATCGTATGAACGTCCGCTGTGTCTTGCTTTCATCAACGATAATAGATCTTGTTTACTCATCATTTTTAATTTAATAGTGCATAAATAATTCATTCTAGCACAATATAAGCAAAATTTAAATTGCAAAACCTCTCATACACATATATGATATTTAACAAGTTATTTTTATTGGGAAAGTATGTTTGTAACACAATCTAGCAGCAGATCAACACTGGCTGAAATATTGTCTTGCGTTTTACTTTTATTCTTGATGGCTCAAATAAGCATACCATTGCAGCCTGTGCCTATCACATTGCAAACTTTAGGAGTAATGCTTATTGGGCTTAAATTTAACCGCAGAACAGCATTCTATTCTGTGCTTACATATCTATCACTTGGTGCAGCAGGATTGCCTGTTCTTGCAAATTTTTCTGGTGGTTATCACGCTCTTCTTGGACCAACAGGTGGATATTTAATTGGCTGTTTAGTTGCTGTCATAATGATGGGCGAAGTAAATGAACTCTTAAGCCTTAGATGTGAATTACTCGCGCGCAATTCTTTTAGTTGTATAGTTGGCACAGCTATGATTTTTATATGTGGTGCCAGTTGGCTTGCTGTTTACTTGGGTCTAGAACAAGCAATAATGGTGGGTGTTTTACCATTTATCCTTCCTGGTTTGGTAAAAATTTTTCTACTTGTAGCAGCTTTGCAATATTTGAAAAAATGATAAAATTTCGCCCTCATCATTTCATTTGCACCCTTGCATTTCAAGGGTATGGGTATTCTCAGGGTTTTGTAGAAAATTATAAAAAGATAGCAAGTGAAGTGGTTAGTACTCAAATCGAAGTAGTTGGTAACCTTGATAGTATTTGTAGTGCTTGCCCAAACCAGACTAAACAAGGTAAATGCACCGAACAAGCTAAAGTTTTAGAGCTAGATAGAAGGCATATGGAAATTTTAGGAATTAAAATTGGCGAGACTTTGACCTGGAGTGAAGCGGTAGAAAAGATTAGAGAGAAAATGTCTTTAAAGAAATTTGATTACGCATGTGAGGGGTGCAACTGGCAGCCATATGGAATATGTAAAGATGCCCTTTTAAATTGTCATGCCTACAAAGGTAGTTGACAAAATGTTAAGATAAATTGAAGCATTTTTATGGAAATGAAGCGAAATATGGAAGACAAAAGATAAGTGCATTCTGAAAGGCTACACAGCATGTTCGTCCCGCTAATTAATAATATCTTTATTATTGTATGAGATAGGTAATTTAGCATTTATGAATTTGTAATGTGTTACGCATAGCTCAAAGAAATAAGGTTTACTGGTTACGTGCTGCAGCCAATGCCGCAACACTAGGACCTATGTTTATCTGCATGTTAATTTGCGTTGTGATTTTATGGAGGTCTTCTGTTACCTATGCTAGTGAAAATTTGGAGATACAAAAGGCCTTCGATAATGTTGTCAAGCATATAAAAGCTGATAAAAAATATAAAGATCTTGATGTTATTGAGAGAAAAAGTGACAAATTTAATATCAAAATTTCGCAGAATTCTGGCAAGAGTTTTGACATATACTCTACTTTAAAAAAAGCAAAAGATTCCTTTGAGTTAGGAGATAATGAAACAGCTATTTCTCTCCTTAATCAGATTACCGCAAAGTTTCCTTATCATAAAAATGCTTTGATTGGACTAGGGAATATTTATTACGTTAATAAAGAATACAAAAAAGCTGTAGAGATTTACACAAGACTGTTAAAAGAACACCCTAGTAACCCTTACATATTAAAAAATTTTCTGACAATAATCTCACAATATGATCCTGATCTGGCGTTGAGTGAAATGTTAAAATTGTATGATATACATAAAAATTATGCTCCTTTATTAGCAAATTTAGGTCTGATTTATATGAAAAAGGAGGATTATGTAAAAGGTAAAGAGTATATGACAACTGCTATTTCTCTTGATGAAAATAATATTTTTTATACCTATAATCTAGCTGTTATTCTAGATAAACTTTCAGATTTTCAAAATGCTACAATATTCTACTTAAAGTTGTTGAACATGGCTACAACTTCGAAAGATGTGAGTGAAAAAATACCTTTATACAAAGTGACAGCAAGACTAAAATTTATAAAACTTCACAGCACGCACTCAAAGATTTCATAAAAGCTTATAGCTTACCTAAATCTAATTTATCGTATCTGTTCAAGGGAGTGGCTAATGTGCAAATATTGAAGCAAAGTGTGTGACACACAGTTGTACGAACATTTGTTTGCAAAGGTAATTTGCACAACAAATGCATAACTGTACGAACATTGTGATTTTGGCCCATCAGATCCCAGTGCTTGGCACTGGGATGGCTTTGTTGCATCGCTAGCTATGATGGATTAAAGATAAAAAAGGTGGAGAATATCAGTAGCTTATTATTCTGGTATTTATAACAAGAACGGTCAGTGGATACCTAAATTTGAGTAAAAGAAATTTCACTACCGCTCACTAATCCGGCTAAAATTCAAGAATTTCAATGCTTTAGCTATTTTCAATAGAATTAAATTTATTAATATAAATAACAAATTACTATTCTTAAATTTGATCAGATTGATTGCAAAAAAACAAGATTTTCAATAGGTTGCTTATAATCCTAACTATAGTTAGCCTTTCATAAGTAGCGATGCAACAAAGCCCACTGGGATCCAGGAATTTTATTAAGTTGGCGAGCATAAAAATAGCTGTTTTATGTTAAAATACAACGTTTTAATGATTATGAAAAAGCTGGATCCCAGTGTCGGCTACTTGGATGACACCATTTATTGTAAGGACTTACCTCACATTTACTCTATAATTATCTTTTTAGATCACCTTGTCTACCTATTTTGCCACTCTGCTGAAAGGATACAATTTATTGCTATTTTTGTTTACAATAATAATATTGAGCTATAGAATTAGGTCTAAAGGGGCAATTAGCTCAGCTGGTAGAGCATCTCGTTTACACCGAGGAGGTCGGCAGTTCAAGTCTGTCATTGCCCATTTGCTTAACTGAATGTTAGTATTATTAATTACTTCAATTAAAGTATAGAAAATGCAGGATAATATAGTACCAATCTCAATAGTAAAAGAGCTGGAAGATTCTTATCTTTCCTACGCAATGAGCGTTATCATAAGCCGGGCTATACCTGACGTGCGGGATGGATTTAAACCTGTTCATAGGCGCATATTATATGCAATGTCAAGAGCTGGATTCGATGCCGGTAAGCCATATAAAAAAGCGGCTCGTATAGTTGGGGACGTAATGGGGAAATATCACCCACATGGTGATGCAGCTATTTACGATTCCTTGGTCAGGATGGCCCAAGATTTCTCTCTTCTTTTACCACTTGTTGATGGGCAAGGTAACTTTGGTTCGATAGATGGAGATCCACCAGCTTCAATGCGATATACAGAAGCAAGACTTCAAAAAGTGTCGCACTTTTTACTGAATGATATTGATGAAGATACAGTTGATTTTAGGCCAAACTACGATGGAAATGAAACAGAGCCTGTTGTGCTGCCTGCAGAGTTTCCGAATCTATTGGTAAATGGTGCAAGTGGTGTTGCAGTTGGTATGGCAACCAATATTCCTTCTCATAATCTTGGAGAAATAATAGATGCTTGTATATTATATGTAGATAATCCTGAAGTTACTTTGGATGAGTTACTTGAAGTGATGCCAGGGCCGGATTTCCCAACTGGGGGAACGATTCTTGGAAGGTCTGGAATAAGATCAGCATTTGCAACTGGTCGTGGATCAATTGCTGTGCAAGGCAAGACTCACATAGAAGACCTGCCACAAGATAGGCAAGCAATAGTGATTGATGAAATACCTTACCAGGTAAATAAAGTAAAATTAATTGAGAAGATAGGTGAGCTTGTAAAAGAAAAAAGAATTGATGGTATAACAGAAATTAGGGATGAGTCCGATAAGTCTGGTATTAGAGTAGTAATTGACCTCAGAAGAAATGCTGAAGCAAGTTTTATACTTAATCAAGTATTGGGACTAACTCCACTAAAAAGTAGTTTTAGTGTTAACACTTTAGTCCTCAACAACAACAGGCCTGCTTTGATGTCATTAAAAGAAATCATAGCTGCTTTTGTTGATTTTAGAAAAGAAGTACTAATTCGAAGAACAGAATTTCGTCTAAGAAAAACGAGAGAAAAAGCTCATATATATATAGGGCTCTACATTGCGGTTCTCAGCATAGATGAAGTGATAAAAATCATCCGCGGTGCAAAAGATCCTGCGGAAGCAAGTAGAGAACTTTTAAATAAAGAATGGAAAACCTCGAATGAAATCAACACTATTATTGAGTTAATTTCAGATAGCGCAAGCTTTTTGAAAGATGGAGTGTATAGATTAACTGAGCTACAAATTAAGGCTATCCTTGATATGAAACTGCAGCGTTTAACAGGCCTTGAAAAAGACAAATTAGAAGCTGAGCTAAGTTCAATGATCAACCTGATAAAAGAATATATCGCTTTTCTTGGCTCAGAAGAGAAGTTGATGAAGGAAGTAAAAAATAATTTACAAGAAATAAAGAACAGATTTGCCGTACCACGAAAAACTGCAATAGAGGAATCAGATACGGACATTGAAGCTGAAGATCTAATTCCACAAGAGGATATGGTGATAACCGTAACTATGAATGGTTATATCAAGCGTGTGAAGCTTTCTCATTATAGAACTCAGCGTCGTGGTGGAAAAGGAAAGCTAGGACAAGGATTAAAAGAAGAGGATGTAACCACAAAATTGTTTGTTGGAAATACCCACACTAGCCTCTTATTCTTTTCTAATATTGGCCGAGTCTATAGATTAAAGGTTTATAAGTTGCCTCTTGCAGAACCAACTGCACGTGGAAGAGCGCTTGTTAACATATTTCCGCTTAGCGATGGTGAAACTATAACTAATATAATGCCGTTGCCAAGTGAGAGCGATGAAAATCAAAACATAGTTTTTGCTACTGCCTATGGAAACATAAGGCGTAACTCCTTAGCGGACTTTCACTATATTCCAAGCAATGGAAAAATAGCAATAAAGCTCGATGAAGGAGACAAATTAGTATCGGTTAAGGTATGCAATGAAATTGATCATGTTTTACTTTCAACAACGCTTGGAAAAAGCATCAGATTTGTTGTAAGTGATGTGCGTCAATTTAAGAGTCGCAATTCAGATGGCGTAAGAGGTATCAAACTTGTAAAGAGTGACAGCGTGATATCCATGACCATATTAAATGGGATAGGTGTAGCAACAGAAACAAAAGAACTTTACTTAAAAGTTCCACTTGCAAAAAGACTGGGGACTGCAATTAATAACTCCATTGATTCTAAATTGGAAAAGACTTTGAATGATTTAGGAATAGATAACGAATTATTCTTAAAACTTGCAGTGAATGAGGAGTTTATATTAACTATTACCGAAAATGGCTTTGGTAAAAGAACTTCTGCGTATGAGTATAGAGTAACTAACAGGGGTGGTGTTGGTATCACCAATATTCTTACTACTAGCAGAAACGGTAATGTTGTTGCTAGTTTTCCAGTTGAGCAGGGTGATAATATAATGCTTATTACAGATAAAGGAAAGTTAATTCGCATTTCGGTCAATGAGATTAGAATTGCAGGACGCAGCACTCAAGGAGTCACTCTGTTTAAAACAGAAAGTAGAGAAAAAGTGGTGTCAGTAGCGAAAATTGAAGATCCTGATTCCACTGAAGATAGTATTTTTGAAGTTGAAAACTCTATCGCTTCTTAACCGTAGTATAGGTTAAACAAAAAGCGCAAGTTTTTGTTGATTAATACGCAGTATTTAAATTAAAATATATACTTATGGCTAAGTAAAGATCAATGGACAAAAAATTAACTAAAAATAAAAAACCACTGGTAGACAAAGAGGATAAAAAAACACCTCCTGTTAAAGATCTTACTAAAAATAAGGGTAGGAGAGATTTTATAACATTAACTACATGCGCTATGGCAGGTATAGGAGCTGCAAGTGGACTTTGGCCACTTGTTAAGTCTATGAATCCTTCTGCTGAAGTTCTAGCAACTTCCACAGTGGAGGTGAATTTGTCTGGAATTCAGGAAGGACACGGATTAAAAGTAAAGTGGCAAGGTAAACCAGTATTCATTCGTAGACGCACAAAGCAAGAAATTGAGGTTGCAAGAGCTGTGAATGTAAAGAGCTTGAGGGACCCTGAGTCAGATGAGCAAAGAGTACGTGAAGGAAAAGATGAATGGTTAATCATGATCGGAATATGTACACATCTTGGGTGTGTACCGGTTGACCACGCTACAAGAGATGGTAATGGTTGGTTCTGTCCTTGCCACGGTTCATATTATGACACATCAGGCCGAGTAATTGGGGGTCCCGCACCAAAAAATATGGTTGTACCTGATTATTTTTTTCCCAGTGAGAATGTTGTGGTAATTGGCAAGAAGGCTTAACGGAACTCGTTAAAAAAAACTCACAGGATCAACATCTATTATCACTGCAATACTCGAATTCAAGTTACAATTTTTAATCCAATATTTCAGCTTTTTTTGTATGGATAGACTGTGCTTATTGTGTATTTTTAATAATACCCTATACCGATACTTATTATTTAAAAAATTTATCGCTGCTGGTGATGGGCCAAGAATTTCAAATTCCTTTTTGTCTACACCTACATTTTTTTCCTGGATACAAGTAGTTGAGCTACTTGAATGACAGAAAAGAGATTTTACTATTTCATTCGCTGCTTTTTGTGTCGCAATCTGATTCTTACCACAAATTATAAGCGCTATTAATCTGCTAAATGGTGGCATTTTGGCTTCGCGTCTTGACTCAAGTTCGATTTCATAAAATGAGTCTCTTTTTTGATGCAGCAATGCTTTTATTATTGAACTTTCAGGGTTATTGGTTTGCACTATTACCATTCCTTTTTCATTAAACCTTCCTGATCTGCCTGCAACTTGGTGCAATAATTGATACGTCTTTTCCGCTGCTCTTAAATCAGAATTTTCGAGGCTCAAATCTGCATTCATTACTCCAACCAAAGTTAATTTGGGAAAATTGTGCCCTTTAGCAATTATTTGTGTGCCGATTATAATGTTCATCTCTTCTTTCAATATCAAGTCAATTACGTTACTAACCGACTTCTGATCGCTGCTTATCATCGCAGTTTTTGCGTTTGGTATTAATTTTACCATTTCTTCAAGTAACCTTTCAATTCCTATGCCGTAGAGGGACAATGGCTGTTCACTTTGGCAATTAGAGCATTTTTCTGGAAGTTTTAATTGATAAGAGCAATGATGGCACAAAAGAGCATTTTTTTTCTTGTGATATGTAAGCCAAACAGCACAATTTAAGCAGGAAATTTTATATCCACACTTTTTACAAATTGCCAGTTGTGCATACCCTCTGCGGTTTAGAAAAAGCATAACCTGCTGTTTTTTCTCTATGGTTTGTTTGATGCTTTCAAAAAGCTCAGAGGAGATCCATTGCTTGTTGTTCCTCATATCCACTACTTTAATGAGTGGCAATTCTGCACCACCGAATCGCTTAGTTAGCTTTACATGATTGTAATTCCCGCTTTTAACATGATGAATCGTTTCAAGCAGTGGAGTAGCTGATGATAAAATTATTGGAATATTTTCAAATTTAGCTAAGATTATCGCCATATCTCGAGCATTATATATAATTCCCTGTTCTTGTTTAAAAGATGAGTCGTGCTCTTCATCAACGATAATCAATTTTAGGTTTTTATAAGGCAAAAAAAGTGCTGATCGTGCACCAATAATTATCTGCGCATTTCCACTTGCTATATTGAGCCAATTATTTCGGCGAGTTTTTGGAGTGAGTCCTGAGTGCCATTCAACTAAGTTTTTTGATATCTGACCGCGAACACGATTTACCAATTGTGAAGTTAAAACAATTTCAGGCAAGAGGATTAAAATTTGTGCACTGTTTACAGTCTCTACCAATTTTGCAACTGCGGATAAGTAAACTTCCGTTTTTCCAGATCCTGTCTCACCGTCAAGCAAAGTCACTGAATACTCGTTCAAATTGCTTATTATTTTATCACTAGCTATCTGCTGTTCAGGGCTTAATTGGCAACTTATTTCACTTGTTTCCTGCTTTTGTTCAACACAAACCAATTTATCTATGTGATTTACTTTTAACACTCCTCCCATTATCACTTTGGCAAGCATACCAATAGGTATTAAGTTGTATTGTGCAACCCACTCTGCAAATGCAATCAATTTTGGTCTAATATTTGGTAAATCGATTTTTTGCTCAATAAATTTTAATTCTCGGTTACTTTTATCGCTGTATTTCCAAACTATTCCGATTAAGCGTTTTTTGCCAAATGGCACCACTACGTAATCTCCAAGTAAAATCTCAGTATTTTCCTCAATTGCATATGAAAATAACTGATCAATTGGAAGTGGTAGTAATACGTCAACTGTTCTTGCCATAGTGATTAAGTTTAGCATTGTTTTAAAGAGCTTGTAACTTTATTAAGCTTGGCAATATAGATGAATCGGTACAGAGAAAATCTTAACATTTAATACATTTTTCATAGTACAGACCGTATGATTGATAAATAAAATAATGAATAGATTTACATAATGTTTGGAGGCTACCAATGGTCAACGACAAGATTACTTTGAACTTTGAGATAGAAAAAGGCGAACCTATAGATCGATACTACTTTTCTGCACGTATAAAGCTTACAGATGAAAGTAAAAATTTTTTGCGCGAGAAGCTTGGCAGTACAATTCAATTCGATAATCTAGATGATCACTTCAATCTTAACCATGAGAATTTTTATATCTACTACAACAAATATAGTGAGCACAATGGTAGAAGTGAGCTATACGTTAGGGATGATAACGGTAGATATTTAACCTCTAATCTTCCACTCAATCATAACGGGTTCTCAATGGAACTATCATCTGACGGAGCGTCAATTGCAGATTATGGTTTTTATCCTCTGTATGCAATCTATAACCCAAATCACTATGATAAGGCAAAGGAAAAAGTATTTGATGATCACGGTGAATTGTCACCAATTGCATCAAATGTGTTAGATAGTTTTTTAAGCAACACAAATAGCTTAACCACACAAGATATATTACAAAATGTATTCTCACAACTGCAGAAGAAAGCTGATGAAGAAGCAGAAAGATTGGCAAGAGAAAGAGAAGCAGAAAGACAAAGGGAGGAAGAGTTATAGCTCTTTTCATAGAAGTCCGGATGTGATAAGATAAGGATAGACGATGATAAGGAGGTTGAGTGCCAGCAGCATATAGTTATGACTTAAGGAAAAAAGCAATGGAAGCGCTAGAGGAGGGAGGAAGCAGAGAAACAGTGGCAGCAAGATTTAAAATTGGACGAACTACTTTATGGGAGTGGCAGCAAAGAAGAAAAGAAACAGGAGACTTTCAATCAAAAAAACTTGGAAATGGAGGTTACAATCACAAAATCACCGACTGGGATGCCTTTGCTAAATTTGCCAGAGAAAACGGAGGAAAGACTCTGTCGGAAATGGCTAAACTTTGGGGCAACGTTAGTATCCAAACGATCCACCGAGCTCTCAGAAAAATTGGATTTACGCGCAAAAAAAGACATATGGATACAAGGAAAGAAACGAAGAAAAACGTGCTGAATTCTTAAAAATTATAGCAACAAAAGAACCAGAAAACTTAGTTTATATAGATGAGTCTGGCATTGATAACACAGAGGACTATCCATATGGGTATTGCCAGAAAGGACAGCGGTTTTATGGCCTAAAATCTGGGAAGAAAACTCAACGAATCAGTATGGTTGCAGCCTTAAGTAGAAGAAAGATAGTTGCTCCATTAACCTTTGAAGGCCACTGTAATATGGATGTTTTTAATGGATGGTTTGAGCAATTTTTGACACCGATCTTGGAACCTGGACAGACTGTCATTCTTGACAATGCTACTTTTCATAAGTCTGGTAAGATTATCGAGCTTGCTAGAGGAGTTGGTGCAGAAATTTTGTATCTGCCGCCGTATTCTCCAGATTTCAACAAAATTGAGCATCATTGGTTTGCTATAAAAAACAGAGCTAGGAAAAACATTCCTCTATTCGAATCCTTTCGTCGTGCTGTTGATTCTGCCTTCCTATGACATGTTCGGACTATTATGAGAAATGCTATAACTGTTGTTGGTTGATTGAGTAAAAACCAGTGAATGGTCATGTTAAAACATGTTTTTAAATTTTTGCCAAAATCCTGGTTTATTATCATTAACCTTTGTAAATGTTATATTTAAACTGTATTTCGGATCATTTGGCACGTCGTATTTTATGCTAAATGTTGAAACTTTATCGTTATTGTAAATATGCACATCATCATATGATAGCTTTGTTGTGTAACACTTTACATGCTTTTGCTTATCATACACTAAATTGCCTGACTCCCTTTCTAGTTCCACAAATTTCGTTTTTTTCTGACATTCCTTCATTTTTATTAAATCCTTATCTAGTGATATTGAAACTGGCAGCGTATTTCCAGCATATTCTTTAGCTAAAAGTTCACTTTGAGGATACATTTTTATTTCCCTTCCAAAATGTGAGTCTATGAAATTATTACTCCAAAATTTATCGCCAGAATGCACGTACTCATCAGTAGCATACGGTACCCCACCATAACTGCATTGAACTTTGTAATCTCCAACACCATTGTTTTGAAAAAAATCATGAACGGCAGTGTAGCTACCGGCAGCATCATTTATATAATCCATTACTTTATTCCTTAAACTTTTGGTTTATTATACCATAATCATTATACCAGTCAATCAAAAAAGCTCTCTCTTGCTGTTTTTAGAACTGATTTTAAGCAAGTGCTCTTGATTAGTTGGGAGCATATTTATAAGAGCCTGTTCATAATCTTTTCAGAAGTAAGGCAGTGAAAGCCAGAACGACCATTTGTAGGCTAGTATTGAGTTTTCGCTCACAATTTTTCCACAATCTTCTACATTTTTCTAACCAAGCAAAAGATCGCTCCACAACCCATCTTTTGGGCAATACAACAAAGGAATGTAATTCATTTCTTTTTATCACTTCAACGGTTGCACCAATAATCGTTTTTATTTGAGTTGCAAAATTCTCTCCAGTATAGCCTGCATCAACCAGTACATTTTTAACTCCCGAGAGGTTTTCTTTTGCATTTTCGACCATTCTCACAGCACTGCTACGGTCAGTTATCTCTGCTGTTGTTATATAAATTGCATGGGGCAAACCTTGCGTATCTACTGCAATATGGCGTTTTATTCCTGAAATCTTTTTGCCTGCATCATAGCCTTTTTCTTCAGCAGTATCTGCATTTTTTACACTCTGTGCATCAATTATGCAGAAGCTGGTTTTTTCTTTCCGACCATTGTTTTGTCGGACCACGCCAACTATTTTTTTTTAACACCAGCTCCAGAACACTTTCTTTATCTGCATCTGGTTTTTCACTCCACTTCTTAAAATAGTCGTAACAATTGCGCCATTTTGGAAACTCTTTTGGTAGCATTCTCCACTGACAACCGCTTTTCAGAACGTATAACACTCCACAAAATACATCATACAAATCAAGTTTCCTTGGTTTTGTTTTTTTTCTACAGGACTCTAGATCTGGTAACATAATCTCAAATCTTTCCCGACTTATATCACTTGGGTATAAACTCCTCATATATCCTAACTTATATATATTATCTCTTAGTTTATTCCTTTCTTGAGATCATGTACAGGTTCTTAGAGCCTGTTCATAATCTTTTCAGAAGTAAGGCAGTGAAAGCCAGAACGACCATTTGTAGGCTAGTATTGAGTTTTCGCTCACAATTTTTCCACAATCTTCTACATTTTTCTAACCAAGCAAAAGATCGCTCCACAACCCATCTTTTGGGCAATACAACAAAGGAATGTAATTCATTTCTTTTTATCACTTCAACGGTTGCACCAATAATCGTTTTTATTTGAGTTGCAAAATTCTCTCCAGTATAGCCTGCATCAACCAGTACATTTTTAACTCCCGAGAGGTTTTCTTTTGCATTTTCGACCATTCTCACAGCACTGCTACGGTCAGTTATCTCTGCTGTTGTTATATAAATTGCATGGGGCAAACCTTGCGTATCTACTGCAATATGGCGTTTTATTCCTGAAATCTTTTTGCCTGCATCATAGCCTTTTTCTTCAGCAGTATCTGCATTTTTTACACTCTGTGCATCAATTATGCAGAAGCTGGTTTTTTCTTTCCGACCATTGTTTTGTCGGACCACGCCAACTATTTTTTTTTAACACCAGCTCCAGAACACTTTCTTTATCTGCATCTGGTTTTTCACTCCACTTCTTAAAATAGTCGTAACAATTGCGCCATTTTGGAAACTCTTTTGGTAGCATTCTCCACTGACAACCGCTTTTCAGAACGTATAACACTCCACAAAATACATCATACAAATCAAGTTTCCTTGGTTTTGTTTTTTTTCTACAGGACTCTAGATCTGGTAACATAATCTCAAATCTTTCCCGACTTATATCACTTGGGTATAAACTCCTCATATATCCTAACTTATATATATTATCTCTTAGTTTATTCCTTTCTTGAGATCATGTACAGGTTCTTATATAATTATACATTTTAACTTAATAAGTAAATAGCATTTTAATGAAAAAGATATAAATAGGACGCCCTTGATAAACACTTTTTACCACAAGTTATGTTAACTGTTTTTTATATAATTAGCTAATATACTGGTTATATGATATGTTTTAATAGGTAACAGGTATGGCCCAGACATCTAAAGAAAGTGTTGAAAAAAAGTTTAAAGATGTTTTTGAACGTTCTCCAGGTGCTTTTCCAGAAGGTACCTCATTAGAAGAGAAGGTTAATTATATCGCAAAAGGAACAGAGGCTCTAAAAGCTGTGAAAAGTAAGGAGCTTGAGAACAAAATGAAAAATGTTGCAGAATTGAGTCAGAAATTTGAAAGTCAAAAAGGACGTGCAGATGAAAAAGTACGTCAAGATTTTGAAAGAATTGCTGAGCTTGACCAACAATATAAAGGGAAGGGCATCTTCACAAGTGAAAAAGTTGCAGAGCCAAAAAGTGACAAAAAACTCCAAGACACTCCGAGAAAAACTACAACAGCAGTTAAAGACCTTGAACATAATATACAAAAAAAGACTACTGAAGCTTCTGTACAAACAGATACACAGCCATCAGAGCACGATTCACAAACCGTTAATCCCTCAGTGAGCAAAAGTTCTGTAAAAGAGAAGCTCAATACTGAGCTGGACAAAAAAGATAACACACCTCAACCACAAGAAAATCAAAAAGAAAAAGGATTTTTGAGTCTTCTGAAGCGCTTTGTTAAGAAAATATTAGAAAAACTTTTAGGTGAAGGTGAAAAGGATGTAGAGAATGCTCGTGGCATGAAAGAAGATGCTCAAAGAGATACGTCAAATAACGAAGAGCAACAAAAGAGTAAGCAGCTTGATGAAATTTTAAAGGACAAAAGTGTAAGCGAGGGTTTGAAGCAGGCAACAAAGCTTGAGAACCCAGCAATAACGCCTGTTAATACTCCTAAAGTGAATGAAGTAAACACAGGTCGTGAAAGGTGATCCGCTTTCAAGCTTCATTATACCGCCGCGGTATCTCCAGATCCCGCTAACACGTAGCGGGATGACGGTTGTCAGGGTGTCATCCCAACGCCCCTATGATGTCATCCGAGTAGCCGACACTGGTTTCCATCCAAGACGGTGTCATTCCAGTGCTTGACACTGGAATCCAGACTTTATAGCATTTCTCATAATAGTCCGAACAGGTCATAGGAAGGCAGAATCAACAGCACGACGAAAGGATTCGAATAGAGGAATGTTTTTCCTAGCTCTGTTTTTTATAGCAAACCAATGATGCTCAATTTTGTTGAAATCTGGAGAATACGGCGGCAGATACAAAATTTCTGCACCAACTCCTCTAGCAAGCTCGATAATCTTACCAGACTTATGAAAAGTAGCATTGTCAAGAATGACAGTCTGTCCAGGTTCCAAGATCGGTGTCAAAAATTGCTCAAACCATCCATTAAAAACATCCATATTACAGTGGCCTTCAAAGGTTAATGGAGCAACTATCTTTCTTCTACTTAAGGCTGCAACCATACTGATTCGTTGAGTTTTCTTTCCAGATTTTAGGCCATAAAACCGCCGTCCTTTCTGGCAATACCCATATGGATAGTCCTCTGTGTTATCAATGCCAGACCCATCTATATAAACTAAGTTTTCTGGTTCTTTTGTTGCTATAATTTTTAAGAATTCAGCACGTTTTTCTTCATTTCTTTCCTTGTATCCATATGTCTTTTTTTGCGCGTAAATCCAATTTTTCTGAGAGCTCGGTGGATCGTTTGGATACTAACGTTGCCCCAAAGTTTAGCCATTTCCGACAGAGTCTTTCCTCCGTTTTCTCTGGCAAATTTAGCAAAGGCATCCCAGTCGGTGATTTTGTGATTGTAACCTCCATTTCCAAGTTTTTTTGATTGAAAGTCTCCTGTTTCTTTTCTTCTTTGCTGCCACTCCCATAAAGTAGTTCGTCCAATTTTAAATCTTGCTGCCACTGTTTCTCTGCTTCCTCCCTCCTCTAGCGCTTCCATTGCTTTTTTCCTTAAGTCATAACTATATGCTGCTGGCACTCAACCTCCTTATCATCGTCTATCCTTACCTTATCACATCCGGACTTCTATGAAAAGAGCTATAATTGTTATACTTGTAAATAATCTGGTGAAAATAAACGTTCATCTCAAAATGCAGTATTTTTGTTGAAATAGCTCAACTGGATCCCAGTGTCTGGGCACTGGGATGACACCATAGGAGGCTACTTGGATGACAAAAAAGGAGCACTGGAATGACAGCAATCTACGTCATACCGCGATTCATTCGCGGTATCTCTTAGCCGCTAACACGTAGCGGGACGAAGGTTGTCAGGCTAGCCTGTCATCCCAGTGCCCAGACTACTTAGAGCCTGTTCATAATCTTTTCAGAAGTAAGGCAGTGAAAGCCAGAACGACCATTTGTAGGCTAGTATTGAGTTTTCGCTCACAATTTTTCCACAATCTTCTACATTTTTCTAACCAAGCAAAAGATCGCTCCACAACCCATCTTTTGGGCAATACAACAAAGGAATGTAATTCATTTCTTTTTATCACTTCAACGGTTGCACCAATAATCGTTTTTATTTGAGTTGCAAAATTCTCTCCAGTATAGCCTGCATCAACCAGTACATTTTTAACTCCCGAGAGGTTTTCTTTTGCATTTTCGACCATTCTCACAGCACTGCTACGGTCAGTTATCTCTGCTGTTGTTATATAAATTGCATGGGGCAAACCTTGCGTATCTACTGCAATATGGCGTTTTATTCCTGAAATCTTTTTGCCTGCATCATAGCCTTTTTCTTCAGCAGTATCTGCATTTTTTACACTCTGTGCATCAATTATGCAGAAGCTGGTTTTTTCTTTCCGACCATTGTTTTGTCGGACCACGCCAACTATTTTTTTTTAACACCAGCTCCAGAACACTTTCTTTATCTGCATCTGGTTTTTCACTCCACTTCTTAAAATAGTCGTAACAATTGCGCCATTTTGGAAACTCTTTTGGTAGCATTCTCCACTGACAACCGCTTTTCAGAACGTATAACACTCCACAAAATACATCATACAAATCAAGTTTTCTTGGTTTTGTTTTTTTTCTACAGGACTCTAGATCTGGTAACATAATCTCAAATCTTTCCCGACTTATATCACTTGGGTATAAACTCCTCATATATCCTAACTTATATATATTATCTCTTAGTTTATTCCTTTCTTGAGATCATGTACAGGTTCTAAGAAATGAAAAATAGCCCATTAGCAGTAGTATTCGATTGGGATAATACCTTAGTTGACACTCAAGATAACATTTTTAATGCTATTAAGCATACCATAAACTCAATGTGGTATAGTAATAAAGCTGCTGATAGAAATTCCCATGAGTCGAGAAAGAGCTATATGGTCAATTTGTTTGGCGATCAGTGGGAAAAAGCGAACCAGATATATCAACAATATTTAGACGATGCACTATTACAAAACATTGCTCTGAATCAAGGAGTAGAGGAAATGTTGCAGACACTGAAAAGCCACAATATTTATCTAGCAATAGTAAGTAATAAGAAAAATACTAATTTACGTGAAGAAGTTACCTATTTTAAACTAGATTCTTACTTTGAAAGAGTGGTTGGGTCATGCGATACTGCAGAAGATAAACCATCTGCAACCCCACTGTTATTCGCATTAGAAGAAAGTACGTTGCCTATAAATAGAGAAAATGTGTTTTTCGTTGGTGATAGCATCACAGATGTTCTGTGTGCACAAAATGCCAATTGTTTACCTATTATATACGGTCAATCAATAAGCGGTTATGAAGATTTGTTATGTTTTCAACATTTTGATAAACTTACAGATTTTATAATAAAGTATTTAGAAGATAGGTAATGACCGCTGTTACAGAGATTGCCAGTATAACAAGACGCTTTTGCGCATATTTAATAGATGTAGCAATTTTATTAATTCCAACTTTATTAATTATACTGCTATTAGAGGATTCTCCGTTGATCTTACATCTATCATACATGTGTGTAAATTGTAGTTACTTCACATATTTTATATCTTCAAAGGCCCAAGCAACTCCCGGCCAACAGTTACTGAATATATATACTATCAATTTAGATAATTCTAAAATAGACTTGAATTTAGCGTTTGACAGAAGCACTTCCCAGTTTTTTCTTCCTTTGTTAAACAGTGTAGCAGTTATCCTTACTGAATTTTTGCAAGATCAGGAAGTATTAGTGAATGTCTTGAGTGCATTGAAAGTAATGATAGTGCTGCTCACCCTCTATTGGTATCTAGTTGCTTGTTTTTCTAAAAAGAAACAGACATACCACGACATGCTACTTAATACGGTTGTTATCAAAGGAACTATTAAATGAGTTGCTATAATCATCGTTATCATATAAATTATGCTGATGAATTGAACTAAGGGAAGATTATGAATGAAGAGATAGTAAAACATTTGAACAAATTATTGACCAATGAGCTGACTTCTGTACGCCAGTATCTTTTGCATTTTGCGATTCTCAAAAACAATGGAATTAATAGACTTGCAGAAAAAGTAAAAAATGAGCTTAACGAAGAACTTGAACATGCAAACAAGTTGGCAGAAAGAATTTTGTTATTTAAAGGAGTTCCAAATTTTCAGGATACAAACGAAATATCAAAGTATGATGGAAAGTTTACAAAAGACACAATACGGAAAATCTTAGAAGCTAATTTGAAATTAGAGGGAAAAGGTATTAAGGATATCAAAGAAACGATTTCTATCGCTGAGAAAGAAAAGGATTTTGTTAGTGTAATGTTATTAGAAGAGATGTTAAAAAATGAAGAAGAGCACTTCCATTGGATTGAAAAACAGATTGATCTTATTGAACTAATGGGTGTTGAAAACTATTTAAGAACACAAATATAGAGTGTTAAAAAAGATAGTATTTATTTTAATTATACCTTGCTCACTTCTTTTTTTATTAGGGTTATGGCAAATGTTCAGATTGAACTGGAAGAATAATATTATTAAAAGTATGAGTCTTCCAGTGGTTCATCTATTGCCCAATAACGACCTTGAAAAATTTAACTATGGGCATGTCAAGATTGATGGGATTCTAAGTGACATAGAACTATATGTTTTTGCAGGGCAACACGGCTATCACGTGCTGTCTCCTATGTTGCTCACCACTGGACGTTACATATTGGTGAATAAAGGAATAGTCAGAGAAAAAAAGGAGAAAAAAGTAAAAATTGAAAAAGTAGTTGCAGATGGAACTTTATATTGCGATAGCAATAAAAGCAAAAATTGGTTTATCAAGAACGATACTGCTTCGAATACATGGTTTACCCTGAGTACAGAGGAAATTTCCAATGAGTTAGGTATTAAGCTAGAGAAGTGTATATTGTGGCCGAACAATTTTGGCAGCAAAGTAGCTATACAGCCAATGAAGCATTTGGAGTATGCAATCACTTGGTTTGCACTTTCCTTAACTTGGTTGATTATGTGCGTAATTTACTATAGGCAAAACCTCAATAAAGCTTGAAGCTTTCTGTACATAAAATTAAAGAAGTAGTTATTCATCTTTATCACTACCAAGGTCTTTTAACATACTGTAATTGCCTTTTCTGAATCTACTTTTTAAAGACGTAACTCCACTTTCGCTAATACCACTGAGGCTCAGTGCAGCTCCACCTAGCTGCAATCCCATCTCAGATGTTTCAGGAATAATTTTACTAGCTCCTAGATCTCTATAAACCTCCACATTACTCAGATCTGGTAAGCGTATTACAATATTTACATGCGGAAAATTTGCAGCAACTAAAGAAACAACTTTTTTTATAGTAACTTCATTCTTTATTGAAATAACGAGAGCTTGAGCTCTTTCTATTCCTACCGATTTTAAAATTTCACATCTTGTAACATCTCCAAGATATATAGGAAAACTATCACTTTTTCCTTCTTTGACTATTTTCGATTGAATATCTACAACAACGTAACTTAAATGCTCTGCAGTAAGCATTTTTGTTACCATATATCCCACTCTACCAAATCCAGCAACTATTACATGGTTATAAAGATCTTGTGTATCTGTTTCAACAGCTTCATCATCTAATATTGTTTTCTCAGTGCTAAATGAGTTTGCTATCCAATCTCCAAGCCCCGATAAAAGAGGAGTGAAAGCCATGGTTACTGTAGTTACCATCATAAGTACTTGGGCGATTTCACTTGGCAGTACATTTAGTTCACTTGCTAAGCGAAATAAAATAAACGCAAATTCACCGCCTTGTGAAAGCAGTAACCCAGCTTGTATAGCAGGTGCACTCTTAAACCCAAAAAATCTACACAATATATATATGATAGATGTTTTTAAAACGATAAGGATAACCGATAATAAAGTAATTAGTGGTAACTTATTGAGTAAAAGTTCGGTATTGATGGACATACCAACAGTCATGAAAAATAAGCCAAGAAACAAATCTTTAAATGGTAATACCGCATGTTCCACTGAGTGTCTATATTCTGTTTCTGCAACTAACAATCCAGCAACAAATGCACCTAATGCCAACGATAAATGAAATTGCTCAGTAATAAACGCTGCTCCTAATACTATTAAAAGCGTTGTTGATATAAAGACCTCATTACTTTCCATTTTAGCAATAACCGAAAATAAAGGTCTAAGCAATAATCTACCAGTTATAAATATCAGCACTAATGCAATAGCTGCTTGCACCAATGAACCTGCCAATGAGCTTATCAGGCTGTGCTCAGAATTGCCAGTAAGTAAAGGTACCAATACTATTAATGGTACCACTGCAAAATCTTGCATTAATAGCACTGCTATCGACAATCTACCAACCTGACTTGCTTGAGAACCTTTTTCTTGCAGAACCTGCAACACTATTGCTGTTGAGGATAGCGCAAGCCCACCACCAATAACTGTTGCTATATTCGTATTCACTCCGAAAGCAAGAGCGATGCACCATATTGCTACCATGGTAACTATAACTTGAAGAGAACCGAACCCAAATACATGAATACGCATAGCGATCAGGCGTTCAAATGTCAATTCAAGGCCTATAATGAATAATAGAAAAACTACACCAAATTCTGCAAGATTATCCATTGCTTCAGCTGAGTGTATCAGATTAAATCCATGAGAACCAATAACTGCACCTGCAACGAAGTAACCGAGCACTGGACTAATATTCATTTTCCAAAACGCTATGACTATAAACACAGCAGCAGAAAGTAAAATTATAATATCAAACAAATGCTGAGAGCCACTGTGCATGATATTTAACCTGTAGAATTAGACCATTTAATTGAGCAGCCAATACTTGATTTTTGGTCAATTGGAGAATTACCAGTTTCCGCAATAAATTTCATAGCTTGAAATAAGTCACTACTTTCTACTTCATAGCTTTGAACCTTTTCTTTTTTTGTGTCGTTAAAACGTCCACGATAGCAAAGGTTTAAATTGGAATTAAAGCCGAAAAAGTCAGGAGTACAAACAGCCCCGTATTCTTTAGCTATTCTCTGTGTACTATCAATTAAATATGGAAATGTAAACTTATTTTCCTTGGCAAAATTAATCATATTTTCAAAGGAATCTTCTGGATATTCATTTACATCATTTGGCATTATTGCAATGGTGTTTACCTGATAATCTTTTTTCAATTGATCAACATCGCTTACCAGATTGCTAATAATTGACTGAACGTAAGGACAGTGATTGCATATAAACATTACAATAAGACCATTTTTTCCACAACAGTCACTTAATGTATGGTATTTATTGTCTACTCCCAAAAGATTAAAATCTTTTGCAGTAAAACTAAAATCGACTTTAGGAGTGTTCAGAGCAACCATAGACTATTATTATACCATATGTAATTTACGGTCTTATTATTTAAATGTCAAACGGTTTCTATGTATACTGTTTGCATATTCTTTTTTAGTATTATAATTATAAAACTTATGTTCATAACTTTCGAAGGAATAGACGGCTCTGGTAAAACAACACAATCTAAGCTACTTGCAAATCATTTTAAGCAAATTCACGGCGAAAATAATGTGGTATTGACTCGAGAACCAGGTGGCACTAACTTTGCAGAAAAGATAAGAGGAGTGTTGTTAACGAATAATATTGATCCTATTTCTGAACTCTTGCTACTTATCTCGATGAGGCGCGAACATATGAAAAAATTAATATTACCAGCTCTTGCAGAAGGAAAAATAGTGATTTGTGATCGGTTTATTGATTCAACTATTGCATACCAAGGATATGGGCTTAGTGTTGATTTAGGGCTAATAAGGGACTTACATAAGCTAGTGGAAATTAAATATCCAGATATTACATTCATTCTAGATATTGATGTTAAAGTTGGGTTAAATAGAGCAAAAGACAAGAATAAATATGAAGAAATGAATGTTAATTTTTACAATAAGGTCAGAAAAGGATTTCAGGAAATAGCCATAAAAGAGCCCGTTAGGTGCCATGTTATCACTGAAATTGAAACAAAAAATGATAATCAAGTACACACTAAAATTATTGATAAAATCACTATTGCAAAGATTTAACTATATTTATTTAACCTCTACTAATTTAAACCGACCCTTTAACTTGTGATAGAAAATTATTAATTTTAGATAACGTTATTTCACATGAATAACTTTTTGTTTGAGTAGCTAAAAAATCCTGTATTTCGTTTGGATCTTCTTCACTTATTATCTTAGAGCCTGTTCATAATCTTTTCAGAAGTAAGGCAGTGAAAGCCAGAACGACCATTTGTAGGCTAGTATTGAGTTTTCGCTCACAATTTTTCCACAATCTTCTACATTTTTCTAACCAAGCAAAAGATCGCTCCACAACCCATCTTTTGGGCAATACAACAAAGGAATGTAATTCATTTCTTTTTATCACTTCAACGGTTGCACCAATAATCGTTTTTATTTGAGTTGCAAAATTCTCTCCAGTATAGCCTGCATCAACCAGTACATTTTTAACTCCCGAGAGGTTTTCTTTTGCATTTTCGACCATTCTCACAGCACTGCTACGGTCAGTTATCTCTGCTGTTGTTATATAAATTGCATGGGGCAAACCTTGCGTATCTACTGCAATATGGCGTTTTATTCCTGAAATCTTTTTGCCTGCATCATAGCCTTTTTCTTCAGCAGTATCTGCATTTTTTACACTCTGTGCATCAATTATGCAGAAGCTGGTTTTTTCTTTCCGACCATTGTTTTGTCGGACCACGCCAACTATTTTTTTTTAACACCAGCTCCAGAACACTTTCTTTATCTGCATCTGGTTTTTCACTCCACTTCTTAAAATAGTCGTAACAATTGCACCATTTTGGAAACTCTTTTGGTAGCATTCTCCACTGACAACCGCTTTTCAGAACGTATAACACTCCACAAAATACATCATACAAATCAAGTTTCCTTGGTTTTGTTTTTTTTCTACAGGACTCTAGATCTGGTAACATAATCTCAAATCTTTCCCGACTTATATCACTTGGGTATAAACTCCTCATATATCCTAACTTATATATATTATCTCTTAGTTTATTCCTTTCTTGAGATCATGTACAGGTTCTTAGAGCCTGTTCATAATCTTTTCAGAAGTAAGGCAGTGAAAGCCAGAACGACCATTTGTAGGCTAGTATTGAGTTTTCGCTCACAATTTTTCCACAATCTTCTACATTTTTCTAACCAAGCAAAAGATCGCTCCACAACCCATCTTTTGGGCAATACAACAAAGGAATGTAATTCATTTCTTTTTATCACTTCAACGGTTGCACCAATAATCGTTTTTATTTGAGTTGCAAAATTCTCTCCAGTATAGCCTGCATCAACCAGTACATTTTTAACTCCCGAGAGGTTTTCTTTTGCATTTTCGACCATTCTCACAGCACTGCTACGGTCAGTTATCTCTGCTGTTGTTATATAAATTGCATGGGGCAAACCTTGCGTATCTACTGCAATATGGCGTTTTATTCCTGAAATATTTTTGCCTGCATCATAGCCTTTTTCTTCAGCAGTATCTGCATTTTTTACACTCTGTGCATCAATTATGCAGAAGCTGGTTTTTTCTTTCCGACCATTGTTTTGTCGGACCACGCCAACTATTTTTTTTTAACACCAGCTCCAGAACACTTTCTTTATCTGCATCTGGTTTTTCACTCCACTTCTTAAAATAGTCGTAACAATTGCGCCATTTTGGAAACTCTTTTGGTAGCATTCTCCACTGACAACCGCTTTTCAGAACGTATAACACTCCACAAAATACATCATACAAATCAAGTTTCCTTGGTTTTGTTTTTTTTCTACAGGACTCTAGATCTGGTAACATAATCTCAAATCTTTCCCGACTTATATCACTTGGGTATAAACTCCTCATATATCCTAACTTATATATATTATCTCTTAGTTTATTCCTTTCTTGAGATCATGTACAGGTTCTTAGAGCTATAATATAGCTCTTTTCATAGAAGTCCGGATGTGATAAGATAAGGATAGACGATGATAAGGAGGTTGAGTGCCAGCAGCATATAGTTATGACTTAAGGAAAAAAGCAATGGAAGCGCTAGAGGAGGGAGGAAGCAGAGAAACAGTGGCAGCAAGATTTAAAATTGGACGAACTACTTTATGGGAGTGGCAGCAGAGAAGAAAAGAAACAGGAGACTTTCAATCAAAAAAACTTGGAAATGGAGGTTACAATCACAAAATTACCGACTGGGATGCCTTTGCTAAATTTGCCAGAGAAAACGGAGGAAAGACTCTGTCGGAAATGGCTAAACTTTGGGGCAACGTTAGTATCCAAACGATCCACCGAGCTCTCAGAAAAATTGGATTTACGCGCAAAAAAAGACATATGGATACAAGGAAAGAAACGAAGAAAAACGTGCTGAATTCTTAAAAATTATAGCAACAAAAGAACCAGAAAACTTAGTTTATATAGATGAGTCTGGCATTGATAACACAGAGGACTATCCATATGGGTATTGCCAGAAAGGACAGCGGTTTTATGGCCTAAAATCTGGAAAGAAAACTCAACGAATCAGTATGGTTGCAGCCTTAAGTAGAAGAAAGATAGTTGCTCCATTAACCTTTGAAGGCCACTGTAATATGGATGTTCTTAATGGATGGTTTGAGCAATTTTTGACACCGATCTTGGAACCTGGACAGACTGTCATTCTTGACAATGCTACTTTTCATAAGTCTGGTAAGATTATCGAGCTTGCTAGAGGAGTTGGTGCAGAAATTTTGTATCTGCCGCCGTATTCTCCAGATTTCAACAAAATTGAGCATCATTGGTTTGCTATAAAAAACAGAGCTAGGAAAAACATTCCTCTATTCGAATCCTTTCGTCGTGCTGTTGATTCTGCCTTCCTATGACCTGTTCGGACTATTATGAGAAATGCTATAACTATTTGCCTTTTTTCTGCTTAGGTTATGCAAGAAGTCTACTGTCTGAGAAAAAGTAGATAAAGGGTGAAGAAAGATAGAAGTGTTTAGATAGCTCAAAAAGAACGTTAAGTCATGCTTTTTATTTATATTGACAGCGTATATGACATCGTTTACGATTAAAGTTAATAACAATAATTTATATTTATCATGTTTGCAGTAATTGAGACTGGTGGAAAGCAATATTTAGTAAAAGAAGGTAGTATAATAAAGGTAGAGAAGTTAGAAGCTGAAGAAAAAAAAGAGGTGGAAATCAATAAGGTGATTTGTATTTCAAATAATGGCTTGTCTTATTCATCTAATGCTACTGTTAAAGCTGAAGTGTTGGAGCAGTGCAGGGGGGAAAAAATTATAATCTTTAAGAAGAAAAGAAGAAAAAATTACCGTAGGAAAACTGGTCATAGGCAGTATATAACTGTTCTTCGTATAAATGAAATTAGTCTTCAAAAGTAAGAGGTAAGATATGGCAACTAAAAAATCAGGTGGTAGTTCCTGTAATGGTAGAGATTCAGCGGGTCGTAGGTTAGGAATAAAGAAGAATGGGAAGGTTATTCCTGGTAACATAATTGTGCGCCAAAGAGGCACAAAATTCCATCCTGGGAAGAATGTTGGTATAGGTAAAGATCATACGATTTTTGCCAAAGTAGAAGGCTGGGTCAGTTTTAGAAGGTCAGCGAATAAAAAGACTTTTATTGATATCGTGCCTACAGATAATATGAAAGCTTCAGCTTGAATAAATCATGGGTCTGTAGCTCAGGTGGTTAGAGCGCACGCCTGATAAGCGTGAGGTCGGAGGTTCAACTCTTCCCAGACCCACACCATTTAGTAATTGCTAGCTGTGTTTTTTATAGCGCTTTTGGTATTGTGTAAGCAGAAACCTAAAGCATGAGTTTATATAAAAATTTAATAACCAGTGAATCAGTTGCGGCTGGTCATCCAGATAAAGTAGCAGATCAAATTTCAGATGCAATACTTGATGAATACCTTTTCACTGATCCTTTTGCGCGAGCTGCAATAGAGACTTTAGTCACCAAAGATAACGTTATTATAGCTGGGGAAGTATTAGGGCCTAACATCAAAAATAGCAGGATTGAAAGTATTGTACGGAATACAATAAAAGATATTGGTTATGAGCATGATGGTTTCCACTGGAGAAAAGTGAAGGTAAATATATTGCTACATGAGCAATCAAATGACATTGCAATAGGGGTGGATCAAGGTGCTGGAGATCAGGGCATAATGTATGGCTATGCAACAATAGAGACAGAAAACCTTATGCCGGCACCCATTTTTTATGCACACTCGATTCTGAAAAATATCATGAGCACAGTTAAAGAAGCAAAACTTGGTCCAGATGCAAAGTCACAAATCACTTTGGCATATGAGAATAACCTCCCGATACGTGCTGAAAGTATTATTGTCTCAATACAGCATCCTGAGGATTTGGATCAATCAGAAGTAAAAGAAATAATTTACCCTTATATAGTTTCATCTTTACCTGAAGGATGGATGTGTCCTGAGGAAAGTCTCTTAGTCAATCCAACTGGTAGATTTGTTATTGGTGGACCAGTTGGTGACTGTGGATTAACCGGACGAAAAATTATGGTTGATACTTATGGAGGTTATATTCCACACGGTGGAGGGGCATTTTCCGGAAAAGATGCAACCAAAGTTGATAGATCTGCAGCTTATATGGCAAGATACCTTGCTAAAAATATTGTCTTTGCAGGTTTAGCTGAACGTTGTCTTGTGCAGCTTTCTTATGCAATTGGTATATCAAAACCTACTTCATTCTATATTGATACATTTGGTACGAATACGGTGGAGGAAAGAGTAATTAAAGAGTTTATTGAGAATAGTATAGATTTATCAACAAAAGGCATAATCAAGCATTTATCGCTTAATCATCCTATATATAAACGTACAGCCTGTTATGGACATTTTGGTAAAGAGTCAGAAAATGACGGTGGATTTTCTTGGGAAAGCATGAACTTGTCTGCTGATCTTTGTAGAGAATTCAATATAGAAGGTAATAGTAAAATTTCTTTAGATTGCTAAAATTTTTGATTTACAGCCTCATATTTATATACTAGCTTATTGTTGAAGTATAATTTTTTTCATAATAATTATACTATGTTAGTGATAACTATTGTATTCAGTTTTTATTGTGAGGTTCATGTAACGTATAATGACATAAAAGAAGAATTCTGTAGCATAGCTATAAAAGAATCGTCTGATCTTATTGATAAAATAAAAGAACACCCTTTTAATGTTGAATTGATAAATATAGCATTTCTCATAATAGTCCGAACAGGTCATAGGAAGGCAGAATCAACAGCACGACGAAAGGATTCGAATAGAGGAATGTTTTTCCTAGCTCTGTTTTTTATAGCAAACCAATGATGCTCAATTTTGTTGAAATCTGGAGAATACGGCGGCAGATACAAAATTTCTGCACCAACTCCTCTAGCAAGCTCGATAATCTTACCAGACTTATGAAAAGTAGCATTGTCAAGAATGACAGTCTGTCCAGGTTCCAAGATCGGTGTCAAAAATTGCTCAAACCATCCATTAAGAACATCCATATTACAGTGGCCTTCAAAGGTTAATGGAGCAACTATCTTTCTTCTACTTAAGGCTGCAACCATACTGATTCGTTGAGTTTTCTTTCCAGATTTTAGGCCATAAAACCGCTGTCCTTTCTGGCAATACCCATATGGATAGTCCTCTGTGTTATAGCTCTTTTCATAGAAGTCCGGATGTGATAAGATAAGGATAGACGATGATAAGGAGGTTGAGTGCCAGCAGCATATAGTTATGACTTAAGGAAAAAAGCAATGGAAGCGCTAGAGGAGGGAGGAAGCAGAGAAACAGTGGCAGCAAGATTTAAAATTGGACGAACTACTTTATGGGAGTGGCAGCAAAGAAGAAAAGAAACAGGAGACTTTCAATCAAAAAAACTTGGAAATGGAGGTTACAATCACAAAATCACCGACTGGGATGCCTTTGCTAAATTTGCCAGAGAAAACGGAGGAAAGACTCTGTCGGAAATGGCTAAACTTTGGGGCAACGTTAGTATCCAAACGATCCACCGAGCTCTCAGAAAAATTGGATTTACGCGCAAAAAAAGACATATGGATACAAGGAAAGAAACGAAGAAAAACGTGCTGAATTCTTAAAAATTATAGCAACAAAAGAACCAGAAAACTTAGTTTATATAGATGAGTCTGGCATTGATAACACAGAGGACTATCCATATGGGTATTGCCAGAAAGGACAGCGGTTTTATGGCCTAAAATCTGGAAAGAAAACTCAACGAATCAGTATGGTTGCAGCCTTAAGTAGAAGAAAGATAGTTGCTCCATTAACCTTTGAAGGCCACTGTAATATGGATGTTTTTAATGGATGGTTTGAGCAATTTTTGACACCGATCTTGGAACCTGGACAGACTGTCATTCTTGACAATGCTACTTTTCATAAGTCTGGTAAGATTATCGATCTTGCTAGAGGAGTTGGTGCAGAAATTTTGTATCTGCCGCCGTATTCTCCAGATTTCAACAAAATTGAGCATCATTGGTTTGCTATAAAAAACAGAGCTAGGAAAAACATTCCTCTATTCGAATCCTTTCGTCGTGCTGTTGATTCTGCCTTCCTATGACCTGTTCGGACTATTATGAGAAATGCTATATCAATGCCAGACTCATCTATATAAACTAAGTTTTCTGGTTCTTTTGTTGCTATAATTTTTAAGAATTCAGCACGTTTTTCTTCGTTTCTTTCCTTGTATCCATATGTCTTTTTTTGCGCGTAAATCCAATTTTTCTGAGAGCTCGGTGGATCGTTTGGATACTAACGTTGCCCCAAAGTTTAGCCATTTCCGACAGAGTCTTTCCTCCGTTTTCTATGGCAAATTTAGCAAAGGCATCCCAGTCGGTAATTTTGTGATTGTAACCTCCATTTCCAAGTTTTTTTGATTGAAAGTCTCCTGTTTCTTTTCTTCTCTGCTGCCACTCCCATAAAGTAGTTCGTCCAATTTTAAATCTTGCTGCCACTGTTTCTCTGCTTCCTCCCTCCTCTAGCGCTTCCATTGCTTTTTTCCTTAAGTCATAACTATATGCTGCTGGCACTCAACCTCCTTATCATCGTCTATCCTTATCTTATCACATCCGGACTTCTATGAAAAGAGCTATACTACACACTTTACTTTAATTAATTATTAAAACAAGAACATAATTTTCAGGCACTTTAAGCTACAACTTTTGGCTATAGCCCTAATAATTCTTTTCTAATTTCTTCCTTTATTTCCTTCATTATATCTGGATAAAGTTCTGTAATTAAATCGCTAACGCTATTACTATCTGGGTTTTTTACAAGAGTATCAATTATTTCTTTTACTTCTTCATAGTTGATCTTTATAGACCTAATCATTACATAACCAGGAGAACCTCTACCGTAGATTTTGCTATTTGTGTTAATACAACCACCTGCACCATGTTTATTGCTGCTTGCACTGCTACATTGCACTGCTTCAGGCTTAATTTCGCCATTTTCTATATATGCTATTTGATTATCTCCTGTAAATTTTTTACCTTCTACTACTGTTGGATTTCCTAATACTTTTAAATTACCTAAGTTGCCATGAATCTCCGTTTTCTTGTACTCCTGACCACCATACCTCTTATGTACCCCTCCACCTGTAACAGTAATTAATGGCTTGCAATTTTGCCTGCGCGAATTACATATTTTTATCCAAGTTGGCCCACCATCCTTATTGGATATATGACTTATGAGCCCACCACCTCCCTCTGTGGCTTTAGCTCTAATTATGGGATACTCAGGATCAATTTTTAGTTTAATTTTAATATAATCTCCTGGCATTCCTGGTCTATTTTCTGTAGAAAGAGCTTCATCTTTTATATGACCTGCTTCACCGCCTCCCCATGCTTCTATTTCAATATAACCGTATTTTGATAAATCACTTGTGTAATTATTATCACCTGAAAATTCGTAAGGTTGTGGCAAGTTTTGACTTTCCACCCTCCTTTTTATTGTGTCTAGCACTTTCTCTTTCACACTCTGTAAGTCAAACCCACACAATTTATCAGCGTAAAAGACCTCCGTTCTGTTTGCTTTTATTGGTGCTTCTGGTTGCGTGACAACGCCATTTGTATTTTGTGAAATCTTTGTATAAAAAGGTTGAGTGTTTTCTTTGTCTACATATCGTGTTGAACGGCTGCATGTTCCAGTAAAGCAGATACAACCATCATCACCTTGATTACATTTTTCTCTATGCTCTACATCCGTCAATTTGTACACTACTTTCAGTCCTTTACTAGATTTAAATGTATCGTCTATCTCATCATTTCTTTTTACACAGTAACTGCATTTCCCCTTTTCCTGTTTATTGTTGTCAGGGAAGAAAACATACCCTTGCTTATTAAATATTATTTTATCCAACTGATTTTGAGGTCTTTTCAAAAGGTCACCTATTTCCTTGCTTGGAAGATAATAGAACTGATTTGATTCCTTTGAATAAACAGAATTGTATTTAGTATATCTTGTTCCCATTAATTTTAGTGGTATTATTTTATTTTCTCTTTCAAGAACAAACTCCTCTGGTTCTGGCTGCCATCCAGAAAGACAAAGCATTTTACTGTTAGAATTTCCTTTATACTTTACTTCTATTTCCGGCTGCCCAGAGTTATTAAATTCACATTGAATAGATTTGTCTTTTAACTTTTTCTCAAAATCATTAAAACTATAAAAACTTCCGCCTTTAGAACATTTAACTTGCACATCAGGAACATAGCCATATTCTTTCAGAACTTTAAATTGTTGCGGATTACTTTCTAATATACCTTCTATAATATTATCAATATAACTTTTTTTGTTATTACTATCAGTCGTTTTTGCTACTATTGCTGGTTTTACCACTTTTAAAAATAGAGGACCAATATTTACAGGATGTTTGTGGTCGGTATTAACATTAAAAGTACATAAACCATCACTGTAGGTTCCACGTGCTTCATAAGTACAAGCGCTCTCACTCATCTTCATTCTTATCTTTAACGTGTCACTCTGCTTTCCAGACGTGTTACTTTGTACTATTTCTACTACTTCAGGCTCTGGAGCAGGTGGTGCTGGAAAGCAGCGGATGAACTGTGGATTTTTTTCATCTATACTTTGAGTTCCAAGGTATTCAGCACAGAGATTATCTTTTTCTCTATAAGTTTTGAAGTAGTACGTGATGCCATCTTTGTCTAAAATAGAGCGCCACTCAGCTTTATTTTCTCCATACCCTTTAGGGAAATCTAATTCTTTTCCAATCTTTCCGTCTTCTTCTATTAGATCACCAGCTATTACCTTAACTTTAGGGTTGAAGTAATCATTATCTTTATCTGTTATAGGAACAATTCTAACTTGTGGAAGCGACATTGCAAGTTGCTCACAAAATGGAGGAGGACCAGGTGCAAGTGGAACAGGAGCACATTTTATTTCTGTTTGATAGCAAGTATCACAAACGTTTTCCATATTGCCTGGGCGGAAAATATTATATCCTGAAAATGCTTTAGCACCCCATGCAGAAGCACCACTCATACAAGCACCTTTTTGCATACAAGCACATATCTTAGGAGAATTAGCAAATTTCTCTTTTTCTTCATCAGTTAGACCATCTGCCCATTTCCATTTAAGACCTTCTCCCATTTTTGCACCAATGGATGTCTTATTTCCTTCCCAATCAATGAAAGTCATTGCAGAAACACCAGCACCGGAAGCTTGAGTTGTGCCATTGCCATATATTATTTTACATGAAGTTCCACTATATAATTCATAGCAATACTCCGGATAATTCTCTCCACCCTTACTGCATACCTTAATTTTCGGATTGAAATAACCATCAATGCCTTGATCTTTTATAGCTATAACTTGGATCTCTTTACGCCATCCTGTCCATCCAAATGTTGAAGAAACTTCAGTATTACTTTTCGCATTCCATGGGCAATCAGCAGACCCTTGATATGAAAGACCAAATATCAATAAGAAATTAAGCTTTACACTTCTCATAAAACACCGGTAACCACTCATTAACTTCTTCTCCTTTTTCCTTTATTGCCGCATACATATACTTTATAGTCTCTTTGTTAGCTGAAAGTACATGTATTTCTTGCATATTCTTTAAATCTAAATTTAAAGTTACTAACCCTTTATACTGCTTTATCAAAAATAAACCTTCCTGCGTTGGTGTTTGCAGAATTATACTCAGCTCCTCTTTAGATAAAGAAAATGCTTTCATGTATAATCTATTTGCATTGACGTTCGGCATCAAGATTCTTGTATCAACATGTTTATCCAAATATTGAGTAAATTTGCTAGCAAATGCGAGATTTAAATTTTCAGTACTTAGGATTACCACAACATTTAGTTCCGTCATTCTTTGCATCCAGTTATCAAACTCTTTCTCTGTAGGAAAAATATTACTTATCTCCCATGCTTCATCCAAAACAAGTATTGCAGGTGAGCCATCACATTTTGCCTCAAAAGAATATAAAAAATAGTAAAGTATCACGGACATACATTCTTTTCGTTTTATGAGGTTTGCAGTGTTGAGAGATATAATTTTTGTTTCCCAGTCAATATCTGATTCATCACCATCTTGAAATAAGTAAGCAAACTCACCACCGTCACACCATCTACTTATTTTACCACCGAGGAGCAAAAGCACCTCAGAAATTTGTGAAATAGAACGTGATTCCTTGGGTATAGCAAATATAGAATCTACAATTTTTCTTATCTTTTCTTCTACGTCTACCAAGCTCGTATCGGCTACCATTCTTTTGATCAGCTCAACCAACATATTGCGATTGGAAGCACTATCTTCAATGTTTAGTGGATTAAATTTTAGGCTTTTGTCCTTATATTTCGGATCAATTATATAATATTTACCACTCACTGCTTTAGTAAAAATTATCGACTTTCCAGTGTTATCCAATATGACAATTCTTGGGTTAAACTTTCTTGATTCTGATAATAGGAAATTAATGAGTGAAGTTCTGCCTGAATTTGGAGCTCCAAGTATCGTAGTGTGACCATTGTTTTTTTTCCCATGAAAATTAAAGAAGTAAGGATTTCCTTCTTTTGAGAAAAAAACTGTTACCGCTTCTTTCCACCTTCCTCCTTTTAATGTACCTGACGTAAAATCATGCAGCATAGCAAAACTGCAAGCATATTTTGCTAACATATTTTTCGGTTGTGTAATGAAAGTAAAATTGCCCGGAAGTTGTGCCCAAAAATGACTTTCCATATGTAAATCAGTTCTAAACATCATGAAGCCAATCAATGACATTATGGAAGATAAATCACTAATATTTTCGGCTAACTTATTCCTATCGTCTGCAAATATTGTAAAAATAATTTTCTGTTGGCAGAAGTCTATACTAGAGGTCTTTTCAAGCTCTATTATTTCTTCAATTCCTGAATTTTTAAGTAAGGTATTATCCTCACTAATTTGCAGCATGTTAATTTGTTTATTAAATTCTTTTACTGCCTTACTATTACTAGTAAATATCATTATTTCTGTAATGATAAATTCAGATTCAAGCTGCAAGCACCTATCTATATTGCCTAAGGGGATTTCTCGGTATTCCTTTATGCTGAAAATAGAGCCAAATTTCTGTTGATTCTCAAAGATTGTTTGAAACGTATTGAAACCAAAAGCTATTTTAAAATTTCTAATATATTGCGACAGGTCCCCTTCATGTATTGGATAATCTTTGTGCGTTAATGTAACAATATAGTGGAGAAATTCTATCATTTCAGAATATATTTTACCTTCACTAAACCTTAGACCCAGTTTTTTAGCTCCAAAAGGTCCTAAATCATTTTGAATTAAGTCAGTTATCTTTTGCAACTCTTGGTGGCTTTCTTGTAAAGACAGCTTATGCTTATTCTTTATTCTATTAAAAAAAAATGAATTATTAGTATGCTTGCCAAAATCGCTAAATAATATTACAATATATAATTCATTTATATACCGTAATTTACTATCAGTAAGTTTATCAAACCGCGCTGAATGTAGCTTATCAGAGAAGTCTTCAGTTTTATTCCATTTTAAGCTCAACTTATTACGCTTTCTAACGGTATGAATCCAAACGGTAAAATATAGGCTATTAATATTTTTTGATATGCTTTTTCTAATTTCAGTTCTAAGGTCGCTGTAGTTATCAACAGAAGAATAATCTTCTAACTTGATTATTTTTAACAATTCTCCCTGTTTTGTTAGTATAGTTTCTTCATCGTAGTGACAAGCATAAGGAATAAAATCTAAATCAATGCTTTCTAGTAATGCTAAGTTGTTCTTTTTTTCAAGCTTATGATTAATTGCTGGTACTTTTAGCTGCATATACGTATTCAATAAAGATAATTAAAAAAGATAAAAATACTATCTTAATTTTTATCTTTTTTTTCGCTATCGGATTGTAATTTTATATCTTTTGTAAAGTTAAATTTTTCTTTTAAGTAGTCTGTTGCCTTTTCTGTGCTACCGAACATCAGGACCAGTACACCAAACATTATCATAAAAAAGATTAGACCTCTGAACACTACTGCAAGTATTACTGCAGCTATACACAACCCTATGATTGTTGAAGGACTCATATTTTCTACAGTATCTTTAACTGAAAATGAAGAAATAAAATTTTTTACCGTTTCTTGTACACCCTTTAACTCATCACTCACCGAACTTGCTTCGCTAGAATATGATGCAAAAATGAAACTTAATAAGGCTATAAAAACCAAAACTTTATTCAATTGAATGCGCATCAACTAAACACCTTTTAAACATTCTTTAAATATAACAACTTTTATATCAATAGGCAAGAACTGAATTCACTTATCCACTATAAGTAACACATATTTAATTTTTATAGACGTGAACATGCTGTAAACTCTTTATCATCAACATGACGACTCACATTAATGGATGTTAATTTACTTGATAGGAAGTTTGAATGCAATTCAGCTACTGCTGCTATAGCAAACACTGCAGCCATAGCAAGTAGTCCTGCTCCTATCAATCCTGATGTCATTGCTCCTGCAACAATGCACCCTATTGTAGAGAGAGCACAACCTGCTACAAGTGCAACGTGAAGATTTCTGTTATTGGGTTGTTTAAGTGGAATATCTTCACCCTTTTTCTCATTCACAGGAAGTTTCTGCACGGTTGTAATGGCATTTTTTTTGTCTTTTTTTTCTTTAGAGCCTGTTCATAATCTTTTCAGAAGTAAGGCAGTGAAAGCCAGAACGACCATTTGTAGGCTAGTATTGAGTTTTCGCTCACAATTTTTCCACAATCTTCTACATTTTTCTAACCAAGCAAAAGATCGCTCCACAACCCATCTTTTGGGCAATACAACAAAGGAATGTAATTCATTTCTTTTTATCACTTCAACGGTTGCACCAATAATCGTTTTTATTTGAGTTGCAAAATTCTCTCCAGTATAGCCTGCATCAACCAGTACATTTTTAACTCCCGAGAGGTTTTCTTTTGCATTTTCGACCATTCTCACAGCACTGCTACGGTCAGTTATCTCTGCTGTTGTTATATAAATTGCATGGGGCAAACCTTGCGTATCTACTGCAATATGGCGTTTTATTCCTGAAATATTTTTGCCTGCATCATAGCCTTTTTCTTCAGCAGTATCTGCATTTTTTACACTCTGTGCATCAATTATGCAGAAGCTGGTTTTTTCTTTCCGACCATTGTTTTGTCGGACCACGCCAACTATTTTTTTTTAACACCAGCTCCAGAACACTTTCTTTATCTGCATCTGGTTTTTCACTCCACTTCTTAAAATAGTCGTAACAATTGCGCCATTTTGGAAACTCTTTTGGTAGCATTCTCCACTGACAAACGCTTTTCAGAACGTATAACACTCCACAAAATACATCATACAAATCAAGTTTCCTTGGTTTTGTTTTTTTTCTACAGGACTCTAGATCTGGTAACATAATCTCAAATCTTTCCCGACTTATATCACTTGGGTATAAACTCCTCATATATCCTAACTTATATATATTATCTCTTAGTTTATTCCTTTCTTGAGATCATGTACAGGTTCTTAGATTTCACTGGATCCTTTGTGTGGTCATCATCTGTCATCTGAGTAGCTGACACTTGGATCTTTGATTCTTCTCCTCTGGCTTCAGTTATAGCTCTTTTCATAGAAGTCCGGATGTGATAAGATAAGGATAGACGATGATAAGGAGGTTGAGTGCCAGCAGCATATAGTTATGACTTAAGGAAAAAAGCAATGGAAGCGCTAGAGGAGGGAGGAAGCAGAGAAACAGTGGCAGCAAGATTTAAAATTGGACGAACTACTTTATGGGAGTGGCAGCAAAGAAGAAAAGAAACAGGAGACTTTCAATCAAAAAAACTTGGAAATGGAGGTTACAATCACAAAATTACCGACTGGGATGCCTTTGCTAAATTTGCCAGAGAAAACGGAGGAAAGACTCTGTCGGAAATGGCTAAACTTTGGGGCAACGTTAGTATCCAAACGATCCACCGAGCTCTCAGAAAAATTGGATTTACGCGCAAAAAAAGACATATGGATACAAGGAAAGAAACGAAGAAAAACGTGCTGAATTCTTAAAAATTATAGCAACAAAAGAACCAGAAAACTTAGTTTATATAGATGAGTCTGGCATTGATAACACAGAGGACTATCCATATGGGTATTGCCAGAAAGGACAGCGGTTTTATGGCCTAAAATCTGGAAAGAAAACTCAACGAATCAGTATGGTTGCAGCCTTAAGTAGAAGAAAGATAGTTGCTCCATTAACCTTTGAAGGCCACTGTAATATGGATGTTTTTAATGGATGGTTTGAGCAATTTTTGACACCGATCTTGGAACCTGGACAGACTGTCATTCTTGACAATGCTACTTTTCATAAGTCTGGTAAGATTATCGAGCTTGCTAGAGGAGTTGGTGCAGAAATTTTATATCTGCCGCCGTATTCTCCAGATTTCAACAAAATTGAGCATCATTGGTTTGCTATAAAAAACAGAGCTAGGAAAAACATTCCTCTATTCGAATCCTTTCGTCGTGCTGTTGATTCTGCCTTCCTATGACCTGTTCGGACTATTATAAGAAATGCTATAAATTGCATGGGGCAAACCTTGCGTATCTACTGCAATATGGCGTTTTATTCCTGAAATCTTTTTGCCTGCATCATAGCCTTTTTCTTCAGCAGTATCTGCATTTTTTACACTCTGTGCATCAATTATGCAGAAGCTGGTTTTTTCTTTCCGACCATTGTTTTGTCGGACCACGCCAACTATTTTTTTTTAACACCAGCTCCAGAACACTTTCTTTATCTGCATCTGGTTTTTCACTCCACTTCTTAAAATAGTCGTAACAATTGCGCCATTTTGGAAACTCTTTTGGTAGCATTCTCCACTGACAACCGCTTTTCAGAACGTATAACACTCCACAAAATACATCATACAAATCAAGTTTCCTTGGTTTTGTTTTTTTTCTACAGGACTCTAGATCTGGTAACATAATCTCAAATCTTTCCCGACTTATATCACTTGGGTATAAACTCCTCATATATCCTAACTTATATATATTATCTCTTAGTTTATTCTTTTCTTGAGATCATGTACAGGTTCTGAGAGCTCGGTGGATCGTTTGGATACTAACGTTGCCCCAAAGTTTAGCCATTTCCGACAGAGTCTTTCCTCCGTTTTCTCTGGCAAATTTAGCAAAGGCATCCCAGTCGGTAATTTTGTGATTGTAACCTCCATTTCCAAGTTTTTTTGATTGAAAGTCTCCTGTTTCTTTTCTTCTTTGCTGCCACTCCCATAAAGTAGTTCGTCCAATTTTAAATCTTGCTGCCACTGTTTCTCTGCTTCCTCCCTCCTCTAGCGCTTCCATTGCTTTTTTCCTTAAGTCATAACTATATGCTGCTGGCACTCAAACTCCTTATCATCGTCTATCCTTATCTTATCACATCCGGACTTCTATGAAAAGAGCTATAAATTGAAAGTATAGCATTTCTCATAATAGTCCGAACAGGTCATAAGAAGGCAGAATCAACAGCACGACGAAAGGATTCGAATAGAGGAATGTTTTTCCTGGCTCTGTTTTTTATAGCAAACCAATGATGCTCAATTTTGTTGAAATCTGGAGAATACGGCGGCAGATACAAAATTTCTGCACCAACTCCTCTAGCAAGCTCGATAATCTTACCAGACTTATGAAAAGTAGCATTGTCAAGAATGACAGTCTGTCCAGGTTCCAAGATCGGTGTCAAAAATTGCTCAAACCATCCATTAAAAACATCCATATTACAGTGGCCTTCAAAGGTTAATGGAGCAACTATCTTTCTTCTACTTAAGGCTGCAACCATACTGATTCGTTGAGTTTTCTTCCCAGATTTTAGGCCATAAAACCGCTGTCCTTTCTGGCAATACCCATATGGATAGTCCTCTGTGTTATCAATGCCAGACTCATCTATATAAACTAAGTTTTCTGGTTCTTTTGTTGCTATAATTTTTAAGAATTCAGCACGTTTTTCTTCGTTTCTTTCCTTGTATCCATATGTCTTTTTTTGCGCGTAAATCCAATTTTTCTGAGAGCTCGGTGGATCGTTTGGATACTAACGTTGCCCCAAAGTTTAGCCATTTCCGACAGAGTCTTTCCTCCGTTTTCTCTGGCAAATTTAGCAAAGGCATCCCAGTCGGTAATTTTGTGATTGTAACCTCCATTTCCAAGTTTTTTTGATTGAAAGTCTCCTGTTTCTTTTCTTCTTTGCTGCCACTCCCATAAAGTAGTTCGTCCAATTTTAAATCTTGCTGCCACTGTTTCTCTGCTTCCTCCCTCCTCTAGCGCTTCCATTGCTTTTTTCCTTAAGTCATAACTATATGCTGCTGGCACTCAACCTCCTTATCATCGTCTATCCTTATCTTATCACATCCGGACTTCTATGAAAAGAGCTATATTTTTTGATTTTATGATGTAACTTGAGCAATTTTTATAATTTTTTTGTTGACTGGTGAGACGGTATCTACTTGGATGATACCTTTTTTCTACTTAGTTTGGGTTATGCAAGAAGTCTATTCCTTCATAAGGAGAAGTAGTTAAAGGAATTTACTCTATTTCTCCCTCTTTTTTTATTATTTTTAATCTATAGTTAACGTAAAAGAGATATGCAAAAACTCTATTGATCCATAGTCTGCAAATTATTAATAACACTTACTTTAAAGAACCTCACTTTACGCTGATCTTTGAGCGCTCTTCTGTGGTATTTTGTAAGAGTATAACTTGTGAAATCGTCTTCCCTATAGATTAAAGAGTTACACTGCTTTATATGCGATGCTATCCACTCTGCATAGTCTTGATGATCGGTTGCAATGAATATTTCCCCTGTTATAAGTATTTTTTTTGCTAATAAATTTAAAAATTCCGTATTAATTAATCGTCTTTTATTGTGACTTCTTTTTGGCCATGGATCTGGAAAGAGAATAAAGAATCTTTCAACACTGTTGTCAGGAAAATTTGCAATCAATTCTCTTGCATCTTCTGTCCATATTAAAATATTTTTTATGTTCTGTATTTCTATGTTTGTTAGCAAGCGAGAAACCCCCTTTAAGTAGGGTTCACATCCTATAAATAATAGATCAGGTCCATTGAGCACTTGGTGAAGCATATTTTCACCGTTGCCAAAGCCTATTTCTACCCATATTCTTTTTTGTGAATTTACAATCTTCTCTATAGATTCCTTGCTGTTTTGAATAGAATATTTTTCCAATATTTCATCAACATCAGGTTTTAGCCTGGACCTTCTGGAGAACGATCTAATCCACTTGCTATTCTTAAATAGCATATTCTTGATACATATATAATTTTCTCACTATATTTTATATAGCTTAAACAATTCTCGAAATGAGTTAACGAAAAATTACTTGTCAATAATTGTTAATATTATATAATACATGAGTTCTAATAAAGTTTAAGTTAAAGGTATGAATAATAATAATCCGGTCGTAAATCTACCGGTTACTATCAGAAAGCTATCATCAAACAAGTTTATAGAAGAGATATGTCAAGGCCAATTTGAGGATCAAGATAATGCCTTGTTTGAAGATTCTTTTGTTAACAAAATTAAAGAAGGAGATGTGGTAGAAGGTGTAATTACAAGAATAAACCCTAACGACGTTGTGGTTGATATTGGTTTAAAATCTGACGGGAGAATTCTGATCAAGGAACTCGGTTGTAATGATGAGGTCATTATTGGCTCGAAAATTAGAGTTTATGTGGAAAGAATTGAAGATTATCATGGTAATGTTGTTCTTAGTCGTGAAAAAGCAATTAGGGACGAAAAATGGAATAAGTTGGAAGAAGATACAGTCACAAGGGCTGAAGTAAGCGGAGTTATTAAACGCTCAATTAAATGTGGCTTTATTGTTGATCTTGGTGACGGAATAAGCGCTTTTTTACCGCTGAGTCATGTGGATTTGAAGCAAGTAAAAGATGCGAAGCACCTTATTGAAACTGAACAAAAGTTCATCGTACTTAAAATGGATAAGAAGCAAGGTAATATTGTAGTATCAAGAAAGCTGGTGTTAGAAAAATTGCACGCTGGTGAAAAAATTAAATTTTTAGGATCTTTAAATGAAGGCGATGTAATAGAAGGAAAAATAAAAAGCATCACTCATTACGGTGTATTTGTCGGTATTCATGAATCAGATACAGTGGGAGTTATAGATGGATTGCTACATATTACAGATATCTCTTGGAGTAGAGTAAGTCATCCATCTGCAGTTTTTACTTGTGGTCAGACTATAAAAGTTAAAATTATAAAAATAGATAAGGAAAATGCTAAAATTTCCTTGGGCGTGAAGCAGCTAGAAGATAGCCCTTGGCAAGATGCAGAGTCAAAATATCCAGTTGATAGTGTGCATAAGGGTTATGTAACAAGCATAGAAGATTATGGATTGTTTGTTGAGCTTAGACCTGGAATTGAAGGTTTAGTGCACTCTTCGGAAATAACTTGGGTTAAGAGTAATTTACCAGTTAGTAGTCTCGTAACAAGGGGACAAGAAGTATATGTAAAAATTCTCAGTATTGACATTGCTAAGAGTAGGATGAGTTTAAGCATGAAAAGGTGTGTAGACAACCCTTGGCAAGTATTTATCAATAAATATCCTCCTGGTTCTATTGTTTTTGGTGAAGTGAAGAATAATACCGGCTCATATGTATCTGTTGCTTTCGGTGATTCTGAAATAGATGAGAACGTAGAAGGGACAATATATGTGAAAGATTTAAGTTGGTCTAAAAATGGTTCAGATGAGATAAAGAAGTATAATGTAGGTGATAAAATAGAAGCAAAAGTAATAAGGGCTAACGTGAATCGGGCAAGAATTTATCTTGGAATAAAACAAATAGAGTATGATCCTCTTGAAGAACTGATAAAGAAAGTTAAGGTAGGTGATAAAATACAGGTTATTGTAGGTAAGAGAGAAGATAATGGACTAGTCATTGAAGTTGAGAACGATGTAACCCTTCTAATAGATCAAGAGCATTTACCGGAGAATAAAAAGTTCTCTATATCAGAAAAAATAGAAGTTGAAGTATTGGGTGTTGAAGAATATAACATAGCATTATCTGCTAAGTGATAAGGTTTACTTATTTTGGCTTCATATAAATGGCAACAAAGTCTGATATAATAGCGAGGGTAGCAAAAAGACATCCTTTTTTGGATAAGATTGTTATAGCAGCTATAGTTGATGGATTTTTTTGGATACTTTCAAGCACATTGAAACATCATAATAGAGTTGAAATTAGGGGGTTTGGTTCTTTTTCAGTTAGAAGTTATAACTTGAAAGAAACAAACCATTTAATGTTACAGAAGTTTACAAAGAATCAATACTTTAAAACATATTTTCGTAGCAGTAAAAAATTATCTGATTTGATAAATGAATAAAAATTTATACCATAAATAAGATGAAAGTAGGAGTTTAAGTTTATACTGTACGATAGAAATTTTTAGCACCATATGCAAGTAGTAGAAATAGTTATACGTAATAACACATATAAAATATCTTGCGAAAGTGGGAAGGGGAACCATTTATTGCGCCTTGCTAATAGTTTTGACAAGTTAGTTAGTTCTGTATCTCAAAAAACTGGAGGTAAGGGTTCGGATGCATTAAATTTCTTACTTGCAGCACTAATTCTTGAGGATAAAATTTTAGAATTAACAAAGCGATTAGATGAAGTAAATCAAGAGCGCGAAAAGTATAGAAACGAGAAAAGAATAGAATATACTGAGGTACTAGATAAGGTAAATAAGATTATCACTAATCTTGAGTGCATAAAGGATTAGCTTCAATAAAGCAAGCAATTAAATTGGCTATCTGACTATTCAAGCCAGGAGGGAGGTTTGTCTTACGAGTTATGTAACAATATAATTCGTAATCATCAAGATCAACTATTTTTTCGTATTCGATTAGTTCGCTTAAGGAAAATTTATCAAGATATTTCAATGCGAAATGCCCTAAAAGTATATCGGTTTCTTTGCAACCCCTATGCCAGCTTCTATATATTAATTTTCTTCTGAGTAGTGAGGTATCTGTCATTACAATTAAACTTTTTTTAATTCAAAAGTTAAACTAAATACTTGTCAAGCGAGGCGCGTTTTAATATACTTAACATTTTGTTAAGATCTAAATATACAGGTGGAATTAATTTCTAATCTTATCCATCAATTTAGCGATGGAATATATTATTTTTTATCATTTTCTTTAATCATTTCTGTCATAGTATTCGTGCATGAATATGGGCATTATGTTGTTGCCAAAGCATGCAAAGTTAAAGTTGAATCTTTTTCTATAGGTTTTGGTCCTGAAATTTTTGGTTTTAACGATAAGTCTGGAACTAGATGGAAATTAAGCGCTGTTCCACTGGGTGGCTACGTTAAAATGCTAGGGGATACTAATGCAGCAAGCGTTCCAGGCGATCAAAAAGAATTAACTGAAGAAGAAAGATTATATTCATTTCATACAAAACCGCGACATAAAAAAGCAGCAGTAGTTTTTGCAGGACCATTTGCAAACATGGTACTCGCTGTTATAGCTTTTACAATATTTTTTAGCATGGCAGGCTATTATCGCACTCCACCGGTGATTGGAAATGTAATCGAAGGCAGTGCAGCCAAGCAAGCTGGTTTGTTGCCAGGTGACACTATTACGCAAATTAATGAAAATGAAATAAAGTACTTTGAAGATATTTCACGCGTGATAATGTCGAACCCCAAGACGAGAATGGAGATTGAGTATAGCAGAAATAATGAGAAGCATAGGACTAGCTTAACTCCATTAACAATTGAGGATAAAGATGTTTTTGGTAACGTAATAGAAAGAGAAACTATAGGGATTATTTCAGTCAATACATTAAAGCAGTCGTCTTTTCTTGGGGCTGTGAGCTTATCAGTAAGTGAAACTTACCACACTATGTGCTTAACAGTCAAAGCTATCTTTCAAATTATCGTTGGTAAGAGAAGTGCAAGTGAAATAGGTGGACCAATAAAAATTGCAAAATATTCAGGGCAATCAGCTAAAAAGGGGTTCATTATGGTTGTGTATTTCATGGCAATTATTTCAGCTAATTTAGCTGCAATTAACTTGCTACCAATTCCGCTACTGGATGGTGGGCATTTATTTTGTTATATTATAGAAGCAGTTATACGTAGAGATTTAAGTTTGAAATGTCAAAAATATGCAGCTATTTTTGGTGCTACAGTATTGTTTTTGCTTATGGCAATTGGAATGTCAAATGATATTAGGAATCTTTTTTAAGACAAGATATGAAAAAGCTATTTTATATACTGGTAGTGGTTTTTATTTCTTTTCCTGCCCTGCTTATTGCTTTGGGAACTGCGGAAAAAGTGCAGGTGAAAGATGTCAAATGTATTGGTAATGAGAGGGTAAGCAACCAGACAATAGGGTTCTATATAAAACTAAAACCTGGTGATTATGTAAAAGATGATGATATAGATTCAATTATAAAAGATCTATATAAAACAAAGTTGTTTGCTAGCGTTAACGCTTATGTTGATGATGAAAAAAATTTAGTAGTAAAAATTCAAGAGAATCCACTAGTTAACAAGATAATATTAAAGGGTAATAAGTTATTTAATAGCAAAGAGTTACTAAATAATGTGATTCAGTCAAAATCGCTAACTATTTTCACTGAAACGAAATTGCAAAGCGATTTAATGAATTTAGTTACTACTTATAGAAATAATGGCAAAGTCGGCGTTAAAATTGAATATGAGTTGGAGAAGCTCGATAGTAATAGGGTCAATCTAATTTTCAAAATAAAAGAAGGTAAAACCTCTAAAGTTAAGGATATAAGATTTATAGGTAACAAAAACTTTTCTGAAAACGAGCTAGAGCAAGCTATTAAAGTGCATAGTAATGACATATTTAGTAAGTTATTTAGAGCCATGTTTAAGGGCGGAACTCGTTATTCACCACAATATTTATTGATTAACACAGAATTGCTCGATCGTTTTTATTCATCTAAAGGATATATTCAAAATAATATTCAACCGATTGTTGAGGTTAATAATAACAATCAGATAGAGTTGACTTTTTTGATTGACGAAGGACAGCAATATTTGTTTGGAAATAATGAGGTTAATATTGAAACTGAAATTCAGGATTTAAGCCTAAAAGAAGAAATATTGGACTTTATAACAGAGGAAAACGATAAGATATTTAATAGAGTTAAAATTAATAATACAGTAGAAAAAATAAACAAGTATTTAAATGAGAAAGGATATATATTTGCAAAAGTTAATCCAGAGTATGCACAACGTGACAATGTTGTGGATGTGACCTACAGAGTGCTGCCGGGTAAAAAGATTTATATAAATCAAATTACAATTGATGGTAATGATCGCACTTTAGATAAGGTGATCAGAAGTAAGCTAAGTATAGCAGAAGGTGATGCGTACAATATATCTGAGATTCAAAAATCACGTAAAAAACTAATGAGTAGTGATTTTTTTGAAACAGTAAAAGTAAATAGTTACGCAGTTAATGACAATGCAGTAAATCTTGACTTAAATGTTAAAGAAAAAAGAACTGCCTCATTATCTTTAGCAGGAGGTATGTCCTTTCCTGGCGGAGCATTTGTAAAAACTGATTTCACAGATCGTAATTTATTTGGTAGTGGTAAAGAGTTCTCTTTTGCTCTTGAGAAAAATAAATATTCACTTTCTACTAATGTAGAGGTTGTTGAAAACAATTTTAACGATTCTGATACATCACTAGGTGTGGGCGTATTTTATGAAAAACAAGATAAACCACACACTAGCTTTGACAGTTGTGACATGGGATTTTCAACAAAATTATCATATAAAGTTATAGAAAACTTAACTAATTCCATTCGCTACTCTTACAAGTATAACCGTATACACATGGATAATAAGGGTGAAAAAGACAATGACATCTCTGATATAATAAAGGGGCAAGAAGGTGAACATCAGATTTCATCAGTAGGGTACACATTAGCGTATAATAAACTGGATAACCTCTATACTCCAAAAGAAGGGTATTTACTGCGCTTAAGTCAGGATATTTCAGGATTGGGAGGGAATGTAAACTTCCTAAAATCTGAGTTCTTGTCTTTTTACACGCATCCTATATTAAGTAAAATTGACGATAGCATAATATTACGCTTTAAGATGGCAGCAGGTCATGTTTTTTCTTATACCGATGAAGACCTAAACATTGGCCAGCACTTTTTTAAAGGTAGTAATGAAATTAGAGGATTTGACCTCTCTGGTATTGGACCAAGAACAAATGACAAAAATAAAAGCTCACTAGGAGGCAAAACTTATTTTAATTTAACACAGCAAGTAGATTTTCCACTACCAAAACTATATGACTGTGCTGGTATCAAAGGCTCATTATTTGTTGACTATGCAACACTTTTTGGCTTAGATGATAAAAATGGGAAATATAAAGATCCATATAATGATAGTAAGCTTATAAGAGTGTCACCAGGTTTTGGCTTTTCAATGCCTTCTCCTTTTGGTAGACTTAGATTGGATTTCGGGTTTCCTTTAGTAAAGGAATCTTATGATATAATACCATCACCAAATGTTAAATTTTCTATTGAAGCGGGGATTTGAATGAAATATATACAGTTATTTATATCAGTTATTGCCTTAATTATTTCCTTATTTGTGGGGTATAAGTTTGTAGGATATCAACCTCAGAACACAAAGGCTGCCATTATTGATAGTGATAAAGTTATCAATGAGTCCCTTGCTCTGCAAAACATACAACAGCAAATAAAGGAGCAGAATTCTAGACTACAACAAGAATTTGAAAGTGAGTTAGAAAAACTTAAGCCATCAAAAGAAGAATTTGAACTTTTGTCAGAAGAAGCAAAAAAGGAAAAGACAGAACAGTTTAATAAGCACACTGTAAACGTTAGAGATAATTACGCTAAAAAAATGTTGTATTTAGAAGAAAGTTATAGAGATGCAGTAGAGAGTGTTTTTAACAAGATAAAAGAAGTTGCTAAAAAAACGGCAGAAAAAAACAACATAGATTTGGTACTATTTATTTCAAAAAAGAACCAAGTTTTATACTCCATGGATGAAGTTGATTTATCGGATATGGTATTAAAAAATATAAACAAGGAAGTACCTGAATTTGCTTTAAAAGGCATTGAGTAGGCTTATGCAATTTAATATCAGTGATATTATAAAAATATTACCACATTCTTATCCGTTCCTCTTAGTAGATAGGGTTATAGAATGCGACCCTGGCAAAAGTATAAAAGCAATCAAAAATGTGACTTTCAATGAGCCGTTTTTTATTGGTCATTTCCCTGGTCATCCAATAATGCCAGGAGTCTTGATAATTGAATCTCTAGCTCAGGCATCTGCAATATGTGTTCTTGGTAAAGAAACAATAGAAAACAAAGCTATTTACTTTATGTCTATTGAAAATGCAAAATTCAGAAAGCCAGTCACTCCAGGGGACACACTTATTCTTCAAGCTAATGTTAAAAACGCACGTTTAAGTGCATGTAAATTTGAGTGTATTGCGTGTGTTGGTGAAGAAAAGGTTGCAGAAGCAACGATTTTAGCTATGTTGCAAAATACGCAAATTCAGTAATTTTCATCTATAAAAAACTATCTCTATAGTGTGCGCACTATATAATATAGCAATGCAACTGAATTTCAACATCTCATTTTCTAATCTATATACTCGCAATGGATTAATAAAATTAGATGAGACATTTTTGAATTATATCAAATCGTGCGATGAAAATTTATTTTGTTCATTAATTGAAGCAAGAAAAAAAGCAGCTTCTTCTTCGATGTCATCCCAGTGTCACCCCCCGTCATCCCAGTGCTTGACACTGGGATCTAGAAAACAAGAAGGACGGTCAAGTACTGGGATGACAGATAGTCAGTTAATAATAGACCTTTCGTACTTACTTGATGAATTTATTGCAAAACTTTTCAACATTGAAAAAGAAATAGAAGAGCTAAAGAAAAAACACAATGACTTTGCTGTAATATATAAATGCAAAAGGTTATTTGTCCAACGCTACGCATTGAAGAAATACACTAATGTGGCGAATATAGATATTACTAACAAACTAAGTCATTTTCTCACTTTGCCAACAACAGAAAAAAATTTTGCCGAGCAGGTGATGCATTGGTTTGAAGATAAAGAAAATCACAAAGAAGAAATAGAACTTGCGGCACAATATGCAGTGTGGAGAGTAAAAAATAAACAGAGTATATTATTCAGTATTCATAAAAAAATCGACCATGAAAACCTCATACCATTTTCTAAAAAAGAAGTAGACAAAGTTGAAGTGCTGTATTCAAATGAAGTAAAAAGACGATATGGTTTTGACCTAACAAGCAAAAAGGTGAGTTTGAATAAAGCACTAGATAATGCTCACTACTGCATATTTTGTCATAAGCAAAGTAAGGATAGCTGCTCAAAGGGGCTAATTAATGATGACAATACTTTCAAAAAGTCTCCACTTAAAGTTGAACTGCACGGCTGCCCACTAGAGCAGAAAATATCAGAAATGAATCTGGTGAAAAGCGAAGGGTACAGCATAGCAAGTCTTGCAATTGTGATGATAGATAACCCATTATGTGCGGCTACTGGACACAGAATATGCAATGACTGCATGAATTCGTGCATATATCAAAAACAAGAACCCGTAAATGTGCCAGCAATTGAAACAAGGATTCTGGATGATGTGCTCAGTTTACCGTACGGATTTGAAATATATTCTCTGCTCAGCCGTTGGAATCCTTTAAATTTTCAGCGTTCATTGCCAAGAGAAAACACCGAAAAAAACGTTCTAGTTGTAGGCCTTGGTCCTGCTGGTTTTAATTTAGCTCATCATTTGTTGAATGATGGGCATAACGTTATCGCCATTGATGGACTAAAGATTGAACCTTTGATCGATGATTTCCAGCTAATTAAAGATTTCAAACACGAAAAATTGAGTGAACGCACGGCAGGAGGGTTTGGTGGGGTGGCAGAATATGGTATTACTTCTCGGTGGGATAAGAATTACTTAAAGATTATTAGATTACTGCTGGAAAGACGTGAGCATTTCGCACTTTATGGAGGCATTCGTTTTGGTGGCACGATTAATGTTGATGATGCTTTCAACTTGGGTTTTGATCACATCGCCCTAGCACTTGGCTCTGGCAAGCCACGAATGATCAAAATAAAGAATATACTAGCTCGTGGAGTGCGTATGGCATCTGACTTTCTTATGTCGTTACAACTGACTGGCGCTCTTAAATTTGATTCTATAGCAAATCTGCAAGTTCGTATGCCGATAGTTGTAATAGGGGCTGGGCTTACTGCGATTGACACTGCCACTGAAGCTTTAGCGTATTATCCAATTCAAGTAGAAAAATTTCTTCTTCGTTATGAGATATTAGTTGATAAGTATGGAAAGGACTGTGTTGAAAAAGATTGGACAGAAGAAGAGCACGAAATTGCGAATGAGCTCATATCGCACGCAAAATTGATCCAAGCAGAGCAAGAATTAGCAAAAAAAGAGAGTAGAGAAATAAAAATATTAGAGTTAATGCAGAGTCTTGGGGGAGTGAAAGTTGTATATAGAAAAGAGCTGAAAGACTCGCCAAGTTATCGATCAAATAGCGAAGAGGTGCAAAACGCATTATCAGAAGGGATTTACTTTATTGAAAATTTAGAGCCAGTTGAAGTTGTGACGGATAAATATAACCATGCTGAATCAATAAAACTAATAGACACAAAATCCGGCGAAATCAAACGTATAAAAGCACGTTCTATTTTTATAGCAGCAGGTACTGAGCCAAATACAGTTATTGCAACAGAAGATAAAAGGCATTTTAAATTAAGTAATGGGTATTTTACTCAATTGAATTCATTGGGAAAAGAAATAGACCCAATATTTTCTCCTAAAGTGCAAAATAAAGATAGAATATTAGTGTACAAGCAAGGCAATAAAACAATCAGCTTTTTTGGTGATCTTCACCCTTCGTATAGCGGCAGCGTCGTGAAAGCTATGGCAAGTGCTAAGAATGGTTACCCTATCATTTCTCAGCTTTTGAGTGAAGAAACGCAGATTCCAGTGTCACATGCTGGAGAACACCTGGCTAATAAAGAATTCTTCAATAGAATCAAAGAGCAATTCACTGCAAAGGTTATAAAAGTTCAATATTTAACAGACAAAGTTGTGGAAATAGTGATCAAAGCACCTCTTGCGGCAAAGAATTTTAAACCTGGGCAATTCTTTAGATTGCAAAATTTTGAAACCAATGGCAGAAAAGCCAATAATACAAACCTTGCTATGGAAGGTATAGCCGTAACCGGCACTGAAGTAGACAAAAAAAAAGGAATTATTTCCACTATTGTGCTGGAAATCGGCGGCTCCACTAATTTATGCAGACACTTAAGAGAAGGCGAGCAAATAATTCTTATGGGCCCAACTGGCAGCCCTACTGAGGTTTACTAAGTCTCAATATTAAAGTGATGCCAAATTTTATTTCAAAAAGTAAATAATTTACTAACGCTCGTGCACAAATTAAAAATAAATTATGCACGAGTGTAGCATTATGAATTAGGAATGCTATATTAAAGCTTACCTCACTATTAAAGCTATAGGTCAGATTAGATTAAAAACCTAATCTGACCGGTTTCTCTATAACCCTCTAAACTCTGATATAATTATATGATAATTAGTTTAATTAGTGGTTAATATGCAAATTGATTTTATTCATATATTGAGATAGCATAAACCATATTGGTTTTAATTATTGTGCAACTTTATAAATCGTCACTGTTACTTCTACTGACTGTATTAATAGTTATAGTCCTAAAATTACCTGAAAATTTGAGCATTGCAGTAAATTGGTCTCTCCCAATTCTAGATTTTGATTTATCTTTTCGTACCATACTAATATCTTTTTTATCAGTTGCATTTTTAGCTGTTCTACCAGCACAAAATTTGACTTTTTCAGAGATGCTATCTTTTACTGCTTACACTATTAGTTCACTTTATGCAGTTTTATCTGAACATATGATATTGGTTATAATATTCTGTGAATTAATGACCGTCAGTGCATTTTTTACTATCGCAGCTGGCTGTAGAGATAGTGAACCTGCAATAAGGTACGCTTGTGTACACTTTTTCGTTGGAGTTATATTAATAGCAGGATTGGCACTTCAAAGCACTAACCTGATAATTTTGGGTTTATTGATAAACTGCGCTTGTTTTCCTTTTTCGTTTTGGGTTGTTGATGCATATCCTGCTGCATCGCTACATGGCACTACATATCTCTCTTTATTTACCACTAAAGTCTCTTTTTTAGTGATGCTTTTACACACTTATAACCTATGGCAAGATTGTACTGAAATATTAGCGCTTGTAGGCGCCATCACTGCAATTTACAGCATTATATTTGCTTCTCTTGAGCAAAATATTCGCAGATTTTTATGCTATAACGTTGTAGGACAAATGGGCTTGCTGATTATTGCAGGAAGTTTGCTCAGTCCTTCGGAAAAAGCAATACCAATTTTGATACTGCATATAATCTTCTCTCTTGTTTATCAATCATTATTGTTTGTGGTCAGTAATTCGATTATTTCACAAACAAAAACAATTAGTTTTAATGGAGTGGGTAAACTGATGTCAATGGAAGGCATGTGTGCTATAATCGCAATACTTACAATGGCTGCATTTCCTGGAACCGTTGGATTTATCAGTAAATCATATATCACATCTGAAATTGAAATGAACACTGTTGCCTTAAAAGGGTATAAAAATTTATATAAGGTTCTAAATTTGCTTCTTCATTTAAGCGTGGGGCTAAAGTTTCTTTATTACTTATTTATTGCAAAAAGTAAGTCAAAACCTTTAGCAGAGAGGGGAGGCAAAATGACTATGATTATTTTAGCATTTATATGCGTAATCGCTGGCAATCCTTACTTACCTATTTACAATAAACCTTCGATTTTCGATTTTGTGTACAACACAAAAAATGTTTTGTCGCAATTTAATTTGTTACTATGTACCACTTTATTGTTTATTCCTTTACGCAAGTTATTTTACCCGAGAGTAAATTTTAAAATGGATGTTGATTGGATTTTTAGAGCTTTCATATCCTATATTGTCTTGCTGTTCAATCAGTTAGTCTCTAAAACTAGAGAAATGTTTGCCAGCGTAGTGCAAAACTTGACTAATCCACTTACTGGTTTATACTTTAATAATATTACTAAACTTAAAGAAGTGCTGGGTTATAACTCAGTGGGTTTTGTTTCAGCTTCTTCTCTCTTTTTAATGAGTATTCTACTAATGCTATTATGTTTAAATCGTTAACTGAAAGTTTGAATTCTGTATTTAGTAAACTGAGAGGAAAGTCAATCATTTCTGAAGATGATTTTAATCTTGCCATGCGTGAAATACGTATAGCTTTAATTGAAGCTGACGTTTCACTTGAAGTTGCAAAAAAATTCATCAACGACATTAAAGATAAAGTGATTGGGGAAAAAGTCATAAAAAGTGTTTCTCCAGCACAAATGATAATTAAAATTGTGCAGGATAATTTAGTTGCAGTTCTCGGATCAGAGAAAAGTGACTTAAATCTAGCAGTTAAACCTCCTGCTGTGATTATGATGGTGGGCTTACAAGGTGCAGGTAAAACAACTACCTCAGGAAAGCTTGCTTTAAAGCTAAAAAAGCAAAAGAAAAAAGTGATGCTTGCCTCTTTAGACATTTATAGGCCGGCTGCCCAGAAACAACTTGAGGTGCTGGGTAAACAGATAGACGTACAAACTTTATCTATAGTAATAAATGAGGAGCCTATTGCAATTACAAAAAGGGCACTGGCAGCAGCAAAGAACGATAATTATGATGTATTAATACTAGACACCGCAGGCAGGCTTCATATTGACAATAATATGATGAATGAGTTGAAAGCCGTAAAGGAAATAGCTTCACCTGCAGAAGTTATTTTAGTAGCCGACGCAATGATAGGCCAGGATGCGGTCAACATTGCCAAATCATTCAATGAGGTAATAGGTGTAACCGGCATTATTCTCACCCGTGTTGATGGTGATGCACGTGGTGGTGCTGCTCTTTCTATGAAAATGATCACCGATTGTCCAATTAAATTTATTGCTTGTGGTGAAAAATTAAGTGACCTCGATGATTTTTATCCCGATAGAATTGCAAAAAGGATACTTAGCATGGGTGATGTTGTATCATTGGTCGAAAAAGCTGCTGAGATTGTTGGTCAGGAAGAAATTGATAAGTTACAAAAGAAAGTAAAAAAGGGTAAATTCGACCTAAACGACCTAGTGGGAATGTTAAAAACTCTGAGTAAAATGGATGGCATTAGCAACATAATGAAATTCATTCCTAGTTCATTCACAAAAAAGCTAAGTAGCAGTGTGCCAGATGACAATAAAGTGAAAAAATATATAGCCATCATAAACTCAATGACCGAAAAAGAAAGGCAAAATCCAGATATTTTAAATGGCAAAAGAAGACTTAGAATTTCTAAGGGGTCCGGAACAAGTGTAACTGACGTTAATCTTCTAATTAAGCAGTATAATCAAATGAGCTCTATGGTAAATAAGTTCAGTAAAGTTGACCATAGTAAACTCAAAGAGTCTGATTTAATGGATATGCTGAGCAGAAAGTGAGTGACCTTACCTTTAGCTATATCAAAAGCCGGCTTAGGTCTCGCAAAAAATTTACAGCTTCTCTGTTTGCACTCCTAATCTTTTCTTATTGATTAACAGCAGGTTCTTTGTTACAGTTCATAGTTATGCAAGGAAACTTAAAGCCTCATGAGTTTATTTACGGCCAGTGATTTACACAATTTGGAACTGTATAGCTGAGTATTGTATATGATAATATTAATAACAAACGATGATGGCTTTGGAAGTGAAGGAATAAAATTACTCAAAGAGGTTGCACGGAATTTTGCGTCAGAAATATGGATAGTGGCCCCAGATACTGATAGAAGCGGAGCTGCAAGATCTCTTGATTATCCAGTGAAACAATCTATTGGAATAAAACAACATAGTGGAAGGGAATTTAGTGTGTCTGGTACTCCTGCAGATTGTGTCATTATTGCGCTAAATAAAGTTATGAATAAAAAACCAGGCTTAATATTGTCCGGAGTAAATATTGGATCAAATGTCGGGGACGATATTTGTTATTCAGGAACAATTGGTGCTGTAATGGAAGGTGCTGCAAGGTCTATACCTTCTATTGCGCTGAGCCAAGTTTATCATGATAAAATAGACTGGCACAATACAAAGGTTTTTGCACCAAAGGTTATTGCCAAGCTAGTTAAGGTTGGTTGGCCTAAAAACATAGTGATGAGTGTAAATTTTCCTGCTACGGAAAAAGTAAAAGGAGTAGAATTTGCTGAACAAGGTGAATATAACATTGATGGGGATTTAACTTTTACTGAAAATTCGAATGGCTCTTTTAGCTTAAATTGGTCTCGAGAGCACTCAGGCAGTGGTAGTGTAAATAAAATAAAAGAAGGATTTATTACTATCACACCAGTAAAATTAGATTTTACAGATTATGATACATTGAATGCTATGAAAAATTCTTGTGCAGACGAATTTTCTTCTATAGCTGACTGAGAAAAACATTTGCATTGCTCCTAATTAGATGTTTTCTATTGTGTTATCGCGAGCAATTATTTTTTCTTCACCTGTATCCATGTTTTTAATCTTTAAAGTTTTACTACTCAATTCTTCATCGCCAAAAATTAAAGCAGCTTTAGCATTTGCTTGATTTGCTTTTTTCATTCTGGTTTTAAGCGCTCCGCTATATTCATAGATCACATACAAATCATTTCTGCGCAATTCATTTGCAAGTGTTAGGGCATATTCTTCAGCCTCTCTACCGATTGGAATTAGGTAAATAGGTCGCTCTTCTTTCGGAGAATAATTGATTAACTCCATTATGCGCTCAATACCTCCTGCAAATCCTATCGCTGGAGTGTGTTTTCCACCCACTGAAGATACTAAATTATCGTATCTTCCACCGGCAAAAACTGCCCCTTGTGCGCCTAAATCCTCTGTAACAAACTCAAACACTGTGTGGCAATAATAATCCAAACCTCGAACTAGTTTATTGTTTACGGTATAAGGTATATCAAGAATTGTTAATCCATTTAGTATTTGTTCAAAGAAATCTGAGGACCCTTTCGTATAATAATTGCTGATTTTAGGCGCATCAGAAATTATTGATTTATCTTTCTCATCCTTGGAATCCAGTATTCTGAGTGGGTTTTTGATCAACCTATTTTTGCTATCTTCTGATAGATCATTTTGATACTTTGTAAAGTATAAGATCAAAGCTTCTCTATACTTAGTTATTGTTTCACCATCACCTAAAGAGTTGATTTCCAGCTTTACATTTTTATTGATGCCAAATTCAGTTAGTAAGTGCTGAGCGAGTGATATCAATTCAATATCAGCTTTTGGATCTTCTATGCCAAAAATCTCAAAATTTATCTGATGAAATTGCCTTTGTCTTCCCTTTTGCGGTCTTTCATAGCGAAATGCAGGTCCTGTTGAGAATAATTTTATCGGTGTTTGCAGTTTTTTTTCAATGAGTAGCCTGACAATCGCTGCAGTGAACTCAGGACGTAAAGTTATGCTCTTTCCCCCTTTATCATTGAAGCTATACATCTCTTTAGTGATGATATCTGAGCTATCACCTAAGGTTTTTGTAAAAACCTCCGTGTATTCAAATATCGGAGTTTGAGCAGGCAAAAAGCCGTATAAACTTGAGATTCTGTTTGCTGTCTGCTCAATGTATTTAAACTTGTACCATTCATCAAACAGGAGATCTTTTGTTCCTCTAACCGTTTGATTAGTCATAGTGTGGTCTCTATACCTGCAACCTCTGGTATGTGGTGGCTCAGCATATTCTGCACTCCTTGCTTTAAAGTAATTGCAGCACTTGGGCATCCAGAGCAAGCTCCTTGTAACTCAACATAAACTATTCCATCTTTATAGCCACGAAATTTGATATCACCACCGTCTTGAGCAACTGCAGGTTTGATATAACTTTCCATCAATTCTTTTATTCTATTTACAATTTCTATATCATTTTCATCGAAAAATTCCTCATCTGATATATTATTATCATTTACTCCTTCTTTATCTAGCGCTTTTCCACCTGAAGTAAAGTGATCCATGATTGTAGTTAAAATTTCTACTTTTAATGTATCCCAATTAATTCCACCCAATTTTGTTACTGAAATAAAATCATGACCAAAAAACACTCTTACCACCTGTTCTATTTGAAAAAGATTTGCTGCTAACTTGGAGTTTTTTATTTCATCTGCATTTGAAAAATCAGCCGTTTCTCCTTCGTTTAGAATTGCAAATCCAGGGAGAAATTTCAGTGTATTTGGATTTGGTGTTTCTTCAATCTGGATGAACATGTTATTTACCATGACAATTATAATTGTTACTATTTAATCATAAAATGATAAAAAAATATACATGTCATTCATCTTTTTTCTTTTTTTAGTATTCATAGTAATTACATTTGTCTTGCCTAGCGTTGTTGTATTTTTTCTTTTCCTGACAAAAAAAAATAATATGAGTTTCATGATGAACTCTATATTGAGTAAATTTTTGAACGAATTTAGTAGCAGTAGAAGTTATACTGAAAATTACACTGGTGATAACATGTCCAAGGATGAAGCATTAAAGATACTGGGGCTGAATCCTGAGGCAAGTCAAAATGAAATCAATAAAGCATATCAAAATTTAATGAAATTAGTTCACCCAGATAAGGGAGGCTCGGAATATTTTGCACAAAAATTAAACGCAGCACGTGACAGGTTGCTGAAGAGGTAATTAATATTGCTTTAAAGTTTTTATTTGTGCGTAAAGGATAAGTTGCTACAATAAAAAAATAAGATAAAAGTAGCAATGGACATGTGTTCAGAAAGGTTTAAGTTATGCAGGAAGATAACAAAAAAGAAGCAATAAAAGAAGAAAAAGGCATATTAGGATGGATAGAATATAGACTGCCTATATTTTCTTTTCTAAGACACACTGCTTCTTACCAAGTGCCAAAAAACTTAAATTATGCTTGGAACTTTGGCTCTTTGGCTGGTATAGCGCTAATTTTACAAATAGTAACAGGTATATTTCTTGCTATGCACTACACTCCGCATGTTGATTATGCGTTTAATAGCGTGGAGCGTATAATGCGGGATGTGAATTACGGGTGGTTAATACGCTACACTCATGCTGTCGGGGCATCGCTCTTCTTTATGGTAGTCTATGCTCATATAATGCGTGGGTTATATTACGGATCTTACAAGAGGCCACGAGAGATGGTGTGGTTTGTTGGTATATTTATATTTTTTGCAATGGTGGCAACTGCCTTTATGGGATATGTATTGCCTTGGGGACAAATGAGTTTCTGGGGTGCAACAGTTATAACCAACTTATTTTCTGCTATACCTTTAATTGGCAATAAAATAGTTATATGGTTATGGGGTGGTTTTTCCGTTGATAATCCAACACTTAACCGTTTTTTCGCTCTGCATTATCTTCTGCCTTTTGTTATTATTGCTTTAGCTATGCTTCATGTGATAGCTCTGCATAGGTTTGGCTCTGGTAACCCAAGTGGAATGGAGGTAAAATCAGATAAAGATACCATTCCTCTCTATCCCTATTATATAGTCAAGGATTGCATAACTTTTGGTCTGTTTTTTGTAGTTTTGTTCGCATTTGTTTTCTATGCTCCCAATTATCTTGGGCATCCAGACAATTATATAGAAGCTGATTCTATGGTCACTCCGGTACATATAGTGCCAGAGTGGTATTTTTTACCTTTTTATGCGATGCTACGTTCGATTCCAGATAAACTTACTGGTGTGCTTACCATGTTCGCGTCTATTTTAGTTTGGTTTTTGTTACCTTGGCTTGATAGATCAAAAGTTAAAAGTGGTGCTTATCGCCCGGTGTTTAAGAAATTTTTTTGGGTTTTTGCGATAAATTTTGCACTTCTTGCCTGGCTTGGAGGACAAGAGGTAAAAGAGCCTTACATCACTATGAGTAGGCTATCTACTCTTTATTACTTTGCATACTTTGTGATAATTTTACCATTGCTTAGTAAGTATGAAAAGCCAAAAGAACCACCAAAAACCTTAAGTGATTCTGTGCCGGAGATGAAGTAATGCTGATGAGAAGTATGTTAGCTATACTTTGCATATTGTTTTTTGCTAATTTTGTGTATGCAGAAGAATTCAAGCCATCGCCAAATAAAAAAATGGACTGGAAATTTGATGGAATTGCCGGATCTTTCGATAGAGAGTCAATTCAGCGTGGCTATAAAGTGTATAAAGAAGTCTGTGCTGCTTGTCATTCAATGAATAGGGTAGCATTTCGTAATTTGCAAGATGTCGGTTTTTCTGAAGAAGATGTAAAACAAATAGCAGCTTCTTATCAAGTTAAAGATGGTCCAAATGATATGGGTGAAATGTTCGACAGACCTGGAGTACCTTCGGATTATTTTATTGCACCTTTTGATTCAAAAGAGGCAGCTGCAGCAAGCAATAATGGTGCTGTTCCACCAGACTTATCGTTAATTATTAAAGCAAGGCATGATGGTGCAAATTATGTCTATTCACTGTTAACAGGCTATCAAAACGGCGAGCACGATGAGAATGATTTATATTTTAATTCGTATTTTTCAACAGGCAGATTAGCTATGGCGCCACCACTTTCTGAAGGAATGGTGGAATATGATGGTACAAGACAAGCCACAGTTGAAAATATGGCGTATGATGTGATAAATTTTTTACAATGGGCAGCAGAGCCAGAATTAGAGCGCCGGCATAAACTTGGATTAAAAGTAGTGGCGTATTTTATAATTTTAACAGTGTTTTTTGTATTAACTAACAATAGAATTTGGAGCAAGCTCTATAAAAAGAAGTGATAGCCAATTTTGCCTCAAATACAATAGACTTCTTGCATAACCATATAACATTGGGAATAGAAACGAAAAACTTACTTGACACCCTTCGCCAGCCCCCTTATCATGGAAGTGAAGCTGTTTTATTTAACTTCGCAATCTCTGCAGCAGGTTAAAATGACGAGAAAACTTGTATTTGGCGTACTATTGTTTAATTTTTTGCACTATGTGCACCGTATGTCTTTATCAAATTTCTAGGTTTTTACCTATACAAGCTGAAACGCGCTTATGAAGCGTTCAAGACATCACCCAACGTCAAATTTTAAAATAGAGAGTGTAATAACTAGCTACCACGGGTTTTCTTTGCCTTTTTTTTCTGCTTAGTAAATTTCTTAAACATTTATAGCTAAGGTTAGTTGCATTTAAAAGCAGCTAAATTGCAGCGTTTATAGCATTTCTCATAATAGTCCGAACAGGTCATAGGAAGGCAGAATCAACAGCACGACGAAAGGATTCGAATAGAGGAATGTTTTTCCTAGCTCTGTTTTTTATAGCAAACCAATGATGCTCAATTTTGTTGAAATCTGGAGAATACGGCGGCAGATACAAAATTTCTGCACCAACTCCTCTAGCAAGCTCGATAATCTTACCAGACTTATGAAAAGTAGCATTGTCAAGAATGACAGTCTGTCCAGGTTCCAAGATCGGTGTCAAAAATTGCTCAAACCATCCATTAAAAACATCCATATTACAGTGGCCTTCAAAGGTTAATGGAGCAACTATCTTTCTTCTACTTAAGGCTGCAACCATACTGATTCGTTGAGTTTTCTTTCCAGATTTTAGGCCATAAAACCGCTGTCCTTTCTGGCAATACCCATATGGATAGTCCTCTGTGTTATCAATGCCAGACTCATCTATATAAACTAAGTTTTCTGGTTCTTTTGTTGCTATAATTTTTAAGAATTCAGCACGTTTTTCTTCGTTTCTTTCCTTGTATCCATATGTCTTTTTTTGCACGTAAATCCAATTTTTCTGAGAGCCTGTTCATAATCTTTTCAGAAGTAAGGCAGTGAAAGCCAGAACGACCATTTGTAGGCTAGTATTGAGTTTTCGCTCACAATTTTTCCACAATCTTCTACATTTTTCTAACCAAGCAAAAGATCGCTCCACAACCCATCTTTTGGGCAATACAACAAAGGAATGTAATTCATTTCTTTTTATCACTTCAACGGTTGCACCAATAATCGTTTTTATTTGAGTTGCAAAATTCTCTCCAGTATAGCCTGCATCAACCAGTACATTTTTAACTCCCGAGAGGTTTTCTTTTGCATTTTCGACCATTCTCACAGCACTGCTACGGTCAGTTATCTCTGCTGTTGTTATATAAATTGCATGGGGCAAACCTTGCGTATCTACTGCAATATGGCGTTTTATTCCTGAAATCTTTTTGCCTGCATCATAGCCTTTTTCTTCAGCAGTATCTGCATTTTTTACACTCTGTGCATCAATTATGCAGAAGCTGGTTTTTTCTTTCCGACCATTGTTTTGTCGGACCACGCCAACTATTTTTTTTTAACACCAGCTCCAGAACACTTTCTTTATCTGCATCTGGTTTTTCACTCCACTTCTTAAAATAGTCGTAACAATTGCGCCATTTTGGAAACTCTTTTGGTAGCATTCTCCACTGACAACCGCTTTTCAGAACGTATAACACTCCACAAAATACATCATACAAATCAAGTTTCCTTGGTTTTGTTTTTTTTCTACAGGACTCTAGATCTGGTAACATAATCTCAAATCTTTCCCGACTTATATCACTTGGGTATAAACTCCTCATATATCCTAACTTATATATATTATCTCTTAGTTTATTCCTTTCTTGAGATCATGTACAGGTTCTTAGAACATATTTTAACTTTACCTAATATTTCAACAAAAGTCTACTTCTTACCCTTAATCAACTCTAAAGCCTTCTCCAGATCTATACTCTCAATATCTGCACTTTTGCCCAAAGCAACGTTTGTTTTACCGCATTTTATATAGAATCCGTACCTACCGTTGCAGATAAAAACTTCTTTTCCCTTTTCATTAACCCCGAGAGATTTTAACTCTTTGCGTGGACTGTTTGCAATAATTTGTACAACTTCGCTCAATTCTGTATTCAGCACCTCTTTGGAGCTTTTCTTAAGAGAAAAGTATCTGCCATCATAGAAAATATAGTACCCAAATCGCCCAAGGCCTATTTTTACTTCCTTTCCGGTTTCAGGGTGTTCTCCGATTACTTTCGGCAAGGAAAGTAACTGAGTAGCGGTGCTCAGATCAATATCATTAACATTTATATCTTTTGGTATAGAAACCGCTTTTTTCTTTTCTGACTCATTATTAAACTGCAGGTAAAGCCCAAAAGGACCTTTTTTAATTACTACCTCTTGTCCTGTTATATCATCTATACCTAAACTTTTTGGATATCCTGAATTGTCGTTACTACCTGTAATTTCTTTTGTATGGTTGCATTCAGGATAGTTAGAACATCCAAGGAACACCCCGGCTTTTCCAAAGTTCAATTTCAATATGCCATCAGAGCAAGCAGGGCATTTCGTATTCACCTCTTTTCTTCCTTCTTCTGAACAAAACCAATCGACTACCAATTTGTGAATGCCGCTGAAAACTTCATCATGCGTCATTTGCTTAACAGAGTTTACATGACCAAAAAATGGCACCCAAAAGTGGCCTAATTCTTTTTTCCAATCTGCATGTCCATTTGAAATTAAATCAAGCTTTTCTTCCATTTGTGCTGTGAAGTCATACTCTACACAACGCTGAAAAAAGGTTTCTAAAAATATAGTAACGATTTTACCGCGGCTGCTTGGAATAAATCTTTTGTTATCCAATGAAACGTACTCACGATCTTGTAATACCGAAATAATTGTTGCATAAGTTGATGGGCGACCTATACCGATTTCTTCCATTTTTTTAACGATACTTGCTTCACTATAACGAGGTGGCGGTTGAGTGAAATGCTGTTTTGGCTCAACTGAAATCAGCTTACATGCTTCCCCTTCCTTCATGGCAGGTAGCAGGCCTTCATTTTCGGCTTCCATGTTATCTTGGTAGACTTTATAAAAACCATCAAAGAATATACTTGATCCACTTGCTCGCAGAATTACTTTCTGGTCAGTAGAACTAATTTCGACTACCACTTGATCAAGGATTGCCGATTCCATTTGACTTGCAATGGTTCTTTTCCAGATTAAATCATACAATTTAAATTGCTCTGGCGTTAAGTAATCCTTAATACTACCCGGCGTTCTATTGATATCAGTTGGACGAATTGCTTCATGTGCTTCTTGAGCATTTTTGACCTTTTTTACATATTTACGAGGAGACTTCGGTAAATATTTATCACCATATAATGACTTAATTGACCCTCTAATTGAGTTTATAGCCTCATCTGCAATATGAAACCCATCTGTACGCATGTAAGTTATCAACCCTACAGTTTCACCACCAATATCGATACCTTCATATAAATTTTGCGCTATGCGCATAACACCTTTCACATTAAAATACAGTTTATTCACTGCATCTTGCTGAAGACTTGAAGTAATAAATGGAGGAAGCGGGTTTCTCTTAACTTGCTTGCGTTCTACTGTGCTTACAGCATATTGCCTTGACTCAATCTCCCTGACTAAGTTCTTTGCTTCTTCTTCATTCTTAATATCAAATTTTTCTAGCTTTTTATTGTCATAGTGGCTTAGCATAGCAAAAAAAGCCTCATCTTTGCTATTTTGCATTTCTGCCTTTATGCTCCAATACTCCTGTGTTATAAATTTACTAATTTCATCTTCTCGTTCGCATATAATCTTTAATGCAACAGACTGCACTCGCCCTGCAGACTTGCTCCCTGACAATTTTGTCCACAGCAGTGGTGACAAACTAAACCCAACTAGATAATCCAAAGCTCTACGTGCTTGTTGTGCACGCACTAAATCCATATTTATTTCACGTGGATTCTTTATTGCTTCTTGAACTGCTCTCTTTGTTATCTCATTAAAGACTACTCTATGAATGTTGCTTTTATCATTGATTGCTTTCTTTTCTTTTAATGTCTCTATCACATGCCAAGCCATTGCTTCCCCTTCTCTGTCTGGGTCTGTTGCAAGATATATATCTGATGCTTTACTTGCTGCTTTTACTAGCTCTTTTATATACTTTTCTGCTTTTTCAATGGTTTCATACTTTATAGCAAAATCATTATCCGGATCGACAGAACCGTTTTTTGCTGGAAGATCCCTCACATGTCCAAAGGATGCAGCTACTTTGAACTCTTTACTCAAATATTTACCTATTGTCTTTGCTTTCGCAGGTGATTCAACTATTAATAACGCCATATTGTTAATTATTTTAGTACTTAAAGATAATATGTTGAGAAATATACAATGAAAAGTAAAAAAATATTTTAATAGGTCTTGTGAATTTTACAAAGTAGATTGTTCACGGGTTCCAGAAAACCCTTGGACCTTGCTATTTTCAAGTGAATTTGAAGGCTTATTACGTAATATACGATTGCAGCAGCAACAAGACAACAAATTGCTCCAACTGCTATTCCCACCGCTAACATTTCTAGGTGAACTGCAATAGCTACTCCTAAAGCAACTCCGGCTATTGCCGGTGCAGAAGCAGCCACACCAGGCAGTTTACTTCTCTTTTCACTTCGTGAACTTGGTTGTATATTATTGTTCTGGATGTCATTTTCTTGATCTGAAACTAGTATTTTAGTACTGTCACTTTCAGAAGCTATGTTACTAGAGTTACCGTTGGTTGTTAAAAATTCTGGTTGTGTACTTTGTTGATTACCATTACTTTCGAGTTCTGAAGAAGCCTCACTATTACTTGCACCTATGTGTTTAATAATGCCAGTTATTTCACTTACAGGCTGAGGAACTTGCTCATCAACACTAGAAGAACAAGCTTGATCAATGTTTTGATCATCAGGGCTCTCGCTTGATAGGTTATTCTCTATAACCTTTGCAAACGCCCTTACTTTCAATGTAGGAGCATGCCTTTCTGCAAAATTTTCAAAATCTACGAAGTTAATTAGAGTGATTCCTCCATTTCCTAACTCTTTTCTAAAGTCATCTTTGTGAACTTTAAAAAAGTTTTCTATACCAGCAAATATCATTGCTTGAAAATCACGCCTATAATGCGTTGATAAAGCATCAATTAGCGGCTCATGATTGTGCAGAAAAATTTCTTTTTTTATTTCGTTAGCTTTATTAATTAGAGTATAAGCATATTCTAGATATTGCCTTTGCAAGCTTTCTTGGTTATCAAACTTATTGCGTATATCTTTATTTTTTTCCCATATGCTAGCTAGTTCATTAATGTTGCTTTCTTTTAAAAAGTCATATAGTGGCTTGTCTTCTTTTGTAAGTTTTTCAATCTCTTCCTTATACTTCCGAAGACCTTCTCTATAACTACTAGCTATATCACTATTATACTCTAGTTGAACGGAATCTTTTAACTGCAAATTATCTTGACTGATATGTAAACCAGCAGCTTCCAGTTTTGCTATATGACCTACCAGAATTTTTACCATCTTTATATGGTTATCGTTATTAGTATAATGGCGATTGTGGTAATTGTTAACAGCAAAACCTAACGATATACCTCCCCTTTTATCCCTTTTATCAATATCAGCTCCTCTATCCACCAGAGCTTTCACTATTTCTACCTGGCCACACTCAGCAGCCAAGTGTAAAGGAGTTTGTCCATATTTATCTTCTTTATTAACATCAGCACCTTTGTCGATTAAAGCTTTTACTATCTCTACATGTCCCCTTTTAGCAGCCAAATGCAATGGCGTTCTTCCATATTTATCCTCTTTGTTAACATCAGCCCCTTTATCGATTAAAGCCTTTACTATCCCTACCTGGCCTTTTTTAGCAGTCAAATGTAATGGAGTCCTTCTGCGACGTGCCATATCAACGAATGCTGAAACATCTTGCTCACCTGTTTCATTAACATCTGCTCCTTTATCTATTAGAACCTGTACATGATCTCAAGAAAGGAATAAACTAAGAGCCTGTTCATAATCTTTTCAGAAGTAAGGCAGTGAAAGCCAGAACGACCATTTGTAGGCTAGTATTGAGTTTTCGCTCACAATTTTTCCACAATCTTCTACATTTTTCTAACCAAGCAAAAGATCGCTCCACAACCCATCTTTTGGGCAATACAACAAAGGAATGTAATTCATTTCTTTTTATCACTTCAACGGTTGCACCAATAATCGTTTTTATTTGAGTTGCAAAATTCTCTCCAGTATAGCCTGCATCAACCAGTACATTTTTAACTCCCGAGAGGTTTTCTTTTGCATTTTCGACCATTCTCACAGCACTGCTACGGTCAGTTATCTCTGCTGTTGTTATATAAATTGCATGGGGCAAACCTTGCGTATCTACTGCAATATGGCGTTTTATTCCTGAAATCTTTTTGCCTGCATCATAGCCTTTTTCTTCAGCAGTATCTGCATTTTTTACACTCTGTGCATCAATTATGCAGAAGCTGGTTTTTTCTTTCCGACCATTGTTTTGTCGGACCACGCCAACTATTTTTTTTTAACACCAGCTCCAGAACACTTTCTTTATCTACATCTGGTTTTTCACTCCACTTCTTAAAATAGTCGTAACAATTGCGCCATTTTGGAAACTCTTTTGGTAGCATTCTCCACTGACAACCGCTTTTCAGAACGTATAACACTCCACAAAATACATCATACAAATCAAGTTTCCTTGGTTTTGTTTTTTTTCTACAGGACTCTAGATCTGGTAACATAATCTCAAATCTTTCCCGACTTATATCACTTGGGTATAAACTCCTCATATATCCTAACTTATATATATTATCTCTTAGTTTATTCCTTTCTTGATATCATGTACAGGTTCTTACGATGTGTTTCCCTATAAACCCCGTTCCACCAAAAATAATTACACGTTTTGTCACAATTAAAGTTCCTAATAATTTGTTACTATAAATTATAGCTCTTTTCATAGAAGTCCGGATGTGATAAGATAAGGATAGACGATGATAAGGAGGTTGAGTGCCAGCAGCATATAGTTATGACTTAAGGAAAAAAGCAATGGAAGCGCTAGAGGAGGGAGGAAGCAGAGAAACAGTGGCAGCAAGATTTAAAATTGGACGAACTACTTTATGGGAGTGGCAGCAAAGAAGAAAAGAAACAGGAGACTTTCAATCAAAAAAACTTGGAAATGGAGGTTACAATCACAAAATTACCGACTGGGATGCCTTTGCTAAATTTGCCAGAGAAAACGGAGGAAAGACTCTGTCGGAAATGGCTAAACTTTGGGGCAACGTTAGTATCCAAACGATCCACCGAGCTCTCAGAAAAATTGGATTTACGCGCAAAAAAAGACATATGGATACAAGGAAAGAAACGAAGAAAAACGTGCTGAATTCTTAGAGCCTGTTCATAATCTTTTCAGAAGTAAGGCAGTGAAAGCCAGAACGACCATTTGTAGGCTAGTATTGAGTTTTCGCTCACAATTTTTCCACAATCTTCTACATTTTTCTAACCAAGCAAAAGATCGCTCCACAACCCATCTTTTGGGCAATACAACAAAGGAATGTAATTCATTTCTTTTTATCACTTCAACGGTTGCACCAATAATCGTTTTTATTTGAGTTGCAAAATTCTCTCCAGTATAGCCTGCATCAACCAGTACATTTTTAACTCCCGAGAGGTTTTCTTTTGCATTTTCGACCATTCTCACAGCACTGCTACGGTCAGTTATCTCTGCTGTTGTTATATAAATTGCATGGGGCAAACCTTGCGTATCTACTGCAATATGGCGTTTTATTCCTGAAATCTTTTTGCCTGCATCATAGCCTTTTTCTTCAGCAGTATCTGCATTTTTTACACTCTGTGCATCAATTATGCAGAAGCTGGTTTTTTCTTTCCGACCATTGTTTTGTCGGACCACGCCAACTATTTTTTTTTAACACCAGCTCCAGAACACTTTCTTTATCTGCATCTGGTTTTTCACTCCACTTCTTAAAATAGTCGTAACAATTGCGCCATTTTGGAAACTCTTTTGGTAGCATTCTCCACTGACAACCGCTTTTCAGAACGTATAACACTCCACAAAATACATCATACAAATCAAGTTTCCTTGGTTTTGTTTTTTTTCTACAGGACTCTAGATCTGGTAACATAATCTCAAATCTTTCCCGACTTATATCACTTGGGTATAAACTCCTCATATATCCTAACTTATATATATTATCTCTTAGTTTATTCCTTTCTTGAGATCATGTACAGGTTCTTAAAAATTATAGCAACAAAAGAACCAGAAAACTTAGTTTATATAGATGAGTCTGGCATTGATAACACAGAGGACTATCCATATGGGTATTGCCAGAAAGGACAGCGGTTTTATGGCCTAAAATCTGGAAAGAAAACTCAACGAATCAGTATGGTTGCAGCCTTAAGTAGAAGAAAGATAGTTGCTCCATTAACCTTTGAAGGCCACTGTAATATGGATGTTTTTAATGGATGGTTTGAGCAATTTTTGACACCGATCTTGGAACCTGGACAGACTGTCATTCTTGACAATGCTACTTTTCATAAGTCTGGTAAGATTATCGAGCTTGCTAGAGGAGTTGGTGCAGAAATTTTGTATCTGCCGCCGTATTCTCCAGATTTCAACAAAATTGAGCATCATTGGTTTGCTATAAAAAACAGAGCTAGGAAAAACATTCCTCTATTCGAATCCTTTCGTCGTGCTGTTGATTCTGCCTTCCTATGACCTGTTCGGACTATTATGAGAAATGCTATAATACAATGATTTTGCTTAATATTCTATTATGAATTCCCGTACAATAAGATCCATTTTCATTCCTCGTGAGCCTTTAACTAGAATTGCGTCATTATTCTGAATAATGTTAGCTAAATTACTTTTCAATTGATTAGAATCATTAAAATGCATGCCTTTTATATTACCTGGCAAAAGCTCATGTAATTCTAACATAAATTTACCAACTGTATAAACTTTATCTATATTATTTCCTGTGATAATCTTAACCAAATCTGTATGAAACTCTATGCTTTCATCACCAAGTTCCAACATATCACCAAGCAAAGCTACTTTTCTCTGATTAGAATATGTACTCAAAGTTTTTATTGCAGTTTTCATCGAAGCAGGGCTGGCGTTATAGGAGTCATCAATTAAATGTATATATTTTCTATTGTATTTGACCTTATGAATATTGCCTCTACCTTTTGCTACACTAAAATTCTTAAGTGCAAGTGGTAATTTTGATAAATCAAGTCCGAGGCTTTGCACAACTGCTGCAACAGCAAGTAGTGAATAAGCAAAATGCTCACCTTGTACACGTAAATTACAGTTTATAGTTTGATTATCACTCAGCCTGATTTTTAAACTTAATCTATTAGCAACTCGGTTTGATGTCATTCCAGCGCGTGACGCTGGAATCCAGTCTTTATTATACAACCGTCTGATATGCTCATTTGCAATTGAACTTCCTGGATCCAAGTAGTCAAGCACTGGGATGACAGAAGATAGTGCTGAAATGACAGAAGATTCATCGTTTCTTATTAAGTTTAGTAAACAAACTTCAGCATTTTTATCTTTACCAAAGCTTATTACATTTCTATTGGCGCGTGATGAGAGATAATCATAATACTTATTATCTCTGCTTAAAACCAAAGTACCGTCACTTTTCATACCATACAGAATTTCTAACTTCGCTTGTGCAACGTCAAATAGTGATGAAAAATTTTCAACATGTGCAGGTTCGATGTTGGTAATAACTGCAATATTCGGATTACTAATCTTTGATAATTCTTTTATTTCACCAGCTTTATTCATTCCCATTTCAAGAATTAAGTACTGGCAGTTCTTTGGAGCTTTTAGAATTGTCAAAGGCAATCCTATATTATTATTTAAGTTACCTTCGTTTGCATGGGACACTCCATATTGCGATAAAACAGTGTGCAGCATATCCTTTGTAGTGGTTTTTCCGACACTGCCTGTAACTGCAATAACTTTAGCATCAATAAGAACATTTCTAATGTAGTATGATGCCATATCGTGCAAAGCTTTCAGGGTATCTTGTACAATAACGAGAGGGAAACTTTTATATTTACCCTCACTTACTATTGCAGCGGCAGCCCCTTTTAAAAACGCTTCATGCAAAAAATTATGGCCATCAAAATTCTTTCCCTTAAGTGCAATAAATAAATCACCTTTTTTTATGCTTCTTGTGTCCGTTGAAATATTTGAGCTATGTATCCAATTACAACCATTTACGTCTCTTCCGCCAGTTGCATCAATGATATTATTTGTGTTCCATTTAAACATAATTTAGAGTATTCTTTATAATAAATTGAACAATAAAAGTAGCGAAAATACTACATGTTTTAGACAATGTGCAAATAATGGTTGCAATCCCTATAATTCTATCTTATAATGGATATAGAAGTTTAAATTTTTTCGTCTATAATTAGGTGTGTTGTAGCATCTGGTTGTAGAAAGTACCTTGGAGGTATGTATGGCAGAATCTATTTGGGCTAAGATAGGCGGAGCAGTTAAAGCAGGTGTAAAAACTACAGGTCAGGTGCTTGCTCTTGTGCCTAAAGCACTTATTTACCCTATAAGGAAGCCGTTTGCTTCAACGGGTGAAATGAAACATGATGCTACAGTTTCGTTAAAGAAAGCTGTTAATATAAATGTACCTGAAGAAGAAAAGGAATATGACCCACCTATAGAAACCACACAAGCTAGTAAGAATCTTGGTGTAGAAATAAAAAAACAAGAGAAAGGAAAGGTAAGTTTTTTAGCGTCAAGAACTCTGACGGGAGATATACCTTATTTGAGCCCAGAGCAATTAAATACAATAAAAAAAGATTTACCGAATGTAACTCTTTTTAGAGAAGAAAACAAAATTGTCATTGAAATTAACGTTGAGGAAATAGCTAACACTATTAAAACTAATCCTGATAATAAAGGCAAGAGTGAGAAAGAAATAAAAGAGCTTGTTCTTAAAGGAATTGCTAATAAAGTTGACGAAGACCTTAAGAAGCTGGCAAAAATTACCGGTGGAGAATTTAAAATTCATACAGACTTAAAATTGCTAAATGGTATTGCAGAAAAATTGTATAAGGAATATGATAATCAAAAGCAGTCATCAGACAAAGTTGTGAAGTCTGATGTTGGTCAGCCTTCAGAAACTTTGGCTTTATCTGCTAGTAAGGCATTGGAAGCTGCCGAAACACTTGTAGATAGTAGTAGAGGAGAGTTATTAAAGGAAACTGCAAATTGGCAGAATAAAGTTGAGCCGGGTTCTGAAAATATAAAGACAATAAGGAGGTAAGGTTATGGATTATAAGGGGAGTATTATGACGGAGGTTAAAATAGAGGAAAGACATCATAGTCTAACTGTTCCTGGGGATATGTATCACTTACAACCAGGAGTTATTACTGGAAAAAGGGTAAGTGGAATAGAAACCTCTTTGAAAGAACAGCAGGACATGGTAAAAGAACAAGTAAGGGAACTTGTAAGCTCTTTAAATCTTGAAGATGCTTCTGGTGAAGCGATAAAACCACTATCTACACCTAATGTAGAGAAAAACGAAGAAAGAGGGAAAGGTCGCTCTTAAAATATGAGCAATGAAGTTTATGATAGCGATAACATCTTTGCTCAAATATTAAGAGGTGAGTTACCTTGTGAGAAGGTACGTGAAAATGAAAATGTACTAGCTTTTCATGATAAGTACCCTGACGCACCAGTTCATATTTTAGTTATACCAAAAAATCAATATATTTCATATGATGATTTCATTCTGAAAGCTCCTGAAGGGGAAATAGCAGATTTCTTCAAAACTGTTAGAGAAATAGCACACAAATATAATCTAGAAAAAACAGGATATAGATTAGTCACTAACTACGGTGAAAATGGAGAGCAGGTTGTACCACACTTTCACGTGCATATTTTAGGTGGTAAAAAGTTAGGAAAGCATGTAAACTCATAGTGTTATATGTTTTGTTAAATGAGCGAATATTTAACCATAGTAATCTTTATCTGCGTATCAATTGTAGTATCTTTTGCTTTAGGTATATTGCCTATGTTTCTTGCAGTGAGTAAGCCAGATGGTGAAAAGCTTTCCACATATGAGTGTGGCTTCAATCCACTATCCAGTGCAAGAAAAAATTTTGACATTAAATTTTATCTAGTTTCAATATTATTTATAATATTTGACTTAGAAATTGCTTTTCTTTTTCCTTGGGCTGTTTCTTTATCTAAGATAAGCTATGGTGGATTTTGGTCTATGATGGTATTTCTTGCAATACTCACTATAGGTTTTATCTATGAATGGTGTAAAGGTGCATTGGAGTGGGAGTAGTTTATGACAAATCAAATTCTATCTAATGATGACTGGGGTCGTTATAAAAAAGAAGGGTTTCTTGTCACTAAATTTGGTGATTTAACAGATTATGTAATGAATTGGGCAAGGTCTGGTTCATTGTGGCCAATGACATTTGGTCTTGCATGTTGCGCAGTTGAGATGATGCATACTGCATCCAGCCGTTATGATCTTGATAGATATGGTATAATGTTTCGTGCAAGCCCACGTCAATCAGATGTGATGATTGTTGCTGGCACACTAACTAATAAAATGGCAGCAGCATTGCGCAAGGTTTATGATCAAATGGCAGACCCAAAGTATGTTATTTCCATGGGAAGTTGTGCAAATGGTGGTGGTTATTACCATTACTCTTATTCAGTAGTCCGAGGCTGTGATAGAATTGTGCCAGTTGACGTGTATGTCCCTGGATGCCCACCAACCGCTGAGGCGTTGCTATATGGAATGCTATGCCTACAAAACAAAATAAAACGGACTCGGAATGGATAAAACTGCAAAGTATATACAAAAAAAGACCAAGTGTGAGTGCATTCAAAAAGATGATGGCATTATTGTAATATATTCAACTTTAGATGAAATTGAAAAGCACCTATTCTTTCTACGTGATGATGAAAAGTGTAGGTTTGAACTATTAGTTGATATTTTTGGGGTTGACTATCCAAATAGAGAGAAGCGTTTCGAGCTAATATACAATCTGCTCAGCATTGTGCATAATATTAGAGTACACATAAAGCTTCAGTTATGTGAAAGCGACATGCCTCCAAGTGTAGCGAAGATATTTAGTACGGCTTTGTGGTTTGAGCGTGAAGTGTTTGATATGTATGGAATAGAGTTTTCTGATCACCCTGATTTGCGTAGGATTCTAACAGACTATGGATTCAAAGGTCATCCAATGTTAAAAGATTTCCCTCTCACTGGTTATGAGGAAGTAAGATATGATATAGAAGCAAAAAAGGTTGTGTATAATCCTATAGATTTACCGCAAGATTTTCGTATGTTTGATAGCTTATCTCCTTGGGAAGGTAAAACCATAAAAGTAAATACAAAGGAGTAAAAAATGACAGTACAAAGAAAAAAAATATCTTTAATCGGTGCAGGAAATATCGGTGGAACTCTCACCCATATGATTGCACTAAGGGAACTCGGTGATGTTGTTTTACTTGATATTAGTGATGGAATACCACAAGGTAAAGCACTCGACATAGCAGAATCATCCCCTATTGATGGATTTAATTCTGGTTTAACTGGAACTAATCAATACAAAGATATAGAAAATTCTGATGCAATCATCATAACAGCAGGCATTGCTAGAAAACCTGGAATGAGCAGAGACGACCTCCTGCAAACCAATGCTAAAGTAATGAAGGAGGTTGGCGAAAATATTAAAAAATATTCTCCAAACGCGTTTGTAATAGTGGTTACCAACCCTTTGGATGCCATGGTTTCAGTGGTGCATAAATTTTCAAACTTTCCAACTAATATGATTGTTGGCATGGCAGGAGTGCTTGATTCTTCCCGTTTTCGTTACTTTCTTGCAAGTGAATTAAATATCTCAGTTGAAGATATATCTGCTTTTGTGCTTGGAGGACATGGCGACACTATGGTACCACTAATCAATTGTGCTTCAGTTGCTGGCATTCCACTTACCCAAGTTATCAATATGGGTCTCATTACACAGAAAAAAGTCGATGAAATAGTTGAACGCACTCGCAATGGCGGTAAAGAAATAGTTGATCTGCTTAAGTCTGGATCTGCATACTACGCTCCTGCATCTTCAGCTATATGCATGTTAGAATCATATTTAAAAGATAAGAGGCGCATATTACCATGTGCTGCTTATCTTAATGGTGAATATGGTGTAGAAGATTTGTTTATTGGTGTTCCTGTAATTATTGGAAAAAACGGAATTGAAAAGATCCTAGAAGTTAAAATGAATGATAGTGAACAAGAAATGTTTAATAAGTCTGTAAACTCGGTGAGAGAGCTGGTGAAACTTCTAAGCTAAATTAAGTATCCGTTCAGCGGAGTGGCAAAATAAGGTAGACAAGATAAATCAAAAAATCAAGAAAAAGTGAGTTTACAATAAATGATGTCATCCCAGTGCCCTGACTACTTGGATCCAGGGATTTTGATTGGATACTGAGTATAAAAGTAGCTAACCTTATGTTAAACACAATATTTTTGGTGAGGGGTTGCATTAAAAGCTGGATTCCAGTGTCAAGCACTGGAATGACACCACCATAAAGTGAAACTAGATCCCAGTGTCAGCTACTTGCATGACACCACTTTTGCTTCAATATTTGTATATTAGCCACGCCCTTGAACAGATACTAAATTAATTGCTCTATAGAGTTTCTTTGAGCTTAAGTTTCGTAAACAGCCTAAAAAAGTTGCTTGTGGTTATCTCTGCCACTTTATCAGGTGACTCATTCCACAACTCTGCCAAACAATCAACAACGTATTTCACCATTGCTGGTTCATTCTTTTTTCCCCTATAAGGCTCAGGTGATAGATACGGTGCATCAGTTTCGACTAAAACACGCCCGCGTGGTACATTTTGTGCAATTTCTCTGAGTAAGCTCGCATTTTTAAAAGTAATAATTCCAGAAAATGAAATATATAACCCCAAATCTATAGATTGATAAGCAAGTTCTTTAGAGGAAGCAAAGCAGTGCATTACTCCACTAAAAGCACCGGCTTTCATTTCTGACCTTAACATATCGATCATCTCATTATCAGCGCTTCTTGTGTGAATAACTAAAGGTAGTCCAGTTATTCTTGACGCTTCTATATGTAATGCAAAACTTTTTTTCTGATTGTCTTTGTTGTCAGATTTATAAAAATCTAACCCGGTTTCACCGATACTAATTACCTTTTGGTTCTTGGTAAATTCAACTAATTCATCAACATGTATACACTCACCGTTTTCTATAGCAGCATCAAGCGGATGTATACCAACAGAGGAGTAGACTTGATCATAGGATGAAGAAATTTTTAATAACTTAGGAACATCGTCAATGCTTACGCATATGTTATGCAAAACCTTTACACCATTTTTCTCTGCTCTTGAAATTACTTTTGGTATTTCATCATCGGAAAAATAAATCAAGTGGCAATGAGAATCTACTATCATGAGCTTATTGTTGAGGCTTTTATTATAGAAGAAAACTCTTCTATCACTGTTTTATAAACTTCTTTTTTAAATGATATAGCACTGGCTACTAAACTATCTATACCTTGCCAACGCCACTCTTTGAACTCTGGATGATCAGTATAATTAATATCAATGTCCTCATCCTCTCCGCAAAACTTCATTAAGAACCACCTTTGCTTTTGACCAGAATATTTTCCATTCCAGCATATTGGTATAACTTCTTCAGGCAAGTTGTAGTATATCCAATCCTTGCTTTTAGCTATAACCTTTACTTTATTAGTACCAACTTCCTCTAGCAACTCACGTAACGCTGCCTGTTCCAGTTCCTCACCATCATCAACACCTCCTTGTGGCATCTGCCAGTAAGAGTCGCTATCAAAGCGTTTTCCAATGAAGACATGTCCTTGTCTGTTAAATAGCATTATGCCAACACAAGAACGATACTTATCTTTCTGCTCAACCACGAGTACGCTCTGTTTTTAAATGATTTGTTACAGAAGTTTTAATTAATTTTCCATTTTTTTCTTTCTTCATCTCTTCAATAATTTTCTTTGCAACTTCCTTTGCACTTAAGTTTGAGTTATCAATTTCAAGCGAACCCTCAGGTATAAATAGCCTTTTCCCTTCAATTTTCTTTATAGCAAAATCCGGATCAGTAATTTTATTTTCCTGATATCTCTCTTCTGATTGGACACGTCTTACTAGTTTTTCATTATTACAATGTAATACTACAGAAAAAATTTCCATGCCCATTTTTTTACTTAAATTTACCACTGAGTTGTACAATCTTTGATCATAGGGATCACCATCTATCAGTTCATTTGTAAATATGTAATGCTTCGATTTTATGCAGTGTTTTTCCAGTATTGCTAATACATTTTCCCTAACTGCAAAAATTTTTTCCCATAGGTCATCTGGAACTTCAGCGTTTTGTAATTTAACAATATCAAATATAATATTATTGAATAGATTATTGCTTACTATCACTGCACCAATGATTTTACACAGTTCCTTTGCAGTAGTAAATTTACCACTGCCTGGAAAGCCGATTAAGTAGATGAGAGTCTTGCCCATAATGAATATTAGTAAAAAGCTATTCTCAATTATATAAAAAGTATATACATTGTACATGCTAAAAACATGATGATAAAATAGATGCAGGTAATACCTTTAACAAGCAGTTGCGTTGAAAATAGTTCATATTTAGAAATTTTGAGTATATAATTATAAATGAGTCATATAACCTGTAAACAATGCTTAGCGATATGGAATCGATAAGAAGTACAATTGAAGAGATAATAGATCAAAATAAAGGTCATGATATAGTAACTTTTGATGTGCAGAATAAAACCGTTATTGCAAAATATATGATTATTGCATCTGGTGATTCAAGCCGTCACGTTAAAGCTTTAGCTGAGCACGTAATAAAAAGCCTCAAGCCACATGATAAAATAGATGTAGAAGGTATGGATGAAGGCAATTGGGTGGTTTTGAATTTTCAAGGCATAATGGTTCACATATTCAGGCCGGAAGTAAGGGAGTATTATAAAATAGAAGAGTTATGGAACTGATTATCCAGATAGCTGGTACACAATTGCACAAACGTTGTAATTTTGAAGGCAACTCCTGCACAGGTAGTGGTGTCATGAAAGTAGCTGACACTGGAATCAAGTTTTTCGTGCAATTTCATCAAAAACGTTGTATAATGTGCTTGTTTATAATTAAGTTTCCAGTGTCTGGGCACTGGGATGACATCTTTCCCTATTAGGGTTACTTAGCATTAATGACAGGCTGGGGTTTACAAAATGAAACACGCATCTGAATTTTTAAATTTTATCCAAGAAAGAGGGTACCTATACCAATGCACAAACATTGAAGGACTAGATCAGTTATTATTGCAGAGCAATTATATAGTCGCATACATTGGGTTTGATTGCACAGCACCAAGTCTTCATATTGGTCACCTAATGCATATTATGATGCTCCGTCACCTGCAAAAATTTGGTTATAAGCCGATAGTCTTACTTGGAGGTGGCACAACAAAAATTGGTGACCCATCCTTCAAAGATAAAGCAAGAAGCATCTTGCCCGTAGAGAACATCAATCAAAATACATCCAGTATAAGGAGAATATTAGAGAAAATGGTGTCTTTTAATGACAGCAAGACTGGTGCAATGATAGTAAATAACGCAGATTGGTTGGATAACATAAAATACATAGATTTTTTGCGTGATATAGGAGCTTATTTTTCTGTAAATCGTATGCTAAGTTTTGATAGTGTAAAAACCAGGCTGGATAGAGAGCAAACCTTAAGCTTTTTGGAATTTAATTACATGCTATTGCAAGCTTACGACTTTACTGAATTAAACAAAAAATATGATTGTCGTCTGCAGATTGGAGGGTCAGACCAGTGGGGAAATATAGTAAACGGAATTGAACTTGGAAAAAAGTTGAATTTACCTGAGCTGTTTGGCCTTACTGTCCCTCTTTTATTGAATGCTCAAGGGGTAAAAATGGGCAAAACTGAAAGTGGAGCAGTGTGGCTTGATGATAATATGCTAAAGCCTTACGACTACTGGCAATATTTTCGCAACGTTGATGATCAAGATGTTGGACGTTTTTTAAGATTGTTCACTGATGTGCCAATTGATGAGATTAGAAAGTTAGAGTCTTTAAAAGATCAGGAAACAAATGAAGCAAAAAAGGTCTTGGCAACAGAAGTGACAAAAATATGTCATGGTGACAAAGAAGCGGCACTCGCACTATCTGCTGCAGTCTCTGCTTTTGAGAATGAAGATAGCTTACTACTTCCTGATTACACCATAAAAAAAGAACAAGTTGCAAGCGGCATATCCTTAGTAGACCTACTACATGACACCGGTTTTGAACCTTCAAAAGGCGCTGCAAAGCGTTTAATACAGGGCAACGGGTGCAAGATTAATGATAATGTTGTAAACAATATTGATCATGTAATAAATTTCGAAAGCTTTAAAGATCAGCCATTTATAAAATTATCTGCAGGAAAGAAACGCCATATAAAAGTTGTGGTAGATTAGGTCTCGAAGTAAGAAAACAAATTTTATACAAGTGAGAAATTGGATATGGAGCAAATTTTCAAAATTCGAGAATTATGTATAAAACAACTGGAAAGATAGTGAGATCAGGTAATCTATAGCTAAGGTTTCCCTATGTCATACCACCATGAACCGTCATACCGCGATTCATTCGCGGTATCTCAGCCGCTAACACGCAGCAGGATGACGATTGTCGGGCTAGCTGTCATCCCAGTGCCCCTATGATGTCATCCCAGTGCCCAGACACTGGGATCCAGGAAACTTATAGCTCTTTTCATAGAAGTCCGGATGTGATAAGATAAGGATAGACGATGATAAGGAGGTTGAGTGCCAGCAGCATATAGTTATGACTTAAGGAAAAAAGCAATGGAAGCGCTAGAGGAGGGAGGAAGCAGAGAAACAGTGGCAGCAAGATTTAAAATTGGACAAACTACTTTATGGGAGTGGCAGCAAAGAAGAAAAGAAACAGGAGACTTTCAATCAAAAAAACTTGGAAATGGAGGTTACAATCACAAAATTACCGACTGGGATGCCTTTGCTAAATTTGCCAGAGAAAACGGAGGAAAGACTCTGTCGGAAATGGCTAAACTTTGGGGCAACGTTAGTATCCAAACGATCCACCGAGCTCTCAGAACCTGTACATGATCTCAAGAAAGGAATAAACTAAGAGATAATATATATAAGTTAGGATATATGAGGAGTTTATACCCAAGTGATATAAGTCGGGAAAGATTTGAGATTATGTTACCAGATCTAGAGTCCTGTAGAAAAAAAACAAAACCAAGGAAACTTGATTTGTATGATGTATTTTGTGGAGTGTTATACGTTCTGAAAAGCGGTTGTCAGTGGAGAATGCTACCAAAAGAGTTTCCAAAATGGCGCAATTGTTACGACTATTTTAAGAAGTGGAGTGAAAAACCAGATGCAGATAAAGAAAGTGTTCTGGAGCTGGTGTTAAAAAAGAATAGTTGGCGTGGTCCGACAAAACAATGGTCGGAAAGAAAAAACCAGCTTCTGCATAATTGATGCACAGAGTGTAAAAAATGCAGATACTGCTGAAGAAAAAGGCTATGATGCAGGCAAAAAGATTTCAGGAATAAAACGCCATATTGCAGTAGATACGCAAGGTTTGCCCCATGCAATTTATATAACAACAGCAGAGATATAGCATTTCTCATAATAGTCCGAACAGGTCATAGGAAGGCAGAATCAACAGCACGACGAAAGGATTCGAATAGAGGAATGTTTTTCCTAGCTCTGTTTTTTATAGCAAACCAATGATGCTCAATTTTGTTGAAATCTGGAGAATACGGCGGCAGATACAAAATTTCTGCACCAACTCCTCTAGCAAGCTCGATAATCTTACCAGACTTATGAAAAGTAGCATTGTCAAGAATGACAGTCTGTCCAGGTTCCAAGATCGGTGTCAAAAATTGCTCAAACCATCCATTAAAAACATCCATATTACAGTGGCCTTCAAAGGTTAATGGAGCAACTATCTTTCTTCTACTTAAGGCTGCAACCATACTGATTCGTTGAGTTTTCTTTCCAGATTTTAGGCCATAAAACCGCTGTCCTTTCTGGCAATACCCATATGGATAGTCCTCTGTGTTATCAATGCCAGACTCATCTATATAAACTAAGTTTTCTGGTTCTTTTGTTGCTATAATTTTTAAGAATTCAGCACGTTTTTCTTCGTTTCTTTCCTTGTATCCATATGTCTTTTTTTGCGCGTAAATCCAATTTTTCTGAGAGCTCGGTGGATCGTTTGGATACTAACGTTGCCCCAAAGTTTAGCCATTTCCGACAGAGTCTTTCCTCCGTTTTCTCTGGCAAATTTAGCAAAGGCATCCCAGTCGGTAATTTTGTGATTGTAACCTCCATTTCCAAGTTTTTTTGATTGAAAGTCTCCTGTTTCTTTTCTTCTTTGCTGCCACTCCCATAAAGTAGTTCGTCCAATTTTAAATCTTGCTGCCACTGTTTCTCTGCTTCCTCCCTCCTCTAGCGCTTCCATTGCTTTTTTCCTTAAGTCATAACTATATGCTGCTGGCACTCAACCTCCTTATCATCGTCTATCCTTATCTTATCACATCCGGACTTCTATGAAAAGAGCTATAACTGACCGTAGCAGTGCTGTGAGAATGGTCGAAAATGCAAAAGAAAACCTCTCGGGAGTTAAAAATGTACTGGTTGATGCAGGCTATACTGGAGAGAATTTTGCAACTCAAATAAAAACGATTATTGGTGCAACCGTTGAAGTGATAAAAAGAAATGAATTATAGCATTTCTCATAATAGTCCGAACAGGTCATAGGAAGGCAGAATCAACAGCACGACGAAAGGATTCGAATAGAGGAATGTTTTTCCTAGCTCTGTTTTTTATAGCAAACCAATGATGCTCAATTTTGTTGAAATCTGGAGAATACGGCGGCAGATACAAAATTTCTGCACCAACTCCTCTAGCAAGCTCGATAATCTTACCAGACTTATGAAAAGTAGCATTGTCAAGAATGACAGTCTGTCCAGGTTCCAAGATCGGTGTCAAAAATTGCTCAAACCATCCATTAAAAACATCCATATTACAGTGGCCTTCAAAGGTTAATGGAGCAACTATCTTTCTTCTACTTAAGGCTGCAACCATACTGATTCGTTGAGTTTTCTTTCCAGATTTTAGGCCATAAAACCGCTGTCCTTTCTGGCAATACCCATATGGATAGTCCTCTGTGTTATCAATGCCAGACTCATCTATATAAACTAAGTTTTCTGGTTCTTTTGTTGCTATAATTTTTAAGAATTCAGCACGTTTTTCTTCGTTTCTTTCCTTGTATCCATATGTCTTTTTTTGCGCGTAAATCCAATTTTTCTGAGAGCTCGGTGGATCGTTTGGATACTAACGTTGCCCCAAAGTTTAGCCATTTCCGACAGAGTCTTTCCTCCGTTTTCTCTGGCAAATTTAGCAAAGGCATCCCAGTCGGTGATTTTGTGATTGTAACCTCCATTTCCAAGTTTTTTTGATTGAAAGTCTCCTGTTTCTTTTCTTCTTTGCTGCCACTCCCATAAAGTAGTTCGTCCAATTTTAAATCTTGCTGCCACTGTTTCTCTGCTTCCTCCCTCCTCTAGCGCTTCCATTGCTTTTTTCCTTAAGTCATAACTATATGCTGCTGGCACTCAACCTCCTTATCATCGTCTATCCTTATCTTATCACATCCGGACTTCTATGAAAAGAGCTATACATTCCTTTGTTGTATTGCCCAAAAGATGGGTTGTGGAGCGATCTTTTGCTTGGTTAGAAAAATGTAGAAGATTGTGGAAAAATTGTGAGCGAAAACTCAATACTAGCCTACAAATGGTCGTTCTGGCTTTCACTGCCTTACTTCTGAAAAGATTATGAACAGGCTCTGAGAGCTCGGTGGATCGTTTGGATACTAACGTTGCCCCAAAGTTTAGCCATTTCCGACAGAGTCTTTCCTCCGTTTTCTCTGGCAAATTTAGCAAAGGCATCCCAGTCGGTGATTTTGTGATTGTAACCTCCATTTCCAAGTTTTTTTGATTGAAAGTCTCCTGTTTCTTTTCTTCTTTGCTGCCACTCCCATAAAGTAGTTCGTCCAATTTTAAATCTTGCTGCCACTGTTTCTCTGCTTCCTCCCTCCTCTAGCGCTTCCATTGCTTTTTTCCTTAAGTCATAACTATATGCTGCTGGCACTCAACCTCCTTATCATCGTCTATCCTTACCTTATCACATCCGGACTTCTATGAAAAGAGCTATAACAGAAGCAGAAGGGTTTCCAGCAGCAGTGTTAATACGGGGATTAAAGCTCATTGAACCGCTTGAGGCAAATTTAGGTGGGCCAGGAATATTGTGTAAAAGATTAAATATTACAAAAGAACATAACAAACAGGACCTTACTATAAGCCACGAATTTTGTGTTTATGAATCTCACCTCAAACCAGATTATATTTGCACCCCGAGAATCGGAATTAGTAAAGGCCAAGAGAAATTTTGGCGGTTTAAGATCTGAGCTCCAGTGATCTTGCGTAGACTATTTGCCAATCGGATAATCACCAGTGAAACAAGCATCACAATATTGTGGCGTAGCATTGTTACGCTTTTCTGCTTTAACAGCCTGATATAGTCCATCAATACTCAAGAAGGCTAGGCTATCTACTCCTATAACTTCCTTAATTTCCTCTACAGATTTATTTGCAGCAATTAAATCTTTGCACTCTGGCGTATCTATTCCATAAAAACAAGAATGCTTAATTGGTGGGCTTGAAATTTTGAGGTGAATCTCTTTTACTCCTGCATCCTTTAACATAACTATTATATTTGTTAACGTACTACCACGCACTATACTATCATCTATTAAAATTATGTTTTTACCTTTCAAAATGTGCTTATTAGCATTGAATTTTAATTTTATTCTAACTTTACGTACTTCAGCGGTTGGTTGTATAAAAGTTCTTCCTATGTAATGATTACGAATTATTCCCAGTTCCATAGGTAATCCTGAATGCTTTGCATATCCAATAGCTGCAGGTATTCCAGAATCAGGTATTGGTACAACCATATCCATATTGTTTTTTGGTGGGCTCTCTTCTGCAAGTATTCTTCCTATTTCTTTTCTTATATCATATATGGACCTATTCTCCATTATGCTGTCTGGCCTTGAAAAATAAACGTATTCAAAAATACAAAAACTTGATTTTTGCTGTGGGAAAGGAAATGCTGAAGCTAGATTACCATTTCGATCAATGGTGACTAACTCACCTGGTTCTATTTCTCTAACAAACTCTGCATTTACTATATCAAGAGCACAAGTTTCAGATGCAAGAACGTAAGAACCGTTTAACTTCCCTAAAACAAGAGGCCTGATTCCAGATGGATCACGTACTCCAATAACTACTTCTTGATTGATTGCCACAAAAGAATAAGCACCTTGTATTTGCTTTAATGCATATATAAAACTCTCTAAGAAACTATCTTTTTCACCGCTTGCTGTCAGATGCACTACTACTTCTGTATCAATATCTGACTGAAAAACGCACTCTTGTTTAATCAATTGTTCGCGTATTGGAGAAATATTAATTAAATTACCATTATGTGCTATGGCGAAATCCCCAAATTTGCCACTTTTGCCAAACATGGGCTGCACTCCAAATTTACTACCACTTGTTGAGTATCGAACATGACCTATTGCACAGTCTCCAGGTAAGGATTTCTTTATTTCATCTACATCATCAAATACGCTGCTCACTTGACCTTGAAAGTGATAAGAGTGCAGCTTATCGTTGTTACTGGTTACTACGCCAAAAGACTCTTGACCTCTATGCTGCAAAGCGTGGAGAGCAAGTATAGAGTTAAAAGCAGCACTTTGGTTGCAACTTATGCCAAATACTCCACACTCCTCACGCATTTCATCTAGCATAAAAACTATTAAGTAAAGTTAAATTTTACTTTAGCATAGGTAAAATACAAGTATTTTGTTGTTCATCTGCTTTTATTGCTAGCAATAGCCCTATACATATTAAGCTTGCAGCAGTTGTACTTCCTCCATAGGACAGAAATGGCAATGGGTCGCCTATTACAGGTAAGAGGCCTATTGACATTCCAATGTTTATAAAGAAATGAGCACCAAAAAAGGCGAAAATTCCGATAGATACTAACTTAGAAAAATAATTTTTCGACCTATAAGCGATAGAGAAAATTATTCCAAGTAATGAGGTATAAAGCAAAATTAAAGCCATGCTACCTAAAAAGCCCCACTCCTCACTCAGCACTGCAAAAGCAAAATCTGTACGTTTCTCCGGCAAAAATCCAAGTTGAGTTTGACTTCCGTTAACAAAGCCCTTACCAAGCAAACCTCCTGAACCAATAGCTATTTGAGATTGCTGCGCATTATAACCTATTCCAAGTGGATCCACTGATGAATCCAAAAATGACAATATCCTTTGCTTGTGATAAGGACGTAAAAAAGGCCAAATAGCCGGTACTGCAAAAACGCCAAGAGTTCCACATATTACTGAATGAGATCTTTTTATTATTGCTGTGAATATAATTGATATCCCTATAAATAACATTATCACAGCTGTGCCTAAATTAGGTTGCTTTAACACCAAGAACACGGGTAAGAAAATAATTATAAATGCCTTAAGCAATCTTTTAAATTCCATCATTTTATACACACTCTGCTTATCAAAATAGCGAGCAAGCGCAAGTATTAAGCCTACTTTTGTAAATTCTGATGGTTGCAAACTAATTGATCCAATTCTTATCCACCTTGTTGCACCCATTATGTGTGAGCCAAAAAAATTTACTGCTAATAGTGAAATCGCTGCTGCTATATAAAAAAAGTAGGCGTACTTCAAATAAAAATCTAGCTCTATGAATGACATAGCTATAGCGAGTAGGAAAAAGAAAGAGAATATGATCAGTTGGTGAATCGCAAATGGCACCCACTTTCCTCCAGCAGAAGAGTATTGAACAACAATGCCAACGCAAAACAGCGCTATCACGTTAATGACTAATAACCAATGAATCTTCTTCAGCCTATCCACAATAAAGACCTTATAACCTTAAAGTATAGTAAAATATGAAACAAAGATAAAAATCAAAAAACCAACTTCTCAACTACTAACCGAATTGGAGTGCTATATATTCCAGTTACTACTGTTAAAGCTGCCATAAACAATAGACAGAAAAGCATAGGAAATGGCACATCATTAATTTTGCCTAGTGTCATTCCAGTGCATGACGTTGCATCATTTTCAAAATACATTTTCTCTACCATCTTCCACATATATATCAATGCAAGGAAAGAGCCAGCAGCAAATGTTACAAGGGAAATCCACGCATGAGATTCGATAATTGCTTTCATTATGTACCACTTGCTTACAAAGCCATTTGTTAAAGGCACACCGATTAATGCTAAACTGAGTAGAGTGAACGCAAGTGCTGTATAAGGCATTGATTTCTTGAGTCCCGATAAATTCTCTATTTTTGTTGTATCAAATTTGTAAGAAATACATCCTGCAGCCATGAATAAAGATGTTTTTATTATGCTGTGGTTTACTATGTGAAGAATTGCTGCAAATACACCTGTTTTTGAGTTAAAACTCAGTGCTAAAATTATATAACCAATTTGGCTAATACTAGAGTGAGCAAACAGTCTTTTTATGTCTTTTGCGGTTATTGCAAATATCGACCCAAATACAATAGCGCAAAGTGCGAGAATAATTATCACATTGTCCAGTAGCGGCTTAAACAAGAAAAAATTTTGATGAAAAACAGTATAAAAGATTCTGATGAAAACATATATCATCACTTTTGTCACTGTGCCTGAAAAGAATATGCTAATGAAACTTGGCGCCTCACTATATGCATTAACCAGCCACCTGCTTAATGGAAACAGTGCAATTTTGATTGAGAGACCAACAAAAATGAACAACGTGCCAAGTTTTATGATGTTGTTATCGTATAATGGCACTATTCTCTCAGCCATGTCAGACATATTGAGTGTTCCAGTCATTGAATACAAGAGCCCGATACCAAATAAATAAAATGTTGCGCCTATTGTTCCACTAATTAGATATTCAAATGCTGCAACCAAGGCTTTTTTATCCCTTCCCATTGAAACTAATACATAAGAAGAAAGAGATGAAATCTCCAAGAAAACGTAAAGGTTAAATATATCGTTTGTTACTAAAATCCCAAGCAGTCCGCTTAAGCACAGTAGAAATAGAGAGTAAAAACCAGTGATTTTGTTTTTGCTAATCTCTTTTTCGTTAATGTAAAAGCTATAAAGCACACTAATCAGCGCTATAAAATTCACTAGGGTTAGAATTAAGGAATTTAACACGTCGATTCTTAACTCTATTCCATGCGGAGGAGCCCAATCCCCAAGGTGATAAGTTATAATTTCGCCTTTATATGTTTTAATGAGTAGTATTGATGAAATGATAAGAGTGATTGTTGTTGCAATAAAAGAAATAAACCAAGATACCTTGTGTTTCTTGGCAAGAAAGCAAAACATTGATGCAATTATTGGTATAATAACTTGTAAAATTGGTAATTGCATTAAATTGTTGTTAATATATCGTTAAAGTATTAGTATATATAATACTTTTTGTTTTAATACCCTTATGTTATCTAAAGTTTGTAATGCAATAAAACGCCTATTACGAAGAGAAGGTAAATTTGTAGGAAGAGATGAAAATGGAAATTCTTACTATGAATCAAGTAAAGGAAAAAGGTGGGTTATGTATAGCAGTGTCTCTGAGCCTACAACAGTGCCTCCGGAATGGCATATATGGCTTCACTATACTGATAATGTAGTACCAGTTAATAATAAAAAAAGAAAAGTAAAACATACTCCTAATTTAACGGGTACAAAAGATGCATACTATCCAAACCAAAAAGTGAAAAATTACTATAAAAGCTGGAGTCCTGATAACTAAAGATGCGAAGGTCAAATATACTTGAAATAACCGCTGGATTATTTGTATTAATTTTCACTATTTTTCTGATTTTCTTTGCTATTGATAAGCTATCTTACATAAAGAAAAACTATAAGGATTGCTATAAAATATATGGTCTTTTTGCTAACGCTAACGGTATAGGAGTTGGTGATAGTGTCAAGATCTCTGGTGTAGATGTTGGAAGCATAACTGGTGTATCACTTGACAAAGCTACCTATGTAGCACGAATCGATATGTGTATAAGCAAAGACATAAAATTGCCAATTGATAGTTCAGCTCTGATCACTAGCAGTGGAGTTGTTGGCAGTAAATTTGTTAATATATCACCTGGATCAGATATTAAACTAATCTTGCATGGTGGTAAAATAGAGTATACTCAAGCTGAAGCAAATATGGGTGGGATAATGGACAGAATTCTTGGTATGTTTACGAAGTGAAAATGGCAGGATTCCAAGTATATCCGTTCAGGTAAAGCCTCCTGTAGTTCTAAAGTATTTAAGGAGTTTGCCTTATTTCTTGCCTTTTCTACCGCTTGCTAACTTATAATTGGGATTTATAGCATTTCTCATAATAGTCCGAACAGGTCATAGGAAGGCAGAATCAACAGCACGACGAAAGGATTCGAATAGAGGAATGTTTTTCCTAGCTCTGTTTTTTATAGCAAACCAATGATGCTCAATTTTGTTGAAATCTGGAGAATACGGCGGCAGATACAAAATTTCTGCACCAACTCCTCTAGCAAGCTCGATAATCTTACCAGACTTATGAAAAGTAGCATTGTCAAGAATGACAGTCTGTCCAGGTTCCAAGATCGGTGTCAAAAATTGCTCAAACCATCCATTAAAAACATCCATATTACAGTGGCCTTCAAAGGTTAATGGAGCAACTATCTTTCTTCTACTTAAGGCTGCAACCATACTGATTCGTTGAGTTTTCTTTCCAGATTTTAGGCCATAAAACCGCTGTCCTTTCTGGCAATACCCATATGGATAGTCCTCTGTGTTATCAATGCCAGACTCATCTATATAAACTAAGTTTTCTGGTTCTTTTGTTGCTATAATTTTTAAGAATTCAGCACGTTTTTCTTCGTTTCTTTCCTTGTATCCATATGTCTTTTTTTGCGCGTAAATCCAATTTTTCTGAGAGCTCGGTGGATCGTTTGGATACTAACGTTGCCCCAAAGTTTAGCCATTTCCGACAGAGTCTTTCCTCCGTTTTCTCTGGCAAATTTAGCAAAGGCATCCCAGTCGGTAATTTTGTGATTGTAACCTCCATTTCCAAGTTTTTTTGATTGAAAGTCTCCTGTTTCTTTTCTTCTTTGCTGCCACTCCCATAAAGTAGTTCGTCCAATTTTAAATCTTGCTGCCACTGTTTCTCTGCTTCCTCCCTCCTCTAGCGCTTCCATTGCTTTTTTCCTTAAGTCATAACTATATGCTGCTGGCACTCAACCTCCTTATCATCGTCTATCCTTATCTTATCACATCCGGACTTCTATGAAAAGAGCTATATAGTATAGCTTAACAGTTGCAGTGCATGTCTATCAATGATAAAATGAAGATTAATTTATTTTGATATTATGATTGGTTTACTGTTTGCCGTACTGTTGTTCCTCTGTGGTAGTGATGCACTTGCAAAACAGGAGCCACGTTCAATAGCTGGAGATAATCACATAAAGGTGATAAATTATAACCCGCAAGCTATACATAAGTATACGGGTTTTTATGGTTATCAGTCCAGTATATTGTTTGAACCAGGGGAGGTAATACAAAATCTTTCAATGGGTGATTCAACTGGTTGGCAACTCCTTCCTCAAGGTAACAGATTGTTTATTAAGCCTATAGATGATATTGCCGATACTAACGCAACTATAATTACCAATAAAAGAGTTTATTACTTTGAGCTTCATGCTGAAGAAGCAACCGGACTAGATGATCCAAAATTAGCATATGAAGTAAGGTTTCTTTATCCACTATTTAGCAGTGATGAGATTTACACAACAAATAACGGTGATATTCTCGAACAAGCTAGTCATACCATTATCCCTGATATAAACGACATTGAAGTTGTAAAGAAGGGTTTAAATTTTAATTATTCCATCTCGCACGTTAAAGGCGGTCAGTCAATAATACCAATCAAGGTTTTTGATGATGGAAAATTTACATATCTACAATTCAATAAAATAAACTCTGATTTTCCGGCAGTTTTTATGGTTGATTCTGCAGGATATGAGTCTTTAGTAAATTTCCGTACAGTTGACAACTACCTGATAATCGAAAGGGTGAGTTCAGTGTTTACCTTAAGGAATGGATCAAGTACAGTTTGCCTATTTAATGAAAACATGCCTTTCAAAAAAGGTAAGTGATTAAAGGCTATAATGCCCGAGATATGGGTGCAAAATTTTTTCTATGATGTTCTGTAATTCCATAAAGGCCAATAGCGTTAAGGTGCTCTTTTGTCCCATATCCTTTATTTTTATACCAATTATATTCAGGATGCTTATTATGCAATTCTTGCATAAGCCGATCTCTCGTAACTTTTGCAACGATTGAAGCTGCTGCAATTGATGTACTCAAATTATCACCATTTACTATGGATTTCACTTGCCATTTCACTTCAGGTGGTTGATTACCATCAACTAGCACATAATCTAACTCTAGGTCCAAGTCTATCAACGCACGTTTCATTGAAAGTTTTGTTGCTTGCAAGATATTGTATGAATTTATTTCTTCTACGCTTGCCATTCCTATACCAAATTTTGCAACGGATATTATTTTTTCATATAGGACTTGCCTACATTGAGGAGTCAACTTTTTCGAGTCGTTGATTCCATCAATAATTGTATTTCTATCAATAAACACTACGGCTGCGGATATTACTGGACCAGCTAGCGGACCTCTTCCAACTTCATCCACTCCTGCTATCACTCCTGATAATTTATTTTCTAATGTAAAGTCTGGGTATTTCATAGGTTTTTATAATAAGAAAGTTATAGTAAAAACTGAACAGATAATAGAAATTATCCAAAATTTCATAACGATTGCATTTTCTGACCATCCCTTCTTCTCAAAGTGATGATGTATTGGTGCCATAAGAAAAACTCTTTTTCCTTCTCCATATTTAAACTTTGTATATTTAAAATATGATATCTGAATAATAACAGATAGAGTCTCTATTACAAAGATTATTCCAATAACGGCAAAAAGCATTTCTCTTTTAATTAGGACACTAGTTAACCCTAAAGCTGCGCCTACCGACAAGCTACCAACATCACCCATAAATATTTTTGCTGGGTGTGTGTTAAACCACAAGAAACTTAGAATAGCTCCTATAAATGCAATGCAGAATAAAGTAATATTCATATCTGCTTGAGTTATATATGCAATTAGCCCCAAAAAAGCAAAGGAAGTGATGACTTGAGTTGCAGCAAGGCCATCCAAACCATCTGTGAGATTCACAGCATTAGAAGAGCCGACAATTACAAACGCAGCAAACGGAACATATAGATAGCCAAAATCGATTATTACTCCTTTAAATAGGGACGTTTTTGTAAAACCTTCAGCAGAGTATAGCTTAAGTATAAACACACCAACCAGAGCGACAATAAACTGAATAAGTATTTTGGTTTTTGCACTTAAACCTCGATAGTGATTTGTCTTCAATTTTAAATAATCATCAATAAATCCAAGTAGAGCAAAAAATAGAGTTATCAATATCAGCAGCAAAATTTCTGGTGTTAACTGAGCCCAGAGTAAAATTGGTAATAAAGAAGAAATCAGTATTATTATTCCGCCCATAGGTGGTACATTCTTTTTTGTTATTAAATGACTTTCTGGTCCACATGATCTAATTGGTTGCCCATCTTTGCTTATTTTTCTTAGAAGCTTTATAAAATAGGGAAAAAGAATAAACCCAAAAATAAATGAGGTAAAAAATATTTTTGCAGCTAAGATCATCTAAATTGACTAAGTATCATACCACCTATAGCTAATAAAGCCAACTTCTGTCATCCTATAGCCTTCCTCTTTCGCTTCATTCTCCCTTAACTTGGTGCGCATAACTACAATAACTCTGGAATAGTATGAAGAACTATATTGTCATTTTCTATTTCATCGTTTCCTGTAAGGTAAAACTCGCTATTTGCATCTGTTGCTGTGTATTTTTTATTAATTTTAGAAGGATCATAAACACCATACTCTGCTTTTGTATGGTAATCACAATACTGAAACTTACCCTCTTTATTGAAAGAGCTAAATTCATCAATTAATGTAGCCATTTTCCTACCTTTTTTACCACTTATGAATTCGAACACGGCAACTGAATAGTGACCTGGAGAGCCTGGTTCAGGAGATTCTTCTGTAATAAAAAATGATGGCCGATGGCTAAGTAACTCGCCAAGATTTGGGTTATATTCTTTTTTCATACAACTTAAACTTATAAATTTATATTCATCTGAAACGTTCGAATACTGTGGATCGTATTTTTTGTATTCAAAGAATTCATTACCTAAAAAATTACAAAACGTTAATTTATAATCATCATTATTAAATTTAATAGCTTTTAAATAGTGAAAATCCCTTGGGATAACTACCTTCTCTTGTGTAACGTGATTACGCATAATCAATTGATCGTTGAATATGTAGTAACCTATTTTTGGTAAAGTAGCTATGGGCTTATCATTCAAGACAATATTTGCTTCATAGATATCAGGCGATAATTCTTCCCCTTTTTGCAAAGTAAATTTCTGCTTTTCGCTGTTAGTCTTGGTTAAATTGCCTATTATTGTTGATACATCACTTATTGTTAATACATCACATGTATTTTGTTTATATTGATACTGATAGCAGTTATCTTTATCATATATTGAAACACAAGCTCCATCCTTATCTGATATATAGATATTGTCATCTTTTATTGTAAAATAAAGTCCACCTTTTTCCTCTTTAATCTTGTTGAGTATTGGATCATTTTCATCATAAAAATTAATAAATTTTAGTACTCCTTTTAATGGGTTTCCAGAATTATAAAGTGATAAACCTACACCAGAATTTGGACCCGTTATGTCTTGCAATGTAACGTTTATTGTTTTTCCTTCTTGAAGTTTGTTAACAATAGCGCCTTTATCTTTACCTATAATGTCCTCTTGTTCTATAATAAAGTCCTGGCCATTTAGTTTCAGAGCTGAGTTCCCTTCATATAAAACTATTTTATCCTTGTCCCACTTTAATTTTACATTACGAGTGTCCTTTATATCCACCGCACCATTATTGTGTGAATTGAGAGTATACCCGTTCTTGTCCTTGTTTTCCTTTAGTATGTAATATGCAGTAGGAAGTTTAATCAGCTTTTTATAAAGCGGATCTTTATTATCTATTTTGAATGTATATTGTCCCATACTATTTCCACCCAAATTTACTTTAACAGTTTTTTTACCTTAAATAGCCAACAGCATTTTGATTAATGGCACTTTGGCTAGTAGGAGAAGTTACATTGTTTATAAAACTTCTTGGCCGCTCATTACCTGTTATTACTTTTTCAGTATTGACGAAATTTTTCAGCTGCTCATTATTTGCTAATGTTCTTTCCATACTATCTTTAAAAGTAACTAAAAATTTTTCAGTTTGTTGATAATTAGGGCATGATTTTTTTGCAGCTGCACACAAGAGTTTTAACAGCTCGTTACGACTTTCATCATTAAATAATGACCTATCTAGAATGGTTGACTGTAGTTTTCCTGGATCAAAATTTAAGCTTTTCTTTGGAATGCGGCATTTTGAAGCTGTTTCTTCTAATACTTTTTCAAATCTCATAACAATATCTGCTGCATCTATTATTTTTACCACTTGATTGAGCTCCTGTATTTCATTCTCTATTTTATATTCATCTTGTCCTACCGAAGGATAAAAGAAATTTATTACTTGAGATATAAATGAAGTTGGCCTACTTGCTCCACTTGTCACTGGTTGATCATTAAAATATTTCTTTCTTTCAGCCTCTCTCTTTCCTCTACGTGCAGCACAGACTTGATCTGTAGGGCTTGTCTTACAAAATATATCTTTAGTTTTACTATAAAAAGCTTCAGCATTTTGTTCTGATTGCAACGCTTTATCTGCAAATCCTTCAGTATCATCTTTTATGTTTTTTACTTCAGCATTTAATCTTACAACATCTTCTTTATCACTTTTAGCATCTTTAGCGAAATTTTCAGAAGCACTTTTAGCATCTTCTGCTGCCTTTTTAGCATCCTGGATTTCAATTTTTGTTTGATTCATCTTGCGCAAAAACTGATCAGCCTCTGCAGCACCTACCCCATCTTCTCCCTTTGGACCAGGAGCTCCATCTTTACCAGATGTTCCTTTAGATCCTGGAACACCCTGTCCACCTCTTGGTCCTTGCACAACTACCAATAAACTATCACCTTTAGGACCAGCATCCCCTTTATCACCAGACACACCTGGCGCTCCATCTGTACCTGGAACACCATCTACTCCTTGAGGACCTACTGGACCTGAATCTCCTTTATCACCTTTAGGACCAGCATCCCCTTTATCACCAGACACACCTGACAACCCAGTATCCCCTTGTTCCCCTCTTGGTCCAGGCACTCCTGGTAATCCATTTGCTCCTGGTGCTCCAATTTCACCATTATCTCCTTGATCACCCTTCAAGTCTTGAGGACCAAGATCATCTTTTTGTCCTTGTATACCTTGTGTGCCATTGGAACCCCTTGGACCTTGATCACCTTTCTCCCCTTGTGTACCCTTCAAACCTTGAGGACCAAGATCACCTTTTTGTCCTTGTACACCTTGTGTGCCATTGGAACCCCTTGGACCTTGATCACCTTTCTCCCCTTGTGTACCCTTCAAACCTTGAGGACCAGGCATTCCTGGCAATCCGTCAACTCCTTTATCCCCCATATCCCCTTTAGAGCCAACTTCTCCTTTTTCTCCTTGTACACCTTGCGTACCATTAAAGCCTATTGGGCCTTGTATGCCTTGAGCGCCTGGAAGACCTTGAGTGCCATTAAAGCCTATTGACCCTTGAGGACCTGGTATTCCTGGAGTTCCCATATCACCTTTTTCCCCTTGCGTACCATTAAAGCCTATTGGGCCTTGAGGACCTGGTATTCCTGAAGTTCCCATATCACCTTTTTCCCCTTGCGTACCATTAAAGCCTATTGGGCCTTGTATACCTTGATCACCCTTCAAGCCTTGAGGACCAATATCACCTTTTTCTCCTTGTACACCTTGTGTGCCATTGGAACCCCTTGGACCTTGATCACCTTTCTCCCCTTGTGTACCCTTCAAACCTTGAGGACCAAGATCACCTTTTTGTCCTTGTACACCTTGTGTGCCATTAAAGCCTTTTGGACCTTGTATTCCTTGAGCACCTTTTTGTCCTTGCAAACCTTGAGCACCTGGAAGACCAGGGGTTCCGTCTTTACCAGCTTGACCTAGCGTTCCTATTGCGCCTCGATTACCTTTTATTCCTTGCAAGCCTTTTTCACCTGGAAGACCTTGCGTACCATTAACGCCTTTAGGACCTACATCTCCTCGATCACCTTTTGCTCCAGGAGTTCCTGGTGATCCAACGTTACCTGGGTTACCTTTTTTACCTGCTGGACCTGTATCACCTTTTGGACCTGGAGTTCCTGTATCACCCTTATCTCCTTGCATGCCATTAAAGCCTTTTGGACCAACATCACCTTTTTCACCTACATCACCTTTTGGTCCGGGCATGCCTGGTAATCCATCAACTCCTTTATCACCCCTATCACCTTTAGGACCTACTTGACCCTCCGAACCTTTAATACCTGGGTAACCTGGCTGGCCCACTTTACCTTCCCAGCCCCTTTCACCTTTCTGTCCTTGATCGCCAATTTCTCCTTCCTCTCCTTGATGACCTCGCAAACCTGGAGGGCCAGTTTCGCCTGTTGAACCTCGAGGACCAGGCAATCCCGTATCTCCTTTAGGACCTACCTGACCCCCAGGACCAACTTCACCTTTGAGACCAGGAGCTCCTGGGGTTCCATCTGCTCCTTTAGGACCAGGGGTTCCATCTTTTCCCTTTGGACCTAAATAACCTTGATCGCCCTTTTCACCCTTTATACCTTTCCTAAAGTTTTCATCACTTGCAATGCCCTTCGGTATGTCTTGAGTAATAAACTCCTCAAGTGTTTTACCTTTTAATTTAGTTATAGGCGTATTAAATAGCACTTGTTCGAATCTTTCTATTTTACTTGATAGTAAACTATCTGCCACATCCTCGGGATTTGCATCGCTTCCCGGCTCGCCCCGCTCACCTTGTATACCTGGAGGACCTCCCCAACCTCTAAAATCTATATCTCCTTTATCACCCTTTGGACCTTTATCACCTGGCTCACCTTTAGAACCTGTACATGATCTCAAGAAAGGAATAAACTAAGAGATAATATATATAAGTTAGGATATATGAGGAGTTTATACCCAAGTGATATAAGTCGGGAAAGATTTGAGATTATGTTACCAGATCTAGAGTCCTGTAGAAAAAAAACAAAACCAAGGAAACTTGATTTGTATGATGTATTTTGTGGAGTGTTATACGTTCTGAAAAGCGGTTGTCAGTGGAGAATGCTACCAAAAGAGTTTCCAAAATGGCGCAATTGTTACGACTATTTTAAGAAGTGGAGTGAAAAACCAGATGCAGATAAAGAAAGTGTTCTGGAGCTGGTGTTAAAAAAAAATAGTTGGCGTGGTCCGACAAAACAATGGTCGGAAAGAAAAAACCAGCTTCTGCATAATTGATGCACAGAGTGTAAAAAATGCAGATACTGCTGAAGAAAAAGGCTATGATGCAGGCAAAAAGATTTCAGGAATAAAACGCCATATTGCAGTAGATACGCAAGGTTTGCCCCATGCAATTTATATAACAACAGCAGAGATATAGCATTTCTCATAATAGTCCGAACAGGTCATAAGAAGGCAGAATCAACAGCACGACGAAAGGATTCGAATAGAGGAATGTTTTTCCTAGCTCTGTTTTTTATAGCAAACCAATGATGCTCAATTTTGTTGAAATCTGGAGAATACGGCGGCAGATACAAAATTTCTGCACCAACTCCTCTAGCAAGCTCGATAATCTTACCAGACTTATGAAAAGTAGCATTGTCAAGAATGACAGTCTGTCCAGGTTCCAAGATCGGTGTCAAAAATTGCTCAAACCATCCATTAAAAACATCCATATTACAGTGGCCTTCAAAGGTTAATGGAGCAACTATCTTTCTTCTACTTAAGGCTGCAACCATACTGATTCGTTGAGTTTTCTTCCCAGATTTTAGGCCATAAAACCGCTGTCCTTTCTGGCAATACCCATATGGATAGTCCTCTGTGTTATCAATGCCAGACTCATCTATATAAACTAAGTTTTCTGGTTCTTTTGTTGCTATAATTTTTAAGAATTCAGCACGTTTTTCTTCGTTTCTTTCCTTGTATCCATATGTCTTTTTTTGCGCGTAAATCCAATTTTTCTGAGAGCTCGGTGGATCGTTTGGATACTAACGTTGCCCCAAAGTTTAGCCATTTCCGACAGAGTCTTTCCTCCGTTTTCTCTGGCAAATTTAGCAAAGGCATCCCAGTCGGTAATTTTGTGATTGTAACCTCCATTTCCAAGTTTTTTTGATTGAAAGTCTCCTGTTTCTTTTCTTCTTTGCTGCCACTCCCATAAAGTAGTTCGTCCAATTTTAAATCTTGCTGCCACTGTTTCTCTGCTTCCTCCCTCCTCTAGCGCTTCCATTGCTTTTTTCCTTAAGTCATAACTATATGCTGCTGGCACTCAACCTCCTTATCATCGTCTATCCTTATCTTATCACATCCGGACTTCTATGAAAAGAGCTATAACTGACCGTAGCAGTGCTGTGAGAATGGTCGAAAATGCAAAAGAAAACCTCTCGGGAGTTAAAAATGTACTGGTTGATGCAGGCTATACTGGAGAGAATTTTGCAACTCAAATAAAAACGATTATTGGTGCAACCGTTGAAGTGATAAAAAGAAATGAATTACATTCCTTTGTTGTATTGCCCAAAAGATGGGTTGTGGAGCGATCTTTTGCTTGGTTAGAAAAATGTAGAAGATTGTGGAAAAATTGTGAGCGAAAACTCAATACTAGCCTACAAATGGTCGTTCTGGCTTTCACTGCCTTACTTCTGAAAAGATTATGAACAGGCTCTAAGATACTATTTCGCATAAGATGTGATAGAAAGCATTTTTTGATTTTAAAGCACTAAACCTTCAGCCAACCTCTTAGCCCTATAGTTTTTGATATGGTCTGGATCAAAAGCCTTCTTTGAACTTAGAACACCAAAAACAATATGGAGTAACTTACGCATCGCAGCTCCCACAATGGCCATATTATGCTTGCCTTTTTCTTTTAATCTCTTGCAAAAAGTCATAATAATAGGATTGTGATTTTTAGCTACTATAGCAGGAAAATACATTGCCTTACGTAGTGTTCGTGAACCTGATTTACTTAATCTGGGTTTGGCATATACAGAGGGTTATATTTCTCGGTATAACTCCTGCATATGCTGCTAATTGCCTGGCATCTCTAAAAGCTTTTATGTCAGGAACCTCAGCTAAAATAGCTATTGCTGATTCTTCTCCTATACCTGAAATAGTCAGTAGAAGTTGAAAATTTTCCAACAATTCTTTGTGTTGATTTAATAGTTCACGTACGGAGTTTTTTATTGTTTCTATTTTTTGAGCTATATTCATTGCAAGGTCTTCCCAAGCATTTGCAACTTCTTTGGGAAGTATCTCTTTTTTTTCTAAGTGGTTATTTACTAATGTTAACTCATCTTTTAACGCAACCGAGCAACGATAAAGATGTTTTAACTTTTTTAACTCAGGAGAAGCAACGAGTTGGTTCCTGTCTTTGGCAATAATCAGCAATAATTTCTGCGTCGGTCTGATCATTCTTTTGTCGTACAAGCTTACTCCTTGCATAAGATTTTATGCAATAAGAACACTAACAAAATATCCAGCATTGTGAAGAAATTCAGCCAAAGCTTCACCATAACAACCAGTAGCTTCCATACAGGCTTTTACTTCTTCTACATTATGTTTTTGTAGAAAGTCCTGCAAACCTTGAAACCCAGAATCCTCGTTTTTAAAATTCCTTTTCCTAGTTTCACGTTTTCCTTTTTTGCTTATGAATGAAAGAAAAACATCAAAGCGATCTTTTGATATGTCTATTCCTAAAAAGTTGTTGATCATATATAACCCCATACGTTACCATTTAAAATGAAAAGTAAGGCTTACCTTGTGAATACAGAATTAGAACCATTTAGGTTTTTCTACGATACCGTCCAGCCTATACTTTTGAGAAGGGAACTCTTATCTGCAGCACAGATTTTATATCTAAGCCAAATGCCAAAGTTTTTCCCTTCTCCATCTAATGCTTAAGCTTAAAACATTAAATGCTTTTTACAAGATACAAGCCCCTTTCTCGTCATGCCGCTGCGAATCGTCATACCGCCGCGGCGCTAACAAGTAGCGGGATGATGAGGCTTATCGTCATGCCACCGCGAACCGTCATACCGTCACGGTATCTCTTAGCCGCTAACAAGTAGCGGGATGACGGTTGTCAGGTTAGCTGTTATCCCAGTTTTTGACATTGGGATGACAACGAAGGGCTACTTGGATGACAGGGAAGGGTGCTGGAATGAAGGTTTTTCAAATTGTCGATAAACCTAAATCTATAATAACTATTTGCCTTTTTTCTAGGTTATGCAAGAAGTCTACTGAATAACAGTAAGATTTTTCAATCCTGTTCCACAGCAAATTTTAATGCCATGTGAGTAGTTATAGTGCTGTTAACAATCAAAATGACAAAAATTAAGATGGTAATTAGTAGTGTATAAATATTCAAGGACAAATTTTCAAATTGAGTTAGCATTTTAAAATACACAAAGGTTGGCATTATCATTGGCAAAACAAGAATTTGCGATACTCCTGATGCTAAGTTGTTTCGACCAATCATCAATGCATTTCCAGTAGCTGAAATATTAATGATTATCAGCGTATTAAATAATAAAGACACTCCAACTGCTATTGAGTGTTCAACACTATTGCCTAGAATTGCAAAGATGAATATGGAAGAAATTACTGAAATCGGTAACCCAAATAATAACCAGTGAGCGAAAATTTTATAAGCAACTGTAAGCCTAGAAGAGAGTGGCTGTACAAAGATTTGCTCTAATATTCCATCATGATAATCAGATGTAAACAAATTATTTGTAGAGATCTGCAAAACAAATGTAGCACATATCCATGTTAATGTTAACATAACTTCTTGTTTATTGTTGTTTTCAAGTGTAAATGAAGATAAACTTAACATTATGATAAAAATACATACTATATAGGTAAGGTTCTTATCATCTATTACTAATTTTTTTACTAAATAGATCATACTAGGCTTTTAAATGTTTATTATAAATTATAGTGTTTACTTTGAGGTAGTATAATTTTTTGTTCATAAGTTATATAAGGTTTTATTATTTTTTTGATAATGCAATTATGGAAAAGTTACCAAAAATAAAGTCACCAGAAGATTACACTCTTTCAGAAGATGAAGAATATATGAGCGTAAAACAACTGGAATACTTCAGCTTAAAGTTACAGTCAATACTCACTGAGCTGGAGAAACAAGAACTAGAAGAGAATAGTATTGATACATACTATTCTGATGGAGATAGTGGAAACGAGGAATTAATCAAGCGTCGAAAAGATAGAAAAGAAAAAATTAAGGAGGCGTTAGAAAAAATAAAATTAGGCACTTATGGTTACTGCGATGGAACAGGAGAAGAAATAGGAGTCAAAAGACTTAAAGCTAATCCGCTTGCTATATATTGTATTGAAGAGCAAGAGAGAGTAGAAAAAGAAAAGAACGTGTACAACATTAACGATTAATTTACACATAAGTGGTGAGCCATGATTTATTAGACTTCAGGGTATTCTTAAGGAGCAAGAGGCGCTGAAGTATATTATGCTATAAAGAAAGTGGAAAATTGGACATTCTCAACTCGACTCCTGCAGATTAAAAATTAAGTTGTATCCGTTCAGGCAATGGCGTCAACTTAAGGAAAAATATCAGCGATAGTGTATAAAATTTCTCTCTAAATTTTTTATCATTAAATTATCCAAAGAGTGCAAGAAACAGCACTTTTGTTTCTATTTTATTTCAACAAAAAAGTTTAAAATGTGCCTTTTTTAGGTGAGGCATGCAAAAAGGAAAAGATCTTATCTTAGAACCTGTACATGATCTCAAGAAAGGAATAAACTAAGAGATAATATATATAAGTTAGGATATATGAGGAGTTTATACCCAAGTGATATAAGTCGGGAAAGATTTGAGATTATGTTACCAGATCTAGAGTCCTGTAGGAAAAAAACAAAACCAAGAAAACTTGATTTGTATGATGTATTTTGTGGAGTGTTATACGTTCTGAAAAGCGGTTGTCAGTGGAGAATGCTACCAAAAGAGTTTCCAAAATGGCGCAATTGTTACGACTATTTTAAGAAGTGGAGTGAAAAACCAGATGCAGATAAAGAAAGTGTTCTGGAGCTGGTGTTAAAAAAAAATAGTTGGCGTGGTCCGACAAAACAATGGTCGGAAAGAAAAAACCAGCTTCTGCATAATTGATGCACAGAGTGTAAAAAATGCAGATACTGCTGAAGAAAAAGGCTATGATGCAGGAAAAAAGATTTCAGGAATAAAACGCCATATTGCAGTAGATACGCAAGGTTTGCCCCATGCAATTTATATAACAACAGCAGAGATAACTGACCGTAGCAGTGCTGTGAGAATGGTCGAAAATGCAAAAGAAAACCTCTCGGGAGTTAAAAATGTACTGGTTGATGCAGGCTATACTGGAGAGAATTTTGCAACTCAAATAAAAACGATTATTGGTGCAACCGTTGAAGTGATAAAAAGAAATGAATTACATTCCTTTGTTGTATTGCCCAAAAGATGGGTTGTGGAGCGATCTTTTGCTTGGTTAGAAAAGTGTAGAAGATTGTGGAAAAATTGTGAGCGAAAACTCAATACTAGCCTACAAATGGTCGTTCTGGCTTTCACTGCCTTACTTCTGAAAAGATTATGAACAGGCTCTAAGGAATTAGTCCTAAGCGTGTTGATTTCATTTATAGACTCTGTCTTTGTTACAGTTATCGCCGATATTGAATTTTCCTTATTGCTGTTTATCTCATTCAAGTGCGATCTTGCAGCATTTAGGAGCTCACTTAACTTTCCATCAGTCATCTGTACAATTTCAGACACTGCACTCTTATCTACTATTGATTCCAATGCTTTAGCAAGATATGCTAGTTGATCTGGTGTACTATTTGCTGCTAAATCCTTAAGTCTTTTTTGTAGTGCATCAATTATCCCTTTTACCTCAGTCATCTGCACAACGTTGGAAATAGCTTTTTTATCTATTATCAATTCCAATGACTTAGCAAGATATGCAAGTGTCACGCACTAACTGTACGAACATTGGGAAATAAGAGTAATTTGTACCAAGAAAAAAGATGTCATCCCAGTGCCCAGACACTGGGATCCAGATTGGACACTAAGTTGGTGAGTATAAAAGTAGCTAACCTTATGTTAAAACACAATATTTTTGGTGAGGGGTTGCATTAAAAGCTGGATTCCAGTGTCAAGCACTGGAATGACATCGTCTTAACATTGTACCATATTACGATGTTCGTACAGTTATGTGTCACGCTACTTGGATGACAAGAAAAGGTTTCTAGAATGACGGAAACGAAGTCATATATAGAAAATAGGTTAGGTATTTTCAACTTTTGTATGTATACTTAAATCAAAACACTCACTTTTAGTATGTAAATGGATATAGTAAAGTTTGTTTTATTACTGCCAACAATATTACTCATGCTAGTTGCTGGTGTTTACCTGTCGGTTAAACTAAAATGGTTACAGATATTTAGATTGCCGTACGCCCTTTCACTCATTGGAGTTAAAAGAGGAGAAAATAAATTTTCTTCTATAGCCGCCCTGTTTACAATCTTAGGGGGAAATTTAGGAGTAGGAAATATTTCAGGAACTGCTGTTGCTCTAAAAACCGGGGGACCGGGCTCTATTTTATGGATGGCAATAATTATTGTTATCACTTCTGTGATAAAATATGTCACTTGTTATCTAAGTATAAAAACCAGAAAGGAAAAGAACGGACGGTTTATAGGTGGCCCTGTAGCCTACATGGCTGATGCATTTAACTCTAGAAAAGCTACAATTGTGTTTCTAGTTGTTATGATAATGGTTTCAATAACAGTTGGTAACCTTGTTCAGGTAAATTCTCTATCAATACCACTTAACATGATAGATGTGCCTGTAGTCATTGGTGGCATTGTAATGGCCATAATATTTTTTGTTGTTGCAGTTCTCAGCTTAAAAAAAATTAAAATTTTTATATCGGCTATGATACCGATAATGACGGTAAGTTACCTCATACTTTGCGGTATCATATTATTTAAGTTTAGTGAAAATATCCTTCCTTCTCTAAAACTAATAACAAGCAGTTTTTTTACAACTAGTAGCTTTAACTCTGGTTTATCTCTAGGTTTGATTTTAGAAATGTTGACTATTATTCAAGTTGGAACTTTGCGAGGTATTTTTGCAACAGATATAGGACTTGGCCTTGAAGGAATCGTGCACTCTTCAATTGTTCCTAAGAAAAATAACAATAAATTTATTATTGAACAGAGCCTAATCACAATAATATCGCCTTTTATAGTTGCATTCATATTGTTCATTACAACGATGGTACTGCTTGTCACAGATTCTTGGGTCACTGATTTAGAGAGTACTAACATGTGCATATTTGCTTTTAGAAAAGCTATGAATTGGCCCTATATTGACTATTTAATTATGGCCATAATGTTTTGTTTTGCTTTCACTACTATTTTTACTTGGTTTTTTTGCTCAAAACAGACAATACGCTATGTGTCTATGGATAATAAATACACTAAAATCTGGACTGTAGTTTTTACCTTAATCATTCCACTTGGTGCAATAGGTAAAGTCCGGTTGCTATGGGCTGTTGCTGATATCTCGATTGCTGCTTTGTTGTTTATCAACATACTCGCTATACTCAAGCTAACCTCTCAAGATCCAGAAGTGTTTACTGTGAGTAGCAGATATTTGAAGTTGCAAAAACAGAGCTATAGCTAAAGCAATTTAGGCTATGCAGCTGTTGTGATATAAGAGTGATTTCCGCCAAGAAGGATGTCATCCCAGTGCCCAGACACTGGGATCCAGGAATCTTGATTGGCACTAAGTTAGTGAGCATAAAAGTAGCTAATCTTATGTTAAAACACAACATTTTTGATGGGGTTCGTGAAAGCCAGTGTCAAGCACTGGAATGACAACTTAAATCGTTTGATGTTACCATAAAATAGCTTGTGTCATCACATTAGTAACACAACCTTCCTTAATAAAAATTCAACCAATGCTTGTGATAATTATATTAGCTAGTATTAGCTAGCACTAAAGGCAGAGGGTTATTAGTGAGGGGTATATGGGCACTAACGATACACAACAAGAACACATTTATAATGAGCGCATTCAAGAATTTTTTCCTTTATTTGATAAAATAAAAAAGGAAGACGACCTAATTTATAATGCTAGAGTTGATTTTAACACAGTAAAGTTTTTAACAGAACGCGCCGATTGGGATTGGAACGAAGATAAAGACAAAAATAAAGCATGTGGAGTTATTCTTCAGGAATGCAACAAGACAGCTAGACAAGAACTTGAAGATAAAGCTAAAGAAGAGTTGAATAAATATATTACTATTGCTAATAACATTAATGATGATGTTAAAGATAAAAAAGTTTCAATATACGGTAATCATGCAAGTATTACACTGGAGGATAACAAGAAAGAGTTCAAAATCAGCGAATTTTTAAACAGTGATTTTTGTCAGAAGAATGGAATCTCGGGGTTTTCAACATTGCATAGTGATGGAAAGAGCGGAATGCACGGTTTTGTTGCCGAGGAAGGTGAAGGGAAAGAAAAGAGAAAAGTAAGACATTATGTCGTAACCGATGGTTCATATGAAATGACGCTAAATTGGTATGTGAATGGGGAAAAGTGTACTATCAAAATCAATATTGATAAAGATGGTGTAGAACTTATTGAAGGTAATGGCGTTACTGAAGATCAGCTAAAAGCAAATAAAGACGTAAAAATAGGTGGTTTATTCTTGCATCAAATACAATTCAGGGAAAAAGGAAAAGTGAATGAGGTGCAACATAATAAAGACAGTAACGAGCTATCATCTGAAACTACAACAAGAATTGATGTTAATAGAGATGTTAGCGTTCAAGCTACTGATATAACTCGAAAAAAAGAAGATCACCATTCACATTTTGGACCACAATCTAACAGCAGAAGGCAGTCTTACGATAGCGGAATTGGAAAAGATTTTGACGATAAAATTAATTCTCAGGAGGCTAAAGAAAAGCGTGAGCTTAGACAAGCAGCACGAAAAGCAAATTCGGGAGGTCAAGTTTATAACCTACAATCGCTTTTTGAGGAGAATCCTCAGAACAAAAAAACTCCTCCACAAGTACCAACTAGAACTAGTTCACTACCACCTGAAAAAGATGTTTTCAATGAGCAAGGAAGTGGAAGCCAAAAACCAGATGACTTGCGCAAAAATGAGCAAACACCTAATGATCAGCAAAAAGGTGCAACTTCTGATCCTTCAGATAGTTCTACTTTCACCAAGTCTGTAAGCCACAATCAAGATAATAGGCAAGAAGATGAACGTTATGACAATCCTACATTTGCTACATTTGGACATGCTGTACCTGGAAGCCAAAAACCAGATAGAAGTGAGCAAACACCTAATAATCAGCAACAACCTAAAACCCAGCAACAAGAAGGAAATAGCAAAAGCGATCTGTTACAAGACATCAGAAATTTCAAGAAAAACAACTTACGGCACATTGATGTTGATGATAGAGAAGCATCAATTGCAGGAAGTAGAAAAAATAACCCATCACCGTTAGAGACATTAAAGGACAGAATTCCTTATTCACCTTCTCCAGATATATATAACAGTGGTAACCAAGATGCTAGTGATGCTGAGTGGAAAGAAAGTGAACAGCCGCTCTCTGCTACAGCACTCAATAATAAAAGTGACTCGGGCTATTCATCTCAAATTCATGCTCAACCTCAAGTAGATCCTGAACAGCCAAAGAGGAGCTTAGAGAACATTGAACAAAGTGATCAAACTCCACCTGAAAATCTTCTTAAGGAAATCAGAGATAGATCACAGCAGGATAATAGAGGATTAAGGCAAGTTGATCCTACTGATAAACTATCACAAGATAAAGCAGATGAATTGCAAAAAGACGATTTAGCAGATGTAAAAATAGTGGAAGGTCCAACTGTTAGTGTCTCTGCTTCAACACCAAATAGTATAAGTGATTCAGGCTATATATCTCCAACTAATAGTGATAGTAAATCTCAAACAGATTTAAAACAGGTAGGAAGGAAATTAGAAGAACATATTAGACAAAGTAATCTAACTCTATTTGAAGAACTTAAAAATACATTAGGTCAAGAAAATCTCGGGTTAAAACCGGCTGATCAGAGTCAGATTAGCGAAGAAACTAAAAAACGCTTGAGAGAAGTTGGGTTGCTAAAAGACAGCTCAACAGATGTAAAAACAAACGATTCAGGCTATTCATCTCCAACTCATGCCAATCATGAACAATCTCAAGTAAATCCTGGACAGTTAAAAGCGAGCCTAATGAATGTTGAACAAAGAGATGATACTCTACTTACGGAATTCACCAGTAAGTTGGATAAAGAAACTCAGAAGTTTCCACTAAAACCAGTGGATCAAAGAGGAATTAGCGAACAAACCAAAGAACATTTATTAGCAGCCGGGTTGCTAAAAGACAGCTCAACAGATGTAAAAACAGTGGCAGAACGAGAAAATGCTGACACTAATCCAACCGTAGATAAAAATAGCGAACTATATAAATTACTAGAGAAAGATGAAACACAACTGAAAGCTGGAGTAATAGAAGAAGAAAGAGGAGATACTTTAACAGAACACACTGATGGTTATGATCGCAATAGAATTGCATTAGCTAACAGAAATAAAAGACCACTAGATTGGGCTAAACAGGTTGCTGAGTCACAACAAAAAAAAGATACTAATAAAGGTATTTCAATATAAATTGAAGTTAAAATAATTACTTAGCAAACAATAGGTTTCGTGTAACGGCAATCCGATGACGGAAGAATAGGAGCCGCGTAAGAACAATACGAACATTCCAGCTAGGCCTTGTATATTGCATCCCCCTGCCCTATTTTTCCACTCTTCTGATGCTAAATAATACTTAATTTCTTGTTCACTGAGACGTTTAAATTTCACTATTGTAACCACAGTCCTAATATGTTGTTTGGATTGATCGGGAGTTAATAGACATACACTGGTGTATACTCTATGCCTTCTTCCTGATAACAAGCGGATACATTTTTCTGCTTGCTCAACGTTTTCAGCTTTAAGCAATATTCTCCTACCACAAGCAACAACTGTATCAACACCAAGCACAAAGTAATTTGGATTTGAACTTCGTATTTTCTCAGCTTTACTTTTTGCCATACGGATTGAGTAATCCTTCGGAAGTTCCTTTTTTAAAGGGGCTTCATCTATGTCTGCTGGCAAAATTAAACCTGGCTCAATGTTTATTTGTTTTAGTAAAGCTATGCGCCTTTTCGATGATGAAGCAAGAATAAGATTATTTAGAGATCGTTCTGTCACTTGTACCTTTAAGCCTTCTAATGATCCGACCTTTTTTCGCATTCCTATCGTAAATGCTCATCTCAACTAACACCCTATCTCCGATAATGATGCGTATTTTACTTCTTCTCACTTTCCCTGATACATGACAGATAATCTCATGTTCATTGTCCAGTTTCACTCTAAATTCTGCTGCAGGTAGTAAAGCAGTTACTGCCCCTTCCACTTCAAAAATTGTTTTCGATTTCTCGTCTTTTATCATATGTTATATTATAATTTAATAATCTTTTTCAGTCTACTATAGATTTTAAATTATTATCAACACAAAAGACCTTTTGCACCTCACTTAAGTATTTCTCTTGCAACTGAACCCCAACCATCTTCACAATAATGCTTTCGAACCTGCATTTTTCACTTTCTCCAACCTAACCGAAAGAAGGCGAGCTACCTACGTTTCTACTCTTTTCCACCTCCACCTCCTCAAACAAACTCATAGGACTTTTGAAAGGTAAAGCATTACCACACTTTTCCTCATCGCTATCATATCCGTCATCAATGCCTAAAGATCTGAGTAATGTTGTCTTCTCTCTCAGTGGAACATAAGACTCATTATCAAGGCTTAAAGATTTGGATAACCCGCTCTTCTTTTGTGGAGCATTACCAGACTCATTAGAAATTTCTCCCGTTAATTGATTGTTGAAGCTCCTTTGTTCACCAGCACGAATTTTTTCTCCCAGTCCATCAAGCATTCCTACCAATTCATCATCCCATTCATTTCCTTCTTCTAATAATTGTTTATGCTTTTCTTTCTCACGCTCTAGCTTGTTTATTAACTCTTCGACTTTATCTTCATCTTTAGTGAGTTCAAGTGCAAGCACCTCATCTCCTGAAAATTCCTCGTACTCGTCTTCTAGCTCTTCAATGTTGAGTTTTAGTCTCTCTTCTCCAAGTGTATCTTGTAAATCGCTATCCTGCCTATCTGATTCTTTAATCTTTTGCTCAATTTCTACTTGTACCTTATATTCCTGATCTAATTCTCTTAGCTGATCTTTCAAGCGCTCTTCCTGCTGGCATCGTTCAACCATTATCTGTTCCGCATCTTCTCGTGCTTGATTTAGCTCTTTTTCCAAATTCTTCTTTCCTGCATTAACAATTTTCAGCTCTTCCTTTAGCTTTCTTTTTTCTTCATATACACTTTTAAGTTCTTGTACTTTCCCTTGTAGCTCTTTTAACACACCTGCTAATTCTTCATTTTTTTGTGCCAGTTCAGTTTGCAATTCCGTGTTTTTTTGCTCCTCTTTTTCAAACCTGTCTTGTAAATCGCTATTCTGCTTCTCTAACTTTACAATTGTTTGATTAGCTTCTGCTTGGGTTGTTTCTAGTTTCTCCTGTAGTCGCTGATTTTCTTGTATTAATTCATGGTGCTTTTTATTTATCACTTGCAACCCTGCTTCTATTTCTTGCTTCAATTCATTTGAATTTGTTACTATCTCACACCAACTATTTTTTTTCTTTTCATTAGATAAGGTAATTTCTTCAGAAGATTGACGTAGTGTTTCATGTTTTTCAAAATATCCTCGTTTAATCGCATCATGTACTGAATATCCACCAAGTAAGCAATTTTCTCCTATTTCTTCCTTGTCTTTTAATTGATCAAGTTTCTTCTTGTCATCGTCACTTATCTTTACTTCAATTTTATTGTTGTCTTTATCACTAGAACGTAGATGAATACTAATCTTTCCTACTTCAGTAGTAAAAGACATTTCAATGCCACCTTCTAAAACGTCTGTATAATTTCTTTTTCCTCCTACATTTTCAACTCTTACTATACTCTTTCCAATATGAAATATATGATGTCTAAAACTTAAATCTTTCACTTTGGGATTATTTATAACTTTTGCAACCTCAACAGTGCTATCTTGCGAATATTTTACATAAAAATATCCATTATCCATTTCTACGTGTAAAGATTTGCCTTGGGCACTACTGTTTATAATACCTTCATCTGCTACACTTTTTAGCTTGTTATCAATTTCTTCACATTCTGCAAAAATCTCATAACTGAACCCATAAGTTGCATACAATAACTTATCATCATAAAAGGAACTGCATTTTACTCTTCCACCTTTTAATAGTAAATTACTCATGATATTGCGTATAATACCTATATTTTTATCATCTGATACACCCTCGTAGGCAGGAGTATCTCTTATTCCCTTAGAAACTAAACTTGTTATAGTCTCACTATCGTCTGATAAACTCTCATAAGGTGGTAATCCCTTATGCTGTCGTATTCTATCAGGGATATTTCTTATTTCCTTAAAAATTAAACTTGTTATAGTATACTTATCGTCGTTATATTTTGAATTGAGTCTTATACCTTTTTGCAAATATTTATTTGTTATGCACTCTATACGCTCTAAAGCAGTGTTTGCAAAATTTTCATGCTTATCCCTATAACCTTGATCATTTTTTTTTACTACATCTTTTAACTCTTTACGAAATTCATCAATTAGACTTCTCTCACTCTCAGTCAGTAGTAGATCTAACTTAATTAAAGCAGAGTCTCTTGGACTAATAGGGTAATTTTTCCAATATAAATCACTATCATCAATTTCACTATCATCAGTTTCACTCTGATACGACAATGTATGTTTTACACATGTGTCAACAGCCTCCCTAGTTTCATGTCTCTGATCAAGGTCATAACATTCCGAACGATTACTTATTCCTTGAACAAAGAAACTATAATCATCTAAATCTGTTATGTCATCTTCAGGCGTTGGTCCCTCATTGCTATTACACTCAATTTTTGAATGCCATGGCTCAGTATTTAATTCCTCTCCTAGCTTTTGTTCACTGACAGATTCTACAACATATTTTACTGACTCTTTAACCATACTACCTCCTAGCTTAAACGTAGTATATATTATGTACAATATATACTATTGGTCAAGCTAACTTCAACACAATCTTTTTACTACTCATATTTTTGTTAAGTTTTTATGGTGAGTAACAATGGAGTATATAGAGAGGTTAAAAGTTGCTTATGACTCCAAATTCGAGCTAATTTTACTATAAATCAACATGGTTAAGACCTATACTTGATATCACTACTATAAGAGCATGATGAATTATACTCTAAAGGAGTACGGGAACTGCTGAAGCTTGTACAGTAACCTGCGGGGCCACTTCAGCAGAATAAACAAACACATGCCAGTATTAGTAGAGAATTATTTATAAGTCAACTAACTTTTTCAAAAAATATTTTAGTGAAGATACCATGTTAGCTAATGTTATAAAGAATTGAATTATTGACTCTTCCTAAGATTGCAAAAAGGGTCGTATATTTGTGAGAGCCTGTTCATAATCTTTTCAGAAGTAAGGCAGTGAAAGCCAGAACGACCATTTGTAGGCTAGTATTGAGTTTTCGCTCACAATTTTTCCACAATCTTCTACATTTTTCTAACCAAGCAAAAGATCGCTCCACAACCCATCTTTTGGGCAATACAACAAAGGAATGTAATTCATTTCTTTTTATCACTTCAACGGTTGCACCAATAATCGTTTTTATTTGAGTTGCAAAATTCTCTCCAGTATAGCCTGCATCAACCAGTACATTTTTAACTCCCGAGAGGTTTTCTTTTGCATTTTCGACCATTCTCACAGCACTGCTACGGTCAGTTATCTCTGCTGTTGTTATATAAATTGCATGGGGCAAACCTTGCGTATCTACTGCAATATGGCGTTTTATTCCTGAAATCTTTTTGCCTACATCATAGCCTTTTTCTTCAGCAGTATCTGCATTTTTTACACTCTGTGCATCAATTATGCAGAAGCTGGTTTTTTCTTTCCGACCATTGTTTTGTCGGACCACGCCAACTATTTTTTTTTAACACCAGCTCCAGAACACTTTCTTTATCTGCATCTGGTTTTTCACTCCACTTCTTAAAATAGTCGTAACAATTGCGCCATTTTGGAAACTCTTTTGGTAGCATTCTCCACTGACAACCGCTTTTCAGAACGTATAACACTCCACAAAATACATCATACAAATCAAGTTTCCTTGGTTTTGTTTTTTTTCTACAGGACTCTAGATCTGGTAACATAATCTCAAATCTTTCCCGACTTATATCACTTGGGTATAAACTCCTCATATATCCTAACTTATATATATTATCTCTTAGTTTATTCCTTTCTTGAGATCATGTACAGGTTCTAAGATGTAGTAATTTAGACTTCCTTACACAATTAACTGTTGAACTTTACATTTCTAGCTGTATTATAGCTAAAGTGCTCTAGGTTTACTGACTATAGCGGTATGGCGTAGTAGCTATATATATTTAGTTCTTTTTTTATAAACGTAAGGTGTTTTATATGTCAGACCTTTTCTATATTGAAACTACGTATTGTATGGACGGTCAGTGTGATGTCTATACAGGGGAAGTGAGTTTTAATGATGTCATGTTAGGCAAGTTCAGTCTAAATTCATGCAGCGGGAAAGAAGCTATGATAAATCTAGACGTTATTACATTCGATATTAATATCGCTATTGATGGTCAAAATGGAAAGACAATAAAAAGAGACCTTAAAGGTCTTGAATTTGTAACTAAAGATGATGGTTCTTGGTATATTAATAAGGATTTTGGTAATGATAGATTTGAAGTTATAGTAAAGCAATCATAATGTTACATCTCGGGTGTAACATTTAGTATAGGTGCTATTCTATTTATAATGTTTTTTACTATAGGCGCAGCAATTATTCCCCCGGTGTGGTGCATTCCTTGAGGTTCATCAATAGCAATTAGCACTATATACCTTGGGTCAAGCATAGTTAGCACTCCTATAAATGACGCTATGTTTGCATCTTTGCTATATTTACCATCTACAACTTTTTCCGCCGATCCAGTTTTTCCTCCTATTGAATATGCCTTTATTTTTGCTTTTCTGCCAGTGCCATCTGTTACTGCTGCGCGTAATAATTTTCTCATTTCCCTGGAGGTTCTTCTTGAGATAATTTGCTCTCCTATACTTCTTTTATTCAACATCAAGGTTGCGTTATGAAATATCCCATTGTTGATTAATGCTGCTGCAGTTTGTGCAAGATGTATAGGAGTTACAGCTATGCCATAACCATAAGATGCTGTTATTAAAGTGTTTTCACTCCATTTATCCGGGATTATCGGTGTGGAATTTTCTGGTATTTCTATTTTCAAAGGAGAAAATAGCTTCATAGCTTTAAAGTATTCTACCTGTTTTTCAATACCTAATTTGACTGCAATTTTTGCTGCACCAATGTTGGATGATTTTACAAATATATCTTGCACAGTAATTTTTGGAATTTTAGATTTGTGAAAATCCTGAATTTTATACTTTCCAATGGTGATTGGTGTTGATACGTCATATAAATCGCTAGTTTTTGTAACGTTCGCATCAAGCGCTGCAGCTATTGTAAAGTATTTTAATACTGACCCCATCTCATACACCCCAAGACTGGCGCGATTAAACTTTTGTACGTCTTCTGCCTTATTCTGTAGGTTGGGGTTAAAATCAGGTAGACTGACCATTGAAATGACTTCACTATTTCTCACATTTAAAACAATTCCTACTCCGCCGAGTGCCTGAGAGCCTGTTCATAATCTTTTCAGAAGTAAGGCAGTGAAAGCCAGAACGACCATTTGTAGGCTAGTATTGAGTTTTCGCTCACAATTTTTCCACAATCTTCTACATTTTTCTAACCAAGCAAAAGATCGCTCCACAACCCATCTTTTGGGCAATACAACAAAGGAATGTAATTCATTTCTTTTTATCACTTCAACGGTTGCACCAATAATCGTTTTTATTTGAGTTGCAAAATTCTCTCCAGTATAGCCTGCATCAACCAGTACATTTTTAACTCCCGAGAGGTTTTCTTTTGCATTTTCGACCATTCTCACAGCACTGCTACGGTCAGTTATAGCATTTCTCATAATAGTCCGAACAGGTCATAGGAAGGCAGAATCAACAGCACGACGAAAGGATTCGAATAGAGGAATGTTTTTCCTAGCTCTGTTTTTTATAGCAAACCAATGATGCTCAATTTTGTTGAAATCTGGAGAATACGGCGGCAGATACAAAATTTCTGCACCAACTCCTCTAGCAAGCTCGATAATCTTACCAGACTTATGAAAAGTAGCATTGTCAAGAATGACAGTCTGTCCAGGTTCCAAGATCGGTGTCAAAAATTGCTCAAACCATCCATTAAAAACATCCATATTACAGTGGCCTTCAAAGGTTAATGGAGCAACTATCTCTCTTCTACTTAAGGCTGCAACCATACTGATTCGTTGAGTTTTCTTTCCAGATTTTAGGCCATAAAACCGCTGTCCTTTCTGGCAATACCCATATGGATAGTCCTCTGTGTTATCAATGCCAGACTCATCTATATAAACTAAGTTTTCTGGTTCTTTTGTTGCTATAATTTTTAAGAATTCAGCACGTTTTTCTTCGTTTCTTTCCTTGTATCCATATGTCTTTTTTTGCGCGTAAATCCAATTTTTCTGAGAGCCTGTTCATAATCTTTTCAGAAGTAAGGCAGTGAAAGCCAGAACGACCATTTGTAGGCTAGTATTGAGTTTTCGCTCACAATTTTTCCACAATCTTCTACATTTTTCTAACCAAGCAAAAGATCGCTCCACAACCCATCTTTTGGGCAATACAACAAAGGAATGTAATTCATTTCTTTTTATCACTTCAACGGTTGCACCAATAATCGTTTTTATTTGAGTTGCAAAATTCTCTCCAGTATAGCCTGCATCAACCAGTACATTTTTAACTCCCGAGAGGTTTTCTTTTGCATTTTCGACCATTCTCACAGCACTGCTACGGTCAGTTATCTCTGCTGTTGTTATATAAATTGCATGGGGCAAACCTTGCGTATCTACTGCAATATGGCGTTTTATTCCTGAAATCTTTTTGCCTGCATCATAGCCTTTTTCTTCAGCAGTATCTGCATTTTTTACACTCTGTGCATCAATTATGCAGAAGCTGGTTTTTTCTTTCCGACCATTGTTTTGTCGGACCACGCCAACTATTTTTTTTTAACACCAGCTCCAGAACACTTTCTTTATCTGCATCTGGTTTTTCACTCCACTTCTTAAAATATTCGTAACAATTGCGCCATTTTGGAAACTCTTTTGGTAGCATTCTCCACTGACAACCGCTTTTCAGAACGTATAACACTCCACAAAATACATCATACAAATCAAGTTTTCTTGGTTTTGTTTTTTTCCTACAGGACTCTAGATCTGGTAACATAATCTCAAATCTTTCCCGACTTATATCACTTGGGTATAAACTCCTCATATATCCTAACTTATATATATTATCTCTTAGTTTATTCCTTTCTTGAGATCATGTACAGGTTCTGAGAGCTCGGTGGATCGTTTGGATACTAACGTTGCCCCAAAGTTTAGCCATTTCCGACAGAGTCTTTCCTCCGTTTTCTCTGGCAAATTTAGCAAAGGCATCCCAGTCGGTGATTTTGTGATTGTAACCTCCATTTCCAAGTTTTTTTGATTGAAAGTCTCCTGTTTCTTTTCTTCTTTGCTGCCACTCCCATAAAGTAGTTCGTCCAATTTTAAATCTTGCTGCCACTGTTTCTCTGCTTCCTACCTCCTCTAGCGCTTCCATTGCTTTTTTCCTTAAGTCATAACTATATGCTGCTGGCACTCAACCTCCTTATCATCGTCTATCCTTATCTTATCACATCCGGACTTCTATGAAAAGAGCTATAATTTGTCAGTATTTTTATCCAGTGTCACGCACTGGATCTGTTGTGTGGGGAATTGCTGTGCAGGAATTGCTTTCAAGTTGCAACATTCATACAACTGTATACCAGGTACTTGGATAACAGAATGTTGTTTGTTTTTACTTATATATGCCTCAACTCCTGCAATACCGTTGCCATCTATGTCAGTGTAACCAAGCACGTGTGAAAATAAATTACTGTGAGGATATATACGTTTTACATCGTTATAGAAGTTTATTCCTGGCACGCCGGCGTTTTTTATTGCTAACAGTTCTTTTGGAGTCAAGTGCCGCTTTACCCAAGCAAATTTCTTTTTTGAAGTAAGTACTCTATATAAATTCTCGTATTCAAGATCATTCAAAATAGAACATAGTTGTACTGCTATACTTTCCGGATTCTTTACTTTGGTTGCATCTGTATATAGTGATGTTGTGGGCACATTTGTTGCTATTACCACTCCATTTCTATCTAAAATATTAGGTTGTTTATGTACTATATTATCTTTTCTAAAATTTTCTGAAGTGGTAGGTTGATCAAATGTTAAAGAGAATATGCGAAAAATAATTATTATATAAAACGTAAATAATGGTACTATAAAACACAGTGAGCGGAGCTTATTTTTAAGTAATGCTTGCATATTTACTTGATTTGACAAAAATGGAAATCATCTTAGCTGAGCCGCGAGGTTTTTGTGCCGGGGTAAAAAGAGCTGTGGACATATTAGCTATTACTTTAGAAAAATACAAAAACAAGTGCCAAGTTTATGTGCTACACGAAGTTGTTCACAATAAATATATAGTAGAGGACTTTAAGAGACAAGGAGTGGTTTTTGTGAACAGTATCGAGGAAATTGAAGATAATGGAGGAATACTGATCTTCAGCGCGCACGGAGTATCAAAAAATATAGAAGATGAGGCAAAAAGAAAGGGTATTCAAGTGATTGATGCAACATGTCCTTTAGTCAGCAAAGTGCATAAAGAGGCAAAAAGGTATGAAAACGGTGGTAAAGAACTAATTCTCATTGGGCATGAAAACCATCCAGAAGTTAAGGGAATTAGAGGAAGAGTAAATAATCCTATCATTTTAGTGCAAACTGTGCAGGACGTACGCAATTTAAAGGTTAAAGATCCAGATAATTTATCTTATGTTACACAAACCACGTTAAGCATCGACGATACCCGTGAAATTATTGCTGCCTTAAAGCTCAGGTTTCCAAGCATAACAGGTCCAGATTTAAAGGACATATGCTATGCAACGCAAAACAGACAAAATGCTGTTAAAAAGCTAGCTGAAATTGTAGACATGGTGTTAGTTGTAGGAAGTAAAAATAGCTCAAATTCAAACCGCTTATTAGATCTGTGCACTGCCAAAGGAAAAAGAGCCTACTTGATTGATAATTACAGCTGTGTGAATAAAAGCTGGTTTCAGGGCGTAGAAAAGATAGGAATCACTGCAGGTGCTTCCGCTCCTGACATATTGGTTGATGAATTAATGGACTACCTAAAAGTAAACCTGAGTGTAAAAATTTCAGTTATGCCAGGTGGTATTATTGAAAATGTTCAGTTTAAAATACCGAATCTGATTTAAAACACAACTTATCTACTAAGCTTCTCTTGAAATCACACAAATCAGCATCTATAGCTAAGACGTCACACCGCGGTTCATTAGACCTCTTGCATAACCATATAACAAACTTTTATTGGGAATAGAAACGAAAAAATTACTTTACAAGCTTCGCCAGCCCCCTTATTATAACACTGAGGCTATTTATTTATAGCATTTCTCATAATAGTCCGAACAGGTCATAGGAAGGCAGAATCAACAGCACGACGAAAGGATTCGAATAGAGGAATGTTTTTCCTAGCTCTGTTTTTTATAGCAAACCAATGATGCTCAATTTTGTTGAAATCTGGAGAATACGGCGGCAGATACAAAATTTCTGCACCAACTCCTCTAGCAAGCTCGATAATCTTACCAGACTTATGAAAAGTAGCATTGTCAAGAATGACAGTCTGTCCAGGTTCCAAGATCGGTGTCAAAAATTGCTCAAACCATCCATTAAAAACATCCATATTACAGTGGCCTTCAAAGGTTAATGGAGCAACTATCTTTCTTCTACTTAAGGCTGCAACCATACTGATTCGTTGAGTTTTCTTTCCAGATTTTAGGCCATAAAACCGCTGTCCTTTCTGGCAATACCCATATGGATAGTCCTCTGTGTTATCAATGCCAGACTCATCTATATAAACTAAGTTTTCTGGTTCTTTTGTTGCTATAATTTTTAAGAATTCAGCACGTTTTTCTTCGTTTCTTTCCTTGTATCCATATGTCTTTTTTTGCGCGTAAATCCAATTTTTCTGAGAGCTCGGTGGATCGTTTGGATACTAACGTTGCCCCAAAGTTTAGCCATTTCCGACAGAGTCTTTCCTCCGTTTTCTCTGGCAAATTTAGCAAAGGCATCCCAGTCGGTGATTTTGTGATTGTAACCTCCATTTCCAAGTTTTTTTGATTGAAAGTCTCCTGTTTCTTTTCTTCTTTGCTGCCACTCCCATAAAGTAGTTCGTCCAATTTTAAATCTTGCTGCCACTGTTTCTCTGCTTCCTACCTCCTCTAGCGCTTCCATTGCTTTTTTCCTTAAGTCATAACTATATGCTGCTGGCACTCAACCTCCTTATCATCGTCTATCCTTATCTTATCACATCCGGACTTCTATGAAAAGAGCTATACTATCTATTTTCAGTATTGGCGTTTTTTAAAGTCTTAAACACTGCAATTTAGCTGCTTTCAAATGCAACTCACCTTAGTTTGAATGTTTAAGAAATTTACTAAGCAGAAAAAAAGGCAAAAGAAATCCCGTATTAGCTAGTTGTCACTCTCTAATCCTGCAAATTGGCGTGCTATACTGTCTTAAACGACTTATAAGCGCGTTTCAGCTTATATAGGTAAAAACCCAGAAATGTTGTGAAGACATAAGGTGCACATAGTGCAAAAAATTAAAAATAAGACGCCAACTACGTTGTTTTCTTGCTGTTTAATCTGCACAGATGAAGATAACTGAATACCTTCAGTTTCATGATAAGGGGGCTGGCGGAGTTTGTCAAGGAAGTTTTTTCGTTTCTATTCCCAATGTTATATGGTTATGCAAGAAGTCTATTGTATGTTTACATTCTGCATTAAAGCTTTCAGTTAAGAACATATCCATCCACCGCCAATTACTTGCTCATCTTTATACGCTACACAGGCTTGACCTGGACTGATGCCAAAGTAATCGTCGTTTAAAATGACACAGGCTTTATTTTTTTCGTCAGTTGAATGTATTGTTGCTAAACTTCCCGCATGTGATGATCTCAGCTTCACAGTTACTTCCATACCTTCCTTTGGTTGTTCTAACCAATTTAACTCTTTGATCAATATCTTTTTTTGCATTAACGCGTTGATCGGACCTACTATAACCTCATTATTTTCTGTATTAATTTTTATCACGTAAAGAGGTTCACTGTACCCAACACCTAAGCCTTTTCTTTGTCCTACTGTAAAATTTACTATGCCACTGTGCTCACCTAACACTTTTCCATTCACATCCACTATTTTTCCTTTCTGTACAGATTGTGGAGCTAATTTAGCTATTGTTTTACTATAGCTTTCGGAAACAAAGCATATATCTTGACTGTCAGGCTTTTCAGAAATTTGTAAGCCAAAATACTTTGCTAATTTTCTTATATCACTTTTATAGAACCCACCTAGTGGAAATCGCAAAAGCTTCAACTGCTCCTCTGTTGTAGCAAATAGAAAATAGCTTTGATCTTTACTTTTATCAATGCTTCTGCACAACTTTACTTCACCATTTTTTTCTAACCTTCTCACGTAATGTCCTGTTACGAGCACATCCGCACCAAGATTTTTTGTAACTTGCAATAGATCACGAAATTTTACCGTTTGGTTACATCTCACGCATGGTATGGGAGTTTCCCCACGCATATAGGTACTCGCAAAATCCTCTATTACTTCCTTTTTGAATATTTCCTCATAGTTTAAAATATAGTGAGGGAAGCCAACACTTTCAGCCACGCGCTTAGCGTCATAAATATCCTGTCCAGCGCAGCATGCACCCTTTCTTGCGTTAGCATTACCGTCGGTGCCATAGAGTTGAAGAGTCACACCTATCACCTGATACCCAAGGTTATGTAGCAGTGCTGCAGCAACGGAGCTATCAACTCCCCCGGACATTGCAACAATAGCCTTGGTCTGGTGCGGAGCTTTATCTTTTAGCAGAGGTTCAATTTCAAATTCTTTTAGCATAATCGCCTTAATTTATAAACGCAAATCTTGTGTCATTCCAACATACAACTGTGCAAATGTTTTGATTTGGGGGCAATTTACATAGTAGATGATGTCATGAAAGTAGCTGACACTGGAATCTAGTGTCTATTTATGCAAATTCATTTAAACAGCATATTTATTTGTAATCAAGTTTCCTGGATCCCAGTGTCACGCTACTTGGATGATACCCTTTCCTGCTAGAAGTTGCCTTCAAATTACTTAGTGCATGACACTGGGATCTCATTTATATTACATAATTCCATCAAAACAATTCGATAAACTACCTTCAAAAACAATTTAATCTTGCTTGAATAAAACATGGCCAAAATAATCCATGTTTTCAAGCACTTTTCCGCTACCCAAAGCAACACAACAAAGTGGGTCATCTGCAACACGAACCGGTAATTTTGTTGTTTCACTGATAACTTTGCCCAAGTTACGCAATAATCCACCACCACCAGATAAAACTATTCCTTTATCGACTATATCAGAAGAAAGTTCAGGTGGAGTGCTCTCCAGTGCAGTCCTAATAGCAGAAATTATCTGATGTACAGGCTCTATTAAACTCTCTGCAACTTGGTATTCTGATAAAAGCATTTCTTTTGGCATGCCACTCACTAAATCCCTGCCTTTAATTATCATTCCCTCTTTGTTATTTTCATCTGGCAGACTGGCTGAACCTACGTTTTTCTTAATTTTTTCAGCAGTTGTTTCACCGATTAATAACTTATGATTTTCACGAATATACGATTTTATTGCTTCATCCATAATATCGCCACCTACTCTAGCAGAACGTGAATAAACAATTCCGCCTAAAGAAATAATTGCAACTTCAGTTGTACCGCCTCCTATATCAACGATCATAGAACCCTCAGGTTCAGTAACCGGGAGCCCAGCTCCGATTGCTGCAGCCATTGGTTCTTCAATTAAAAATACTTCATTTGCACCAGCACTTTCTGCTGCATCTTGTATAGCACGCCTTTCAACTGGCGTGGATCCAGATGGAACGCATATGATAATATTAGGTTTATTAACAGTGAATCTTGTGTTTGCACTGCGTATAAAATATTTTAGCATTTCTTCCGCACTTTTAAAATCAGCAATAACTCCATCTTTTAAGGGCCTTATCGCCTCTATCTCTCCAGGCGTTTTTCCAAGCATCATTTTGGCTTTTTTACCAAAAGCATAAGGAACGTAGCTTCCTTTTTCCTTTATTCTTGCTACAACTGAAGGCTCATCAAGCACTATTCCCTGATTTTTCTGATAAACTAAAGTGTTTGCAGTACCAAGGTCTATAGCAATATCGCTAGCAAACAAACCTTTGAAAGTAAAAAGGCTATAAAACTTTCCGGTTAATTTTCGAACAAAATTCATACATAACTCAAGAAAACCATTTATTGAGACAAATTATACTTTTCAGATAAGTAGTAAGTAACACACTCAACGTCTAAACCCTTACCTGTTACTTTTCTTAGCAGTTCCAGGTCACACTTTGCACTGTATATATTTTGAGATAACCAACTGATAAGTAAACTAAAATCTCCTTTTATTATAGCACTTAATGACTCGTAATGATTCTTTTTAACGAAAGAGAAAATCTGCACAGCAGCAATTAAAGCAATAATTTTTATAGGAAAGTAGCCCATAACACCGCTTGCCCAATATTCATCTTGAAAATAAGTGTCCAGCTCATTTTTAGCTTTTACTGGAATTTTATAGTGCTTCATACCTTCCAACCACTCATCATGCAGGTCTTTAACTTCCAATGTGCCATTTATTATATCCTGTTCTAACTTAGTTCTCAACATAATATGAGCTAACAGACTAAATTCATCTGCATTTTTTAAAAAAGAAGAAAGATTTATTTCATTGAAAACCAAGTACAAATTTTCAACACTGCTATTGGTTTTGCCTTTTATAGTAAATTTCTCTTTTATGTGTGGTTGAATAAACTCAATAAATTCTCTGGATGTTCCAATCATCCTTTCCATGAATAACCCTTGAGTTTCATACATAACATGTCTCGTAATTGGACTACTTATAGAATTTTGCGCTAAACATTTTTGATAAATTGCATAACCACTATGCCGTAAAAGTGAAAATAAACCATAACAAAAATCAGATTCATCATAATCTATAGGGTAGTAATAAGAAGTACGAATCTCATTTAGTGCAATACCCATTTGCTGTAAACATAACGAGCCAAGTTCAATCTGTTTCTGAGTAGCAATTTTTTGTATATTAGTAACCTTACCCTTTTTCTGCTTTTCAATTATTTTATCTACATTTTCGCTAAAAAATTTGCCTACCTTGGGGAATACTTCCCTTATATTCTTTTCTGTGATATCAGAGTCATAGTCAGCAAGCAGTGAGTCGTATTTTGAGCATTTTAATTGCTGCGATTTTATAGAAGCTACTTCGCGAATGAGTGTGATTAAATCAGTAAAACGTTCTTTTAGTTTTTCTAAGTTACTGGTTTCAGAATGAGATAGCTTCCATAAATTTTGGCATTCAACTTTAGCTTTGGATAAAGACTTTACTAAATCAATAGGAACAGCACTGTTGCTTTTATGTATTCTCTCTATTAACTTTAGCTGCTGAGTATTTGCACTTTTTTTGTTACCAAGAGCATCTGCTAATGATTCCTTTATTGCGTCATGAGAGATAATTTCATGTCTGATTTCTTCTAGAAGACTCATTTGTTCAACTTTGTCCTCTATATTCAATTGGCTTTGGTTTAGCACTTTTAGCGTATTTTCGATATTCTTTACCCTATATAATACTTCCTCTAAAAACTTATAAGATTTCATAATTTGTTCATTATTTTAGAAAACATCTGTTTAACATCGTGATAGATTAATAATAAAGTTAAAAGTATATTTGCTTAAAGTACAATAAAAAATTGTACTTTTTATTCCTTTATTGGATTTTTCTACTCAGAGTCTAGCATATTATAGGAAAATTAATTGTAAGGTTGTAGAAAAAGTATTTAGTATTTTATTTCTCTTGACTATATTACAATATGGAGAGATATTAGCTACTGAAATTAAAGTTACGCACTATTTAAAATTTATGGAGGTTTAGTAATGTGGAGTAGACTGGTTATAATGTGCTGTTTTTGTTTATTACTTACTGGTGTAAGTTCTTGCCCAAAAAAAGGAGCAAATACAACAAATAAAATAAATTCTGTTGTTAAGCAGATAGGTGATAAAAGAGTTTTCTTTGGTTATGATGAATCTAGTATTACTGAAGTAAGTGCAGATGCATTACTTGACGTAATGGAGGTGTTACAAGATAACCCTGACGCGAAGGTTACTTTAACTGGTCACACTGACAACCGTGGTTCTCATGAATATAATCTTGCGCTAGGCGCTAGAAGGGCAGATGCAGCTAAAAAATTTATGGTTAGTTGTACACCCTACATAGAAAACAGAATAAAAACTGCTTCTAAAGGTGAAACTGAGCCTTTGGTTAATGTAAAAGATGATTCTAGAAATTCTAAATATGAAAAAGAGCATGCTAAAAATCGTAGAGTGGAATTTTCATTTTCTGGAATAAAGAAATAGTTTCTTGCATTAAAACCTGGATCCCAGTGTCAAGCACTGGGATGACAAAAGAGAGCAATCCCGCTGCTTGTTAGCGGGATCTATATATACCACAAATAAGTCGCAGTATGATGTAAGAGATCTGACCTATCTGGCCATCAAGAGACATAATGGAATTAGAGTTATTATTTCAAAATGTGGTTAATAGTTTTGCTTTCTATAATAATCAAGTTGCAGTTGCAGTATCAGGTGGTGTAGATAGTATAGTCTTGCTGCACTTAATGACTAACTGGGCAAAAAAAAACAAGCTTTCACTTCCTATGGCATTAACAGTAAATCATGGATTACGTTCAGAGTCTCAAAAAGAAGCTGATTTTGTTGTAAGTTATGCAAAGGAACTTGGAGCAAAGGAATCGTTCATATTAAATTGGGAAAAGCAAAACATTAAAGGTAATATTCAGTTACAGGCACGAAAAGCACGGTATGAGTTACTAGCAGAGTGGTGTAAAAACAATAATGTTAAATGTTTGCTCGTCGCTCATCACAAAGATGATCAAGCAGAAACGTTCTTATTAAGATTAGAGCGAGGTAGCGGCGTAGATGGATTATCATCAATGGACTACAAGTCTTTCTTAAATGGTATTTATATATTTAGGCCATTGTTAAATTTTAGTCGTAGTGAAATAGAAAAGTACGCTAAGCTTCACCAGTTAAAATGGATCGAAGATAGAAGCAACTATGACTTGAAATACAGGCGAACTTTATACCGTAACTTACTTAAAGCAAGTGATAATCAAGAGATTTTAACAGAGCGAATATGCCTCACAGCCCTTCATATGAAAAGAGCTGCAAAAGCGTTGATGCACTACACACGCCTTGCGTTTAATGACTGTGTTAATGTTCATGATCTTGGTTATATTGAAATTAAACTAAGTGAATTTTATCAATTGCCAGAGGAAATAGCCTTGAGGCTTCTTCTTTACTCTATAATGGCAATTGCCAGTAAACATTATAAACCAAGGTACAACAGCCTTATCGTAATATTTAATAAAATATTGCAAAAGGATAGTAATGTTAACTGTACACTTTCTGGGTGTAAAATAAGAAAACATGGAGAAAATATCTTAATAATTAGAGAATCGTCAAGGATACAAGAAATTACCGTAAACCTACCTTTAAATGAACCTATTGAATGGGATAACAGATTTAGCTGCACAATACTCGGAAATCAAGAGTGTTCAGTTATCATCGCTCCATTAAAAAAAACACAAAAAGTTCCTGAATTTCTGAAGGATTACAACTGCTGCTCTGAAGTTTTCTATTCTTTGCCTATAGTACAAAAAGATAGAAAGGTGCTTGCTTATCCTGATGTAAATTATAACGGAAAAAATACCAATGACGATAAGGCTCAATGCATTATTAATAGCACGATAAAACAAAATTTGGTAAGCTTGATTAGTATTTAGTTAGAAATAGAAATGAAAAAATTTTTAGAAGGCTTATTGATCTGGTTAGTAATTATTGTTCTTATTTCAGTTGCTTATATTCAGTTCAGCGGAAATGTAGGTAAAAATAAAACAATTATACCTTTTTCGGAATTTTTAACTAGACTAGAAGACAATGATGTAGAAAATATTGTCATAAAAAATCAGAGCATTGAAGGCAAGTTCAGAGATGGTTCAAGTTTCAATTCAAACGGTGTCATATATAGCGACCTAATAAAAAATTTACATGATAGAAAAGTGAGGTTCTCCTTTTCAACTGGAGATTCTGCCATGAGCGTAATAGGTGGATTACTTATCTCATGGGTCCCAACATTTATCTTTATTGGCTTTTTGCTATTCTTTCTTAAACAAACACAAGCGGGGGGCAACAGAACTATAAGCTTTGGCAAGTCAAGAGCTAGACTCATGACTAGTGGAAAAAAAGTAACATTTGATGATGTTGCCGGAATTGATGAAGCAAAAGAAGAGCTAGTAGAAATCGTTGATTTCCTTAAACAAAGGCAAAAATTTCAAATATTAGGTGGAAAAATACCAAAAGGGTGCCTTTTAATTGGCTCTCCTGGAACTGGTAAAACTTTACTTGCTCGTGCAATTGCAGGAGAAGCTAATGTGCCATTCTTTAGTATTTCTGGATCTGATTTTGTTGAAATGTTTGTGGGTGTTGGTGCAAGTCGTGTTCGTGATATGTTTGATCAAGGCAAGAAAAATGCTCCTTGTATAATTTTTATAGATGAAATAGATGCGGTGGGTAAACATCGTGGCATTGGTCTTGGTGGCGGCAATGATGAAAGAGAACAAACATTAAATCAGTTATTAGTTGAGATGGATGGCTTTGAGTCTAATGAAGGTGTAATAATAATTGCTGCAACTAACCGTCCGGATGTCTTAGATCCAGCACTGCTTAGACCTGGTCGTTTTGACCGACAGATTACTATTTCTTTACCCGATATAAATGGGCGTGAAAAGATATTAAATACTCATATAAAGAAAATATCAATAGCACCAGATGTAAACGTGAAAACAGTTGCAAGAGGAACACCAGGCTTTTCTGGAGCTGATTTAGCAAATTTAGTGAACGAATCTGCACTTATCGCTGCAGGAAGAAACAAGAAGATTGTTACCATGGACGATTTTGAATATGCACGTGATAAAGTGATGATGGGCGTAGAAAGGCGATCTCTCATTATGACAGAAGAGGAAAAGAGACTGACTGCATACCATGAAGCTGGTCATGCGATGATTGCTGTTAATATGCCTGCTTCTGATCCTATACACAAAGCAACAATTATTCCACGCGGTAGGGCACTCGGTTTAGTGATGAGACTACCAGAAACAGATAGAGTGTCCCTCACAAGAGAAAAGATGCTAGCAGATATAACTGTTGCTATGGGTGGAAGAGTGGCAGAAGAGCTAATTTTTGGCTATGATAAAGTCACAAGCGGTGCATCTTCGGATATAAAACAAGCATCAGATTTATCACGTTCTATGGTAACAAAATGGGGAATGAGCGACAAAATAGGTCCGATCTATCACAATCGCGAACAAACCATGCATGGTTCTGACATAATTTCTGAAGATACGTTAAAACTTATAGATGAAGAAGTAAAGAAAGTTGTGTCTTCTTGCTATGAAAAAGCAAAAGACATTTTGACCAAGCATAAGAAAGGCTTAGATCTTATTGCTGAAAATCTACTGGAGTTTGAAACTTTAACAGGAGATGAAATAAAGGATATACTAAATGGAAAAAAAATTGTCAGAGAGGAAAATGAGAAGAATGAGAAAACAAAAAAATCCTCTCTCTATTAGATCTGACCCTAGCTTAAAATGCTAATTAGCTAACGCTGCAATAAAACAATTCAGAATTGTAGCTGTCAATATAAATTATATTAAAATATTCATAATATTGCATTTTCATCACACACAATAATGCTATCATTCAGTTAGTATTACTGTTTAATGAGGTATGAATAATGGTTGATGTCGTTTCTATTGGTGTAAATGCAGTCATTGATCATAAGTATAAAAAAAGAGCGCAATTAACTTTATTAGGGCTATTTCTTGTTGTATCAGCAGCAACTGCTGTCTGGTTTATCTTTCCTGTATCACAAAATGTACTAGTACCATTCTTGCTCCCAGCCGTATTCTTGTTCTTTACTCTATCTATGGGTTATTATAGCTCTTTTCATAGAAGTCCGGATGTGATAAGATAAGGATAGACGATGATAAGGAGGTTGAGTGCCAGCAGCATATAGTTATGACTTAAGGAAAAAAGCAATGGAAGCGCTAGAGGAGGGAGGAAGCAGAGAAACAGTGGCAGCAAGATTTAAAATTGGACGAACTACTTTATGGGAGTGGCAGCAGAGAAGAAAAGAAACAGGAGACTTTCAATCAAAAAAACTTGGAAATGGAAGTTACAATCACAAAATTACCGACTGGGATGCCTTTGCTAAATTTGCCAGAGAAAACGGAGGAAAGACTCTGTCGGAAATGGCTAAACTTTGGGGCAACGTTAGTATCCAAACGATCCACCGAGCTCTCAGAACCTGTACATGATCTCAAGAAAGGAATAAACTAAGAGATAATATATATAAGTTAGGATATATGAGGAGTTTATACCCAAGTGATATAAGTCGGGAAAGATTTGAGATTATGTTACCAGATCTAGAGTCCTGTAGAAAAAAAACAAAACCAAGGAAACTTGATTTGTATGATGTATTTTGTGGAGTGTTATACGTTCTGAAAAGCGGTTGTCAGTGGAGAATGCTACCAAAAGAGTTTCCAAAATGGCGCAATTGTTACAACTATTTTAAGAAGTGGAGTGAAAAACCAGATGCAGATAAAGAAAGTGTTCTGGAGCTGGTGTTAAAAAAAAATAGTTGGCGTGGTCCGACAAAACAATGGTCGGAAAGAAAAAACCAGCTTCTGCATAATTGATGCACAGAGTGTAAAAAATACAGATACTGCTGAAGAAAAAGGCTATGATGCAGGCAAAAAGATTTCAGGAATAAAACGCCATATTGCAGTAGATACGCAAGGTTTGCCCCATGCAATTTATATAACAACAGCAGAGATAACTGACCGTAGCAGTGCTGTGAGAATGGTCGAAAATGCAAAAGAAAACCTCTCGGGAGTTAAAAATGTACTGGTTGATGCAGGCTATACTGGAGAGAATTTTGCAACTCAAATAAAAACGATTATTGGTGCAACCGTTGAAGTGATAAAAAGAAATGAATTACATTCCTTTGTTGTATTGCCCAAAAGATGGGTTGTGGAGCGATCTTTTGCTTGGTTAGAAAAATGTAGAAGATTGTGGAAAAATTGTGAGCGAAAACTCAATACTAGCCTACAAATGGTCGTTCTGGCTTTCACTGCCTTACTTCTGAAAAGATTATGAACAGGCTCTCAGAAAAATTGGATTTACGCGCAAAAAAAGACATATGGATACAAGGAAAGAAACGAAGAAAAACGTGCTGAATTCTTAAAAATTATAGCAACAAAAGAACCAGAAAACTTAGTTTATATAGATGAGTCTGGCATTGATAACACAGAGGACTATCCATATGGGTATTGCCAGAAAGGACAGCGGTTTTATGGCCTAAAATCTGGGAAGAAAACTCAACGAATCAGTATGGTTGCAGCCTTAAGTAGAAGAAAGATAGTTGCTCCATTAACCTTTGAAGGCCACTGTAATATGGATGTTTTTAATGGATGGTTTGAGCAATTTTTGACACCGATCTTGGAACCTGGACAGACTGTCATTCTTGACAATGCTACTTTTCATAAGTCTGGTAAGATTATCGAGCTTGCTAGAGGAGTTGGTGCAGAAATTTTGTATCTGCCGCCGTATTCTCCAGATTTCAACAAAATTGAGCATCATTGGTTTGCTATAAAAAACAGAGCTAGGAAAAACATTCCTCTATTCGAATCCTTTCGTCGTGCTGTTGATTCTGCCTTCTTATGACCTGTTCGGACTATTATGAGAAATGCTATAAAGAGGTCAACAAAGAAAAGAAAAATTTATCTAAAGAATTAAAAGAGAAATTTGAAGAGTGAGATGAAGCAAATGGTTTAATTAAAAATCAATCTTTTGAGTTAGATGGGATAAGAAAAGATTGTGATAATGAGGTGAAAAGATTAAAAAAACTACTTTTAGAACGAGACAGTCAAATAGAAGATTTTTTGAAAGAGAAAGAAAAACAAGTGAATTTTGCGCAACTGTTGATAAGATGCGTAACAGACAATATAGAAGAACCAATAAGAAATAATGATGGAAAAGCAATATTAGATACGATTCAAATATTAAAGTCTGCGTTACAAGGAGAAATTGCACGGCTTTTGCCAGACGAAACGCCTTCTTCTTCACCGAAAGATTCTGGATATGGATCACCTAACAGTCGTCCATCCACCCCGACCAAACCTTTATTTCCACTGTGGGCAGAACGTTGTAAACGCAGTCAATTTCGGAATGTAGGGCTTGTAGAATGAGATAATTAGTCTTATTATAAAATAAATCATGCAAGGAGGTATATAATGAACCCAATAATATGCGCACTGGATACACAAGACTTAAATAAGGCTGTTTCTCTAGCTAATGCCTTACGTGATAGAGTTGGCATGGTAAAGCTGGGATTAGAATTTTTCGCTGCTCAAGGTCTTTCTGGAGTGCAAGAAGTTGCAAAATGCAATGTACCAATTTTTTTAGACTTGAAGTTGCATGACATTCCAAACACTGTAGCCAAAACAGTTGAAGTAATAAAAGTTCTGAACATTGAAATGTTAACTCTGCACATCAGCGGTGGAACAAAAATGCTTGAAGAAGCGCTAAGTGTAGTGCAAGGCACAAAAATAAAGCTGATTGGAGTGACAGTGCTAACTAGTATGAGCAATGAGGATTTAAACGAGCTTGGAGTAGCAAGAGAGGCAAAATCACAGGTAATTTTGCTTGCAAAGCTTGCAAAAAAGATTGGACTCCATGGAGTAGTCTGTTCTGCACTAGAAGCTCAAGAAGTGCGCCGAGAATGCGGTGAAGACTTTAAAATTATTACTCCAGGAATTCGTATAGATCCAGGTCATGACGACCAAAAAAGAACAGCAACACCAAAAGAAGCAATAAATTCAGGAGCTGATTATATCGTCATTGGCAGACCCATTACAAAAACTACAAGTAGTGCGGAGCTAATATTGAAATCCATGAAAGAATTTTAATATAATAACTTAATTTATAAAAATACTAACATATTAATTAGGAATAAGCATGAGTAATATCAATAGAATAATACGCGAAGTAATCAAGGAATTCCGCTCAAAATTACCAGATAAGGAAATAGAGGAATATTCTGGCAAATTGAATAAGCTACATATCTACCAGTGCAATAAGCATATAATAGAAAATAAGAAGCTATATCATTATACAATAAATGGGAAAACCCATGCTATGGGTCAGCATGGGCATAATTTTGTCAAGAGTTTAGAAGTTATCTTGAGGAATAAGCCACAAATTTCCTTAGAACCTGTACATGATCTCAAGAAAGGAATAAACTAAGAGCCTGTTCATAATCTTTTCAGAAGTAAGGCAGTGAAAGCCAGAACGACCATTTGTAGGCTAGTATTGAGTTTTCGCTCACAATTTTTCCACAATCTTCTACATTTTTCTAACCAAGCAAAAGATCGCTCCACAACCCATCTTTTGGGCAATACAACAAAGGAATGTAATTCATTTCTTTTTATCACTTCAACGGTTGCACCAATAATCGTTTTTATTTGAGTTGCAAAATTCTCTCCAGTATAGCCTGCATCAACCAGTACATTTTTAACTCCCGAGAGGTTTTCTTTTGCATTTTCGACCATTCTCACAGCACTGCTACGGTCAGTTATCTCTGCTGTTGTTATATAAATTGCATGGGGCAAACCTTGCGTATCTACTGCAATATGGCGTTTTATTCCTGAAATCTTTTTGCCTGCATCATAGCCTTTTTCTTCAGCAGTATCTGCATTTTTTACACTCTGTGCATCAATTATGCAGAAGCTGGTTTTTTCTTTCCGACCATTGTTTTGTCGGACCACGCCAACTATTTTTTTTTAACACCAGCTCCAGAACACTTTCTTTATCTGCATCTGGTTTTTCACTCCACTTCTTAAAATATAGCTCTTTTCATAGAAGTCAGGATGTGATAAGATAAGGATAGACGATGATAAGGAGGTTGAGTGCCAGCAGCATATAGTTATGACTTAAGGAAAAAAGCAATGGAAGCGCTAGAGGAGGGAGGAAGCAGAGAAACAGTGGCAGCAAGATTTAAAATTGGACGAACTACTTTATGGGAGTGGCAGCAAAGAAGAAAAGAAACAGGAGACTTTCAATCAAAAAAACTTGGAAATGGAGGTTACAATCACAAAATCACCGACTGGGATGCCTTTGCTAAATTTGCCAGAGAAAACGGAGGAAAGACTCTGTCGGAAATGGCTAAACTTTGGGGCAACGTTAGTATCCAAACGATCCACCGAGCTCTCAGAAAAATTGGATTTACGCGCAAAAAAAGACATATGGATACAAGGAAAGAAACGAAGAAAAACGTGCTGAATTCTTAAAAATTATAGCAACAAAAGAACCAGAAAACTTAGTTTATATAGATGAGTCTGGCATTGATAACACAGAGGACTATCCATATGGGTATTGCCAGAAAGGACAGCGGTTTTATGGCCTAAAATCTGGAAAGAAAACTCAACGAATCAGTATGGTTGCAGCCTTAAGTAGAAGAAAGATAGTTGCTCCATTAACCTTTGAAGGCCACTGTAATATGGATGTTTTTAATGGATGGTTTGAGCAATTTTTGACACCGATCTTGGAACCTGGACAGACTGTCATTCTTGACAATGCTACTTTTCATAAGTCTGGTAAGATTATCGAGCTTGCTAGAGGAGTTGGTGCAGAAATTTTGTATCTGCCGCCGTATTCTCCAGATTTCAACAAAATTGAGCATCATTGGTTTGCTATAAAAAACAGAGCTAGGAAAAACATTCCTCTATTCGAATCCTTTCGTCGTGCTGTTGATTCTGCCTTCCTATGACCTGTTCGGACTATTATGAGAAATGCTATATAGTGCTGACATTAGCCAACTGAGAAACAGAGTTTTTGATCGAGACTTTGGAGTAAAGCTTATGTGTTAAGGTGGCACATAGAGGAGTGCTATAAACGACTCAAAGTAGGAGCAGAGTTAGAGAATTTTTCTGGAGAGGCTGTATTACAAGAATTTTGGGCAAACTTGGTCATGTGCAATATATTATCGCTTCATATGTGTGATGCACAAGGGCCTTGGAACCCAGATCAAATTACTGAGTATCGTTTAAATTTTTCAGTTTTATTTGGTGTAATGAGGCAGAAACTCTATCAGGTACTTATTGCGCCAAAAAACTTTCAAGCCCTTTTTAAGTATACGCGCTAAAGTTAAAATCCGACCGGGACAGCCGCGATAAGGTAGATAAGCCCAAACGCCATCATGTCTTTAGGAGAGTTTGCTAATGAAGGCTCTTAAGTTGACGCCATTGGCTGAACGGATACGGAATGACACCATCCTTTTTTCTGGATTCCAGACTGGAATGACACCTCTGGACATTTCCGTCGTAAAGGAACCAGTGTCAGCTACTTGGATGACACCTTTTTTCTACTTAGTTTGGGTTATGCAAGAAGTCTAATGAAGTGAAAATAAATTTATTTACCAAAATAGAGTTGCCTTGGTCTACAGATCTTAGTTTCTTTATCATTTATCATTTCATACCACTGAGTAACCCAACCAGTGGTTCTTGCAAGTGCAAAAATAGGCGTGAACATATTTGAGGGGATATCAATAGCATTCATTATTATACCTGAGTAAAAATCAACATTTGGATATAACTTACGCACGATAAAATATTCATCCTTTAAAGCTATTTCTTCAAGTTTTTTTGCAATTTTAAGCAGTTCATTATTTTGTTCTAGTTTACTTAGAACCTCATGGCAAGCGCCTTTCAATATACGCGCGCGCGGATCATAATTTTTATAAACACGATGTCCAAATCCCATCAATTTAAATGGATCTTTATCATCTTTGGCTTTTTCGATGAATTTATCTATATCTCCACTTTGCTCTATCTCTTTTAACATATTTATAACTGCCTCATTAGCTCCACCATGTGCTGTTCCCCAAAGTGTAGCAACTCCTGCAGAGAGGCTTGCAAACAGATTAGAACCAGCCGATCCCACCAATCTGACAGCCGCCGTAGAAGCATTCTGTTCATGATCAGCATGGAGAGTAAATATTTTATCCAGAGCTTTTGCAAAAAGGGCGCTTTTATCATTATCAACAGCATCGCCAAATATCATCTTTAAGAAATTTCCACTGTAACTTAATTCATGGTTAGCATTTATGAATTCCTGATTGTTGATATGCCTATAAATCATTGCAACAATTGCAGGAACTTGCGCTATTGCAGAAATTCCAAAATCTAGATCTTCACCATTGACACTGTTGCCATGCTTTTCATGGTAAGATGCTGACAAACTTGCAAAACATGCAATTAAAATCGACATAGGGTGAGCAGTCTTTGGAAATGCTTTAATTACATTTGTAACTTGCTCTGATACTTTGGATGATTCTTGTATTTTGAGAAGAAATTTTTTGTGTTGCTCTAAACTGGGTAATTCACCATAGAGCAATAAATAAATCACAGCAGTAAAATTATTACTTTCTGCCAAATCAGCTATATTATGTCCCCTATATTTAAGAACTCCTTCATCTCCATCAATGAATGTAATTGTAGAAGAGCATGAAGCTGTAGAAACAAACCCTGGATCGTAAGTGAATAATCCTGTCATCTTATGTAAATCCTTGATATTTAACACATCAGGACCTGTTGTTCCGCTTAATACAGGTAGCTCGATTTTTAATCCATTACTTAGTTCTAATAGCACTTTTTTATCCATCACTTAAGCTACCTAAATTTTATACAGAATATACAAACTGAGGAGTATATATTAATACAGTTAACTTTACATTAACCGTATTAAGCGGTCATCAATGCTTTTACTTTTGCATTTAAGCGACTTATTTTACGCGCAGCAGTATTCCTATGAATAACACCTTTATTCACACACTTGTGTAAATTAGATTCAGCATTCCGAAATGCCAGAACAACATTTTTTTTGTCGCCAGACTTGATTATATCAACCAATTTTCTAATAGCGGTGCGAGTTTTACTCTTCCGCATCTTATTTATTAAAGTGCGTTTTGCTATTACCTTTATCATTTTTTTAGCACTCTTATGATTTGCCATATATTAATACCTAAAATACTGTACTTTTCTTTTAATTATAAAGTTTTTTTGTTAATTTGCAATATCAGTTTTTTCTATGGTTAATCTACTGCTTCTCTCTTCAATAATTTTTTCTAAACTTTGCAAGAATTCATTTTTGTTTAACCCAGGATATATTGGGGGCAATATTTCTATTACTGCCTTTCCGGGATTCTTTCTCAGAGAAAGTATGCTTTTTGGCCAAAACAAACCAGTGTTTAAAGCAACCGGTAACACAGGAACAGATAATACGCTATATAAAGCAGCAATACCTGGTTGATATTTTATATTTTGGTTTATAGTTGTTCTTGTACCTTCAGGAAATATTATTATGCTTCTATTTTCTTTTATACGCATTTTTGCTAGTTTGATTATATGGCGTATAGAACTGATACCATCTGAACGGTTAATAAAAATCATTTTCAGCGCTATAAGATGCAAACCAATGAATGGAATCCATTTCAATTCACGTTTTAAAATAAAAACCGCTTTTCTAAATAGTAGTATAAAAATAAATGTTTCAAATGGAGATTGGTGTTTAGATGCAATGATAAAAGGTTGCTTAGGGATGTTTTCCATTCCCCTCACTTCATATTTAATGCCACATAATAAATGCAGCATGAATAATACAACTCTCACCGAACAGACGAGGAAAATGGTTATTACACACTCAGGAAAGAAAATTACAGGGAGAGTAATGAAAGTATAGAATACTTCCCATAATATAAGAAAGAAATTAAATAACAAACTTGAAATCACAAACTCACATAAATTTATTTAAATTTAACTTTATTACAAATTAAAAACAATAAGTTTAATTATTTATCATCTGAGTAATAGGATGCGAATCAGCTAATTTGTCCTTTAACTTTTCGTTAGCAATATGAGTATATATTTGTGTTGTAGAAAGGTTAGTATGGCCAAGAACTTTCTGTATCAACACAATATTTGCTCCGCTATTTAGTAGATGGGTAGCAAAAGAATGCCTAATTACGTGTGGAGAGATCTTATTTTCATCAATATTGCATTTTCTTGCTAACTCCTTCATTAATTGACCAACCCTCTGCCTTGAAATTGGTTTATTAGGTTTATCACCTGGGAATAGCCAATCAGACTCCTTTCTGTTAGAGAGCAGATTGTCACGAACTGATAAATAATTTCTAAGGCTCTGCAATGCTTGTTCATTAAAAAGAATTTGCCTCTCTCTACCACTTTTTCCTTTTATTATTATATAGCATTCTTTGTTATTACTGTTTATTAAATGTGACACTTCACATAATTTCATATTAATTAGTTCAGAAACACGCATTCCAGAAGAGTAAAGGATATCTAAAATCGCACACAGCCTTTTACTGCTTATCTCTTTATTCGATTCGCTTGCCGATTTTCTCACTGTGTCCATTAGCAAAAATATTTCTTCGACACTTAAATACTTAGGCAAAGGACGAGAAAGTTTTGGATTCTTTAATTCAGCATCATTAGCCGGCGCTGGATTAAAATCTATTATTCCGTCATTAAATAGACACTTGTAGAAATTTTTCATAGCGGATATTTTTCTTGATATAGAGCTACTTTTATATTTTTTTTGTGTACATAGAGATTTCACATAATCTTTAATATTGGTTTTGTTTACACCAACCAAGGTAGTGCTGCTTTCTAATAAAAATTCTTCAAAATGGTGTAAATCCGAACGATAACTTTCCAAAGTATTTTGCGTAGCGGACCTCTCTGAAGCCAAAGCATCTATGTAATATGCTATGTAAAGATTTTCTTTTTTATTTTGCGACTGTTTATTTTTCATTATCAGCTCCTATATTTATTTCTTTGGCTATAATTTGATTGGAAGTGTTTCCTGTGTTTCTTATGAGAAAATATGAGACAAATAAAGCATTTATCAATAGAGTGAACATCACAAACTTTTGCTTTAACCTTTTTCTTAAATTTAATCTTACTCTTATCATAGTTAAATTATAACGTCAAATCTATAAAAAACACCTTATAAAGTGAGCTCTACTATAAATATAGAATACTTCTTAGCTGTATCTATCTATATTTATTATAACATAACATTGATTATAATTCTAACATGGACAGATAGAGATTTCAATTACGTTAGTGTTATGGGTGTTAATAAATTTTTAATATACACCTTTACAAAAGAAGAAATCAAATGGCATCTTTTTTTAATAAAGTGCTAATAAAAGGAACGGTCACATTCGACCCTATAGATTCATTATCTATCTTTTCTATAATTTTATCAATGCTATAGAAAGAACGTTCTATTCTTGCTAAAATATAATTAATCACCTTTAAATCAATTTTTAACTGTTTATCTGAAAATCGTTTTATTAGCATAATTCTTAATAATTCCTCGCTTGCAGGCAAAATTTTTACGCTGATAGTTGATAATATTCGAGAACTTAAATCTCTTAATTTGAAGTTAAGCTTTTTTGGTGAAATTGAAGAAGTGATTAGCAGCCTCTTGTCACTTTCTTTCATGTAATTGTAACAATGTAATAACATTGCTTCATCTTTAATGTTTTGTACGTCTTCTAAAATAAAAGCATCGCTATACCTAATCTCGCTTACGAAGTTATTCACATTGATAAAAATTGCATCGTTTATTGATTGCCAAATATGAGCAAGATGAGTTTTACCGGAGCTTTTAGGTCCAAAAAGAATCAGACATTTCCAAGATAAATCATTAACTACCGAATTATATACGTGCTTATTTTCATCTAAGATGATGTAATTTTGCCGACTATAATCAGCTTGATTGTTGTTAAATAAATTTAATTGCACGTTAAACCTCTTACGTAACCTCTTTCTGGTAGTAATCTTTGCGCAGAAATTTACTTACGCTCCTCAAATATCTCAGGTATTCTGGGCTCATTTCTCCTCTTACCATAAATTGATTATGCAAAAGGTCTGTTAGCCGTTTTTATAAAGCTCACTTTTAAAATATTTATTGATTGCATATTCTACTGGTACATTGAACATTGCTATTATTGGAATAAAAAGTAATATACCTGTAAATCCAAAATATGAAGCGCATATAGTAATTCCCAGAATAATTACAGTTGGATGTATATGAACTTTTTTTCCTATTAATAAAGGAACTAATATGTTTGAATCTATTAATTGCCCAACACCAAATAATAGCAAAACAGCAGCACTTTCAAACCATCCACTAAATTGAGTGATAGCGCTCAAAAACCCAATAATGGTATATAATAATGGCCCTACGTAAGGTATGAACGTTAACATTCCTGATGAAATTCCAATAACAATAGAGTGTTTCAATCCGATTATGCTCAGGCTCACAGAGTAAAAGACCATCATGACAATACATACATTTACCTGCCCCTTTAGATAATTAGATATAATGAAATCCACTTTGGAAAAATAATCTGCAATTTTTCCTCTGTAAGGAATAGGGATTAATTTATTAGCTTCTTCTATAATTAAAGGCCAATCACGTAATATGTAGAAAAACACTACAGGAGTAATCACCATTAATGATACCGTGTTAAAGCTTGAACTTAACACTTGGATTATAAAGTTACTAGCAATATCAAGAGCATTCATGAAATAAGATACATAGTTGCTGTAATTTTCTGCTAGATTTTTAGATAAGTGATCAAATAAGCTATCCTCGATTTTTATATTAAGAAATTCTAATACAGAGGGGATTACTTTAAGCTTTAATGAAGGCACTTTACTCACTAAGAAATTTAATATTGAAGTAATTTGAACATATATAATAGGTAAAACAAATGTTATGACTAGTATAAAAGCTATTAATAAAACAAGTATTATAAAAATTACAGAACATGAACGTGGTATTCTATACTTTTCAAACTTGACTACTAGCGGATTAAACAAATATGCAATAATAATAGATATTAAACATGGAAAAATCATAGGACGCATCAGGAATAACATCCCTATTATAAAAAGCAGTATGAAACAAATAGTTATATGACGTTTTTGCATGTGCTTAGCATAGCTAATTTACTGAAAAATATGCAATTTATTTTTCCTATGTTGAAAGTATAGCTCTTTTCATAGAAGTCCGGATGTGATAAGATAAGGATAGACGATGATAAGGAGGTTGAGTGCCAGCAGCATATAGTTATGACTTAAGGAAAAAAGCAATGGAAGCGCTAGAGGAGGGAGGAAGCAGAGAAACAGTGGCAGCAAGATTTAAAATTGGACGAACTACTTTATGGGAGTGGCAGCAAAGAAGAAAAGAAACAGGAGACTTTCAATCAAAAAAACTTGGAAATGGAGGTTACAATCACAAAATTACCGACTGGGATGCCTTTGCTAAATTTGCCAGAGAAAACGGAGGAAAGACTCTGTCGGAAATGGCTAAACTTTGGGGCAACGTTAGTATCCAAACGATCCACCGAGCTCTCAGAAAAATTGGATTTACGCGCAAAAAAAGACATATGGATACAAGGAAAGAAACGAAGAAAAACGTGCTGAATTCTTAAAAATTATAGCAACAAAAGAACCAGAAAACTTAGTTTATATAGATGAGTCTGGCATTGATAACACAGAGGACTATCCATATGGGTATTGCCAGAAAGGACAGCGGTTTTATGGCCTAAAATCTGGAAAGAAAACTCAACGAATCAGTATGGTTGCAGCCTTAAGTAGAAGAAAGATAGTTGCTCCATTAACCTTTGAAGGCCACTGTAATATGGATGTTTTTAATGGATGGTTTGAGCAATTTTTGACACCGATCTTGGAACCTGGACAGACTGTCATTCTTGACAATGCTACTTTTCATAAGTCTGGTAAGATTATCGAGCTTGCTAGAGGAGTTGGTGCAGAAATTTTGTATCTGCCGCCGTATTCTCCAGATTTCAACAAAATTGAGCATCATTGGTTTGCTATAAAAAACAGAGCTAGGAAAAACATTCCTCTATTCGAATCCTTTCGTCGTGCTGTTGATTCTGCCTTCTTATGACCTGTTCGGACTATTATGAGAAATGCTATATTTTACGATTTGTAATACTATCGTTTTTTACTAAAATTTAGTTGTTTAATCTGCAGAATTTTGAGCTCTCTAAATATCTCTTTTGCTATTATAATTATGCTAGTTAATAGGGGAAGTAACTTTTATATGATGTCAGAAATTTTATTTTTCAAAAAGAATCTTGGATAGAGAGGAAAGCTTCTACAAAAAGAAATATGTGCGCTAAGAGATACAAAATAGCAGCATTAATAGTTGCAGCGGGAGTAGGCAGTAGATGCAATTCTACGCTTCCTAAGCAATATATAAAACTGGCAGGTAAATCTGTTTTATTTCATACAATTAAAAGATTTCTGGCTAACCAATATATAGATTACATAAGAATAGCAATTAATAGAGACCATGAAAGTTTCTATGAGAAAGCTATATCACTAATTACAGACACTAAATTACTAAGTCCAATATACGGAGGAGAAAACAGGCAAAGTTCAGTTAAACTAGGGCTTGAAAGCTTACAAAAAGTTAACCCAGATTTTGTAGTTATACACGATGCTTGTAGGCCTTTTGTGTCAGATCTTCTGATAGATAACTTGGTTGAATCTATGATTAATGATCAATATACAGGAGTAGTTCCAGCAATAGAAGTCGAAGACACTATGTCATTGGTGGGTAATAATTTCGTTGAATCTACGATTTCAAGAGGAAAGCTCAGAGCCATACAAACCCCTCAAATTTTTAATTTCAAAGAATTATTATCGTGCCATCAATCAGACAAAGAATTTACTGACGATTCATCACTAATGGTAGAGCACAAAAAACATGTTGCGATTATTAAAGGTGAGAAAAGCAATTTTAAGTTAACCACAAAAGAGGATATCAATATGGCAAAGCTTCTCTTTGAAGAGCCAAAATTTCGTGTCGGAGCCGGTTATGATATACATAAGTTCATTAAAGTTCAAAATGGTGCTGAGAGCTTTATAAAAATTTGCGGTGTGAAAATTGAGCACAACATGGCAATAGAAGCACATTCAGATGGTGATGTTGCAATACATGCAATCGTTGATGCAATACTTGGAGCACTGGGATATGGCGACATAGGAGAGTATTTCCCCCCTAGTTCCTCTGAATGGAAAGATTGCAATTCATCTCACTTTCTTGACTTTGCTGCTAAAAAAGCAAAAGAAAAAGGGTACAGCGTGTCTAATTTAGATATTACTATAGTTTGTGAAGAGCCTAAAATATCGCCTTATAAAGTAGAAATGAAGAAATTCATATCAAAAGCATTAGAAATTGATGATGAATTTGTAAATATCAAAGCAACCACTGCAGAAAAATTAGGTTCTATTGGAAGAAGTGAAGGAATAGCAGTGCATGCTTCTGTGTTATTGCATACAAACTTTTATTGGGAATAGAAACGAAAAAACTTACTTGACACCCTTCGCCAGCACCCCTATCATGGTACTGGAGGTATTCATTTATCTTCAATCTGTGCAGATTAAACGACAACAGTATTACGTAATTGGCGTCTTATTTTTAATTTTTTGCACTATGCGCACCCTACGTCTTCACAACATTTCTGGGTTTTTACCTATATAAGCTGAAACGCGCTTATAAAGCGTTTAAGACAGTATAGTACGCCGATTTGCAGGATTAGAGAGTGACAACTAGCTAACACGGGGTTTCTTTTGCCTTTTTTTTCTGCTTAGTAAATTTCTTAAACATTTAAACTAAGGTGAGTTGCATTTAAAAGCAGCTAAATTGCAGTGTTTAAGAACCTGTACATGATCTCAAGAAAAGAATAAACTAAGAGATAATATATATAAGTTAGGATATATGAGGAGTTTATACCCAAGTGATATAAGTCGGGAAAGATTTGAGATTATGTTACCAGATCTAGAGTCCTGTAGAAAAAAAACAAAACCAAGGAAACTTGATTTGTATGATGTATTTTGTGGAGTGTTATACGTTCTGAAAAGCGGTTGTCAGTGGAGAATGCTACCAAAAGAGTTTCCAAAATGGCGCAATTGTTACGAATATTTTAAGAAGTGGAGTGAAAAACCAGATGCAGATAAAGAAAGTGTTCTGGAGCTGGTGTTAAAAAAAAATAGTTGGCGTGGTCCGACAAAACAATGGTCGGAAAGAAAAAACCAGCTTCTGCATAATTGATGCACAGAGTGTAAAAAATGCAGATACTGCTGAAGAAAAAGGCTATGATGCAGGCAAAAAGATTTCAGGAATAAAACGCCATATTGCAGTAGATACGCAAGGTTTGCCCCATGCAATTTATATAACAACAGCAGAGATAACTGACCGTAGCAGTGCTGTGAGAATGGTCGAAAATGCAAAAGAAAACCTCTCGGGAGTTAAAAATGTACTGGTTGATGCAGGCTATACTGGAGAGAATTTTGCAACTCAAATAAAAACGATTATTGGTGCAACCGTTGAAGTGATAAAAAGAAATGAATTACATTCCTTTGTTGTATTGCCCAAAAGATGGGTTGTGGAGCGATCTTTTGCTTGGTTAGAAAAATGTAGAAGATTGTGGAAAAATTGTGAGCGAAAACTCAATACTAGCCTACAAATGGTCGTTCTGGCTTTCACTGCCTTACTTCTGAAAAGATTATGAACAGGCTCTAAGACTTAAAAAACGCCAATACTGAAAATAGACAATGACTAGGGTTTCGTGTGCCTTTTTTTTCATTTGGTAAATTTCTTAATGTTTGTGGCTAAAGCAATTTAAGAGACCGAAAATGGTGTCATTCCAGTGCTTGGCACTGGAATCCAGTTCTTATTGTACATTCACCTGGTGTAAAGTTAAGTTTTCTGGATCCCAGTGTCTGGGCACTGGGATGACACCCTTCCTGGCGGAGATTATTCTCAAATCACAATGTTCGTACAGTTGTGGCGGTATGACGTAGAAAAACTGTTAACTTATAGCTCTTTTCATAGAAGTCCGGATGTGATAAGGTAAGGATAGACGATGATAAGGAGGTTGAGTGCCAGCAGCATATAGTTATGACTTAAGGAAAAAAGCAATGGAAGCGCTAGAGGAGGGAGGAAGCAGAGAAACAGTGGCAGCAAGATTTAAAATTGGACGAACTACTTTATGGGAGTGGCAGCAAAGAAGAAAAGAAACAGGAGACTTTCAATCAAAAAAACTTGGAAATGGAGGTTACAATCACAAAATTACCGACTGGGATGCCTTTGCTAAATTTGCCAGAGAAAACGGAGGAAAGACTCTGTCGGAAATGGCTAAACTTTGGGGCAACGTTAGTATCCAAACGATCCACCGAGCTCTCAGAAAAATTGGATTTACGCGCAAAAAAAGACATATGGATACAAGGAAAGAAACGAAGAAAAACGTGCTGAATTCTTAAAAATTATAGCAACAAAAGAACCAGAAAACTTAGTTTATATAGATGAGTCTGGCATTGATAACACAGAGGACTATCCATATGGGTATTGCCAGAAAGGACAGCGGTTTTATGGCCTAAAATCTGGAAAGAAAACTCAACGAATCAGTATGGTTGCAGCCTTAAGTAGAAGAAAGATAGTTGCTCCATTAACCTTTGAAGGCCACTGTAATATGGATGTTTTTAATGGATGGTTTGAGCAATTTTTGACACCGATCTTGGAACCTGGACAGACTGTCATTCTTGACAATGCTACTTTTCATAAGTCTGGTAAGATTATCGAGCTTGCTAGAGGAGTTGGTGCAGAAATTTTGTATCTGCCGCCGTATTCTCCAGATTTCAACAAAATTGAGCATCATTGGTTTGCTATAAAAAACAGAGCTAGGAAAAACATTCCTCTATTCGAATCCTTTCGTCGTGCTGTTGATTCTGCCTTCCTATGACCTGTTCGGACTATTATAAGAAATGCTATAAATTGCATGGGGCAAACCTTGCGTATCTACTGCAATATGGCGTTTTATTCCTGAAATCTTTTTGCCTGCATCATAGCCTTTTTCTTCAGCAGTATCTGCATTTTTTACACTCTGTGCATCAATTATGCAGAAGCTGGTTTTTTCTTTCCGACCATTGTTTTGTCGGACCACGCCAACTATTTTTTTTTAACACCAGCTCCAGAACACTTTCTTTATCTGCATCTGGTTTTTCACTCCACTTCTTAAAATAGTCGTAACAATTGCGCCATTTTGGAAACTCTTTTGGTAGCATTCTCCACTGACAACCGCTTTTCAGAACGTATAACACTCCACAAAATACATCATACAAATCAAGTTTCCTTGGTTTTGTTTTTTTTCTACAGGACTCTAGATCTGGTAACATAATCTCAAATCTTTCCCGACTTATATCACTTGGGTATAAACTCCTCATATATCCTAACTTATATATATTATCTCTTAGTTTATTCTTTTCTTGAGATCATGTACAGGTTCTGAGAGCTCGGTGGATCGTTTGGATACTAACGTTGCCCCAAAGTTTAGCCATTTCCGACAGAGTCTTTCCTCCGTTTTCTCTGGCAAATTTAGCAAAGGCATCCCAGTCGGTAATTTTGTGATTGTAACCTCCATTTCCAAGTTTTTTTGATTGAAAGTCTCCTGTTTCTTTTCTTCTTTGCTGCCACTCCCATAAAGTAGTTCGTCCAATTTTAAATCTTGCTGCCACTGTTTCTCTGCTTCCTCCCTCCTCTAGCGCTTCCATTGCTTTTTTCCTTAAGTCATAACTATATGCTGCTGGCACTCAACCTCCTTATCATCGTCTATCCTTATCTTATCACATCCGGACTTCTATGAAAAGAGCTATAAATCTATATTGACATGTCCCATTTTACGCTTATCCCTAACCTCTTTTTTCCCATATATGGTTAAACTAGCTTTTTCGTTGCTCAAATACTTGTGAGAATCATATATATCATTACCTATTATATTTTTCGTCATACAAGGAAAGCGTAATACTACTTCCTGCATAGGTAGCCCGCATATTATCCTAACTAGCTGTTCAAATTGACTAACGTTACATGCATCCAAGCTCCAGTGGCAAGAATTGTGAGGTCTGGGAGCTAGTTCATTAACTAACAATTCGTTATCTTTAGTAACAAAAAATTCAATAGCCAGAATTCCTATTACATCGAGCGCATTTGCTATTTTCTTTGCAGCTCGTTGTACCTCTTGAGTTAATTTACTATCTATTTTAGCTGGCACTGTTGAAGTATCAAGTATTCCATCAACGTGGTAATTTTCTGCTATAGGAAAAAAAGCTACTTTACCGTTTTTATCTCTTGCAACGACTATTGAAACCTCTTTCAGTAAATCAACACTTGCTTCAAGAATGTACTCTGTATTCCAATCAAAGGAAGCAAATTGCTTCACTTCAGAATCATTCTCAAGCACATATTGTCCTTTTCCATCGTAACCCATTTCTGTTGTTTTCAGCCTTATTGGATAGCCAAAAGTTCCACTGCTTTTCAGTAGCTCATTATAATTTTGTATACTCTTATAGTTAGCAGTTTTTACACCCAAGTTTTTAATAAAATACTTTTCTCTCAATCTGTTTTGCGAAATGTGTAACGCTTTTTTACCCGGATAAAAATTTACATCGATATCAATTGCGCTACATGGAATATTTTCAGACTCAATAGTAATTAAATCCACACTCTGTGCAAAAGATTCAAGCGCTTTCTTATCAGAGAAATCTGCTATTGTGAAATCATCAGCAACGGAGCAAGCCGGATCGTCTTTAGCACTGGCAAAAACATGTGTTTTTTGTCCAAGTTTTGTTGCAGCGATAGCAGTCATTTTACCTAATTGTCCACCACCTATTATTCCTATTACTTTTTTGCTAAGCGCATCTGGTTCGTTCATACTATAAATTGATATTTCCTAATTAAAGTATACTTGAAAAATCTATGAAAAAAGTATATAATTAGAATATTATCTTTTTATCATGAATATTCTATAATGATTCTAGAATACACATTGACTACCAACTTTGTTGAAGTTACAGTTTTACCAATTTACATTGAAGAGCAATCCATTCCTTATGAAAATTGCTATGTATGGATGTATAACGTTAAGATAAAAAACAAAAGCCAATCAACTATTCAATTGTTAAGTCGTCATTGGCAAATAATAGATTATAAGGGCAAAGTAAATGAAATTGCCGGAGTTGGTGTTATCGGAGAACAGCCTGTGATAAAATCTGGAGAGGTATTTAAATACACAAGTGGAACATACTTAAATGTACCGTCAGGAATAATGCAGGGTAAGTATGAATTTCTGAATGAAGAAAGCATAAAAGTTTTTGAAGTTATGATACCACCCTTTTCTTTGGATAGTCCATACATCAAAACTAGACCCCATTAACTGTCAAAATAGTTTATTTGTAACCAGACTGCATTCTGTGATTTTTAGCAAAGCACGATCTTTCATTTGCGCTTTCTTCAATTTAAAATAAATACAGAAACTAGCTATCTTCAAAAATATGGTTGAATAATTGTTAATAATAGTGTATAATTATTAATATTTTCAAGCATTTTTGCCATGGCTCTTTCAAAATTTCTCGATCCTCGCAATGATTTGTGTTTCAAAAAAATCTTTGGAACGGAAAAAAATAAGAATATCCTGATCCACTTTTTGAACGATATTTTAGGGTTTACTGAGATAAATGCAATACAAGAAGTTGAGTTTCTTAGCACTATTATGGATCCCGAAGTTGCCTCTGATAAACAAAGTATTGTTGATGTTCTCTGCAAGGATTCTCACGGAAATAGATATATAGCAGAAATGCAGCTCGCTAGAGACAAGGGCTTCGAAAAACGCGCTCAATTATATGCCGCTAAAGCCTACTCAAGACAATTAGATAAATCTGGCAACTACATTGATTTAAAGAAAGTCTTCTTTATTGCTATATCAAATTGTAACTTACTTCCTGAAGAAGTTGATTATATTTCTACTCACAATATACGTGATATAAAAACTAACGGCCATTACTTAAAAGATTTTCAGTTTGTCTTTATTGAGTTGCCTAAATTCGCAAAAAATAAAGTAGAGCAGTTAGAAAGTATAGTAGAAAGGTGGTGTTTCTTTTTTAAATACGCAGAAGAAACAACAGAAGAAGACTTAAAAGAGATAGCAGAAAAAGCGCCAATAATAAAGCTAGCATATGATGAATTAGACAAGTTTCGTTGGAACGAAAAAGATTTAGTAGCCTATGAAGAAAGGATAATGGATCTACGCAAAGAAGAAGCTATTCTTGAATACAGACTTGATCTTGCTGAAGAGAAAGGTATACAAAAAGGTATAGAGAAAGGGAAAATTGAAGTCGCAAAAGCAATGCTGGCTAATAATGTTGATGTCAACACTATTGTTAAGTTTACTGGCCTTTCTATTAGTGAGATTGAAGAATTAAGTGGAAATCTGTGAACGGTTACGTTTATTTTTTATCCTTATCATCAAGTGTAAATAAGGTTATTGTAGAGATTAAGCCTATTATAACTATTATTAACGAAAATGGGGCAGCTTCTCTATAGCGCTCATCGCTTACAAGTTCATATATTCTAGTTGATATAGTTTCAAAATTAAATGGTCTTATAATAAGTGTTGCTGTGAGCTCTTTGATAGTATCCATAAATACGAGCAAAAATCCCGATAATATACTCTTCTTGATGAGAGGGATATGAACATTCAAACATGTGGAAATAGGTCCATGACCCATAGTATATGCAGTCCACTCAATTTCATTTGGTGTTTTTTTGAGCCCTGACTCTACCGCCTTGAAAGATATAGCAAAAAAACGAAATAAATATGAGTAAACTAATGCGCCAATAGTTCCTACCAAGCTAATTTCCACAATATATTGAGTAATGAAAGAGGATATTCTGCTTAAAAATATTATTATGCTAATTGCGATAATTGCATTTGGAATTGCGTAGCCTAAAGAAATGAGACGTGCTACATTATTGATTACCTTATTTTTACGCGCCGTATATCCAATAATTATTGCAATGCTAATTGAGATTAGTGCAGTGATGAATGATAAACTAACGCTATTTGCTATTATGTTATAGAACCTTGCTTCGTATATGAAAAACCCCTTCTCTATGCTCCAATATATGAGAGGAATCATTGGCAAAATAAAACCTATTAATATCGGCAATACACACATAAGATAAGCAAAGATCAATGGTATAGTGCCACTTATACTCCGTTTGTTGTGATAATCTGAATTGGTATTGATTGAAGAGTAAGATATTCCTTTTTTTTGTAGTTTTTTTTCGATAGCTATTAGTGTTGCAACGAAAATCAATTCTGCAACTGCTAAAACAGTAGTTGAATATTTGTCATGCAGTAAAAACCAAGTGCGATATATTCCTGTCGTGAAAGTATCAATAGCAAGAAACTGTGGTGTGCCAAAATCCGTAATTACTTCCATTAGTACTAAGGACAACCCTGCTATAATTGATGGACGTATGGAGGGTATGATGACAGAAAACAGGCTCTTCAATGAGGAGAACCCAAGTGTTGATGCAATAGTGACTGAGTTACTAACATTCTTTAGACTTGAGCGGACTAACATATAAACGTATGGATATAGGCTAAATCCCATTACTAATATTCCACCACCTAGGGATTTTATTTCAGGAAACCAATAGTCACCTTTGCTCCAATCTAAAATGTCTCTTAATGAGCTCTGCACCGGACCTGAAAACTCTAGCGTATTTACATAGACGAACGCTACTATATATCCAGGAATCGATATCGGAAAGAACAAAGCAATCTCAAAAATTTTACTTCCAGGAAATGAAAAAAATGTGGTGAGCCAAGCTGGAATTACTCCAAATATGAAAGATATTCCCCCTACTCCTACCATCAAAATTAACGTACTCAGTATATATTCAGGAAAAAGTGTACTAATTACCCATCCGGAGTTCGCTGTATCTGTAAATAAGATTGATATTAATGATAATATTGGGCAGACGAATAATATACTTACTAAAAATAAGAATATATTTTTAAATACTCTCAAAAACATTAATTTGTGTCTATATTTGATATTAAAATGTTATATGTAAAAACTGAAGATATCCAGTAATTAACAGCCGTACTATTGAATATCTTTATAATTTTGTGTATCATGTTCTTAGTTGATAAGTGAATAATCATGAGCTTCGTCATTGCAACTTTCTATCACTTTGTAGAACTTTCTAATTATTATGACATGAAAGATGAAATAAAAACTGCATGCGACAACGTTGAATTAAAGGGTACTATACTCCTTGCAGAAGAGGGTATTAATGCAACCGTATCTGGTGAAAGAAACGCGATTGATAAAATATTTGATTTTCTACGTTCTGATTATAGGCTAAGGGACCTTACATGGAAAGAGAGTGCAGCAGAATATCAACCATTTAGTAAGATGAAGGTAAAGTTAAAAAGAGAGATTGTGAATCTTGGTGTAAGCAATCTTGATATTTCCCTTAAGGGTAAATATGTTGATCCAGAGCATTGGGATGATTTTACTTCTCAACCTGACGTTTTAGTAATAGATACACGAAATGAGTATGAAGTGAAATTAGGCAAGTTTAAGAATGCAATTAATCCACACACACAATGTTTCCGTGAATTTCCTCAGTGGACAGAGTCATTTTCTGAGAGTAAAGACCTGAAAGTGGCTATGTACTGCACTGGTGGAATTAGATGCGAAAAATCTACAGCATATATGAAAAGCCTTGGATTTAGCGATGTTTACCATCTTAAAGGCGGCATTCTTTCTTACCTTGAAAAAACTTATAATAAAAATGGTAATTGGGAAGGTGAGTGTTTTGTTTTTGATGATAGAATTGCTGTTGATAACTCACTTACTCCAAGCAACACAATAAAATGCATATTCTGCTCAAATCAAGTTTCAACTGATAAACTGAAATCAGTTCCACGTGGCCAGGTGGTTTGTTCTGGTTGTAAACTTTAGCATTAGAAAAAAGCTCCTGTACTAGAATTTAACACGGATCTTCAACAACTCCTTCGTGCTTGCATATTGTTTAATTCAGTGCTTTCAAGATATGTACTCACAGCATAACCCACCCCAGCTCCAAGCAATGCACCAATTACAGCAGATGCAATAAACACTGCAACAGAGACGCCAACAGGAGTTAAAGCAGCAGCCCCTAAACGATATGCTGCAACTAGACCAATAACTAAACCAACTGCTGCTCCACAAATATAGTATTTGCTACTGCTTTTAAGTTTTTCTTGCGAGTTTGATACCTCATTCTGCAGTTTTACGTTTGCACCTTTACCGCTAATCTTGTAACCAATTATATTAAGTGAAGAAGGATTTTTTTTGAGTTTATCTAATTCTTTTGCAACTTCATTGCTAATCTTGCAACCAATTAAATTGAGTAAAGTAAGATTTGTAAGTTTGGTTAATTCTTTTGCAACTTCAACACCAATCTTGCACTCAATTAAATGAAGTGAAGTAAGATTTTTGAGCTCAGCTAATTCTTTTACAATTTCAACACTAATCTTGCACCCTCTTAAATCAAGTGAAGTAAGATTTTTGAGCTCAGCTAATTCTTTTACAATTTCAACACTAATCTTGCACCCTCTTAAATCAAGTGAAGTAAGATTTTTGAGCTCAGCTAATTCTTTTACAATTTCAACACTAATCTTGCACTTACCTAAATCAAGTGAAGTAAGATTTGTAAGTTTGGTTAATTCTTTTGCAACTTCAACACCAATCTTGCACCCACTTATAGCTCTTTTCATAGAAGTCCGGATGTGATAAGATAAGGATAGACGATGATAAGGAGGTTGAGTGCCAGCAGCATATAGTTATGACTTAAGGAAAAAAGCAATGGAAGCGCTAGAGGAGGGAGGAAGCAGAGAAACAGTGGCAGCAAGATTTAAAATTGGACGAACTACTTTATGGGAGTGGCAGCAAAGAAGAAAAGAAACAGGAGACTTTCAATCAAAAAAACTTGGAAATGGAGGTTACAATCACAAAATTACCGACTGGGATGCCTTTGCTAAATTTGCCAGAGAAAACGGAGGAAAGACTCTGTCGGAAATGGCTAAACTTTGGGGCAAAGTTAGTATCCAAACGATCCACCGAGCTCTCAGAGCCTGTTCATAATCTTTTCAGAAGTAAGGCAGTGAAAGCCAGAACGACCATTTGTAGGCTAGTATTGAGTTTTCGCTCACAATTTTTCCACAATCTTCTACATTTTTCTAACCAAGCAAAAGATCGCTCCACAACCCATCTTTTGGGCAATACAACAAAGGAATGTAATTCATTTCTTTTTATCACTTCAACGGTTGCACCAATAATCGTTTTTATTTGAGTTGCAAAATTCTCTCCAGTATAGCCTGCATCAACCAGTACATTTTTAACTCCCGAGAGGTTTTCTTTTGCATTTTCGACCATTCTCACAGCACTGCTACGGTCAGTTATCTCTGCTGTTGTTATATAAATTGCATGGGGCAAACCTTGCGTATCTACTGCAATATGGCGTTTTATTCCTGAAATCTTTTTGCCTGCATCATAGCCTTTTTCTTCAGCAGTATCTGCATTTTTTACACTCTGTGCATCAATTATGCAGAAGCTGGTTTTTTCTTTCCGACCATTGTTTTGTCGGACCACGCCAACTATTTTTTTTTAACACCAGCTCCAGAACACTTTCTTTATCTGCATCTGGTTTTTCACTCCACTTCTTAAAATAGTCGTAACAATTGCGCCATTTTGGAAACTCTTTTGGTAGCATTCTCCACTGACAACCGCTTTTCAGAACGTATAACACTCCACAAAATACATCATACAAATCAAGTTTCCTTGGTTTTGTTTTTTTTCTACAGGACTCTAGATCTGGTAACATAATCTCAAATCTTTCCCGACTTATATCACTTGGGTATAAACTCCTCATATATCCTAACTTATATATATTATCTCTTAGTTTATTCCTTTCTTGAGATCATGTACAGGTTCTTATATCACAATGTTCGTACAGTTGTAGGCTTGACCATAAATTATGTTAAGATAGAAAATGACTATTTTAGATAGAGCTTGATGTAATGCAGTGCGATACAAAATAACGGTAGAATATAATGGTAGTAGTTTCTCTGGTTGGCAAAAACAGCAACACTCTGCTAACTCAATCCAGGAGAAGATAGAAAATGCTATATTTAATTTTAGTGGTGAGAAAGTTACTTTGTACTGTGGTGGCAGGACTGATGCAGGGGTTCATGCTTTAGGACAAATTGCTCATTTTGATATGGAAAAGGAATTTGAGCTTTATAGAATAAGGAATGCAATAAACTATCATTTAAAATCAATTCCTATAGTTGTGCTTAATGCGGAAGTTGTAGATGATACGTTTCACGCACGGTTTTCAGCAAAAAAAAGATATTACGAATACAGAATAGTTAATCGCTATGCTCCTGCCGCTCTGGAGAGGGGTTATGTATGGCAAGTGTTTAGCCCACTTGATGTAAATATTATGCGTGAAGCTGCTAAACATCTACTTGGAAAACATGACCTTTCAAGTTTCCGTTCAAAAGATTGTCACGCCGCAAATCCGATAAGAACAATTGATGATATCGATATAATACAAAACGGGAATCATATACACATCAAAATATCTGCTATTTCCTTTTTACATAACCAAGTGAGAATTATTGTGGGTACTTTAGTTGAATTTGGAAAAAATAGAACCAATCCGCAAGAAATGCTAAATATATTAAGCCAATGCAAAAGAAGTGCCGCTGGGGTTACCTCGCCGCCTTTTGGCTTGTATTTGGTAAAGATAGATTACTAATTAATAAAAAATAACATTCTTAGTGAAATAAGTGTCATACCGCCACGGTATCTCCAGATCCAGCTAACAAGCAGCGGATAACGTGTTTAAGTTCTCATTGGCATCACTACATATAATACACTTGAATCGTCTTCATCAGTGATAATTGTAGCACTATTACCATCGGCTAAGCTAAACTTACATTTATTTTTTATGCAGGATAGAACATCAAGCAAATATCGTGAATTGAACCCTATCTCCATAGGGGATTTATCATAGTACACTTCTATGGATTCAGTTGCATCACTGCACTCTTGGGAGTTTGAATGCAGAGTTAGCAGCTTTTCTTGTAGTGAGAATTTAATGGATTTTACTTTATCAGGTACAACAACGGAAACTCGATCTATAACATCTGAAAGTTTTTTACTTTCAATAATCATATGCTTATCTTGAGATGCTGGAATAACTGCTTTATAATTTGGAAAAGTCCCATCTATTAATTTTGATATTAGAATATATTCACCGCATGTAAACTTGATTTTTCTGTCTGAGAGTTTTACTTTAATTTCATTACAATCGTCCAATATTTTTAACAGCTCCATAACAGTTTTACGTGGAATGATCACACCAAATTCGCCATTGATGTTCCCAGGCTTTGGCCTCTTTATACATGATAAACGATGGCCATCAGTTGCAACGCAGTACAGAAACTGCTCATCTGTATGTAGATATATTCCATTTAAATTATACCTTGTATCATCTAGTGATACAGCAAATTTTGTTTTAGTTAATAAGTCTATCAGGTCCGTATTTAGTAGAATAAAATCATGTTTATAATTGTCTTCTTCAAGAGCAGGAAAACTGCTTGAAACTACATTCGGTAAAGAAAAGTTTGCATTTCCGCAAGACATCAATAATTTTCCTTGGTTATTTACTTCAAAATTGACATCCAAATCAGCGGGTAACTTCTTCACTATGTCATGTAAAGTATGCGCTGAAATTTTTACTTCTCCTTCTGTTAATACGGTTGCAGCAAGTGAGGCAAACATTGAAATGTCAAGATCAGTTGCCATTAATTTTATGCTGCCGTGTTGTGCTTTGATATTTATACATGCCAAAACATCTATTGCATTACGCCTTTCAACCACTCCACTTACTCTGGATAATGTATTTAAAAGACTTGTGCGGCTCACGCTAAAATGCATCTGCTCGCACACAGAATTTTGCTTTTTGATTTCTGTATCTACACCTGCAACCTCTGACATTGCTAACTCTCAAAAATATATTTTAAATGATATCCACATCCCATATAAAGTAAAGTGCTATTTATATTCCCATTGAAAGAGTAGTCTAGTTTATACTATAGCTAGGTATTCTGTTACAATAGTTTACTTTGTATGGCATAAATCATGCATTTTTTGATACGCTTTTTGAAAACCAAGTAGGGAATAAGTATCATCAATGGTCACTGTTTTTGCTTTTCCATTCACTACCATTGATAATCCCTGCTTCATTTTTAGAATGAGATCTTGATCTATTTTTGTATGATCTACCCACGCAAAACTTCCCTGTATTATAGGCAATGTATATTTAATTTTTTTGTCGATATTGAGAGCTACAGGCTCCTTGTCATACTGAAAACCAGAGGTAACGCTTACCTCATCTGCTTTTTTATCAACATAACTGACCATTACATACGGCTTGCGGTTGGTTGTATAATGTTCGCTTTTTTTTTTAGGATAGGATACAATATAACATACTTTCTCTCCATCTTCCAATGCAGTATACACGAGCCAATCTTTATATTTTTCCTTCAATTGCACATCACTAACTGATGCAAAAGCGCCTATTGAAAAAAATATTAGAAATATAAAAAAACTACGCATGCAAACCAAATTTCAAACTTTCAGATTGTATATATTGTTTTACCTTAGCCATCGCCTGCTCAGCCAACTGCCTTATTCTTTCTCTTGAAACACAATATTTTTTACTAAGTTCATCCAGAGTTTGAATGTTTTCAGACAAATATCTACTGATAAAAATGTCTCTTGCCCTTTCGTTGAGGCTCGCTAGTGCATTGTTTAAAATTGTTTCTTTTAATTCTTTTTCTTCATGATTCTGATAGGTTACTTCTTGACTGACCAAGTTACATGGGATCATATCTTGCAACTCCCTTTTAGAGTCATCACCTATTTTTATGCAATCGTTTAGCGACTGATCCTTACAAGCCAAACGGTAATTCATTTGTACAACATCTCCTTCGGATACAGAAAGCTCATTAGATATTGCTTTTATTTCTTCATTATTTAAAGTTTCTCTGTTTGTATACCGTAAAATTCTTTTTTTTATTTTACGTAAACTAAAAAATAATCTTCTTTGTGCTTGCGTTGTGCCTATTTTCACAAATGACCAAGATTTCAATATAAAGTCTTTTATTGAAGCTTCAATCCACCACACTGCATAAGTTGAAAAACGAAACCCTAAATCAGGATTAAACTTTTTTACTGCATGCATTAAACCCATATTCCCTTCCATGACCAGGTCCATCAACAATAGCCCATAATTTTTGAATTTCATTGCAATTTTCACTACCAAATTCAAATGGCTGGTAATCAATTTATGAGCAGAAGAAACATCCTTATATTGGTTCCAATTTTTTGCTAATCGTACCTCTTCCTCTTGAGACAGCATAGGAAATTTTTGCACCCTAGCAATATATTGCATGAGATTGGTTCTGCTATCGACACATAAGTTTGCCATTGAGGTCAACATAACAACTTAAATTAAAACTTCATATATATAATATATTGATTTTCCAGCAAAAATTCAAGCTTTGATTTGAAAAAAGTACAAACCTTCCATCTAATTGGGATCTTAGAAACCCCAGCATCAGCTACCTGGGTGACACCATATAATATTAAAATGACATCCTGTCAGCTTGTAATGATGAACATTATAGCTTAAACACACAGCAAGTAGTGTTATCCCAGTGCCTTGACACTGGAATCCACATTTCTTTTTTCTAGATCCCAGTGTCATGCTACTTGGATGACAAGAAAAAACCCACTGGGATAACAAGACTGAGATAGACTAGAAATTAAACGCTACTCCAGCTTCTGCACCAACAGTGCTGTAAAGAACTTTGATTCCGGCATCGTCTTTAGTTGCCTTACCAAAGTTAGCACCATAAGAGCCGAAATAACGAGCTCCAGCATAAAGTTTGACTTCTGGAGTTACATCATAACTAACACCAGCTTTTGCTTGATAAGCAACACCAAACCCAGAGGCTTTATCATCAGTAACTTTTGTTGCTAAAGGATTGCTTACATATGCTGCACCAACACCAACACCAACATACGGAGTAATAGGCATATCTTCAATTGCTATATCGTAATAAACGTTAACTAGTCCTGAAATTGCTGTTAAATTATCTGCAACTGTGTCACCTACTACATCTGCATCTTTATTCAACCATGAGTAAAGTCCTTCAACGTCAACCCTGATGTCGTCCATTTTATAGCCAAACGCACCACCACCAGCTATAAAAGATGCTTTTAAGGGACTATCCTTTTCTTTGCCTGTTGCATTTGTAATACCATCAATTTTTGTGAAAAGAGGTAAAATTTCACCGTTGTATTGCAAACGAACGTAGTAGCTAGTTTCTTCATCACTTATTGGACCAACAGGATCTGAAAAAGCAGAGTTTGATAAACTTAGCAACGTTGCTAAAGCGGCTGCTGAAAAAAACTTTTTATAATGCATAATTGTCCTCGTAAAAAAATTAAAATTCCACTTTAGCAGTCTAAGTAACAACTAAAGTTAAGTCAAGTGCTAACTTAATAACACAAAGTATCCTACATTTTAACTAATTTTTAGGAGAAGACAAAGATTTTATTAATGAATAAATACAACTTTTTTACTCTTGATTTTTTGGTATAGCTAACATAGGTAAGATTTACTATCGAAAGACCTCGTCATTCCGCTGCTTGTTAGCGGATGAGATACCGCGAATGAATCCATAACTGCACGAACATTGCAATTTGGGTCTACCAGGAGGGCAATGCCTCTTATTCAAGTACCCTCTTCTTGTCATCCCAGTGCTTGACACTGGGATCCAGGAATTTTATTAAGTTGGTAAGCATAAAAGTAGCCGTTTTATGTTAAAGCACAACGTTCTTGATGAGATTACGGCAAGGCTGGATTCCAGTGTCAAGCACTGGAATGACATCGTTTACTATGTGCCATATTGCAATGTTCGTACAGTTATGGAATGAACCGCGGCATGACGTAGGGTTGTGCTAGCTATAGGTGCATTATATGAAGAAGTACTAGCGTTGGAAATATTAGAAAAAAATACTTACACTAAAAGAAACTTCAGTAGTATAGAAATAAATTCAAAAAGGAAGTTTAAACCCAGGTGGTAAAACCATCATACCTGCAAGATCAGAAGTTGCATTCGCCATATCTTCTTCTGCTTTTTTAACGGCATCATTAAACGCTGCTGTTACTAAATCCTCTACTATATCTTTTTCCTCATTTCTCATAAGTTCTAAGTCTATGTTCACCTTTTTAGCTTTATAGCTACCTATTTTTATGACTTCCACTAATACAGAAACTTTGCCACCACCAGAAATACCTTGAAACTCTTTTCCAATATATTTTTCTTGAGCTTCTGCAAGCTTTTTTTGCATCTCTTGCGCTTGTTTCATTATTTGACTAAAATCCACAACTTACTCCTTATTTTCTATATTAACTACTTTTGCACCTTTAAACGTGTCAAGTATATCCTTAACTGCAGGTGCATAATTTAAATTACTCACTTCCCTGTTTATATAACCCGTATCAACTGTAATAACCCACTCCTGCTGAGTCACCTGGTTTAAGTAGTTTTTTAAATCATTGCAAAAATTACTATCCAACTTAGATACAGCTTTTAATTTTAAATATCCAGGTTTACAATCTATTAGTTGTAGATTATTACACAGTTGTTTGTAAAGATAAATTTGGTTACTCCGCCTTAATAGTTGCAAAACTTTGTCAAAATCATAATTTTGTTGCTGTTCATTTCTTACATTACGCGTATTTTCCGGCTGTGCATTCTGCGAAAGAATTTTTTTGACCACCTGTTCCGGAGAAGGCAGATCAGAAAGATAACAGAGGCTAATTAACATCATTTCAGCAGCAACATCGTTGCATGTTGAAGTTTTTATATCTTGAATACCTTTAAGCAACACCTTCCACAATCTCGAAAAAAATATTAAAGATCTCTTTATACTTAAATCTTTTATCCTATTCTTTTCATGCTCTGTAACTGCACTATCAATCTCTTTCGTAATTAAAAAACGGCATATTAACTGAATTGTTTGCAATAGACCTTCAAAAATACTAAGTGGGTTTGCTGTTTTTATCGCCTTGTCAAACACTGATAGAGCTTTCTGTAAATCACCTTCTAATATTGCCCCTAATAGATCGAATATAATATCTTTATCCACTAGGCCAAGTATGTCTGTCACATTTTTAGTGGATATTGCACCATCTTTGCTATATAGCACTGCTTGATTCATCAAAAACAAGGCGTTACGCATTGAATTTCCAGAATGTCGTGCAATTAATTCTAATGCTCCCTTTTCAATGGAATAACTCTCTTTTTGTGCAACATCATTTAAACGTTCCACTATTTTAGCTACAGGAATGTTGTGTAAATCAAACCTTTGACAACGTGCAATAATAGTTATCGGTATCTTTTTTATTTCCGTAGTTGCTAAAATGAATTTTACACTAGATGGTGGCTCTTCTAGGGTTTTAAGTAATGCGTTAAATGCGCTGCTGGATAACATATGTACTTCATCTATAATGTAGACTTTGAATTTAGAGCTTATAGGTGAATAGCAAATATCTCCCAGGATTACTTTAATATCGTCAATGCTAGTGTGACTTGCCGCATCGATTTCAATTACATCTGGATGGCTTGAATTTTTTATTGCTAGACAATTTTCACATGATCCGCAAGGTTCAAAAATTGGTCCCATGGAACAATTCAAACATAAAGCTATTATCCTTGCAGTGGTGGTTTTACCAACTCCACTACTACCAGAGAGCAGTATAGATTGTGGGATTTTGTTTAAAATAAAAGCATTTTCTAATACACGCACTAGTATATCTTGACCTACTAGATCTTTGAAGCTACTAGGACGATGTTTTAATGCTATATTCATAGCCTCGGATAAAACAAATAATGAAATAGGTATGCAACCCAAAAAGGTTCTGATATGGCTGCTTCATTTCTGATCTGACCAAATTACAGAGTTCTTGCCTGCATACCTTATAAAATATTATACTTTTTTTTTTATTTAGCAAGGTATATCCTATATTAGCTCTATAATTTGATATGTTAAATTTTTTACAGTGCTATTTTGAAGTAAACAAAAAGTTAGTTGTCATGCAAAGATTGTCATTTCAGCCCTCACCTTTGTCATCCAGGTGCTTGTTAATGCTACCCCAGTGCCAATTTTTGTCATCCCAGTGTGTGACACTGGATCTCTTCAACAACTGGACCATGTGGTCAAGTCATAAAATGATAAGTGCTGAAGCAATAAAAGGTTATGCAAGAGATCTACTAAGATCCATATCTTTTTTTCTGGATCCCAGTGTCAGCTACTTGGATGACAAAGGAAAGGGAGATGACAAAGGAGAGATGTTATGATTTTATATCATTTTCCTCTTTGTCCATTTTCACGAAAAGTTAGAGCTTTTCTAAAAGAAAAAAAATTGGGCTGTGATCTAGTATATGAAAATCCGTGGGAAAAGCGGAATGAATTTATGGAGATCAACCCAACCGGGCAAGTACCAGTATTAATAGATAATAACTTTGTAATAGCGGACAGTAATGCCATTTGTGAATATATAGAAGAGACTTACAATAGCGACGTCAAATTACTTGGTTCATCCACTATTATTAAGTCTAAAATACGCGCTCTAATCAATTGGTTCGATAACAAATTTTACAATGAAGTTACTAAGTATATTATGAATGAAAAAGTAATTACTAACCGCAGCCCTGACTCTAGATTTCTTCATGCAGCTCAGCATAACCTGCCTTGCCATATGGAATACATCGAACACTTAATTAACAAGAACGTTTGGCTTGCAACTGATAAGTTCACTTTAGCTGATATTGCTTTAGCATCGCATATTTCCGTAATGGATTATGTAAGTAGTTTTCCATGGGAAAAAAGTAAAATTTTAAAAGAATGGTACTCCATTGTTAAATCAAAGCCTTGTTTTCGTGAGATATTATTAGAGAGGATTTCTGGTTTAATCCCTCCTAAACATTATGCTGACCTTGATTTTTAACTTATGTTAGCTTTAAAGCTACAGTCATTCCTTCATCAGTTGGAATCAATATAGAGAAATATTTCTTTTCATCTGATAATCTATTATTAAACTCCCTCATAGCATGCCATGATTTTTCTGATACTTCTTTTGGAGGCGATTCTAAAAATACTGTGTTAAACAGTAGAGTGTTATCTGCAACGATTAGCCCATCTTGTTTAATGTATGACTCTGCCCAATCTAAATACTTAGGATAACTACTTTTGTCAGCATCGATAAATATCATGTCAAATGGTGCTTTTGCTGATAATTCATTAATTTTTTCCAGTGCATCGCCTTCTATTAGAGTAATTTTATCACTTAGATTAAAAGCACTAAAATTTTTTTTTGCTATTCTTGAGTGTTGAGGATTATTTTCTATTGTATATATATGACCGTCTTCTAGTAAAGCTTTTGCCATGCAAATCGACGAATAACCATATAACGTGCCAATCTCAACAATACTTTTGATTTTTTGGATTTTTATAAATAAACTTAATAGCTTTCCTTCTTCAGGGCCAATTTGAATATGTTGCTTTTTTTCAAGAATACAATATTTTTCTATTTTTTTATATTCTTTTGCAAATAGATTTCTTATATATGACAATTTTATACAAAAGTTGTTACGCATTACGTTTCATATTATAAATTAGGGAGACTTAATTCATACACAATTTATAAATATAATAATATAGTTTAAAATAATAAAAACATTTATTTTAAGTTATTATTTCATAGTATAAAATTTTAAGTGACAAAAATTATTATATATCGTACTATAGTTAACTAGTATAATAAACAGTCGATTATTATGCTAGAATTAAAGGGATTGTTTATGCGCATTTCTCTTTTTAAAATATAATTTTTATAATCAATTAGAGGGGGTTATATGTCTTATACTATTGCTGGTGAAGTTGAAACGTTAAACAAAAAATCTAACAAGAATGAAGGGGTTATGTTACTACATAATCCAGCTTATCGTGAAAAGTATAAAGAACGTTTTGATGAAGCTCAGAGAAAAGTTATGGATATGGTTCAGTTTTATGATGGGACAATAGTATTAATAGAGAATAAAATCGCTATGTATTACTACACTTGGCACAGTAAAAAAAGAGAGTTTGAGCGTAAAAAACAACAAACAGTAGTGAAAAACAATGACTCAGCATAGAGTCTTTTATATGGTAAGCTACAGTGGTATTACTCCACTATGGCTTTTCCATATAATTTATCTATCACATCAGTGAAGTATTTCAGCTCTTTATACCCTTCATGTTTAACTTTATTATGCTCTATATATGATTTATTATCGTTAAGCTTGATGAAAAATATTGGAGTGGCTGTGATACCAAGTTTATTAATTGCCAGTGATTTATCATTTACGATTTTATCCATTATTTTCTTATCATTAATGCATTGGTTAAATGCATCTTGCTTTAAGTTGCTTAGTGCAGCAATTCTTTGTAGTAAAGTCAAATCACTTAAATTGTAGTAATTCCACGAATCTATTGAGTTAAAAACAGCTTTGTTAAAATTAAAGTAGTCTTCTTGTTTTTCGTAGCAATGACTTAGCATTGCGGCCTTTAGCCCTCTGTAATCCAAAGGAAAATGACGAAATATATATAACATCTTACCTGTGTCTATATATTTCTCTTTAATTTTAGGAAAAACATTCCTATGAAAAAGAGAGCAGTGATAACAAGTTAATGAAGCATATTCTACCATTAGAATTGGTGCTTTTGGATCTCCTAATAATTTATCATCAGGTAATGGCGATAATAGCTCATTTGATGTTATTTCATTGGTTTTTTTTTGAATGTATTGGTTATCGGATAAATCTTGCTTAACAACTGCATAAGAATTAACACTTATGAAAATTAATAAAAACAATAGTCTAAAAATCATTACAATATAAACACTTAACTTACTAAAAAAAATTATACATTTATATTAATAATGTCAAGATAACTTTTGTTTAGCAAGGCTTTCAGCCCTATCTTTAAATGCAGCAATTATTTTACTTTGTGTATACTTATATACTGAGTTTAATAAAGTGGAAAATGAGTTGGACTTAAACTTAAACTCTATATAAAACTTTACCATAGTTTTATTTTCATCTATGGGAATGAATTGCCATTCATTGTATAGATGTTTAAATATTCCATTTGATGATACAGCTTTTATCCAACCTTCATTTGTTCCACTTGGAGAAAGAGAAGTAACTTCTGATGTATATCTACCTTTAATTCCATGAAAAGCTGCGAGGAGATCCACAACCATTTGGTTGTTAATTTTTTCTTTTATATAAACTGCTTTGCACCAAGGAACAAAATCAGGATACCTTTCAACATCAATTACAATTTGGAATACTTCATTAGGCGAACATAGGAAAACACCCTGTTCTTTGTACTGATGAAGCATAAATGTTAAACCAATCAAAATAGGATCCGTATCTACCGTCAGCCTTAGTAGATTCCTGAGACTAAAGTTAAGGTGGGCATCGCGTATCAATTTCAACGAAATTAACAGAGGCAATTCCCTTGACTAGAAATTATCGCTCGGGAAATTTAACTTAACTCATAACGCATAGAACAGACCCTTAATTAATTGTAGATGATTTATACAAGGTGTGTCTATAGATATATTAAAGCTAGCGATCATTATTTAATCTTTATTAAACTTTGCATTCTAAGTATCATAGCTAATAAATATATCTTATGAACATTACTAAAGTTTTAACCATTATTGTTTTTATTGTAACTTCCTCAAGTGCTTACACTAATTGTACAGATCACAAAATTTTTGTGCATACTATGAAGCAACAAGTGGATGGTATATCTACAAAGGAGAATAAAAAAAACCGGGAATGTGTGCGAAAAAAGCTTCAGGAGGTCATTCAAAACAATGTTAACCTCAAAGGAATATCGCAATTCGTTATAGGAAAACATTGGGCTTTAGTTAAACAAAAAGAAAAAGAAGATTTTTTAAGAGAGTATGAAGTGTATCTTACGCATTTGTGCGTTAAAATTTTATATAAATACATGCATGATAGTGAAATGATCATAATGAGTACAAAAGCAGTTGATGATGAAACTTGCTTAATTGGTACAAGATTTTCTTACGGTGATGAAGAATTTACAAATATTGATTTCAAAGTTACTAAAAATCACAGTTCTTTCTTGATAAGTGATGTTGTAATGAGTGGAATAAGTATTGCTATTAATCAACGTTCTCAATTTAGTGAAAAAATCGACACGCATGGCATAGCAAGCGTTATAGCTGAATTAAAATGCAATAACAATCCATGATATATATGCCTCATTGGCCTAAGCCACTTGGTAGCAGGCCGAATGATTTTTCTCTTGATCGCATAAGAAGCTTTCTTAGTAAACTAGATAATCCCGAGAAAAAAGTGCCTCCCGTAATTCATATAGCTGGAACTAACGGGAAAGGCTCAACACTAGCATTTATAAGATATATAATGCAGGCAGCAGGGTATAAGGTCCATGCATACACTTCTCCACATTTGGTGAATTTTAATGAAAGAATAGTTATTGCAGGCAGTTATATCGATGATAATGAATTATATAGCTTGTTAGAAGAATGCCGTGCCGTAATTGCAAAGCAGCCTATCACTTTGTTTGAAGCTGCAACTATTGCAGCTTTTTTAGCTTTTTCTCGTCATAAAGCCGATATAACTTTAGTTGAAGTGGGTATGGGTGGAAGGCTTGATGCAACAAATGTTATAGATAGTCCGATTTTAACAATCATTACTTCCATTGCCCTTGATCATACAGAATATCTTGGCCCTACTGTAGAGACCATAGCAGGTGAAAAGGCTGGAATAATGAAACCTAATATTCCTTGTGTAATAGCACCACAAAAAAAGTCTATAATGAACACACTAGAATTCCATGCAATAAATAGGAAATCTCCTCTGTATAGAGGAGGCCTTGAATGGAATTGTGAAAAACAAGGTAATAGGATGGTCTTTCAATCAGCTATTCAATCAATAGAATTTTCTTTGCCATCTTTAAAGGGTGATCATCAGGTGATTAATGCAGGCAATGCTATTGCAGCATGTAGCATTTTGAGTGGAAAGTATGAATTTGATATTGGAGAAGAGGATATCACTTCAGGTTTACAGTGCACTTATTGGCCTGCACGGCTAGAGTCTATAAAAGAAGGTAATTTAATTTCCCTACTACCGAAAGATTGGCAATTATTTTTAGATGGTGCGCACAATAATGACGGTGCTAGAGTGCTATCTCAGTGGGTAAAAGATAATTTTGCTGAAGGTATTTATGTGGTTTTTGGTGTTACTCGTAACAGAAATGTGGAAGAGTTCTTAGAGCACTTAAAGCCATATATTAAGCTACTATGTGCGGTTTGTGTTAAGTCTGAACCTAAAGCAACAAATACAAATTTGATTAGGGAAAAAGCCAATAACATAGGAATAAAAGCAGTTGAATGTGAATCAATTGGCGATGCAATATCAAATCACATATTAAAAGCCTCTATCCAAAATGTCAAAACCATACTAATCTGTGGCTCATTATTTCTAGCGAGAGATTTGAGTATGGAGAATACTAACTTTTATGATATGTGAGCATTAACTGACCGATGGGGAAATAACTTTATAGTACTGTATGAAGCGACTAAAATTGTCGTTACAGCGCTTAGTGTACGACAGTGCTCCAACATTTAGGGTTGCAGTTTTCATGGCAGATCTGAGTAGCTGACCCATCCAAGAGGTGTCATTCAAGTAGCTGACACTGGAATGGCTTTGTTGCATCGCACCTTATACAGTAGTAATTTACAATAAATTCATGTAGCCATTTCGAATTTAGTCATTTCAGTGTTGGCTACTTGGATGACACCACCTGCTATGCTGCAAATTGCAACGTTCGTACACTAAAGTATAGTGTGTTACTAACGAAGGCAAACAAATATCTGCTTTATGAAAACGTTAATATTTTTCATTGAAATAATACATAAATACTAGAAAAACCTTGGCAGGTTATTCGCGTTTGATTATCACAGAGAATTATATAAATTAATAAATGATCTATGGCAAGTAACCCAGAAGAAAGAAATAGTGATAAACAAAAAGCGCTAGATAACGCAATAAGCCAGATTGAAAAAGCATTCGGTAAAGGTGCAATAATGAAGTTGAAGCAAAACCCTGTAGAAAAAATAGACACAATATCCACAGGATCAATTGCGCTTGATTCGGCTCTAGGTGTTGGAGGTCTGCCAAAAGGGCTTATAATTGAAATATTTGGTCCCGAGAGTTCTGGTAAAACCACTCTTGCCTTGCATGTGATTGCTGAAGCACAAAAAAAAAGGAGGATCATGCGCATTTATCGATGCAGAACATGCATTGGATGTCTTATATGCTCGTAAACTTGGGGTAAGCACTGATGATTTAGTGATTTCACAACCAGACACTGGAGAGCAGGCGTTGCATATTGTTGAGTATTTAGTGTGTTCTGGCGCGGTTGACGTGATAGTTATTGACTCTGTTGCAGCGTTAACTCCAAGAGCTGAAATTGAGGGTGATATGGGTGATCAGCACATGGGGCTGCAAGCAAGGCTTCTAAGTCACGGGCTACGAAAGCTAACCTCTGCTGTTTCAAAAGCGAACTGTATATTGATATTTATTAATCAAATTCGTACGAAAATAGGAGTAGTGTATGGAAATCCTGAAACTACCACGGGTGGAAATGCATTAAAATTCTATACTTCTGTAAGGCTTGATATAAGAGCCTGTTCATAATCTTTTCAGAAGTAAGGCAGTGAAAGCCAGAACGACCATTTGTAGGCTAGTATTGAGTTTTCGCTCACAATTTTTCCACAATCTTCTACATTTTTCTAACCAAGCAAAAGATCGCTCCACAACCCATCTTTTGGGCAATACAATAAAGGAATGTAATTCATTTCTTTTTATCACTTCAACGGTTGCACCAATAATCGTTTTTATTTGAGTTGCAAAATTCTCTCCAGTATAGCCTGCATCAACCAGTACATTTTTAACTCCCGAGAGGTTTTCTTTTGCATTTTCGACCATTCTCACAGCACTGCTACGGTCAGTTATCTCTGCTGTTGTTATATAAATTGCATGGGGCAAACCTTGCGTATCTACTGCAATATGGCGTTTTATTCCTGAAATCTTTTTGCCTGCATCATAGCCTTTTTCTTCAGCAGTATCTGCATTTTTTAGAACCTGTACATGATCTCAAGAAAGGAATAAACTAAGAGATAATATATATAAGTTAGGATATATGAGGAGTTTATACCCAAGTGATATAAGTCGGGAAAGATTTGAGATTATGTTACCAGATCTAGAGTCCTGTAGAAAAAAAACAAAACCAAGAAAACTTGATTTGTATGATGTATTTTGTGGAGTGTTATACGTTCTGAAAAGCGGTTGTCAGTGGAGAATGCTACCAAAAGAGTTTCCAAAATGGCGCAATTGTTACGACTATTTTAAGAAGTGGAGTGAAAAACCAGATGCAGATAAAGAAAGTGTTCTGGAGCTGGTGTTAAAAAAAAATAGTTGGCGTGGTCCGACAAAACAATGGTCGGAAAGAAAAAACCAGCTTCTGCATAATTGATGCACAGAGTGTAAAAAATGCAGATACTGCTGAAGAAAAAGGCTATGATGCAGGCAAAAAGATTTCAGGAATAAAACGCCATATTGCAGTAGATACGCAAGGTTTGCCCCATGCAATTTATATAACAACAGCAGAGATAACTGACCGTAGCAGTGCTGTGAGAATGGTCGAAAATGCAAAAGAAAACCTCTCGGGAGTTAAAAATGTACTGGTTGATGCAGGCTATACTGGAGAGAATTTTGCAACTCAAATAAAAACGATTATTGGTGCAACCGTTGAAGTGATAAAAAGAAATGAATTACATTCCTTTGTTGTATTGCCCAAAAGATGGGTTGTGGAGCGATCTTTTGCTTGGTTAAAAAAATGTAGAAGATTGTGGAAAAATTGTGAGCGAAAACTCAATACTAGCCTACAAATGGTCGTTCTGGCTTTCACTGCCTTACTTCTGAAAAGATTATGAACAGGCTCTAAGAGGTCATCAAGGATCTGGAAGAGTAATGGCAGTCAAAGGTGTAAACAAAGCGCTAGTACCACTTAGCAGCCCAAGTAGAGTAGATATAACAGTTGGAGGGCAAAAGCTAAAAAGAGGAATAAAGCTCTGGCCAGTAGGAGTATCGATATTAAAGTCAGAGCTTTTTCAATTGCTTAATATTTTAAAAGAAGGTGAAGAAACACCTCCAGGGTACTGCCATTTTCCGGAGTATGCACCTGAATATTTTAAGCAGCTAACGGCAGAGCAATTAGTCAGCAAGGTAGTAAAAGGATACACAAAACAAGAGTGGCAAAAGGTAAGAGAAAGAAATGAAGTACTAGATTGCCGAATTTACGCGAGAGCAGCATCGATAGCACTGGGAATAGACAGATGGCCAGAGAGTAAATGGAATAGTTTGAGTGGAAAAATGGAAAGTAAAAAGCCTAAAAAAGTAAGGCAAAGCCAATGGTTGAATGAGAAGTGAAATGTATAACGAAGAGTATTTGTTTCAGGTTGAACAAGCAATTCAAAAGCTTCAGAGTGGCGAAAGAGTAGTATCAATTGCATATGGTGACCATGTTGTGAGATATGCTGAAGTTCAGATAAATGACTTGCTGAATCTACGGCAACGTATTAAGGCTGAATTGAAAATTGCAGGTATAAAGCAAAAGAGAAAGATTGTTTTTTCAACGAGTAAGGGGATTGACAAAATTATGTAAAAATGTTATAGTTTAGAGTTGATATCTTACAGTGAATAATATGGATCAAAGTCAAGGAAGGCTTAATGTTAATGTAAATTTTGAGGGGGAATTTGCTCAGTACCTTACAGAAATGGCAAAAGTTCAAAATAGAACTATTGAAGAAATTGTAAAAGATCTAGTAGAAGAAGAACTTGAGGTAAGTAAACTATCTGAAGGTGACGAAATGGATGAAGGAGAAATAGCTCTACTTGAACTTGCTGATAAACGTAATGTTCCTGGAGCAAAAATAATTAGACATGAAGATATCAAGTGGGGATAATTTACCAAATTGGTTATTTAGAAGGTGTAGATACCGAAGATCTTCCTTCTCTTCCGAAAACAATACGGTTAAGGGTGCAAAAAGCTATAGAAAAACGTCTCACAATTATTCCTGATAAAGTGGGTGAGGCTTTATCGCATAAATGGGTAGGCTACTTTAGGTTGCGTGTTGGCGATTATCGAGTCATATACTTAATAGATAACTCAGAGCACATGGTCAAAATTGCAGCAATAGGACATCGAAAAGAAATTTATAAACGTAGTCCAGAGTAATGACTCTCTACATACAATCTGTTGACCAAATTCTCTAGCAACTTGCTATAATTTTTCAATGTCAAATTGTGCAACAACTTGTTGCATAATCAAAGAGGCAAAATGTTATTAAAATCATTCAAGCAATTATTTAATAAACCAAAGATCAAAAGTTCTGCATGGGATGCGTCAGGCTCAGGAAGAAGGGTAATGTATTGGCAACCGGAGAAAAGTAGTATAAATAGCTTACTCTCTCACAGCCTTGAGCACTTACGTAGTAGATCACATGACATGGTAAGAAAAAATCCTTACGCTGCAAATATAATTGATACGATAGTAAGTATAGCTCTTTTCATAGAAGTCCGGATGTGATAAGATAAGGATAGACGATGATAAGGAGGTTGAGTGCCAGCAGCATATAGTTATGACTTAAGGAAAAAAGCAATGGAAGCGCTAGAGGAGGGAGGAAGCAGAGAAACAGTGGCAGCAAGATTTAAAATTGGACGAACTACTTTATGGGAGTGGCAGCAGAGAAGAAAAGAAACAGGAGACTTTCAATCAAAAAAACTTGGAAATGGAGGTTACAATCACAAAATTACCGACTGGGATGCCTTTGCTAAATTTGCCAGAGAAAACGGAGGAAAGACTCTGTCGGAAATGGCTAAACTTTGGGGCAACGTTAGTATCCAAACGATCCACCGAGCTCTCAGAAAAATTGGATTTACGCGCAAAAAAAGACATATGGATACAAGGAAAGAAACGAAGAAAAACGTGCTGAATTCTTAGAGCCTGTTCATAATCTTTTCAGAAGTAAGGCAGTGAAAGCCAGAACGACCATTTGTAGGCTAGTATTGAGTTTTCGCTCACAATTTTTCCACAATCTTCTACATTTTTCTAACCAAGCAAAAGATCGCTCCACAACCCATCTTTTGGGCAATACAACAAAGGAATGTAATTCATTTCTTTTTATCACTTCAACGGTTGCACCAATAATCGTTTTTATTTGAGTTGCAAAATTCTCTCCAGTATAGCCTGCATCAACCAGTACATTTTTAACTCCCGAGAGGTTTTCTTTTGCATTTTCGACCATTCTCACAGCACTGCTACGGTCAGTTATCTCTGCTGTTGTTATATAAATTGCATGGGGCAAACCTTGCGTATCTACTGCAATATGGCGTTTTATTCCTGAAATCTTTTTGCCTGCATCATAGCCTTTTTCTTCAGCAGTATCTGCATTTTTTACACTCTGTGCATCAATTATGCAGAAGCTGGTTTTTTCTTTCCGACCATTGTTTTGTCGGACCACGCCAACTATTTTTTTTTAACACCAGCTCCAGAACACTTTCTTTATCTGCATCTGGTTTTTCACTCCACTTCTTAAAATAGTCGTAACAATTGCGCCATTTTGGAAACTCTTTTGGTAGCATTCTCCACTGACAACCGCTTTTCAGAACGTATAACACTCCACAAAATACATCATACAAATCAAGTTTTCTTGGTTTTGTTTTTTTTCTACAGGACTCTAGATCTGGTAACATAATCTCAAATCTTTCCCGACTTATATCACTTGGGTATAAACTCCTCATATATCCTAACTTATATATATTATCTCTTAGTTTATTCCTTTCTTGAGATCATGTACAGGTTCTTAAAAATTATAGCAACAAAAGAACCAGAAAACTTAGTTTATATAGATGAGTCTGGCATTGATAACACAGAGGACTATCCATATGGGTATTGCCAGAAAGGACAGCGGTTTTATGGCCTAAAATCTGGAAAGAAAACTCAACGAATCAGTATGGTTGCAGCCTTAAGTAGAAGAAAGATAGTTGCTCCATTAACCTTTGAAGGCCACTGTAATATGGATGTTTTTAATGGATGGTTTGAGCAATTTTTGACACCGATCTTGGAACCTGGACAGACTGTCATTCTTGACAATGCTACTTTTCATAAGTCTGGTAAGATTATCGAGCTTGCTAGAGGAGTTGGTGCAGAAATTTTGTATCTGCCGCCGTATTCTCCAGATTTCAACAAAATTGAGCATCATTGGTTTGCTATAAAAAACAGAGCTAGGAAAAACATTCCTCTATTCGAATCCTTTCGTCGTGCTGTTGATTCTGCCTTCCTATGACCTGTTCGGACTATTATGAGAAATGCTATATCTCTTAGTTTATTCCTTTCTTGAGATCATGTACAGGTTCTGAGAGCTCGGTGGATCGTTTGGATACTAACGTTGCCCCAAAGTTTAGCCATTTCCGACAGAGTCTTTCCTCCGTTTTCTCTGGCAAATTTAGCAAAGGCATCCCAGTCGGTAATTTTGTGATTGTAACCTCCATTTCCAAGTTTTTTTGATTGAAAGTCTCCTGTTTCTTTTCTTCTTTGCTGCCACTCCCATAAAGTAGTTCGTCCAATTTTAAATCTTGCTGCCACTGTTTCTCTGCTTCCTCCCTCCTCTAGCGCTTCCATTGCTTTTTTCCTTAAGTCATAACTATATGCTGCTGGCACTCAACCTCCTTATCATCGTCTATTCTTATCTTATCACATCCGGACTTCTATGAAAAGAGCTATAATTGTAGTTGCAGTAAATCTTAATTTCAAAACCAATAAGTTGATTTTATACTTCAAAAATCAGGTAAACCTTTCTCAGGTATATTTTCAAACTCACCAATTAAAGTTTTTATATCTTGCGGTAAATCAGAGACAAATTCCATGTATTCCTTACTTTTTGGGTGGTATAAGCCCAGTGTATAAGCATGTAGTGCTTGTCTGTTGAAATTACGAATGAAATTAGAGTTTTTAGCATATTTTGTGCTTTTACTACTATTTTTTCCATAAACCTGGTCACCAACTATGGAATGTCCTATGTGGCTCATGTGGACTCGAATTTGGTGTGTTCTACCTGTCTCTAGAACACATTTGACTAAGCTTACTTGTCCTATAATTTTCTGCACCAAATAGTGAGTGATTGCTAATTTTCCGGTTGTTTTTGTAACACACATCATTTCTTTATTACCGCGTTTGGGAGCAATGTTAGTTTCTATAGTTCCCTGCTGGGAAGATAATGCTCCCCAAACTACTGCTAAATATTCTCGCTTTATTTTACGATTTGATAACAATTCAGACAAAAAACCATGGGCTTCTTCATTTTTTGCAATTACCATTAGTCCACTGGTATCTTTATCGAGTCTATGAACAATTCCTGGTCTTACATCAAGGTAAGCGATAACTGCGTTCAAAAGCGTATCATTGTTTGTACCAGCACCTGGGTGCACTGTTAATCCACTTTGTTTACTCAGAACTATAATGTCCTCATCTTCATAGACGATATCAAGTTTTATGTCATAATTAGGCTCGATTGATGTGGATATGTCAGGTTGAACGAAATGTACTACATACTCTTCACCTGGTTTTACTATGTGGTCATTATTAATTATCGGTGTGCCAAGTAATTTCACCTGCTCATTTTGTATCAATCTTTGAGCTTTGCTGCGTGATATGTTGCACTTTTCAGCTACGTAGATATCTAGCCTTAATTTCTCTTTATCATTATTAACACTTAAGGTTATTACTGAGTGATCTATAGTGATTTACCCCGCGCCATTTCCCATGCTGCTTGAACATTTGGGTCTGTAAACATTGTTGCACTAGACTCAATTTGTAGATCACCTTGTTTTTTAGTATGGCAAGTTGTTTGAAAGCCATCTTTCCAGTGAATTGTAACTTTATTATCAAAATTTCGTAATGTTGCCTCAACCTTATTATCTTTTTCTTCCAGCTTAATAGATTCTAATAAATAATATAAAAATTCACTTGGTTTGCCGTTGATTTTTTCTTCCCATTCATCTGTTTCTTTCTGCTCAGAAGACTCTTGTTCTAATTTTTTTTGTTTCTTTGCTAATCTGCGGCTTTCTTTTTGTGATTCCAAATCTCTAACTTTTTTACGTTGTTCTGCCACTGTGTTTTCTAATGAGTCAGCGTTATCATTCCTTCTATCATTATCGCGACTGCCATTAGTCCTACTATTTTGCGTTGAATTTTGCAATTCTGTAAGTTGTGTTTGCATTGACTGAAGTGCTTTTTGAACTTCATCATGTATTGCTCTATTTATTCTTTCTCTATCTTCCTGAGTCAAGCCCAAAGAATCAAGATACACATTTCTGTCAGCACTCTCTGAAGAGCTATCATGATTATTATCATTATAAGTGCCCTCAGTATTACCAGGTTTTATATTATTTGCAGGAGGAGAAAGCGTACAAAACCAACTTGCTGCTTTTCCAAGTTTAACCTGGTTAAGTTTTTCTTTTACATCAGTACGTATTTCTTTCAATGACTCATCTATACTTTTACTGATATCTTGTGAGCATTTAGCGATTTCGCTGTTAGCCTTTTTCTTAACTTCATCTACATCTTTTTTTATGCTTTCTTCTAAATTATTAAAAAAAGTTTCTATATTACTTCCTATGCCATCAAGCGTTTTCTCGATGTTAGCATTCGCAAGCTCCAAAAATTCTTTACCAAGTGAATTTTTTACTTCATCTAAGTGCTTGTCAAATGAGTCAACAATCTTATCTGTGAAATTAGTTAAATGCGTATCAAGTAGTTTTATCAATCGAGATATAGGATCATTTTCCTCTTTACTTTCAAATTTATTCTCCATTACCGATACAATCGTACCACTTCTGAATGGGAGTAGAATATCCACATTGTTAAATTTTTTAACGATATTATGTGCGTTACTTACTTCATTATTTTTTAACTTACTTAGTGCTATACATACTCCAGCGATGAAAATAGCACTCACGAATGCAATGAAACCCCATTCTGCCCAACCCTGAACATTGGCAAAACTAAATTTATTTTGTATCAATGCACCAACTACAATTAGACCACTTAGCACATATGGCACAGTAAGAAAAATAACTTTATTCCTATTCTCTTGTCTTTTGTTTTCTAATATTTCTCCCTGTTTTTTAGAGATTGGTAAAACTATTGAAAAACCTTGCTTTTTATCGACCAAATCAGGAACAATTTCTATTGTTAATGCATTTTGAGCGATCTCATTTATTTCATCACTTTTTCCACCTCTAATCTTTTCATCTATTGGGCTATCACCATCTTTTGATTTCTCATCTTTTATCTCTTGCCTGTTCATATGTTTTATAGCAAGAGATGCTACAAGAATCACCCCAAAAATAATAGAAGCATAAACATAGGCTGGCACTATTCGTGAATTAAGAATGCTTGTGATGAAACTTACATCACTATCAGTTATCATGACTGCAGCAACATAGGCTAAAGAAAATTGAAGCCAAGTATTCACAGCTGCTATGGGTAGGGTATTATTTACAGAATATTTTTTTGCTGCACGCCACAATTGAGTGGGGTACCTAATGACGTTGTTTAGCTGAGTTACATCGTGATCTATCTTAAAATTACGAGAGTCTTCTTTAGTACTTTCAGTCACAAATTTCCTTACATTTCAATTTAATTAATTATATATTAATAACACTTTAAAATCAAGCTTTTTAACTTATGCCAAGGCCTATTGGAGCGCACTTTATTAATCTTTATGTAACGATTTGTTAACCAAATTGAATGTGTGCCATATGTTTTTAGATTGGCATATTTGATAGTTTTAGTATTACAAACTGAATAGTCGAATTCACTTAATTGAATTATTAAATCAACTTTATCACAATTTTCTAGAATATTTTCTTTTTTATAAGCTAGCAACACTGACTTATTATTTCCTTTATTATATATACAGCCATAATCGTCACACTTTAGCCTTTTATCTGAGTTATTGTATTTTTTATGATTCAAAATTTGATTCTGCCCATTTTGCTTCGCCCATGTTTTGACAACAAAGTTCCTATTTTTTCTGGTGAGAGAATATAGTAAGTTATCACTTTCTTTTACAGCAATATTGTCGCTACTCACTAAAATATTAGGAGTTTTATATGTGGCACTAAAACAAATACCCAGCACAATAAAGAAAATTCCGAAGAAACGCCAATTTCTTTCCCACAAGCACAGCCACAATAAACCAAGTGTTATTATAATAATTGATGATGCAGGAAAAGTACGAATGGGAATAACCAAATACTGAAGACTAGCGATTGCGTTTGTAATATACAAAATACTGTCAATTGGGCGCTCTATAAATGGCGCTATAATCCATTCAATACCTAAAGGAATCAACAAAACATAAATTATTCCAAGTGGAATAATAATTAATGTAACTATTGGTATAGCAACTAAATTTGTGATAATGCCACTAATTGAAAAATAATTAAAATTGTATATCGTATACGGAACAGTTGCTAAACTTGCTATTACTGAGCTGGTCATTATCGATACAAAATATTTCATGATTTTTATTTTGAACAATTTATTAGCATTAATTTGATAACTGGCAACCAGTGCCAAAACAGCAGAAAATGACATCTGAAAGCCTGGCTTTAAAATTGCTTCTGGTTCTACTGAGAGTATCACTGAAGCAGCAAACGCAATTGCTATTAACCCTCGATATTTTCTCTCTATCATTATTGCAACGAGTACTAAAATCACCATGATGTAGGCACGCTGAGCAGAAATTTGCATACCGGTAATCAACAAATAAAACGTGGTTGGCAAGATAGTAAGAAATGCAGATATTTTCTTGGTGTTATACTTAAGAGTCAAAGTTTCAGATATTGCGAATAAATTACGAAACACTACAAAAAACAGACCAGCAACGAATGATAAATGCAAACCAGATATGGCAAACAAATGTGCTATACCTGAATCTCGTATCGCGTCCATAGTTTTTTGATCTATGCCATCTTTTTTACCGATCAGTAATGCAGAGATTATATCCGCATGTGGTTTTTTGATATTTTGCTGCAGGTTTTCATAAATGTATTGACGGAAAGATTCTATATATTCTTGAAATTTCCTTGCTTCAGCCTTTTTATGCAGGGCTATTTTGCTTGTTGCAAAGCCTGTTGCACTTATTTTCTGGTAATATGCTATTCTTGCAAAATCGTATGCATACTCCGAGGGCGCAATCTTTAGAGGGAAGAGTTTTGCTGATAATTTTACTTGATCGCCTATTTTAATGCCTTTTTCCACTTTGGTTCTAACTGATATTCTGATGTTATCTAGAGCTCTATCCGGTGTCATTCCAGCGCGTGACGCTGAAATCCATATCTTTTTTTTCTGGATCCCAGTATCAAGCACTGGGATGACAAAAGGGGGCACTGGGATGACAGAAGAGGGTGCTGGGATGACAGAAGAGGGCGCTGGGATGACAGGAGAGGATTTTGAGATAGTAGGGGATTTTTCAACAGAAAGCAGAAATTGTTTATATGAGCCCCTGTCGTTAATATCCTTCACTGTGGCAACGATATCTTTTACATATCTCTCTTTATCAAGAATTTGAGTATCAACTAAAGCTGTTCTTAATTTACTAGCTGTAAATCCTATGAGCACTGCAATCAAAGCAATGCATAATATCGCGTACTTTTTGTATAATATTGCAATCAAAATTAGTGTGGGTAAAAGCAAAAGAAAAATAGATATGCAGCTTGGTTCAAAACTTAGGGAAAAATAGGTTAAAATCCCTACACACTGAAAAACAGGAACCCACAGTATCAAGTTATATTTTTCATTACGTAGGTTATGACGTATATAACTAACTATTATGTCAAAGAAAGTTAGTAAACATATCGACATGTGACTGTGACGCAATTTTATTCTTTTATTTTCTATTATTGTATATATAATAACTAAATAAGCAACGACGCGGGATGGAGCAGCTCGGTAGCTCGTCAGGCTCATAACCTGAAGGTCGTAGGTTCAAATCCTACTCCCGCAACCATTTTTAAGGATATAGTTGTTCTATTTTCCAATCGCTTCCCTCAACAAGGGTGTATCTAAATCTAATATGCTTCCTATATTCACCTTCTTGCCAAGATTCAATTACTTTTGGGATTACGCAAAATCCCACCCAAAAGTCAGGACGAGAAACTTGTGTATTGTGAAATTCTTTTTCCTTCAATTTTATAGCTTGCTCAAAATCTTGCCAATCTTTCAGAATGCTCGATTGTTTTGAGCACCATGCGCTAATTTGACTATCACGTGCTCGAGAAGAGAAATATTCATCAGCTTTTTTACTGTTTAGGAGTTTAACCTCTCCTTCAATTCGCACTTGCCTAGCAAATTCTATCCAATGAAACACTAACGCAGCTTTGGGGTTCTCAGTCAATTCTTTCCCTTTTTTACTGTTTACGTTAGTGAAAAACACAAAACCTTCTTTGCTGTATTCCTTTAGTAATACTACTCTTGCAGATGGAATACAGTCTTTGCTACAAGTTGCTAGCGTCATTGCAGTTGGTTGTTTACACGGAGAATTAAGTACTGCTTTGTACCACTTTGAAAACAAATCAAATGGATCTTTTTCAGGTGAAAATGTCATATCAAAAAATAAAATCTTAATTCTGGCACGCGTTGCAAAAATAAGTGCTACGGCCATTTTGTCGTATAAGTGTTATGATATTATTGCAAATCTTGCAAGGTTTTTGAACTTTACCATATACGTAAAAGTTATTTTGAAAGTATCCAGCAGATCCAGATGGCTGTGCATAATCTTTCAGTGTTGAACCGCCTGCAGCAATTGCGTCACTCAGAGTATTTTTTATTTCAGCAGCAAGTTTTTCGCACTCTCTATAGGTCAAGTCTTTTGCTGACCTGAGTGGTGATATGCGAGCTCTAAACAAGCTCTCAGAAGCATATATGTTGCCTACGCCAACTATTAATTTATTGTCCATTAATGCTGATTTGATATTCACTTTTTTGTTTTTCAGCAACTCCTGTAAATAGTCTCCACTGAATTCATCCGTGAGGGGCTCTATTCCAAAATCGCTAAAAAAATCCGTTTCTTGTTCTTTATTTAAAACGATAACTAATCCAAACCTTCTTGGGTCATTAAAAACTATTGAAGTATTGTCGGAAAATAAAAATACCACGTGATCGTGCTTATTCCGCACTTGATCGTGGTCAGCATATATAAGCTTTCCGCTCACGCCAAGATGTATGATTACAGCCACACTACCATCTGTATTCCAGATGGTATACTTACCTCTACGCTTGATGTTGCGTATGACTTTGCCCTTTAGCACATCATCAATATTTTTTGTTATTGGGGCACGTAAATTCCAATTATTCACTATAACATTACTAATTTGCTTGTTTTTAATTTTATCAAGCAAGAAGTTAGAGATTACTTCCACTTCCGGTAGTTCTGGCATGATACCTCCTTCAAAACTTAAGTTTCTGATGGTAATTTTGTCGTTAAAGCTTCCTCAAATACATTCGAGTATTCTGCGGTGCTTTCTCCTAAAAATTCCTCACCACAAACGAGTTTTGAAAGGGTTCTCTGTCTACTCTGTTGCTGCTTTTTTCTTTTCAAAATATTTTGCTTTAAAGCTTTCGCTAATCTTTTTTTCTCCTCTTCTTTTTCCTTATTCTTTTTTGTGTTATTCATTATCATAATATATAAACTTGCCGTTGTAGCTCAGGTGGTAGAGTACGTCATTGGTAATGACGAGGTCCCAAGTTCGAGTCTTGGTAACGGCACACTATTATACTTATAATATTGCATAACTTGTAAGCAAGGCTTAAAAGAAAGTTACAGAGGTAAGTTGTCATGCTTTTTCCATATCCTTTCTACCTTCTTGTTTTTGAGTAGCTCTAATGCTTTACAAAAGTGATAGCTTGTTTTACTTGGCACTATAATGTCATCAATGTATCCATGTGATGCAGCAAAAAATGGATTAGCAAATTTTTCTTTATATTCTTTGATTAACGTTTGCTGATCTTTTTCGTGTCGAAATATAATCTCAACTGCACTTTCAGGGCCCATCACAGCTATTTCAGCAGTTGGCCAGGCATAATTTATATCACCTTTTAGATGTTTCGAATTCATAACAATGTATGCACCACCATACGCTTTTCTGGTGATCAAACTAATTTTCGGCACGGTCGCTTCAGCGTAAGCGTAAAGCAGTTTCGCTCCGTGTTGTATTATATTATTGTATTCTTGATTTGTACCTGGCAGAAATCCTGGAACATCAATAAGTGTGATGATGGGAATGTTAAATGCGTCACAGAATCTTACAAACCTCGCAGCTTTTCTTGAAGAATCAATATCCAAACATCCTGCAAGGTGCATAGGTTGATTTGCAACAATACCGACAGTATTTCCTCCAATTCTACCAAAACCAGTTATGATATTACGAGCAAAATCAGGTTTTAACTCAAAAAATTTCCTTCCATCACAAACTTTTTCAATAAGTTCATACATATCATAAGGAGTATTGGGATTGGTAGGAATTAGAGTGTTTAAGGATTCATCAATGTTGTCAACATCATTGCAGATTGGTGCAGATTTTGGTGATACTTGATTATTTGCTGGTAAGAAAGTAAAGAATTCACGCATTTTCAGCAGCATTTCAACATCATTATTGAATGCAAAATCCGCTACTCCTGTTTTGCTTGTATGAATTTTTGCTCCACCAAGGTCTTCGAAACTTACATCTTCGTAGGTAACCTTTTTTACTACATCTGGCCCGGTTATAAACATATATGAACTGTTTTTCACCATAAAAGTAAAGTCAGTTAATGCTGGGGAATAAACTGCACCTCCTGCACACGGACCCATAATTAAAGAAATTTGTGGTATAACACCCGATGCATTTACGTTCCTTTGAAAGATTTCTCCATAACCAGCAAGGGAATTTACTCCCTCCTGAATTCTGGCTCCACCAGAATCGTTTAGCCCAATGATTGGAACTCTGGCATTAATTGCCATATCCATAATTTTGCATATTTTTTTTGCATGTGACGCACCAAGTGATCCACCAAAGACAGTAAAATCTTGAGAGTAAACAAAAACTTTTCTGCCATAAATAGTACCATGACCAATCACTACCCCATCACCTAAAAAATTAGCATTTTGCATGCCAAAATCATTTGCATGATGTTTTACGAATTTATCGTATTCTGCAAAAGAACTTTCATCGAGCAATATACTGAGCCTTTCTCTAGCAGTTAATTTCCCTTTTTCGTGTTGTTTATTGATTCTGTTAGAACCGCCTCCTTTTTCAGCTTCTAGTGCTTTGGTTTTTAGATTTTCTAGTATTTTAAAGTCTTGCATACAATAAAGTAGTTTTCAAATTAGTTGTAGTATACATTACCTTATTGAGCTCATAAAGACTAGATTTTCTTACCAGCTATACACATACAAACCATTTCTGTCATTCTATCCATAGGACCCAGTTTTAAAGGATCTGGGTCAAGCGCACAACTGTACGAACATTGTGATTTGAGAACAATCTCCGCCAGGAAGGGTGTCATCCCAGTGCTTGACACTGGGATCCAGAAAACTTAACTTTAAATGAGCACACCAGGTGAGTGTACAATAAGAACTGGATTCCAGCGTCAAGCGCTGGAATGACAATTTCGGTTGCTTTACTATGTATATCAACTACTCACACTCTGGCCACTACTTTGAGAATGTTGCGATATGTCAGCACTTTTCATATTAGAAAGAGGTGGACTAACTTCACTGCTTTTCTTTTGTGCGAAACTTTTAGCAGCTTCAACAACCTTGCTTATACGTGGTTCTTTTTCTAGCTCTTCACGGTACTTTAAGAATATTTCACAACTTTTATCATCCATATGTACCATTATTTTGCCAAAACTCTCAGCTTTTTCAGAAGATAAAATCATTTCAATCTTTTCATCATTATCTACTTTAAAAGTCATCTTTACTTTGCCTTTCATATCGCAATATTGTCCATTTTGTATTCGGATTACATTATCTCCTTCTCCCATTTGTAACGCACCATATTCTAAGTTCTTAAATTCCTTTAAGTTCATAAATTTTGCAGGAGTGATCACACTTTCTTCTGGACATTTTACGCAATAAAATTCATTATCTTTTTGTGCTACAATACCTTCTTTGTCACCATTTTCGATGCTATCACTTACAATTTGTTTTAGGGTTGACAAGTAACTTTCGCGGTTTTGCAGTATATCGCTTTGCAGCTTCCCCGAAGCTTCTTTGCTCACATTATTACCTTTTGAAACTAGAGCAGACATTTCTAACCAAAGAGGCATTAGTTTGCTTTTTCCAATCTCAGTAACGTGTGCATCATTCTTCATGAGGTGGTGTAAAACCAGTATCGAATAATCTATTATTGATAACTTGTTGGACAAAATAGGAGACGGCACGCTAAACATGCACTTGTTCTCTTTTGCGTCTTTTATGGATTTTTGAAATTTCTTTACTAAGTTTTCTATGGCTTTATCGTTGGATAGGTGTTCTGATTCGCCATATGACTCAAAAGCATCATATATTTTACGCAATGTACTTGAAATGTTTTTTTCCATATGTTGATTAACATGTCCATATATTGTTGTCTCTTCTGAACACTCTGTATCTTTACGTATATGATTTTGTTGCTTTAATTTTTCTCTATCTACACTCTCTATTTGCTCTAGCATAACCACCTCCTAGTTTACATAACGAAATAAAAAAAATTCTAATTATAGTATACTTATGTAATCTACGAAGTCAATAGTTAAATTGAAAAGTTTCGGTTATAATTCACCTCATATAGAACATGCCCTTGAATTATGCTAAAAATCGCCATAGTAGGTCTACCAAATGCTGGAAAATCGACCCTATTCAACAGATTAGTGGGAAGAAAAGCAGCAGTAGTGAGTAATATTCCAGGGGTGACGAGGGATAGGCGAGAGGGAATAGGGAGAATTAGCGATTTGGAGTTTAAAGTTATAGATACAGGAGGATGGAACGACCAAACTAGTTTTTCACTACAAGTTATTGAGCAAATAGAGTTTTCTTTATCCAGTTCAAACATAATTTTCTTTCTTGTTGATGCAAAAGTGCAAAATGAGCGAAACAAAGAATTTGCAAAGTGGCTGAAGAGAAAAATAAATAAACCTGTGATACTGATAGCAAATAAATGCGAGAGTCATAAATCCGAAAATGTTGATTATTTGCAGTTTTTTGATTTTCTTGGCCCGGTGTATATCTCAGCCGAACATAATCTTGGCATGGTTGATCTTTATGATGCGTTGGCTAGTGTTATTGAAAATATCAGTGCAAATAGTCCTCCTTTCGGTGTCATTCCAGTGCTTGACACTGGAATCCAGAAAAAAAATAGTATGGATCCCAGTGTCAAGCACTGGGATGACAATAAGAGCTCTAATGAGTCCGGTAAATTAAGAATTTCGATAATCGGTCGCCCAAACGTAGGCAAGTCAACTTTTTTAAATGGTTTACTTGCAGAAAACAGACTAATAACAAGTTCAGAGCCAGGTACCACACGTGATTCTGTGGATATTACATATGATCATGATGGAGAGTTAATTACTCTAATTGACACTGCCGGAATCCGCAGAAAGGCAAATGTTATAGATGAATTAGAATCAAGATTTGTTGAGAAAAGCATGGAATCAATCAAGCGCTCTCATGTGGTAGTTTTAATGCTAGACTCCCTAGTTGGTATTGAGCAGCAGGATTTATCAATTGGTGAAGCTGCAATTAAGGGAGGGAAAGGGATTATTGTTGTTTTAAATAAGTGGGATTTAATAGGTAAGGATGACAGAAGCAAGTTAATAAAATTTGTCAAACAACAGGAAGTGACTCGGTTATTCTTGGAAGTGCCAACTATAACAATTTCTGCGTTAAAAGGCATGCGCTGCAGTGATGTGATAGATAAGTGTCTTGAAGTGAGTGAATCCTTGAACAAGAAGATCAGCACTGCAAAACTGAATAAGTGGCTAATCGATGCTCTAGATAGGCACTCTCACCCGCTTGTAAAAGGCAAAGCAGTTAAAATGAAGTATATCGCTCAAATTGGTACTAAACCTCCAGCTTTTTCTTTGATATGTAACATACCTGAAAGTGTTGATGAAAGTTACAAACGCTATTTAATTAATGACCTTAGAAAAAATTTCTTTGCTGAAGGCGTGCCAGTCAGATTACTTTTGAAAAAAAATAAAAATCCCTATGTAAAATGAATACTCTGCTTTATACTTTCAGGGATAATTTACTTAAAGTTATGTGTAATAATTCCAGAATTCCTACAATTTTTCTGCTATCAAGTGCTTTCGCTCTAATTTTTGCATATGTGCTAGAATATTTTTTCAACATGCTGCCATGCAAGTTATGTACATACGAGCGGGTAGTTTACTATGTTGCAGGGTTACTTGCAGTAGTATGCATGCTTAAAGACAACAAAATTCTAATCTATGCAATGTTTTGCAGTTACCTCGTAGGGGCAATAATATCTTTTTATCATGTAGGTCTTGAACTCCACTTGTTTCATGATGTTTTAGGTTGTACAGAGCAAGCAAGTGGTAACGTTAGTATAGAAGAGCTCAGAAATAATCTACTAAATCCTAATTACTCTCCATCTTGTGACAGACCTCATTACGTTCTAGGTGTTTCCTTAGCAACATGGAATTTAATTTATCTCATAGTAGCTCTGTTCGTATCAGGTAAGGTGTATTGTGGAGAAAGAAAGAAATCTAAATAATTTAAGGTACAGCAACAATCAGTTCTTGCAACAGGCAATTAGAGTAGATCACGCTGGAGAATATGGAGCTATTTGCATTTATTCTGGTCAAAAATTTATTCTTAAAAAATCTTCTATAATCAATGAAATAATTGAAATGGAAGAGCAGGAAAAAAAGCATTTTCACTATTTTAATGAGAAAATCAAGGAGCAAAAAGTTCGTCCTACTGTTTTGTTGCCAGTTTGGCGTGTGTTAGGAGTGTCGCTTGGCGTTGCAACTGCCATTATGGGCAAAAAAGCTGCTATGGCTTGCACTGCTGCAGTTGAAGAAGTTATAGGGGAGCACTACAAAGAGCAAGTTTCATATTTAGAAGATGGGGAGTTAAGAGAAACTATAAGTAAATTTCGCGACGAGGAGTTAGAGCACAAAGATATTGCAATTCAGCACAATGCTGAAAGCGCATTTGGCTATAACATTTTATCTTCATTCATAAAAACAGGCTGCAAAGCTGCTATTTACTTGTCTAAGTTAATTTAACTAAGCAGCTTTCTTAAAGTGTTTTTAATGTTTTGATAACAATAGAAACCAGAAAGAAATTCAAGTGTAACAATTATTCTATAACTATATTTACATATCACCATTATTAATCAATAATTAATGTTTGTAAATTATAGCATTTCTCATAATAGTCCGAACAGGTCATAGGAAGGCAGAATCAACAGCACGACGAAAGGATTCGAATAGAGGAATGTTTTTCCTAGCTCTGTTTTTTATAGCAAACCAATGATGCTCAATTTTGTTGAAATCTGGAGAATACGGCGGCAGATACAAAATTTCTGCACCAACTCCTCTAGCAAGCTCGATAATCTTACCAGACTTATGAAAAGTAGCATTGTCAAGAATGACAGTCTGTCCAGGTTCCAAGATCGGTGTCAAAAATTGCTCAAACCATCCATTAAAAACATCCATATTACAGTGGCCTTCAAAGGTTAATGGAGCAACTATCTTTCTTCTACTTAAGGCTGCAACCATACTGATTCGTTGAGTTTTCTTTCCAGATTTTAGGCCATAAAACCGCTGTCCTTTCTGGCAATACCCATATGGATAGTCCTCTGTGTTATCAATGCCAGACTCATCTATATAAACTAAGTTTTCTGGTTCTTTTGTTGCTATAATTTTTAAGAATTCAGCACGTTTTTCTTCGTTTCTTTCCTTGTATCCATATGTCTTTTTTTGCGCGTAAATCCAATTTTTCTGAGAGCTCGGTGGATCGTTTGGATACTAACGTTGCCCCAAAGTTTAGCCATTTCCGACAGAGTCTTTCCTCCGTTTTCTCTGGCAAATTTAGCAAAGGCATCCCAGTCGGTAATTTTGTGATTGTAACCTCCATTTCCAAGTTTTTTTGATTGAAAGTCTCCTGTTTCTTTTCTTCTTTGCTGCCACTCCCATAAAGTAGTTCGTCCAATTTTAAATCTTGCTGCCACTGTTTCTCTGCTTCCTCCCTCCTCTAGCGCTTCCATTGCTTTTTTCCTTAAGTCATAACTATATGCTGCTGGCACTCAACCTCCTTATCATCGTCTATCCTTATCTTATCACATCCGGACTTCTATGAAAAGAGCTATAACTGTGTCTAAAACATAGACCACAAAGGAAGGGAAAATGCGTTTTAAACTAGAAAAGGAAGATGACCCAGGTAAAGACTGTAGTAACGCATCTCGTTATGTGATAACTACTAAAGTAAGAGTAAATAACGAAACAACAGTTAGTTTACCTACTACATCTTATGTCATTATTGATGAGCCTGGAGATCAGCGCCTTATTGTGATTGACCATAGCTGTAGAACACAAAAGGTGCTGAATGGTTTATCTCAAGGACTACAACTAAAGCTAGAAAAAGTAGGAGATGACAACAAGTTAGCTTTGGTTACTGACTCAGGTGAATATTACTATTATTACCATGATGGCAATATTATTAGTATAGCTACTATTGATTTTATACTTCAATCCCGCAAGAATGGTGAATATGTTCATGTATATGATTATGATACACGTTCTATAAAACTTAAACCACTTGAAAGTAGTAAGGTTTTAATAGATCCAAAAGATATAATAAGTAGTAAAAATATGAGTCTTATTGGCAATAGACTTGATATACGAATTGGAGACAATTTTTTTAAGGGATCGGAAAATCAATTATACCAATCTTACAGGAGTGTTGAGGTATATAACTCCGCTAGCAGTAAAGTTGGTATGTTGAATAATGTTGTTCCAATATTCGATCGGAGAGATGATAATTTCAAATTATTTCCTTTTCATGAAATAGAGAGATTGAATGTGAAAAATAGCTATTTCGCAACAGAAAAGTTAGGCAGCAATTACGTTGGTTGTATATCAGACGAAAATAGCGAATGTAAGAATTTTTATGGTTTAAAACCTGATTTTGTAGGATATAACTACAGCCATAACTTATGGTTTATACCCTTATTATTATAACTTAGAAAATTTTGGTAACTTTTTGGAGGTTGATATGAAACTTGGAGAACTTATAGATTTAGAAGAAAGGGTTAGAATTTTAGAAGATAAAATTAAAAAACTAAACGAAATACAAATGGTAGGAATGCCTGGACCTCCAGGTCTTCCAGGCTCTAAAGGTGAGCCTGGCGTTTCAAACATTCCAGGTCCAAAGGGTGAGTCAGGTCTTCCGGGTTGGGATGGTTTACCAGGCTCTAAAGGTGAGCCTGGCGTTTCAAACATTCCAGGGCCAAAAGGTGAGTCAGGTCTTCCGGGTTGGGATGGTTTACCAGGCTCTGAGAGCCTGTTCATAATCTTTTCAGAAGTAAGGCAGTGAAAGCCAGAACGACCATTTGTAGGCTAGTATTGAGTTTTCGCTCACAATTTTTCCACAATCTTCTACATTTTTCTAACCAAGCAAAAGATCGCTCCACAACCCATCTTTTGGGCAATACAACAAAGGAATGTAATTCATTTCTTTTTATCACTTCAACGGTTGCACCAATAATCGTTTTTATTTGAGTTGCAAAATTCTCTCCAGTATAGCCTGCATCAACCAGTACATTTTTAACTCCCGAGAGGTTTTCTTTTGCATTTTCGACCATTCTCACAGCACTGCTACGGTCAGTTATCTCTGCTGTTGTTATATAAATTGCATGGGGCAAACCTTGCGTATCTACTGCAATATGGCGTTTTATTCCTGAAATCTTTTTGCCTGCATCATAGCCTTTTTCTTCAGCAGTATCTGCATTTTTTACACTCTGTGCATCAATTATGCAGAAGCTGGTTTTTTCTTTCCGACCATTGTTTTGTCGGACCACGCCAACTATTTTTTTTTAACACCAGCTCCAGAACACTTTCTTTATCTGCATCTGGTTTTTCACTCCACTTCTTAAAATAGTCGTAACAATTGCACCATTTTGGAAACTCTTTTGGTAGCATTCTCCACTGACAACCGCTTTTCAGAACGTATAACACTCCACAAAATACATCATACAAATCAAGTTTCCTTGGTTTTGTTTTTTTTCTACAGGACTCTAGATCTGGTAACATAATCTCAAATCTTTCCCGACTTATATCACTTGGGTATAAACTCCTCATATATCCTAACTTATATATATTATCTCTTAGTTTATTCCTTTCTTGAGATCATGTACAGGTTCTAATATAACAATCTGTCTTGTATCAAAAAGACTTTGCTGAAGCAGTTAAAAAAAGCTTTTCATGAGAAATTATAAATGATAAATTGTTAACAATAGGTTATTGTGAATAAGATTATGTGTTTTGGTTTACCTAATATAAACAGGGAAGGTTACTCATTTATAGTAGTTTCCTTTATAGTAACGTGTATAGCATTCTCTATATCTTGGGGGTTTGGTGTTACGTGCTTGTTCCCGACATTATTGTGTACTTATTTCTTTCGTGATCCAGCAAGAGCTGTGCCAAACAATAAGGATCTTATATTAAGTCCTGCTGATGGTGTGATTTCAAAAATTGAAGAAGTTAATTATCCTTTATCGGCAGAAAATGGAGAAGAGAAGAAGTTTACGCTTGTTAGCATATTTTTAAGTGTTTTGAACGTCCATGTGAACCGTATACCAATATCTGGTACGATAAAGGAAATGAGTTATAAAAAAGGCAAGTTTGTATCCGCAATGAGCAATAGGTCTAGTAATGAAAATGAAAAGCAGGTTATTGTAATTGAATACGAAAAGGGAAAAGAAATTATTGTGGAGCAAATAGCTGGATTAATTGCACGTCGTATCGTTTGTAATTTAGGAGTATCCCAGAACGTAAAAGCAGGTGAAAGGTTTGGAATTATAAGATTTGGCAGTAGAGTGAATATTTATGTTCCTGCTGATATAGAAGTAAGAGTTTCAGAAGGGCAAACTGTTATTGGTGGTGAAACAATTATAGCAAACTTAAATAAGGAAAACGTTCAAGAGAAGCTTACTTTTGACGTTATATGAATAACGATGGAAGTAACAGTAGATCCTTACCTATTACTAAATTATTCCCAAACTTTATAACTTTATTGGGTTTATGTTCTGGTCTCACTTCACTTAAATTTACATTTAATGAACAATGGGAATTCTCAGTAATTTTTATCATCATTGCAGCAATAATAGATGGAATGGATGGCAGAATAGCTAGAATTCTAAAATCAACCAGCGATTTTGGAGCCCAGCTTGATTCTTTTGCAGATTTTCTAAATTTTGGTGCAGCGCCTGCATTTCTTTTGTATTTTTGGAAGCTAAACGAAATCAAAGTCATAGGTTGGATTTTAGTAATGATATACGTAATCTGCATATCAATAAGACTTGCAAGATTCAATGTTTCGCTACACTCAGAACAATCACACTGGGAAAAATTTTTCTTTTCTGGTGTTCCAGCTCCAGTGTGTGCTTTACTTTCTTTGTTACCAATAATTATTACCTTTCAATCTCATGAGAGTGAATACTTACTTTTCATAGAGCGATTTTTTAACACAAGAAACGTAGCTTGTTACTTTCTGGCCATTTCATTTTTTTCGATAAGTCACATTCCAACTTTCTCTGCAAAATATATTTATATTCCCAAAAGCCTATCCTATATATTTGTGTCATTTTTTGGAGTACTTATTGTATTTTTCATCAGTAAGCCCTGGATGACTCTACCAATTTTAGGTATAGTGTATACACTTACTATTCCAATAAGCATCGGGTTTTACATATATTTTACATATAAAACTCGTTAGCTAACAAAAAATAGAAAACTGCATGATTTTGAAGATAAGTGAACTATTAAATTCATTTCTGTATATAAAGATATTCAACATTCCATTTATAATTATTTGGGTAATTGCAACTGGAATCTTTTGTACTGCTCAGTTCAAATTCATTAACTTTAGGTTACTTAAATATGGAATACAGACGCTATTCAATCTAAAGTGTAATAACAGCAACAATGGCATAATCACTCATATTCAAGCGTTTGCAACAGTAATTTCAGGAACAGTTGGTCTTGGAACAATATCAGGAGTTGCAATAGCTATCACAATAGGAGGCCCAAGTGCAGTTTTTTGGATGGTAATTACTGGAATACTTGGTATGTCGATAAAGTTTGCCGAGGTGGTGCTTGCATTCACTTATCGCTCTGAAAATACAACTGGTGGTGCTTTTTATTACATGGAATACGGGCTTGCAAAGATTGGATTTGCAAAAACTGGTAGATTTCTTGCCTTCACTTATGCGATTATGCTACTTATTGCAATGATTTTGGGTGGTATACCATTTCAAGCAAATCAAATAGCAGCACTATCAAATAACCTCCTAGAATACAATGCGTCCATTATTATATCCCTGCTTGTCTTTATTGTAATATTGGGAGGAATAAAGCACATTGCTTTCGTTTCAACGAGCTTAGCACCAATTATGATAGTGCTATATGTTTGTATGTGTATATATTTAATTTATGTAAACGGAAGTAATTTGCTGAATGCTCTATCCATAATATTCCAAGATATCTTCAATAAATCAGCTATAGGAGGCGGAGTATTGAGCGGATTAATAGCCGGAGTGAGAAGATCAGTGTTTGCTAACGAAGCAGGTACCGGAACAGCAGCTATAGCACATTCAGCTGTAAAAGAAGAAGATCCAATTAAAGTTGGGTGCGTTGCAATGATTGCACCACTTATAGACACAATATTAATCTCATTTTTGACTGGTATCGTGATAATTATCACTGGTATGCACAGCACTGATAACGTGAGTGATATTACACTAATTAGTTCGGTATTTTCAACAGCTTTGCCCTTGTTCAGCAAGTTAGTTTTTCCGCTAATGATGTTTTCCTTTGCATTTTCCACAATAATAGCTTATTGTTACTACTGTGAAGTTGCTTTGCTGTACTTATTTGGTAATAAAAAAATACTGATATTGTTCCAAATTCTTATAGTGGTTTCAGTGTATATTAGTTGTATGTCAAAGAATATAGAATTTATATCTTATCTAGGTGACAGTTTATTTATGTGCCTTATGATTCCAAATGCTGTTGCAATATATCTACTGAGAAGGGAAGTTTTGAATACAATAGATTCTTATTACAATTCTAAAGGGTATTAAACATGATTTATAGATTGCTTTGTATGGTATTATTTTGCCTATCGTTTAATGATGTGTACGCTGCTTCAGGTTTTCACGAAAGTTATGATGCTGTGTTGAACGGAATAAGTAATTTCATGAATGAAGTACTGTTTTTCAAGATCCTTTACGTGCCATTTATAATCCTTCTACTAGTTTTTGGTTATGTGTTTCTAACATTACGTTTTGGATTTCTCAACATAAGAATGTTTAAGCATGCGTTTGCTATTTTATGTGGAAAATATGACACGAATCACCATGATGGTCATATTACGCATTTTCAGGCATTTATGACTGCACTTTCAAGCACAGTAGGCCTTGGAACTGTTGCTGGAGTCGCAATTGCAGTTTCAATGGGTGGACCAGGAGCGGTGCCTTGGATGATGATTACAGGTTTTTTTGGTATGTCAGCAAAATTTGCTGAGGTAACGTTGGCGTTTAGACATAGAACAGAAGATCAGGACCAATTGTTTAGTGGTCCCTTTCAGTATATAAGGAATGGTCTGGAGGAATTTGGATTTAAAAAACTTGGTATTGTGCTGGCTGCCATGTATGCAGTATTCTTTGTATTATCAGGTCTTGGTGGAAGTGTAGCGTTTCAAACCAACCAAATGGTTTCCATATTATCTGGCTATTCAAGTTGGGTAGATGGTCACTCTTGGTTTCTTTCTTCCATAATCTCTGCGCTGCTTGCTCTAGTGATTATTGGCGGAATTAAAAGGATAGCTAGAGTATCTTCTGCACTAGTGCCTATTATGTCACTTATATATATCTTTAGTTGTATTATTATTATTGCATTTAATATTCATAACCTTGGTTATACGTTGAAAATATTATTTTCCACTATGATAGATTTCAATGCTGTTGGTGGAGGGATGGTAGGAGCATTTGTTGCTGGAATTCAAAGGGCAATCTTTGCCAGCGAAGCGGGTGTTGGTTCTGCTTCAATTACTCATGCAACAACTAAAGATGAAGAACCAGTAAGAACTGGGCTTGTTGCTATGATAGAACCATGCTTTGACACAATGTTAATTTGCTGTTTAACAGGAATAACAATAGTAATAACAGGTGCATACCAGACTAGTGTTGGTGAAGGGATATTAATTACTCAAAAGGCATTTGAGACAGTTTCTCCATGGTTTCCTATACTTTTAACCATAGCTGCACCTTTGTTTGCATTTTCTTCGGTAATTTCATTTGTATATTGTTGTGAAATGGGGTGGTTATATTTGTTTGGTGCAAAAAGTATAGTGATATATCGCATAGCGGTAATAATTGTGGCATTTTTCTCTGGCCTTTCTAAAGATATAATGGCTATTGCTAATATTGGCGGAACTTTATTCTCTTGTTTAGCTCTTATCAACATGACAGCGCTTATACTGTTTAGTAATCAGATTAACGACGAAGTTCAGTGCTACCTGAAAAGGCTGAGGAATAATAAAATTAATTAAATTTTGGCATATGCGGAGAGGTATAGCTATAATAAGTAAGATTTCCCTACGTCATACCGCGATTTATTCGCGGTATCTCAGCATAGATCCCGCTAACAAGCAGCGGGATGACGAAATTTTGCGATTATTAATCAGTAAATTTTACCTGTGTTAGTTATAGTCCTTATACTATCCTACGTACTCGGTTCAATACCGTTTAGCTTAATCATTACAAGAATAAAAGGGATAAACTTAAGAGAAGTAGGTTCAGGAAATATTGGAGCTACAAATGTCCTAAGAACTGGAAATAAATTTCTTGCTGCTTTGGCATTACTTCTGGATTCCTTGAAAGGATTTATTGCAGTTTATATAGCACAACAATTTTGTGATAATAACGATTTTTATATGTATGCATCCGCAATTTTAGCAGTTTTAGGACACATGTTTCCTATTTGGCTAAAATCCAGTGGAGGAAAGGGCGTTGCAACCACTCTAGGGATACTGATAGCATTTAACATTGATATTACTTTAGTATTCGTAATAATTTGGATAATAGTCTTTCTTGCCTTTAGATACTCTTCCCTTGCTTCACTCAGTGCTACTTCAACGGCTGTAGCATGGTCCTTTTTTTTTCAGAGGAATTTGTTCTTAACATTACTAGTTATAGGAGCACTAGTTTTCCTAAAACACCACAGAAATATTGCAAATCTTCTGCAAGGTAAAGAGTATAAATTTTATAGATAATGTACTGCCAAATTATTGACACTTAAACTACGAGACAAATTGCTTGACGGTATGATTTTGTCCTCTTTGTTTAAGTCTATGATTTTTGCTTTTGTTATATTCTCTACTTCTTGAGGTGTTAAAAGACCATCTTCAATGAATTCCTTTTTTGTTTCTCTTATTTTTTCATAAAGTTGAGTAACGTGATCTTTATAGCTCTTTTCATAGAAGTCCGGATGTGATAAGATAAGGATAGACGATGATAAGGAGGTTGAGTGCCAGCAGCATATAGTTATGACTTAAGGAAAAAAGCAATGGAAGCGCTAGAGGAGGGAGGAAGCAGAGAAACAGTGGCAGCAAGATTTAAAATTGGACGAACTACTTTATGGGAGTGGCAGCAAAGAAGAAAAGAAACAGGAGACTTTCAATCAAAAAAACTTGGAAATGGAGGTTACAATCACAAAATCACCGAATGGGATGCCTTTGCTAAATTTGCCAGAGAAAACGGAGGAAAGACTCTGTCGGAAATGGCTAAACTTTGGGGCAACGTTAGTATCCAAGCGATCCACCGAGCTCTCAGAAAAATTGGATTTACGCGCAAAAAAAGACATATGGATACAAGGAAAGAAACGAAGAAAAACGTGCTGAATTCTTAAAAATTATAGCAACAAAAGAACCAGAAAACTTAGTTTATATAGATGAGTCTGGCATTGATAACACAGAGGACTATCCATATGGGTATTGCCAGAAAGGACAGCGGTTTTATGGCCTAAAATCTGGAAAGAAAACTCAACGAATCAGTATGGTTGCAGCCTTAAGTAGAAGAAAGATAGTTGCTCCATTAACCTTTGAAGGCCACTGTAATATGGATGTTTTTAATGGATGGTTTGAGCAATTTTTGACACCGATCTTGGAACCTGGACAGACTGTCATTCTTGACAATGCTACTTTTCATAAGTCTGGTAAGATTATCGAGCTTGCTAGAGGAGTTGGTGCAGAAATTTTGTATCTGCCGCCGTATTCTCCAGATTTCAACAAAATTGAGCATCATTGGTTTGCTATAAAAAACAGAGCTAGGAAAAACATTCCTCTATTCGAATCCTTTCGTCGTGCTGTTGATTCTGCCTTCCTATGACCTGTTCGGACTATTATAAGAAATGCTATATATCTTAGTGAAAAAATATAAGTAATTAATTTAATATGAACAATATAAGATATAGCTATAACTAAAGCAATTTAGATTTACCGATAATTTGGTAAGCTATGAACTCGTCATTCCGCTACGTGTTAGAGCCTGTTCATAATCTTTTCAGAAGTAAGGCAGTGAAAGCCAGAACGACCATTTGTAGGCTAGTATTGAGTTTTCGCTCACAATTTTTCCACAATCTTCTACATTTTTCTAACCAAGCAAAAGATCGCTCCACAACCCATCTTTTGGGCAATACAACAAAGGAATGTAATTCATTTCTTTTTATCACTTCAACGGTTGCACCAATAATCGTTTTTATTTGAGTTGCAAAATTCTCTCCAGTATAGCCTGCATCAACCAGTACATTTTTAACTCCCGAGAGGTTTTCTTTTGCATTTTCGACCATTCTCACAGCACTGCTACGGTCAGTTATCTCTGCTGTTGTTATATAAATTGCATGGGGCAAACCTTGCGTATCTACTGCAATATGGCGTTTTATTCCTGAAATCTTTTTGCCTGCATCATAGCCTTTTTCTTCAGCAGTATCTGCATTTTTTACACTCTGTGCATCAATTATGCAGAAGCTGGTTTTTTCTTTCCGACCATTGTTTTGTCGGACCACGCCAACTATTTTTTTTTAACACCAGCTCCAGAACACTTTCTTTATCTGCATCTGGTTTTTCACTCCACTTCTTAGAACCTGTACATGATCTCAAGAAAGGAATAAACTAAGAGATAATATATATAAGTTAGGATATATGAGGAGTTTATACCCAAGTGATATAAGTCGGGAAAGATTTGAGATTATGTTACCAGATCTAGAGTCCTGTAGAAAAAAAACAAAACCAAGGAAACTTGATTTGTATGATGTATTTTGTGGAGTGTTATACGTTCTGAAAAGCGGTTGTCAGTGGAGAATGCTACCAAAAGAGTTTCCAAAATGGCGCAATTGTTACGACTATTTTAAGAAGTGGAGTGAAAAACCAGATGCAGATAAAGAAAGTGTTCTGGAGCTGGTGTTAAAAAAAAATAGTTGGCGTGGTCCGACAAAACAATGGTCGGAAAGAAAAAACCAGCTTCTGCATAATTGATGCACAGAGTGTAAAAAATGCAGATACTGCTGAAGAAAAAGGCTATGATGCAGGCAAAAAGATTTCAGGAATAAAACGCCATATTGCAGTAGATACGCAAGGTTTGCCCCATGCAATTTATATAACAACAGCAGAGATAACTGACCGTAGCAGTGCTGTGAGAATGGTCGAAAATGCAAAAGAAAACCTCTCGGGAGTTAAAAATGTACTGGTTGATGCAGGCTATACTGGAGAGAATTTTGCAACTCAAATAAAAACGATTATTGGTGCAACCGTTGAAGTGATAAAAAGAAATGAATTACATTCCTTTGTTGTATTGCCCAAAAGATGGGTTGTGGAGCGATCTTTTGCTTGGTTAGAAAAATGTAGAAGATTGTGGAAAAATTGTGAGCGAAAACTCAATACTAGCCTACAAATGGTCGTTCTGGCTTTCACTGCCTTACTTCTGAAAAGATTATGAACAGGCTCTTAGCGGAATCTATGCTGAGATACCGCGAATGAATCGCGGTATGACGTAGGAAAACCTGACCTGCACTAGCTATAGGCTCTATAGCTTGACTACAAAAAAATCTAGATTCTAACGTTACGTTAGGATAGGGTAAGAATTTAAAAGCAAATTGACTTTCATTCCACCAAAGCACTATACTAAAACCACGATGGGTAATTAGCTCAGTTGGTAGAGCACTTGCTTGACGTGCAAGCGGTCGCTGGTTCGAACCCAGTGTTACCCACGTTTTTGTTTATGAAAAGATTTTATATGACAGCAGTGCATAACGGTAAACACTCAGCAGCGCAGTCCAAGCGCTTAATCTATTCCATAATAATAGTTGCGATAACAATGTTTATGGAAATAGTAGGTGGAATAATTTCACATTCGCTTGCTCTATTATCAGATGCAGGGCATATGCTTACTGATCTTTTTGCCTTGGTTTTAAGCTGGTTAGCACATAGGTTTTCAGCTAAGAAATCCGATTTGCAGAGATCATACGGGTATCATCGGTTGCAGATAATTGCAGCATTTGTTAATGGTTTAACTCTATTCCTCATTGCAGTAATCATTATAATTGAGTCAATAAAAAGGTTTATTTTTCCAGTCAATGTTGAGTGGAAAGTAATGTTAATAATTGCTACACTTGGCCTGATCTCTAATATCATAGTCTTTTTTATATTACATAGTAAATGCGAAAGCAATATAAACATAAAAAGTGCTGTACTACACGTTATAGGAGATATCTTAGGTTCTGTAGCTGCTATACTTGCATCCATAATTATCATGCTTACCGGGTGGCAAGTGGTGGATCCAATTCTGTCAGTACTTGTTAGTGTAATAATTTTAAATAGTGGCTACAAAATTCTAAAGAATTCTTGCCACATACTTCTTGAAGGTACACCTGAAGGCATATCAACTGAAGAAATAAAAAGTAAGATCACATCAGAATTACCTGAAGTGATAGATGTGCACCACATACATACATGGTCGCTGTCTGATAATTATTTTATAATTACCATGCATGCTAAAATAAAGCAAAATGTGCAGCACACCAATGTTTTATATGAAATAAAAAAAATATTGCTAGATAAGTTCGAGATAGCACACTCTACAGTCGAGATCGAATACGATGAGTGTGCAGATAATAAGATACTTAAACATTGACGTTTTAAATTATTATACTATTACTATAATGTAATGATGTTGAAGGTAAGCTATGATAGGTATTTCTCAATTACAATTTCCTTCAAAGGAATCTAGCAGGCTAAAGTTTGTTAGTTATTTTGCAACTTTTGTTTCTTTAAGCATTATCACTAATCCCGTTAATGTTCTTTTTTCTCTTGGTACTATATTCTTCAGGTCTGAAATTAAAACTCTTTATACCTACAAAGAAATAAAAGCGGCAAAACAGCAAAAAATGAGCAAAAGGGAATATTGGGAAATATTTTTTAAAAACAATACAATCAAGGTAGCAGCCTTCCTCTTGTTTTCTGCTTTCATAACATATCTAACTTTCACTACCACTTTCTTGCTTATTTCGTTACTGGGAACTATACCACTTACAATGCTATTAATTTTATTGCAGAGTGAACTAAGGCCAAAAGATTTTAACCCATTTACGCTGCTTAAAGCTTCTATAAATTTCTTTTTGGAAGGTATAAAAGAGAATTTACGTGGTATGGTTAATAGTTTTGATGTTAAGCTCGAGCATTTGCTTCCTCATAAGTTAAATGATGATATCATTAAAAATATTGATAAATTAAAAGATAAGTATGGTGAAGAAGTATCCAAAGACGTTATTAATGATAGGGAATTCAAGCAATTTATTGAATATATAAATGATTTATATGAACTTAATTATCGTCAATTTAGTGATGAAGATAAAGGAAGAGTAATTGCATTTTTAAATGACTTTTGCAAAGATGATCAAAAGCATAGCTCCGGCTTTACAGGTGGACGGATTTTACTTTTAGTTCTGAAAGCCTGCAATGATGGAGACAGAGAAGCTGTAAAAAATAAAAAAGACGCGTTAATTACAAATTTGCTTGATAGCCAAACTTTCTCTAGAAAAGAGCGAATTCCTAACACTTGCTTCACCGGTATTATCTATAGAATGTTAAGCACGCTAGAGGGTATTCATCCTGATCCAGAAATTAGATTTACTCCTCCAAGGCAAATATTACTTTCAGAAGCACAAAATGAAGCACGTGAGTTTATGTTAGAACCTGTACATGATCTCAAGAAAGGAATAAACTAAGAGATAATATATATAAGTTAGGATATATGAGGAGTTTATACCCAAGTGATATAAGTCGGGAAAGATTTGAGATTATGTTACCAGATCTAGAGTCCTGTAGAAAAAAAACAAAACCAAGGAAACTTGATTTGTATGATGTATTTTGTGGAGTGTTATACGTTCTGAAAAGCGGTTGTCAGTGGAGAATGCTACCAAAAGAGTTTCCAAAATGGCGCAATTGTTACGACTATTTTAAGAAGTGGAGTGAAAAACCAGATGCAGATAAAGAAAGTGTTCTGGAGCTGGTGTTAAAAAAAAATAGTTGGCGTGGTCCGACAAAACAATGGTCGGAAAGAAAAAACCAGCTTCTGCATAATTGATGCACAGAGTGTAAAAAATGCAGATACTGCTGAAGAAAAAGGCTATGATGCAGGCAAAAAGATTTCAGGAATAAAACGCCATATTGCAGTAGATACGCAAGGTTTGCCCCATGCAATTTATATAACAACAGCAGAGATAACTGACCGTAGCAGTGCTGTGAGAATGGTCGAAAATGCAAAAGAAAACCTCTCGGGAGTTAAAAATGTACTGGTTGATGCAGGCTATACTGGAGAGAATTTTGCAACTCAAATAAAAACGATTATTGGTGCAACCGTTGAAGTGATAAAAAGAAATGAATTACATTCCTTTGTTGTATTGCCCAAAAGATGGGTTGTGGAGCGATCTTTTGCTTGGTTAGAAAAATGTAGAAGATTGTGGAAAAATTGTGAGCGAAAACTCAATACTAGCCTACAAATGGTCGTTCTGGCTTTCACTGCCTTACTTCTGAAAAGATTATGAACAGGCTCTTAAAAATTATAGCAACAAAAGAACCAGAAAACTTAGTTTATATAGATGAGTCTGGCATTGATAACACAGAGGACTATCCATATGGGTATTGCCAGAAAGGACAGCGGTTTTATGGCCTAAAATCTGGAAAGAAAACTCAACGAATCAGTATGGTTGCAGCCTTAAGTAGAAGAAAGATAGTTGCTCCATTAACCTTTGAAGGCCACTGTAATATGGATGTTTTTAATGGATGGTTTGAGCAATTTTTGACACCGATCTTGGAACCTGGACAGACTGTCATTCTTGACAATGCTACTTTTCATAAGTCTGGTAAGATTATCGAGCTTGCTAGAGGAGTTGGTGCAGAAATTTTGTATCTGCCGCCGTATTCTCCAGATTTCAACAAAATTGAGCATCATTGGTTTGCTATAAAAAACAGAGCTAGGAAAAACATTCCTCTATTCGAATCCTTTCGTCGTGCTGTTGATTCTGCCTTCCTATGACCTGTTCGGACTATTATGAGAAATACTATAAAGATTTTCATGAGTGATTTAAAAAAAGTATATCAGGCTTCAAGTAGAGAAATAGCTGAAAATTATAGCTCTTTTCATAGAAGTCCGGATGTGATAAGATAAGGATAGACGATGATAAGGAGGTTGAGTGCCAGCAGCATATAGTTATGACTTAAGGAAAAAAGCAATGGAAGCGCTAGAGGAGGGAGGAAGCAGAGAAACAGTGGCAGCAAGATTTAAAATTGGACGAACTACTTTATGGGAGTGGCAGCAAAGAAGAAAAGAAACAGGAGACTTTCAATCAAAAAAACTTGGAAATGGAGGTTACAATCACAAAATCACCGACTGGGATGCCTTTGCTAAATTTGCCAGAGAAAACGGAGGAAAGACTCTGTCGGAAATGGCTAAACTTTGGGGCAACGTTAGTATCCAAACGATCCACCGAGCTCTCAGAAAAATTGGATTTACGCGCAAAAAAAGACATATGGATACAAGGAAAGAAACGAAGAAAAACGTGCTGAATTCTTAAAAATTATAGCAACAAAAGAACCAGAAAACTTAGTTTATATAGATGAGTCTGGCATTGATAACACAGAGGACTATCCATATGGGTATTGCCAGAAAGGACAGCGGTTTTATGGCCTAAAATCTGGAAAGAAAACTCAACGAATCAGTATGGTTGCAGCCTTAAGTAGAAGAAAGATAGTTGCTCCATTAACCTTTGAAGGCCACTGTAATATGGATGTTTTTAATGGATGGTTTGAGCAATTTTTGACACCGATCTTGGAACCTGGACAGACTGTCATTCTTGACAATGCTACTTTTCATAAGTCTGGTAAGATTATCGAGCTTGCTAGAGGAGTTGGTGCAGAAATTTTGTATCTGCCGCCGTATTCTCCAGATTTCAACAAAATTGAGCATCATTGGTTTGCTATAAAAAACAGAGCTAGGAAAAACATTCCTCTATTCGAATCCTTTCGTCGTGCTGTTGATTCTGCCTTCCTATGACCTGTTCGGACTATTATGAGAAATACTATATCTGCTTGAGTTGGAAGAAAAATGGAGAGAAAAATATCCACTAGTCATAAAATCCTGGCAGAATAATTGGGAAAACTTATCCGGCTATTTCAAGTATTCTGGCCCAGTCAGGAGGCTAATTTATACTACCAATCCTATTGAGGGGCTACATAGACAGATCAGAAAATTCACTAAAACCAAGGGTTCATTTACCAGCACAAATGCCTTGTATAAACAAGTGTATTGTGCTATAAAAAAGGCAGAGCAAAATTGGACTATCCTAATCGGGCTTTAACTATATCTCAACTTGATATCTTCTTTCCCGGCAGATTGTGAAAATTGAGTTGAATTAAAAATGCGGTTTGACACACTTTTTTGAACATTCCCAACGAAAAAAGAAAAACAAGGTTTAATTTTCTTTTTTATTTGCGATTCATCTATTAATTAACCGTGAAAGGTTACGTGTAATGCTCCTTCACATAATTATCAATAATTGCCTTAAATTCTTCAGAGACATTATCACCTTGTAAAGTTTTGAAATATTTGCCGTTTTTGTAGACTGCTGAAACAGGTTTTTCTCCATATCCAGGCAAGCTGATTCCCAAATTTGCGTGTTTGCTTTCTCCAGGACCATTTACTATGCATCCCATAACAGCAATGTTCATATGCTCTACACCTGGATTTTTTTTCTTCCACATCGGCATATGAGTTTTTATATAGCCATTCACCTCTTCAGTTAATATACGAAAACGATCGCTACTCGTGCGCCCACAACCAGGACATGAATTAACCTGAGGGTTAAAGTATCGCAAGCCTATAGACTGCAATATTTCCTGACACACCACCACTTCATTAGTACGCGATTCACCAGGACGTTGAGTCAAAGAAGCCCTTATTGTATCTCCAATGCCATTTTGCAATAAATAAGTAAGCCCTGCTGCGGTATTCACCACACCTTTATTGCCCATACCAGCCTCAGTTAAACCCAAATGCAGCGCATAATTGGAAGATTTTGCAAGTGCCATATAAACTAAAATTAAATCTTGTACTTTGCTAACTTTACATGAAGTGATTATTTTGTTTGAATTTAGACCAATTTCTTCAGCTTTTCTTGCACTATCAAAAGCAGACATTACAAGTGCTTTGCGCAGTATAACATCAGAAGGCCTTGAATTACTAAGCGAAGAGTTTTCATCCATCAATTTTTGCAAAAGGTATTTATCAAGACTACCCCAATTTACTCCAATTCTAACCGGAAGATCGTGCATTATTGCATACTCTATCACCCTTTCAAACTTCTCATCACGTTTGTCGCCAAAGCCTATATTGCCTGGATTAATTCTAATTTTACCCAGCATTTTGATGTTGTCTGGATAATCTTGAACTAATTTATCTAGCTCATATTGACCGCAGCCTACCAATATTTTACCGTCAAAACCTTCTTTATTTATCTCTTCTACTATATAAGGTATTGCTCTTGCTACCTCTTCTGAGTTCAAGGCAATTCGCACCAATTCTGAACCTGTACGCGCTAGTTCTGTTATCTCTTTTGCATAATGTTTTGCGCTACTTTTTATATTATCAGAATCTATATGCACACCAAGCGCCATAGATTGTACAACTACAGGATTATTTCCGCCTATCTTTACTTTTCCAACTTCTACAACATGAGTTTTGTGCCTGGAAATCGGCAATAATTCATATGCATCATCATTTAATATCAGGTCTTTATCTAGCATATTATTAATTGTGATACTATTTTACTGTGTCAGCTACGCTGCCAAATGAACTTGAACCATTCAAACTATAAGCATCTACGTTATCCAAATTAGCAATAGAATCATGTGAGCACGTTCTTCTTGATGGAGTTTCTTTTATAGTGACATTTATAGGAGAAACTTTTTTTTCTCGTGTTGAAGTAACTTTCCTCTCTTTTTGTTGTTCACTTTCATGCTGCTTATTTTCATACTGGGAAACTGGCTCTTGATCTATAAATACAGCACCCTTTAAACGTGCGATATTAATACCATGCTGATTTATCATAGCGCTCTCTTCATCGTCAACTATGCAAGCTTCCATGTCATTTAGTTCATTATCAAGACTAGCAATTTTCTTCTCTTTTAATTTTTTGATTAGATCTTCTTTATTTATAGCTCGATCTTGTAATTTTTTTTTCTTGAGCAATTCCCTACGCTTCTCATACAGTTTATATGACTCAGCAAAATCCTCATCTGTATGAAAGTTTGCACCACCAGGGTTACCAGGAGGTATGTATTTCTTACTGAGCTTTACCTTAGACTTAGCTTCAGCACTATGCACAGTAAAAAAGCTAGAAACCAAAAACATTAATATAAACAAAACTTTAGAAAAAATCCTAAGCATATGGTGCTATAGTAAATATCGTGTTTTAAAAGATAGCAATTAACAAACTTTAAGTAAACCAGAATCTTTACTAACTTTACAATACAAATATTTTTCTAAAAAGTGATATATTTACTATCAAAAACCTACATAAGCTAAGAGAAGAGCAAGGTGTTACAAGTTGTGTAACACCTTTTCAAGAAGAGTATAGCTCTTTTCATAGAAGTCCGGATGTGATAAGGTAAGGATAGACGATGATAAGGAGGTTGAGTGCCAGCAGCATATAGTTATGACTTAAGGAAAAAAGCAATGGAAGCGCTAGAGGAGGGAGGAAGCAGAGAAACAGTGGCAGCAAGATTTAAAATTGGACGAACTACTTTATGGGAGTGGCAGCAAAGAAGAAAAGAAACAGGAGACTTTCAATCAAAAAAACTTGGAAATGGAGGTTACAATCACAAAATCACCGACTGGGATGCCTTTGCTAAATTTGCCAGAGAAAACGGAGGAAAGACTCTGTCGGAAATGGCTAAACTTTGGGGCAACGTTAGTATCCAAACGATCCACCGAGCTCTCAGAAAAATTGGATTTACGCGCAAAAAAAGACATATGGATACAAGGAAAGAAACGAAGAAAAACGTGCTGAATTCTTAGAACCTGTACATGATCTCAAGAAAGGAATAAACTAAGAGATAATATATATAAGTTAGGATATATGAGGAGTTTATACCCAAGTGATATAAGTCGGGAAAGATTTGAGATTATGTTACCAGATCTAGAGTCCTGTAGAAAAAAAACAAAACCAAGGAAACTTGATTTGTATGATGTATTTTGTGGAGTGTTATACGTTCTGAAAAGCGGTTGTCAGTGGAGAATGCTACCAAAAGAGTTTCCAAAATGGCGCAATTGTTACGACTATTTTAAGAAGTGGAGTGAAAAACCAGATGCAGATAAAGAAAGTGTTCTGGAGCTGGTGTTAAAAAAAAATAGTTGGCGTGGTCCGACAAAACAATGGTCGGAAAGAAAAAACCAGCTTCTGCATAATTGATGCACAGAGTGTAAAAAATGCAGATACTGCTGAAGAAAAAGGCTATGATGCAGGCAAAAAGATTTCAGGAATAAAACGCCATATTGCAGTAGATACGCAAGGTTTGCCCCATGCAATTTATATAACAACAGCAGAGATAACTGACCGTAGCAGTGCTGTGAGAATGGTCGAAAATGCAAAAGAAAACCTCTCGGGAGTTAAAAATGTACTGGTTGATGCAGGCTATACTGGAGAGAATTTTGCAACTCAAATAAAAACGATTATTGGTGCAACCGTTGAAGTGATAAAAAGAAATGAATTACATTCCTTTGTTGTATTGCCCAAAAGATGGGTTGTGGAGCGATCTTTTGCTTGGTTAGAAAAATGTAGAAGATTGTGGAAAAATTGTGAGCGAAAACTCAATACTAGCCTACAAATGGTCGTTCTGGCTTTCACTGCCTTACTTCTGAAAAGATTATGAACAGGCTCTTAAAAATTATAGCAACAAAAGAACCAGAAAACTTAGTTTATATAGATGAGTCTGGCATTGATAACACAGAGGACTATCCATATGGGTATTGCCAGAAAGGACAGCGGTTTTATGGCCTAAAATCTGGGAAGAAAACTCAACGAATCAGTATGGTTGCAGCCTTAAGTAGAAGAAAGATAGTTGCTCCATTAACCTTTGAAGGCCACTGTAATATGGATGTTTTTAATGGATGGTTTGAGCAATTTTTGACACCGATCTTGGAACCTGGACAGACTGTCATTCTTGACAATGCTACTTTTCATAAGTCTGGTAAGATTATCGAGCTTGCTAGAGGAGTTGGTGCAGAAATTTTGTATCTGCCGCCGTATTCTCCAGATTTCAACAAAATTGAGCATCATTGGTTTGCTATAAAAAACAGAGCTAGGAAAAACATTCCTCTATTCGAATCCTTTCGTCGTGCTGTTGATTCTGCCTTCCTATGACCTGTTCGGACTATTATGAGAAATGCTATAAGTTTCCTGGATTCCAGTGTCAAGCACTGGAATGACACCATAGGGGGAGCTACTTGGATGACGGGAGAAGGAGGTTGCTTGGATGACACCCTGACAACCGTCATCCCGCTACGTGTTAGCGGCTAAGAGATACCGCGGCGGTATGACGGTTAAATAATTCGTCATCCCGCTGCTTGTTAGCGGGATCTCTTGTTAGCGGCTGAGATACCACGAATGAATCGCGGTATGACGGCTAAGTAGGGTGTCATCCCAGTGCCCAGACACTGGAATCCAGTTTTCTTTACAAATTCACCAAAAGTGCTTCATTCTATAACGCAAAACCCATACTCACCAAACCCAATGCATTACTTGCAATTAAGTTTCCTGGATTCCACTGTCTGGGCACTGGGATGACGTTATACGGTTCTTGGATGCAAAGAAGAGTGAGAAAAACTCTATAGTTAGCAAACTTTCAATCAGAAACAGCCAAAGATCTCTCTAAGATGTCAGTTTCTTTTGTATCTGCAACTTTACCGTCCTGGTCGAATGAAATTTGCAGAGACTTACTGCTATACTTCCTTTTTCCTAAGAAGTTAGCTTGTTTAATTTTATATGAGACATAGTACCAAACGTTATCATCGAACTTTGATACTAATGTTGGTGATCCTAAAGTGTGAACCACTTTTTCTTTATCGTCACCTACTTTTATCTTGCTCCACAATTCAACACTAATGCCAGGAGCTCCGTGATTGTGAATAGTGTGAGTGCAGCTCACTGTAAATAATAAAATAAAAGATATTAATACTCGCATTTCTGTTGATAAATTACTTGAAGCTATAATACACTAATAAATTACCTGCCGTCAAATTTCAAAAAAGTTAAATTGACTAGTTCTCAATATCACTTAATATAATATTTACTTTAGAAAATAATAGGTGTCTTATGTCATTGTTAGAAGCAGATCCAATATACAAACCTTTTAATTACCCTTGGGCTTATGATGCATGGCTGCAGCAGCAAAGAATCCATTGGATACCTGAGGAAGTTCCGCTTGCTGATGACGTAAAAGATTGGAAAGCTAAACTTTCAAACGTAGAGAAAAATCTACTAACTCAGATTTTTAGATTCTTTACTCAAGCGGACATTGAAGTAAATAACTGCTACATGAGGCATTATTCAAATATATTTAAGCCAACAGAAATATGCATGATGCTTGCAAGCTTTTCCAATATGGAAACTATACACATTGCAGCTTATTCTTATCTTTTAGACACAATTGGCATGCCAGAAAGCGAGTATCAAGCATTCTTAAAGTATGATGCTATGAGAAAGAAGTATGAGTACATGCTAGAATTTGAGGAAAGCAAAAAACATGATAAAAAACATGTAGCTAAAACCCTAGCAGTGTTTGGTGCATTTACCGAGGGGTTGCAGTTATTCGCATCGTTTGCAATTTTGCTCAATTTCCAACGCTTTGGAAAAATGAAAGGAATGGGGCAGATAATCGCCTGGTCAGCCCGTGATGAAACTTTGCACACCAATTCAATTATTATGTTATTTAATACATTTATTAAAGAGAATAATGAAATTTGGAACGAAGGGTTTAAAGAGGAATTATATTCTGCATGCCGCACTATTGTTGAGCTTGAGGATGAGTTTATAAAGCTTGCTTTTGACTTCGGAGACGTTGAAGGACTGTCTGCAGAAGAAGTGCGCAATTACATACGCTACGTAGCAAACAGAAGGTTAATGCAATTAGGTCTTGAGTCCATATATGATGTTAATGATAATCCCATTCCGTGGCTTGATGAAATACTAAATGGCGTGGAACATACGAATTTCTTTGAAAATAGAGTAACAGAGTATAGCCGCGCAGCAACTCAAGGCACATGGGAGGAGGCTTTTACTGAAAACGACACGAATAATAAGTGAGTGCTAATTTCACTCTTTTTTGTCATTCCAGTGTCAGCTACTTTCATTACACCATTTGCTATGCAGTTTACAGCAGTTTAGACAGTTTTGCTTTACTTAACAACTAACTTACCATATATATGTCCATAGGACATTGGTATATAAGAACGTGCTACAACTATTAATCTTACTCACGGTCATCACTTCAGTTGCATTCTTTGGTCATTTAGTTCCAATGGAAGCAAAAACCTTCTTGTACTCAACGAGCCTGAGTATAAAAGAGGTTTTGCTATTTATAATGCCTTTTATTATTTTTGCGTTAATCTTTAGCAGTGTTAACAATCTTAAGCAGTCAGCTATAAAGTTCATATTGTTACTTATTATAATGATCTTCTTGTCAAATCTGACTTCAAGTTTAATAGCTTATTCTGTTGGGCATTTTATCATACAAAACACTTATTCAATACAAGATATAACGTATGAAGAAACAATTGTTCCCTTATGGTCGTTTAGGCTGCCTGCATTGCTTTCTAATTTTTATGCCCTTGCTTGTGGATTTGTGTCCAGCATAGTAGTGTCCACACTCCTGCCCAAGAAAAGCAAAGAGCTTTCGAACAAAATGTTAGATTTAACTCTCTTTATTTTGAAGACGTTTTTGACGCCGATTATTCCAATATTTGTACTTGGGCTTGCTTTAAAAATGCAGCATGATCAAGTTTTATCTATAATATTTAAGGATTACTCGATAATTTTCATTATTATAGCATCTGCAACCTACCTTTATGTTTTCCTCTTATATGGAGCAGCAAATTCATTCAAAATCACAAGCTGGATAGCTAGTATAAGCAATATGATACCGGCATTTATTACTGCGATGAGCACAATGTCTAGTAATGCAACTATGCCTCTTACTCTTGAAGGAAGCAAAAAAAATGTAAAGCAACCTGACATAGCATCGTCTGTTGTACCAATAACTGCTAGCTTTCATTTAGTAGGTGATTGCTTTTTTATCATAATATTATCAATGATAATTGCCTCCGGTTATTCATTGTGCACAACAGACTATGTAACTTTCCTTCTCTATTTTTTGTTATTTAAGTTTGCTATCGTTGCAGTGCCGGCAGGAGGAATTATGGTAATGCTACCTATTCTTAAGAAATACCTCAAATTTTCTCCAGAAATGCTTTCGTTAATCACAGCATTGTATATAGTGTTTGATCCAATAATCACTTCAGCAAATGTTATGGGTAATGGTGCCTTTACTATGATATTTTCAAAACTATATGATAAGCTTAAGTAATGTCTATTTTAGCGATTGATACTGTAGGTATTGGTAGTTCAATAGCAATAGTTGATTATGATGGTAACTGTTTTGTAGAGCGCAATTCCACCAGCAATAGTCATGCAGAATCATTTTTTCAAATACTGAATACTTTGTTTGATAAGCACAACTATAATTATGATAAAATAGATCATTTGGCGGTAGTAGTTGGACCAGGAAGTTTCACTGGAATTAGAGTTGGTATATCAGCTGCACAAGGTATAAATCTTGCTACAAATAAGCCGTTATACGGAGTTAGTGCGCTGGAAGTTCAAGCCTACGCAATATCTTTGCTTTGTGCAAATAGCAAAAAAAATATCAGAGCTATAATCAAGAATGCTCAAGGGTTTTATACGCAGTTATTTGATTTCAATTTATTGCCGCTATCTGATCCAACTGCAGTACGTGACCCTGGTCACGCTACAAGCAGTACACATATGGATTGCAATTTAAATGCTAGCCATGCAGGACTATTAGTTCATTATAGACTGAAGAACAAGCAAAAATTAAATGAAGTTGAGGCTCTATATTTAAATGAGCCTCAGTATATGAAATCATTATAAACTATTCTTTCGCGTACATGCTAATTTGGCTAAGCTTGTGCATCTGGTTTACTATCTCTTGAGCTACTTCTTTTATACTCATATCTGAATTTTCTATCTCTATAGCACTTGGTGGTATAAATAAATTGTTAATCCTACATTGCTCTATCATGCTATTTACATTAATCACCTTCATATTTTTTCTTTGCCTTTTTAATGCAATACGCTTTTGTAATGTCGGTAGATCACACCTAAGTACCACAGGCAGGATTTCTGTGTTCATTTTTTTACTAAGCCTTACTATTGAATCATACATCCTCATGTTCTGGTCATTATTTTCCATCCACTCATCAATAAATATGTAATTTTTTGAGTGAATCGGATAATTTTCTATTACCTGAAGCATAATTTGCATAATGCCATATATTCTATCTTGAACTTCTTTAGGTATTTGATCACGTTCAAAGACACCATCGTATATAGAGCAAGATTGAACATTGTTATAGAACTTACTATTTACAATTAATGCGTTTATCATATTAGATAATTCTATTGCTGTGGAAAGTTTACCACTTCCCGAAAGACCAGAGAGATATATGAAAAATCCTGCTAGCTGTTTTTTTGTGTTAATGTTTACCATATTATTTTCAATCTTGAAACTTACATTTATAATAACATAAAAATGAAGCTTTAAAACATACGAAATATTATATAGAAAATTATTTTTATAGTTAAGATATTATGTCATTTAAAAACATAAATTCTGTATATAAACTCTATAATAACGATAACTATTTTTAAGCAAGCTACAACACAAAAGTGTTTGGTATTCAAGACAGAGTGACATAGACTTATTAGTTTACTACAAGTCTCTTTTTGCGTATAAACCTTCAGAAGATTTTAACAGATATGTTAACAAAAAGCAGAGTAAAAAGGGATCTAGTCTATGCCTATCAGATTTTGTCTTACCTTAAACTGGATGATCATACATATACTCACCTTTCGGTGCGTTCTGAAGATCAAAAGTCGTTTTATATTTATCCGTTTGGTATGCGTTTTGATGAAGTAGATGAACGTTCGTTAATGAAAGTATCATTTGATGGAGATGTGATTGAAGGCAAAGAATATCAATATAATAGAACTGGCTATATAATTCATGGTTTTGTTTATCAAGCAAGGAAAGATATTCAAGCAATTTTTCACTTGCATACACCTTCTATTGTAGCGGTTTCTTCTCTCAAAGATGGGCTGCTTCCTATAAGTCAATGGGCACTGCACTTTTACAATAAAATCTCTTACCATAATTATAATTCCCTAGCACTTAGCGATACAGAAGGAAAGAGGTTAATAGCTGATCTGAAAGAAAATTTTGTCATGTTAATGCGTAATCATGGATCTATAACGTGTGGTCGGACTATACAAGAAGCAATGTTTTACACGTATCATTTAGAAAGAGCGTGCAAAACTCAATGTTTAACGTTAGCAATGAATAAGGAGTTATCAATTCCAAGTGAAGAAATTTGCTCAAAAGCTGTAAAGGATCTCCTATCTTTTGAAAGCAATCTTGGTGAGAGGGATTGGCACGCATGGGTTAGACTAATTAAAAGTAAGTTGTAAGAGGCTTTCGCACTACTATCTGTCATCCAAGTAGCGCCTTCTCCCGTCATCCAAGTAGCTGACACTGGTTCCTTTATGACGGTTGTAAGTTGGAAATGTGATATAAAAGAAGCAAGAAGGAAGATAACTCTATAAAAATGTGGTTATCGCAGGCTTGAGCGACCGTAAGACGGTAGTATTATAACATACGTAGATATCAAGGTCTATTCTTCGATACGTTTGAATAGTTGCATGGGACATATATATGCACCCGTTTACAATCTTAAATTTTAACTTAAACTCTCGAGGTTTTTTATGGTTACATCTTATCAAAATTTTATTGGCATTGATATCGGAAAACTTGAATTTGTTACTGCAGTTAATGAACAAAAAGGTGTCATCAAATTTGACCTTACTCAGAAAAAGTAGAGAGAAAGTTAAGACGTTTTTGGAGTAAAATAAAACTTTTTTTCAAAATATGACAAATAGAAGAGAATATACAGCAGAATTCAAATTAGAAGCTGTTAAGCTGGTTAAAGAAACAGGTCAAACAAGTACAAAAATAGCAAAAGATCTAGGTATAGATGGCAGTATGTTAAGTAAGAAAATATGATGGAAAAATGTCTGGAGCATACGCATTTCCAGGCAAAGGCTCCTTATGACAAAGAAAGATTTGATCTAAAAAAAGAGCTATAGCTCTTTTCATAGAAGTCCGGATGTGATAAGATAAGGATAGACGATGATAAGGAGGTTGAGTGCCAGCAGCATATAGTTATGACTTAAGGAAAAAAGCAATGGAAGCGCTAGAGGAGGGAGGAAGCAGAGAAACAGTGGCAGCAAGATTTAAAATTGGACGAACTACTTTATGGGAGTGGCAGCAAAGAAGAAAAGAAACAGGAGACTTTCAATCAAAAAAACTTGGAAATGGAGGTTACAATCACAAAATTACCGACTGGGATGCCTTTGCTAAATTTGCCAGAGAAAACGGAGGAAAGACTCTGTCGGAAATGGCTAAACTTTGGGGCAACGTTAGTATCCAAACGATCCACCGAGCTCTCAGAAAAATTGGATTTACGCGCAAAAAAAGACATATGGATACAAGGAAAGAAACGAAGAAAAACGTGCTGAATTCTTAAAAATTATAGCAACAAAAGAACCAGAAAACTTAGTTTATATAGATGAGTCTGGCATTGATAACACAGAGGACTATCCATATGGGTATTGCCAGAAAGGACAGCGGTTTTATGGCCTAAAATCTGGAAAGAAAACTCAACGAATCAGTATGGTTGCAGCCTTAAGTAGAAGAAAGATAGTTGCTCCATTAACCTTTGAAGGCCACTGTAATATGGATGTTTTTAATGGATGGTTTGAGCAATTTTTGACACCGATCTTGGAACCTGGACAGACTGTCATTCTTGACAATGCTACTTTTCATAAGTCTGGTAAGATTATCGAGCTTGCTAGAGGAGTTGGTGCAGAAATTTTGTATCTGCCGCCGTATTCTCCAGATTTCAACAAAATTGAGCATCATTGGTTTGCTATAAAAAACAGAGCTAGGAAAAACATTCCTCTATTCGAATCCTTTCGTCGTGCTGTTGATTCTGCCTTCCTATGACCTGTTCGGACTATTATGAGAAATGCTATAATAAGAGAAAGAGACATTTAAAAAAAAGCCCTGGGCAAAGAAAAAGAGTAAAGTATTCTTTTATATAGAAATTGCTATAAAACACAGGAACTATGTAGGGTTTTGTGCTGGTAGTATGGGTTGCTAAGGAAAAAAGCAGTAAAGAATTAGCAAAAGAAGGGCTTCTAGCAGATATTCAAAAAATACATCAAGCTTCTATAGCATTTCTTATAATAGTCCGAACAGGTCATAGGAAGGCAGAATCAACAGCACGACGAAAGGATTCGAATAGAGGAATGTTTTTCCTAGCTCTGTTTTTTATAGCAAACCAATGATGCTCAATTTTGTTGAAATCTGGAGAATACGGCGGCAGATACAAAATTTCTGCACCAACTCCTCTAGCAAGCTCGATAATCTTACCAGACTTATGAAAAGTAGCATTGTCAAGAATGACAGTCTGTCCAGGTTCCAAGATCGGTGTCAAAAATTGCTCAAACCATCCATTAAAAACATCCATATTACAGTGGCCTTCAAAGGTTAATGGAGCAACTATCTTTCTTCTACTTAAGGCTGCAACCATACTGATTCGTTGAGTTTTCTTCCCAGATTTTAGGCCATAAAACCGCTGTCCTTTCTGGCAATACCCATATGGATAGTCCTCTGTGTTATCAATGCCAGACTCATCTATATAAACTAAGTTTTCTGGTTCTTTTGTTGCTATAATTTTTAAGAATTCAGCACGTTTTTCTTTGTTTCTTTCCTTGTATCCATATGTCTTTTTTTGCGCGTAAATCCAATTTTTCTGAGAGCTCGGTGGATCGTTTGGATACTAACGTTGCCCCAAAGTTTAGCCATTTCCGACATAGTCTTTCCTCCGTTTTCTCTGGCAAATTTAGCAAAGGCATCCCAGTCGGTGATTTTGTGATTGTAACCTCCATTTCCAAGTTTTTTTGATTGAAAGTCTCCTGTTTCTTTTCTTCTTTGCTGCCACTCCCATAAAGTAGTTCGTCCAATTTTAAATCTTGCTGCCACTGTTTCTCTGCTTCCTCCCTCCTCTAGCGCTTCCATTGCTTTTTTCCTTAAGTCATAACTATATGCTGCTGGCACTCAACCTCCTTATCATCGTCTATCCTTATCTTATCACATCCGGACTTCTATGAAAAGAGCTATACATCTTTGTTAGATACATATTTCAGAGAATTGCGTATCTGATGCACCACACATAGCTGTACTCCGCATTAGGAAACACACTGTTTATGGCTGTAGGAAAGCTTTTTAGCCCATCAACACAGGCAATTAGAATATCTTCTACTCCTCTTTCTTTTAGATCATTTAGTACTCCCAACCAGAAGTTAGCTCCTTCACTTTCAGCCAAATAAAAACCTAATACTTCTTTTTTACCATTTTGATCTATGCCTAATATATTATACATGCATTTACTTACGCAATGTCCGTCCTCTTTGACTTTAAAAAACCATGAAAACTATCGGATATACAGATTGCAGCGGACGACTGCGCCATTCATTGATTACTGGTAGCAATTTGTCGGTAATACTTGATATCTCTGCTGCAGATATTTTGTGATCATACGATCAATCACCTTAATACCCCATTCAATAATCAAGTCACTAACGAGATTATAGTTACAGATCCAACACATCCGCTATTTGGTAGAACTTTTCCTATATCCTCTATCAGTTCAAGAGCTCATTGTGGTGGTAATGTATTTGTTATTTATCGTAATAACATCATTCTGCGTATTCCGTTTTCTGCTACTAATTTAGCCAGTAAGCAAGATTTTCTCACCAGCAAGTTAACACGAGCGTCATTATACGAATTTGTTTCTTTAGCAAAGGAGTATAAATTATTATGCCATGCAAACCATATCAACTGTGGCAGCGAATGTCTCAGCGTTTTAAATCAGAAGTTTTAGAAAATATATTATTAATATCTAAGGAGGTTATCGATGAGCACATCAGAGTTGATCACAGCACAACACTTAGCACGCGAAGCAATAATTTATAGCATTTCTTATAATAGTCCGAACAGGTCATAGGAAGGCAGAATCAACAGCACGACGAAAGGATTCGAATAGAGGAATGTTTTTCCTAGCTCTGTTTTTTATAGCAAACCAATGATGCTCAATTTTGTTGAAATCTGGAGAATACGGCGGCAGATACAAAATTTCTGCACCAACTCCTCTAGCAAGCTCGATAATCTTACCAGACTTATGAAAAGTAGCATTGTCAAGAATGACAGTCTGTCCAGGTTCCAAGATCGGTGTCAAAAATTGCTCAAACCATCCATTAAAAACATCCATATTACAGTGGCCTTCAAAGGTTAATGGAGCAACTATCTTTCTTCTACTTAAGGCTGCAACCATACTGATTCGTTGAGTTTTCTTTCCAGATTTTAGGCCATAAAACCGCTGTCCTTTCTGGCAATACCCATATGGATAGTCCTCTGTGTTATCAATGCCAGACTCATCTATATAAACTAAGTTTTCTGGTTCTTTTGTTGCTATAATTTTTAAGAATTCAGCACGTTTTTCTTCGTTTCTTTCCTTGTATCCATATGTCTTTTTTTGCGCGTAAATCCAATTTTTCTGAGAGCTCGGTGGATCGTTTGGATACTAACGTTGCCCCAAAGTTTAGCCATTTCCGACAGAGTCTTTCCTCCATTTTCTCTGGCAAATTTAGCAAAGGCATCCCAGTCGGTAATTTTGTGATTGTAACCTCCATTTCCAAGTTTTTTTGATTGAAAGTCTCCTGTTTCTTTTCTTCTTTGCTGCCACTCCCATAAAGTAGTTCGTCCAATTTTAAATCTTGCTGCCACTGTTTCTCTGCTTCCTCCCTCCTCTAGCGCTTCCATTGCTTTTTTCCTTAAGTCATAACTATATGCTGCTGGCACTCAACCTCCTTATCATCGTCTATCCTTATCTTATCACATCCGGACTTCTATGAAAAGAGCTATACATCAGACAATCAACACCTCACCAAGCATTGAGCAATCAAGAGAGTCTGGAGCTGCAGTATGCACTGAAACAAAGAGCAATTGACCTTGGCTGGAAAGCTGATAATATTGTAGTCATTGATAGTGATCTTGGTTTGACTCCTGCAACAATGTTGCAATAAACTTTGGTCCGCTTTTCCACTGTGTGTGAAAGAGTCTGGCAGCTCTTTTACTCGAAACACGATATGCACGTCTTCATGGTTAATCTCAATTCGCTTAACTAATGTTCTAATGATATCACGTCTAGTTAGCCAATCTGCGTTATCAAGACTTGAGTTAACGCTAGAAGAAAACTCTTCTAAAGTAGTTACCACTAGAGTTAAGTCTTGTTCAAGTCTTTTTTGATCAAATATCTTTTTCTTTTGCTCTCCGATCATTTGTAAGGTTTGTTTCATTGCTTTAATTCTTGGTTTAAACTCTTCTTCATTGATGTATCCTTGAGTATAGCCATCAATAAGCCTTGCAATGCCACAGTTTAATTGATCTTCTTTTTTCTCAAGAAAGTCACTTTTTTGATCTAATGGTGATTTTTTAATCTCTGAAAGTCTACGCTTGTATTCTTCTAAGAGCCTGTTCATAATCTTTTCAGAAGTAAGGCAGTGAAAGCCAGAACGACCATTTGTAGGCTAGTATTGAGTTTTCGCTCACAATTTTTCCACAATCTTCTACATTTTTCTAACCAAGCAAAAGATCGCTCCACAACCCATCTTTTGGGCAATACAACAAAGGAATGTAATTCATTTCTTTTTATCACTTCAACGGTTGCACCAATAATCGTTTTTATTTGAGTTGCAAAATTCTCTCCAGTATAGCCTGCATCAACCAGTACATTTTTAACTCCCGAGAGGTTTTCTTTTGCATTTTCGACCATTCTCACAGCACTGCTACGGTCAGTTATCTCTGCTGTTGTTATATAAATTGCATGGGGCAAACCTTGCGTATCTACTGCAATATGGCGTTTTATTCCTGAAATCTTTTTGCCTGCATCATAGCCTTTTTCTTCAGCAGTATCTGCATTTTTTACACTCTGTGCATCAATTATGCAGAAGCTGGTTTTTTCTTTCCGACCATTGTTTTGTCGGACCACGCCAACTATTTTTTTTTAACACCAGCTCCAGAACACTTTCTTTATCTGCATCTGGTTTTTCACTCCACTTCTTAAAATAGTCGTAACAATTGCGCCATTTTGGAAACTCTTTTGGTAGCATTCTCCACTGACAACCGCTTTTCAGAACGTATAACACTCCACAAAATACATCATACAAATCAAGTTTCCTTGGTTTTGTTTTTTTTCTACAGGACTCTAGATCTGGTAACATAATCTCAAATCTTTCCCGACTTATATCACTTGGGTATAAACTCCTCATATATCCTAACTTATATATATTATCTCTTAGTTTATTCCTTTCTTGAGATCATGTACAGGTTCTGAGAAACTGAAAACAGTATTTTTAGATGTAGGTAAGAAATTACCTGAAATTTGGCATCAGTCAGTTCTTTCACGTTAGCAACAGAAATCCTTTCTTCGTTGTCTAATTGATAAAGTTGTAACACACCGGATCAGACGCGATTGCTTGCAAATACGTATTATATGGCATGGTGGAGACACTACTACTTCTCATGTTCGCATTCCAGTAAACTCTTTTTACGAATTGACCACGGCAACAGAAATGGAGCAATCTATAATAAAGTTAAGTAAAGAAGGCAAAACAGATACAGAAATTGCTAAGTACTTAGAAAAGCAGGGTCATCGCTCTCCCATGAAAAATACCGTATTAGAAAGCACAGTAAAAACGATTCGATTAAAAAATAATATTATGCGAGAAAAGCATCAATCACATCCCCTTAAAGTGCCTGGCTACCTTACTGTCTCACAAATCGCAAAAATCCTCAAAGTTACTAATCATTGGCTTTATGATAGAATCAATAATGGTCAAATTAAAATACGAAAAGACGATAGTAAAACCAGAGGCAAATACTTATTTGAAGATAACCCAGAAACTGTTAGAATCCTGATGGATTTTAAAAATGGTAAATTCAACAATCCAAATTTTTTATAGGAGTATCAATATGCATAATCATACTACCGCATAAGGTGCGATGCAACAAAGCCATCCCAGTGTCAAGCACTGGGATGACATCATAGAGACACTGGGATTACACCCTGACAATCGTCATCCAGCTACTTGTTAGCGGCTAAGAGATACCGCGGCGGTATGACGGTTCGCGGCGGTATGGACGTAGGAAAACCTTTCTTGGGTCAGCTATAGAGACTCTCATCTTTAGCGAGCTTCAAGGTAATTGGTTGCTATTTGCGAAAATATTTGCATAATTCAAGTAACATTACTTGATAAAAATTAACTGTGGAGCTTAATAAGATTGCAGCATCGATTTTACTTTCTGGGCTAATCATTATGATAGTTAGCAATGTAGTTGATATGCTTTACAGTCCAGAGGAATATAAGATTGAACACCAAACGATAGTAGCTGCTGGCAGCAATGAGTCCCAGCAAAAAATCGAGCAAGTGGCGCTTGATATTGGAGCGCTCATGCAGAATGCTAGCTTTGAGAAAGGTAAATCAGCAGCGAAAAAATGTATAGCTTGCCATAGCTTTGAGAAAGGTGGAATGAATAAAGTAGGACCAAATTTATGGAACGTAGTTGGAAACAAAAAGGCTCATCTTGGCAACTCATTCAATTACTCAAAAGCAGTGCTTGAAAGAGGTGGAAAATGGGAGTATGAGGAGCTATTTGCCTTTTTAAAGAACCCAAAAGCCTATATAAAAGGTACACGTATGGCATTTGCAGGTGTTTCCAATCCACAAGAGATTGCAGATCTAGTCAGCTATTTGCGTTCGATGAGCGATAGTCCGGTTGCTTTGCCAAAGTAGTATGGATTATTGTAAATTGTTTGATGGAAATAATGGTCACATAGCATATCGAAAGCTACAAGGAAAGAAAGCTTCTATAGTTTTTTTCGGTGGATTTGCATCTAATATGGATGGAACTAAAGCAACTGCTATTTACAAATTTTGCCAAGAAAACGATATAGCACTTGTACTGTTTGATTATTTTGGTCACGGTCATTCAAGTGGTGATTTCATTGATTACACGATAAGTGATTGGCAAAAAAATTGTGCTAAAGTGATGAGTGAATTAACTAGCGGTAAACAAATAATTATAGGTTCAAGTATGGGGGGATGGCTGATGCTGCTCACTGCCCTTCAATTTCCAGAAAAAATTGCAGCATTAATCGGCATATCGTCTGCTCCTGATTTTACTGAAGATTTGATATTCAAGCAATTGTCAGGCAAGCAAAAAGAAGAACTAGATTCTAACGGTGTAATAGATTTCACTTCAGAGCATTGTACATACAAAATAACTAAAAATTTGATCGAAGATGGCAGAAAGAACCTTCTTTTAAATAAAGAGACAATAGATATAAACTGTCCTGTGCGCTTACTGCATAGCATTAATGATAAAGATGTTCCTTATCAAACTTCATTGAATTTAGCTGAAAAAATCAAGTCAACCGATGTTGAAGTACACTTAATAAAATCAGCAGAGCACAATATGTCTGACAATCATTCACTGGAAGTTTTATTTAAGACCATTAGAGAATTTTGTAACCAGACTGCATTCTGTGATTTTTAGCAAAACACAATTTTTCATTTGAGCTTTCTTCAACTGAAAATAAATACAGAAAATTGCTGCCTATAGCTAAACTGACTTAGATTTACCGACAATTTGAAAAACCGTCATCCCGCTACTTGTTAGCGGCTGAGATACCGCGAATGAATCGCGGTATGACGGTTCACAGTGGTATGACGATAAGCTCATTCCAGTGTCAGCTACTTGCATGACATCGTCCTTTTTTCTGGATTTCAGTGTCAAGCTACTTAGATGACAAAAAAAGTGAACAAAATTTCCTGATTTATTTATACCTACACTTTGGAGCCTTACAGATATTGAGCAAATCCAATAATATCCTTGATTTCTTTTATATTATGGGTTGCAATTTCTGCTGCTTTCTTTGTACCTTTTTTTAATATTTCATGTAAATGGAATTGGTCTTTTAAAAGATCATTCATTCTCTCACGTATGGGTGATATAACACTGATAATTAAATCAGCTAACTCTTTTTTGAAGTGCTTCATGTCATGTTTGTTCACTTCTTCACATACTTTTTCCACATTTACATTACTAAGCACTGAATAAATGTTTATCAAATTGCTTATTTCTGGTCGGCACTCTAAAGTAGCAAAGCCTAGAATTGAATCTGTTTTTGCTTTTTCTATTTTTTTGACAATTAAGTCATCCGTATCATCAAGGTTAATGCACGAATGTTCTGAAGGATCAGATTTACTCATCTTGCTTGTACCATCTCTTAAGCTCATTATCCTTGATGTGCAATCCAAAGTTAAGATTTCAGGTACGATGAAATGATCCAGCTTATAATGATTGTTAAAAGCTGATGCAATATCACGTGCAAGCTCCAAATGCTGTTTTTGATCATCACCAACAGGAACGTATTTAGTTTGATACAACAATATATCTGCAGCCATAAGTACTGGATAACTATATAATCCAAGAGAGGCTTTTTGTTTATCGCTGCCAGCTTTATCCTTAAATTGAGTCATGCGATTAAGCCAACCAATTGGTGTATAGCATCCAAGCAGCCAGCCCAGTTCTGCATGACCGCTAACTGTGGACTGACTAAAAATAATGGACTTTTCTGGATCTATTCCACATGCAATATAAGCTGCTGCTGTTTTGAAAATATTACTTTTTAATTCACTTGCGGGAAGCTTATTTGCTGTGATTGCGTGTAGGTCGACAATACAAAAAAGAGATTTGTATTTATCCTGTAAGTCTATCCACTGTTTGATTGCACCAAGATAATTACCTAAATGTAGTACGCCACTTGGCTGGATACCTGAAAAGACAATACTTGTCATTATACATTTACCTCATGTGTTTCGCTAATCGCTTCCACAATCAGCAGATTTCTTAGAAATAATAACCATTGCAGGACGGAGCAACCTATTTTTGATAGTATAACCAGTTTGTAGTACCTCTACAATGGTGCCAGGCTCTTTTTCATTGTCTTCTCTTTCCACAACAGCTTGGTGTAAATTACTGTCAAAAAGCTCACCAAGTGGGTCTACTTCTTCTATTTCATGTTTTTTTAGATCATTTATAATTTTTTGATAAGCTACTTTGATTCCTTCATGAACAGGATCACCGTCTTTCAAAATTTCCATTACTTTTTTTAAATTGTCGCACGAGTCGATCATATCACGTGCAAATTTTGTGACTGCGTAGTCACTTGCATCGCTAATTTGCTTTTGCATTATACGTTTGACGTTTTCATTATCTGCAACAGCACGGCGTAAATGATCTTCAAGCTGGGCTGCACGTTCTTTTAATGTATTGAGATCTTCATTTAAATCATCAGTTTGCTTATGGTTATCACTTTGTTGGTCGTTACCTTTCTGCCTACTTACCATATCAGCAAACTTCTTCTTTTTCTCCTTACTGCTATCTGACATATCATTACCCTTAAGAATCTAATAAATATATAACAATTAATCTGAAAATATCAAGCGCCAGCTACATTCGTCTTTCTATGCTCGCATTTAAAAAGTTAATTAAAGTAGTTTTATAAAAAGAATCAGAAAAAGTACTAATATCATTTAGCGCCATATTAATGTAGTGTCTAGCTTTTTCCATAGAAAGCTGAATGGCATTATGGTGATTAATATAGTGTAATGCTTGGTCAAAATTGTGTCTAGCTGAAGAAAAGCATTTTTCCCAGAATTTTTGCTCTGCTGGACTGCCCTTTTCGTATGCTATAATAGCAGGTAAGGTGATTTTACCTTCGAAAAAGTCTTTTCCGATTTGCTTTCCAGAAGTGCCTTGATTAGCAGTATAATCGAGCATATCATCAACTATTTGAAATGCCATACCAAAATTAAAACCAAAATTCTTTAGCCTCTCTGTTTCGTCATTTGTTGCACCAGATACTGTTGATGCAGCTTCACAGCATGCAGAAAATAAAGATGCTGTCTTTTCTCCAATGATATCAAAATAATTTTCCCTGACTGTGTGGGGGTCAAAACGTGTTGTCATCTGCTTTATTTCACCCTTCACAAGTAAATGCGATGCTTTAGATAAAATAGAGAGAATATTTAAATTTCCACACTCTATAAGCCATCTAAATGCTAGAGTCAACAATAGATCACCAACTAAAATGCTCGATTTATTTCCCCAAATTTTATTCGCTGTTTTAACTCCATGGCGTGCCTCACTTTCATCGAGCACATCATCATGAAGTAAAGTAGCATTATGTATAAACTCTACCGATGCAGCAACGTTGATCCTATTCTCCCCAGAATAGTTTAGCATTTTACATATAATAAAAACTAGTTTAGGCCTTATTTTTTTTCCACCTGACCTAACAAGATGAGATATAATATCAGTAGCAAGCTTGGCATCTTCATCATTGACATTTTTGAAGACAAAGTCATTCATAGCTGACAAATCAGAAGATACAATATCGTCTAATTTATCGCTGTTTGTTATTAGCATTTTAAGAGACTTATGCCTCTTGCCCTTGTGCTTTCTCGTTCTCTACTTCCTTCTTTTCTGTTTTCTTTGGTTCTGTTTCTAAAGTTACTATGCCTTTTTTGATAAACCACAGTACTCTTTCAGTTGCCTGCGCGCCTACACTTAGCCAATGTTTTAATCTATCAGCTTTCACCACAACACGATTTTTATTGTCTTTTGGTAACATTGGATCATATTGTCCTATTTTCTCAATAAAACGCCCATCCCTTGGTGCTCGTGAGTCAGCTACAACTATCCTATAAAAAGGACGTTTCTTTGCGCCAAACCTCGCCAACCTTATTTTAACTGCCATGTTAACCTTTATTCATATATTAGTTACAATTTTATACAATGAGCCATTTTAAGTCAAATGAATTATACAACTTTTGCACCTTATAATATAATTACCAATAATGTAGGGCAGTGCCGGGCGCACAGCTATACAAACATTCATTTTTGAAGGTAAATTGCACAGCAAATGGTGTCATTCCAGTCTGGAATCCAGCCTTTTTTTAATCATTAAAACGTTGTATTTTAACATAAAACGGCTACTTTTATGCTTACCAACTTAATAAAATTCCTGGATCCCAGTGTCTGGGCACTGGATGCGTTTGAAGCAACTTATAAGATTTTTGATTATATATCATCAAGTATAGCGTGATTAACTTCGACTTTATACTTTGATTCCAGATAGCTAATTAATTGCTCTTTTAGCGATATCATCACATGTTTTCCGGTGTCAAGCGTGTTTAATTTGCCATTTGATGAATGCATTTCTTTTAGAACACCTATTATAATTTCATTATTGTATTGAATAGGATCTGTCACTGAACCAGTTGTTCTCATATTGAAAATCTCTTCTACAAAAGAAAAGGGGTAGTTTTGTTGATCCACTTCATTGCGGTGTATCTGCTGACCTTTAACTAATTCCACACCTTGAATTTCTTCCAAATCTGTTTTTTCTCTTAGTTGAACTGCAACCTCTTGCCCAAATTTAAACATTCTTTCTTTTATAAACTCACTACGCCAAAGCTCTACCGCTAATGCCTTGCCTTCTTCAAAACTTTGCAATTTGGGTGGAACGATATCGACGATTTTTACACTAACAACAGCGTCCCCAACGCCCTTAAAATAACCTTTCTGATCCTTTTCTCGCGAAAAAATAAAAGAAATCAAATCACCAGAATCTCCTACGCTATTACCGAGTTGATCTTTTCCACTCGCATCTACTGGACCAATAGTTTGCATAGGTAAATTATATTCATTCAATATTTCTTCAATTGTTGAACCATTGTATATTTTATAGTTCACTTGGTTTATGAAATCATTGACTCTTTCAAAAGACTTTTGGTTAGTTAAAACTGACTTTATATCTTGTTTTAAATCAACTAAGTCTTCATCAGAGATTTGATGCGCACTTTCCACTTTTACTATGTGCCAACCAAAACTGCTTGCTAAAACTTCACTTACTTCACCTACTTTGAGAGCAAATACCTTCTCTCTCACGTCTTCTGGTAAAAAATCCTTAGTTATATTATTTACTCTAGTTTCCTCAAGTTTTGTTTTGCCAAACTCTTCTACTATCTGTTCAAAGCTTGTTTTACCCTCCTCAAATGCTCTTCTTGCTGTCTCAGCTTCTTCTTTGGTAGAAAATATTACATTGAATATATCTCTTTGATCTTTAAGTTCTTGTTGTTCTATTATACCATCAACTTCTTCATCTGAGATCTTGATTTGATCTTCAAAATACTTTTGGTCTAGGGAAATATATTGCGCAGTTCGATACTCAGGATAATAAAAATGGGATTGATTTCTTTCATACAAATCAAGCAAGGCTTGATCATCTGGTTCAGGAATGTTTGTAACTGCATCTTCAGTTATTTTAACAATATCAACTACTCTAGTTTGGTAGCGACTTTTGTATATCTGCTCATCAATTTTCTCGCCAAAAGTCACCGGATAATTATCTTTAAATAATGAAGTCATGAACATCATTGCAGGCAGGACTTTCTCTAGCTTTGCTATATACTCTTTCTCTGTCATATGCAGGTCATTTAGCGTTTCATGGAATTTATTTTTGTCAAATTCGCCTTTATCATTTTGAAAGTATTTGGTGTTTTTAATATGGTTTTTTATAGACTCTTCTCCAACTGTCAACCCCAGCTCACTAATTAGGTTAAACAATAGTTTTTGCTCTATAAGTGCGTTAAGCAAATTATATTTTAGCTTTTTTACTTGTTCTCTACTCGCATCAGATCCAGAAATTTGCTTTTCATAATTTTGATATAGTGACTTATACTCATCTGACGTTATAACTTCTTTTCCAACCCTAGCTACCTCTTCTTTTTCATCATCACCTGATAAAAGGTTGCCAATTCCCATGAAGATTAACAAGCAAGCTAAAAGGACAACGGTTACTTTAGTGAAAAAATTTTTAACATTCATTTTAAACCCTGTTAATTAATGGTTAATTATAGAATAGTGATAATTTAATGCTTGTAAACCTGTTGCTTTATTAGCTAATATATATAATATTACAATATATTAACTTAAAATTTAATTCTCTAATCTTAAATAGGAACATATGTTTAACTGAGTTATACTATACCTTAGAACCTGTACATGATCTCAAGAAAGGAATAAACTAAGAGATAATATATATAAGTTAGGATATATGAGGAGTTTATACCCAAGTGATATAAGTCGGGAAAGATTTGAGATTATGTTACCAGATCTAGAGTCCTGTAGAAAAAAAACAAAACCAAGGAAACTTGATTTGTATGATGTATTTTGTGGAGTGTTATACGTTCTGAAAAGCGGTTGTCAGTGGAGAATGCTACCAAAAGAGTTTCCAAAATGGCGCAATTGTTACGACTATTTTAAGAAGTGGAGTGAAAAACCAGATGCAGATAAAGAAAGTGTTCTGGAGCTGGTGTTAAAAAAAAATAGTTGGCGTGGTCCGACAAAACAATGGTCGGAAAGAAAAAACCAGCTTCTGCATAATTGATGCACAGAGTGTAAAAAATGCAGATACTGCTGAAGAAAAAGGCTATGATGCAGGCAAAAAGATTTCAGGAATAAAACGCCATATTGCAGTAGATACGCAAGGTTTGCCCCATGCAATTTATATAACAACAGCAGAGATAACTGACCGTAGCAGTGCTGTGAGAATGGTCGAAAATGCAAAAGAAAACCTCTCGGGAGTTAAAAATGTACTGGTTGATGCAGGCTATACTGGAGAGAATTTTGCAACTCAAATAAAAACGATTATTGGTGCAACCGTTGAAGTGATAAAAAGAAATGAATTACATTCCTTTGTTGTATTGCCCAAAAGATGGGTTGTGGAGCGATCTTTTGCTTGGTTAGAAAAATGTAGAAGATTGTGGAAAAATTGTGAGCGAAAACTCAATACTAGCCTACAAATGGTCGTTCTGGCTTTCACTGCCTTACTTCTGAAAAGATTATGAACAGGCTCTTAGGAAGGGGGAAATATTTTGTTTGAAATATGCTTAAAGGTAAGCGCATTTAATTAACTTAAGAGGTGGGAAGTGACAAACAAAAAGTTATTGGATGACAAAATTAATGCTTTTTTAGTTTTAATAGTTTATATTTTAGCTCTGTATAACAGTAAGGGATACTTTAAATGGGAGATGCTTTTTTGATGTCAATGGAATCTTCTAAGGGCAATAACGATAGAAATAAACAGTTTCTAGTGCAAATAGCTGCTTGGTTAGTAGACAACACTGGTTTAACTTTTAATCAAATAGCACAATGTTGCAGATTGGCCCTTGAAGAAGTACAAGACATAGCTGATGAGGAAATAGAAGTCGAAAAATATAACCCTATTATTTCTGGAGTAATTACTGAAAAAGAAATCGATGATTGCAAAAAAAATCCAAACCGTGTACCAAATTTGATTATAAAAAATATAAAAAAAAGGAGTAAAGCGATTGGTAGCATTCTTGGCTTTGCCTCTACGGCAAGGCGTAGAGATAAACCTGATGCGATTTATTATTTAGTAAAAAAATTTCCTATCTTGGACAATAACGTTATAGCTAAATTAATTAGTACAACAAATTACACAGTTGAGCAGGTAAGAGATGGATCTCATCATAACATGCAAAATATAAAACCCCAAGATCCTGTACTACTCGGCTTATGTAGTCAAGAAAATTTAGAAGCAGAAGTGGAAAAAGCAAAAGTAGAAGAGGAGAAGCAAGAAAGGTTAAAAAAATATAAAGAATAGCTATTGAAAATCCTCAAATTTTTGTGCTTTGTTAACATTAAATTAACTTGACTTGCTAGTGTTTATTAGTATAATGTAAGTAAAGTACGGGGTTTAATGATAATTAAGCTTAATACGCACTGAAACTAACTCAGCCTAATTTATTATCTTATAGTCACATTTTAGGCTAGTAAGCATCAATTAAAATTTTTGGAGGATTATGACAACAATCAATGGAGATGTTTTGGCAGAAGGAAAGGTTACAGCTCAACCTGAAAAAAGTGAGCAAATTTGCAATAACGATACAGTAAAACAGATGGTCAACGAAGGTACTGAGAAAAACAGAAAAACATTAGATCTGAGCGAATTAAAAGAGAAAACAGCAGAAGAATTGTTAGAGTTAGCTGAAGAAAGAAAAATTTTAACTAACGGTAAAAGCAATGGTAGAATGCTAAAGCAGGAAATAATATTCAGCTTAATGAAGAAAATGAGTGAAGAAGGAGGCATAACCACAGGGAGTGGAATAGTGGAAATATTGCCTGATGGTTTTGGTTTCTTACGTTCAGCAAGTGCAAATTATGCCCCAAGTACCGATGATGTTTATATTTCTAACGGGCAAATAAAGAAGTTTAATTTACGTACAGGAGATATGGCATATGGAGAAATAAGGCCACCTGGTGATAAAGAAAGATATTTTACTTTAACTAAGGTTCAAAGTATAAACTCTACTGAAGTAAGTGAATTAAGAAAGTACGTCCATTTTGATAATTTGCTTCCTCTTTATCCTGAGGAAAGCATAGTACTTGAGTGTAATAGTGGTGATGATAAAAAAGGCTTAAGCATGCGTGCTATAGATATAGTAGCTCCTCTTGGAAAAGGGCAAAGAGCGTTAGTAGTTGCTCCACCTCGCACAGGAAAAACTGTATTGCTTCAGCAAATGGCTAACTCTATAGCTATAAATCACCCTGAAGTAGAATTAATAGTGTTACTTATAGATGAAAGACCTGAAGAAGTAACAGATATGATACGTTCTGTAAAAGGTGAGGTAGTAAGTTCTACGTTCGATGAGCCTGCTTACCGTCACGTACAGCTTGCTGAAATAGTAATAGAAAAAGCTAAAAGAATGGTTGAGCATAAAAAAGATGTGGTAATTCTACTTGACAATATTACTAGACTTGCACGTGCTTATAATGCGGTTATTCCTTCGTCTGGGAAAGTTCTAACTGGTGGTGTAGATTCAAACGCACTGCAGAGACCAAAACGCTTTTTTGGAGCAGCTCGTAATATTGAGAATGGTGGTTCTTTAACTATAATCGCCACAGCTCTTATAGAAACTGGCTCAAAAATGGATGAAGTTATTTTTGAAGAGTTTAAAGGTACAGGAAATGCTGAGATCATACTTGATAGAAAACTTTCTGATAAACGTATATTTCCAGCTATTGATATTACAAAATCCGGAACAAGGAAGGAAGAGCTATTAGTTGATAAGGCTATACTAAATAAAATATGGGTGGTGCGTAGGATACTCAATCCTATGGGACTTGTTGAAGCAATGGAATTTTTACGTGACAAACTACTTTTAACAAAGAGCAATGCTGACTTTTTTAACTCCATGAATCACTAAAAGTAAGCCAGTTATGATGGATATGCTGAGCAAAAAGTAAAACGCTCTTATAGCTAAAATAATTTGAATTTACCAAAATATATTTATAGTTAAATTGGCAACTTACCTTAAGTTAGCGCGTGACACTGGAATGACACCCTTGGTGGCAGACAGCTAAAGGAAAATATCAACTAGGTTTATAATCTATCACTACCGTGTTTGCAATTTTGTCGTGAAAAGCTTGTTTATGTTCATCACCTACTGCACACACTAAAACTAAGATTAGTATAGCTAAGAATAAAATAGGATTACAAAGTGATATGCGATAAATTATAAAAAGAGCTATAGTCCTTTTTATTGCTTGCATTGTAGTGATTGACTCAAATGTATCTTTGTCTTTTACACGCATGCTAAATAACAAGTGTCCTGGAGTGCCGCCAAATTTTACTAGCATGAATATATGAAATATACATGGTATAGCATTTCTCATAATAGTCCGAACAGGTCATAGGAAGGCAGAATCAACAGCACGACGAAAGGATTCGAGTAGAGGAATGTTTTTCCTAGCTCTGTTTTTTATAGCAAACCAATGATGCTCAATTTTGTTGAAATCTGGAGAATACGGCGGCAGATACAAAATTTCTGCACCAACTCCTCTAGCAAGCTCGATAATCTTACCAGACTTATGAAAAGTAGCATTGTCAAGAATGACAGTCTGTCCAGGTTCCAAGATCGGTGTCAAAAATTGCTCAAACCATCCATTAAAAACATCCATATTACAGTGGCCTTCAAAGGTTAATGGAGCAACTATCTTTCTTCTACTTAAGGCTGCAACCATACTGATTCGTTGAGTTTTCTTTCCAGATTTTAGGCCATAAAACCGCTGTCCTTTCTGGCAATACCCATATGGATAGTCCTCTGTGTTATCAATGCCAGACTCATCTATATAAACTAAGTTTTCTGGTTCTTTTGTTGCTATAATTTTTAAGAATTCAGCACGTTTTTCTTCGTTTCTTTCCTTGTATCCATATGTCTTTTTTTGCGCGTAAATCCAATTTTTCTGAGAGCTCGGTGGATCGTTTGGATACTAACGTTGCCCCAAAGTTTAGCCATTTCCGACAGAGTCTTTCCTCCGTTTTCTCTGGCAAATTTAGCAAAGGCATCCCAGTCGGTAATTTTGTGATTGTATAGTATTTCTCATAATAGTCCGAACAGGTCATAGGAAGGCAGAATCAACAGCACGACGAAAGGATTCGAATAGAGGAATGTTTTTCCTAGCTCTGTTTTTTATAGCAAACCAATGATGCTCAATTTTGTTGAAATCTGGAGAATACGGCGGCAGATACAAAATTTCTGCACCAACTCCTCTAGCAAGCTCGATAATCTTACCAGACTTATGAAAAGTAGCATTGTCAAGAATGACAGTCTGTCCAGGTTCCAAGATCGGTGTCAAAAATTGCTCAAACCATCCATTAAAAACATCCATATTACAGTGGCCTTCAAAGGTTAATGGAGCAACTATCTTTCTTCTACTTAAGGCTGCAACCATACTGATTCGTTGAGTTTTCTTTCCAGATTTTAGGCCATAAAACCGCTGTCCTTTCTGGCAATACCCATATGGATAGTCCTCTGTGTTATCAATGCCAGACTCATCTATATAAACTAAGTTTTCTGGTTCTTTTGTTGCTATAATTTTTAAGAATTCAGCACGTTTTTCTTCGTTTCTTTCCTTGTATCCATATGTCTTTTTTTGCGCGTAAATCCAATTTTTCTGAGAGCTAGGTGGATCGTTTGGATACTAACGTTGCCCCAAAGTTTAGCCATTTCCGACAGAGTCTTTCCTCCGTTTTCTCTGGCAAATTTAGCAAAGGCATCCCAGTCGGTAATTTTGTGATTGTAACCTCCATTTCCAAGTTTTTTTGATTGAAAGTCTCCTGTTTCTTTTCTTCTTTGCTGCCACTCCCATAAAGTAGTTCGTCCAATTTTAAATCTTGCTGCCACTGTTTCTCTGCTTCCTCCCTCCTCTAGCGCTTCCATTGCTTTTTTCCTTAAGTCATAACTATATGCTGCTGGCACTCAACCTCCTTATCATCGTCTATCCTTATCTTATCACATCCGGACTTCTATGAAAAGAGCTATAACCTCCATTTCCAAGTTTTTTTGATTGAAAGTCTCCTGTTTCTTTTCTTCTTTGCTGCCACTCCCATAAAGTAGTTCGTCCAATTTTAAATCTTGCTGCCACTGTTTCTCTGCTTCCTCCCTCCTCTAGCGCTTCCATTGCTTTTTTCCTTAAGTCATAACTATATGCTGCTGGCACTCAACCTCCTTATCATCGTCTATCCTTATCTTATCACATCCGGACTTCTATGAAAAGAGCTATATCATTAAAAATAAAGAAAATACAATCGTGGTGATTACAATTATTGCACCCATGATCCCTTGTATTGCGTGTGTAAGTGAGAAACCCACCGCCATTAAACCAAATGGTATTGCGATAAATAAAATACAATCAACTATAAATGCTAGAGTACGTCTTGTCATCGTTGAGTAGTTTACTTTTTTATCCATGTACTACCTATAAAGAAAAATATCAACTAGACTTATAGTCTATCACTACTGTTTTTACAATTTTATCGTAAAAAGTCTGTTTGCGTTGATCAAATACTGCAAACAAAAATAAAATTAGCACAATTAAAAGATATAGAAAAGTATAACCATGATAATGCAGATGAAGCAAAAAGCGAAAAATAATCCAGATGCTTCCCTTAGAGCCTGTTCATAATCTTTTCAGAAGTAAGGCAGTGAAAGCCAGAACGACCATTTGTAGGCTAGTATTGAGTTTTCGCTCACAATTTTTCCACAATCTTCTACATTTTTCTAACCAAGCAAAAGATCGCTCCACAACCCATCTTTTGGGCAATACAACAAAGGAATGTAATTCATTTCTTTTTATCACTTCAACGGTTGCACCAATAATCGTTTTTATTTGAGTTGCAAAATTCTCTCCAGTATAGCCTGCATCAACCAGTACATTTTTAACTCCCGAGAGGTTTTCTTTTGCATTTTCGACCATTCTCACAGCACTGCTACGGTCAGTTATCTCTGCTGTTGTTATATAAATTGCATGGGGCAAACCTTGCGTATCTACTGCAATATGGCGTTTTATTCCTGAAATCTTTTTGCCTGCATCATAGCCTTTTTCTTCAGCAGTATCTGCATTTTTTACACTCTGTGCATCAATTATGCAGAAGCTGGTTTTTTCTTTCCGACCATTGTTTTGTCGGACCACGCCAACTATTTTTTTTTAACACCAGCTCCAGAACACTTTCTTTATCTGCATCTGGTTTTTCACTCCACTTCTTAAAATAGTCGTAACAATTGCGCCATTTTGGAAACTCTTTTGGTAGCATTCTCCACTGACAACCGCTTTTCAGAACGTATAACACTCCACAAAATACATCATACAAATCAAGTTTCCTTGGTTTTGTTTTTTTTCTACAGGACTCTAGATCTGGTAACATAATCTCAAATCTTTCCCGACTTATATCACTTGGGTATAAACTCCTCATATATCCTAACTTATATATATTATCTCTTAGTTTATTCCTTTCTTGAGATCATGTACAGGTTCTTAGAAATACATCTTATTGTTGCTTGCATAAGGGTAACATTTGTAAATGTATTAGCATCTTTAATATGCATACCACACAATAGTTTTCCTGGGGTACCACCAAGTTTTGTTACCATTAATATTTTGGATATTGTTAGTACTAATGTTGCGATCACTGTAGAAACTATAAATGGTATTTCTGTTGCTAGTTGTGCAAGTTCCTGAAAAGAGTCTTTATCTTGATCTTGTAATGATACGATGAATACACCATAGATAAAACCGAAGATAAAATGAGGGGAAAATATGATGAGGTCAAGTATTTCTGCTACAATACGCCTTGTAAATCCTACATAATTTACTTTAACATTTATTTCAGTATTCATAACCCCACCTATATTTCATAATATCATCATGTAATATAAAAATACGTTATTAAATAACCGTAAATATACTAACTTGGGTAATATTAGCTACTTGTGCCACTCTATTATTTAAATTAATATTAAATCATTTATAACTAGGGAAGTTATGTCAACACCAATCACAGTTGCATATGGCGACGGTATCGGACCAGAAATCATGGAAGCGGTGCTGTCGATATTGCGCGAAGCAGAAGCGGAAATCTCAATAGATATTATTGAAATAGGGGAGCGTGTTTACAGTAAAGAATGGTCTCACGGAATTTCTCCAAGTGGTTGGGAATCAATTGAAAGGACAAAAATATTATTAAAATCTCCGACAACAACTCCTCAAGGTAAAGGCCACAAAAGCTTAAACGTTGCACTCAGAAAAAATCTAGGGTTGTATGCAAATATCAGACCATGCATTTCATATCATCCTGTTATAGAAAATAAATTCGATAAGTTTGATATCGTAGTAATACGCGAAAATGAAGAGGACGTTTACACCGGAATAGAGCATAGGCTCACTGGTGACTCTTACCAATGCACTAAAATTATTACTAGGTCTGGCTCAGAGAAGATATGCAGGTACGCTTTTGAATACGCGAAAAAACACAACAGAAAAAAAGTAACTTGCCTGACTAAAGATAACATCATGAAAATGACTGACGGAACTTTCCATGCCGCGTTTGATCGCATTGCAAAGGAATACCAGGACATAAAGGCAGAACATTATATAGTTGATATTGGAATGGCACGTGTTGCCACAGAACCGGAGAATTTCGATGTTATAGTAACCGAGAACTTATATGGCGACATATTATCAGATATAGTCGCACAAACCTCTGGATCTGTGGGGCTTGCCGGAAGTAGCAACATCGGAAATGAATACGCAATGTTTGAAGCAGTGCACGGTTCTGCCCCTGATATTGCAGGAAAAAACATAGCCAATCCTTCTGGTCTTTTAAATGCTGCAGTGCATATGCTAATTTACATAGGTCAAGTGGGTACTGCAAAACTAATCTACGATGCATGGCTCAAGACTTTGGAGGATGGAATACACACTGCCGATTTGTATAAGGAGAAAAGAAGTAAACAGAAAGTTGGTACCAAAGAATTTGCAGAAGCTGTTATAGATAATTTAGGAAAGAAACCTGCTGAGCTTATAATTGGCAGTGGTTCGGATAGTAAAATAAATTTGGATAGTAAAATAAATAAAGTACAAGACAATTACGAACAAGATTACAAAGTTAAAAAGCTAGTGGGTAGTGATATAACTCTCGCTTGGGACAAATCCAGTAATTTTGATCAAATAGTAGGATTATTTGAATCAAGTAATCCGCAAATTATAGCAATATACTCAAAAGGACTTGCGATTTGGCCAGGAAACTCAAAACCTTCAAGTGACCAAATAACCTGTAGGTTTATCGCAAATAATGAAAAGCAAGCTATTACAAATAGTGATGTAAATAACTTGCTAATCAAACTCGAAGAACACAATTTTGACGTGGTGAGAATGGACAAATTGTATTTATATGATGGGAAAGAGGGGTTTTTCGTTTAAATATTTAAAAGAGGTGTGGTAAATGAAATGGACTCAAAAAAAGTAGAACTAATATTTGAAAAGTTTCAACAATCAAATCCTGCGCCAAAAATAGAGCTAAATTACACCAATCATTTTACATTATTGGTTGCGATAGTTTTATCAGCACGGACAACTGATGTAAGCGTTAACAAAATTACAAGAGAACTATTTGACATTGCTGATACGCCAGAAAAAATGCTGAGCTTTGGGCAGAGTGAGCTGAGAAAATGCATAAGCAGTATTGGTTTATATAATTCCAAAGCAAAAAATATAATCGGGCTCGGCAAAATATTGATTGAGTGGCACAATAGCAAAGTGCCTACTGATTTCGATGATTTGGTGTCTTTGCCTGGAGTGGGGAGAAAGAGCGCTAATGTGTTCTTAAATTCGGGGCTTGGCATTCCAACATTGGCAGTTGATACTCACGTTTTTAGAGTGAGCAATAGAGTTGGGCTTGTGAAAGAAAAAGATGTGTTTAAAACAGAGCAATCTCTTTTAAATGTGGTTCCCAAAAAATACCTGCTTTATGCTCATCATTGGCTAGTTTTGCATGGTAGATATGTTTGCAAAGCACAGAAACCTTCGTGTGAAACGTGCATAATTCATGATTTATGTGAATTTGAGTGCAAAAGGTATAAAGTCTAGTATTTCTTTTTTTGTCATCCAAGTAGCTATAGAAACGAAAAAACTTACTTGACACATTTTGCTGGAATGACACCAGTTGTTATTCAAACAACAGTTATGCAAGAGATCTGATTACATCTAAGCTAACAATGGACCGCTAGATATACTACTAACTACGTTGACCTGATTCAATATTTTATTAGTGGGATTGAAATAATTTTCTATAAACTCCTTATATATAGCTGTTAACTTGTGTACATCGTCTACTAATACGCATTCATTTGTCTGATGTGCGGTTTTGTTGATTATACCAAATTCAATCACTGGACAAACATCTTTGATAAACGCAGCGTCAGATGTGCCACCACTTGTGCTCAGCACAGCATCAATACTGGTAACTTTATTTATCGCATCAAGCATAATATCAGTATTTCTATCGGGAGTAGAGAGGAAAACGTCCCTGCTGCTATGCACAGAAAGTTTATAATCGCTAGTTACACTAGAGCATATTTCATCAATCAGCTTATATAAGCCACCCGGTGTTTGTTCATTGTTATATCGAATGTTAAAACGTGTAGTTGCTGAACCAGGTATTAGATTGCTAGTATTATTTCCAACATCGATAGTAGTAACTTCGCAATGTGAAGGCTGAAAATATTTATTACCATGATCAAAAGTAGTATTTTTTACCTTACTCAATATCGATATTACCTTATATATTGGATTATCTGCTAGGTCTGGGTAGGCAACGTGCCCTTGTTTTCCATGGCAAATTAATTCAAATGTTACAGAACCTCTTCTGCCTATTTTTATGGTATCACCTAATTTCTCACTACTGGTTGGTTCGGCAACTACACAAAAATCTATCTTTTTCTGCTTACTTTTCATCCATTCCAAAACTGCCTTTGTTCCATATTCTTCCATGCTTTCTTCAGCACTGGTAATCAATGCACTTATCGAACCATTAAATTGAAACTTCTCTGCAATCAAATTTACCATAGCAGCAATAAATGCAGCTACTCCGCTTTTCATATCAGCGGCCCCTCTTCCATATAACATTCCATCCCTCACTTCTGGATTAAATGGACCAAATGCCCAATCTTTTAATTGACCTGGTGGCACAACATCAACATGCCCAGCAAAGCACAAATTTGGTACTCCATTTATATATTTCGCATAAAGATTTTTAACTTTATCACCAAACTCTAAAATTTCACAATCAAAGCCACTCTTCTTGAAGATTGTTGCTATATACTCTATTGCCCCGCTGTCTTCTGGTGTTATACTCTCAAAAGAGATCAATTTTCTAGTTAGCTCTACAGGGTCAATTTTCATGTCAATCTTAAAATACTTATACTGCTATATTGTAAACACTCTATGCACTATTTAAAACAAATATTACATCAAGCCGAACAAACTTTTCTAAGGGAAGTAATAACAGATTACCACCTTGCTGATGATATCTATGAAATATGCACACGACACGGAAATGACATCTTTCTAGTTGCAGATGAAAATACAGCAAAACTTTTAAACAAAAACGTATTTGATAAAATTCCTAACTTAATTATTCCAGCTCCACCTGTCATTCCAGCGCGTGACACTGGAATCCATAAGTTGTTTTCCTGGATCTCAGTGTCAGCTACTTGCATGACACCAAGCAGAGCTGCCTCTCTTGAAACCGTAAATCTAGTTAGAAACAAAGCAAAAGACAGTGACTTAATAGTTGCATTTGGTAGCGGCACCGTTAACGATATCTGCAAATATGCAAGCTACCTCGAGAAAAAAGATTATATATCGTTCCCAACAGCCGCTTCTATGAATGGATATACATCTGCAAATGCTTCAATATTAGTAAATGGATATAAAAAATCGTTCAAAGCACATCTTCCAAGAGCAGTATATATAGATATAGACATACTTGCCAATGCACCACTGCGCCTCACATTAAGCGGATTTGCAGATTTCATTTGTCGTTCAACAGTTCAGGCTGACTGGCTGCTATCTCATTTGTTGCTTGGCACAGAATACAATGAATTACCTTTTACATTTGTTCGCGATTTGGAGCAAATTTTGCTAAGAGAGTATACGGCACTTACTAAAAGAAGTAGAAAAGTGGTCCTATTACTTATGGAAGTTCTACTAATTTCAGGACTTGGAATGGTGATGTCAAAAGGCAGCTATTCTGCAAGCCAAGGAGAGCATATGATAGCTCACGCAATGGAAATGGTAACAAAAGATTATTCTTCACTACATGGCGAAAAAATTGCTGTTACGACGATTACCATGGCTAATTTGCAGGAAAAGATATTATCAATACAAAACCCGATTATCAAACCGACCACTTTAGATGTAAAACATATAACTCAGTGCTTTGGTAATATTGAATTTGTAAGAACTTTTGAACAGAAGCAAATTATGCAGCAAAAAATCCAAGAGATTATTTGTAAAGAATGGACTAATATTTCCAATTTAATTAAGCAAAATTTACTACCTGCAAAACACCTGCAAAAAATATTTGAAGATCTATCAATTCCACACTTACCAGAGCACCTCAGTTGGAATAAAGAACAATATTGTAAAGTGGTCGATCTTGCGTTTGTAACAAGAGATAGATTCACCTTTCTTGACTTAGCTAACTGCATAGAAGAAAGTTAAGTTTTGTAGTGAAATTCTGTCATCTAAAGAGATCATAGGCCAAAAGCTAAACCCTTTTCACAATCTCTTATCCATTGTCCTCTAAACTGTACACTTGAGTGGATACACAACTGAACGTAACCATTTCAAGTAGCTGACACTGGGTTTCACCAATAGCACTACTTTGCTAAACATAGTTTATTTCGAGTGGCTGAGGAGGGACTTGAACCCCCGACCAAGAGATTATGATCCTCCTGCTCTACCAACTGAGCTACTCAGCCTAATTAAAGACCTTATTGTACACATGATCTATATGTTTCGTATAATACTTCAAATCAAACAAAGATTCAAGTTTTTCCGAGTTAATAACCTTAAGTAAGGGTTTATCTTGTTTCAATTCGGCCAGAAAATCACTGTTGTTTTGTTTCACTTTCATTGCATTGCTCTGAACAATTTTATACGCCTCTTCTCTCGCCAAACCACTATTTACTAACTCAAGCAATACACGCTGTGAGAAAACTAAACCTTTTGAAGAATTTAAGTTCTTTTCAATGTTTTCCTTATTGATCACCAATTTATCTATCAAATCTGTTAATCGCACTAAAGCAAAATCCATTGTTATACAAGCATCAGGAGCAATGCATCTTTCCACAGACGAGTGTGATATATCACGTTCGTGCCACAATGCAACATTTTCTAACGCAGGAAAAACATAACTGCGTATTAAACGTGAGAGTCCAGTCAGATTTTCACTTAAAATAGGATTACATTTGTGTGGCATAGCAGAGCTTCCCTTCTGCCCAGTGGAAAAATGCTCAGAAATTTCGCCGATTTCAGTTCTTTGCAAATGACGAATTTCAATCGCAATATTTTCTATTGAGCTTGCAATCACTCCCAAAAACGAAAAGAACATGGCATGTCTATCACGAGGAATGACTTGAGACGATATGGTTTCAGGTATGAGTCCCATTTCTTTCGCTACATACTCTTCAACAAACGGATCAACATTTGCAAAATTACCTACTGCACCTGATATTTTACAAATTGAGATCTCTTTTTGCGCGCTAATTAATCTCTGATAATTGCGTTTAAATTCAGCATAAAATCTAGCAAATTTTAATCCAAGAGTTGTTGGTTCTGCATGCATTCCATGACTGCGCCCAACACAAACAATATCTTTATAGTCCTCAGCTTTTTTTTTCAATGCTACAAGTAAATTTTTTAGATTCTCGAGTAAAATATCACATGACTCTTTCAACTGCACCGCAAGGCATGTATCCAAAACGTCAGAACTTGTCATTCCATAGTGTAGATACCGAACATCAACTCCCGCTTTTTCAGCAACATATGTCAGAAAAGCTATAACATCATGTTTTACAATGGATTCAATTTCGTTGATACATTCAACATCAAATTCAATAGCACAAGAGAGGTTCTCAGCAATATTATTCGGAATCACTCCTAACTTTGCTTGAGCTTCACACGCTAGTTTTTCTATTTTAAGCCATATATTAAATTTATTATTTTCCTCCCAAATGGAAGACATTTCTTTTCGGCTATAGCGGGGAATCATTTTTGATTTATTCCAATAATGGTGTCATTCCAGTGCGTGACACTGGAATCCAGATATAAAAGTATTTGCAAATTATTCAATGGACAACGGATTCTAGAAGCATAAAATAATGTCCATGATGAAATAAACTGGATCCCAGTGTCACGCACTTGGATGACATGAGGGGAGCACTGGGATGACACCAGCCTAGCCATGGCAGAAATTTCTTTACGACTATAACGAGGGATCATCTTTGATCAGCTATCATCACCATCAGTAGCTTCTTTATTCGCATCTTGCTCTGCCTCTTGTTGCTCAGACTTCTGATTTTGCAATTTTACTTGCCTTAGCTCATTTGCATCTGTTTCGGATTTCACGACGTATATAGTAATTGGCACTACTACTTCACTATGTAATTCTACGTTTACTTGGTATTCACCCAAGTTTTTGATGCTTATTCCACCAAAAGATAAACTACGGTGATCTATCACATGTCCTTCTTGTAGTAAAATTTTCGCAATTTCACGTGTTGTCACAGAACCAAAAATTTTACCATCCTCTGAAGCTTGCTTTATTAATACCACAAACTTATCATGTAGTGACAATGCAAGCTCTTTTGCTACATTTAATCTTTTTATATTCTCTTCTTCCAGTAATAAACGTTGCTCCTCTAGCTTTGTTAAATTTTCCTTGGTAGCTTTCACCGCTTTTCTTTGTGGAAAAAGAAAATTACGTGCATAACCTGGTTTAACTTTGACAACTTCACCAAGCTTACCTAAAGTCCTTATATTTTCCTTTAAAATTATCAACATAAATTACCTAAACTTTTTTAGTACAGTAAGGAATAAGAGCTAAAAAACGTGCCCTTATGATCGCTAAGCGTAACTTCCTTTGTTTTTTTGCACATACGCCTGTTAATCTTCTAGGTAATATCCTACCATAGTCAGAGGTAAACTTGGATAATAAATCTATATTCTTATAATCTATGTCTTCATCTTTAAACGCAGCAAGAGGGCAAACTTTAGAACGCCTAAAGCCAGTCCTATTATTTACAGATACGTAAGAATTATTAAAACTATTTCGTCTTTTCATCATTATGCGCTTTGCTCCTCAATTTGTTTATTCATCATATAAGATTTACCTTCAAAAATTTTATCAACCTGCACAGGAAAGTGGCGAATAACGTTCTCATTAAGTTTCATTCTACGCACAAATTCATCCAGAATGCTTGCAGTAGAACTTATGCACATTATACAATAATGACCGCCCTTCATTTTATTTATTTGATATGCAAAATCCAAAAGACCCCAATGTTCATACTTGATTAATCCTGATGCTTCAATGTTTTTCAAAAGCATTTCCAATGCTTTGCTCGATTGAGTTGGACCGTTTATTCTAAAATCTTTCAAAATATCTTGAAAAATCTTTATTAGATGTTCTGAAATATTTTTCTTCAAAGCATTTACTGCGTTATGGATAAATGCACTTTTAGTACTGCCTCCTGGAAATTTTGTAAAATCTTGCGTTATTCCTAAATCTTCTAGGTCATCTTTCAACTCTTTATCGATTTTTGACTTCACTTCTTTCAAATTTGAAAGATCTTCTTCCAATTCAACCCATAAAATTTTTGTAAGATCTTCCAAGAAATCAGAGTAAGCAACTAGATCTTCTTTAATGTTTTCAGCACGCACTTCTAACTCTTGTTTTGTAAGCTTGTCATTTCCTTTTTTCAGAACATCCCTGATTTGCTGGAACATAACATCTGCTTTAATATTTTTCAATGAAACAGCTAGCTCTTGGACCATCTCCTCTACTTCTTGTTGTAATAATCCTTGTTGTGTTATAAAAGTAAATTCATAAAGATTCACTATATCTTCCTTTAATACCGATTAAACACTTTATTATATAAAACTTTTTTATATAAGCAAGTTATTTGTGTTAATTTCTACGCCCTTAATCCAGCTTAAGTTAGATATTTCATAAATAACTTGAGGAGCAATTGAGTATGCACCTGGTAATAAGATGCTCACTTTATGTTTTTCGAGAAGAAGTTTTAACATTATTTTGGTTCTGCCTTCATCTTTCAATATTGCATTTAATTCCATAGCGGCTTTTTGCGAATCCGTGCACTCAGTGGTGAGAACTAATTCTTTTGTTGTAGAAGCGATTCTTTTTGTAAACTCAGATATATCCTTGCCTGCTAATCTTGTCGTATTTTCCGAAGCTTCAAGATCAATTATCACAAATGTTCCTGGTGAAAATAAATCTCTTTTTTCTTCTATTATTTCATTATTATAGAATGCTATTTCAGAAACGTTATGGGGATCAGAAAGTGTGAGGATAACAAACCTTCCACGCTCTGAAGTTCTCATACGTGCATTTAATATTACCCCGGCAGTTTTTGCTGTTCTATTTTCTCCGATAAACCCAATATTTAACTTTTCCAGAAGAGTTCTAAATTTTTCAAGCGGATGATTAGTTAAATAAAATCCTAGTGAAAATAACTCATGTTCTAATTTTTCCTCTTCATCAAAATCTTCCACATTCTCAAGTTTCGGTTTGAGGACATCAAGACTACCAAACAAAGCAGCTTGACTTGATTCTCTATCCTGTTTGTTTTTATTTGCAAAGTAAATCAGCGTGTCCATTGACTCATATAGCTGCTTTCTGTTCTTATGCACGCTATCGAATGCTCCGGATTTAATCAGGCTTTCTAGCGCTCTCTTATTTATTATATGACCTGAATTTTGAATGAATTCCCATATGTCCTTACAAGCGCTTGAACGTACGTTCACTATTCCTTCCGCTATAGAAAAACCAACATTCCTCAAGGCAGCAATACCATAACGTATGCGTTCGTCCTCTATTGAGAATTCAGCTTGAGACTTGTTTATATCAGGTGGAAGAACGGTAACGCCACTAAACTTTGCTGCATGATAAGATAAATTCAGTTTATCTCTATCATCAATATTCAGATTCATCAAGGCTGTGAAAAATTCTAATGGATAATTAGCTTTAAGGTAAGCCGTTTGATAAGATATCACCGCATATGCTGCAGCATGAGATTTATTGAACCCATAACCAGCAAATTTTGCAACAAGGTCAAAGATATAACTTGCCCTGTCGTAATCAACGCCATTCTTTGTTGCCCCTTGGATGAAAAGTTCACGTTGTTTATCCATCTCTTCCTTGATTTTCTTACCCATGGCACGTCTCAGCAGATCTGCTTCCGCTAAGCTATACCCGGAAAGAATACGGGCTATTTCCATCACTTGTTCTTGGTAAATTATTACCCCAAATGTCTCTTTTAATACTTCCTCAAGTAACGGATGAATATAATCTGGCTTTTCAAGTCCATGTTTTCTTGCAACATAAGTTGGAATGTTATCCATAGGTCCTGGACGATAAAGGGAAATTAAAGCGATAATATCTTCAATGCAGTCCGGTTTTAGTTTAATTAAAGCTTCTCTCATTCCCGAACTTTCAAGCTGAAACACTCCAATTGAATCACCGCTTGAGAGTATCTCATAGGTTTTTTGATCATTCAAAGAAACTGAAGAAATATCAATCTTTTTTCCATCACGATTAATTAAACGACATACATGATCTATTAGCGTTAGCGTACCAAGTCCAAGAAAATCAAATTTTATTAGCCCAGCTTTCTCCACATATTTCATGCTGTATTGAGTGATTGGCAGAGCTGAATTTGGATCATAATACACAGGAACAAAATTTTCCAACTTTTGATCACATATTACAATTCCAGCAGCATGAGTTGAAACGTGACGATATATTCCTTCGAGCCTTAGCGATATATCAAGAAGCTTTGCAATTACCTCATCACTATCCCGCTCTTTCTGCAGGTTTTGATCAAACTCTATCGCTTGTGATAAAGTTACAGGATTTACTGGATTAAATGGAACCATTTTAGATATTTTATCCACTTGAGAGTAAGGCATTTGCAATACTCTACCAACATCACGCAATACTGCCCTTGCTTGCAATTTTCCAAAAGTGATTATTTGAGCAACATAACCGTACTTTTTCTGAACATAATCAATAACCAAGTCCCTTTTCTCTTGGCAGAAATCGATATCAAAGTCAGGCATCGATACACGATCAGGATTCAAAAATCTTTCAAATATTAGGCCAAACTTTATTGGATCAAGGTCTGTAATCTGCAAGCCCCAAGCAACAATTGATCCAGCACCAGAGCCTCTTCCTGGACCAACTGGAATGCCATTTGCTTTGCTCCAACGAATGAAATCAGAAACTATCAAAAAGTAGCCAGCGTAGTTCATCGAAGTTATCACACTCAGTTCGTAATTCAGCCGATCGTAGTATTGTTTAAGGTCTATGTCTGTCTCATTCGCAATGCGGAATTCTAATCCTGCAACTGCCTTCTCCCTCAGTTCTTCATTCTCAGTTTTATTTTCTCGACAAGGAAATTTAGGCAAAATAGGCTGCCTGCTTCTTGGCATGTAAGAGCACCGCTTAGCTATCACTAAAGTGTTATGAATTGCTTCGGGAATGTCGCTGAACAGCTCCTCCATTTCTGCCACAGATTTGAAGTAATGCTCGGTAGTTAACTTCTTTCTGTTATTCTCCAGGGCATAACTCCCCTCCGATATACACGTTAATATATCATAAGCCTCATAGTCAGACCTATTTGGAAAAAACACATCGTTTGTTGCAACTAGTGGTATATTGCGCTGATAAGCAAAGTCTATCAAAGCTTCTTCAAGCTCTAGCTCTTTATTCAGCCCATGACGCTGCAGTTCAACATATAAATGACCATCGAATGCTGAAAGCAGTTTTTCAACCGTTTCTTTATCTTGCTCCAACAATAGTTGAGCCAAACATCCACCGGTTAAAGCGATCAGACCCATACTTAAATTCAATAGCTCGTCAAAATCAACGTAAGGAATATCGCTGTTATTCTTGCGCTTTCTAAAAGACTCACTCACCAAAGTGACTAAATTAGTGTACCCTTGCTCATTTTTTGCAAGCAATAATATAGGTAAATTTTGTTCTGAATGTTTAACTATAATATTGCATCCTATTATTAGCTGTATTCCCCTACTTGCCGCATATTCTGAAAACTCGAGCGAGCCAAACAAGTTACCTGAATCAGTAATTGCAACCGCTGGCATTTTATTTCGCAAACAAAGGCCGATCAGCTCCTCAATTTTAACCGAGCTTTCAAGCAGCGAATAAACACTATGAACACTTAAGTGTATGAACATAAGAAACTTTAGATCAACAAAAAAGGATAACATTAATTTACTCATGAGAACATAATTTTCATGAGAACAAAAGCCTATAAAATTCTAAGAGCCTGTTCATAATCTTTTCAGAAGTAAGGCAGTGAAAGCCAGAACGACCATTTGTAGGCTAGTATTGAGTTTTCGCTCACAATTTTTCCACAATCTTCTACATTTTTCTAACCAAGCAAAAGATCGCTCCACAACCCATCTTTTGGGCAATACAACAAAGGAATGTAATTCATTTCTTTTTATCACTTCAACGGTTGCACCAATAATCGTTTTTATTTGAGTTGCAAAATTCTCTCCAGTATAGCCTGCATCAACCAGTACATTTTTAACTCCCGAGAGGTTTTCTTTTGCATTTTCGACCATTCTCACAGCACTGCTACGGTCAGTTATCTCTGCTGTTGTTATATAAATTGCATGGGGCAAACCTTGCGTATCTACTGCAATATGGCGTTTTATTCCTGAAATCTTTTTGCCTGCATCATAGCCTTTTTCTTCAGCAGTATCTGCATTTTTTACACTCTGTGCATCAATTATGCAGAAGCTGGTTTTTTCTTTCCGACCATTGTTTTGTCGGACCACGCCAACTATTTTTTTTTAACACCAGCTCCAGAACACTTTCTTTATCTGCATCTGGTTTTTCACTCCACTTCTTAAAATATTCGTAACAATTGCGCCATTTTGGAAACTCTTTTGGTAGCATTCTCCACTGACAACCGCTTTTCAGAACGTATAACACTCCACAAAATACATCATACAAATCAAGTTTTCTTGGTTTTGTTTTTTTCCTACAGGACTCTAGATCTGGTAACATAATCTCAAATCTTTCCCGACTTATATCACTTGGGTATAAACTCCTCATATATCCTAACTTATATATATTATCTCTTAGTTTATTCCTTTCTTGAGATCATGTACAGGTTCTAAAATTAAAATACAAAAACTTACTTGACACCCTTCGCCAGCCCCCTTATTATGAAACTGAAGCTATATTATTTAACTTCCCAATCTGTGCAGATTAAAACGACAAGAAAACTTGTATTTGGCGTACTATGCTTAATTTTTTGCACTATGTGTACCTTATGTCTTTATCAAATTTCTAGGTTTTTACCTATATAAGCTGAAACGCGCTTATAAAGCGTTCAAGACATCACCCAACGTCAAATTTTAAAATAGAGAGTGAATAACTAGCTACTGCGGGTTTTCTATGCCTTTTTTTTCTGCCTGGTAAATTTCTTAAACATTTATAGCTAAGGTTAGTCGCATTTAAAAGCAGCTAAATTGCAGCGTTTAAGACTTAAAAAACGCCAATACTGAAAATAGACAGTGACTAGGGTTTCTTTTGCCTTTTTTTTATTTGGTAAATTTCTTAATGTTTGTGGCTAACATGAACAAACATTTGAGAGTAACTTCCGCTAGTAGGGTGTCATCCCAGTGCTTGACACTGGGATCCAGCTTTCTTTATAAATTCACCAAAAGTGCTTCATTCTATAACGCAAAACCCGTACTCACCAAACCCAATGTATTACTTGCAATTAAGTTTCCTGGATCCCAGTGTCTGGGCACTGGGATGACAGGCTAGCCTGACAACCGTCGTCCCGCTACTTGTTAGCGGCTGAGATACCGCGAATGAATCGCGGTATGACGGTTCGTGGCGGAATGACGATAACCTCGTCATTCCGCTACTTGTTAGCGGCTAAGAGATACCGCGAATGAATCGCGGTATGACGTACTGACTTGCATTAGCTATAATTCTTTGGTTTTCACTTTTCTTTTAACCTTGCAATGATATTTTCTTTGCCGATAAAAATTAATAATTTAGCGAGCTCTGGTCCTGTTTCTGTTCCTGTTAAAGCTGAACGCAACTGCGTAAATAGGTCTTTTGCCTTTATATCCACTGTTTGTCGAATAGTTTTGACCCATTCTGACAACGTGTTTTCATTACAATCGCCTTGAGGCAATGCATTGAACGCAATTTTTGTAAGCTCCTTATCAAGAATCACAGGCTCTATATCGGATTTGCATATTTTCCACCACTTGGCCACCTCAGAAAACCTTTCTATATTGTTCCTTATAAAATACCAAAACTCTGAGGAGTCCACTCCAATTTGATTTAAACGGTCTTGCATCATTTCAAATGGCATTTGTTGCAGAACTTTGCTATTTAGCTTATATACTTCACTCAAGCTGAATTGTACAGATGCTGAGCTAAATTTTTTAATGTCAAATGAGTCAATCAAAGATTGCATACAGGCGCAAGCTTCAATTGGATTGGATGTTCCGAGCTTCACTAAATAACTAACTAGTGCCATCGGTTCAATTTCATCTTCTTTCATAGATTTGATATCCAGCGCGCCGGTTCGCTTGGATATCTTGCTATCATCAAAATGTAGCAGAGGCAGGTGAGCAAATGTAGGGATTTTCGCTTTTAATGCTTTAATCATTTGGATCTGAACTGCGGTATTAGTTACATGATCTTCCCCACGTACAATATGAGTTACATTAAAGTCAACATCATCAGTAACAGAAGGTAACATGTATGTGTAAATTCCATCTTCTCTCTTTACCACGGGGTCACTTATGCTACTGGTTGCAATATTTATTTCACCTTTAACTTCATCATTCCATTTAACAACTTCATTTCTATCCAACTTAAATCTAAAATGTGGTCTTCTTCCTTCTTGCTCATAACGAATTTTCTCTTGCTCAGTTAGAAGTAACGCGCTTCTGTTATATACCGGGGGAAGTCCTTGTTTTAACTGCAATTTTCGTTTAATTTCTAACTCTTCTCTTGTTTCATAGCATGCATAAATATGCCCTTCTTTTATTAACTGCAAGAACACCTCGTTATAGCGCTCAAAGCGCTCTGATTGCTTGAAACTTGCATCCCAATCGATACCAATCCATTTTAGGTCTTCTATGATATTATTTATATATTTGACATCTGAACGCTGAAGGTCAGTATCATCAAAACGGAGTAAAAATTTTCCATTTTGATTACGTGTGTACATCCAACAAACCAAGGCAGTTCGTACGTTTCCTACGTGGAGGTAGCCAGTTGGGCTTGGAGCGAATCTTGTTAGCATTTAAACAGCAATATTGTTTACTCTAATTTATTTTAATTTTATATAAATATATGGCTAAAGCAAGCGAGATCTGCTAATACAATTGAGCAAGAGAAGAATAAGTATGGCTATAGCATTGTGGCACCTTTGATATTTGATGGATTAAGACCATATGATAAATTCAAGAAAATTCACAACTTGACGACAAAGGCTAATGTAGCATTATATTGGTATCATGACTAACTTAGAAAAGATGAGAGAAAAACTGCAAGATCAAATAAATTATCATAATGTTTTGTATCACCAAAAAAATAAGCCAGAAATAAGTGATGCTGAATATGATGAACTGAAGAAAAAGTTAGCTGAAATAGAGCCAGAAATTTATGCAACACAAGATAGTGTTGGTGCTCCACCTGATGAGAGGTTTTCTAAGGTGGAACATCAAGAACCTATGCTTTCCCTTGAGAATGCTTATGATGAACAAGGTGTAGAGAAATTTTTGTCTAAAATAAAGAGGTTTTTAATTGAGGACAAAATAGAGATATTATGTGAACCAAAAATTGATGGGTTGTCATTTTCTGCGATTTATGAGGATGGAAGATTTATTAAAGCTGCAACTCGAGGTGACGGTTTTGTAGGGGAAGATGTCACTCACAATGTTGCAACAATAAAAGGCTTTCCTAAGTTTTTGCAAGGTGTGCAAGGAAGACTAGAAGTAAGAGGTGAAATATACATCGGTAACAGCGACTTTTTAAAGTTAAATGAAAACGATGAATTTGCCAATCCTCGAAATGCAGCTGCTGGTTCTTTAAAGCAATTGGATGCAAACATTACAGCAAGTAGACCACTTAGATATTTTGCTTATTCTTTAATTGGTGGAGCAGAGAAAAGTCAAAGTGAAATACTAAATAAGCTTGAGGCACTTGGCTTTTGCGTAAATGAGCATCAGTCCTTAACGAGTAGTTTGGATGGAATGCTGAAGTTCTATAACGAAGTCTATAACTGTCGCTATAACTTGGATTATGATATTGATGGAATAGTTTATAAAGTAAATGATTTGGTACTACAAAATCGTCTAGGGAATACTCACAAAGCACCGCGCTCTGCACTTGCATACAAGTTTTCTGCGGTTTATGCAAAAACAAAGTTAAATAAGATATTTATACAGGTGGGCAGAACAGGGGTTTTAACTCCAGTTGCAGATTTAGCGCCAGTCAATATTGGTGGGGTGCTAGTTAGTAGAGCAAGTCTGCATAACCAAGATGAGATAAAACGTAAAGACATAAGAGAGGGAGATATTGTAACAATCAAAAGAGCAGGGGATGTAATTCCCCAGATTGTTGAAGTAAGCAGAGATTCTCGTCTTCCAAATACACCTGAATTTGTGTTTCCTGAAGTATGCCCTGAATGTGGTAGTAAAGTACGTCAGGTTGAGGGAGAGGCGGCAGTAAGATGTCCTGAGGAATTTGCCTGTAAAGCTCAAATGATAGAAAAACTAAAGCATTTTGTATCGAAAGATGCATTTGACATTGTTGGCCTTGGTGATAAGCAGATAGAGTTTTTTTACGACCTTGGTCTGATAAAACAAATCCATGATATTTTTACTTTAGAAGAAAAATTGGATGAATTTAATCTGGAAGAACAGTCTGGTTGGGGCAAGAAATCAATAGCTCATTTATTAAATGCTATACAAAGCAGAAGGGTAATAACTCTAGATAGGTTTATATTTTCTTTAGGTATTAGATTTATTGGTCAAGTTGCAGCAGAATTGCTTGCAGATTATTATGTTTCTTATGATAACTGGTATAATTCAATGATTGAACTGTCATCAGATAATACTGAGCTAGTCAGTATAGACGGCATAGGAAAAAAAGTGGCTGAATCTTTGGAGTCATTTTTTTCTAAGGAACATAACATCAAAATGTTAAATGATCTTACTGCTTATCTTCAAATTCTTCCTGTGAGCTCCAACTCTAGTGACTCTGTTTTAAATAATAAAATTATAGTGTTTACTGGTAAGCTACTTGCTATGAGTAGAGGAGAGGCAAAAGTAAGAGCCAAAACTCTGGGAGCAAAGGTTAGCTCACATCTTTCTGCTAAAACTGACTACCTAATTGCAGGAGAAAAACCAGGATCCAAATATAAAAAGGCAGTGGAATTAGGTGTAGAAATTTTAGATGAAGACCGGTGGCATAAAGTGATAAGTTCGGGAGTGTTCAAATGACACTTGGATTGTATATTAAATCAAAGTTGCAAGACTATAATGAGCAAGCTGTTAATTAGATTGATTGGATTACCACAAAAAAACTCCTTTCTTTCTCTCCATTTTTTCTAGGTAAGGTCATATTGACTATATAAGCTAAAGATGTTATAATTATTAATTAAATATTAGCGAGTAAATATCATGAGTTATACAAGAACACAACTAAAACAGATAGAACAAGCAGAGCTGGACTTGGTAAAAGAAACGTTTAAATTAAACCCAGTAGTAATGATATTAGCAGGAATAGCAATCCTAGGAGTAGAAGTAGGCATCTCGGCTGGTATAGGGGCTCTCGCAGGTTTGGCTCTAAGTTTTATCAGCTTGCCACCTCTTATTGCAGGTGGAATTATTGGTTCTGCTATATTGTTAGTATGTACTATAATCACTGCTTGTTGTGGTTTCCAAACAACCTTTGAAACGGTCATGTCCGAAGAACATAAACGAGTTTTGAGAGAATATCGCAATAGCACTGAATATAAAATTAAAGGTTATGTAGGTGGTATAGCTCTTTTCATAGAAGTCCGGATGTGATAAGATAAGGATAGACGATGATAAGGAGGTTGAGTGCCAGCAGCATATAGTTATGACTTAAGGAAAAAAGCAATGGAAGCGCTAGAGGAGGGAGGAAGCAGAGAAACAGTGGCAGCAAGATTTAAAATTGGACGAACTACTTTATGGGAGTGGCAGCAAAGAAGAAAAGAAACAGGAGACTTTCAATCAAAAAAACTTGGAAATGGAGGTTACAATCACAAAATCACCGACTGGGATGCCTTTGCTAAATTTGCCAGAGAAAACGGAGGAAAGACTCTGTCGGAAATGGCTAAACTTTGGGGCAACGTTAGTATCCAAACGATCCACCGAGCTCTCAGAAAAATTGGATTTACGCGCAAAAAAAGACATATGGATACAAGGAAAGAAACGAAGAAAAACGTGCTGAATTCTTAAAAATTATAGCAACAAAAGAACCAGAAAACTTAGTTTATATAGATGAGTCTGGCATTGATAACACAGAGGACTATCCATATGGGTATTGCCAGAAAGGACAGCGGTTTTATGGCCTAAAATCTGGAAAGAAAACTCAACGAATCAGTATGGTTGCAGCCTTAAGTAGAAGAAAGATAGTTGCTCCATTAACCTTTGAAGGCCACTGTAATATGGATGTTTTTAATGGATGGTTTGAGCAATTTTTGACACCGATCTTGGAACCTGGACAGACTGTCATTCTTGACAATGCTACTTTTCATAAGTCTGGTAAGATTATCGAGCTTGCTAGAGGAGTTGGTGCAGAAATTTTGTATCTGCCGCCGTATTCTCCAGATTTCAACAAAATTGAGCATCATTGGTTTGCTATAAAAAACAGAGCTAGGAAAAACATTCCTCTATTCGAATCATTTCGTCGTGCTGTTGATTCTGCCTTCCTATGACCTGTTCGGACTATTATGAGAAATGCTATATTTGCAACTTAGTCTGGAATGCCTAAGCTATTCCGTTGCGCTTGAGTATCAACTTTATCATTAAGTTTTGTGTCTGGTGTATCTTTAGACAAGTTCTTTTCTTTCTCCCTTTCACACTTAACTCCCTGATAGATGCAGAATGCAACAAAAGAAGTTATCGCTATTACGGCAACAGCAGTGGCTATGGTACAAATTAGTAGTGTTTTTTCTTGATCTGCTACTGCCTCTGCAAGTGTTTCCACTTCTTCTTGCAGGCCGTTTAAGTGCTCTTGCATAGCTTGAAACTGCTCAGTACCAATCTTGTCTTCTAATGCACTAAAAACTTTTTCAAACTGCTCAGCATCTATCTTTTGAGCTTCTTGCCATTCTTTTAATGCACTAAATACCTCTTCAAACTGTTTAGCATCTATCTTTTGAGCTTCTTGCCATTCTTTTAATGCAGCAAAAACTTTTTCAAACTGCTCAGCATCGATTTTTTGACTTTCTTGCAATTCTGTTATACCTAACCAATTGCACAAAATTCCTTTTACCATTTTAACCCCCTAGTTAATTAGTATATTATAATTTTACATTCCCAATGTTTAAATTATTATTAAATTAACTGTCATTATGTATTGACCTTTTAATAATTTTGTTTGACTTGCTTTTTGAAAGTGCGGAAACTTAAATTAAGGTATTACAAGATTGTTATTCAACCAATATCTCTCTTTTCCCTGAGTAATTTGGAGCGCTGACAATACCTTCCTTTTCCATTCTTTCAACGATGTTTGCTGCTCTGTTATAGCCTATTCTAAGCTGCCTTTGAATGTAACTGGTTGAAACTTTTTGATCTCTTTGAATGATGGCCACTGCTTGGTTGTAAAGGTCGTTTTCTTCATCCTCTGTTTCACCTTCTGATTCCACAGAAGAATTTTCATCTTCCTTGGTAATTTCCTCCATGTAATTTGGCTCACCTTGCATTTTCAGATGATCAACTATATCTTGCACCTCATCATCGCTCACAAATGGGCCGTGAATTCGAATAATCTTACCACCAGAAGCCATATAGAGCATATCACCCATGCCGAGCAATTGTTCAGCCCCTTGTTCGCCAAGTATTGTACGGCTATCTATCTTAGAAGTAACAGCAAAACTGATTCTCGTTGGAAAGTTCGCCTTTATCACACCTGTGATCACATCCACAGATGGGCGTTGTGTTGCCATTATGATGTGTATTCCTGCAGCACGAGCCATCTGAGCTAAGCGTTGAATAGAGCACTCTATTTCTTTGCCGGCAACAAGCATCAAATCTGCCATTTCATCCACGATCACTACAATATACGGAAATGTTTCCATCTTGATTGGTATTTTTTCAGACAAAGGCTTACCTGTTGTTGAGTTAAAGCCAATCTGCACAACGCGCTCTAATTCTATTCCACTATTCATCGCTTCTGTGATTTTTTGATTATAGTTTATAACATTGCGTACATTCAAATATGACATCATGCGATAGCGGTTTTCCATTTCTTTCACTATCCACTTAAGAGCAATTACAGCCTTTTTTGGCTCTGTTACCACTGGCGTTATTAGATGTGGTATTGCATCATATATTGAAAGCTCAAGCATTTTTGGGTCGATCATTATCATCTTGCATTCGTCAGGACTTAATCGATAAACGAGCGACAGAATCATAGTGTTAATCGCAACTGATTTACCAGACCCTGTGGTTCCAGCAACGAGCAAGTGAGGCATTTTAGTTAGATCTGCAATAACTGGTTTTCCACTTATTTCTTTGCCAAGCGCAATTGGAAGATTTAAGTTTGCATTTTGGTATTCTGGTGATTCAAGCAAATCACGCAGCATTACAATTTCCCGTTCCTTGTTCGGCAACTCTATTCCCATAGCATTTTGTCCACGAATTATTGAAATACGTGCAGAGAGTGCACTCATCGAACGTGCAATGTCATCTGCAAGGCCAATTACTCTTGCAGATTTCGTACCAGCTTGTGGTTCAAGTTTGTATAAAGTCACAACCGGCCCATAGCATACACTGATAATTTTTCCTTGCACGCCAAAATCACTCAGGACTTGTTCCAGCAGAGATAAATTTTTATTGCTCTCCATTTCATTTAGCTGTTTTCTCTGCAAAGACTCCTCTGCTTTAGAAAGTAAATGGATACTTGGAAACTTAAACTCACTTAAAACCTCCTCGGTAGCTTTTTTCTGTCTTTCTTTTGGTTGTTGTTTAGTAGTGATTTTAGTTCTATGTTTTTCTTCTACTACCAATGGTGCAACTGAATATTCAGCAGTTTTATGTGATCTGAAGAATGGAACATTTATAAATAAGCAAGCTATTTTTTTGAATAGGAAAAATATGGAGTAAATTGTTCTCTTCCAACCAATCAATCCTACAAGACCTATTGATGTTACTATCACAAATATATAAAATGGGCAGTTATTAACGAGTGCATTCCCTATTATTCCACTGTGTCTGTACCTTGCAGTGATGCCTAGCGAAAGTTGTGGTAGTATAGCACATATCCCTAAATTGATTAATATTAAACAGAGAATTTTCAGCAGCCTTTTTGCTGGCCTGAAGATCAACAAGTAAACTATGGTTGTAGCTATTGTAACACTAGTTAATCCAAGAAATTGAACCAATATATCAGCTAAATATGAACTTACTATTCCACCTAAATTTGTCACTTCCTCATTTGTAGCTGTGTTTAAGGAAGGATCTTTATAGTTGTAGCTAAAAACTGATATATATATATATATTAAGAGTGATAGACATACTGCTGCTTTTAGATATCTTTTTAGCATCTACTTAAAAGTAGTAATTCATTGTATATTGTACAAAGCGAATTGCTATTAGCAATATCATTATAGATAAATCTAATCCGTTGAACGGTGGTATGTATCTTCTGATAATTTTCAGTGGTGGATAAGTCAACTGATTCAAGATGTGCATTATGCTACTGACAGTTTCATTATATATGTTCACCATATTAAGTTTAACCAGCCAGTTTAGGACAACCCAACATATTAGAATGAAGCTATAAAGATCAAGTAACGTATTGAGTAGATATATGATTGGATGCATACATATCTATTACACGAAAGTTATATAAAAGACAAGTATTTAGCCTTTTCAAACTCAAAATGTTGTTTTTGCTGAACCAAAAAAAACTTCATTTTTTGAGCTGCGCAAAGCCACCTAAGGTAAGAGGAAGGAGTGCTGTATAAAATATATATACTATTTATAGTACATTTTATCTCTTCTTATAAGATTCTCTTCTATGTTTTATTGAAGCGATAGTTACTATACATTCTAAAGTATTTACGCGATAAATGATACGATAGTCACAAATCCTTAGTTTTCTTTGTCCTTTAAATTTACCTTGTAATGGTTCACCATTACCAATAGGATCGATTGCAATACGTCCTCTTATTGCATTTTTAATCCTTAATTTTACAGTTTCTGGAAAAGCTGATATGTCCTTTCGAATACTCTTGAGATATTTGATAGTGTACAGATTATTTCCAGATTTCTTCGCTGTCATCTACCTCTTCCGCACCTGGAACATCGCGTTCAATAGCACGCTCAACTAATATTGTATCCTCTTCAAATTCGATTGCTTGTTGCATTAATTTTTCTGCTAGATCTTGAATGGATTTATTTCTTACTTTAGCTAATCCAGCAAGACACTCTAAAGTTTCTTTGCTGAAAGTTATACTAGTGTTTGGATTTGCCATAAGTTTTACCAAAGTCTACTAATGATTATACAACATTTTTTTTAATTTTTCAATAAAGAAAGGAGTGGTGTATAAAAATATATTTAATGTTTATAGAATGTACTTATCTCTTGTAAATAGTATCTCTATATCCTATTTCTGTGATAACAACTGTACGTTCTGATTGATCTACCCTGTAGACCACGCGATAGTCACCTACTCTTAACCTTCTGCGCCCTTTTAAGCTGTAATGTAGTGGTTCACCAAGGTTTATTGGATCAGCTGTAAGTCGTTCATTTATCGCCTTTACGACCCTTAACCTTATTATTTTTGGGAGGTCAGGAAGGTCTTTCCTGATAACTTTTCCTACGAAGATAATAGTGTATCCCAATCTACGTCCTCACTTTTAATCATTTCTGCGCCTTCAACATCACGCTCATCAGAAATTTTAGACACTAAAAAATCCTCGATTTCAAGCTCAATTGCTTCTCTGAGTAGTTTCTCTGCTAATTCTTGAGCAGACTGCTTAGTGAGCTCAGCTAGCTCGGCAAGGTGCTGTAAAGTTTCTTTACTAAGAGCTATATTAGTTCCTGAATCTGCCATGTGTTTTACCAAAGTCTACTAACAATTATACAACATTTTTCTGAATTTTTCAATAAAGAAAGTTGATGATATGTAAGAGCCTGTTCATAATCTTTTCAGAAGTAAGGCAGTGAAAGCCAGAACGACCATTTGTAGGCTAGTATTGAGTTTTCGCTCACAATTTTTCCACAATCTTCTACATTTTTCTAACCAAGCAAAAGATCGCTCCACAACCCATCTTTTGGGCAATACAACAAAGGAATGTAATTCATTTCTTTTTATCACTTCAACGGTTGCACCAATAATCGTTTTTATTTGAGTTGCAAAATTCTCTCCAGTATAGCCTGCATCAACCAGTACATTTTTATAGCTCTTTTCATAGAAGTCCGGATGTGATAAGATAAGGATAGACGATGATAAGGAGGTTGAGTGCCAGCAGCATATAGTTATGACTTAAGGAAAAAAGCAATGGAAGCGCTAGAGGAGGGAGGAAGCAGAGAAACAGTGGCAGCAAGATTTAAAATTGGACGAACTACTTTATGGGAGTGGCAGCAAAGAAGAAAAGAAACAGGAGACTTTCAATCAAAAAAACTTGGAAATGGAGGTTATAGCATTTCTCATAATAGTCCGAACAGGTCATAGGAAGGCAGAATCAACAGCACGACGAAAGGATTCGAATAGAGGAATGTTTTTCCTAGCTCTGTTTTTTATAGCAAACCAATGATGCTCAATTTTGTTGAAATCTGGAGAATACGGCGGCAGATACAAAATTTCTGCACCAACTCCTCTAGCAAGCTCGATAATCTTACCAGACTTATGAAAAGTAGCATTGTCAAGAATGACAGTCTGTCCAGGTTCAAAGATCGGTGTCAAAAATTGCTCAAACCATCCATTAAAAACATCCATATTACAGTGGCCTTCAAAGGTTAATGGAGCAACTATCTTTCTTCTACTTAAGGCTGCAACCATACTGATTCGTTGAGTTTTCTTTCCAGATTTTAGGCCATAAAACCGCTGTCCTTTCTGGCAATACCCATATGGATAGTCCTCTGTGTTATCAATGCCAGACTCATCTATATAAACTAAGTTTTCTGGTTCTTTTGTTGCTATAATTTTTAAGAATTCAGCACGTTTTTCTTCGTTTCTTTCCTTGTATCCATATGTCTTTTTTTGCGCGTAAATCCAATTTTTCTGAGAGCTCGGTGGATCGTTTGGATACTAACGTTGCCCCAAAGTTTAGCCATTTCCGACAGAGTCTTTCCTCCGTTTTCTCTGGCAAATTTAGCAAAGGCATCCCAGTCGGTAATTTTGTGATTGTAACCTCCATTTCCAAGTTTTTTTGATTGAAAGTCTCCTGTTTCTTTTCTTCTTTGCTGCCACTCCCATAAAGTAGTTCGTCCAATTTTAAATCTTGCTGCCACTGTTTCTCTGCTTCCTCCCTCCTCTAGCGCTTCCATTGCTTTTTTCCTTAAGTCATAACTATATGCTGCTGGCACTCAACCTACTTATCATCGTCTATCCTTATCTTGTCACATCCGGACTTCTATGAAAAGAGCTATACAATCACAAAATTACCGACTGGGATGCCTTTGCTAAATTTGCCAGAGAAAACGGAGGAAAGACTCTGTCGGAAATGGCTAAACTTTGGGGCAACGTTAGTATCCAAACGATCCACCGAGCTCTCAGAAAAATTGGATTTACGCGCAAAAAAAGACATATGGATACAAGGAAAGAAACGAAGAAAAACGTGCTGAATTCTTAAAAATTATAGCAACAAAAGAACCAGAAAACTTAGTTTATATAGATGAGTCTGGCATTGATAACACAGAGGACTATCCATATGGGTATTGCCAGAAAGGACAGCGGTTTTATGGCCTAAAATCTGGAAAGAAAACTCAACGAATCAGTATGGTTGCAGCCTTAAGTAGAAGAAAGATAGTTGCTCCATTAACCTTTGAAGGCCACTGTAATATGGATGTTTTTAATGGATGGTTTGAGCAATTTTTGACACCGATCTTGGAACCTGGACAGACTGTCATTCTTGACAATGCTACTTTTCATAAGTCTGGTAAGATTATCGAGCTTGCTAGAGGAGTTGGTGCAGAAATTTTGTATCTGCCGCCGTATTCTCCAGATTTCAACAAAATTGAGCATCATTGGTTTGCTATAAAAAACAGAGCTAGGAAAAACATTCCTCTATTCGAATCCTTTCGTCGTGCTGTTGATTCTGCCTTCCTATGACCTGTTCGGACTATTATAAGAAATTCTATAACTCCCGAGAGGTTTTCTTTTGCATTTTCGACCATTCTCACAGCACTGCTACGGTCAGTTATCTCTGCTGTTGTTATATAAATTGCATGGGGCAAACCTTGCGTATCTACTGCAATATGGCGTTTTATTCCTGAAATCTTTTTGCCTGCATCATAGCCTTTTTCTTCAGCAGTATCTGCATTTTTTACACTCTGTGCATCAATTATGCAGAAGCTGGTTTTTTCTTTCCGACCATTGTTTTGTCGGACCACGCCAACTATTTTTTTTTAACACCAGCTCCAGAACACTTTCTTTATCTGCATCTGGTTTTTCACTCCACTTCTTAAAATAGTCGTAACAATTGCGTCATTTTGGAAACTCTTTTGGTAGCATTCTCCACTGACAACCGCTTTTCAGAACGTATAACACTCCACAAAATACATCATACAAATCAAGTTTCCTTGGTTTTGTTTTTTTTCTACAGGACTCTAGATCTGGTAACATAATCTCAAATCTTTCCCGACTTATATCACTTGGGTATAAACTCCTCATATATCCTAACTTATATATATTATCTCTTAGTTTATTCCTTTCTTGAGATCATGTACAGGTTCTCAGAAACTTTTAAATCATAGAATTGATGCTGTAATATAATAAGCATTTGAGTAGGGTATGACTTTTTCAAACGATCTGGCATGGTCACACCATTAAAATATGTGAAAAACAATATTTCTAAGTGAGGGATAAAACCATTACCTGATATAACATCTAAAGTCTTTTTGATAACTTGAAACTTAGCAGAATTAAGCAGTTTTTTGTAATCTGTTTGCTCCATATAACTTTCACATACGTAAATTTGGGGGGAACTTCTGTTACCCGGCGTTCCCTGAACCGTGCTTATAGCAATGAAGTTATAGTGCTTAAATTAAGCAGCCATTGCGACATTGTTTTCAGCAGCAAAATTATCGTTTGCATTTAAATTATGAACTCTTAGCGGTGGTGTCTAACCGAGCAAAGCTACCATCTTTACTATGCATGTCGATCCTTATTCGTCCCCATATAAATTAAAAAACATGGTGGAGACGCCGAGTACTGCCCTCGGGTCCAATACACCTATTACAAGGTAATTTTATTGCTATAGTACACAAAATGTACGTAGCCATTATATAGCAACATTAAATAAATGTCAAGATATTATGACCTTAAGTTGATTTATTGCTAAAACAAAATTAATATTTCCAGTAAAAAATTCTGTGCTCCTAACCTGACACATATGGCTTTTTGAATACTCCCAATGAAAATATTTATAAATAAATATTTACTCTTCTTTTTTATTGTTTTTAGGTTTTTCTTGATCAACCATTTCTCCACCGATCTCTTTTATTTTTAGTATCAACGACTCTGGTACATACATGTCAATTACTTCTTCTGCTGTCACAAATAAAGCCTGATAAGAGTGTGAATTTATTATCCAATTAGGCAATATGTCTTCTGCTTCTATTTTAGACTCTCCCTCTTTTTTGTCATATACTGTGTAGCAATATAAGTGCACAGCAAAAAATAATACATAAGAGAGCAATATTCCTTTAAGCACTCCGAGAAAGATTCCAGTAACTCTATCGATAAACCCCAACCTTATGGGCGATAATATGTACATTAGCCAGTTATTTATTATCATGAATATAAGATTAAGTATAATAAATACAGAGATTGTAGAAAGTATGTTTAGTGTAACTTTAGAATCAAAATATTTACTATAATTTGGAGTGAAAAAATCATAGTGATTAGCTGTCAGAAAGACCGATAAAAATAGAAACATTAGTGCGCATAGCTCTTTTATAAAGCCTCTAGTTACCGAGATTATTACACATAGAACAACAATGAAGATAATTAAGCTATCGAAAAGCATGTTTTATATCTATATGGTTTTCAAGATATAATAGTTGTAAATAACAAGGTTGTAAAATTAATTGTATTTATGCTGTATCAATTGATCTAAATACCTAGCGATCATGTCAATTTCTAAATTCAAATAATCATTTACTTTGTTGTACTGAAAAGTTGTATTTTCCCATGTATAGGGAGTGATATTTACTGTAAATTCCTGATTAATAACTGAATTCACTGTGAGGGAAACCCCATCTAGTGTAACGGAGCCTTTTTTTGCAACAAATTTAATTAATTCTTGTGGGCACGATAGTTTGATTTCATGAGAATCCAAATTTTGATTAATTGTTAAAATTCTTACTATCCCATCAACATGACCCTGAACCAGGTGGCCATCGATCTTATCGCTTAATCTCATTGCTTGTTCGAGATTTATTTTTTTTCCTATTCTCCACGTATTTAAGTTAGCAACCTTCATAGTTTCTTGAGACGCTTGGACTGTAAATGTATCGCTCATTATATCAACAACAGTTAAACACACACCAGAGCAAGCTATTGAATCTCCTTTATTTATAGAGGATAAATTTTGTATCTTGATATGGAAAATTTGATCAGAGTTGGAGTGAGTGGTAGTATCAGTTATAGTCCCGATATCCGTGATAATTCCTTTAAACATATGATAAAAATAAATAATTTGTATCTGTTCAGACGCATGGCTAATGTACAAATATTGAAACAAAAATTCCAGTGCTTCCTTTCTTGTCATCCCAGTGCTTGACACTGGGATCCAGCTTTTTCATAATCATCAAAACGTTGTATTTTAACATAAAACGGCTACTTTTATGCTTACCAACTTAATAAAATTCCTGGATCCCAGTGTCAAGCACTGGGATGACACCATTTGTTGTAAACTCACTTTTACTCTATGGTTATACTACCTTGCCGCTATCCTGAACGCGCGCGCGCGGATACAATAATTTTACCATGAAAAATTTTTTACAACAACTTATTTCTATTTTGTTATAGCTAAAGTAATTCTGGTTTACCGACAATTTAAAAAACGACAAATTCGTCATCCCGCTACTTGTTAGCGGGATCTAGAGATACCGTGACGGTATGACGCAGGAAAACTGAGTCTGCACTAGCTATAGGTGCGAGAAAGGGGATCGTTTTCACTTACTTGCTTAATAGATTCTATACAATATTCAGAATATATAAAGCGAGCTAAATTCAAAATACACAGCGCGATTAATATTGGTAACCCTATGTTCAATGCTAACCCAATACTTTCCCTTTTTTCTGGTGGCACTAATCCTTTTAACATTGATACTTTTCCTAATGGAAAATGCCATAAGCAAAGTGTTGATGCAGATGCTACTATTATAAATAGACAAAAATAAGCCTTTTTTGAGGAAAATACAGTTTTTAACGTTGATTTGAGTGTAATGTTAGTAGGTGTAGCTTCATTTGTTGCTGGTGAAGGATCTTTAATTGGTAAAGGGTTTGTAGACTTATGAGGAGTATTTTTATGTTGCGTAGGAGGTTGTTGTATGTAAACACCTGAAACTAATTTGAGCAATTGCTCTTTTTTTTTATATACTTGCTTTTGTAGATACTCTTTTGGAAAAGAAGACTTGCCAGCTAGTTGTGGTATTTCTAGTATTTCTAATACTTCTAACATCTCACCTGACTCTAATATTTCATGTAATTGTTTATCTTGAAAATAAACAATATTGAATATTGAGTTAAAAACATTGCGAAATGTTTCTGGATCTTGATTTTTGTATCCACTCATCACTTCAACAAATATTTCATTGAGTTTTTTTCCCCTGCGCTCAATCTGGTTATCTACCATAGCTACTCTAGCATCATTTTGTGCTTGTTTTATGGCTAATTGTTTTTCTTTCTCTGATAGTTCTTTGGTCTGCTTTTTTGACTTCTTTTTTCTGTTAGCTTTAAAATACTCTGTGTGCGAAGTAGTTTGACCTACATTCTGTTCTGCTTCTTGAGGTATTAGATTTCCTATACTACTTGTCATCCAAGTAGCTTGACTACTTGGATCCATGTTTCTTTTTTCCTGGTCAAGCGCTGGAATGACACCAAATGGTATATTGTTGCTCTGTATAGAAAGTTTTGGTGTTCTTAAAAGGGATAACCTTATTACATCATTAAAAAAATTAGATAAGGGAAGGAAGATTCTATATTTTGGTATATTAGCTTTTATTGCAGCAGTAACCACTGGAGCTTTACAATTTACTTTGCTTGCTACGTTAAAGCCAAACGAGCCTGTATAGCATTTCTCATAATAGTCCGAACAGGTCATAGGAAGGCAGAATCAACAGCACGACGAAAGGATTCGAATAGAGGAATGTTTTTCCTAGCTCTGTTTTTTATAGCAAACCAATGATGCTCAATTTTGTTGAAATCTGGAGAATACGGCGGCAGATACAAAATTTCTGCACCAACTCCTCTAGCAAGCTCGATAATCTTACCAGACTTATGAAAAGTAGCATTGTCAAGAATGACAGTCTGTCCAGGTTCCAAGATCGGTGTCAAAAATTGCTCAAACCATCCATTAAAAACATCCATATTACAGTGGCCTTCAAAGGTTAATGGAGCAACTATCTTTCTTCTATAGCTCTTTTCATAGAAGTCCGGATGTGATAAGATAAGGATAGACGATGATAAGGAGTTTGAGTGCCAGCAGCATATAGTTATGACTTAAGGAAAAAAGCAATGGAAGCGCTAGAGGAGGGAGGAAGCAGAGAAACAGTGGCAGCAAGATTTAAAATTGGACGAACTACTTTATGGGAGTGGCAGCAAAGAAGAAAAGAAACAGGAGACTTTCAATCAAAAAAACTTGGAAATGGAGGTTACAATCACAAAATTACCGACTGGGATGCCTTTGCTAAATTTGCCAGAGAAAACGGAGGAAAGACTCTGTCGGAAATGGCTAAACTTTGGGGCAACGTTAGTATCCAAACGATCCACCGAGCTCTCAGAAAAATTGGATTTACGCGCAAAAAAAGACATATGGATACAAGGAAAGAAACGAAGAAAAACGTGCTGAATTCTTAAAAATTATAGCAACAAAAGAACCAGAAAACTTAGTTTATATAGATGAGTCTGGCATTGATAACACAGAGGACTATCCATATGGGTATTGCCAGAAAGGACAGCGGTTTTATGGCCTAAAATCTGGAAAGAAAACTCAACGAATCAGTATGGTTGCAGCCTTAAGTAGAAGAAAGATAGTTGCTCCATTAACCTTTGAAGGCCACTGTAATATGGATGTTTTTAATGGATGGTTTGAGCAATTTTTGACACCGATCTTGGAACCTGGACAGACTGTCATTCTTGACAATGCTACTTTTCATAAGTCTGGTAAGATTATCGAGCTTGCTAGAGGAGTTGGTGCAGAAATTTTGTATCTGCCGCCGTATTCTCCAGATTTCAACAAAATTGAGCATCATTGGTTTGCTATAAAAAACAGAGCTAGGAAAAACATTCCTCTATTCGAATCCTTTCGTCGTGCTGTTGATTCTGCCTTCCTATGACCTGTTCGGACTATTATAAGAAATGCTATAAATTGCATGGGGCAAACCTTGCGTATCTACTGCAATATGGCGTTTTATTCCTGAAATCTTTTTGCCTGCATCATAGCCTTTTTCTTCAGCAGTATCTGCATTTTTTACACTCTGTGCATCAATTATGCAGAAGCTGGTTTTTTCTTTCCGACCATTGTTTTGTCGGACCACGCCAACTATTTTTTTTTAACACCAGCTCCAGAACACTTTCTTTATCTGCATCTGGTTTTTCACTCCACTTCTTAAAATAGTCGTAACAATTGCGCCATTTTGGAAACTCTTTTGGTAGCATTCTCCACTGACAACCGCTTTTCAGAACGTATAACACTCCACAAAATACATCATACAAATCAAGTTTCCTTGGTTTTGTTTTTTTTCTACAGGACTCTAGATCTGGTAACATAATCTCAAATCTTTCCCGACTTATATCACTTGGGTATAAACTCCTCATATATCCTAACTTATATATATTATCTCTTAGTTTATTCTTTTCTTGAGATCATGTACAGGTTCTGAGAGCTCGGTGGATCGTTTGGATACTAAAGTTGCCCCAAAGTTTAGCCATTTCCGACAGAGTCTTTCCTCCGTTTTCTCTGGCAAATTTAGCAAAGGCATCCCAGTCGGTAATTTTGTGATTGTAACCTCCATTTCCAAGTTTTTTTGATTGAAAGTCTCCTGTTTCTTTTCTTCTTTGCTGCCACTCCCATAAAGTAGTTCGTCCAATTTTAAATCTTGCTGCCACTGTTTCTCTGCTTCCTCCCTCCTCTAGCGCTTCCATTGCTTTTTTCCTTAAGTCATAACTATATGCTGCTGGCACTCAACCTACTTATCATCGTCTATCCTTATCTTGTCACATCCGGACTTCTATGAAAAGAGCTATATTATATAATTCACTGCTTTCTTTGGGCACTTTTATGTTGACTGTAAAATTTTTTTCCCGGGAAAGGCAGATTTTGAAAAAATCAATTAAAGATTTTATTTGAAATGGTCTTGTATTAAAGGTGTTTTTATCTGTTGCTGTTAGCTCAAATGAGAATTCTTGTATATTACTTTCAATACTTCTCGAGCGAATAGTGCTGATCTTAATTGTTTCGCTAGAAAATGCTTTACTTATGTTTTTGGATCTTTCCTTAAAGAACTTAGGTGAATCCTCTATTTTGTACTTATTATCAGTTTCAATGTCACTGTTGTGCATGGTTGATACAGCAAATTCATCAACACAAAGGTAAATAAAAAAAAATAATTGGTCAATAAATTAATAATTAGGATAGGGCAGTTTTTCAGATTGTTGATGATATTTAAAATTTAACTATAATGAAAGTTTAAGCCAGCGTTTTTAAGATGAATAAAGAGCTACTGAATGAAATACCTTCACTTGAAGATAAAGCGGTCTCTGAAATTGAGAATGCTTCTTCTTTACAAGATTTAGAAAAAGTTAGGTTATCATATTTGGGAAAAAAGGGTGTAATTAAAGCTTATTTTGACAACTTAAAAGAGATAGAAGACGCAGGAAAAAAGCGCAATTTAGGCGAAGTTATCAACGTTTTACGTAATAAGCTAGATCAGCTTATAATGAATAAGGAGAATATACTAAAAGCCGAAGAAGTTAACTTTAAATTGCAGAACGAGGCAGTTGATATCACGTTGCCTGCGAGGCCAGAAAAAATTGGCAAGGTCCATCCACTCAGTAAGGTTCTAAATGAAGTAAAGCTTATTTTTGCACATATGGGTTTTAAAGCAGTTGATGGTCCTGACATTGAAGATGAATTTCATGTATTTGATGCACTGAATACTCCAAGTCATCATCCTGCACGAGAGGAGCAAGATACCTTCTACTTAAAGAATAAAATAGATGATAAAAGAATGGTACTGCGCACTCACACCTCATCTGTACAGATTAGAACCATGGAAAAAACAAAAAAATTCCCAATTAAAATAGTAGCCGCAGGTAGAGTATACAGAAACGACTTTGATGCAACTCACACCCCTATGTTCCATCAAATAGAGGGGTTATATGTCAATGAGAATGTCAATATGGGCCAGTTAAAATTTACTATTCATCACTTCCTTAATAAGTTCTTTGGCGATAAAGGGCTGAAGATACGTTTTCGTAATAGTTTTTTCCCTTTTACCGAGCCTTCTGCAGAAGTGGACATAAGTTATAAAGGTAGTAAATGGATAGAAGTACTGGGATGCGGTATGACGCATCCAAATGTATTTCAAAATGTTGGAATAGACCATACTAAATACAACGGTTTTGCGTTTGGCATTGGTATAGAAAGGCTTGCGATGCTAAAATATCAAATTAGCGATTTAAGGAGCTTTTATGACAACAAAATCAGCTGGCTTGATCATTATGGTTTTCATTTTTCATCTTTAAGATAAGTGATAAGTAAAACTCATACGTTCGTTATACTTGCTGCAGGGCATGGCAGGCGGATGAATTCAGATTTGCCTAAGGTCCTACACAAAATAGGCAATTTTTCCATGCTCCAGCATGTCATTTACAATGCAAAACAGCTAAATCCTGAAAACATAGCTGTTGTAGTTGATCTGCCTTTAATTGAAAGACTAAAGTGCTTTAAGGATATACAGTTGATTACACAAGAATTAACACTTGGCACTGGAGATGCGGTCAAAACTGCGATGAGAAACCTAAGAGAATTGCCAGATTCAAGCATAGTTGTTGTGCAGTATGGAGATACTCCGCTCATAAAAAGCAGCACAATAACTAAAATGATTAGTTGCTTAGAAGGCAAGGCTCTAGTTTGCCTAGGTTTTAGGACAAGCAATAAAGAATATGGTAGGTTAATTATTGAGAATGGTTCCTTAAGAGAAATCGTAGAAGCAAAGAGTGATAAAAATAATCATGAAGAGTTTCTTGCCAATGCTGGAATAATGGTTGCATATGCAAAGAATTTACGTGAATTGGTGGAGAAAATAGAGTGCAATAGCTCAACTCATGAATATTATTTGACTGATATAGTTTCTATTGCAGTGAAGAGTAATTTAAATGTCGGTTACGTTATTACGGGTGGAGAAGAAGCAACTGGAATAAATAACAGAAATGACCTTATAAAAGCTGAATTTTACTTTCAAGAAAATAAAAGAAAAGTTTTTACCGACTCCGGAGTAACGCTTGTTGCACCAGAGACTGTTTTCTTTTCTCTTGATACGCAAATTGCCAGAGATTCAGTTATTTACCCATATGTTTTTTTCGGCACTGGGGTGAAAATAGAGTCTGGTGCGAAAATACTGCCATTTTCGCATTTAGAAAACTGCTTAATTAAAAGTAATGCTGAGGTCGGTCCATTTACCAGAATACGCGGAAACACAACAATTGGTAATAAGGCAAAAATAGGAAATTTTGTGGAAGTGAAAACAAGTGAAATTGGTCAAAACACTAGAATAAAACACTTAAGTTATATAGGAAATACTAAAGTAGGGCAGAAGAGTAATATAGGAGCAGGCACTATTGTTTGTAATTATGATGGGAAAAATAAACATGAAACGAATATAGGGAGCAATTGCTTTGTTGGCGCCAATAGCTCACTAATTGCGCCACTTAATATTCATGATGAATCTGTAATTGCAGCAGGTAGTGTTATAGTTGAGGATGTACCAGAAAAAAGCCTTGCAATAGCAAGAGAAAAACAGGTGATTAAGAGAATAAAGTAATTCGCTGTAATTATATTAGACTTCTTGCATTACCTCCCAGGCCACAACTGTCATTCAATAGAAACAAAAAAAATTGCTTTACAAACTTCGCCAGCCCCATTATTATAGTATTAAGGGTATTTTTGGCTCAAAACTTGTTTTTGATCTGCGCAGGTTCAATGACAAAATTCAGTAAAAAACTCAGGGTATCTTTTGGCGGATTACATAAAATTATAGCTGCTGCATGTCTTTTAAATTTTTTCTACATTCAGCCAAACCGCGCTTAAACTAAGCGTCAGCACATTATTATAGCGCCAATTTAAAGTATTAGAGGGTCAAAACCAGCACCACGGGGTTTCTTTTGCCTTTTTTTTCATTTGGTAAATTTCTTAAATATTTATGGCTAAACGACAACCGTCATCCCTCTGCTTGTTAGCGGGATCTAGAGATACCGCGAATGAATCGCGGTATGACGAGGGAGAACATTTGCTACTTGTTAGCGGCTAAGAGATACCGCGAATGAATCGCGGTATGAAGGTTAAGTATCCCGCTACGTGTTAGCGGATGAGATACCGCGAATGAATCGCAGTATGACGTAGAGTTATAGCATTTCTCATAATAGTCCGAACAGGTCATAGGAAGGCAGAATCAACAGCACGACGAAAGGATTCGAATAGAGGAATGTTTTTCCTAGCTCTGTTTTTTATAGCAAACCAATGATGCTCAATTTTGTTGAAATCTGGAGAATACGGCGGCAGATACAAAATTTCTGCACCAACTCCTCTAGCAAGCTCGATAATCTTACCAGACTTATGAAAAGTAGCATTGTCAAGAATGACAGTCTGTCCAGGTTCCAAGATCGGTGTCAAAAATTGCTCAAACCATCCATTAAAAACATCCATATTACACTGGCCTTCAAAGGTTAATGGAGCAACTATCTTTCTTCTACTTAAGGCTGCAACCATACTGATTCGTTGAGTTTTCTTCCCAGATTTTAGGCCATAAAACCGCTGTCCTTTCTGGCAATACCCATATGGATAGTCCTCTGTGTTATCAATGCCAGACTCATCTATATATAGCTCTTTTCATAGAAGTCCGGATGTGATAAGATAAGGATAGACGATGATAAGGAGGTTGAGTGCCAGCAGCATATAGTTATGACTTAAGGAAAAAAGCAATGGAAGCGCTAGAGGAGGGAGGAAGCAGAGAAACAGTGGCAGCAAGATTTAAAATTGGACGAACTACTTTATGGGAGTGGCAGCAAAGAAGAAAAGAAACAGGAGACTTTCAATCAAAAAAACTTGGAAATGGAGGTTACAATCACAAAATTACCGACTGGGATGCCTTTGCTAAATTTGCCAGAGAAAATGGAGGAAAGACTCTGTCGGAAATGGCTAAACTTTGGGGCAACGTTAGTATCCAAACGATCCACCGAGCTCTCAGAAAAATTGGATTTACGCGCAAAAAAAGACATATGGATACAAGGAAAGAAACGAAGAAAAACGTGCTGAATTCTTAAAAATTATAGCAACAAAAGAACCAGAAAACTTAGTTTATATAGATGAGTCTGGCATTGATAACACAGAGGACTATCCATATGGGTATTGCCAGAAAGGACAGCGGTTTTATGGCCTAAAATCTGGAAAGAAAACTCAACGAATCAGTATGGTTGCAGCCTTAAGTAGAAGAAAGATAGTTGCTCCATTAACCTTTGAAGGCCACTGTAATATGGATGTTTTTAATGGATGGTTTGAGCAATTTTTGACACCGATCTTGGAACCTGGACAGACTGTCATTCTTGACAATGCTACTTTTCATAAGTCTGGTAAGATTATCGAGCTTGCTAGAGGAGTTGGTGCAGAAATTTTGTATCTGCCGCCGTATTCTCCAGATTTCAACAAAATTGAGCATCATTGGTTTGCTATAAAAAACAGAGCTAGGAAAAACATTCCTCTATTCGAATCCTTTCGTCGTGCTGTTGATTCTGCCTTCCTATGACCTGTTCGGACTATTATAAGAAATGCTATATCTCTGCTGTTGTTATATAAATTGCATGGGGCAAACCTTGCGTATCTACTGCAATATGGCGTTTTATTCCTGAAATCTTTTTGCCTGCATCATAGCCTTTTTCTTCAGCAGTATCTGCATTTTTTACACTCTGTGCATCAATTATGCAGAAGCTGGTTTTTTCTTTCCGACCATTGTTTTGTCGGACCACGCCAACTATTTTTTTTTAACACCAGCTCCAGAACACTTTCTTTATCTGCATCTGGTTTTTCACTCCACTTCTTAAAATAGTCGTAACAATTGCGCCATTTTGGAAACTCTTTTGGTAGCATTCTCCACTGACAACCGCTTTTCAGAACGTATAACACTCCACAAAATACATCATACAAATCAAGTTTTCTTGGTTTTGTTTTTTTCCTACAGGACTCTAGATCTGGTAACATAATCTCAAATCTTTCCCGACTTATATCACTTGGGTATAAACTCCTCATATATCCTAACTTATATATATTATCTCTTAGTTTATTCCTTTCTTGAGATCATGTACAGGTTCTAAGAGCCTGTTCATAATCTTTTCAGAAGTAAGGCAGTGAAAGCCAGAACGACCATTTGTAGGCTAGTATTGAGTTTTCGCTCACAATTTTTCCACAATCTTCTACATTTTTCTAACCAAGCAAAAGATCGCTCCACAACCCATCTTTTGGGCAATACAACAAAGGAATGTAATTCATTTCTTTTTATCACTTCAACGGTTGCACCAATAATCGTTTTTATTTGAGTTGCAAAATTCTCTCCAGTATAGCCTGCATCAACCAGTACATTTTTAACTCCCGAGAGGTTTTCTTTTGCATTTTCGACCATTCTCACAGCACTGCTACGGTCAGTTATCTCTGCTGTTGTTATATAAATTGCATGGGGCAAACCTTGCGTATCTACTGCAATATGGCGTTTTATTCCTGAAATCTTTTTGCCTGCATCATAGCCTTTTTCTTCAGCAGTATCTGCATTTTTTACACTCTGTGCATCAATTATGCAGAAGCTGGTTTTTTCTTTCCGACCATTGTTTTGTCGGACCACGCCAACTATTTTTTTTTAACACCAGCTCCAGAACACTTTCTTTATCTGCATCTGGTTTTTCACTCCACTTCTTAAAATAGTCGTAACAATTGCGCCATTTTGGAAACTCTTTTGGTAGCATTCTCCACTGACAACCGCTTTTCAGAACGTATAACACTCCACAAAATACATCATACAAATCAAGTTTTCTTGGTTTTGTTTTTTTTCTACAGGACTCTAGATCTGGTAACATAATCTCAAATCTTTCCCGACTTATATCACTTGGGTATAAACTCCTCATATATCCTAACTTATATATATTATCTCTTAGTTTATTCCTTTCTTGAGATCATGTACAGGTTCTAAGGTTTACTTTGCGTAATAACAGAGAAGAGGTGAAAGATATTTCTTCTTTTGGCTGGAGAAAAGTATTGGATTCTGCTGGAAGCAGACACATTACGATAAAAATTAATGGAATTTTAGACTCTGTATTAGCTGATGAATTATTACGTAATTCTGCTATGCTAAACTCTAATAATGATTATGAAATTAGTTTTAATGCTAAGGAAAAGATAAGGCTTAGGTGTTCAGTTGAATTGTATGAGAGGTATTATGATCCTGTTACTTTTGACAGCTTTACTGTCGTTTTAGCTAGCGCTGAAGTTGTAAACGCTTTTCATTAATGTTAATTTAATTTTTTCATATACAATAGTAACTGGTGAGAATTTTAACTAAATTAAAAAAAATCATGAACGATAAAGACCTTTTCGAGGAAGACGGTGATGATATTGAAGAAAATAACGATGATAAAAGAGAGAAAAGTTTAGAAAATGAAAATCAGCAAAATCAAGAAGAACAACATAAAGAGGAAGATAAGCAATACATAATACAGTATATTCAAGACTATTTGAAAGTTTTTGAGGATATTCTAAATCAGATCGACGAAGGAATTGACAATTTAGATAGTTACGAAAGGACTATGCAAATAAAGCGAAGCATAGACAGGCTCATAGAGACTTTATATAGTCAGGCTGCGTCTGAAGATATTGATGCAGAATTTGAAACCACAAAGCATACTCGCGATAAATCAGAATCTATGAAAAGAGTTAGAGAGAAGAGAAGAAAGCAAGTGATAGAAGAAGTATTAAGTAGCATGTTTGCCCAGCAACAAAAGGAGCTAATGAACGCTAAACACTTAAGTCATGGACATGAAACAGCAAAAGATGGGGATGTCCACGAAGCAAAGGAAAAAGTGAAGTCTTCAATCAGGGGAGTGTTGTTTTCGGTGATTGCTCATAGGATGGATCCAAGAAGGAGGGCAGGGGAAACTGCTGACGGTAACGAAAAGCAAGCTCATATATATGGCAGGGAAGCAGTTGGTGGAGCTTTAGGTGCATTGTTAAAAACGTTTTTAACAGCAGTTATTGCCGTTGTGCGCGAAATTGCTAAACCACTTCAGAAACAGGAAACATCTTTTGCAAAACAAGTTGAAGAAAGCAGAAACGCAGATTCACAAAAGGGTCGATCTGTGTAGGTTTCTCCTTGTAATAATCTTTCGATTCTACTGTCTGTTAATTCAAATTAGGGTTATAAAATTTTAGAAGCCAGCTCTTGTATAACCAATTTATAGCAAGAAATTACGATACAAAAATCAGCGTCCGTTAGAAAATAAACATAACACAGGGTGGTAGAGTTGCCCCTATCCATAAGCGTCAGTTAAGCTCAAAATTGTAAGCTTAAAATATGATTGAATAATTATTAATAATAGTATATAATTATTAACGTTTTTCAGGCATTTTTGTTATGGGTGCGCCAAGTAAGCGTTTAGAATACAGTTGGTGAAAATCCAACTTAGGCAAAGTCTAGCCAACAGCCTAGAACAGACCATTATGCTGCGTGAGGTAACGAGCGTAGTAAAGCTAATGGAATGGACAATATAGGGTGCAATGAAAATGAAGGTATTGAGTCCCGAAATAAAAATAAAGTGATGGAGGTCGACATTTTCCATAAAATGGAAGGCAGTATGGAGGGTAACAATAAGGCAAGTTATAGCATTTCTCATAATAGTCCGAACAGGTCATAGGAAGGCAGAATCAACAGCACGACGAAAGGATTCGAATAGAGGAATGTTTTTCCTAGCTCTGTTTTTTATAGCAAACCAATGATGCTCAATTTTGTTGAAATCTGGAGAATACGGCGGCAGATACAAAATTTCTGCACCAACTCCTCTAGCAAGCTCGATAATCTTACCAGACTTATGAAAAGTAGCATTGTCAAGAATGACAGTCTGTCCAGGTTCCAAGATCGGTGTCAAAAATTGCTCAAACCATCCATTAAAAACATCCATATTACAGTGGCCTTCAAAGGTTAATGGAGCAACTATCTTTCTTCTACTTAAGGCTGCAACCATACTGATTCGTTGAGTTTTCTTTCCAGATTTTAGGCCATAAAACCGCTGTCCTTTCTGGCAATACCCATATGGATAGTCCTCTGTGTTATCAATGCCAGACTCATCTATATAAACTAAGTTTTCTGGTTCTTTTGTTGCTATAATTTTTAAGAATTCAGCACGTTTTTCTTCGTTTCTTTCCTTGTATCCATATGTCTTTTTTTGCGCGTAAATCCAATTTTTCTGAGAGCTCGGTGGATCGTTTGGATACTAACGTTGCCCCAAAGTTTAGCCATTTCCGACAGAGTCTTTCCTCCGTTTTCTCTGGCAAATTTAGCAAAGGCATCCCAGTCGGTGATTTTGTGATTGTAACCTCCATTTCCAAGTTTTTTTGATTGAAAGTCTCCTGTTTCTTTTCTTCTTTGCTGCCACTCCCATAAAGTAGTTCGTCCAATTTTAAATCTTGCTGCCACTGTTTCTCTGCTTCCTCCCTCCTCTAGCGCTTCCATTGCTTTTTTCCTTAAGTCATAACTATATGCTGCTGGCACTCAACCTCCTTATCATCGTCTATCCTTATCTTATCACATCCGGACTTCTATGAAAAGAGCTATATCACTCACTCTATCGGGATCAGAGGCCGTGTCATGTATTGAAATGGATTCTAAATGAACTTGGGAGATCCTTTGTATTCCTACTAAGGTACGCTGGAACAAGTCAACAAAGGCGAGGACTAACGGAAGATGCAAAGGAAGTCGGACTTTGATAGTACTCAGAGTGTCACATACAAGGGGAAGCGGTCAGCAATATAGCAACTGGAATAGGGATTGCAATACTGATACAACAGAGATTGGAGGAATATGCAAGAAAAACTAAACCAGATAGCGGTAAGAGCGAAGCAAGATAAGCGGGTAAAATTTACATCGCTAATACACCTTATCAATGAGGAGAATCTTGCAGAGTGTTATAAGAACCTGTACATGATCTCAAGAAAGGAATAAACTAAGAGATAATATATATAAGTTAGGATATATGAGGAGTTTATACCCAAGTGATATAAGTCGGGAAAGATTTGAGATTATGTTACCAGATCTAGAGTCCTGTAGAAAAAAAACAAAACCAAGGAAACTTGATTTGTATGATGTATTTTGTGGAGTGTTATACGTTCTGAAAAGCGGTTGTCAGTGGAGAATGCTACCAAAAGAGTTTCCAAAATGGCGCAATTGTTACGACTATTTTAAGAAGTGGAGTGAAAAACCAGATGCAGATAAAGAAAGTGTTCTGGAGCTGGTGTTAAAAAAAAATAGTTGGCGTGGTCCGACAAAACAATGGTCGGAAAGAAAAAACCAGCTTCTGCATAATTGATGCACAGAGTGTAAAAAATGCAGATACTGCTGAAGAAAAAGGCTATGATGCAGGCAAAAAGATTTCAGGAATAAAACGCCATATTGCAGTAGATACGCAAGGTTTGCCCCATGCAATTTATATAACAACAGCAGAGATAACTGACCGTAGCAGTGCTGTGAGAATGGTCGAAAATGCAAAAGAAAACCTCTCGGGAGTTAAAAATGTACTGGTTGATGCAGGCTATACTGGAGAGAATTTTGCAACTCAAATAAAAACGATTATTGGTGCAACCGTTGAAGTGATAAAAAGAAATGAATTACATTCCTTTGTTGTATTGCCCAAAAGATGGGTTGTGGAGCGATCTTTTGCTTGGTTAGAAAAATGTAGAAGATTGTGGAAAAATTGTGAGCGAAAACTCAATACTAGCCTACAAATGGTCGTTCTGGCTTTCACTGCCTTACTTCTGAAAAGATTATGAACAGGCTCTGAGAGCTCGGTGGATCGTTTGGATACTAACGTTGCCCCAAAGTTTAGCCATTTCCGACAGAGTCTTTCCTCCGTTTTCTCTGGCAAATTTAGCAAAGGCATCCCAGTCGGTGATTTTGTGATTGTAACCTCCATTTCCAAGTTTTTTTGATTGAAAGTCTCCTGTTTCTTTTCTTCTTTGCTGCCACTCCCATAAAGTAGTTCGTCCAATTTTAAATCTTGCTGCCACTGTTTCTCTGCTTCCTCCCTCCTCTAGCGCTTCCATTGCTTTTTTCCTTAAGTCATAACTATATGCTGCTGGCACTCAACCTCCTTATCATCGTCTATCCTTATCTTATCACATCCGGACTTCTATGAAAAGAGCTATAGTTGCTCCATTAACCTTTGAAGGCCACTGTAATATGGATGTTTTTAATGGATGGTTTGAGCAATTTTTGACACCGATCTTGGAACCTGGACAGACTGTCATTCTTGACAATGCTACTTTTCATAAGTCTGGTAAGATTATCGAGCTTGCTAGAGGAGTTGGTGCAGAAATTTTGTATCTGCCGCCGTATTCTCCAGATTTCAACAAAATTGAGCATCATTGGTTTGCTATAAAAAACAGAGCTAGGAAAAACATTCCTCTATTCGAATCCTTTCATCGTGCTGTTGATTCTGCCTTCCTATGACCTGTTCGGACTATTATGAGAAATGCTATAGCTCTGTACGAACATTGTCTACCAGATCCAAGTGGCTGACACTGGTTCCTTTATGATGGTGTCATCCCAGTGCCCAGACACTGGGATCCAGCCTTTCTGCAATCTCATCGAAAACGTTGTAACCACTTTCTATGATAGTTTGCTTGTGAGCAAGCAAACTTTCCTGGATCCCAGTGTCTGGGCACTGGGATGACAAAGGAGAGCAGTGTCAAGCACTGGAATGACACCATTTTCGGTCTCTTAAATTGCTTTAGCCACAAACATTAAAAAATTTACCAAATGAAAAAAAAGGCATAGAAAACCCGCAGTAGCTAGTTATTCACTCTCTATTTTAAAATTTGACGTTGGGTGATGTCTTGAACGCTTTGTAAGCGCGTTTCAGCTTATATAGGTAAAAACCTAGAAATTTGATAAAGACATAAGGTACACATAGTGCAAAAAATTAAGCATAGTACGCCAAATACAAGTTTTCTTGTCGTTTTAATCTGCACAGATTGGGAAGTTAAATAAAATAGCTTCAGTTTCATGATAAGGGAGCTGGCGGAGTTTGTCAAGGAAGTTTTTTCTTTTCTGCGGGCTACCTGGATTAATATTATATAGAAAGTCTGCTGCCAATAAAGCCTAAACTTACCAAATACATTTCTGTAGATTCAGATCTACTTGACTTTGGTTTAAAGTATTTTACTGTTTTAAACATTTTTTTTAGCTCGTTACAAAAATCTTTATCAGATTCTCCTTGGAAAATTTTTACTACAAACGTGCCACCATGACTCAAGAAATGCTTTGCAAAATTGAGCGCTGCCTCACATAAAAGCATAATTCTGATATGATCCAACGATTTTAAACCACAAGATTCGGGGGCCATGTCAGATAAAATTACATCAAATTTTTGATCCTTGAATTTTTCTCTTAAAACTTCAAGCCCATTGATAATATCGCATTGTATAAACTCTACTCCATCAATTGCGTTCATTGGTTTTATGTCAAGAGCAACCACATTTGCACCTTTCTGAGACGCGACTTGTGACCATCCACCAGGAAAAGCACCAAGATCAATAATTTTTTGCCCTTCTTGGAATAATTTAAATTTGTTATCCATTTCTACCAGCTTATATGCTGAGCGTGACCTATAACCATCCTTGCTAGTTTTTTGCACATACTGATCATTCAAATGACGATGTAGCCACCTTGTTGAAGATAGTTTTCTGCCTCTAGCCGTCTTTACTCTAGTTTTTATTGCTAATACCCTACTTATTATTGATTATATCTTTAAGCTCTTTTTCAACTACTTCTTTTACCAGTGCATGTAGATATTTATTTAGCCATTCTGAGAGCTGAGGTTTTAAAAGAGATGTAACTAACTCTTCAACAGTAAGGTTCGCTTTTTTTTGTTGTTTATGCTGCAATTCGTTTTGCATTTTTCCAAGCAACGCTTTGATCTCTTCCATATTCTCTTTTAAGATTAGATGATCGTTATTTTGCGCTTGTAAGCCGCTATTGCTCGCTTTGTTATCACTCATTTGGATATTATCGTACAAATAAATATCTTTTTTTTCTTCTGAATTGTAGCTATGGCCATTAAATTGGTTATTGTTGCAAGCCATTTCCTCGCTTTGGTTATCATTATCAATGTCCTCTTTTTCACTATTTTCTTTTTTGCCATCTTCTTCCATGTCTTCTGGATACTCTTCCTCAAGGTATGACACATTATCATTTTCATCCTTTATTTCTGCTTTATCGTTACTCGCGTTTTTACCAGATATAGCTTTTTTTATATCTTCTAGGATATCTTTTACAGATTGATTGCCTTGTTCATCATGCATAGTGCTAACACCATTAAATTTAGAGGTTTATACTATTTATCATAAAAAGCAAGTTGTAAACACTAATCACATAATTGCTTTTTGCTTCAACTAAGTCTGAACGTGCTTTAAATAATGCATCTTCAGTGTCCAAAAGGTCAGATGTACTCTTTAAATTTAAGTTGACCTCTTGCTCAACTCCTTCCAATGCTAGAGATGCTGCTTTTTCCGCTTCTTGACTTGCTTTGATAATGGCCTTTGCTGTCAACACATTATTCCAAGCATTTACAACTGCTTGTTCTATATTTTTTACCGTTTCATAATAATCGTAGGTAGATTTTTTTGCATCCATTTTAGCTTTACTGACACCAAAAGCATTAATTCCCCTTTTAAAGATTGGAACATCAAGAGTAAAAACTACATGAACATTTTCTAATGGGTTGTCTAACTTTATACCATCCTTCCCAAAATTTTTGCTTGCGCTTAGATTTAAAGAAGGAAGCCACTTGGAGCTTTCAGCAATCACTTCCATTCCGGCTGCTCTTTTTTGATAAACTGCTGCTTTTAAAGATAAATTATTGGTTTTTGCTAACTGTAAACATTCATTTAGCTCTGGAACAGAAGGTAGTTTATCATTAGCTTCAGAAAGGTCATCAGCATCTTCGCCAATTAAATGATAATAAGCAATATTTGCCAACTTTAATTTACCTTCAGCATCAACTCTTTCGGATATGGAAGACGAGAATTTTGCTTTTGCTAACGAAACTTCAGCATTGGTTACCTCTCCAAGGGAAAAGCGTTTTTTCATAGCTGACAAATGTTCCAAAGAAACGCGTTCTTTATGTTCTCTGAGCTTTAATATTTCTGTCTTTTGTAAAACACCAACATATGCTTTCACAGCATTAAGTGCAAGCTCTTGTTTAAACTGTTGAAATCGCATCTTTTCTGCTTTGAGAAGATAACTTGATCGACTGAATGTGGCAAAGGTGCCACCTCCATCTATTATCCTTTGGCTTAATATCAGGCGTTTTCCAGGTAAATTAGGTTGATTATAAAGATTAAAATTACTATCAAAATTGTACTGCAAACTAATGTCAGGTAAAAATCCAGCTAACCCAGAGGATTTATAGTGTTTTTCTGCGCTTTTATATTGGTAAAATTGAGACTTTATTTTTGAGCTATTTTTGATGGCTTTGCTTATCACTTCTCCCACATCGGTTGCATAGCAACTTATAGTACTAAAAATGATCGCAAGTGTGATAATCAATCGAAACATCCTAATTCCTACGCATATTGGTTGCGCAGCTCAATTACTAACATAAATTACTTTAATAATCAATAACTAATATTGTTGACACTATTGAGGAATTAAGTATATCATAGCTTACTATTGTTGGATCAAATAATGAAGACTTTTTTCTTAAAAGAGAAACAAATCAATAAAAAGTGGTTTGTCATAGATGCAGAAGGATTAGTGGTAGGGAGGCTTGCAGCATTTGTAGCGACACTATTACGTGGAAAGCATAAACCTGAGTATACACCTCATATGGATTGTGGCGATAATGTAATTATTATCAATGCAGAAAAGGTGCATTTTACCGGGAAGAAGCTTAAAGATAAAATTTACTATAAGCATACAGGTTATTCTGGTGGTTTGAAGAAAACTACTCCAGATAATATTTTAAATGGCAAATTTCCTGAGCGTGTAATAGAAATGGCAGTGAAAAGGATGCTTGATGATGGGCCTATGGCACGTAGACGCTTTGAAAATTTGTATGTTTATTCTGGTTCAGAGCATAAGCATCAAGGACAGCAACCTGAAAAGATAGATTTTGCCTCTTTGAATCGTAAAAATAAAAAGTAATGGAGTAAAAATGAAGAGTTCTACAATAAATAACAATGATTGGTCAGAAAAGACAATTAAATCAGTAGTTGATTCGCTTGGTCGTTTATATGCTACAGGTCGAAGAAAAGAATCTGTAGCAAGAGTATGGATAAAGCCGGGGAGTGGAAAATTTAGTGTTAACAAAAAAGGCGATCTAATTTCTTATTTTAAAAGAGAGTCGGTGTGCCAAATAGTGAAAATGCCATTTGTTGCAACTTCCACATTGGATAAATACGATGTATTTGCAACTGTAAAAGGTGGAGGGCTATCTGGTCAAGCAGGTGCTCTAGCTCATGGAATAAGCAGAGCTTTAAGTAGTGTAAGCCAAGATTTGCATTCTATATTACGTAATGGTGGGTTCTTAACTAGAGATTCACGTGTTGTTGAACGTAAGAAATATGGTCAACATAAAGCTCGGAAAAAGTGTCAATTTTCTAAGAGATAGTTATTTTATAGGGGTGTTTTTTTGTAAGTATTATACAAATATTTGCAAAAGTGTATGATATCCTCTATTTTTGTGATGAATTTAGTTGACTATCGGTGTCAACATAATATGCTATTTGTGTGATTTTTTCAATATTAAGGTAATTTATGAGTAAAGAAGATATAATAAAACAATTAAAAGAAGATTGTTCTAGTCAGAATATAGATATAACAAAATCTGATTTGAGCAAGATTCATGATGCGTTTATTAAAATAATAAAGAATGAGCTACATGGGAAAGGTGAAATACGTTTGCATGGGATAGGAACATTTTCTACTGCTGTAAGTCAGGAGAAACAATGTCGTAACCCCCAAAATGGTGAGATCATGACTGTTCCTGAAAAGACAAGGGTAAAATTTAAAGCAAGCCAAACTCTTTTAAGTATTTTAAATGAGAAGGAAAAAGCAGCAGTTAGTTAGACATTGTCATTTTCATTGTTTTTACTACGCTGTGTAAGCCGTAAAATACAGCTTCGCTAATTAAATAGTGGCCTATGTTAAGAGCTGAGATGTGAGGTATTCTTGTCATCTTCTTAGCGTGTTTATAAGTTATGCCATGTCCTGCGTGGCATTCTATTCCTAATTTATTGACGTACTCTGCAGCATTAGTAATTAACTGCAACTTTTTCTCTGATGGATTATCACAGTAATCCCCTGTGTGAATTTCTATTATGTCAGGTTTTGTCTCTAGCTTTTCAAGATATTTTAGTTGATCAATATTTGGATCGATAAACAGCGAGACTTTTATGCTGGAGCTACGCATTTCCTCTATTATACTAGAAAGTTTGCTGTACATATTAACGATATCCAGGCCACCTTCGGTTGTTAATTCTTCTCTTTTTTCTGGTACTATACAAATTGAATAGGGTTTTACCTTTTTTGCTATTTCAAGCATTTCTTCCGTGGCTGCAATTTCAAGATTTAGCTCAGTGCTAATGCTTTTTTTTAGGTTAAATACGTCTTCATCTCTAATATGCCTTCTATCTTCTCGTAAGTGTACAGTAATAAAGTCTGCTCCAGCGTCAATGGCTATTTCTGCTGCTTTCAATGGATCTGGATAAGAAGTTCCGCGTGCGTTGCGGAGGGTTGCAACGTGATCGATATTAACACCTAGTTTCACAATCTACCTCAGAAATTATTTATAGATTATACATGTTATTAGGTTTTTTGCATAGTCATTGTTTGATTAGCAATACCATAGCCAAGAGACGGGGCTAGAAGTTACTTGACACCCTTCGCCAGCCCCCTTATCATGAAACTGAAGCTACTTATTTATCTTCGCAATCTTTGCAGTGGATTAATGACAAAAAAACTTAATGTATTTGGCGTAAATCATGCTTAATTTTTTGCACTATATGCACCTCATGTCTTTATCAAATTTCTAGGTTTTTACCTATACAAGCTGAAATACGCTATTTAAAACATCAAAAAACGCCAACTTAAAAAATGGATAGTGAATAACTATAGTATTTTCAAAAGCGAATGATAAAGGTATAATATGTTTTTTTAAAGTAGGGAAAGCGATGGTATATAGTGTAGATTTAAGGGAAAAAGCAGTGTCTTTGGTAGAAAAAGGAAAGTCAAAGGTTGAAGTTGCAGAGGTTTTTGAGATAGGGATAGCAACACTATATAGATGGCTAAAAAAGAAAGCTACTGGCCAAGGTCTCAAAGCGGTAAAAAGTACTGGTTTTATTCGAAAAATAGATCCAGAAATACTCAAAGAATATGTCAAAAAACACCCAGATCACACACTAGCAGAAATGAAACAAAACCTTGGCTTTGGGATAAGCGCAATTTGGTATAGATTAAGACAGCTAAAAATAACCTTTAAAAAAAGTCACATTCTATCAAGAGCGCAATCAAGAAGATAGGCAGCAATTTATCGATAAAGTCTCAAAAATAGACCACTGTAGCATTTTATATATAGATGAAGCAGGAGTTGATGATAGACTATACCGAGAATATGCACGAGCTCCAAGAGGAGAAAAAATATATGCTGATGTTCCAGGAAAAAAGCGGGAAAGAGTGAGTATAATAGGTGGATGAGAAGTTTATTGCACCAATGACCTTCACAGGAGGGTGTAATAAAGATATATTTAATGTATGGTTAGAGCGAAGATTACTTCCACAATTACAGCGTGATACAACCATAGTTATGGATAATGCTACATCCCATAAAACTCCCGGGAATGTTCAAAAAAGTGTGTCAAACCGAAAAAAAAGTAATAAATTGATATAAAAAAAATGGAGGTTTGACAATGAGTCAGAAGGTAGTAAACAGAACTACCGGATTGGTAGATTATAAAGAATTAGAAACAAACATTCTGTCGTCTATACGAGAAGGAAGGCCGTTGACAGGAAGGGATGGAGCATTCACACCATTTATAAAAAAGCTGCTGGAGGCAAGTTCGGAAGGTGAAATAGAAAATCACTTATTAGCTGAAAGTGAAGAGAATAATCGAAGAAATGGGAGAAATGGAAAGACTTTACGGACAAGTGCAGGTTCATTTGAGCTTTTGACGCCTAGAGATAGGGAGGGAAGCTTTGAACACCAAATAGTCAAAAAAAGGCAAACAAACCAGAGCTTGAAACGAAGATTTTGAGCACATTTGCCAGTGGTATGGGATACAGAGATATAGCATCGCATGTAGAGAAGATTTACGATCAATCACCTTAATACCCCATTCAATAATCAAGTCACTAACGAGATTATAGTTACAGATCCAACACATCCGCTATTTGGTAGAACTTTTCCTATATCCTCTATCAGTTCAAGAGCTCATTGTGGTGGTAATGTATTTGTTATTTATCGTAATAACATCATTCTGCGTATTCCGTTTTCTGCTACTAATTTAGCCAGTAAGCAAGATTTTCTCACCAGCAAGTTAACACGAGCGTCATTATACGAATTTGTTTCTTTAGCAAAGGAGTATAAATTATTATGCCATGCAAACCATATCAACTGTGGCAGCGAATGTCTCAGCGTTTTAAATCAGAAGTTTTAGAAAATATATTATTAATATCTAAGAGCCTGTTCATAATCTTTTCAGAAGTAAGGCAGTGAAAGCCAGAACGACCATTTGTAGGCTAGTATTGAGTTTTCGCTCACAATTTTTCCACAATCTTCTACATTTTTCTAACCAAGCAAAAGATCGCTCCACAACCCATCTTTTGGGCAATACAACAAAGGAATGTAATTCATTTCTTTTTATCACTTCAACGGTTGCACCAATAATCGTTTTTATTTGAGTTGCAAAATTCTCTCCAGTATAGCCTGCATCAACCAGTACATTTTTAACTCCCGAGAGGTTTTCTTTTGCATTTTCGACCATTCTCACAGCACTGCTACGGTCAGTTATCTCTGCTGTTGTTATATAAATTGCATGGGGCAAACCTTGCGTATCTACTGCAATATGGCGTTTTATTCCTGAAATCTTTTTGCCTGCATCATAGCCTTTTTCTTCAGCAGTATCTGCATTTTTTACACTCTGTGCATCAATTATGCAGAAGCTGGTTTTTTCTTTCCGACCATTGTTTTGTCGGACCACGCCAACTATTTTTTTTTAACACCAGCTCCAGAACACTTTCTTTATCTGCATCTGGTTTTTCACTCCACTTCTTAAAATAGTCGTAACAATTGCGCCATTTTGGAAACTCTTTTGGTAGCATTCTCCACTGACAACCGCTTTTCAGAACGTATAACACTCCACAAAATACATCATACAAATCAAGTTTCCTTGGTTTTGTTTTTTTTCTACAGGACTCTAGATCTGGTAACATAATCTCAAATCTTTCCCGACTTATATCACTTGGGTATAAACTCCTCATATATCCTAACTTATATATATTATCTCTTAGTTTATTCCTTTCTTGAGATCATGTACAGGTTCTGAGAGCTCGGTGGATCGTTTGGATACTAACGTTGCCCCAAAGTTTAGCCATTTCCGACAGAGTCTTTCCTCCGTTTTCTCTGGCAAATTTAGCAAAGGCATCCCAGTCGGTAATTTTGTGATTGTAACCTCCATTTCCAAGTTTTTTTGATTGAAAGTCTCCTGTTTCTTTTCTTCTTTGCTGCCACTCGCATAAAGTAGTTCGTCCAATTTTAAATCTTGCTGCCACTGTTTTTCTGCTTCCTCCCTCCTCTAGCGCTTCCATTGCTTTTTTCCTTAAGTCATAACTATATGCTGCTGGCACTCAACCTCCTTATCATCGTCTATCCTTATCTTATCACATCCGGACTTCTATGAAAAGAGCTATAGTATCATAATACTCTGAATTTTCTTTTATAAATTTCTTATATTCTTCGAAAAGAGCATAGATCTTGCCTCTTTCTCCCCCTTGAGGAAATACAGCTTGTCTATTCCCTAACTCTTTATATTTTTCTTTTGTTAAGCTTCTTCCAGCTATTACTGCTACAAATTCTTCGAGTATTTTATCTCCGTCTTTTTTGTGATCACAAAAATTCTTTTTCTTACATATGTCTTCAAACCACGAAAAGAATACACTTCCATTAATTGGCTTTTTTCCCTCTACACACTTTGTTATTTTTTCAAGAAATGTATGAACAGATAAGAACTCAATTTGTTCTGGAACACCAATCTTTAATTTATCTTCAGCTTGATCATAATATTCATATGCATACAATTCTTTTGATTTTTTTATGAGGCTTTCGGACTGGGTGATATATAAAATCTTTCCTTCCTGAAATTTCTCTTCTATCTTTCTAAGCTTTTCCAGAGCAACTGATGTCTTTCCACTACCAGCAGACCCACTAACAACTAAAGGTAGATCATCAGCACTTTTAGCTATTTCTTCTTGCTTTGCACTAAAAGTAATAAATTTACCTAACCAAGAAATCTGTGGAACTTCTACTTTACATTCTGTACTATCAGAAACTTCGTTATTGTCTTCACTTAGTATTTTTATGTTTTCTATTTTTTCTATTTTTTCTTTTTGTGTTAAGAATTTTGACTTATCATATCGATGATCAAGAATTACTTCTAAAATAACAAAAGCACCTCTGCTATCATACTTTATGCTTGTAAATAATAGTCTGTCCTTATCACTTGACTTAGCCCGAAAAAATTTAACGCCTCCACTACCACTGATTAACTTTACATCCCCCAGGTTTGTATTTCTATTTTCCTTCAAGTCTACAATTAACTCATTGAATTTTTTTCCCAAAGACCCTCCATCACTCTCCAAATCACACTTATTAAATTCATGATAATAGAATACAGGATACATAACCCACACCTCAATTTATACCTACGAAAATAACTTAGCAAATATTATAATCGTTAATTAGAGTTCATTTTTATTGCTAGGTAATTTTTAATATACAATAATATCCATATTTTGTCAATACTTTAGCCAGCCTTACCCACAAAAATGATGAAGAAATTAGGAATATTTTTTACAAAAAGGACAATACTAACAAAAGAACTTTATTCTATTTAGAATATAAAGTTACAATAAATTTTCCTGTCATCTCCAAATAAATTACATTAACTTAGTATTGTATATTGTTAATAACTTAAATAATACAACCATTTTCAGCAACAAAAACCAAAGGTCTTGAGATACAAGATATTTGTATGGTTACTATGATAGTTCCTTTTTTAAGAAAGTTTTAAATTTCATACCTAACAATAAACAACTTTAGGTTTAAATTTATGAAATCAGTTGTTATATACATCAGCAAATACGAATTTAACTGGTGTTATGGACTTAAATAAATTTACCGAAAAAGCAAAAAGTCTAATTCAAAGTGCTCAGATGAAAGCGTTGGGAGCTGGGCATCAGATTTTTATGCCTGAGCATTTACTCAAAGTGATGCTTGAGGATGAATCAGGTTTAGTTCAGGATTTGATAAACGCTTGTGGTAGAAATGTGCAAAGTATTTCTGATGCTGTGGATAGTGCAATAAAAAAGTTGCCAGTAATTGAAGGTCCAGGAAGTGGTGGCCTTCAACTTTCAAGAGAAATAGCAAAAGTTTTTGAAGATTCAATTGGTATTGCAAAGAGAAGTAAAGATTCATTTGTTGCTGTTGAGCGTTTACTGCAGGGCCTCACTGCACAAAAAGATGATACTGTAGGCAAAATTCTGGCAGAGAATGGTGTGACTCCACAAAAACTGAACTCAGTTATTGCAGAAATGAGAAAAGGCAGCAGTGCGGACTCGCCAAACAGTGAGGAAAAATTAAACGCGGCAAAGAAATATACAAAAGATGTTACAGAGCTTGCTATGCAAGGAAAGCTTGATCCTGTAATTGGTCGTGATGAAGAGATCAGAAGAACTATGCAGGTATCACTGAGGCGGACAAAAAATAATCCAGTGCTGATCGGTGAACCTGGTGTTGGAAAAACTGCAATAGTTGAGGGGCTTGCAAATAGAATTGTTGCAAACGATGTACCACTTGGTTTGCGTGATGCAAAGGTCTTAGCCCTCGATCTTGGAGCACTAATTGCTGGCACTAAGTTTAGAGGAGAATTTGAAGAAAGGTTAAAAGCAGTGATTAATGAAATTTCAAAAACAGAGGGAAAAGTTATCTTGTTTATAGATGAGCTTCATACTTTAGTTGGAGCAGGAGCAACAAGTGGTGCAATGGATGCCTCGAATCTGCTGAAGCCTGCTCTTGCGCGTGGAGAAATTCGCTGTATAGGAGCCACAACTTTAGATGAATATCGTGAACATATAGAAAAAGATCCTGCACTTGCAAGGCGTTTTCAGCCTGTGTTTATCTCTCAACCAACTGAAACTGATACCATTTCAATACTCAGGGGTTTGAAGGAAAGATATGAGGTGCATCATGGTATAAGAATTACAGATGGTGCAATAATTGCTGCTGCAACGTTGTCCAATAGATATATAACAGATAGGTTTTTACCTGATAAAGCAATTGATTTGATTGATGAAGCAGCAAGCAGGGTGAGAATTGAAATGGATAGCAAGCCTGAAGTTATTGATGAACTTGAGAGAAAGGTTATACAGCTAAAGATTGAAGCAGAGGCTCTAAAAAAAGAAAGTGATGAAAATTCTAAACAGCGTTTAAAAAAGATAAATGAAGAGATCGAAAACCTAAACAGTAAATTTGCTGACTTGAACAGTAAATGGCAGATGGAAAAGAATAAAATAGCTAGAATACAAGAAACAGTTGAAAAATTAGATAACGCTAGAAAAGAGTTGGAATTAGTTCAGCGGAGTGGAAATTTAGGAAGGGCAGGGGAATTGATGTATGGTGTGATTCCTCAGCTTGAGAATGAATTAAAAAATCAGGAAAAGGTTACTGATAGTTTCTTAAAGAAAGAAGTGACAGGAGATGATATTGCAAACATTGTTTCAAAGTGGACGGGAATTCCAGTTGATAACATGATGCACAGCGAAAAGGAAAAACTCCTTAACATGGAGAATGAAATAGGAAGAAGAGTAATAGGGCAAAAAGATGCAATAGAAGCGATAAGTAATGCAGTAAGGCGCTCTCGCTCTGGTGTGCAAGATAATAATCGACCTTTCGGTTCATTTTTATTCTTAGGCCCAACTGGAGTTGGTAAAACCGAACTTGCGAAAGCCCTTGCTGAATTTCTGTTTGACGATCAATCAGCGCTTCTGCGTTTTGATATGTCAGAATATATGGAAAAACATTCTGTTTCAAAGCTAATTGGCGCGCCTCCAGGGTATGTTGGCTATGAGCAGGGTGGCAGATTAACCGAAGCAGTAAGAAGAAGGCCATATCAGGTTATTCTGTTTGATGAAATAGAGAAGGCAAATCCAGATATATTTAATCTATTGCTGCAAATCTTGGATGAGGGTAGACTCACTGATAGTCATGGCAAATTAATTGATTTTCGCAATACCATACTGATTTTAACTTCTAACCTTGGTGCTGAGATAATGCTTAAAGGAGCAAAAGAAAATAGCTCTCTTGAAAAGCCCTCTGTCATGCAAGTAGCTGACACTGGGATCCAGAAAAAAAAGTGGATTCCAGCGTCACGCACTGGAATGACACCAGAGAGATCAAATGAAGTGATGCAAATAGTTAAATCAGCATTTCGTCCAGAATTTTTAAACAGGCTGGATGAAATTATTATATTCCACAGTTTAACCAGAGATGACATCTATAAAATTATAGATGTTCAATTTTCTTATTTACAAAAAACACTTGCTAAGCGTAAACTGAGTATAAGTTTGTCGCAGGAAGCTAAAGAACTAATAGCACAAACTGGCTATGACCCTGAATATGGAGCAAGGCCCTTAAAAAGGGTTATACAAGAGTGTATTCAAAATAATTTAGCTAAATTAGTTTTATCAGGGGAAGTAGTAGAAAATGATGAGCTAATAGTGTACGCTCTTGATAATGAAATCTTAGTTAAAAAGGTTTAAGTTCACTGTGTATTTTTGTTAAAAAAAATGTGTATAGATCATAATGTTGACACTGAGTCTTTATTTAAGTTAGCTGATCAAGAAAATCAGCAAGATAAAGAAAAAATTAAAAAATTTATCAAGTATTTTTATAGTTTTGTTTATAAAAGCGACCTAAAAGCCAACGATAAGTTTTTGCTATATATTGTAAACGATGCTTACAATTTTGTTTCTCAAAAAGAGAAAGATGAAAGTAAGTTAGTAGTAAGCAATATAGATGATATACCAGGAATAGAAGGCGATTTTACCACGATTAAGATAACAAACGATGATATGCCATTTTTGGTTGACTCCGTTATTGCAACTATTAAGTCGCACGATTTAACCATATGCTATTACAGCAACAGCATAATTAACATTAAAAGAAAAGAGGGCCTAATAGACGAGATTTACCCTTTGGAAGAAAGTAATGGAATAAAAGAGTCAGTTATATATCTAATTATCAAAGGTATAAGTGACAGTTTTGTTGATACATTAAAAGAATCTCTACAAAAAACGCTGAAAGCAGTTAATTGCGTTGTGAAAGATTGGCACTTAATGCTTAAGAAACTTGATGAAGCAAGTCTTTCTGTCATCCCAGTACTTGATACTGGGATCCAGGAAAAGGACACGTGGATTCCAGTGTCACGCACTGGAATGACACCAGACCGAAATCAAGAGCAAAAAGATCTTCTAGTTTGGTTAAAGAATAATAATTTTGTATTTCTAGGTTATCAAGAATATATTGCTGGTAAAGATGAAAAACTCGTCTGTGATAGCAAAAAGGACCTTGGCCTGATGAGAGTAGGTCAAAGTACGTTGATTCCTTCTGCAAACCTTGATTCCCTATACATATTGAGATCAGATCTAATCTCAATAGTCCATCGGCGTACATACATGAATTGTATAGGAGTAAAAGAATTTGATGACCAGGGTAATGTGGTAAAGGAACGGCGTTTTTTTGGATTATTTACTTCTATAGCGGAGGTCCAAGATATTAGAACTATTCCAATAATAAGAGATAAAGTTAAAGTTATAGAAAAAAGTGCAGGGTTTGTAACCGGGGGCCACAATAACAAGGCTTTAATTTCTATTTTACAAGCATTCTCTTGTGATGAATTATTCCAATCAAATGAAGACGAATTATTGAAAATTTGCATTTCGATCATGTCTCTTGCGATTAGGCCAAGGGTCAGATTATTTTTAAGAAGAGTAGGGGATTTTATTAGTTGCATAGTGCTGATACCGATGCGTTATGCTAGCGCTAGGCTAATGTTCAAGATACGTGACATATTAAAGGATGAGACAAGTGCAGGAAGTTCAGATATTTATAACAATCACATTATCAATGAATATGATTTGATGAAATTGCATGTAGTGCTAAAGACCAAAAACGCTAGTGTTCCTGATGATGAAGTTTTGCGTATCGAAAACAAATTAAGGAACATTACGGAAAAGTGGGAAGATCGTTTCATAGACAATTTATATAATACTTTTAGCACTGTTGAGGATATATTCATCCGTTATTGCAAGGCATTTCCAATAAGCTATCAAGAGAGTTTCGAACCTCATGACGCATATTACGATATGAAAAAATTGGAGATAGTGAGGAAGAAGGGAGTTAGCGAGGTCGATTTAAGGCTTACTTGTGATAATCTTAATTATCAATTAAAGGTTTACACTTCGAGCAATGGAGGTCTTGAATTATCGAAGATATTAAGGATCACTAAGAATTTGGGAGCTAAAATTCTATCTCATAATGGCTATTACATAGAAATTAACGGCGGAATATGGATACACCATTTTGTGTTGTCAAGAGTTGACGAGTTGATAGATGACATTACTCTGAAAGTACAATTTGAAATAACGCTTGCAAAAGTATTTAGCAAGGAAATTAAAAATGACTATTTCAATAGTTTGATCATTATTGCTGGGCTCAAGTGGAAGGAAGTGCTTCTGATTAGAGCGCTAAGTGCTTACCTAAAGCAGACGTCATTTAACTACAACCCAGAATATATCCAAAAGGTAGTCTCAGAGTATCCAAAAGTAGTAAAGTATTTGATACAACTATTTCATGCAAGATTTGATCCTAACATAGACATTGATAGAGCAGAAACTACGGACATTGTCAGAGAAAAAATTGAGGAACTTCTAAAAGAGATCAGCAATGTTTCACATGATTACGTTTTGCGCTCGATATTTAACTTGATAATGGCTATTTTAAGGACCAGTTATTATCAAGACGATAAACCATATTTATCTACAAAATTTGACTCAAGTAAAATAAATGGTTTGCCTGATCCTCGTCCGTATCGCGAATTGTATATTTATTCAAACCTTTTTGAGGGAATACATCTAAGAGGAGGGAAATTAGCCCGTGGTGGCTTAAGGTGGTCGGATAGGACGGAAGATTTTCGCACTGAAGTTTTGGGGCTCATGAAAGCTCAGATGACAAAAAATGCGGTTATTGTCCCTGTTGGTGCAAAGGGTGGGTTTATAATAAAGCAAGCTTATAAAGATAAGAATATTTTAAGAGAGAAAAGTGTTGAGTGCTATAAGAGTTTTATCAGAGGAATGCTTGATATTACTGATAACGTGGTTGATGGTGAAATAATTCCACCAGAGAATGTGATTAGGTATGATGAGGATGATCCATACTTGGTAGTTGCAGCAGATAAAGGCACTGCTTCATTTTCTGATTATGCTAACCAGATAGCCTCTGAATACAATTTTTGGCTTGGCGATGCATTTGCATCTGGTGGATCAGCAGGTTATGATCACAAAAAAATGGGTATTACAGCTAGAGGTGCATGGATTGCAGCACAGAGGCATTTTTGGAAAATGAATAAGGATATTTACCAGGATGCAACTGTTATTGGAATTGGGGATATGGCTGGCGACTTATTTGGAAATGGTATGCTGCTTTCAGAAAATATACATTTAATCGGCGCATTTAACCATATGCATATTTTTGTTGATCCAAACCCTGATGCAGAAAAGAGTTTCACAGAGCGTAAACGTCTCTTTGAGTTACCATTTTCAACTTGGATGGATTATAACAAAGATTTGATTTCTAAGGGTGGAGGAGTATTTGAGCGTAGCAGTAAGCAAGTAAACATTTCTCAAGAAATGAAAAAATGCTTTGATATAACAGAAGATATGCTACCTCCAAGTGATTTGATTAGATATCTGTTGAAAGCAAAAGTGGACTTCACATGGAATGGAGGAATCGGCACGTTTGTTAAGGCAAAGAGTGAAAATCATAGCATGGTCGGTGACAAAGCAAACGATGAGTTAAGAGTGAATGGTAAAGATATTAGAGCTTCTATGTTTATAGAAGGCGGAAATTTGGGATGCACACAGCTTGGAAGAATAGAATATGCTGAAAGAGGTGGATATATCAATGCAGATTTTGTTGATAATTCAGCCGGAGTGATATGTTCGGATCTTGAAGTTAACATTAAGATTGCATTTGTTTCAGCTATGAAAGCAGGGGGTATTTCTTTAGAAAAAAGGAATGAAATACTGGCAAGTATGGTGGATGAAGTTGCATCCAAAGTGCTTGAGAACCACAACAAAATTGAAACAAAAGCATTACTTCTTGAGTGTTTGCAAGCTAAAGAGAGATTGGAGCAACACCACAGGTTACTGCTCAGTTTAGAAAAATCTGGGCTGTTAAACCGAAGCGTAGAATTTCTTCCAACTGAAGAAGAGATAGCAAGGATGTTAACTGGTGCAGAAGGTTTCAGTTCTCCTCAGCTCTCTGTTCTAATGTCTTATGCTAGAACAGCAATAAAAAATAAAATTATACATTCCGATCTGCCTGAAAAAGATCTTATATCTCATGACTACTTGCTAGGTTATTTTCCTAAAAAGATGGTAACAAAATTTAAGGATTTCATATTAAAACACCAACTTTGTAGAGAAATTATCTCTACTTGCATTGCAAATGATGTAGTGAATAGAATGGGCTGTATATTCATCAATAATTTGGCTGAGAACACTGGAATTAAGATACAAGAAGCGGTTAACATATATATTGTTGTTAACCACCTGTATGATTTAAACAGCCTGTGGCAGAAAATTGATGAATTGGATGGAAAAATTGATGTTAACTCATACTTACAAATAGTGAGGAACGTGCAGAAATTTATTGGCAGAGTATCATTTTGGCTAGTGAAAAATCTTGGCAAGCTTAGCTTTGTAGAATTGGATGATGTTACAAAATTTAAAGATGCAATTGAAACTTTAGGCCAGAACTTAACTGATGTTTTAGATGAACACCTATTAAAGGTCTATAGCCATGGATCAACTTCTTTAGTAGAACTTAATATAAATAAAGATCTAGCAAAAAAAGTTGCTGATCTATGCGTTCTTGCTTATGCACTGGACATTATATCTGTTGCTGAACAGACATCTTTGTCCATTCTTGATGCTGGTAAAATATACTTTGAGTTAAAGTCGCTGTTAAGATTCGATCTGATTAGAACAATTGCCATCAAGATGAAAAGCCGCTCTTCTTATTGGGATCGCAGCTTAGTTAATGATTTATTGGACGATTTAAGCAATTACCATCACAAGCTAGCTGTTAAAGTCATAAAAGCTACTGATAACCCCGAAGATAAGGTTCAAACCTGGGCTTGTAATGATAAGGACTACATAGAACGTTATAATAGTTTTTTAGATGAGATGGTTGCTTCTAAACTTGATTTAAGCAAATTAATATTTATAATCAGAAGGATTAAAGTACTTGCTTCATAGGAAAATGTTCAATATAGGTCTTTCAGAAATTTTAGTTGTAGCTTTAGTGAGCATGATTGTTCTTGATAAAAATAAGGTACCTGTATTTATTGATTTTATTAAGACTATATATAGGTATTTTATAATTGCAAAGTCAAAAGCCAAAAGGTTATTGAAGGATGCCGGAATTGAAGACTTATATAAAGAGTGTAATACTGAGAAAGTAAATTACATAGTTGGTAAAAATGGTAAGCTTTATCCTACTTATGATATAGATAATACATCTAAAGATAATGACAGCGAAGATTCTGGTAGTAGATGATGTACTATCTAATGTCAAGCTTTTAGAAGCTCGACTAAAAGCAGAGTACTATACGGTTATCGTAGCTCATGATGGTGGAGAAGCTATAGATTTAGTAGCAAAGCAGCAGCCTGATATTATATTACTTGATATCATGATGCCAAAGATGAATGGCTTTGAAGTTTGTAAGGAGCTAAAGAGTGATCCCTTGACAACCCATATTCCAATAATTATGGTAACTGCGCTGCATGATACTCATGATAGAGTGCAAGGTATTAATGCTGGTGCAGATGATTTTCTGACTAAACCAATAGATGAAACTGCTTTATCTGCAAGGATCAAGTCTCTCACGCGCTTAAAAATGATTATCGATGAATTGCGTTTAAGAGGAGAAACCAACGCTGAGATTGGCGGAGTAGCAGGAAACAGTATTATGGATTATTCCAATCAGATTTTTGATGCTAACATACTTGTTATAGATGAGGATGTTCATCAAGCAGAGCAGATATATAATATATTAAAGCAACGCTTTAGGTCAATTAAAATACTGAGTGATCCAATGGAAGCATTGAAGGTTGGTATTGAGAATAGTTACGACCTGATCATTTCTGATATGCAATTTTCAAAAACTGACGGCTTGCGTTTGTGTTCTGAGTTTCGTAGTAAGGTGGAAACACGTTATACACCAATTCTGATTCTTTCTGAGGATTATGATAAAAACAATTTAGTAAAAGCACTTGATGTAGGTGCTAATGATTATTTAACAGTACCTTTGGATGAGGGTGAGTTAATAGCAAGGGTTAATTCGCAAGTAAAACGCAAAAGATATCAAGATGCCTTGAGAATGAATTTATTTAATAATGCGGAAATGTCTATAAAGGACCCATTAACTAACTGTTATAATAGAAGATATTTTGATGCACACTTAAGAAACATTGTTAAGGACTCTGTGGAAAAGGATAGAAGGTTGTCTCTTATGATACTTGATATAGACTATTTTAAGGTGGTGAATGACAGTTTTGGGCATAGTGCTGGAGATGAACTTTTAAAGCAAATACAGAAAAGAATTTCTGAAAATATCAGAGTGACAGATTTACTAGCTAGGTTTGGTGGTGAGGAGTTTGTTGTTGTAATGCCAGATACCAATGTATCAGATGCGTATACTATTGCGGAGAGAATACGAAAAATTATTGCTAAAGAACCTTTTATACTTGCGGACAAAAATACAACCCATAACATAACTGTGAGCATTGGAATTGCAGAAATGCAAGGATCTGACTTTGATGATATTAAAAAATTTATAGTACGTGCTGACAGATATTTATATAAAGCAAAAAACAGTGGTAGAAATAGAGTGGTTACTGGCTGAATTCTAAAATTCTGTCAAAAAAATGATAACTAAGATTAAAGCGACAACATGAGGTTTCTCAGCTCTGGAAATTTCACGTTTAACTGCAAAAATAGATACTTATTTAAAAAATATCCTGTGACTTTCAGTCCTAACTGAAATTCTTGGAATGAGTAGCTGTTTTGTAGGTTATTATTGTATACATCATGCAACATTTGTGGAAAAGGTAGGAGTTTATCTGCATAATAATCTCCTACTTTTTTTGACACTGCTCTGCCAGTTTTTGGAGAAATAAATTGTAAATTTTCCTTAACACCTGTTACAGCGCATTTGGATAAGTCTAACTTGAATCCCAATTGCGTAAGAAGCAGAAGCTCTAAGTTAAGATAATGGCTTTGCCAAGACTGATTGTTGTGTTTAATTACATCGATGAAATATCGAAAATTGTCATACAGCATGGCACAGGGTTCACTTTCTGGAAGCACTTTTTCTAAAATAGAGGAGAAAGAAACAATAGTAATGCTTTTTAACCTATCTTGAAAGAAATGATGGAATGGAGATTCGATTAATTCGCACTTAAAAAACCCTAGATTTTCAGGTAACTTAGCACTCCATTCTGCATGTAATAGATTACTTATTTGAAACTTATAATTGCTATTGTTTGTTAGCTTAGTTAATCCCCTGCGCTTTCCATGATTTTTTGTAAACAGAGAGAGAATTAAGTTTTTATCGCCGTATTTTTTAGCAGCTATAATGATGCCTTCATCTTTCCATCTCATTTGGAGTGTATTGACCGTATGATATTATAGGATAGTGCACCTAGAGCTTGTAATCCATAAAAATCACTTACTCTGTTACTGTTTGCTTCCAAAGTTTCAAGGCTATGAGAGAGTAAGTTATTGGCTGCCACTCTTCTTCCTGAGCCTCCATGCTGAGCTTTTGGTTTGCTAAATAATTGTTTGAATGATTCTAGTAACCATTACTTTTCCTTATCTGAAATTTTGGATAATTCAGCTTCTAATTCTTCTATCGTCGGTAAAGCTGTTTTTATGTTCTCTGGTAGATTTTCAGTTATTCGATATTCCGCTAATCCTATTGGTTTATTTATGTCTTTGAGTGTATATTTAGCAAGTACATCGTCTTTAGATTTACATAAGATTAACCCTATAGAAGGTTGATCTGTCGAGTGCTTCAGTAAATCATCAACTGCAGAAAGATAAAAATTCATTTTACCAGCATATTCCGGCTTAAAATCCTTATCTTTTAGTTCAATCACTACGAAGCAACGTAACTTTATAGAATTTCTCATAATAGTCCGAACAGGTCATAGGAAGGCAGAATCAACAGCACGACGAAAGGATTCGAATAGAGGAATGTTTTTCCTAGCTCTGTTTTTTATAGCAAACCAATGATGCTCAATTTTGTTGAAATCTGGAGAATACGGCGGCAGATACAAAATTTCTGCACCAACTCCTCTAGCAAGCTCGATAATCTTACCAGACTTATGAAAAGTAGCATTGTCAAGAATGACAGTCTGTCCAGGTTCCAAGATCGGTGTCAAAAATTGCTCAAACCATCCATTAAAAACATCCATATTACAGTGGCCTTCAAAGGTTAATGGAGCAACTATCTTTCTTCTACTTAAGGCTGCAACCATACTGATTCGTTGAGTTTTCTTTCCAGATTTTAGGCCATAAAACCGCTGTCCTTTCTGGCAATACCCATATGGATAGTCCTCTGTGTTATCAATGCCAGACTCATCTATATAAACTAAGTTTTCTGGTTCTTTTGTTGCTATAATTTTTAAGAATTCAGCACGTTTTTCTTCGTTTCTTTCCTTGTATCCATATGTCTTTTTTTGCGCGTAAATCCAATTTTTCTGAGAGCTCGGTGGATCGTTTGGATACTAACGTTGCCCCAAAGTTTAGCCATTTCCGACAGAGTCTTTCCTCCGTTTTCTCTGGCAAATTTAGCAAAGGCATCCCAGTCGGTGATTTTGTGATTGTAACCTCCATTTCCAAGTTTTTTTGATTGAAAGTCTCCTGTTTCTTTTCTTCTTTGCTGCCACTCCCATAAAGTAGTTCGTCCAATTTTAAATCTTGCTGCCACTGTTTCTCTGCTTCCTCCCTCCTCTAGCGCTTCCATTGCTTTTTTCCTTAAGTCATAACTATATGCTGCTGGCACTCAACCTCCTTATCATCGTCTATCCTTACCTTATCACATCCGGACTTCTATGAAAAGAGCTATAATTGTGCAAGAGGCTCCTGCACAAATTCAACATCAGGATATTCTTCGGCAAACTTACTCATATACTTCAGATTTCTCGTGCTAAAGCCTTTCATTTCTGGAAATGTACTTCTCAAATCCTTACTTAATTGATCAATTACCTTAGCTCCCCAGGTATGTTCTTTTTGGCGTTTTAGGATCTCTGTACCAATATGGTGGTAAAGCAAAATAAGCTTACTATTTACTGCAAGTGCTGCCTTATAACGGTTTGTTGCAATATGATCCTTCAACTGCTCTAAAAATTCTGTATATTCTTTTGCTATAATTTTTGTCATACGGTTCCTTTTAATCCATTGTACAATTCCTTTGTCTGTCGAGAAGACAATCTTTCGCTTGCCTTCAGCTTTGAAGGGATTCCTTATTGACTTCAAACTCGTCCATCAACTAAAATATATTGACTTTACATGCAATATTAGCTTAAAACCAGTAAAACAAGCTGCTTAACATATGCGTTTTTTCTATTCGAATTATATTCTTTTTTTGTCTTTATGTTGTTTTTTGCTTTTTTCGTTATCTTCAACAAAAGCCCAAACGAATGATACGTTAGCTGTTCCTATACCACAAAGGAAAAAAGAAATAGTTGAGCACACTGTTGTAGCACAACCGAGGCAAATTATTGAAGTGCAAGAAGAAGTCATTATTAACGAGGGTAAAGAATTCATTCCAATTCCAAAGAGAAAGAAAAGTATAGAGAAAAAACTAAGAAGGGATGTTAGAGAGGCAAAAAATGAAATAGGAAACGAAAAAAGCGTTGAGAGTAAAAAGGATGAATTAGTTGTAACAGAAATTATTAACTCTATAAGAGACAAGCTCACAAAATGCTGGAGCATTCCTGAAAGCATAGCTTACAAAGAAAATTTTAATATAAAAATTAACTTATTATTGTCCAGTCAAGGCGAGATAATTATGGCCGATGTAGCAGACAGTGATTCCTATCGAAATAATCCACTTTTCAGGTCGATAGCAGATAACGCAATGCGTGCAGTATATAAATGTAGCCCATTGACCGGCTTGCCTATTCAGCACCACCACATTTGGCGTGAAGTAACACTAGACTTTATTCTAAATGGGTAAAATCTTACAATAGACCTCTTATATTACCTCCTGTCATCCTAATGCCCAGACCACAACTGTACGAACATTGTGATTTGAGAGCAATTTCCACTAGGAAGGTGTCATTCCAGTGCTTGACACTGGAATCCAGTTTTCTTTACAAATTCACCAAAAGTGCTTCATTCTATAACGCAAAACCCATACTCACCAAACCCAATGCATTACTTGCAATTATAGCTCTTTTCATAGAAGTCCGGATGTGATAAGATAAGGATAGACGATGATAAGGAGGTTGAGTGCCAGCAGCATATAGTTATGACTTAAGGAAAAAAGCAATGGAAGCGCTAGAGGAGGGAGGAAGCAGAGAAACAGTGGCAGCAAGATTTAAAATTGGACGAACTACTTTATGGGAGTGGCAGCAAAGAAGAAAAGAAACAGGAGACTTTCAATCAAAAAAACTTGGAAATGGAGGTTACAATCACAAAATCACCGACTGGGATGCCTTTGCTAAATTTGCCAGAGAAAACGGAGGAAAGACTCTGTCGGAAATGGCTAAACTTTGGGGCAACGTTAGTATCCAAACGATCCACCGAGCTCTCAGAAAAATTGGATTTACGCGCAAAAAAAGACATATGGATACAAGGAAAGAAACGAAGAAAAACGTGCTGAATTCTTAAAAATTATAGCAACAAAAGAACCAGAAAACTTAGTTTATATAGATGAGTCTGGCATTGATAACACAGAGGACTATCCATATGGGTATTGCCAGAAAGGACAGCGGTTTTATGGCCTAAAATCTGGAAAGAAAACTCAACGAATCAGTATGGTTGCAGCCTTAAGTAGAAGAAAGATAGTTGCTCCATTAACCTTTGAAGGCCACTGTAATATGGATGTTTTTAATGGATGGTTTGAGCAATTTTTGACACCGATCTTGGAACCTGGACAGACTGTCATTCTTGACAATGCTACTTTTCATAAGTCTGGTAAGATTATCGAGCTTGCTAGAGGAGTTGGTGCAGAAATTTTGTATCTGCCGCCGTATTCTCCAGATTTCAACAAAATTGAGCATCATTGGTTTGCTATAAAAAACAGAGCTAGGAAAAACATTCCTCTATTCGAATCCTTTCGTCGTGCTGTTGATTCTGCCTTCCTATGACCCGTTCGGACTATTATGAGAAATGCTATAACTTGCAACTAACCTACACCGCAAGTGTTTAAGAAATTTACTAAGCAGGGAAAAAGGCAAAGAATCCCCAGGGTAGCCAGTATTCAAATTCTCCCTTGTTCTATTTGACGTCTTTTGATGTCTTGAACAGCGCGTTTCGGCTTGTATAGCTAGAAGTTTTATAAAGACATGAGGCGCACATAGTGCAAAAAATTAAACATGAGACGCCAAATACATTGAGTTTTTTTGTCATTTAATCTGTACAGAGAAGATAAATAAATAGCTTCAGTTTCATGATAAGGGGGTTGGCGAAGGGTGTCAAGTAATTCCGTTCCTTATGGGTAAAAAAAGAGAAACTCTAAGCTGCAGCCGCACAACGTTTCTCTTTTCTGCTGTTGATGATTATTTCGCCTATTGTAACTGCCGCTAGAATAAAGCAGTAATATACCTGTGTTAATAAAGAAATAGGTGATACAGAGGCGATGCTCCCTGCTAGCAGTAGTTGGGAACCATAAGGTAAGATACCTTTTGTAGCACAAGCAAAAACATCTAATAAGTATGCGCTGCGATGTGGCGCAATACTGTGTTTTTGTGCAAGCCTTTTTGCAATGCCACCACTTAGTAAAATAGCAATGGTATTATTGGCAACTAAGGTAGTAAACATAGACGCAATTCCTGCTATCACAAATTCAGCTTTAGTTTTTGTGATATTGCTTTCATCGATGAGTTTATGCAACGCTTTTTGACCTTGTTTGTACATTATATGGCTCAATCCACCGATAAATAGAGCAAATATCACTATTTCGTTTACTTTTTTGAAACCGTCATACACGTCATGAGGAAATTGAATGATAGCATAGTCAAAAAAAGTTATTCCTAGCACACCAGCAATAATTATGTTTATAGTTATTGTTACTAAAGTGGCAACTTCAAGCAGCCCCATGATTATTAAAGAAATGTAAGGAATAATTTTTATTATAGAATAATAATCTAAATTTGATATAGAAATAATTTTTGTACTATTTGAGGCAACTGCTAGGTAGATGAGTGTTATAATGCTGGCAATAAGTGCAACTTTAGAGTTCATTTTAAGTTTATCTTTTGCTGAAGCTTCCTGTGAAGAAACAGATGCAATGGTGGTATCAGATATCATCGAAAGGTTATCGCCAAACACGGCACCACCTACTACAGTTGCAGTTCCTATTTCGAGACCAAAAGCTCCACTTTTTGCCAGATTAACAGCTGTAGGTACCATCAGCGCGACAACTCCCATAGATGTACCAATTGCAGTTGAAATAAAAGCAGAAGCCAAAAATACTCCAGGCAGCAGTAATCTTGCTGGAAGGAAATTAAGAATTAAATTAGCGACAGTGTCTGCGCTACCAATTGATTGAGTAACTGCAGAAAATGCTCCAGAAAATAAAAAAATTAAACACATAGTAAGGGTATTTTTGTCACCCATGCCCTCGATAACAGTATCGATGTTATGCTGAATTTTATTTGTACCACGTGAGACAGCAAAAAATAGTGCTGGTAATAAGCAGATTACTGGTGAAACCTGATGAAGTGGATTATCAGTTCCGATAAAAGAAAAATAAGCACCACTTCCAAGATACAAGACTAAAAAAATAATCAAGGGGACAAAAGCTGTCATTTTACTGTGCCTAAACTTGTGACTATAACTAATTAAGTGGTTTTAAGCAAGTTTGGTTTTCACTAGTTCTACAGAAAGTCAATAGCAGAGTTTTAAACTTCATATTTAATCTACTAAATAAATAGCACATGTAGCTTATTGCTTGACAATAGGATCTAATTGTTGTCTAGATTCCAGCATCACGCGCACAACTGTACGAACATTTGTTTGCGAAGAAATGTTATAGCTGGTTTTGCCTCAAACACAAAGATGTCATCCGAGTAGCTGACTACTTGGATCCAGATTGGATACTGAGTTGGTGAGTATAAAAGTATAGCTAACGCGAGCTCTACGTCATACCGCCGCAGAATAATTAACCGTCATACCGCGATTCATTCGCAGTATCCCTTAGCCGCTAACAAGCAGCGGGATGACGGTTGTCGTTTAGCCATAAATATTTAAGAAATTTACCAAATAAAAAAAAGGCACACGAAGCCCTAGTCATTGTCTATTTTCAGTATTGGCGTTTTTTAAGTCTTAAACACTGCAATTTAGCTGCTTTTGAATGCAACTCACCTTAGTTTGAATGTTTAAGAAATTTACTAAGCAGAAAAAAAGGCAAAAGATATCCCGTGTTAGCTAGTTGTCACTCTCTAATCCTGCAAATTGGCGTTCTATACTGTCTTAAACGCTTTATAAGCGCGTTTCAGCTTATATAGGTAAAAACCCAGAAATGTTGTGAAGACATAAGGTGCACATAGTGCAAAAAATTAAAAATAAGACGCCAATTACGTAATACTGTTGTCGTTTAATCTGCACAGATTGAAGATAAACGAATACCTCCAGTACCATGATAAGGGGGCTGGCGGAGTTTGTCAAGGAAGTTTTTCGTTTCTAACGGTTGTTAACGCGCTGCCAAAAACTATGCAAGAAATCTATTGAAATCGCGTATATCAATCGTTGTAAAATCACACAATTGCTCTGTAGAGCTATGCCCTGTAATAATTACTATACCATTTTGCTCAGAGCGTATTGAGATTAGGTTCAGCACTAATTCACACGTTGCGCTATCAAGATTACAAAATGGTTCATCTATCAGCCAAACGTTTGCATTAGAAATCAAGAGGCGAGCAAGCGCAACTCTCCTTTTCCAGCCTGCAGAAAGTTCGCCATATCTAATATTAAGTACAGGTTGCAACTGCAAGCAACAAATAGCTGCCACAATCAATTCCCTAGTATTTCGTATTCCTGCCCAGAATTCTACGTTTTGAGCAACAGTTAAGCTATCTTTACAGGCATTCTTATGGCCTATATAGACCATGGAAGGTATATAGGATTTTGGATCATCATATATGTCTTTTCCGCAGTGCCTTATATTGCCTGATACCGGCGGTAAAAGTCCAGATAAACTTCTAATTAAGCTGGTTTTACCACTACCATTTGGACCAGTGATTAGAATCTTTGATTTTGGCTCAGCTTTAAAACTGAGATTTTTAAATAGTACCTTATTATTACGCGCGCAGGATAAATTTTCACATTCAAGCATTTACTGGACCTCCAAAGAGGATCCAGAACCCAGATACTTTAGGTTGCAATTTGTAGGTAGTTTGCACAACGAATGATGTCATGCAAGTAGCTGACACTGGAATCCAGTTTTTTTTATACAATTGCTTGGTTGCAATTGACTCTTCTGAATCCCAGACAGGGATGGCATGGGATAATGCAAGAAGTCTAATGTTTGTTAAGCACATTTGCAAGCAAAGCTTGCTGGATCCCAGTGTCACGCACTGGGATGACACCCTTGTGTTTGAGGCAAAACTGGCTATAACATTCAACACAATACAAGAAATTTAATATCAGAAAGCAGGTTATATAATGGATACATCATCTGCCCTTCCCCTTATGTTTACCTTGAGTTGAAGCCTGAGCTTTTACAAACAGCTCCCAAAATCCTTTCTGGCCGCCTTCTCTATGTATCAATTGTGCAAAACGCTGCATTAAACCATTACCCATCATAACCATCTTTGTCCATTTACCTACCGGTTTTGCTATGTCAACTATTTCTGGATCTTCTTTATAAACTTGCACATCTTTTTGTTTCTCGCGTAACGTTTCTTGTTGTTTTAGCAACTCTTTTTGCTTATTTTTTTGATATAATTCATTGAATTTTCTGTCTTCTTCCCACTCTTCTTTAAAAACTTTTCTAGGAAATATGATTTTTCTAATGCGATTTTTGTATATTTTTCTCAAAAAGAGAAATACTGCAGCTACAGCAAGTAATGTTACGCTATATGTTATGATCTGTGCAAATGGCATTTCTTGTATCTAATTCACTAAAAATACCCTTATCATTATACCATAATTATAGAAATTGTGCAATTTCTTTGCGGGTAAAGACAGTATAAAAGCAACACTGCTCTATTTCGTAAATTGGACAAATATCTGACGAATGGGCTTGTATGTAATAAGGTTTATTTCTATACTTTTTAAAGAATTTAGAAGTGAAACAAATATGAACTGCTACAAGACTCACACGTGTGAAGAATTAAGGAAGAATGATGTAGAAAAGGAAGTTACCCTTTCTGGATGGTTATACCGTAAGCGCGATCACGGTAACCTAATTTTTGTTGATTTAAGAGACTTCTATGGAATCACTCAACTAGTATTTAATAATGACAAAGACTTTTTTGATGAGATATCAAATTTAAAATTGGAGAGTGTAATTACTGTTACAGGAATAGTTGAAGCTAGAACTGAAGATACGGTAAACACCTCTATCGCAACTGGGGAAATTGAGGTTGTAGTTAGCAATTTGCACGTTGAATCGGAAGTCGAGTTCCACCGTGATGAAGAAATAGCGAAAGAAGAAAGAAGTATATTAGCGAGCATTGCTGGCGAACAAGAATATCCGGAAAATATGAGATTTAAATATCGTTTTCTTGATTTAAGGCGTGAAAAAGCCCGTAACAATATTATTCTGCGCTCACAAATTATTGCAGAACTCCGCAAGCTCATGATAGAGCAAGGGTTTTTGGAAATTCAGACTCCAATACTTACTGCTTCGTCCCCTGAAGGTGCACGTGATTATTTAGTACCGAGTAGACTAAATCCTGGTAAATTCTATGCATTGCCGCAAGCTCCGCAGATTTTTAAGCAATTGCTCATGGTCTCAGGGTTTGATAAATATTTTCAAATTGCACCGTGTTTTCGTGATGAAGACGCAAGGGCTGACCGTTCTCCGGGAGAGTTTTATCAGCTAGATCTTGAAATGTCTTTTATAACTCAAGAAGACATCTTTCAGATTATTGAGTCTACCTTATATAAAGTGTTTGCTAAATTTTCTCGTAAGTCTGTTGATAAAGATTTTCCACGTATTACATATAAAGAGGCAATGCTCAAATATGGTTCTGATAAGCCAGATCTGCGTAATCCACTATTAATCAACGATGTTACAGAAATTTTCCGTGATTCAGGGTTCAATATTTTCAAAAGCAATATTGAGCGTGGTATGGTAGTGAGAGCCATCCCTGCACCTAAGACAGCAGAGGAACCACGCAGCTTCTTTGATAAAAAAATAGAACATGCGCAAAAAGAATTCGGTGCTAAGGGTCTTGGATATATAACGTTTGATAAAGATGGAACTGCGAAAGGCCCAATTGCTAAATTCCTCGATGACAATAGGCTAAACTACATAAGAGAAGTAACGAATGTAGGGACTGGAGATAGTGTGTTTTTTGCTTCTGACAAAGAGAATGAGGCAGCAACAATTGCAGGGAAAGTGCGCACTCTTTTAGGGTCAGAACTCAGTCTTATAGATGACAATATCTTCAAGTTTTGTTGGATCATTGATTTTCCCTATTTTGTATATGACGATAAAAGTAAAAAAATCGATTTCTTCCATAACCCATTCTCCATGCCACACGGTGGTCTGAAAGATTTAGAGGAAAAGAATCCACTGAATATCCTTGCTTACCAATATGATCTCGTTTGTAATGGAATAGAACTGTCAAGCGGGGCAATTCGTAATAATAAGCTGGATGTAATGTACAAAGCTTTTGCCATTGCAGGTTATAGCCAGGGAGAAGTTGATACAAAATTCGGCGCACTTGTACGTGCATTCAGATTTGGTGTTCCCCCTCATGGTGGAATAGCACCAGGGATTGATAGAATGGTTATGCTACTTGCCGATGAACCAAACATTCGTGAAGTAATCTGTTTTCCTATGAACCAGCAAGGTGAAGATGTTCTAATGGGTGCTCCTTCTAAGGTAGATAGTAAACATTTACGTGAATTATCCTTGAAGGTTTGAATAAAAATTTTTATAGCGGGGTGTGGTAAACCGGAAGTCATGAACAATATTCAAAAAGCAATACTATCAAGCATAATCTGTAACATGATTATATGGTATGAGTTAACTCTATTTGGAGTGTTAACACACATAATAAGTGACGTTTTTTTTTCATCAGAAAGTGATTACATAAAAAAAATCAAATTTCTTGGCAGTTTTGCAATTGGATTTGGATTTAGACCACTTGGTGCATTTATTTTTGGTTACATTGGAGATAAATACGGCAGAAGGAAAATTTTGCTGACTTCTGTAATATTAGCTTCGATATCGTCTACTGCAATTGCGGTTATACCAAGCTTTAAAGAAATTGGAATATTTTCTCCTATACTGCTTCTGCTTTGTAGAATAACACAAGGAATGGCAGCAGGTGGAGAAACGAGTATCAACTCGGCTTTTTTAATAGAGCATTCAAGCGATAAAAAAAATCTAGGCTTTCTAGGGAGTATGAAGCCTTTTAGCGGTGCGCTTGGTTCTCTTACATGCTTTGTAATGATAGCTATTTGTAAAAAACTCACAGGTGAAAATTATGAAATTTGGGGCTGGAGGCTGCCCTTCTATTTCTGCTTCATTATGGGCATAATAGGCTTTTTAACAAGATATATAATGGAAGAGAGCTTAGCATATAAAACACACGATAAAAATAAAAGCTTATCTCATTCTCCATTTTTAGAATTAACCAGGGACTATAAAAAAGTATTTATGATAGCAATTGGGCTTGGTATCGCTCAAAATGCAATCGTTTATTCGGTAATAATGTTTTATAACATATCTGTAAAAGCGCTTACTCTGTCAGGTATTGATATTAAAAATGTAGTAAGGATTATAGTTGAAATTACATTTGGAGCGTCTGCAGTGCTGTTTGCAATACTGTCTGATAAAGTTGGAAGAAAAAATGTAATGATTCCTACATTAGTAGCTCTAGCTTGCGCCGGTTTGCCGGCGCTTTCGCTATTATCATATGATAACCACTATATTGTAACGCTCACTTTTCTATTGATAAGCGTACCGATAGGTGCATCTTTTGGAATATACAATTCTCTTGTCTGCGAGTTATTTCCAACGAAAGTTAGGTGCACGGGCTTTAGCCTCGCACATAACATATCTGCAGGAATATTTGGTGGCCTTTCTCCATCCATATGTATGTGGCTTATAGAAAAAACCGAAATAAAACTTGCAGCAGGCATTTATCTTACTACCTGCGCATTAATTAGCCTAATATCTGTGCTTCAAATTAAAGCCAAAGACAGAAAAGTTGATTGGTGAAATCGTTTCAGTCGAAAAATAGCGCTTCAATGGATTTTTCGATGTGTTTAGTGATAGGAGCGGTGATAGTGATTTCTTTATTGTTTGGCAGTTTTAAAGATAAAGAATGCGAATGAAGGTGAATTTTATTTGCTATCCCATCAATAAAAGCTTTTTTACCACCATATTTACCGTCACCAAGAATATGGCAATTTATATGAGCTAAATGTGCACGTAACTGATGGGTTCTGCCGGTAATTGGTTGTAATTTTAAATAAGCAACATTGTGTTTGGATTTTGCTATAATTGAAAAATGCGTAGTGGCATTCTGAGGTGAATTTTCATCAACGACCACTTTTTCTTGACCTGAAACATATTTTTTCACCAATGGATAGTCTATTGTTCCACTATCCTTGCTCGGTATGCCAGAAGTTAATGCTAAATAAGTTTTTTTTACTCTTCGTCCTTTAAATTCTTCCATAAGGTATCTGGCAACATTAGCGTTGCGTGCGAATATTATCACTCCACTCGTATCTCTATCTAGCCTATGGACAATTTTAAATGTTTCTCCCTCTCTTATTTGGTCAAGCAAATCACTCATGCTAATCTTTACTTTTACGCCACCTTGAACGATGACCCCTGCGGGTTTGTTTATAGCTAGTATATATTCGTCTTCATATAATATGTTCTCTCTTAGTAGATTCACTAACTTTTCATTATATTTGCGATCAGAATTAGCGTTTTCAATATAATTCAAGTGCTTCAGCGTTATAGTTTGCCCAGAATTTACTCTATCACTGGACTTTGCTTTGCAATCATCAACTTTGATTAATCCTTTCCTTAAAGATTTTTCAATTACAGATTGCTTTAGATCAGGAAAGATTCTTCTGATGTACCTATCCAGCCTAACGTTATCGTCTTCTATTAATATGGTTTTTATACTTTGTAGCATTCCATTATTTATAATGAATATCTAGTGAAATGTCAATTATTGGTGTCATTCCAGTGTCAAGCACTGGAATGACACCGAAGGGGCTACTGCCGTCATAAAGGAACCAGTGTCAGCTACTCGGATGACAGGAGAAGAAGACTACTGAGATGACAGCTAGCCTGACAACCGTCATCCCGCTACTTGTTAGCGGCCGAGATACCGCGAATGAATCGCGGTATGACGGTTCGCGGCGGCATGACGTAGAGCTTGCGTTAGCTATACTTTTATACTCACCAACTCAGCTGGATCCAAGTAGTCAGAGCACTGGAATGACAAGAAGAGGAGGTTACTTGGATGACAGGAGAATTGGATGACATCGTTTACTATACAATGTTTGTACAGTTCTGGATAAAAAAATTAGCTAACAAATTTATAAACATCAGTATACAGCTCATCAACGCTTGGTTCTTTACTATTTTTGGCAAAATCTTCCGACTTTTTTACTAAATCACGTATTTCCTTATCAATTACTTTGCACTCTTCTTCTGAAGCAATTTTATTATCTGTTATGTATTTCTTTAAAGTGCCTATAGGGTCATGATTTTGCTTCATATCTTCAACTTCTTCTTTTAAGCGATAAGTAGCAGGGTCTGACATTGAGTGACCGCGATATCGATATGTCTTCATTTCAAGCAGGATAGGCCCTTTTCCGCTGCGTGTGTGTTCCGCTGCTTCGCTTGTAGCCGCATAAACAGAGAAAAAATCCATTCCATCAACTTGTTTTCCAGGAATACCAAAACTTTCTCCTCTTTTATATAACTCTGTTACTAAAGTTGATCTTTGCACGGAGGTTCCCATTGCGTATTCATTATTTTCTATGATGTAAACCACAGGCAACTCCCACAAAGATGCCATATTAAATGATTCATATACTTGTCCTTGATTTGCAGCACCGTCGCCAAAATATGTAAATACCACGTTATCTTTTTTCTTATATTTATTAGCAAATGCTATTCCTGTGCCAATTGGAACTTGTGCTCCCACTATTCCATGCCCGCCGAAGAATTTTTTTTCAACGTCAAATACGTGCATCGAACCACCTTTACCTTTCGAGCATCCAGTTTCTTTGCCGGTAAGCTCTGCCATTACAACATTTGGATCAGAATCACATGCGAGCATTAAGCCATGGTCTCTATAACTTGTGATAAAAGCGTCACCTAATTTTGATGCAGCTTGAGTTCCAACTGCAACTGCTTCTTGTCCTATTGATAGGTGACAGAACCCGCCTATTAATCCCATCCCATATAATTGTCCTGCTTTTTCCTCAAATCTGCGTATGAGTAGCATTTTCTTGTAGAATTCAATCACCTGTTCTTTAGTGAAATTTTCTGCTTTCATATTGGTTTCTTTTTTATTAAACTAAGATAATATCAGAAATTTTTAACATTTTATAATAAATCTCAATGGATTACTACCACTGGCTTGAGGCTTTTCACGTTATCTCCGCCATTATGTGGATGGTAGGTATGCTTTATTTACCCAGGCTTTATGTCTACCATGCAACTGTAAAACCGGGATCGGAAAATGATAGCTTGCTTCAAACAATGGAAAAGAGGCTACTTAGATATATCATAAACCCTGCAATGCTTTTCTCACTTGGTCTTGGAATCACACTAATGGTTATTAGGGAAGCATATCGTGAAGGATGGTTTCATGTAAAAGCATTTGCAATACTTTTGATGTTAATTATTCATATGCTACTTGCAAAATATAGGAAAAATTTTGCAATGGGTTCGAATAAGAAGTCACATATTTATTTTCGTGTTTTAAATGAAGCAGTGACAGTATTGATAATAGTTATAGTTATTATGGTTGTTGTAAAACCTTTTTGACTGACCTTACCAAAAAAAAGCAGAAAGCTCGTATCTGTTCAGATGCATGGCTAATGTACAATACTGAAATAAAAATTCCAGTGCTCCCTTTCTTGTCATCCCAGTGCTTGACACTGTGATCCAGCTTTCTTTACAAATTCACCAAAAGTGCTTCATTCTATAACGCAAAACCCATACTCACCAAACTCAATGCATTACTTGCAATTAAGTTTCCTGGATGCCAGTGTCAAGCTACTCGGATGACACCATTCTTTTTCCTGGATCCCAGTGTTAGCTACTTTCATGACACCATTCTTTTTCCTGGATCCCAGTGCTTGACACTGGGATCCAATTTTCCGTACAATCTTATCAAAATCTATTGTGCTTATTTGTGAACAAGTTCACTAGCGTCACGCGCTGGTCTGTTAGACATTTACGTGTAGGGTGAAGAAATTTTGAAGAAAACATACCAAATATGAAAGGCCTATATATTAAAACTTACGGCTGTCAGATGAACGTTTATGACTCCGTTTTAATGGAAAATATAATTAAACCTTTGGGGTTCAACGTTGTTAGTGATGCAGGAAAAGCTGATTTGGTGATGCTGAACACTTGCCATATTAGAGAGAAGGCAGCAGAAAAACTTTACTCAGAGCTTGGGAAGATTCATTCGTTACGAAAAGAAATGACTATAGTGGTGGCTGGGTGTGTAGCGCAAGCAGAGGGAGAAGAAGTATTCAGAAGGGCTCCTTTTGTTGATATTGTTGTTGGTCCGCAGAGTATCGCTACTTTACCGGAGCTGATAGTCAAAGCAAGCAGAAGTAAAGGTCACATAATAAACACTGATTTTCCTGAAGTTGCAAAGTTTGATAAATTGCCAGATGAATGCTATGGCAATAGCCAGGGGTCCTCTGCGTTTCTTGCCATACAAGAAGGTTGTGATAAATTTTGTACGTTTTGTGTAGTGCCCTATACTCGTGGAGCTGAGTATTCACGGCCAGTAAATGAAATATTTCGTGAAGCATTGAAATTAGTTGCAAATGGGGCAAATGAGATCAATTTGCTTGGTCAGAATGTCAATGCTTACCATGGGGAGTGCGAAGGGGAAGTGTGGGATTTAGGCAAATTAATTAGTCATATTGCTAAAATTGAAAAGCTAGAGAGGATTCGTTATACAACTTCTCATCCAAGAGATATGCATGAATCTCTTTACTTGGCACATGCGGAAGAGCCAAAACTCATGCCGTTTGTTCACCTGCCTGTGCAGTCTGGTTCGAATAAAATATTGCGCGTGATGAACAGGAAACACACTGCAGAGGAGTATTTGGAAATAATAGACAGATTTCGCAAATTGAAACCTAAAATCGAATTTTCTTCTGATTTTATCGTTGGTTTTCCTGGAGAAACCGAAAAAGATTTTGAAGAAACTATGAAATTAGTAGAAAAAGTTAGATATGCTCAGGCTTATAGTTTTAAATACAGCCCAAGACCAGGCACACCGGGAGCGGAAAGAAAAGATCAAGTACCAGAAGAGGTTAAAACAAAGCGCCTTCTTCGTTTACAGAAATTAATTAGTAAGCAACAACTTGAGTTTAACCAGAGTATGGTAGGCAAAACTATACCTGTTCTATTTAGCGATAAAAAAGGTAAACACCAAAACCAAATTATTGGTAAAAGCCCATATATGCAATCAGTGTGCATTGATGACCCTGAAGATAAATACAGGGACAAAATAGTAAACGTGAAAGTGTTGGAAGCTCGGCAGAATAGTTTGCTGGGGTGTGCCTTTCACTGATTTTAAGCAGCGTTAAATATAAGTCTTAAGCAAAGAGTATTGAAAAAATGCAATCATAATCTTTTTCAAAAGTTACAAAGTTTATAGCTCTTTTCATAGAAGTCCGGATGTGATAAGATAAGGATAGACGATGATAAGGAGGTTGAGTGCCAGCAGCATATAGTTATGACTTAAGGAAAAAAGCAATGGAAGCGCTAGAGGAGGGAGGAAGCAGAGAAACAGTGGCAGCAAGATTTAAAATTGGACGAACTACTTTATGGGAGTGGCAGCAAAGAAGAAAAGAAACAGGAGACTTTCAATCAAAAAAACTTGGAAATGGAGGTTACAATCACAAAATCACCGACTGGGATGCCTTTGCTAAATTTGCCAGAGAAAACGGAGGAAAGACTCTGTCGGAAATGGCTAAACTTTGGGGCAACGTTAGTATCCAAACGATCCACCGAGCTCTAAGAACCTGTACATGATCTCAAGAAAGGAATAAACTAAGAGATAATATATATAAGTTAGGATATATGAGGAGTTTATACCCAAGTGATATAAGTCGGGAAAGATTTGAGATTATGTTACCAGATCTAGAGTCCTGTAGAAAAAAAACAAAACCAAGGAAACTTGATTTGTATGATGTATTTTGTGGAGTGTTATACGTTCTGAAAAGCGGTTGTCAGTGGAGAATGCTACCAAAAGAGTTTCCAAAATGGCGCAATTGTTACGACTATTTTAAGAAGTGGAGTGAAAAACCAGATGCAGATAAAGAAAGTGTTCTGGAGCTGGTGTTAAAAAAAAATAGTTGGCGTGGTCCGACAAAACAATGGTCGGAAAGAAAAAACCAGCTTCTGCATAATTGATGCACAGAGTGTAAAAAATGCAGATACTGCTGAAGAAAAAGGCTATGATGCAGGCAAAAAGATTTCAGGAATAAAACGCCATATTGCAGTAGATACGCAAGGTTTGCCCCATGCAATTTATATAACAACAGCAGAGATAACTGACCGTAGCAGTGCTGTGAGAATGGTCGAAAATGCAAAAGAAAACCTCTCGGGAGTTAAAAATGTACTGGTTGATGCAGGCTATACTGGAGAGAATTTTGCAACTCAAATAAAAACGATTATTGGTGCAACCGTTGAAGTGATAAAAAGAAATGAATTACATTCCTTTGTTGTATTGCCCAAAAGATGGGTTGTGGAGCGATCTTTTGCTTGGTTAGAAAAATGTAGAAGATTGTGGAAAAATTGTGAGCGAAAACTCAATACTAGCCTACAAATGGTCGTTCTGGCTTTCACTGCCTTACTTCTGAAAAGATTATGAACAGGCTCTAAGAATTCAGCACGTTTTTCTTCGTTTCTTTCCTTGTATCCATATGTCTTTTTTTGCGCGTAAATCCAATTTTTCTGAGAGCTCGGTGGATCGTTTGGATACTAACGTTGCCCCAAAGTTTAGCCATTTCCGACAGAGTCTTTCCTCCGTTTTCTCTGGCAAATTTAGCAAAGGCATCCCAGTCGGTAATTTTGTGATTGTAACCTCCATTTCCAAGTTTTTTTGATTGAAAGTCTCCTGTTTCTTTTCTTCTCTGCTGCCACTCCCATAAAGTAGTTCGTCCAATTTTAAATCTTGCTGCCACTGTTTCTCTGCTTCCTCCCTCCTCTAGCGCTTCCATTGCTTTTTTCCTTAAGTCATAACTATATGCTGCTGGCACTCAACCTCCTTATCATCGTCTATCCTTATCTTATCACATCCGGACTTCTATGAAAAGAGCTATATTTGTCAGCGGAATGTTTTCTGGGTCATCTAAAAATTTCCACATTATTCTTTCAGATTTCAAAATATTCTTTGCAACTCGAGAAGCTCCAATTGCTTCAGGTAAACGGCTTCAAGTAATACCTTGTACGTTTTCGCAACTTTCTGGCACGTCTGGTAAATCTAAAAACATCTATCTCATTTTTTAGCAAGGCCTTTTTTAGTGCAAATAATTCAGTGGCTACGTTTCTCAAGTAACAACCCAGAACTTTAACTTCAATATTCCAACTATGTGCTAATCTTTCAAAATCTCTTGATAAATGTGCCCAACAGATTTGCCTGTTTTTATCGGCAAAGTAGTTGTATGCTGCATACCTGTCGTAAGCTATTGCGATTGCAGAACTTGCTATTTTGTAAAACCTTCATTCCTCTTGATTCTGTCAATTTTACAAAACTTGCCGTATTGCTTGCAAACATCCAACACCAAGCGAGTTTACCTTTGTTATAATGGCTCGTTTCATCAATATGTAAAACTTTACTTCTACTTATCTCTTGTTCGATTTGCTCATATGTTTTTTCGCATTTCGATGCAACTCTGTGTTCACTGTTTGATATGCTGCCAACACTTATATTCAAATTAAAAATATCATTTATAATGCTAGCCACTTCGTGCTTTGAATTCTTGTAAAATCCGCTGAGTGCTGCAATTATCGATTTAACTTTTGGACCAAATGTATCTGATGTAACACCTTCTGGTAATTTGCTGCTTCTTCTTTTTCCGCACTTCCGACAACGGCCATGCTCTAGCTGATACTCTACTACATACGGCTTAATTTCCTGCAGATCAACTTTCTGATGAATATATGGTTTTTCACATACTGCAATCTTCCCTCCGCATTCGCAAGAACTCTATCTTTATCACCTCATCTGCATCCACTTTAGCGCGATAATTACCTTTGTGTCCGATCTGACCACCAATATTTCTTTCGCTTTTTGGCTTGTCCTTTTTTATTTTGTATAGCTCTTTTGAGCTGGGCAGGGATGAGTTTTTTGAATTTAAACCGAGTCTTTCCTTTAATTCAGCGTTCTCTATCTTTAAAGCTTTATTTTCTGCTTTTAAGTTTTCTATCTCTGCTTCCAGTTTTTCTATTTTTTGCTGTAAATTTTTGCAAAGTTCTAAAAGGTTTACCACATTACCTCACTTTTGCTCTATGATTATCTTTATTATCTTGCTTTGTCTACCTTATTCTACCACTCCGCTGAACGGATACACAAATAGCAGTCTTAAGCTTACCTATATCAATTTTTTGTACAAGATGAGTTAGTAATAACTTTATGTATAAAATTGAAGAAGAATAAAAATACAATAACGAGCATTAAATTAAATATCCCCACCTTTAAAAAACCCTCTTTATATATTTCTAAGGATTCCAAAGAGTTTGTTTTACCATCTACTAAAGGAACTGACATAAATTTTGATATTATAATTCCAGCTAGATTAGAAAATGCTAACGACATCGTTGTTATACCCATTACTACTCCTCTAAGGTTTTTAGGGGCTAGTGTAGTTGCTTGTTCTTGGACTAATGGAGCAATACATAATTCTCCCAGTCCAATGAAGGAGATAGCAATTATTAAATATAAGTATTCTACTTTACCTTCAATGTTAGAGTTTAAACATCCTATGTACAGTGTGAAAAAACACATAGCTATTGTCAGAAGGCCAAGGGTAAACATGGAAGTTGCATATTTTGGCTTAAACTTCATGTATGTTCCAAAAAGAAAGCCAAGTATTACAATTGACAAAGGATTTATGGCTTGAGAAACTGAAGCTGGAATTGTTATACCTAATACATTGTTAATAACGTTTCTTTCGGTGAATAAGTTAACCAAAGAGCCAATCTGCATTTCTAAAGCAAAAAAACACAAGAAAAATACCACGAGAATAGATAATGCCACTAATTTTCGTCTTTGTTCTGCTGATAATTTAGATATTATATAAATAAATATGCCTAGAGCTGTTATTCCAACAAATATGAGCATATTAGTAAAAAATTCACTATGTATAAGCATTTTAGCAATTATTGATGATGACAGAAAGTTTCCTATCAATACTATACCAAAGATTTTAATCCCTAATATGCGCTTATTCATAAGCTCTGGATAAGGAGAAAGGCCGCTATCTCCTAAAAGACTCTGAAATTTGAGAAAAAAGATTAGCCCTATAGACATCCCAATGCCAGCTAAACCAAAGCCGTAGTGCCAACCAAATAAGTGGGCTACATAACCACATGAAATAGAAGCCAATACTGATCCAAGGTTTACACTTACATAAAATAAAGTAAAGCCTCTGCTACGTTCAGGATCGTCTTTGCCATAGCATGAACCAAGTAAGTTAGTTACGTTTCCTTTAAACATACCAGTACCTACGGCTATTAGAGATAAACCTAAATATAATAAACCTGGTTCAAACTCAACCAATGACATGCAGGCATGACCTGCTATCATCACTATCCCTCCAAGCAATACCATGTTGCGGAATCCCATCAACTTATCAGCTAAAAAACCTCCAAGTATTGGTATAGCATAACCTGTTGCAGCAAATAATGCGTAAATAGTAAAAGCCCTCTCATCAGTGAAACCTAAGTGAGAAGTCAAAAATAGGACCAAAAGTGCCCTCATTCCATAGTAAGAGAAACGTTCCCACATTTCAACAAAGCACAACATTTTTAAAAATTGTGGAAACTTATCTGTCTTCTGATCCATAAAACACCCCTAAAGCTTGGGTTAATGTTAAGTAAAATAATAAAAACTGCAAGTAAAACTTAAAAAAAGGTATTGGAAGCTCGGCAGAATAGTTTGCTGGGGTGTGAGCTACGGAAATATTTTTGAATTTGTAATTTTTCAGAAAGCCCTATATTCTTTAGTTTTACATAGCGAACATGAAGTCAAAGCATTATCCTGATACAGTAAGTAGTCCTGATTTTTCATCGTTAGAAAAGGAAATCATAAAATTTTGGCAGGAAAACAAAGTTTTTGAGCGGTCAGTTGAAGAACGTTCCAAGGATAATTGTTTTGTCTTTTACGATGGGCCTCCGTTTGCAAATGGACTTCCCCATTATGGACATTTACTCACTGGTTTCATCAAAGACGCATTTGCAAGATATCAAACTATGCTGCAAAAAAGGGTTGAACGTAGATTTGGCTGGGATTGCCATGGATTGCCGGCTGAGATGGGTGCAGAAAAAGAACTTGGAATATCTGGTAGAACTGAGATAGAGAAGTTTGGTATAGATAAATTTAACGATCATTGCCGTACTTCTGTGATGAAATTTTCATCAGAGTGGGAGAAGTATGTAAATAGGCAAGCAAGATGGGTAGATTTTCACAATGACTATAAGACCATGGATAAATCATTCATGGAGTCGGTCATGTGGGCATTCAAGCAGCTTTATGATAAGGGTCTGGTGTATGAATCAGTGCGTGTTGTACCATATAGCTGGGCATGCGAAACTCCATTATCTAATTTCGAAACAAGGCTTGATAACGCGTATAGAGAAAAAGTTAGCAAAGCTGTAACTGTTGCATTTGAGCTTTTAGAAAATCCAAAGCAATTTAAACAAAAATGTAAGGTGCTTGCTTGGACTACAACTCCTTGGACTCTTCCTAGCAATCTGGCATTGGCAATAGGAAAGGATATTGAGTATTGTGCAGTGTCAGTCCACCCTTTGATGTCATTCCAGCGCGTGACGCTGGAATCTATTTCTGGATCCCAGTGTCTGGGCACTGGGATGACAGGGAGTAGTGAAGGAAGTTCAATGAATGGTGAAATATACATTTTTGCTGAAAGCTACTTAGAGAAATTTATCAGCCACTCTGAACAAAACAATATTCCATATGAAAACTGCAATATAAAACTTGAAGCAAATGATCTTGCAGGCCTTTCTTACAAACCACTGTTTGACTATTTTAAAGACACAAAAAATGCATTTCGCGTTTTTATTGCTGATTATGTGACGGAAGAAGATGGCACTGGCGTTGTGCATACTGCTCCTGGATTTGGTGAGGAAGATTTTTACCTTTGCCAAAGCCATGATATTCCAGTTATTTGTCCAATTGATAACAGTGGAAAATTTACTGCTGAAGTTTCAGATTTGGCAGGGGTTCATGTTTTTGATACCAATGATACAGTAATAAAAAAATTAAAAGAGCAAGGGAATTGGTTTAAAACTGAGCAATATATTCACAATTATCCACACTGCTGGAGAACTGACACTCCTTTGATCTATCGCACTATGCCTTCTTGGTATGTTGCTGTTACAAAATTCAAAAGCAGAATGGTAGAGCTAAATAAGAGAGTTAATTGGATACCAAACCACATTAGAGATGGTCAATTTGGAAAATGGCTTGAAGGGGCACACGACTGGTCAATTTCACGCAATCGATTCTGGGGTACGCCAATCCCTGTATGGAAATCAGATGATGCGAGATATCCAAGAGTAGATGTATATGGTTCAATAGAAGAACTGGAGAGAGATTTTAATGTTAAAATAGACGACTTGCACAGACCATTTATCGATACTTTAACAAGACCAAATCCTGATGACCCAATAGGAAAATCAGTTATGCGCCGTGTACCTGACGTGTTTGACTGCTGGTTTGAATCTGGCTCGATGCCATTTGCGCAAATCCACTATCCGTTTGAAAATAAAGAGTGGTTTGAATCTGCGGATTTTATCACTGAATACATAGCGCAAACCAGGGGGTGGTTTTATACGCTCTTTGTATTGTCCACTGCTTTGTTTGATAGGGAACCATTTAAGAACTGCATATGCCACGGTGTTGTTTTGGATGTAAAAGGGCAAAAATTGTCCAAACGTTTGAATAACTATGCAGATCCAATGGAGGTTTTTGATAGATACGGTTCTGATGCACTGCGTTTTCTTATGCTTTCTGGATCTATTGTTTGTGGTGGTAATTTGCTACTCGATAAAGAAGGAAACTCAATACGAGATGTTCTGAAAAACGTAATAAAACCTATTTGGAACAGTTATCACTTTTTTACTATGTATGCAAATGCAGATGGAATTAAAGCTGAAGTTTGTAAGGATTATCAAAGTACTATTGATCGTTACATGATTTCCAAATGTTTTGAAGCTGTAGAAAGTATCCAAGCTTCTATGAACAGCTATAACTCCCAAGAGGCTTGCAAAATTTTAATGAACTTTTTTGAAGTGCTAAATAATTGGTATATTCGTCGCAGTCGCGAGCGTTTTTGGAAAAGTGATTTGGATCAGGATAAAACTGATGCTTATAATGTTCTATATACGGTTTTTTATTACATACTAAGAGCAGCAGCTCCTTTGTTGCCACTTATAACAGAGAATATATGGCAAGGGCTTAAGTATGAAGAAACATCTGTTCATTTGGCTGATTTCCCACAATTAGAGAAGTTTGATAGTCAGCTCATTGCCAAGATGGATTTGGTGAGAGAGATATGTAACTCTGCACTCTCTATCAGGAACACCTTTAACATACGTATCAGGCAGCCACTTAGTAGTATGACGATTTATCATCAGTCTTCTTGCGGTTTTCTTGAAGGTGAATATCAAGAGATGATAAAAGATGAGGTAAATGTAAAAAAACTGAAGTTAGTAAACAGACTTGAAGATATTGCATCACTAGAGTTAAAACTCAACTTCCCTATGCTTGGAAAGAGAGTTCCGGAGAAGATTAAGACACTGGTTCAATATGTTAAACAAGGAAAATGGAGGCAAGTTGAATCCGGTGTCATCCAAGTAGCTGAAACTGGGATCCAGACGCAGATTCCAGCGTCACGCGCTGGAATGACAGAAAGAGGTCTCATATTTTTGGGGGACGAGTCAGAAAATTACATCATAGAAAAAGGCGAATATGAACTATTATTAAAAGCAAACAGTGAATTTTCCTCCGTGTTTGATAACAACAAAGGGATTGTAATTCTGAACACCACTTTAAATGATGAATTGATTCTAGAAGGGCTTGCAAGAGATGTTGTGAGGCTCATTCAGGAAACCAGGAAACAAGCTGATTTTCATATGTCCGATAGAATCAGAGTAATAATCAAAACAGAAGATGAGAAAATTAAGGAAGCAATAAATACGTGGATTGAATATATAAAAGAGCAGACCCTTGCCTTATCTTTGGACATTAATACAGAAATTGGAACTAACTTTTATTCTAAGGAATATCAGGATTTAAGTGTTGGTATTAGGTTAAATTATTAGTAGTTGAAAGTTGTCATTGTTTATGCTATACTTAGGTTACTTGAGGTAAGGTTATAATATGAATAAGGCTGTTGCAGATGATTATGAAAAAGTTGTTGATTTAAATAACAACAGTGATGATTTAGGGAAAGTAGTGTCTATTTCCAATGTTATTTCGGAAGAAGAAGAGGAATTTTTTGATGCTATGGAAGAGCAGGAGCCTGTTTCTAATGTAGAAGAAGGGAATAATTTAGGTGAGGTGGAACTTGCTGCTTCAGAAGAGCAAGAGCCGTTAGCTAATTTTAACGTTCCACTCAGTATATTTCATTATAAAGATTATAACTCTGATTTTTTTACTTCTTGGTATAACGTATCAAGTAGAATATTTAAAGAGATAAACCAAGCTTGTCCGGAAAAACAAGCGTTGAATTTAGCTCTATCAGTTTTAATGTTCCCTTATATAGTTTTTACTGCACTGGGATTAGTCATATACAGTAAAATAAACAGTAAGACACAAGTCAGTTCAGAGGAGAAGAAAACAAAAAAAAGTGAAGTCAGTGAAAGTACAGCAAAGAGACTGGCATATGGTGTTCTTGCTGCAGTAGTGATTCTTGTTAGTATACCTATACTTCTACTCTTGCTTATTCCTGCAACATTCGCTTTGGCTACTTTTTATCTTTTATAGCTCTTTTCATAGAAGTCCGGATGTGATAAGATAAGGATAGACGATGATAAGGAGGTTGAGTGCCAGCAGCATATAGTTATGACTTAAGGAAAAAAGCAATGGAAGCGCTAGAGGAGGGAGGAAGCAGAGAAACAGTGGCAGCAAGATTTAAAATTGGACGAACTACTTTATGGGAGTGGCAGCAAAGAAGAAAAGAAACAGGAGACTTTCAATCAAAAAAACTTGGAAATGGAGGTTACAATCACAAAATTACCGACTGGGATGCCTTTGCTAAATTTGCCAGAGAAAACGGAGGAAAGACTCTGTCGGAAATGGCTAAACTTTGGGGCAACGTTAGTATCCAAACGATCCACCGAGCTCTCAGAAAAATTGGATTTACGCGCAAAAAAAGACATATGGATACAAGGAAAGAAACGAAGAAAAACGTGCTGAATTCTTAAAAATTATAGCAACAAAAGAACCAGAAAACTTAGTTTATATAGATGAGTCTGGCATTGATAACACAGAGGACTATCCATATGGGTATTGCCAGAAAGGACAGCGGTTTTATGGCCTAAAATCTGGAAAGAAAACTCAACGAATCAGTATGGTTGCAGCCTTAAGTAGAAGAAAGATAGTTGCTCCATTAACCTTTGAAGGCCACTGTAATATGGATGTTTTTAATGGATGGTTTGAGCAATTTTTGACACCGATCTTGGAACCTGGACAGACTGTCATTCTTGACAATGCTACTTTTCATAAGTCTGGTAAGATTATCGAGCTTGCTAGAGGAGTTGGTGCAGAAATTTTGTATCTGCCGCCGTATTCTCCAGATTTCAACAAAATTGAGCATCATTGGTTTGCTATAAAAAACAGAGCTAGGAAAAACATTCCTCTATTCGAATCCTTTCGTCGTGCTGTTGATTCTGCCTTCCTATGACCTGTTCGGACTATTATGAGAAATGCTATAAACTCCTCATATATCCTAACTTATATATATTATCTCTTAGTTTATTCCTTTCTTGAGATCATGTACAGGTTCTAAGATAAAAGATCATTTGTATGGAATATGGGATAGATTTTTTAAGGATGTTGAGTTCACGTCGGTTAAGAGTAGATTAGATAAGGTAAGCGTTAGGAATGCCAATAAACATACTGTAGATGAGAGAGCCATTTAGCTATACCTCAAAGTTCCTCCGGTATTTTCACATACTAAATTAACTATAGCACTTGATTCTTTTTGGATCTCTTTTTCAGTTAAAGTGTGGATTGGAGAGCAAAAAGTAACTGACAACGCTATAGACATCTTATTCGGTTCTATATTATTTCCATGGTATACATCGAATATCAAAACTTCTGTGATGAGCTCTGAGCTTTTTTTTACCACATCGATTATGTTACCTACTTCCACATCCTTATTTACTATAAATGCAAAATCACGTTTTACACTTTGGTATTTATAATCGATAAATTTCTTTCTACTTACAGGTAAATTTTCAATATTTTCTAGTATTACCTCAAAACCTACAACTTTTTGCTTGATGTCAGAAAGATCTAATATATTAGGATGCAACTCTCCAAAATAACCTGCTACTTTATTCTTAAAAGAGAGAGTGCCTGACTTTTCTGGGTGGTAATGTTCTTTTTCTGCTCTCTCTATCGTTAAATTATCGCAATTGACGTTAAAAAACTCCAAAGCTGCTATGCAATCAGCCTTTGCATCAAAAACATCTACTTTCCTATCAGTATTATAATAGTTTCTCGGCAAATTATTTCCTGTTCTTATTCCACTTAAAACATGTTTAGATTGAGCTTCACCATCGTAAATCGGCCCAATTTCGAAGATTGCAAGATCAGATATTCCATAGGCAATATTATCAGCAGTAACTTGCAACAAATTTGGCATAATACTTGGTCTCATCATATTAAAGTTATTGTTAAACGGATTATCGATGATAAATAACTTATTCGAGTAACCAAATTTTTCAGCTGTTGATTCACTCATAAACGACCAGGTTAGCACTTCATGAAACCCTCTGTTTGTCATCAAAATACGCAAATTGTCGTATGTACTATCTACTTCTTCAACATTATTTGGTAGTGGTTCTTCTTTTATTTTGTCATAGCCGTATATCCTTGTTACTTCTTCAATTAGGTCAGCCGGTATTGTCACGTCCGGTCTCCAGCTTGGTACTTGTACATTCCAATTGCCTTCGGTTTTTTTATCAATACTAAACCCTAGTTTCGTTAAGATATCAAGCACCTCATCAGGAGATACAGACACACTTCCTAACTTGTTTATATCTTGGTAATCAAGGCTTATCTTAGCATCATTCCGGCATGTTTTTTCCTGGATCCCAGTGTCAGCTACTCGGATGACAGAGGTGTATTCTTTATCCAGATTACCGGCAGACACTACGCTTGAGATCTCTCCACCACATAACTCCAGAATCATTTTAGCTGCAAGATTAAGTCCATCAAAAGTAAATCCAGGATCAACTGAACGTGCAAATCTGTAACTAGCGTCTGTGGAGATGCTCAGCTCCCTTGAGGATTTAGTGATAGAGATGGGATCAAACCAAGCAGACTCTAAAAAGATATCAGTAGTTTCAAGAGTACATTCACTGCACTTACCACCTATAATTCCAGCAACTCCATGGATATTTTTATCACCTGCAATAACGCTTATGTCTTTGTTTAATAAGTATTCTTTACCGTTTAAACCAGCAAATTTTTCTCCGTCGTTTGCTTTGCGTACTGTGAGCTCTCCTTCTATTTTTTTTGCATCATACGCGTGCATTGGGCGGCTGAAAGATATCATAATATAGTTCGTGATATCAACTATTGCAGAAATGGAGCGCATTCCTATCGATTCCAGCCTATCTTTTAACCATTTTGGGCTTTCTTGATTTTTTACATTGGCAATGTATATTCCACTAATAAAACTTTCCCCGTCGGTAACTTCAACATCGATTGGTGAATTTATGGAGCTGGTAAGTTGTGGAATGCTTAAAGTCTTTAATGTCCCAATTCCAGTTGCAGCAAGGTCGCGAGCTATTCCATAAATGCCTAAGCAATCTCCACGGTTTGGAGTAACATTTATATCAATTACAGGGTCACAATTGAAAAATTTATCCCCTACTTTATAATCATCAGAAAGCTCGATTATTCCTTCACTTTCCTCTTGAACCAGCGCAAGTTCAGAAGCAGAGCAGAGCATCCCTTCACTTAGCACTCCTCGTATTTTTGTGGGCTTGATTGTGAAATCACTTTCTGGCAATGTGCTACCAAGAGATGCAAGCACAGTTTTCATACCTTCTCTAACATTGTTTGCTCCGCAAACTATTTGTAGAATTTTACTCCCATCATTTACTTTACATAATTTTAATTTATCGGCATTTAGATGAGGTACGACTTCTAATACCTCTGCAACGATAAACCCAGCCAATCTGGAATTATCGATCACATCTTCTACTTCTAACCCTATGTGAGTTAGCTTATCAGTAATTTCTTTTAAACTAGCATTGGTTTCTAAGTGTTCTAATAACCAAGATAATGTGAATTTCATGAACCTTTAAAGAAATAAAAGAGTTATTGTAATATAAAATGTAGTGCTTTTAAAGTTTGTTGTAGTGGGATGAAAAGTGACTTCTACATCATGAGCAATGATGTAGAAGCTTTTGTAACTTTATATCTTCTTGCGAAGAGCATTTATCTTCTCTATATCACCTTTTAAATCCACCTCCATAGAGAATTTAAGATTCATATTGTGGTCATCTTCATGGGCATTATAAATGTAACCATCAATAGTTAAGTTTCCTATCATATTATGGCTTTCATCTAGTATTTCTCTTCCTACTTGATAATGGCCAGTATATTCGTTAAAGGAACCATCTGTCAATTTGATGTATCCGTTACCAAATTCCTGCTCTAAATTTAAAAGATGATTAGTGTTAATAAAATCTATTTCGTTCATTATATATCTCACTAAAAATTAAATTATAATTAAAATAAGATGTTAAGTCAAGATATTGAATAATTTAATAAGATTAGTAAATTTTAAAATACAGAGCTGACTGTAATTAACACTCTAATTACATATTTTGTTAATGTATCAATGTTATAATAACACAGAGCTCTATCTTAATTCTTGACTTTGTCCTATAAAATTCATACTTTATTTACTGTTTATAGTTCAGATTAAAATGGCATTAAATCCGCTGGAGCAGTTTAAAGTATATACAATAATAGAGTTACCTAGGTTATTTGGGTATGACGTAAGCTTTACCAATTCATCTCTTTTCACGATGATTTCGGTGATATTGGTGATACTCTTTTTGCTTTTTGGAATAAAGAAGGGGGCAGTAATACCAGGATGTTTGCAAGCTGCAGTTGAGTATGTATATGATTTTGTTATTTCAATAATAGAAAATAACACTGGAAACAAAGGCTTGCAGCACATTCCATTGATATTCACAGTATTTATTTTCATTTTATCGTGTAATTTAGTTGGTGTTCTTCCTTATAGTTTCACGGTCACAAGTCATGTGATAGTCACCTTCGCTTTATCGATGGTGGTTTTTATTTATATAACGATTGTTGGGTTTAAGGAAAGGGGAGTAGAATTTTTACGCATATTGCTACCAAAAGGAACTCCTTCGTGGCTTGCACCTATAATAATTATTATTAAGTTGTTTGCTTATTTAGTAAGGCCGATTAGCCTATCAATAAGGCTTGCAGCAAATATGATTGCTGGTCATACAATCATCAAAGTGATAGCAGGGTTTATTGTAAATATGAACATATTTCTCACTCCTGCGCCGTTTTTGTTCATAATTGCATTGATAGGATTTGAAGTATTTGTTGCAATTTTACAAGCTTATATATTTACTATATTAACATGTGTATATTTGTCAGATGCAGTAAAGTAATTGACTTCCTTGTAGAATATTTTATAATTATATTATAAAGAAATAGTTAAGGATAAATATATGGATTTAGTAGCTTTAAAATTTATAGCAATTGGTTTAGCTGTGTTTGGAATGCTCGGTGCTGGTTTAGGTATAGCTAATATCTTCTCTGCTATGTTAAATGGGATTGCGAGAAACCCTGAGTCAGAAGGTAAAATGAAAAGTTACGTTTATATTGGTGCTGCCATGGTTGAAATCATGGGATTACTTGCGTTTGTACTTGCAATGTTATTAATATTTGCTGCTTAACAGATGCCACAGCTTGATGTTTCAACCTTCTTTTCTCAAATTTTTTGGTTTTTAATTTTTTTCTCTTCACTTTTTTTCGTAGTAAGTTGTTTATTTTTACCAAAGTTAGATGAAATAATAAGCACTAGAAGTAAAGAAGTATTGGGTTCTTTTAATAGTTCTGTTCATCTTTTAAGACTTACGGAAGATCAGATTGCCAAGTATAATGCCGCTTTAAACCAAGCTAGAATACAGGCAAAAAGGATCATAGATGATGCACTTGCTCAGGTAGAAGAAATGAGAGCTAATGTTAAGAGTATGTTAGAAGAGGAAGACAAAAAAAAGAGCAAGCTTATTGAAGAAAAAGTGGCAGAATTTAAATCTGAATACACTGATCAGTTAAAACAAATGGCTACTAGTATTGCTTTAATTTATTATACTAAATTGACTAATTCTAAAATTGAAGAGAAATTTATTGCTGACTTGGTGTCCAAAGAATTTTAGGGGTTTTTATGTCTACATCACTGATTATCGGTCTTGCCTTCTTGGTAGGCTTTGTTCTTTCGTATAAATTGCTGAAGAAAGTGATAAAAAATGCGCTTAACAATAAGCGTAACAAAAGCAAATTTTCAAGTGAAGAAACTGAAAAATTCAGGAAAGATATGTTGGAGTATTACAAAAAATCTTCTGAAAAATACAAAGAATTAGATGCAGAAGTTAATAAAATGATGAATGAAGCACTTGATAAGGCTAATATTATCATTAAGCGCAATAGACAACAGCTAGATCAGACATTAGATGACAATGCCCATTCTAACTTGAAGAAAGTCACTGACCAAGTTGAAAAAGCTCTTGGAGATTTACAGGCTAACACAGCGAATATAGCTGCTGACGCTGTAAAAAAAATAATGCATGAACGTAAAGATGATAAGCGTAGTAGCGAGGTCATATCTTCATTTTCACGTGACTTAAATAAAAATTTGCATTAGGTTTAATGCCTATACTTCAAGCTGATAATGTAGAAAAGATTAAGTTTGATTCTAGTTTGTGCAAAGAGCAAGAGAAACTTTTTTACTATAAATTTAATATAATTCCTTGGCAAAAATTAAATGATACTACTTTTTTTATGGTTGAAGACACAAGCCAAGATGTCAACCGTTGGGTTGAAGCTCATTAAGGTATTGACTATGTATTAATAAAAGTGGATAGCGAACAGATTTTAAATCTTCTTAACTCGCACTTTGGTATTTCAGAATTTGCAAGCAACTACTTATATTACAAGAATCCTAATTTTTCAGCCAAAAGCATTAAACTAAGCTCAATATTTTTTGCTTCTTTCTTTATTGTAACTTCAATTTTAACACTAACAGAGAAATATACATATTTTGCTTTGATGTTGATATTTATAATCGGATGTTCTAGTTATTTATTCAAGTTTATAGCTACAATTTTTAACTTATGTGAAACCTCCAACCAAAAAGTGGATTATAGTAAGCTGAATGAAGAAGATTTTCCTATATATACTATTTTATTGCCTGCTTTTAAAGAAAGTGCAGTGATAGAGCAATTGATCGAAAGCATTGAAAGTTTGGATTATCCAAAATCAAAATTAGATGTGAAGCTTCAGGTAGAAAGTGATGACCAGGAAACGCTAGCAGCTATAGAAAAGTACACTTTACCGCAGTATTTTGAAGTAATAAAAGTGCCTCATTCTTTGCCTAGAACAAAAGCCAAGTCATGCAATTATGCTATGAGCTTTGCTAGAGGAAAGTATGCAGTAATATATGATGCGGACGATAAACCAGACCCATTGCAGTAAAAAAAAGCACTGATTGAATTTAATGAGGGCGACGATAAGCTTGCCTGTGTACAGGCGAAATTAAATTACTATAATTGTGATTATAATTTTCTCACAAAATCCTTTTCTCTGGAGTATATGAACTGGTTTCAATACTTATTGCCTGGATTCCAAAAAATGAACATGCCAATGCCTTTGGGTGGTAGCAGTAATCATTTTTCAGTAAAAATTCTAAAAAAAGTGTTTTTCTGGGATGCTTATAGTGTTACCGAAGATGCTGACCTCGGTTTGATACTTGCGCAAATGGGATATAAAACCATGATGATTGACTCAGAAACATTGGAAGAGTCACCAATTGCTGTATTTGCTTGGATTAAGCAAAGAGCGCGCTGGATCAAAGGCTATATGCAAACTTATATTGTTCATTTAAAAAATATAAAGTCACTTTATAAACACACTGGATTTAAGGGAATTTTGCTATTGAATCTTTTTGTTGGCTCTGCAGCTTTTATATTTTTTACTACTCCATTTTTACTGCTTTCATTGATATTAACTAAAGTTTTAAATGAATTATTTTTGTACTACTTTGTAGTGGTATACGTTACTAACCTAATTCTTTTGGTAATAGCTGTCAAACAGCAAAAGATGCCTTTTTATTTTTATATAGTATCGATATTTTTTCCGGTCTATAGTCTGCTACATAGTGTTGCAGCTTTTCTTGCCTTGTGGGAATTTATTCTTTACCCTGAGCGATGGAACAAAACTCAGCATGGTTTATGGAAGCAAAACCTGTAGCTATTTGGCTTTTTCTCTGCTGTATTATGGTAATTCTCATGGTGGGGATTGGTGGATTTACCAGACTTTCAAAAGCAGGATTGTCAATCACGGAGTGGAAACCAATTACTGGAACATTACCACCACTGAGTGAACAAGACTGGCTACAAGAAAAATTAAAATACGAAGCTACACCTGAATATAAAGCACTTAACTATGGTATTAGTATGAAGGAGTTTCGCGCTATATACTTAATAGAATATGTACACAGATTGGTTGCAAGACTAACAGGTTTAGTTTTTGTCCTGCCATTTATATATTTTACATTAAGAAGAAAAATATCTAAAAAGGTAGTAATAAAGCTATTTGTGGCATTATTATTTGGAGCTTTACAAGCTTTTGCTGGTTGGTATATGGTTAAAAGTGGTTTAGTAACTGAACCTCATGTTAGCCACTATAGGCTTGCACTTCACTTATTATTAGCATTAATTATCTTTGCATTATTGTCATATCAATTTTTTGATTACCAAATATGGATCCCAGTGTTACGTACACAACTATACGAACATTGCAATATAAGAGTAATTTTCACCAAGGAAGATGTCATCCCAGTGCCCAGACACTGGGATCCAGAAAACTTAACTTTAAATAAGTGGCTGCATAGTAAAAGCTGGATTCCAGTGTCAGCTACTTTCATGACACCATTTGCTGTGCAATTTATTTTCAAAAGTAAGCGTTCGTACAGTTGTGTGTCAGCTACTCGGATGACAGGATTTCAATCTACTAACAGTAGTATATATTACACAATACTTATTATGATTCTAGTTGCTATACAAATAATTTTCGGCGCATTTGTTGCGGGATTAAATGCTGGTTTGATTTACAATACCTTTCCACTAATGGACGGACAAGTCGTTCCAGAAGATTTATTTTTCTTACAGCCTATATGGCTGAATATCTTTGAGAACAGAGCGACAGTGCAATTTATACATCGAGCACTGGCATTGCTAATACTAACTTTGGTAGTAATACTCACAGTAAAAAATGCTAGCGTAAAACCGGTATATATTATGCTGCTCTCCGTCATCATTCAGATAATTTTAGGAGTAATCACTCTTTTATTGCACATACCAATAGCCATTGCCATAGCTCATCAAGTGTTTTCATTTATCTTGTTTGGGTCAAGTTTATACTTCTTATGTTATTTAAGAAAGCAGACTACATCACCAATCTGCACATTTTTTCCTTCTTGAACGGGAATATTTTTTATCACCATTGCTGCTTCAGCACATATAATATTTTCCATTTTCATCGCCTCCACCACAAATAAAGGTTGTCCTATTTCCACCTGATCTCCTACATTTACGTGCAACTTAACTAATAAGCCAGATATTGGGGATCTTACGGCATCTGCTGAAATCTCTTCTGTTTCATTGTTTAGCATTAACTTACTTAATTCAGCTACATGAGGTTTAAATATGCAACACTCAGCTTTCATGCCTGCATGTCTTATGAAGTATTTGCTGCCTTGTTTTTCTACTTTAAATGTTATATCAGCATCATCATTAATTGTAATATATAGTAACTTATGACTTGATTTCCACTTGCCTACTACAGAGTATGTATTGTGGTTATATACTGTTGTTAATATATTATCTTGATATCTTGCACTTACGGAGTACTCATTGTCATTTATATTCACTATGAATAAATCTCTTGCACGGTCACCTGCCATCTGAGTAGCTGATACTGGTGCCCCTTCTTTTTTACTAGATTCCAGTGTCACGCACTGGAATGACACCTGAGGTGTTTCATTCACTAGTTGATTGTGGTACCTTTCTTCATTTTCTAAATGAACATATAACGTAGTGAAAATAAATATTTTAATATACTCTTCTGTAACAAAATCGCCGTGAAACCCGCTAGGGTAATGATCTGGAATGAATCTCGTGTGGAGCTTCGCTACAATAAAATTTGGGTGATGGAAGATGGATTCTAGAAATTCTATATTATTTGTTACTCCTCCTATATAACATTCAGACAATGCTTTTTGCATTCTGCTGATCGCTTCTACTCTATCTTTTCCATATGTTATCACTTTTGCAATCATTGAGTCATAGAATGTGCTAATTTCTGAACCTGCAGGAACTCCATCGTCTATTCTTACATAATCATTTTCATCCGGTTTATCGTAATATTTTATTCTTCCGCTGGAGGGGAAAAATTTCTTCGATGGGTCTTCAGCGCAAATTCTACTTTCTATTGCAGAACCAGTAAGTTTAATATCATCCTGACTAAACCTTAGTTTTTCTCCACAGGAAGTTCTAATCATTTCTTCTACTATGTCTATTCCAGTTACGAATTCTGTTACTGGATGCTCAACTTGTAATCTCGTATTTACCTCAAGAAAATAGAAGTTTTGGTCTTTGTCTACAACAAACTCAACAGTACCTGCTGAAAAATAGCCAACTTGTTTTGCCAGAGAAATACATTGGACATACATTTTTTGTCTTACTTCTTCACTAATGAATGGACTTGGCGTTTCTTCCATTATTTTCTGGTTATTCCTTTGTATCGAGCATTCTCTCTCTCCAAGACACACTATATTGCCATATTTATCTGCTATGATTTGTATTTCAATATGTCTTGGTAACTCTATATATTTCTCTATAAAGATACTGCCATCCTTAAAACTTTTCTCTGCTTCATTTGTTGCTGATGTGAACGCTAGTTCAATTTCTTTTTTGGAATTTACAATTCGCATTCCTTTGCCACCACCGCCTGATGCAGCTTTAAGCATAACGGGAAAACCAATTTCTTCAGCAACTTGAGCTGCGTGGGCAGCATCGCTGATCTTACCCATATATCCTGGCACTACATTCACTCCAGCTTTTTTTGCCGCTTCTTTTGCTGTTATTTTGTTGGCTGTAACTTCTATTGTTTCTGCACTGGGACCGATGAAGTCTATATTATGTTTTTGCAGAGCACGTGGAAAATCTGGATTTTCTGCTAAAAAACCATAGCCAGGATGAACTGCCTGCGCACCTGTTTCAACTGCTACTTCACATATTTTTTCAATGTTTAAATAACTAAGACAAGATGGCGAAGGGCCGATATGTCTTGACTCATCTGCTTGTCTTACATGCACAGAATTTACATCTGCATCCGAATACACGCATACACAAGATATACCCATCCTACGAGCAGTTCTGATAATCCTGCAGGCAATTTCTCCTCTGTTTGCTATTAAAATCTTACTGTACTCCTTTTCTGTCATCTTATCAGTATACTTTCTTAGCTTGAGAAAGTAAATTTCTATGTCATTGCCTGCAGGTAATCTTCTCTTTATTATAGGGCAGTGCGACTTACTCTTGCAAGATCCGCATTACTAAAAGTTTCGACTGGAGTGCTTACATCATGCAAGTCATGTATCTCACTAAGTACTTTGCCTGACAGATACACAGATCCACCAGAAATTATCCCAGCCATCGAAGCCAATGCAAGAGACTGAGAAACTAAAAATAAAAAGTATAAAGACAAACATAAAGCAGCAATACATGCCATCGCTCCTACTATATATAAGCATAGGCGAAACTTCTGGTTACATATAAAGCTGTCTTTTATGCCTGCGATTTCTTTTATTTCTTTTTTGACTGTCTTACTAACCCAGTCAAGAGGAGTACTTTTAGATTTATCTAACGCACATCTATTGCCTAATGCATTTTTAATGTAACTTTTAAAATTTTCTGATTTTTCTTTTGTTACTTTTTCCGAAGAATCCAAATGCTCAAATATTCCTCTCACTACACCAGGTAATATCCTCATCTTCGCCGCTATATGGAATGGATTTTCATGATAGTCATTGTACTCTAATAAACGAGCATCACTTTCAATACTTTTTTTGAAAATGAACAAAAATCTTTCAATATTTTTTATTCTTGCAGCTAGATGCAAGAGATTATCTGCACGCACTATTAGTGTTGTTTCGTGAGATGGACCTTCGTAACACCAATCAACATCAGCTTTATTCTCTTCGAGAAGTTTTGTTATTCCGTTGATATTAGCTTTATTTTCTTCGAGAAATTTTGTTATTCCATTTTTTTCATCTGTAGATCCAGTCATAACATACCTAACTATATTTAACCAACACTAAATTATACAACATATAGCTCTTTTCATAGAAGTCCGGATGTGATAAGATAAGGATAGACGATGATAAGGAGGTTGAGTGCCAGCAGCATATAGTTATGACTTAAGGAAAAAAGCAATGGAAGCGCTAGAGGAGGGAGGAAGCAGAGAAACAGTGGCAGCAAGATTTAAAATTGGACGAACTACTTTATGGGAGTGGCAGCAAAGAAGAAAAGAAACAGGAGACTTTCAATCAAAAAAACTTGGAAATGGAGGTTACAATCACAAAATCACCGACTGGGATGCCTTTGCTAAATTTGCCAGAGAAAACGGAGGAAAGACTCTGTCGGAAATGGCTAAACTTTGGGGCAACGTTAGTATCCAAACGATCCACCGAGCTCTCAGAAAAATTGGATTTACGCGCAAAAAAAGACATATGGATACAAGGAAAGAAACGAAGAAAAACGTGCTGAATTCTTAAAAATTATAGCAACAAAAGAACCAGAAAACTTAGTTTATATAGATGAGTCTGGCATTGATAACACAGAGGACTATCCATATGGGTATTGCCAGAAAGGACAGCGGTTTTATGGCCTAAAATCTGGAAAGAAAACTCAACGAATCAGTATGGTTGCAGCCTTAAGTAGAAGAAAGATAGTTGCTCCATTAACCTTTGAAGGCCACTGTAATATGGATGTTTTTAATGGATGGTTTGAGCAATTTTTGACACCGATCTTGGAACCTGGACAGACTGTCATTCTTGACAATGCTACTTTTCATAAGTCTGGTAAGATTATCGATCTTGCTAGAGGAGTTGGTGCAGAAATTTTGTATCTGCCGCCGTATTCTCCAGATTTCAACAAAATTGAGCATCATTGGTTTGCTATAAAAAACAGAGCTAGGAAAAACATTCCTCTATTCGAATCCTTTCGTCGTGCTGTTGATTCTGCCTTCCTATGACCTGTTCGGACTATTATGAGAAATGCTATAACTTATGAAAAACAAGTAGATTTTACCTCTCAGAATAAATAAATTCCACATTGTTACAAACGTGGATTTTAGGTATCATAGCCTATACTTTACTGTAACAATAACATGCCAGACGTAGTCACGAGATTCGCTCCATCACCAACAGGGTTTTTGCACATTGGAGGGGCCCGCACTGCGTTATTTAATTGGCTCTATGCAAAGCATCATGGTGGCAGGTTTTTGCTAAGGATTGAAGACACCGACAGAAAACGTTCAACACAAGAAGCAATTGATGCAATTATAGAAGGGCTAAAATGGCTCGGTGTGAGCTGTGATGGGGAAATAGTATATCAGTCAAAAAGAATAGAGCGGCATAAAGAAGTAGCAAACCTTTTAGTTGAGAAGGGTAGGGCGTATCACTGTTATTGCCCTGAGGATGAAGTTGCAGAAGAGAAAATAAAAGCAAGAGAAGAGGGCAAGATATACAAGCATAAATGTACTAGTGTGACATCAGACGTAAAGCCTGTTGTCCGCTTTAAAGTGCCAGACTCGCAAGAGATCGTCGTTGATGATAAAATATACGGCCAAATCAAAGTAAATAGCGAGCAGCTTGATGATATAGTGATCTTACGCTCTGACAACACTCCAACATATATTTTTGCTGTGGTAGTTGACGATCATGATGCTGGAATAACTGATATAATACGCGGTTCTGACCATCTCACTAATACTTTTAAGCAATTGCTAATATACCAGGCTCTTGATTTTGACATTCCACGCTTTGCACATGTGCCGCTTATCCATGGGGAAGATGGGAATAAGCTGTCTAAAAGGCATGGTGCCACAAGCGTTTGCGATTATGAAAAGATGGGAATATTACCCGAAGCGATGCGTAATTACCTACTGAGGCTTGGTTGGAGCCACGGTAATGACGAGATTATTAGCGATGAGCAAGCAATAGAGTGGTTTAATTTAGAAAGCATTGGTCGTTCACCTGCACGGCTCGATTTCAAAAAACTGGAGCATTTGAATAACCACTATATTAGTAATATGAGCAATGAAGATATTCTGGCTCTAATACTTGGAGAAAATACTCTAACTGACAAGAAAAAGAACTATTTACTGCAAGGGCTGACGGAACTGAAAAAAAGAGCAAACTACCTGACCGAACTGCTGGATTTAGCAAGGTTTTATATTCAAGATCCGCCACTTGATTTAAGTGAAGAAGCTCGTCAAATTGTCAAATCTAACCTCGATATAATCAAGTTACTTGCGTCATTTCTGTCAAAGATCGGTGATGAAAATTGGAATAAGGGTTTTTTATCTTCTCAGATCAAGGAATTTTCAAAATTGCACGATATGAAAATAAGCGATGTATACCACTCATTACGTGCCCCTATAACCGGAGTAATGGATGCACCTGGAATCATTGATATAATGGTGATTCTTGGTAAAGATGAGTGTATAAAAAGGTTGCAAACAATTTAAATGAAATAAGAAAATTCCTTGACACCCTTCGCCAGCCCCCTTATCATGAAACTGAAGCTATTTCATTTAACTTCCCAATCTGTGCAGATTAAAACGACAAGGACTCTTGATATAATGTTGAACATTTTTTTTCTGCATTTCCGCCAGGGCAAGTTCTTGAAATCGAAACACTATATGTATATTATCATCATCAATTTCAATGCGTCTGACTAATGGTCTAATTATATCAAGTTTAGCCTCCCAATCTGCTTGATCAAGCTCTGATTCAACCTCAGAGGCAAAACTTTTTACACTACTCATGGTAAAATCTAATTCCCTCTTTAGCTCCCTTTCATCAACCACTTTTTCCTTCTGTTTCTTAATTGCTTCTAAGCTCTGAGTCATTGCTTTGGCTTTTGAATCAAAATCTTCCTTAGTTATATACTCTTCAGCATAGGTATAAGCAAGTCTTTTGATACCTTGTTCTAATCTGCTTATTTCTTTTTCAAGTTCATCATTTGGTTGCTTATTTTTATCTTTTAAAAGCCCAAGTTGATATTCCTTTGCAATTGCATCCGGGTCTTTTAATACCTTCTTCATTTCTTCCCATATAACTGGTTCTAGTATCTCCATGCGTATTGATTTGTTGCTACATACTCTAGTCCAGCCAAAACGGCTTGCATCTGTACCAGTACAACGATAGTAGCTCCTTCCTCCCTTAGCGTTTTTTGCTGCATAGTAGGCATATTTGCAACACTGACATACCATTAGTCCTTGTAATAGGTGCCTTCTTCCACTTCGTTGTATTCTTGATCTCTTTCTATTTTCATCAAGTTGTTTTTGTACTATATCGAATAATTCCTCTTCAATTATCCTTGGTATTATTATTTTTATCCAATTCTCCTCATCAGTACGATAAACAGAATAGTTCCTTTTGCGCACTTTCCATCTTGCCCTCACTGCTTTTCTTATTGGCCCTACCTTCGACTTACCAAATGCCGCTTCTCCTTTGTATGCTTGATTTCTTAATATTCTATGGATTGTACATACGTTCCACACTCCCTTGCCCCTTGGGGAAGCAATACACCTCTCTTTTAGTCGTCGTACTGTTTCTTTTATACTTATTCTTTCTTGACCTACCCACTCAAACAGGTCTCGCACTATTTTTGCTTCCTCTTCATTTATTTCAAATTTTATCTTTTCTCTATCTACATGCTCCATACGATCATAACCAAAAGGCGCAATACCTATTACACTGACACGACCTTTTTTTGCTGCATGGAGTTTTCCTCTACGACTACGTTCCATAATCTTTGTACATTCATACTCTGACACTAATCCTTGCATTCCTAGCAATAACTTAGATTCTGGGTTATTTTCAACCTTATGATTCAAGAATATTACTTCTACTCCTGCTTTCTCAAATTCATCAAGTAATATCACTTGGTGTGCTGATTTCCTTGACAACCGGTCGGGCGAATGAATATAAATTTTACCAATTTTTCCTTCTCCTACTTTATCTCGTAATTCATCTAAACCTTCTCGTTTTAAATTCCACCCACTAAAGCCATTGTCCTTAAATCTATTCTCATTCAATAACTTATGCCCATCTGTAGCAATTCTACGCTCAAGCTCTACAACTTGGCTCTCTATTGTGTTGTTCTGTTCTTGTTTCTTCGATGAAACTCTTGCATACAAGGCCACTGTTGTCATTTCTTTCTACCTCTTTTTTATTTAAAAATTCCTTTTTCTTTCTTTCCATCAGTCGTTTTAGTAGTATTCCGTAAGCATCCGATAAACACTTGTCTGATAACTTACTTGGTTCGTAATGATGATGAATAGTAAGCGTTCTTTTCCGCATAGTTTCTCTCCTGTAAATGTTTTCATAGTTCGGGCACTCCTTTTTTCCATAAATCCATTACTCTTGCGAAAAAGACGCAACTGTTAACCTTCGTTTTGTTTTACTTTTATGCATAATTTTGGAAACACATACGCTATCTTTCATTAATTAAGCACTCTCCCAAATCATCAAGCTCCTTTTTTCCCTCTAATGATCTTTTTTTCCATATTATTCCTATTATCTTGTAGCCAACCTTTTACTCCCTTCTCTTACAGAAAGCTCTTTTTATAGCTCTTTTATCTTCTCATCCATATCTTCTAGTTCTTTTTCCACTTTCATCAGTGCCTTCTTGACCAATGGCGCTTCTTCTAACTTTTCCCTTATTTCTTCAAACCTTCTTTCTCCTTTTTCTTTTAAATCTAGGCTAAATATCGCATCGCTCCGATAACTCCCTTAGTTTTTCTAGCAACTCTTCAGTTCTCGCATAATACATTGCTGTTTTGCCAAATTTATCCTTTTGCTCTACATTTGCTCCAGCTTTTACTAGCTCTTTTATTATCTCTTTTGTTTCTGCCGTTATCTAAGTGAAGAAGGTCACCCCTCCTCACTCGACTTCAGAACCGTACGTGACAGGTTACCGTCATACGGCTCCTCTGCAATTTGGTACTTGTCATGCACACTTCCTGTGTAAAATATCGTGACAATGTCCATGTAACAAAGATAAGTTTTTAATCATATTGTTTTTCCTATTTTGGTCTTTATGATGTATTTCTAGAATATCATCACTCTTGAACCAAAGTTGACATTGATCACATTTACCTTGTTGTAACTTCAACAGTTTTATTACTCTCGGTGATTTATCTAGTATTCTGTTAAGACGATTTCCCCAGTAAACCCAATCACCATCGTATGGAGATTGGGTTCCCTTCACTTTGATATGTCGCTTAATAACATGATCTCCGTGTCTTAGAACCTGTACATGATCTCAAGAAAGGAATAAACTAAGAGATAATATATATAAGTTAGGATATATGAGGAGTTTATACCCAAGTGATATAAGTCGGGAAAGATTTGAGATTATGTTACCAGATCTAGAGTCCTGTAGAAAAAAAACAAAACCAAGGAAACTTGATTTGTATGATGTATTTTGTGGAGTGTTATACGTTCTGAAAAGCGGTTGTCAGTGGAGAATGCTACCAAAAGAGTTTCCAAAATGGCGCAATTGTTACGACTATTTTAAGAAGTGGAGTGAAAAACCAGATGCAGATAAAGAAAGTGTTCTGGAGCTGGTGTTAAAAAAAAATAGTTGGCGTGGTCCGACAAAACAATGGTCGGAAAGAAAAAACCAGCTTCTGCATAATTGATGCACAGAGTGTAAAAAATGCAGATACTGCTGAAGAAAAAGGCTATGATGCAGGCAAAAAGATTTCAGGAATAAAACGCCATATTGCAGTAGATACGCAAGGTTTGCCCCATGCAATTTATATAACAACAGCAGAGATATAGCTCTTTTCATAGAAGTCCGGATGTGATAAGATAAGGATAGACGATGATAAGGAGGTTGAGTGCCAGCAGCATATAGTTATGACTTAAGGAAAAAAGCAATGGAAGCGCTAGAGGAGGGAGGAAGCAGAGAAACAGTGGCAGCAAGATTTAAAATTGGACGAACTATAGCATTTCTCATAATAGTCCGAACATGTCATAGGAAGGCAGAATCAACAGCACGACGAAAGGATTCGAATAGAGGAATGTTTTTCCTAGCTCTGTTTTTTATAGCAAACCAATGATGCTCAATTTTGTTGAAATCTGGAGAATACGGCGGCAGATACAAAATTTCTGCACCAACTCCTCTAGCAAGCTCGATAATCTTACCAGACTTATGAAAAGTAGCATTGTCAAGAATGACAGTCTGTCCAGGTTCCAAGATCGGTGTCAAAAATTGCTCAAACCATCCATTAAGAACATCCATATTACAGTGGCCTTCAAAGGTTAATGGAGCAACTATCTTTCTTCTACTTAAGGCTGCAACCATACTGATTCGTTGAGTTTTCTTTCCAGATTTTAGGCCATAAAACCGCTGTCCTTTCTGGCAATACCCATATGGATAGTCCTCTGTATTATCAATGCCAGACTCATCTATATAAACTAAGTTTTCTGGTTCTTTTGTTGCTATAATTTTTAAGAATTCAGCACGTTTTTCTTCGTTTCTTTCCTTGTATCCATATGTCTTTTTTTGCGCGTAAATCCAATTTTTCTGAGAGCTCGGTGGATCGTTTGGATACTAACGTTGCCCCAAAGTTTAGCCATTTCCGACAGAGTCTTTCCTCCGTTTTCTCTGGCAAATTTAGCAAAGGCATCCCAGTCGGTAATTTTGTGATTGTAACCTCCATTTCCAAGTTTTTTTGATTGAAAGTCTCCTGTTTCTTTTCTTCTCTGCTGCCACTCCCATAAAGTAGTTCGTCCAATTTTAAATCTTGCTGCCACTGTTTCTCTGCTTCCTCCCTCCTCTAGCGCTTCCATTGCTTTTTTCCTTAAGTCATAACTATATGCTGCTGGCACTCAACCTCCTTATCATCGTCTATCCTTATCTTATCACATCCGGACTTCTATGAAAAGAGCTATACTTTATGGGAGTGGCAGCAGAGAAGAAAAGAAACAGGAGACTTTCAATCAAAAAAACTTGGAAATGGAGGTTACAATCACAAAATTACCGACTGGGATGCCTTTGCTAAATTTGCCAGAGAAAACGGAGGAAAGACTCTGTCGGAAATGGCTAAACTTTGGGGCAACGTTAGTATCCAAACGATCCACCGAGCTCTCAGAAAAATTGGATTTACGCGCAAAAAAAGACATATGGATACAAGGAAAGAAACGAAGAAAAACGTGCTGAATTCTTAAAAATTATAGCAACAAAAGAACCAGAAAACTTAGTTTATATAGATGAGTCTGGCATTGATAACACAGAGGACTATCCATATGGGTATTGCCAGAAAGGACAGCGGTTTTATGGCCTAAAATCTGGAAAGAAAACTCAACGAATCAGTATGGTTGCAGCCTTAAGTAGAAGAAAGATAGTTGCTCCATTAACCTTTGAAGGCCACTGTAATATGGATGTTTTTAATGGATGGTTTGAGCAATTTTTGACACCGATCTTGGAACCTGGACAGACTGTCATTCTTGACAATGCTACTTTTCATAAGTCTGGTAAGATTATCGAGCTTGCTAGAGGAGTTGGTGCAGAAATTTTGTATCTGCCGCCGTATTCTCCAGATTTCAACAAAATTGAGCATCATTGGTTTGCTATAAAAAACAGAGCTAGGAAAAACATTCCTCTATTCGAATCCTTTCGTCGTGCTGTTGATTCTGCCTTCCTATGACATGTTCGGACTATTATGAGAAATGCTATAACTGACCGTAGCAGTGCTGTGAGAATGGTCGAAAATGCAAAAGAAAACCTCTCGGGAGTTAAAAATGTACTGGTTGATGCAGGCTATACTGGAGAGAATTTTTCAACTCAAATAAAAACGATTATTGGTGCAACCGTTGAAGTGATAAAAAGAAATGAATTACATTCCTTTGTTGTATTGCCCAAAAGATGGGTTGTGGAGCAATCTTTTGCTTGGTTAGAAAAATGTAGAAGATTGTGGAAAAATTGTGAGCGAAAACTCAATACTAGCCTACAAATGGTCGTTCTGGCTTTCACTGCCTTACTTCTGAAAAGATTATGAACAGGCTCTTAGCATCTATTGGAATATTACCTCTTGCATGCTTTGATGAGTGGTATTATTCAGTATTAGGTAGAATAATTGTTGGAGTTGGCTCGTCTGCATCAGCAATAGGAGTATTTAAAGTTGCCAGTATGTATTTTTCGCGAGAAAAATCAGCAAAAATGGCAAGCATATCTGTTATTATAGGGCTATTAGGAGCAATATATGGTGGTCTACCAATAGAACTTTTGCTTGATGAGTTTGGTTGGAATTACGTAATTTATATTCTTTCAGGGTTTGGTTTCTTACTCGCTTTATCTTTATTTTTAGTTATTCCTTACAACGCTTACGACTTTCGAAAAGAAAAAATTAGCATGAAGGATCTAAAAACTGTGCTTTTCAATAAATATATCATTCTAATTAGTTTTTTTGGTGGCTTAATGGTAGGTCCACTAGAAGGTTTTGCTGATGCTTGGACAAAAGCTTTTTTATGTGAGGTATATCAAATGGCCGGTGATCTAGCGTCTTCAATTTCTTCTGTTATATATGTAGGATTTGCAGCTGGATTGCTCTCTTTTGCTCACATATTAGAAAAATATCCAAATAGACATTATGAAGTTATTATTGTCTGTTCCTTTGCAATGATTGCTAGTTTCCTTTTACTTTTTACACAGGCTGGCGGATTGTATATTGTATTGCCTGCACTTCTTGTTATAGGTTTCGCTTCTGGATATCAAATAGTAACACTGTACAAAGCATTAAGTTATGTAAATAATAACTTAATAGGATTAACTACAGCTGTATCAAATATGATAGTTATGGTTTTTGGCTACCTCTTTCACACTGGAATTGCGAAGGTAATAGGTTCTTATTGGGATAAAGCAATTATACATGGAAGTCCTATTTATAGTGCTGAATTGCTGATAAAAGCAACATCAATTATTCCTGTATGTTTGCTAATAGCTGTTTTTGGGCTCTTATGGTTAAAAAAACAGGACAAGCAGTCTTAAAATTGCTTATGCATCTTAAAATTAAAGCGAGGTTTGATCTATGATGAGTGTTTTAAAAAAAATCTGTGGCTTTAAAAATAGTTTAAAGTCTTTTGATAACGAGGTTTATCAATCTATAGAAAAAGAATTACAACGCCAAAAATCACAATTGCAATTAATTGCATCAGAAAATTTTGCAAGCAAAGCGGTAATGGAGGCACAAGGCTCTTTTCTGACTAATAAATACGCAGAAGGTTATCCAGGCAGAAGATATTACTGTGGTTGTGAGCATGTGGACAAAGTTGAAAGTCTGGCTATAGAAAGACTTTGTAAGTTGTTTGGTGTAAAATTTGCAAACGTTCAGCCTCACTCTGGTTCTCAGGCGAATCAAGCAGTGTTTGCTTCACTACTTGCTCCAGGTGATACAATACTTGGATTGTCACTGAATTGCGGTGGGCATCTAACTCATGGTGCGGCACCAAGCCTTTCTGGTAAATGGTTTAAGTCGATTCAATATACAGTGAATAAAGACACTTACTTGCTGGATATGGATGAGATAGAAAAGCTGGCGCTGGAGCATAAACCAAAATTGATCATAGCTGGTGCTTCCGCTTACCCGAGAAAAATGGACTTCAAACGCTTTCGCGAGATTGCAGATAGAGTTGGTGCTTATTTGCTTGCAGACATTGCCCACTATGCGGGGCTTGTTGCAGCAGGTGAATATCCGTCTCCTGCTGAATATGCGCATGCTATGACTTCCACAACTCATAAAACTTTGCGTGGTCCTCGTGGTGGAGTAGTGATGACCAATGATGAAGCGTTGCATAAAAAAATTCAATCTGCAGTTTTTCCAGAATTGCAGGGCGGGCCACTTATGCATGTGATAGCTGCAAAAGCTGTTGCATTTAAAGAAGCATTAGCGCCAGAGTTTAAAACTTATAGCAAGAAAGTCGTGGAAAATGCGGAAGTGCTGGCTCAAGAATTGCAAAATCATGGACTCAACATTATAACCGGTGGCACTGACTCTCATATAGTGCTAGTTGACTTAAGATCGCAGAAATTAACTGGAAAAGACGTTGTAGATAGCCTTGAAAGGGCTGGCATTACCTGCAATAAAAACTCCGTGCCATTTGACACAGAAAAACCAACCATTACCTCAGGGCTCCGTTTTGGCACCGCTGCTGAGACAACACGCGGACTTGAGGCAGAAAATTTTAAGGAGATAGCTGATCTAATAAATGAAGTAATTCAAGGATTAATCAGCGGAAATAGCTCAAGTGCCGAAAAAGCAGTAAAAACTAAAGTTGAAAGGATTTGTAGTAATTTTCCTATTTATTAATTTATGTGGTGTCATTCAAGTAGCTCACAGAAGTGAAAAACTTACTTGACACCCTTCGCCAGCCCCCTTATCATGAAACTGAAGCTATTTATTTATCTTCGCAATATGTGCAGGTTAATGACAAAAAACTTAGGGTATTTGTCGTCTCATGTTTAGTTTTTCGCACTACGTGCATCGCATGTCTTTAAAAATTTTTAGGTTTTTATCTATATAAGCCGAAACGCGCTTACAAAGCGTTTAAGACAGCAAAAAACGTCAAATTGACAAGGGAGAATTTGAATGCTAGCTACTACGGGGTTTCTTTGCCTTTTTTCCTGCTTAGTAAATTTCTTAAACACTTGCGGTGTAGGTTAGTTGCAAGTTAAAAGCAGCTAAATCGCTCTTGATCAAGCGTTTTAGAATAAAAAAACGCCGATATTTTAGTACATAGTATAGCTCTTTTCATAGAAGTCCGGATGTGATAAGATAAGGATAGACGATGATAAGGAGGTTGAGTGCCAGCAGCATATAGTTATGACTTAAGGAAAAAAGCAATGGAAGCGCTAGAGGAGGGAGGAAGCAGAGAAACAGTGGCAGCAAGATTTAAAATTGGACGAACTACTTTATGGGAGTGGCAGCAAAGAAGAAAAGAAACAGGAGACTTTCAATCAAAAAAACTTGGAAATGGAGGTTACAATCACAAAATTACCGACTGGGATGCCTTTGCTAAATTTGCCAGAGAAAACGGAGGAAAGACTCTGTCGGAAATGGCTAAACTTTGGGGCAACGTTAGTATCCAAACGATCCACCGAGCTCTCAGAAAAATTGGATTTACGCGCAAAAAAAGACATATGGATACAAGGAAAGAAACGAAGAAAAACGTGCTGAATTCTTAAAAATTATAGCAACAAAAGAACCAGAAAACTTAGTTTATATAGATGAGTCTGGCATTGATAACACAGAGGACTATCCATATGGGTATTGCCAGAAAGGACAGCGGTTTTATGGCCTAAAATCTGGAAAGAAAACTCAACGAATCAGTATGGTTGCAGCCTTAAGTAGAAGAAAGATAGTTGCTCCATTAACCTTTGAAGGCCACTGTAATATGGATGTTTTTAATGGATGGTTTGAGCAATTTTTGACACCGATCTTGGAACCTGGACAGACTGTCATTCTTGACAATGCTACTTTTCATAAGTCTGGTAAGATTATCGAGCTTGCTAGAGGAGTTGGTGCAGAAATTTTGTATCTGCCGCCGTATTCTCCAGATTTCAACAAAATTGAGCATCATTGGTTTGCTATAAAAAACAGAGCTAGGAAAAACATTCCTCTATTCGAATCCTTTCGTCGTGCTGTTGATTCTGCCTTCCTATGACATGTTCGGACTATTATGAGAAATGCTATAACTGTACGAACGTTGTGCTACCAGGAGGGTGTCATCCCAGTGCCCAGACACTGGGATCCAGTTTTTATTACCTGGTGTAAAGTTAAGTTTCCTGGATTCCAGTGTCAAGCACTGGAATGACACCATCATAAAGTGAAATTAGATCCCAGTGTCAGCTACTTGCATGACACCATTTGTTGTAAACTCACTTTTACTCTATGGTCTTGCCGCTATCCTGAACGGATACAAGAAGTGTTGCCGTCACGTTATATCATAAACTTTTGCTGAAGCTTTCTTTATATCTTCACTTGAAAGTGGAATTAGACCAAGCCTAGATAGGTACCCATCTTCAATGCCGATCGAATCTATAATTTCTTTTATGAATTCTCTTAATCCATCAACAGTATCCAGGTGTTCTTTCTTTATATAAAGGTATAGAGGTCTTGCTAATATATATTTTCCCGATGATATATTTTCGTAAGTTGGCTCAATTCCTGCAATTGTGCTCCCTTGTATTTTATCTTGATTCCTCATTAAAAAGCTAAAACTAAATATCCCTAAGGCGTTCTTGTTACTTTTCAATTTTTGTATTATTATATTTTCATTAATTCCAACTTCTATATACCTTCCGCCATCCCTTATATTAGCACATGCTTTCTTTCTTTCTTCCTGATCTTTATAATTCTCTTTAAAAATTCTCGAGTTCATGCATGAATATTGATCAAGCATAATAGAATTAACCAAAGTTTCGTATGTGCCTGTATTTTGATGTGGACCATAAATTTCAATTTCTGTTTTTGGTAAGGCTTGATTCACATCAGACCAAAACTTCTTATTATTTTTTACTAGTTTATCATTTTCCTGAGAATATGCAGATAAAGTTTCAAATAAGTCCTTTTTTGTGAAATCAAATCTATGGCTTTGATTTGAATTTGCAATGACAATTCCATCATAGCCAATGATGATCTCTATCACTTCATTAATTTTATTTCTTTTACATAGTTCTCTTTCTACTTCCTTCATAGGGCGAGATGAAGTGGTGATGTCTGGCGTGTCTTCCCCTATTCCTGAGCAAAACATTTTGAACCCTGATCCACTTCCTATTGATTCCACAACTGGAGTCTTAAAAGGGAATACACAATTGAACTCCTCGGCTATAAACGAGATAAAAGGAAAAACAGTTGAAGATCCAACAATTCTGATATATTTCCTGGCATCAGCATTTGACAGCGGCGTGAATAATACAAATACAAAAATCAGGAGAAAGTTTCTAAGCATTATTTTTAGTTAAGAACATAAATCTAATTATTATAACAAAAATCAAACTGAAAAGCTTTAATTGCATGACAAAAGCTACAGTTTACATTTAAATTTTATTTTATATTATTGTAAGTATTACACAACTTTAAGGAACAGTTATGGCAGTTATGCCAGATAAATGGATAAGAGAAAAAGCTGAAAACTTTGGAATGATAGAGCCTTTTGTGAATCACAAAAGTAGCAAAGGTGTCATATCTTTCGGACTATCATCTTATGGTTACGACGCAAGAGTGGATAATAAATTTAAAATTTTTACTAACGTTAATTCAGCCATCGTGGACCATAAAAATTTCTCTGAGAATAGTTTCATAGATAAAGAAACAGACGTATGCATAATTCCACCAAACAGCTTCGTACTTGCAAGTACAGTTGAATACTTTCGTATACCAAGAAATGTACTGGTCATTTGTGTTGGTAAATCAACTTACGCAAGATGTGGAATTATAGTAAACGTTACTCCCTTAGAACCTGTACATGATCTCAAGAAAGGAATAAACTAAGAGATAATATATATAAGTTAGGATATATGAGGAGTTTATACCCAAGTGATATAAGTCGGGAAAGATTTGAGATTATGTTACCAGATCTAGAGTCCTGTAGAAAAAAAACAAAACCAAGGAAACTTGATTTGTATGATGTATTTTGTGGAGTGTTATACGTTCTGAAAAGCGGTTGTCAGTGGAGAATGCTACCAAAAGAGTTTCCAAAATGGCGCAATTGTTACGACTATTTTAAGAAGTGGAGTGAAAAACCAGATGCAGATAAAGAAAGTGTTCTGGAGCTGGTGTTAAAAAAAAATAGTTGGCGTGGTCCGACAAAACAATGGTCGGAAAGAAAAAACCAGCTTCTGCATAATTGATGCACAGAGTGTAAAAAATGCAGATACTGCTGAAGAAAAAGGCTATGATGCAGGCAAAAAGATTTCAGGAATAAAACGCCATATTGCAGTAGATACGCAAGGTTTGCCCCATGCAATTTATATAACAACAGCAGAGATAACTGACCGTAGCAGTGCTGTGAGAATGGTCGAAAATGCAAAAGAAAACCTCTCGGGAGTTAAAAATGTACTGGTTGATGCAGGCTATACTGGAGAGAATTTTGCAACTCAAATAAAAACGATTATTGGTGCAACCGTTGAAGTGATAAAAAGAAATGAATTACATTCCTTTGTTGTATTGCCCAAAAGATGGGTTGTGGAGCGATCTTTTGCTTGGTTAGAAAAATGTAGAAGATTGTGGAAAAATTGTGAGCGAAAACTCAATACTAGCCTACAAATGGTCGTTCTGGCTTTCACTGCCTTACTTCTGAAAAGATTATGAACAGGCTCTTACACTCTGTGCATCAATTATGCAGAAGCTGGTTTTTTCTTTCCGACCATTGTTTTGTCGGACCACGCCAACTATTTTTTTTTAACACCAGCTCCAGAACACTTTCTTTATCTGCATCTGGTTTTTCACTCCACTTCTTAAAATAGTCGTAACAATTGCGCCATTTTGGAAACTCTTTTGGTAGCATTCTCCACTGACAACCGCTTTTCAGAACGTATAACACTCCACAAAACACATCATACAAATCAAGTTTCCTTGGTTTTGTTTTTTTTCTACAGGACTCTAGATCTGGTAACATAATCTCAAATCTTTCCCGACTTATATCACTTGGGTATAAACTCCTCATATATCCTAACTTATATATATTATCTCTTAGTTTATTCCTTTCTTGAGATCATGTACAGGTTCTTAGACAGCACAAGCAGGCAAAACAATTTTTGGACCGAATCTATCAAAACAAAGACCAACAGGAATATGAACTAGTGTGAATCCTACGTAGTAGAGACCATTAAATTGTCCTAAATCTGCAACGCTTATATTAAACTTTGTTATCAATGCAGGTGCAATTATGTTCGGCATGACACGTAACACATACTGATATGCATAAAAAAGCGATACTAGCAACCATACAAAAAAATTACTCTTCAGCATACCTCTACCCTCAATAAAAGCTAATTATCTTGATTATATTTATCCTCATTGTACAATGCAAAGTAAAAATGCCGAAGTAAAGTATTATGCTTTCACAATTTTTACAAAACCACTAGAGCCTTAAACTATTATATCTATCAATTTTATCATACGAGCTTTTGATAAGTTATCTACTTACTACAATCAACTTCTCTAAAATCTTTATTCTTTAACCATAAGAGCCCAAAAACAGCTATTAGCAAACACACAGGAATAATTGATGTTGCTTTTATCAGCAATTCAGCACTATACACAGGATTTCCATTTATAATCGTTTTATCCCAATAAGAATCTATTACCTTTGCAATTCCAATGTGAAAAAGGTAGCCAAAAAACATAACTATCATATTCGATACAGCCGCAGCTAACCCTACCAAGTTATTATTAACATAACTTAGTGCTTTGTACAGTGTTACTATCTGATATCCAGAAGCGAAACCGATAACAAGTAGTGCAGGCAACGCAATATACAGACCGCCAACTTGCGTAAAAAGCAAGAGGAAACTAGCGATCATTGCAAATGAGCATGCAATTATTACTTCATAATGCTTATTTTTATATTTTTCCAATAAATAAGCCAAAGAGAATGATCCTGTTAACATTCCTATCAATATTACGGAAGAGAGAGAAGATGCCAAGTCTTCATTCATTTTATATACTTCAAAAAAGAATGCTTTCGCCCAACCATCGGCAAAACCTTGCATTGGACCGACCATGAGTCCACCAAAAAAGCTAATTAGAATAATATGCTTGTTGAGAAGTATGTTTTTTAAGTCTCTAATGCTAACTTTTTCCTGTTGAGCATTGCTTTCAGGCGTTACTAAGAACAGCAACAGAGCAAGTAAACACCCAAATGCTGAGAAGGTATAGATAACATAATTCCAGCCAAATTTATCGAGTAAGAAGTCTAAAGGTAATCCGCCACATATCCCTCCCAAAATTCCTATAATTATAGATAAGCTGGCCATTCTTGCTGATTTTTCTTGCGAGAAATACATGCTTGCAACTTTAAAGATTCCAATTGCCGAAGCGGATGACCCAACTCCCACAATTATTCTTCCAATTATTGAATAACTCCACTCATCAAAGCATATAAGCGGTAATGTTCCGGTAAATGTCAAAATGGTACAAGCAGGCAAAACAAACTTTGGTCCAAATCTATCGAGGAAAAGACCAATAGGTATATGAGCTAGCGTATAGCCTACATAGTATAACCCGCCAAACTGGCCAACATCTGCAATACTTATGTTAAATTTTGTTATTAATTCAGGCGCAATTATGTTTGGGATTACGCGTAATATATATTGGTATGCATAAAACAGTGACGCCAACAACCAGATTAAAAAATTCCTCTGCAACATGAATCTCAGCTAAAATTTAGGATTGTAGATACTTTAGTTATAAAAAACAATGCTATATTAATCATCTAAATCTGCCTAGCTCTTTTTACAGCTCATAACTTTAAGTAACCAAAAGCCTATCATTCCTATTAGTAGGCATATAGGTATTATTAACATAGATTTAACCATTACATCAGCTCCATAAAATGGCTTTCCATCGATAATTTCACCGTTCCAATAAAAATTCATTATATTTGCAATAATGACGTGAAAAAAATAACCAAAACTCATAACTATGGAATTACCTACAGACCCTGCACTTGCTACTGCATCGTTTTTTACACAACTTACAACTTTAGCAGTAAAAACAATTTGGTACGCAGAAGCAAGGCCAATAATGAATAGTAACATACATGCCGAGAGTTCACTAATATTGCATATAAAAAGTAATAAGAACACAATTATCATGGCCATAGCACAAGAAATTATTATTTCATAGTGCTTGGTTGGATTTTTTGCTAATATGTAAGGAAGCAATAAATGCCCAAAGCCAAAGCCTATTAGTATCCATTTTGAAATGCTATATGCAATGTGTCTATCTATAGCGTACATCTCATGCAAGAACGTTGCGGACCACGCATCTGCAAAGCCTTCTAATGGTCCAACCATAAAACCGCCAAACAAACCTATCAATAAAATATCTTTATTAAATATAACCTTGCCTAAATTTTTAATATTCAATTCTTCGTCTGAGGTACCAACCTTAGGTATAGATATAAAGGTAGTTAAAGCAAGCAACAATCCAAGCATTATACACATAGTAAATACATAATCCCACCCAAACTTGTCAAGTAAGACATGTAATGGCTTGGTGGCAAATACACCACCTGAAATGCCAATAATAACCGATATGCTGAACATCATGGCGAATTTTTCTCTATGGTAATAGATTCTTATTATTTTAAAGAGTCCAAGTACTGAAGCAGAGGACCCAATACCAGTAATTATTCTCCCAATAATAGAATAACTCCAATCGTTAGAACTGACTAAAGGTAAAGCACCTAAAGATGTTAATGTAATACAAATCGGTATAACAACTTTAGAGCCTGTTCATAATCTTTTCAGAAGTAAGGCAGTGAAAGCCAGAACGACCATTTGTAGGCTAGTATTGAGTTTTCGCTCACAATTTTTCCACAATCTTCTACATTTTTCTAACCAAGCAAAAGATCGCTCCACAACCCATCTTTTGGGCAATACAACAAAGGAATGTAATTCATTTCTTTTTATCACTTCAACGGTTGCACCAATAATCGTTTTTATTTGAGTTGCAAAATTCTCTCCAGTATAGCCTGCATCAACCAGTACATTTTTAACTCCCGAGAGGTTTTCTTTTGCATTTTCGACCATTCTCACAGCACTGCTACGGTCAGTTATAGCATTTCTCATAATAGTCCGAACAGGTCATAGGAAGGCAGAATCAACAGCATGACGAAAGGATTCGAATAGAGGAATGTTTTTCCTAGCTCTGTTTTTTATAGCAAACCAATGATGCTCAATTTTGTTGAAATCTGGAGAATACGGCGGCAGATACAAAATTTCTGCACCAACTCCTCTAGCAAGCTCGATAATCTTACCAGACTTATGAAAAGTAGCATTGTCAAGAATGACAGTCTGTCCAGGTTCCAAGATCGGTGTCAAAAATTGCTCAAACCATCCATTAAAAACATCCATATTACAGTGGCCTTCAAAGGTTAATGGAGCAACTATCTTTCTTCTACTTAAGGCTGCAACCATACTGATTCGTTGAGTTTTCTTTCCAGATTTTAGGCCATAAAACCGCTGTCCTTTCTGGCAATACCCATATGGATAGTCCTCTGTGTTATCAATGCCAGACTCATCTATATAAACTAAGTTTTCTGGTTCTTTTGTTGCTATAATTTTTAAGAATTCAGCACGTTTTTCTTCGTTTCTTTCCTTGTATCCATATGTCTTTTTTTGCGCGTAAATCCAATTTTTCTGAGAGCTCGGTGGATCGTTTGGATACTAACGTTGCCCCAAAGTTTAGCCATTTCCGACAGAGTCTTTCCTCCGTTTTCTCTGGCAAATTTAGCAAAGGCATCCCAGTCGGTGATTTTGTGATTGTAACCTCCATTTCCAAGTTTTTTTGATTGAAAGTCTCCTGTTTCTTTTCTTCTTTGCTGCCACTCCCATAAAGTAGTTCGTCCAATTTTAAATCTTGCTGCCACTGTTTCTCTGCTTCCTCCCTCCTCTAGCGCTTCCATTGCTTTTTTCCTTAAGTCATAACTATATGCTGCTGGCACTCAACCTCCTTATCATCGTCTATCCTTATCTTATCACATCCGGACTTCTATGAAAAGAGCTATATCTCTGCTGTTGTTATATAAATTGCATGGGGCAAACCTTGCGTATCTACTGCAATATGGCGTTTTATTCCTGAAATCTTTTTGCCTGCATCATAGCCTTTTTCTTCAGCAGTATCTGCATTTTTTACACTCTGTGCATCAATTATGCAGAAGCTGGTTTTTTCTTTCCGACCATTGTTTTGTCGGACCACGCCAACTATTTTTTTTTAACACCAGCTCCAGAACACTTTCTTTATCTGCATCTGGTTTTTCACTCCACTTCTTAAAATAGTCGTAACAATTGCGCCATTTTGGAAACTCTTTTGGTAGCATTCTCCACTGACAACCGCTTTTCAGAACGTATAACACTCCACAAAATACATCATACAAATCAAGTTTCCTTGGTTTTGTTTTTTTTCTACAGGACTCTAGATCTGGTAACATAATCTCAAATCTTTCCCGACTTATATCACTTGGGTATAAACTCCTCATATATCCTAACTTATATATATTATCTCTTAGTTTATTCCTTTCTTGAGATCATGTACAGGTTCTAAGTGGTATAGAAGAGATAATAAAGCTTGCTGTAAACGAAGCAAAACACTACGATGAAAATTTAGAAGATCTATATAACGATTCAAGACTTAATAAGAAATTTATTCAAGCTGTTGCTAAACATCAGGTGTCAGAATTTTTAAATACTCACCCGAAAAGAAAAGAAATTGTTGCAGAATTTTACAACGAATATCACATTAACGAAAGTTATTTAAAGACTCTGGAAAAGGGGAAAGATTTAGTAAATAAAATAAATAATATTAACCTACTGCAACGAAGTGAAAAAAATGAGGAATTCAATATTAGAAAGACACTTGCTCAATCAATAAAAATGCCTTCCATAGAAAAACACAAGCTAGAGCATTCAAGATAACATTGGTGAAGTATGGCAAAATATACAACTTATGGGTAGTCTATTTCATCTTAACTCCTGGCACGCTTTAGTAATACTATCACATCCAATTTCTAATTGTTCCTGAGAGGTTGCATAAGAAATTCTGATAAAATTTTCTAGACCAAATGCAATTCCTGGAACCACAGCAACCAAATGATCTCCCAGTAAGTATTCAGTAAAATCTAAATCATTATTTATTATCTTACCACTTTTTGTGCTTTTACTGAGCAATCCTTCACATGAGACAAATAAATAAAACGCACCTTGTGGAACAGATGCTGATAATCCCGTGGCAGAATTTAGCTTTTTCACCATAAAATCTCTACGACTCTTAAAAATCCTTGTTCTTTCTTTCAAAAAACTATGATCACCGTTTAATGCCTCAACTGCTGCTGCTTGTGCTATCGAATTTGGATTAGAAGTGCTTTGAGACTGGAGCTTAGAGATAGCTTTTACCACATCACTTCTGCCTGCAATATACCCTATTCTCCAGCCTGTCATTGCATAGGCTTTTGATACTCCATTAACTACAAAAACTCTATCATAAAGCTTCGGCTCAACCTGAGCGATAGTAAAAAATTTTTCGTCGTATATTATATGCTCATAAATATCATCTGTAACGACATTCACATGTGGATATTCAAGCAATACTTGTGATATGTCTTTCAATTCATTACACGTGCACACAGCTCCCGCAGGGTTGTTCGGTGAGTTAAGAATTAACCATTTAGTTTTTTTAGTTATTTTGCTTTTCAATAATTCCGCTGTCAGTTTAAAATTTTGTCTGCACTCTACTACAACTGGCAAGCCGCCAAAAAGACTTACCATATCAACATATGAAACCCAATAAGGAGCTGGAATAATAACTTCATCTCCAGAGTTAATTGTTGACATGAACAAATTGAATAACACCTGCTTAGCGCCTGTACCAACACAGATTTGGTTAAACGTGTACTCGAGATTATTATCCCTTCTTAACTTATTAATTATTGCCTCTTTCAGCTCACGCGTTCCATCAACAGTAGTATATTTAGTTTTACCTTCACTTATTGCTTGAATAGCTGCTTTTTTTATATGATCTGGAGTATCAAAATCCGGTTCTCCTGCAGCTAAAACACAGATCTTTTTTCCTTCACTTTTCAACTTATTTGCCTTATCAGTTACAGCAATCGTAGGTGATGGTTTTATTAGGGACATTCTTTTTGCAAGGTCTGACATATCTTACTGAAGCTAAATTCAAATGATAAACCCCGTACAACAAAAAAGCTAGAATTTTGTGTATTGTATTAGTAGCTTTTTACCAAATTCACCAACGCAGCAATATTTTCAACTGGAGTATCAGGGAGTACTCCATGTCCAAGATTAAATATGAAGGGTAAATCTCTAAAGCAATCTATTATACGTTTTGCTTCTTTGACTGCTTCCGTTTTATCATAGGCTAAAAGATTAGGATCAAGGTTTCCTTGTAGAGGGATTTTTAGATTCGCTTTCGCCCATTTTATTGGAACATTATAATCTATACTTACTGCAGATACACCTGTTTGTTCGCAGTAATCCTTATAAAGATTTCCAGCAGACCTTGGAAAACCTATTATTGGAAAATCAGAAAATCTATCCTTTATTGCCAAGATAATTCTCTTTGTTGGTTCGATAACATATTCTTTAAACAATGGTTCCGATAATGCACCAGCATTACTGTCAAATAGCTGAATAACATCTGCTCCAAATTCTATCTGTTTAATTAGATAAATAATCGTTGCTTCCGTTATTCGTTCAATTATATCCTTCAAATACGAAGGATATAAATTTAATACTTTGGAAAAAGTTTTGCTGCTCCCACCTTCTATGATGTATGAGGCTACTGTCCATGGTCCACCAGCAAATCCTATGAGAGATTTTTCTTTTGGTAAGTGGCTTCTGACTTTTTTTATAGCGTTTAGAATTGGTAAGGTTTTAGTTTCAATTTCTTGTGGACCCTTCAATTCCTTAGGACTTTCCACGGGTTTTATTATTGGACCTACACCGCGTACGAAATTCACGTCACAACCCAAAACATCAGCTATTATTAAAATGTCTGAAAAAATTATCGCCGCATCCACGTCAAATCTTGTCACTGGCTGTAGCGTCAATTCTGTCACTAAATCTGTGTTGTAGCATATCTCCATAAAATTATTCATATTTTCTACTGCTTTGCGGTACTCAGGAAGAGACCTACCAGCCTGACGCA